>NZ_CP031848.1:2400000-3600000 GCF_003441595.1 Marinobacter sp. Arc7-DN-1 | reverse complement strand
GCGGTGTCCAGAGAAAAGACACGGCTGTCTACACCTTACTTTCCCTATCGAGATATTGAGGTAACCATGAGCAGTAATACCCATCACTTACTCGAAGATGCCCAATCCCGAATGGCTGACATTTACGAGTGGCTGGAGGTGGCTGACGATAGTCGCCACCGCCTGGGGCAACCTAAACGCATCCATCAGGCCAGTTTGTCGGTGCGCATGGATGATGGCTCGCTGCGAGTTTTTCCTGCCTGGCGCGTGCAGTACGACGATACCCGTGGCCCCACCAAGGGCGGCATTCGCTTCCACCCCGATGTCACCGAGGATGAGGTCGCGACACTGAGTTTCTGGATGACGTTGAAGTGCGCTGCGGTCGACCTGCCGTTTGGTGGTGCCAAAGGGGGTATCTGTGTCGATCCGAAGACCCTCTCCCGCCTGGAGCTGGAGCGATTGTCCCGCAGCTATATCCGTGCCTTTCACGATGTGATCGGCCCTGAACGCGATATTCCGGCCCCCGACGTCAACACTAACGCCATAATCATGGGCTGGATGGTGGATGAATACGCCCAGATCGAACGTCGGCACGTGCCCGGCGTCATTACTGGTAAGCCCCTGGGACTAGGGGGCTCCATTGGTCGTGAGGAAGCCACTGGTGCAGGTGCGTTGCAGGTGTTGGACTTGTGGGTAAAACGGCAGCACCAGAAACCGGAAGATCTGACAGTGGCTGTCCAGGGGTTCGGTAACGCCGGCCAGCATTTTGCGCGCCTGGCGCACGATGTCGGTTATAATATTGTCGCATTGTCTGACTCCCAGGGTGGCATCTACAGTGATGAGGGGTTGGATCCTTCGCCCATCCTGCGTCACAAAAACCGTACCCGCGAACTCAAGGGCATGGTCTAATGCGACGATTCCGTGTGTGACCTCGCGGACACGCAGTCCCTTAGCGGCGACGAATTGCTGGAACTGGACGTCGATGTTCTGGTGTTGGCCGCACTGGAAAACCAGATAACGGACGCCAACGCAGATCGGGTCCGGGCCAGGATGATCGTGGAGATCGCTAACGGCCCCGTCAGCAGCGACGGTGACCGCGTCCTGAAGGATCGTAATATCCCGGTGATCCCGGACATCATCGCCAACGCCGGCGGCGTGATAGTCAGCCATCTGGAATGGGTTCAGAACCGGATGGGCGATTACTGGTCAGGCGAAGCCGTGGAAAAGCAACTCAGGCAGCGTCTTGAGCGTGAAGCGAATGCCTGTTTCAACCTGGCGGAGGAGAAAGCCATACCCTTGCGCACAGCCGCCTATATCCAGGGTGTCGGGCGGATTGTGGATGCCATGGCTCAACAGGGCACTCAAGGCTATTTCAATGACCAACTTGGGTGAGGTGAAAAGCGACGGTGGCGGTCATCCCCTTACTGCTGGGGTGCCCACTTCATGTCTGAACTGAACTCTTCTCTCTCTGGCATTGTCCTGTCTACGCTCACAGCCGTTATGCCAACCCTAGATTTGTCTCGTGGAGCGCACGAACAAATGTTGCGGGCTGAGTTGAAACTAAGAATCAATGATGGTCGAAATAACGTTGCAAAAAAATGTTGCTGTAAAAAAGCTGAGCAGTGCATGGATTTCAGAGGTTCGAGAAAAATTAACAACAAAAATCAGTTATGCCTACTTCGTATAACTGGGCTTGAATCGCAGCAAAGGCGCCAAGGGCCCGGACGAATGGCTGCCACCGTCAGCCCAGTGTGGTTATGTGGCGAGATTTCTCCGTGTTGTGAAACAGTATAATCTTCAGCCCTCCTCATCCGAGGCTGGATGGATACCGTCTTTTCTGAATGAGTGCCGGAGCTTAAACAAAAGTGAATATTTGCAGCTCTCAGCTTAGAATCGGCTTTCGATTAAATTTTGACGATTGGCGAAGCGCTTAAGCGGATTGACTAACGATAAGTGGAATAATTATTCCGATTCGGCGAACACCGCTGATATCGGGTTTATTTCGGGCGTTCGAATTTCGTCGTGGCCAATAATGGACATGCGCCAATTAAATAGGCTCGAATCGATCACTCCTCTGAAGGAAATGGCGATGGCGAAGATAATTATAGGAAAGAAGACCCAACGTCCCATTGTTGGATTCAGGGCCATGGTATGGTTGCACAGTGGCCTTGGTTGGTAGGGCACCGATAGGGTTCTGACGGGGCGTGTCTAATTTATTCTGGAAGTCCACAGTTTGGTGGCGGCGCCCCAAAGAGGCGGCTTATCCATGGCGCAAGGCTCGTTCAAGTCAAAGCCACTTTTCGTCCTAGAAGTAAAGAATAGAAAGGGAAAATAAGTTCATGGGAAGTTACCATAATGATCAGCCGATTAGCGGCGAAGAGGAAAATCCTGACCTTTTGAGTAGAAAGGAATTTTCTGAGCGTTTGGCAAAAATACTTCTCGTAGCACCCACTGATGACTGTATGACAGTATCTCTTGAAGGCGATTGGGGCTATGGAAAAACCTCTGTAATTAATCTCGTTAAAAGAACTTTATCACAACAGGAAAATAGTCCTGTAATAGTGGAGTATAATCCATGGTTGGCGGGGAAAGCAGAGGCCTTAGTACAAGATTTTTTGGTTCAGTTTTCCGCGCAACTCAATATACCAGATAGGCCAAAAGAAGGATTAAAGGCCTCTAGGGAGTTATTGGCGTACTCAAAGCTATTTAACGCCATGAAATTCATTCCTGGAGTGGAACCATGGGCTTCAACAGTTCAAGGGGTTTTCGGTGCGGTTGGTGGCGCCACTAAAAAGATTAGTAAATTAAGAGAACTTGATCTGCTTGGGAGAAAGAAAAAGATAAACTCTATTCTAGAAAATCTGGGAGTATCAATAGTCGTTGTTATTGACGACATTGACCGATTGACTCCAGATGAAGCATTCCAAGTGATTAGGCTGGTAAAGGCCGTAGCCGATTTTCCGGGTACATCCTTTTTATTGTCATTTGACCCGACTTATCTCGCAAGATCGCTTGAAAAGCAGGGTATTGACAAATCAAGTCAATATATAGATAAAGTAGTTCAGCTAAGAATTCCTTTGCCTATTATAGCCCATCGTGATCTTCAGAATCTAGCCAATATCGAGCTCCAAAATTTATCGGAAAAATCTTTAACAGATAGCTTTGAGCGCGACCAGGAAAGATTGAGTTATTTATATCATCGTTATGCAAAACATCTTATAAGAAGCCCTCGTGAGCTAAAAAGGATTTTCAATCATTTACGATTTGTGCTTGCTCAGACCGAGGGTAAGGTTTGCTTCACAGACTTGTACTGCCTATCTATTTTGGCCATAAAGAGCCACGAAATATATCAATCAATTAAAGACTCCCCCGAATTGTATGTCGGCCGAAAATTTGATGACGATATTTCTTTTGAAAAGCGGGAAGAGGTTATAGAAATAAATAAAGGAAAAAGAGAAGCCGTTCTCGCGAAGTGTTCTGAAAAAGATTCTATCTATATAGGAGGGATATTAAAAGAATTGTTTCCTCTTCTCGATGATACCGCTTATTCAATGTACGGCTCCGATTACGATAAATGTGGACGGGTAGCGTCGGAGAAACGTTTGTATACGGCCCTTCATTATCAGGTTCCACCTGGTTCAGTGTCAGATACGGAGATAGTTTCGTTTCTAAGCGGAACTATTGATCGTGAAGAGTATTTGAAGAAAGCAATTGATGAAGAATTTGTGGAGAGGTTATTCGAGCTTCTGCAACAGAATATAGAAAAGGCAAGCCAAGAGGACGCGTTTCATTCTTTGAAGGCGATGTACTATGTCTTTTTTGATTCGGATTATATTAAAAGACACGAAGACGAGTTTCATGGTTTTTTTAAGTTTGATCTTTATCGAAGCATTATGTGGTTGACGTTTTCAATTATTGAGAATTCAGATAAAAAAGAAAGTTTTCTTTTCGGGCTTCTTGAAGAGCAAAAAGCACTTCCGATTACAGCAGATATAACGCGTCGCTTGTTGTTGCAGATAGGAAGGATAGAAACAGACGACCCGCGATTTAAGCAAGAGCAGTGGTTGCCAAAAGAGAAGAGCGAAGAATATATCGAGCTCTGGTCTGGCTTGGTAATGAGTGAATTATTGGAAGGAAATCTTGTAGACTCTGTTCATGCTTCACATATTTATTTTGTTTTTTATCGCGCGTCTAAAGAGAAAGCCAAGCAAGTTTTCAGCCGGTGGCTAAGTGAAGAATCAGGCCTAGAAAAGGTCGCGAAGCTTATAGGCCGGTGTGGCAGTGATTCAACGAACGGTCCGTATGCGGAAATATCTGAAGAATCACTGTCTGAGCTATTGGATTATCAACTTCTTAAAAAGCTAGCTGACAATGAACTGAAAAGCTCGACAGATAATCTTTCGACATATCTGCAAGCTGTTTACAGAAGTATTTCGACAGGTGATAAGTATTACCTTAACGACGCCTCTAAGGGTGAAAAATTCTAATATTATTAGTAATCGAGCAGAAATACATTCGGCTGGTAGTGACTGTACTTCGCCTCAAGCAGTTCCTGGTCCGGTTCTTAATCGATCTGCTCGAATGTTCGCTTTGCGACCTTAACTGCCGAATTATGCAGGTAATCTACGGCCAGAACCGGCCACAATATTGTCACATTATCAGAGTGAAAACCGGGAAAAGTGTAACCTCGACTCTTTTGAATCTTTTCAATCACTTATAAGTTTGTTACATGTAACTACAGTACTAATAAAATGGGCGTGCCCGCCCATCTGATCAAAAGGGAAATCCGCCACCACCGCATCCAGGTTTTCTCTTCCAATTACGCGTTCTACGGTGATATGAGCCGACGGGTTATGACCAACCTGGAAGCCATGGCGCCACGAGTTGATATCTACTCCATCGATGAAGCGTTTCTAGATCTCACCGGAATTGAGCGAGTGGTATCTTTTGAGGCGTTTGGCCGGCAGGTGAAGGATGCCGTATATCGGAACGTCGGGCTTCCTGTTTGTGTTGGCATTGCGCCGACCCGGACGCTGGCCAAGATCGCCAATTACGCTGCCAAGAAATATCCAGCGACGGGTGGCGTTGTTGATCTGACGGACCCGGCTCGACAACGGCGTCTGATGGCCCATGTGCCCATTGAGGAGGTATGGGGTGTAGGGCGCAAGCTTTCGGCCAAACTGCAGGCTATGGGCTTTACAACGGCTCTGCAGTTGGCTGATACCGACCTGGTGACGCTGCGCAAACGCTTCTCCGTGGTGCTGGAACGAACCGCCCGTGAACTGAACGGCATTTCCTGCCTTGTCTGGGAGGATGCACCCGCGCCGAAGAAGCAGATCATGTTCTCTCGATCCTTCGGCCAGCCAATTCGGACACTGCCGGACCTCGAAGCCGCCGTGGCGCAGTACGCCACCCGAGCCGCTGAAAAACTCCGGAAAGGCCAGCAGTATGCGGGTGAGCTGATGGTGTTCATCCGGACCAACCCGTTCCGCCCCGGCGAACCTCAGTATTCCAGAAGCATATCCGTCAGGTTGGTGAATCCAACACAGGATTCCCGCGTGATTGTTCAGAGAACACTAACCCAGCTTCGATCCATATATCGGTCCGGGTACAACTACGCAAAGGCTGGAGTATTGCTGAGTGAGCTGGTGGATGCCACGGGGCTGCAAGAGGATCTGTTTGAGTCAGCCACTACCGATAATGTTGATAGTGGCAAGTCCGAGAGGCTGATGACGGTCATGGATGAAATCAACCGAAGATCCCGGGCCACTGTTTTTATGGCAAGAGCGGCTGGCCCAGCCGCGCATACCATGCGAAGAGGGTATTTATCGCCAGCGTACACAACAGACTGGAACGCGCTCCCTGGAGTCAGGTGACATCGGCAACCTTTAAACGTCGAGCATCAGCTAGTAACTGAGCGGTCGGTCCTGAAATCATTTATTGTTGTGGTAGATCAGTCAATAAACATTCAGGGAGAGGCGTACATGTGTGGTCGATACAACGTCACCGATTCTCCAGAGATCCGGGTTCTGATGGGCCAACTGAAGCTGCCAGGAACAGTGCCGACCCCGCAGTTGAACGTGCCGCCCGGGGGCGTCGGTGAGTTCGTCATTGAAGCCGCCGGCAATCGCCGTCTTTTAAGGGGCATCTGGTCTTTATTGATTGAGCCTCGGCCCACGGGGAACGGCTATCGACCGAATCCAAAATTTCAGACCTTCAACGCCCGAAGTGACAGGCTGACCAGCAGCCCGCTCTGGAAAAAAGCGTATCCATCCAAACGCTGTATTCTCCCGGTGAGTGCGTTCCATGAATGGAAGGGCAAGCAGGTCTACAACATCCACCCGGAAAACGAGGCGGCGGCCTTAGCCGGGTTGTGGCAATCCTGGAAATTTGGAGACGAAACCGTGAATTCTTTTACGGTCATTACACTTCCACCGCACCCCAGGTTTAGTCACATTCACCCAAAGAGCATTCCGCTGATGCTTCGGTCGGACGATTTTGATCTTTGGTTGGATTCAGAGTTCCACCAAGTCGATGCGTTTCAGAAACTGATGAAGCCCCATATCCCGGCGCGGTTGGTGTGCGAGCCTGTGAGTAACGCGAATGATTTGAGACGAACGGGAGAAGCGGAAATCCTGGAGGCGGACTGAGGTCGGGACCACTTAGAGCAAAGAGATCAGTAGTATATACTACTGCGAATGGTCTCCCCTCCAAATGAACATAACCTCAGATTATGCGCAGCAAGAGTTGGCAGAGCCCGGTTGTAGCGGGTAGCCGCTTCTTTCCGCCCGCCCACGACTCCCTTCCTGTCCTATACGACTGCAGCAAAGTCGGCCGGGGGTTCTGGATAAAGCTTCAGCCGCAGTCTGGCTAGAGCCGGGCATATAGGCAGTATCGTCATGTCGCAGGATCCACCGGCAAGACATCAGGTAGCTTTTTCAATTCCGCCAGGGGCATTGGCCGGGCAAACAAGTAGCCTTGCAGGATATCGCAGTGCCGGCGGGCCAGGTCGTCCTGCTGCTCTCGGGTTTCTATCCCTTCCGCAACCACGATCATATCCATGTGGTGGGCCATGGTAATCACGCCCTGAACGATGGCGGCTATCCGGTGATCTGTCGTGGTTTTCTCCACAAAGCTTCGATCGAGTTTTACCTTGTGAGTGGGCAGATCCCGAAGATAGCTTAGGCTGGAAAAGCCGGTCCCGAAATCATCCAGTGCCACACGTACGCCCAGAGTTTTCAGGGTTTCCATCAACTCGATCACGGGCTTCGCCCCGTCCAGCAAAACACTTTCGGTCACTTCCAGTTCCAGCAGCTGTGGCGGAAGGCCAGTTTCTGTAAGTACTCGGCGGACGTCATCCAGGAAGCCGTCACGGATAAACTGGAGCGATGAAATGTTGACGGCAACGCGCAGTCCCCTTTCCCGCTGGGCATTGAAGTCGGCTATTTCTACGCAGGCCTGTTTGAGGACCCAGAGGCCGAGGGGCACGATCTGGCCAGTCTGCTCGGCCAAGGGAATGAATTCACCGGGAGAGATCATGCCCCGGGCAGGGTGATGCCACCGTACCAAAGCTTCAACACTGCGCATGCGTCCCGTGACAGCGTCCACAAGGGGCTGGTAATGGAGCTCAAACTGGTTTTCCCTCAGCGCGGCGTGAAGATCATGCCTCAGGTTCACGCTGTGCCGGCTGCGCTCGGCTTTCTGGCCACTGTGCCATTGCCAGGTGTTTTTGCCCTGCCGTTTGGCCCGCTCCCGGGCAATGTCTGCAAACTGGAGCAATCCATGGGGGGCGTCCAGAGGCGTGCAGTTACAGGCGATCCCGATACTGGCACTGATTTGAATCATCTGGCCGTCCAGGTCAATTGGCTGTGCAAGGTGTACCAGTATGCGCTCGGCCAGTTGAACGACCTCCTTGCGGTTTGTGTACCCAGGTAGCAGCACACCAAACTCATCCCCAACCAACCGGGCAACGGTCGCCTCAGGTGCCGTTAGGTCTACCAGTCTCCGGGCAATGGTTATGAGCACCTGGTTGCCGACATGGTGCCCCAGTTCGTCATTGATGGGCTTGAATCCGTCCAGGTCCAGATACAGGGCAGCTAACGCTCCACCCCCACCATCCATAATCAGTGACTCACGCAGCGTCTCTTGAAACGAGGCTTCATTGGGCAAGCCAGTGAGTAGGTCATGGGTGGCTTGGTAGGTAATCTGGGCTTCCTGCTCCCGTTGGTAGGTAATATCCTGCTGAGTGCCAATAAAATGAGTGCATAGGCCATCATGGTCGAACACTGGGCTGATCCGAAGGTGATTCCAGAAAGGCGTACCGTCCTTTCGGTAATTGATCAGTTCGACATTGACCTCGGCTTGGTCATGCAGCCCCCGCCGTATGGTTTCGAGCGCTTCCGGAGCGGTGTTTTCTCCCTGAAGAAAACGGCAGTTACGCCCAATGACTTCGTGGTGGTCATAACCGGTCATTTCAGTGAACGCGGGGTTAGCATAGACCACCGGCATGTCTGGGCTTCGCGCGTCCACCATCAGCATACCGTTCGGGCTTGCTTCAATGCCGCGCTTGAGCAGATGCAGGTCCGCATCCTGGTGTTTGCGATCGGAAATGTCCCGGCAAAGACCATAGACGCCGACGATCTCGCCCTGGATGGTGACCGGGAAGTTGGTAACCTCCAGGAAGTAGGGGTGGCCGGAGGCGTGAGTGCCCATAGTTTCGTAGGTGATGGTTTCACCGTTTCGGGCTCTGTTGAATGCCGCCTGGGCCTCTGCGCGGTAATCAGGTTCAATAAAAAGATTGAAGTGAAGGCCATGCACGCTATCCGCCGAATAGCCGGAAATTCCTTCCAGTGCGTCGTTACAGCTCTGGAAGTGACCATCGAGGTCGAATGTGTATACACCGTCTGGATGGTTGTCGAACAGGGTCCGGTGCCATTCGGAGAGGGTCCGATGGATCTCAGCATCCCGGTGTCGAAGAATGGCCAGGGCGACCAGGACAGCGCCCCGAGCCAGGTTGCGCTGAGCACCTGCAGTTGGGGTGGCTGGAGCGCGGTAGTAGGTGGCAAAGGTGCCCAGGAGCTCGTTCTTCGAGGTGAGAATCGGCATGGACCAGCAGGCACGAACACCCTCTGCCTCGGCAATCTCATGGAAGCCCGTCCAGCGGCGATCCTTCTGAATGTTGTCTGTGATTATCGGTTGGTGGGTAAAGGCCGCAGTACCGCAAGTACCCATATTCTCAGCCACCTGAATATCCTGCATGGCCTGGTAAAAACGATCCGAGAATCGGTCACTGGGCATCAGGCTGAGGCTGTTGGAGGCGGGATGAAACTGCATGATGGAAACCAGTGCGCCAGGCATCATGCTGCCGACCCAGTCAGCTATGGCGTCCAGCGTCTGCTCCAGCGGATGTTGCTGGGCGATCAACTCATGGATGTTTTGCTGCGCTTCCAGCACAGAAAATTCAATGTCGCTCATGGTGCCATGCTCTGCTGACAGATGGGGTTCTTCTCAGAATGCCCTTTACGCGCAATCTCCAGAGTAACTCTGAGCTGATCACTGGATGACGATCCCCGCTCTGAATAAAGATTATTTTTGTCGAGAATGCCGCGAAAGACGATGAATATACGTGGTGACACAAGATTGCAGCGTAATTCGAACTCAGTGAAGTATCGACGGCAAATGTCAAAATGGACAATTTTTTAAGTAACTATTTGTTAACGCTTAGGATATATCGGGAGTGATCGCTTTCCTTTCATATTTAGCGAGAGCAATGCGTGGGCGTCCTGAGACTGGCGGCCATAAGAGCAACAATTTATGGAATCCGGTCCTTCGGATCACCGTGTGGATGCCTGCTGCGCGCCGGCGCAGGCCCCAATCTGGCGAAATAGTAGCAAGCTGTCTATTCTGGATTGAGACAGTTAAGCCAAGGAGGCTTCAGTGGAACACTATTACGGAAACGACAATGCACAAAATACCGGTGAGCATGAGGTGCATAAAGAGGGTTGCCAATTCATGCCTGAAATTCTGAATCGCACCTATTTGGGCATGTTCTCATCATGCAGGGAGGCTCTCGAAGCGGCTCGACAAAAATATGACAATGTGGATGGCTGCTTCTTCTGCGCTAATGCTTGTCACAATCGATAACAGATTTATGCGCAATCTCGACCAGAAAACTTTGGATTCCAATACACGGGATAGGTTGGTCAGTATCGCCAACAGTGCTGCTGGCGCGCTTCCAGTTGTCGGAACCCTCATTTCTGAAGTGATGACAACCATCATTCCAGATTTGCGTTTGGACCGCATAGTCGCCTTTTTGAAACAGCTTGACTCCGAAGTCGCAAGCATTCACGGGCGACTGGATACCTTTGAGCAACACCTTCAAACCGAAGAAGGTTTGGACCTCTTGGAGGAAGGCTTCGTTCAGGCATCCAGGGCAGTATCTGCAGACCGCAAAAAGCGTCTTGGACGCCTGGTTGCTAGAGCCCTATCAACCGAAGAGTTGCGATACGAAGAAAGCCGAAAATTGCTCAATATCTACCGAGAACTAACAGATCCGGAGATCATTTGGTTGATTTACTATTCTATGAATCCGGTCTTTGGAGATGGCCCCCATAAAGAATGGGTGGAGCAGCACCCAGAAATATTGGAGCCGGTAAGCAAAACAATGGGGGCTTCTCAGGAACAATTGGCGAAGGCAGCGCTTCAGGAGAGCTACAAGCAGACTCTGCAGCGGTTCGGGATTGTCGAGCAGAAAGGTAATCGCTTCAGTGTCACGACACTTGGTCGAATGCTCGTGCAATATATCCAAGCTGAGGAGTGATTTCCCTGACCTTGAAGCTAGCAGTTATCATCCAGCGGCTCACACTCCCCAAAAGAAGCCCCGGATCGGAAACGCAGGTTTACCATAATTCGGTTCTTATGCGCAGTCGGTGATCAGCAGCAGGCGTGTTGGAACGCAAATACGCTTGTAGGCGGTGAGGAGAGATTACTGGTCGTTTTCTCGGCCTTGCTCTCGGCACCGTTGGCAAATGCTTAGATAGTAAAGAATGTCGTCGCAGGATTCTTTGACTTCGAAGCCTTGGCTCGAACCCTCGATATAAACCACTGATTTCAACATATCGTTTTGACTGCTTTCGACTTCTTCAAAAGCTGTGACGGTGTCGGCGCGAAGATAGAGTTCTTGTCCATTGGTGGTATATAGCTGAATGAATTCCCGGTCTCTGAAGTTATAGTCGGCGGTATTCATTGAAGCGTTTCTCCCCGTTAAAAATGCCCCGGCTAGGATCGGCGAGTGTTGTCATTAGAAAAGTAAACGACAACGTCCCAACCGGCAAGGGCACTGTCCAGACCTAACGCGGCTCCGCCCAGAGTATTTAATGTTGACAGCGAATGGGTGGAAATACCGGAAATCAGCAATGGAATTCTGCAGGTTAAGCCGTGCCGGGCTATGCTGGAACGAGATAAGGTAGGAGAAATTATGAAACGGTACCTGATTGCTGGGGTGTTGTGGGGGCTCGCCGGAATCCCACTTGCCGATGCCCTTGAGAAACCCATTCCCTACAGCTACTGGGATGATCCCGTCAATTTAGATGCTCGTAAGACCCAACTGAAGCACATTACTTTTTTTTGGCAGGATAGCGGTAAAGGCCTCCGCGAACCTTCGCCGAAGCTGCTGGATTGGTACCAGCGGGAGGAGGCGTTCTACCGAGACCACTTCTTTGAGGATACTGAAGAGGCAGGTCCCAGGGTCTATAGTTTCCTGCGCAGCGAGGAGTATGCGCATATTCAGATGTACTACGCCACCCAACGGATTGAAAATATTCTGGGGGCGATTGCCAGCACCCAAGAGGAGAGGGACAGTAAGAGGGAGCTGTTTGCTTGGATCGCCCTAACCGCCGAGACACAACGCTGTCAGGAGCTGATTGAGTTCGCGGATCATTTGCTGCGGGTTAAGGAGATCGGCGCAAGCACCCAGCAGGCCATTAAGGAATTCTGCCGCTTCGCCCCCCTCCGGCTTCACCGCAGCGTTATCTTGCCTTTTTACCAACAGATGTATCTAAAGTAGTCACGAATCATCGAGGACCGAAGCATAACCCGCCGGTCTCTACACCAAGGTTGGAGGTTGAGAGATATAGGTAGTGTAATCAACAAGGAATCTACGAGGTAAAGGCCCCAGTGGCGCCGTCTTGAGCCTTATACCTTTATTAAGAGGAGGGTTACCCTTTTTTCAGGCGGTTGAGCGAAGCATTCAGGGTGGTTCTGGCTACGACAAAATGTTCAGCCACTTCTTTTTTCGTGATGTTCGGGTCTAACAGCATGGCCGCCGCCTTCTTCACGTCGGCATCCGACATCGCCGGTTTTCTTCCGCCTTTTCGACCTCGGGCCCGGGCCGCCTTCAGCCCAGCGATGGTCCGCTCTCGAATCAGATCATGTTCAAACTCAGCCAAGGCACCAAATATATGAAACACCAGGCGACCGCCTGAACTGGTGGTATCGATGGATTCCGTCAGTGATTTGAAACCGATTTCGCGACCATGAAGATCCTGGACGATCTCCACGAGGTCTTTCAGTGATCGGGCCAGCCGATCAAGTTTCCAAACAACTAAAACATCTCCCTTCCTCAGAGTACGCAAGCACTGCGACAACACAGGTCGTTCTCGGAGCTTGCCGGTCAACTTTTCCTGGAAGACCTGTTCAGCCCCTGCTTTTTCCAGGGCATCCACCTGGAGTTCGGAATTTTGATCCTGAGTGCTAACACGCGCATAACCTATGATCATAAAAGGCACCTTTTCTAGTCATAGATTGTTGTACGTGATTGTTGATCGCTAAACAAGGTAAAAAGCGGGGTTTTTGAGGGGGTGGTGAAGACGTCCAACAAACGACCGTTTTCTGTGTATGAATTAGCGAGTATGAGAAGAACTGCAAAGTAATATAGTACGAGAGGGCCGAGTAAAGAGAATTTGCTCGTGCTCAGGAGAAAATCGATCTTGAGCGGTTGGGCTACAATTAACGAGCACCAAGGTACACTGTAACCATCTCCTAAAACCGGGGCATGCGTAATTAGAGTTCTCTGGCCTACAATGCGGCAAACGGAAAGTGACATGAAAAAGTCACAGTACAATTCCGTTTTATTATGAGACCACTCGATTCACTTACTGCTGTGCTCTAGCTTCTCGATACGCTTTAGAAGAGCTTCCATGCCACCTGACTGTGAAAGCTTTGCCTCGGCCTTGTCCGCTCTTTCTTTGTGCTCATCGCGATGCCGACAGGCAATACCCAGATCCTCCTCAAGTTGATCGACTTTGTTTTCGAGATCCCTATTTTTATCCTCAAGCTCTTCGATCATAGCGCTAGAGTCGGCCATTTCAGCATCCGCTTGCCTCTTTACAGCCTCAAGATCTCGCGTCATGTCGGCCACTCGGCGGTCTGCCGCACGATTAGAGACTTTGTTAATCTCCGTTGCAATTGACCGAAGATAGTCCCCGAAGCGTTCTCTACCTGCAGCAAACGCTTCCTCGACTTCGACCGGAAGGTCTGGCACTGGAGATTCATCATTGGTCGCTTCGGTCACATGCTGATACCAAACTTGAGCGATCCTTTTGGTATCCCCACCTCCAATGGCTTTACGAATCGCGAAAGCGGTCACCGTTCGCCCTTCGTCTTGTATCCTCGTGCCGGCCTCAATAATTTTTTCATTCGGATATTGTACTGGGCGCATAACCACTTCCTGATGTCAGACTGGTACTAAATATTAGAACATAAAGACGAACAAAGAAAGAAAGTAAGTAATAAAGTAAGTAATAAAGTAAGTAACTTGAGTGTCAGGAAACTTGTTGCTACCGATTGGATGTGACCGGTGGAGGTGATGAGGAATGACGGGGCTATACTGGACTTCCCCCGCCTCGAACAGCGGTTCATCAGAAGGCTGTGATCGTCCAACATGAATGTCCGGTTTGCGACCTCCCGCATCCCGGGCGATACCTAAGGAGACTCTGAATAAGTCTCGAAATCAGCGATAATACGGCCATCGCCAACCACATAGGATTCGTTGCCACCATGGATCAGATCACGTTCTCCGAAGCCGAGTACCAGACCAAGAAGCGCAAAACGCGTCGTGAGATCTTTCTGGAACGGATGGACAAGCTGATTCCCTGGAAGCAATTGGAGAAGAAGGTAGCCCGTTATTACCCCAAGGGCCAGAACGGACGACCTCCGTATCCGCTGTCTGCCATGCTGCGAGTTCACTGCATGCAGTTGTTCTATAACCTCAGCGACCCGGCCATGGAAGACGCTCTGTACGAGATCGAATCCATGCGGCACTTTGCCGGCCTGAAGCTGGACCGATTGCCGGACGAGACCACCATTCTTAACTTCCGGCATTTCCTGGAGCAACACGGTCTTGGCAAGGCACTGTTTAAAGAGGTGAATAAACACCTGGAAAAAAATGGCCTGATGCTGCGCGAAGGCAGCATTGTTGATGCCACTATTATTTCTGCTCCCAGCTCGACCAAGAACAGTACCGGCAAGCGCGATCCAGAAATGCACCAGACCAGAAAGGGCAACGAATGGCACTTCGGCATGAAGATGCACATTGGTGTCGATGACACGCTGGGACTGATTCATAGCATCGATACCACCGCGGCTAATGTTCACGACATCGTGCCCACCGACAAGCTGCTGCACGGAGAAGAACAACGAGTCTTCGGCGACGCCGGTTACCTTGGCATTCAAAATCGGGATGAGCATAAGCACCGCGAAGACGTCTCCTGGTTCATTGCCAAACGACCTGGCACCCGGAAGACGCTGGATGCCGACAAGCTGAAAGCCGAGAAAATCAAAGCCAGTGTTCGTGCCAAAGTGGAGCATCCCTTCCGGTACATTAAGCAGGTCTTCGGTTATAGCAAGGTCCGCTATCGCGGCCTTGCAAAGAACAATAACCGGCTGCATTTGCTGGCCGCGTTCAGCAACCTGCTGATCGGTGAAAAATACATGCTGGCGTAGGGCCAGTGCGCCTGTTTTTCGCCAAAATGGCGGGAAACGGGCAAAAAACACACAAATAAATGGAAATAGTGTCTGAATCTTCGATTTTTTGCCGGTTAAAACCAAGATCGGCAAAAATCAGCGGTTATTCAGACCTTCCCTAAACAAAAGCGAACATTAGTAAGCCTTTTTTAAAGATCCATGCTTCCATTGGAAAGCGGGCCTTTCTACTGCGTCAAATTAACCTATTTAGGATGGCTTGGATTGGCAGACGATCACTCTCGCGGCAATTACCATAGAGGTAAAGTCTGAGGAAGCAGGACATACAAGAAATATTGTAATGAGCGCTTTACAAGCTACTGGCTGTTTTCCGGAATATCTCCTACGATTTAGGCGGTGGCCTTACATGCTTTCGCTCAAAGCAATGGTCTCCATTTTCTAAAAACTCTCTCGGGTGCGTGGAAGATGAAGAGTTTCAAAGAGCAGCTAGCGAAACTATTTGAACGTCCGGTACCCAAGCCGATGATCAAAGGCCGGAAGCCAAAGAAAGCTGACGATCGGGAAGTAGAGTCCAAAAAACTCTCGGAGCAACTTGAGAAAGCCGAAAAGAAAAAGGCGAATCGACAAAAAAGGCTGGCAAAACGCAAACAAAGAAAAACGAAAAACAAGAAACGTCCCAATGGGAAAGATTTAGAATTTTCTGCCGAGGCTATCGAAAGGGCGTACCACCCAGTTTCAAAACTAGCGAAGTTTAGAAATTCCCTAGCTAGCACCGGCCCTGCTGAGCTCGCAGAAAGCGGAACCCAACCCAAGCTGAAAGCATCTAAGCCCTACGGGCAACAACCAAATAACCAATGCGCACATTGCGGAAAGCCAGCTATGTCTGGATACGACCTATGCATGCGATGTTTGAGCTAATATGGCCTAGACCTAAACGTATACCCCACGAAAATCTTGGCACTCATCCCATAATGTCCGGGTGTCTAAAGAGTTCTCATGTTGCTATTCGTCAGGCTCCTGATTTAAAGCCGATTCATCCGGCCACCAAATCAAAGAGAACAGGTCATAGCCATTCGTGTATTGGCTCTCAGTGATAGTGGAATTCGCAGCCGCGGCCCCGTCGATCCACCTATCCGCATCCACGGTCAGGGCGTTAGACTCTCCAAAAACCTCATGTGGTCTTAGAATCTGTCTGTGAGGCCAGATCGAGTCGGGTACGATGGGATTGCGAGAGAACCACTTTCGTCTGCCTTGCTTATCCCAGCAAACAAGCATGCATGGAAGATCGGAAACCTCGACTAATCGTATCGAAGCGCTCGTCCTCGAAACGTCAAATAGCTGAGAGAGGTAATTAACCGTACTCACGCTGATTTCCCTTGCAGGTAAATATCGTTTTAAAAGATAACCAGGCATCAAAAGCTCAGCGGAGAATCGATTTGCACGAACTTCTTTTTGCTGCTTGAAATTGTGACGCGAGATCGCGTGCTGACGCATATCGGAGTCAGTGCATCGGTAGCTTAGATTCTTTCCACGATCATTTATCCAATGACCTATTTCATGCCCAAGAGAAAATCGCTGGCGCTGCGGTGCAGACTCATTGTTAATCGTAATAATTGCACGAGTGTCTGTACCAACGATCTGTCCTTCACACCCTGGCAATCGGTCCCGCTTAACCACTGCATTCAAATCAAACGCGATTAAATCCAAATCAATCTCATCCGGGCTATCGATCCCGATCTCTCTGAGGATGTGTTCCGGAGCACGTTTAAACTTCATCGGTCGGAGTCTGTGTCGTCAGGTTCAATCAGACCCAGTGCAACCAAATCTCGCCAGATTCTTGCGACATCCTCATCGGTGGCATTGTTTTGTTGCTCCCTGAAGGCTAGAAGCAGCCCCTGCGGGACGTTATCCCTATTCTGAAGTGCCTTGGCAATGTCGGCGACCATCTCCGACGCCGTTCTCCGTCTGCTGCCCTCGGAAGAATCTGCATGGCTGGCTTGGTGAGCAGCAAATGCTGCTTGCCTCTCTGCGAGGCGCCGACGTTTGCTTTCTTGAATCGCTGACTGAATGAGTTGTGAAGCTTCACTAATATCTTGACTCGAGGGATAGTCAGGGGAGTCTATACAAGAAAGAATTTCTTGCTCTTCGGCTTCCAATAGAGATTCGGTCACGTATTCATTGATTTGTTTTATAAGCTCAAAATTCATCACTGTATCTCCCACCAAGGGAGGCCTTTGGGAAACCTCTTCCGTACCTTATCTTTAATACGTTTTTCTACTGCTCGGTAACCTTGGTCGGTGAAGTTACAGGCAACAAGAATGGCTGCCTTTTTCAACTCTGCCAATTTTTGAGTAAGAAAACATTTCGCGTCTTCATCGTCGACAAACAGTTGGCGTATTCTGTCGATCCACTCATTCATGGTGGACTTTTTTTGTGCCTTCGCAACCTGAATTTCCGGCGACCGCATAGAGTGATCTGCCGAAAGCTCCGGTTTCTGAAGCGCGATATCACCCGTTTCAATTCGGGTTGAATCAGTACTCTCGGTGCGAGAGTACTTTTTCTCCTCGTTTGAGATCACGCTTCGACCGGTCATCAGCAAATATGGAATCGTCTCTGTACGACGCGGCCAGGCCCTCTCCATCGTCAATACCGCCTGCGCGACTTCCGAAAGCACATCATTCGACGACATGCCTGCGCGGGCGTCGCATCCGCTAATGCGATAGGCCTGTAATAGGCGAGCGATGTCGGCAGTCGTAAGTGTTCCCAACAACTGCTGGACTTCGGCAAAGGTGTAATGCGCCGGCTGGGACATCTCACTGGTCACAGAATCGAATCGTCCTAGTCCTGCAATACTCCGCTTAAGAAAAAAGTGGAGAAAGATCGGCACTTTTTATTTGGGAAGAGTATGGGTTATTGAGGGCACTTGATGCCAACGACGAAATATTTGGGTTAACCAAAGTTAACCCAGATCAAGCTAGCAGACAACGTGCGGACCTGAAAACGTCCAGAACCACAGAGGTATCCATGATATGAGCGCAAACGAGAATGCTCCTGGCCAGCAGAAGGCCAAACATATTTTTATCAATGGTCGCCCAACAGCCTACGACGGCGACACCATTACCTACACCGAGTTGGTCGCGTTGGCTAATCCGGGCGGCACAACAGACGGAGTACTGTTCTCGGTCAAATATACCGGACCCAACATGTCCGACGGCTCCCTTGCTGAAGGCGGTTCTATCAAACTTGTTAACGGGATGAAGTTCGATGTCAGCCGTACTAACCGATCCTGATCCTAGCGTCGAGCAACTGCTCAAAGAGGGCTACGAGCTTGAGCTCCTGCACCAACATCTCTTGGTGCACGGAGTCCCTTACGTTAATCATTGTGGCGAGGTGTGCTGGGGGGTCCTTGCGGCGCCCTACACGGGGAACCGCGTCGAGGGAGTATCAGCAACGCCAAAAGGGCACACCATATGGCTCCATGGCGAGACGCCGCACCATGCGGCGTCTCGTAAGCCAATGCACGGCTTAATCAATAGTTCAGCGGATCGGAAATTGTGTGAAGGTTTTGTTGGGAATCATTACCTCTCAAATAAACCCAACAATCAGGTTCCCAAGAATTTCTACGATTTGATTAGCCATTATCACGGCTTATTGAGTGCAGAAGCCCAGCAGATTGCTCCCAACGTAGATGGTCGGACGGGAAAGGTTCGAGCAAACCGTGATCCTGAATCCGTTTTTCGCTATCCAGACACTGCATCCTGTCGTTCTGGTATTACAAACCTTTCTCAACGATTTCGAGATTATCAAGTGGCGATAGTCGGTGTCGGGGGGACTGGCAGTTACGTGCTCGATTTAATAGCAAAAACACCGGTAGCAGAGATCCATCTTTTCGACGGCGACACCTTCGAATCGCACAATGCTTTCCGATCACCGGGTGCCGCAACGATTGAAAATATCAACCGAAACGAATTGAAAGCAGTGTTTTTCCAAGAGCAGTACGGGAGCTTTCGGAAGGGAATTGTCAGTCATCCCTATAAGGTTTCTGGCGACACACTTACGGAGCTAGAATCCTTCGACTTTGTTTTTGTCTGCATCGACGACGGCGATTCGCGAAAGGTAATTTGTGAATTTCTGGCGGACCGTGGAATAGCGTTCATAGATACCGGCATTGGGATGACGCTACAGAGTGTTGAGGGGCAGCAGGAACAACTTTCAGCGACCTGTAGGGTAACCGTGGTTAGCCCTGAAAAGAAGGATCATATGGATCGCTTTCTCGATTACGCTCCCAACGATGACAATGTCTACGACAGCAATATTCAGATAGCGGACATGAATGCATTAAACGCTGCGATGGCTGTTGTTCGTTGGAAACAATTCCTTGGTGTTTATCAAGACCAACAAAAGGCCCATAACCTGACAATGACGATGTCATTGCAGTCAATGCACAGAGAAGAGGCCATAGAAGAATAATGAACAAATTGGAAGGTTTGGAACCAGTTTTCGTTCAATGCATTCCCCCGGCGGAGTCAGTGCGTGAAGGCAAGCTCTACATAAGCAAGGAATTTCAGACTGCTGTACATAAATGCTGTTGCGGATGTGGTGAGGAAGTGGTCACGCCGCTTAACCCAGCTCAATGGCGACTAACGGAAAAGGGGGGGAGAGTTTCCTTGCATCCCTCAATCGGAAACTGGTCTTACAAATGTCAATCTCATTACTTCATAAACGAAAACCGTATATTTTGGGCTGCGGCCTTTTCAAAGGAAGCGATAAAACGAGTACAGTCTAACGACCAAAGAGCCATTAATCAGTACATCGCGGCTAAGAACGCTAGGACTCTCCCTAAACGAGGAATAATTGAAACGATTTCCGCGGCTATCCTTCGAGGCGTTAGAAAGGTAAAGGAACTTATTTGGCCGAAAGAATGAGGCGTTGAGGCTGTAGAAAATCCCAAATTCCCCTGCGGTTTAGTAGGATCAGTCCACTTTTTTGCGATTTTGAGGACAAGCTTAACCTTGGCACCGAAAGAAATTGTGGAGTTATTGAGCAAATATCAACGTTTAGTTGCACTACTGATTAGAGTTTTTCGCCAGTTATTCCCATGTCAGGTCTTCGAGTGAATCGGAGGGGAAGGTAACGGGGTCGCGCGGCTCAGGAAAAGGTCCGCTTTGGTGTCCGTAGGAGACCAGTAATACAGGCACTGACACGGTCAAAGGGCCGAAACTGATGGCTAAACATCGCAATGACGATAATCGGCTAGCTGATGGCCGCCACAAAAATTTTAGGAACCAGGCAATGGGAACGACTCAGAACCGGGTTTTTCTACAGCCTCGTTAGGTTGCCGGGAGGTATTCGTGACACATAGATATTTCTCACAAAGAGCCGGTACGAATCCCAATCCCAACGGGCTGCCGCTCAGAGATATTTGCGAGCTATTTGAGAAGGTTTTCGACCAATTACGTGGTGATGGGTTTTTCGATGAGGCACTGGGTTCATACTGTGTGGACGCCGGACAGGTTCCTGGAAAGATTGGAGACATCGACTTGGAGATCCTTCTAGCAGTCCGCAAAAAGGACCTATGGCCGATTGCAGACCAGCATTACCTTTACTCCGAAGATGACCTATTTGATCTGATTGAGTTCCTGTATCAGCACGTATCAAAACCAATAGACGGTACTATGCACTCCTATGGGAATTGCGGAATGCACTGGGAAGTCTTTAGCCAAGAGGAAGGCAAAAAAGTATTCAAAGACCGCATAAACCTGCTTCTTCAACACTACGAAAACCACTTCGAGTTGTCTGAGAAGGGGCAGGTCCTGAGAAAGGCAGAGGCTGGGTTTGAGCCAATATTCAACGCGGATGTCCCATCTACAGATTCAAACGTCGTCGGCCGCATAAACTCAGCCATTATTCGCTTTAGGCGTCACGGGTCAAACATGGATGACCGCAGGCAGGCTGTCCGTGATCTTGTGGATGTTCTTGAATACTTGCGCCCACAGGTAAAGGAATTTTTTACCTCCAAGGACGAGGGAGACCTTTTCAATATTGCCAACAACTTCGGCATTAGGCATCTAAATGAAAAGCAAAAAACATTATACGACGAGAATATCTGGTTAAGTTGGATGTTTTATTTTTACTTATCAACCATACACGTTCTGCTGAGAAAAATCGGGCATCAGCGTGGCATGGCAACCTAACAAGGCGCATCAATCGCGGCCTGCGGCCACCGGACGCCCTTTACATTGCGGCTGCGCCTCCATTACAAGGGCGCCGTTGTGCGCTGGCGTTGTCCCTAAATCTGAACGTTCGCTTTGCGACCTCAGCGTGCTTTGTTTCCGAATAGCGGATTGGGTAGGCCCCCATCTGAAAAGGTCTGCTTTGTGGTCATATCAAACTGGCTCGATCCGACACCGGCCAAACCATGGTGTGAAACTGCGACCCAATCATAGTGAGCTGAACAGATGGTTCGCTGAGGCGCTATCGGATTCAATAGCAGGCGTCCCGATCGGGTTGGCTCGGAACACCGCCAGATCGTCATTTCAAATGCATTGCTTTATGAATGTTGCCTTTTTCCTGTATTACAGGGCTGATATTGAAGGGTTGCTCACTCACACGACAACAAATTTCGTATATTTTGGCTTGTTATAATTGAGCTTGAATAGGAGCAAAGGTGCAAGGCCGCCGAACGAGTGGTTACCCCCCACTGGTCAATGCGGCTATGTCGTACGTTTTGTCCGGATCGTAAAAGGTTACGACCTAAAGCCCTCCTCGTCCGAGTCCCATTGGTTACGATCGTTTATAGATGCGTGTCGCGGATGACCGGTTGCGCCATGTCGGCTGGAAGGGGCTTGAGGAGGTCCAGAGGGCCTAACGGGGAGTGTCATTGCCCTGACATTACCGTTTGCGAAGAACGCTGGCTGAGCTCGTTTACGGTGGCGCTCTCGAGCTCTTTCAATCGACAAAGGCAAAACCTAGAACGGAGATCGCGAAAACCGTGCATTCATCGGCGAGCCTCTCGGAAAGGGGTTAAGAATGACGGCCGATCAGAGAAAACCTGATAAAAAGAGCCAAATCCAAGGTGAGATGCGGCTTGAGATGGCGTAATTCTGGAAACACCCGATCACCCGCCCGACGGCTATACCCCGGAATTCGCAACAGGGTTGTTCGAGGTTAATTGCCTCAGAATGGTTTTGGTGTGATGCTTTGGTCTTTCTTGGCGCCAAGGACTTTCTTGGTAGCTCAATAAGGAACCTCACAAATCGCACGCAGACATGACTGTATAACGAGGTATTTTTCAGCAATGAACCATGCCCCCGGTGAAACAACAATCGAGCAGCATCGTGCCGGACTAAAGGCGGCCATTCGAATTTTGCAGGCGTGGGGTATTGAGGGTCCCGATCAAGCCCGTATTTTAAACATTGATCAAGCTCTCGTTGACGCCCCTGAAACGATCGATACAACGGCTCAGAGTCAATTGACGAAGATTTCCTACCTTCTCAATATTCACGCCTCCCTAAAAGAGCTCTTCCAGAACCCGGAAAACCACAGCGGTTTTATGATGTCTATCAATCAAAACCCACCCTACTACGGTCAGAGACCGTTAGATTTCGTTTTGACCGGCAAGCTCGAAGCCATCAAGGAAGTGTTCGAAAGCCTGGAGTTATTGAAGTATGGACAATGACAAAGAGCGAGTTATTCGTTCTGTAGCCGAGGAGCTCGGTGTTGCTGGCGACAAGTTGGTCGAAATCGCTTCTTCAAACCGCTATCCCGGAGAAGATGTCGCGCAACTCTTCCAAAAACTCCGGCATAGCATGGTCGCCGCTATTGGCGACGACCGGGAAAATCTTGCTCATTGGCTGGAGACGCCCAACGAAGCGCTGAAAGGGAGACCGATTGATCAATTGACCAGTGTCCAAGGTTTCCAGCACGTCATCGAGTATCTTGATATCGCCTCCTTCAAATGGCGATAAGTCAGGAGGGCTGTCTCACAATTACGGGAGCTCAGGAGTCTGGCAGGCCGAGTACTTCGATTTCTCATGGATAGTCCCAACGCACCGCTTCTGTCCCCAAAGCGAGCCAGCATCGCCCCCCTTCGTCTAGTCATAGGGGCAATCGGGACTTCCCCATTCCAAACCAACCGGGCCTCCAACAGCGCCCTGAAGCTTCCGGTACTTGATCCATCTGATCGCTATTTCGTCTAGCACCTCAGAAGGAATCTCAACGGTAAGGCTCTCAATGATCTGATCTTTGAAGGTTTCTTTGGAAATCTCATAAGACGAGGGTTTTTCGAGGTTGAGGAATACTGAGCGAGGCTCGGAGGAAAGAAGTTCTTCGTTGTACAGATGGAATTTATCACCTGCGGCGATTGACGCTTTAGTACTCATTTGTAACCTCTCAGTTTTCAATTATTGCTGTCTATTGCCGTCGCTGCTCACTAGCCCTGGACGAGACCTAGGTTACCGCCGTCCACTTACTTGATAACCGAGCCAAACGCCTCAGATCATGCGGTCGTTGCGTAACTGACCCCTAACGTAGCCCGCTCACGCCATGCTCAACTGAATTTTCATCCATAAAAACCTCTCATCTCTATCTTTTTCCGTCTCCATGACGTGAATAAATATTGTGGACAGCATTTCCAAGCTTCAGCAAGTCATCTTGTTCGAGAACCGGCTGAAGCCATACCCATGGTGAATTTCTCCTTCTATATATGAGCAGCAGCTCCTGGTGCAGGCCAATGTGACTCAGCTTGAACTCTTTCTGGGTGAAAAATAAGGACGTATGGTGCAAAGCTGGGTCTATATGTGAGCAGATCGCCCCAAGCATTTTCCCCAGAGCCGGCATTGAAAAGGTGCGTTGATTTTCTGCTCCTATATCTGAGAAGACTGAATCCCACTATTTTCATTGACCTACAGACCTTTCTCTAATCTCTTTGCCCGCTCACGCGACCGACTACTACAAATTGAGGCTGGTAGGATCGCTGAGCGACACTTGGTCTGCTTACACCATTTTGTGAGTAGCGGGTCGATCTGCTTACACCACGACAATCCTCGTAAACAGAGGGAAGATCGGGCCGGCGGGTGAGCAAATCAGTCTGCTTACACTATTTTAAGAAACGGAAAGGCTGCTGCTTACACCACAAGTAGACCCAGCTTTCGTGCTGCTTACACCATCTGAAACAGCTATCGCGGTGCTTACACCATGAGAATTTAAAATTTGGCAGGCCAGCCATAATCAGCATGAGTTCTAGCTTGGCGCCCTCGAACCATAATATATGCTGGATCAGATGGTGGTCGCCTGACCCCGGGCGAAAGCAAAGCTTCAATGCCCTGGAAAAAGCGTAAAATGTGAGCATTAGACAAAAAAACCAATTCATTTCTGGGTGTCCCGTGCGACTAAATAGTATTGAGGCAACACCGTTTCATTCGCTGTCATACTGGTCGAGCGGCCCCGGCGGAACTCCGCGCCAAAGAGAACTGCCGTTTTTCCATGCCAAAGCTGAAGGACTCCCAGACGGCATTGGATCCCTGGTTTTATTGTCAGACCTGCAAGGTCGGGAATACCTATCGGCGAATTTAGTGGGCACTGAAAGGTTACTCGGTGAAGCGGTTGCCGAAGAGCTTTCTGTCCTCGTGGGCCTCGGCGAAATCCCTCAAATCAGTACGGTCATGGTATGCGGGGATCTATACGACTATCCGGACTGCCGAAAACCTGGGGGTACCGGCCCAGTTGAAACGGTTTTTTTATCGCTTTCCGGCGTGTCTGAAGAAGTGATTGCGGTTCTGGGAAATCATGACACTTTGGTTTCTCAACCTCGACTACCCACCAAAATCACGATTTTGGAGGGAAACGTCATCACAACTAGCTTTGGACTGCGGATTGGTGGTCTTGGTGGCATCATTGGGGATCCAAAACGCTACAACCGTCGTGATGAGGACACATTTATCCGTTACATGGAACTGTGTACCCGAAAGTGTCCCCATATTCTTATGCTGCATCAGGGCCCCGAAGACAAGGAAAGAGGCCGAAAGGGCAATCCCGCAATTACTCAGTCATTGGAAAAGAGCTTTTCAGGTCTTACTTTATTCGGTCACACGCATTGGCCTGATGGTCCATTAATCGAGATCGGGGATGGCCAAGCACTGAATCTAGACGCGAAAGTAATAGTCATTGTCCCGAGCAATAATGATTAATGCTGAACTTGAGTGGCCATTTCGTGTTCATGAGGCAGCAAATATCAACTTCCCATAACCTAATCGCAAGCCTTTTTCACCTTAGCGTTTATCCAAAATGGGGCCTTCTGTTTCCCAGCCAATTCACGTCAGGTGATTGAGAAGCGGCGGTAGCAATGTTTTTCGCTTGAAGGCTTTAGGTGGTGCCTCAACGACTTTACGGAAGACCGAGGGGGAACCAATAATGTGAACTTCTACCTCAGCACGAGTGAGGGCTGTGTATATCCAGCTCCGATCCATAACTCTCCCTGCTTTCAGGAGAATGATCACACGCCGGAACTGGCTGCCTTGGGCTTTATGCAGGGTCATCGCGTAGCCAAGTTCCAGCGCATCCAGTAGCCCACCTTCGATTTCGACAGCCCCCCCTGTATCCAACTCTACGATGCCCAAAACGTCACCTTCTTGCGTCACGCTTACCAGCTTTCCGAGCGACCCGTTTTGGACACCGACCCCGGGATTGTTTTGAGTAAACAAGATCTGATCGTTTAATCGCAGTTTTAGGTAATATTCTTCACTTTCCAAGTTGAAATTCATAACCGGTGAGTCACCGTTGTAAATCTCTTGAATAGACGAATTGGCCACTTCAACCAGCTTCCTTGTGGGCGCGATTATTCGAGATGCCTCGGGGCTTTCCAGGTATAGTTCGACGGCCTTTTTCAGCCCAAGATCTGTGTTATCAACTTCATGGAAATGAATGTTTCCAGTAGTCAATTCGTTAGGCACCTCGCCTAGATTAACCTTCTTCGAATACTCGGGGATCCCTGTGCTTCCCTTCTGGCGCTTTACGATATCCAACATGGTGTTTTGGACATGATCGGACAAAACCAGGTCATGAAGGATCTTCCCAACACCTATAGGCGGGAGTTGGCTTGGGTCTCCAGTTAAGACGATTTTCACGGATGAATGAACGTGATTGATAATGCTGAACATGGTTGGGAGATCGATCATCGATGCCTCGTCGATGACCAGTAGCACTTTGCCGCCTTCTGGGCATGAAACAGGCTCTTCCCGCAAAAACCGGGCAATGGTCATCGTGAGATAACCAATAGACTCGTGGAGTCGCATGGCAGCTCGACCAGACAAGGCAACCGCATGGATGCTATAACCAATTTTTGAAGCTGTTTGAAGGAACGTCGACAACACGGTGGTTTTGCCCGTTCCCGCACCGCCGGTAATGCAACTGATACCTTCGGTAAGACTGGTCATAACGGCGAGCTGTTGCTTGCCCGTCAGTTCGTAAGGAAGTTGAGACAAAACTTCCTGAAACGCCCCTTCATCCTGATCCGAAAGTGGTGTTTTACGGGCTAATAAGTGTTTGATGCGCTTCGCGGTGGCAAGCTCTTGGATGGCAGTTGCTGTTGGATGCAGCCGGCCATCCGGCTCGTAATAGAGAGCGACTCTGGGCGTGTTTTTAAGCCATTCGATGCCTTCTTCACAAAGAGTTTCATTCTTGAGATAGTTGAATGCCTTGGTCTTAACCTGACCAGCCCTGAGCCACGTACTGCCGTCCTCCATGCAATCTTTCAGTGCTTGGATCATAGCGGCTTTCTTCCGCTCTGCTGGATAACGGTCATGCTCCCAGGCATTCCGATATGTGGCATTCAGCAGGTTGTCGATGTCCTTAAAGCTCATCCCGAAGTGAATCAACTCGAAAGGATTCCCCCTGATCGCTTCAATCGTACCCAGTTTGTGATGCTTCAGGATTCTACGCTGAACGTGATGGGGGATTCCGGCTTGGCTCATCCATACCGTATGGCGCAGGTTCTGATACTTCTCATAGCCTGCAAAAAGGGCCTTGATCGATTTATCGGTGATCACCTCCTGCAAGGCCTTCACGTCCTTTGCGGTGCCTGCTGAGAGTATTCGGTGGATGTCGACGCCGAAGCGAGCCCAAAGCTGGCGAGCTTTGGACTCTCCGATCCCCGTGAACGCTTTGTCCTTACCCACAAAGGTGATGAAACTTTCGCCGGTATCTGGCATGTGGAGGTCAAACACCTCCGGCCTGTCGTAGGCGTGTTCGTTGGTCTTGTAGTTACCATGATCCATTTCTGTGACGGTCTTATTTCCTCGCAGCTTCCAAAGCTGCCCAGGCGTCGGATCTACCGGCAGGAACTGGGTTTCGACAATCACTGAAACGAAATAATTTGCAGACTTCAGCTGGTGTTCATTGTTGACCGGCACGCCTCGAATCACCGTTGAGTAAGTGCGTTTGAGGGGAACGCCAGTGACTCGAATCATTTCTTCGCCAGGGATCAGCTCGACGGACATTGTGTAAATACCGCTAGACCGTCTGTGATTGCTTCGATTGTTTCCTTGCTTGAAGAGATCTTGGATCGAAGCGCTTCATTTTCTTTCTCAAGCTTGTCTATTCGCACTCTAAGGTCATGGTTATCGGACTCTAAGTGCGCGACTCGCTGGGCATCCATTGAGGCACTGCGGGCCTTCTTGTCATAGTGTTTCGGCCCGGACTGAGCCTTTTCACCGTGTTCTGTAAGTGGTGGCAGGACACCACGATCCCGCAGCTCGCTCTCCAGCTCTTTTAGGGCCGATACCACCCCAGCATTCTTTTTAATCGCTTGATCACTCAAGCCCGCAACCTTCTTGATCTCCTGCTTATTCAGACCGCCCGTGGGGGCGTAAACGATGTTGAGGAAATCATCGTCGCTCATGGAAGCAGCCCAAGCCCTGAACTTTTCCAAATACTCCCTGCCTTTTTCCTTGCTCATATTTCTCCTTAAAAGGCACTTCTAGGGGACGACACAACTAAACCCAACACTCCTCCTCCCCCCCCCCTCAAACGAACAAGGCGCTCAGAGAGTCACTCAGGGCCTCACTGCGAACCAACAATCAATCTAAACGGTTACTCATCGGATCAAATTCAATCTTGAATTTGGTCGAGGACAGAGCCCCTTCATAAATTTTTGGATTAAAGGGTCCTTTTTCTACCATTTTTAGAATTCGATCTTTCTCGTCAGGATCTGCGTTGACCCCGAAGTAAAGTCCAGTCATGGTCTCAGGATGCAGTGGTATCGAATCTCCGTTACTCGGAATTACCTCAGCTCCCGGGAAAAAAATATGTCGAAATTCCTGCTCATACCCCCACGCTTCCGACTTGATTAAACCTGGACGCATATTTCTCTCATCTTCTTCAGGCGGATAGGCAATCTGAGGATATTCTTTCTGGTACTTAACCTTTCGTGCACCGCTGATCGGCCAAACTGTGGCATCGAACTCAATACAAATCCCAGTATGTAGGGCTCCATAGTGCGTCCACATAGGGAGGTTGTTATTGGATGCAGTAAAACTATACATTCGCATCTCGGCGAATGATTCAAGCCCGCTTTGATGCAGAAGTTGAGAGAGAAGTGTCGGATTTTTAATGCACCCCACTATCCTAGCCATAGCCTCATCTGCATGCATTCCGTGTTTCAGAAGGACCTTGTGAAGATGGCTCAATAATATATCTCGCTCCGCCTGGTTCGCGGGCTCTTTGTAGTGCGGCTTACACTCAAATGGGTCATTGAGGCGTTCTGGTGCAGAGTGAAAAAGCAAGCCATCAACAAACAAGTGTTCCAGGCGACAATCTTTAACGCCTGCGATAGGCCGCAGATGAAAGAGACGGTCCTTACCAGCCTGTTCGGGGTAAGGGTGGTATGCTTCAAACTGTTTCCATGTAATAAACTCAGGCAAGTTCACGTCCAACAGGCATAGTGTTCTCCATTTTCACCCAAAAAGTTGTCCCACTTGGCCAGACCAATTTACACCGAGAAGGGATACTTGATAGGCCCATGATGTTGGTAGCCGGTTACTTCAAAATCATCCACGGTCACCCACGTCTCAATGTCCTCTAGAGTCTTGATGTCCGGATTGATATGGAACTGAGGCGATGGGAAAGGCTCGCGCTTCAGCTGAACATCGCGCATGAGCTCTAACTGGTCTTCATAGATGTGCGCGTTAACAATCTTGTGAAATGCCTTGCCTGGTTTATTACCTGTGATTTGCGCTATTAACGCCAAGAGGCAGAATACTTGGACCTGATTAAAGTTAAGGCCCAGCGGCACATCACACGATCGCTGTGTTGATGTTAAATAGAGTCTATCCCCGAGCAAAGAAAAATTGTGTGTGTGCATGCACGGGCGCAGGCATCCAAGATGGAATTCGCCGGGGTTATAAAATGTGACGATTTCCCCCCTATCATCGATCCCTTTTGACAAATCATCGACAACCTTTTTTAACTGATCAATGGGCTTGCCATCCGGGGTCTGCCAGCTTCGCCCCTGCACGCCGTAAACCCGCCCCATATCATCCTCACCCTTACGGGCTGGATTATTTAGCCAAGCCTCATTTTCGTTGGCATTCGCATTCCACGTATTACAGCCGATGGATCGAAATTGAGCTGCGTTATCATAACCTCTGAGATAACCCAGCAGTTCAGCAACAGCGCCCTTCCAGAAACTCTTTCTAGTCGTAATCAGCGGGAACAGATTGCCAGCGACATCATATTCCATGTCTGCGTTTATCACGGTTAAGCAACGCTTGCCGGTGCGTCTATTTTCAACCCACACACCGTCATCAATGATTCGCTGGCATAAATCCAAATACTGTTTCATTACTCACTCACCGTATTCAAAAGGTCGCGGACTCGCTCGTACTCATCTCTCAAGTTCTGCAGCTCTTGCTCTAAGGTCTTAACTTTCGCTTTTAGGCTTTCTTTCGATTTTGCCAAAAACGTAACGCTTTCACTCGCACCTTCGTACATGGCTTTCATACCTTTATATTCTTTATACCAATAGAGTATCTCTTGATGAGACTTTTCAAGCCTTTCAGCAAGAACATCGACGGGCTTAGGCTGATTCTGATCTGCCTTTTTCTCGACCGCCGACTTTCGATCTAACTTAATCGCGTCTAGCCGATCCAAGGGCCACTCTCGGTTCCTGATGGTATTTCGATGTACTTTTGCTCTTTTCGCCAATTCAGTAATCGTCGCTTTGACTTTCGAATCGGACGCAATTTCCAGAAGAGCCTCGCTGATCCGCTCAGTGACATCCTCAAAGTCTTCCTGGTTCCGCTGATCGAATGGTAATTCGGTCATTCAAAATGCCCCTAAAGACTGTAAAACCATTCGAGCTTCATTGGCTGCCTCCAGAGCGTGTTCTGTGGACACATCTTCACTTCCACTTTCAACGACTCTCATATTCTCGACATACACCTCACGCCACTTCGGAATGTGGGCCTCCGTGACGACAGCATTTGAGCATCGAACGGGATTGCATCTAAGCCCGCCAATACAAGGAAGGCTTTCATCGAAATCTTCGGTTTTACCCCCGTAACACATCCCAGTCCCAACGTTTGCGATTGCCATACCTTGCTCTGCCATAGCCTCAAAGATCTCTTCTTTAGTGAAGCCAGATGCCTGGTAGCCCTCAAAAACTCTTATCATTCTATTTTTGTGGTCTTCACCATTTACTCCTGCATAGGCTGCATCCGGATCGAAAGCGGCTCGCACAGCATCAACTTCTGCTTTATGGCGAAGATTTCTCGCTCTCCCAGATCCACTCAGCTGCTCGCCGATCTCACCGTAGCTCAGGGTGTTTACGGAAAAGCCTTTATTCGATGCTGTACTAAACGCACCCACGAGATTGCCGAAATGCTTGAGCTGGTGACTGATAAACGGAAGCCCTAAGTCGGCCCTGAAAAGCTGGTATGCAAGGGTGTGTCGCAGGAGATAGGGGTAGACCTCAATCTCGTCATAGTCCTCGGGAACAATTTGCTGAAAATGCAGCTTGAGCGGGGTTTTCAGCCCGTTTGCAGAGTAATGAGATGGCTCGCCACCGAAAGCTGTTGTCCCGTCTTTTGAAAGCAGATAGGGATTTACTCTGATGCGTGAAATGACCTTCGCTGCGTTAAGGGCATCAACCATTGCGGGAATGCAAACCCATTTATCGTCGAACAGCGATCGCTCAAATTCCTGGTGTTTTTTTACATGCGACACAATGCAAGGAACGCCGAAGGACTCTTCAAGAGGCTTGTCCAATCTAATTTCGAATAGCTCTGATGGACGCATCCCTGTGTATTGAGCAATGATATAGAGCGCTGATCGATAGACCAGAGCCAGATAGTCTTGAACAAGAGCGGATCCATTTCTAGCGTCAAAACGCTGGTTTAAAGCCCCGCGCATCGCGGCAACTTGCTGACCTTTCGTCAACAAGTTTGAAACATCGTTTAGATACTTAAGTGCTTCATCGTAGGGATAGCCTCGGCCTAGCAACCTATTCATTGCGTAGGTATCTATGACACCCCAATCAACATCTAGCAACCCCAGATCTTCAACTTCGAACGGAAAATTTCGCCTCATCTTTAGTGCAGTTTTGTCCGTAACTTCGACTCCAAGCTTTGTTAGAAAATCAGTTATAACATATCCCGAAATTGCAGATACTTTCTCAAAGACCTCACCTGGTAAAACCTTATCGCGGTCTCGCTTCGTAGACTCAGAAACTACTGCTTTTGTTTGGGCTAACCGAGGGAGAACGAGCTTTTTGGCAAATACATATTCGCGAATACGCTTAGCATGAAAAAAACCAAAAGCTCGCTCAATCAGAGTTGCAGTTTGGCTTGTGATCTCAAAACCCTCGGAATACTCAACGAAGTGGGTCCTTTTCAGGTCCTGCAATGATTGGAAGTTATCGCTCACGACATCAGCACCAAAAGCATCAATCAAAGAAGAAAAGATGTGATCAAAATACCTAAGGGTAGCCTTGAACATGCTCGTGAGGGACTGAATTTTGAACGATGTGTTCTTTTTCTCAATCCTTTGGAGTTCAGAGCGTGGAAGCAGTGAGACCATCAAAATAACCATTTTTAACTCAAAAATGATGGGCTCAGGAATGTTTGGGTAATCATCAAAATTGAACTTAAACCTATCCTTTGATATTGATTTTGCAGACTTTTCTTGGGCTTCCTCGAAATGCCAAACTTTGTCTGAAAAAATTGAGGAACCAGATACTTTCAGATTCAATATTTCAAGTAGAGCCTTGACCTCTTTCGATTCCGAAGCACTATTAGCCTTCTGTCCTTTCAGACTCAGTATGAGGAGCGCAGAGGATATTTGGCGGTACTGCCTTAAACTCTCAAATACATTCCCAATATTCATACAGCCGCCCCATCTATCATCACCGCAGAATCAATGTACCTGGAGAGCCGTTCGGCCTTTTCCAATTCGCTTTTCTGGAACTCCGATTCGTCTCCCAAAATCAGTTCTAGGATTTCAATATTTTCACGAATGACTGAGCCGTACGGCGTTGCTGCAACGCTTCCGTTTTTCCAAGCGACTCGGTAGTCGCGCAGCAAGGCAAAAAGATCTGGAAGGTGGGAAGTAGTGATGATCACATTTTCGCAACTCAAGCACTTATTAAAGTTAGAACATGCACCACCATCATAACTAGCTGAATTTTTTATGAAATCTGGCGGATTAAAGATATTCGCACACCCTCCCAAAGGAGTCTTAAAAATAACCTCCCCATGATCCTTTTCCTTCTCAGGCAGTTTATCCTTCTCCTGAGGAACCCAGGCGTTGTTATAAATCATCTCCAGCTTTTCGAGAATCATTTGGCGAGATTGTTTATTGAAATCCATTCGATCCAAATAGCTAAGGGTAGTTTTTATCGAAGAGTGCCCCATCATTAACTGAATTTCGCGCACAGACACTCCTGCCTCAATCATCTCGCTGACCATAGAGGCTCGGAAGCGCGTAGCAACAATTGAAACCATCTCGCCCGTATCAGAGTCTGTGAGCTCATTGATATATCTCGTTTCGAAAATATTTCGATACTTGTCGTAGCCAGAGGAGTAGAAACGAAGCACCGTGCCAAGGGCCTGTGGCGGTTTTGCTTCGGCTATAAACAATAGGTTTTTGTTCTCGTGATCTTCAGGAAGGCTGTCTCTGAGATTTTTTGTAAGAGCTTTTACTCTTTCAATAATTTCAGAAATCTTGGATGCTTGAGACGCTGAGAGCCACGTTATCTCAGAGCTAAAGATATCAAGGTGCATTTCCTTCGCTCCACTGCTTCGTTCTTTCCAATAACGCAAGCATGGCTTCAGTGTCGCCGGATGCTTTGGCTCGAATGAATCGACCTCTAAGTCCAAAGCGGACATGGGGTTCATGCCTGTGACTTGGACCAGGCGCATGTAAAAAGCAAAAATATCTTCTCGGTAAGGATTCCTTGGAACACCCCAGGAGTCGTAAAGCTGCGACAAAGTCATTTGCTCATCAGAATAACGCCACCGGTATTGCTCAAAGCCTGATCGGAAAAGCTTCTCGTTTGATTGGGCCTCACTCCCTATAAGTTCACTTAGACGGAATGGCTTACTCCCAAGTTTGTGATCGAAAAACCAACGCAAGTTTTCTTTCGTGCAAAGGCTTCCGTCGATCTGGAGTCCACTTTTCGTTTCAACCACAAAGGTTTGACCACTCTGTGTAGGTTCGTAAACGCTAGAATATTGCTCCCATACTCGCCGCATATCTTTTTCCAAGGCACCGGCGATAACTTCGCGTTCCGTTCGAGAGTAAGGCTGGTACTTCTCAGTTGTCCTTCCCATCACCTTGAAGCCAGAAGCCTTTATAAAATCGAAATGTTCCGCCCCGACCAGCTCAGAGAAGCGTTGAAGCGACCTCAGAAGATTCGAAACTTGTGTCGAGCCGTAGGTTGGAGAGATGTCTTTTGCAGCAATTAAATTTTCCAAATAGGCTCGAAACTTCACTGCAAGATAATCACTCAAGACTTCTCGGACAGTTTCAGAACCATCCATACCTTGAGATCTCAAGAAGCTTTCTACGAACTGCGCGGTTGTCCTGTATTGCTCTATCGCTGACAAAGACGATACACCTCGCGCACCAAGTGCGAACAAGAAATAGACCGAATCAAAAGGCTTTTTGCAAAGAGTCTCGAACTCAGAAACTGAAGAGATATCGATGCCATCCCTAGTTTCCTTAAAAGTATTATTTGCTGGCTCAGAACGCGGTTTTCTATTTGAGGCTGTAAATATTTCATCGCAAAGACCAGCCTTTTTGAGCTCATTAACAACTTCCGGCGCAAAAACACTGTGGAAATACTCGTATGAAACCCTTGACGATCGGTTGAAGGCAGACTTTGTGAAAATCGTTGGAAATTCGTACTCAGGAAACTCGTGGATAAATCTCGTAACCTGAATTTTTCTCCCGTGCATTGGGATTCTTTTTAGCAGGGCCGGATTCTTTTTAGCCCTCAATAAAAATAACTTCAGTTTGTTTATATGATTCATATTCTGAGCAGTGGCACCCGGGGTAACCAGGCCCTCAGAGCGCATCATCTCAAGAATTTGATCCAATTCGCCCCGACACATGCTAGGCAATACCCGGGCAGCTTGCCTGCGCGAAAGACCAATCTTGACCCCTAAGTCCCCACTGCTAACCATCGGAACCTCGGTATTCCCTCGATCGGTCAACTTCACCTGGTAGAGAATCCCAGGATCTTTGGAGGCTTCTCCTATCCACTCCTGAACAAGCCTTCGGCATAAGTCCTTATTTTTTCGGCTCTTCAATTCCATCACTTCCTGTCTCCCGGCTTGATTCTGAGCTTGGTCTGTTCAACAACCTTTTCCATCTTGTCGATTTTGGTCCTCAGCGCGCCAAGTTCAGAATCTGCTATGGAGTTGTATATGTCGTGAGGAATGCTTGTATAACGCTCAGTGGTCGTAATCGAAGAATGACCAAGCGTCTTCTGGACATTAACCAAGCGATCAAGAAAATCCTCACCAAGATCGGGGTCTTCCAACGTCAAATAAGCTGATGCGTGTCGGAAAAGATGTGCGTGGATCGTTTTCGAAATACGTCCCTTTTTAAGAGCCTTGTCTGAGCGCCGCTCTATCATTTTCGCCAAGGAGTCTTCGTTGTAAGGGTTGCCTTCCGTGTTTAAGAAGGCAGGAAAATTGTGTCGATTACGGTATTTCTGCTGATACCGTTTATATAGTGGAGTCGAGTGGTACGAAGCGATTCTCTTCAAAGTCGCCGTCGTAACTACGGCAAACCGCTCTTTCACCGAGCCCCCCCGGCCCTTTGCGCCACGTATGAGCACGGGCGCATAGCCAGGACGAACAGGCACATCGACTTTCTCTGAATTCACAAAGGCCGAGTTCGTAAATCTTATAGCCTTTTGGATGTCCCCAAAGGTAATTCGCTCTACCTCGCTGATTCTGACACCAGCGTCGTACATAAACTGGAGAAGCAGCCGATCTCTCTCGTAACGACATTCATACATCAGCGCTAGGAGATCAATTAAAGAAGCACTGACAACCTGCTTCTTATGTGGTTGAGCGCTAATGTATTTTTTGGGGAAAGGACTCTTTTCAAGAACAGAATCTTGCCGTTCATTGTCAGAAAGAAAATCATATAATGATCGCACTGAACTCTCGCGATTTCGGATCGTTGACCGATCCAACAACCCCGAATCCTGCTGTCTGATAATCCAGTCCTCAAGAACCGACCGATTTACTCGGAGAAGAATATCATCAGGAGTTAATCCGACGTATTCCGGCCTCTCAATCAAAAATTTGAGGAAATAGATCGTATTTCGCCCGTAAGTCTCGGCGGATTTATATGAGATTTCCTGTAAATCAAGAAGCGTAGACAACCAATTGGAAGGATATCTGATAACTTTTTCATCATCATCCAGAACCAGAGCACCTGAGACGGTCTGCGAACCTAGACTCAATCCATCGATCTGACTTTTAGATAAATTTTGTTTGTTAGCGATGAATATCTGCACAATTTTCTCCCATCTTAACAAAGATGATAGCTACGTATTGTGCAAATTTCAATTGTCGGAAATAAACAGGAGTAAGATTTGGTGAGCGTTACGCAGCTACCATATATTGTGCATCTTTTTCTTGTTCGTCTAAAAGGAACAGGTCCGCGCTACGCTGGTAGAGCTGGCAGGAGAGCCTGCCGTCGGCCACGTAGAACTGGAACAGGCAGTGGCAGGGAGCCAGCGCCATGCGGCCCTGGCGGACGTTGTCCTGAGGGCCGATGGATTCGTCCGGCAGTTGCGCCGGGTTCCAGGCGGAGACGATCAGGCGGCGGGAATTGGGCTTGGTGCGGATCTGCCCGATGACCTCGCTGATCTGGTCCACCACCTCCCCGTTCGGGCACTGCCAGCTGCGCCACTGTTTGCCGTAGATGGGGCCGAGGTCTCCATTCGCCAGTGCCCATTCATTCCAGATGGATACCTTGCGTTCTTTCAGCCAGGTGTTGTCGGTGGAGCCGCGGAGGAACCAGAGCAGTTCGTAGATGATGCTGCGCAGATGGACTTTCTTGGTGGTTACCAGAGGAAAGCCATCCTGCAGGTTGAACCGGATCTGGCGGCCGAATACCGAGCGGGTACCAACGCCGGTACGGTCACCCTTGTCGAATCCGTTATCGACAACGTCTTGCATCAGGTCGAGGTAGGCTTTCATTCGGCTTGTTTCCGGTAGGCAATAAACATCAGGGCTGCACCCACAACAATCATCGGGAAGGAAAGCACCTGCCCCATGGTGAGCCAGTCAAAGGCCAGGTAGCCCAGCTGCGGGTCCGGCTGGCGCACGAATTCCACCATAAAGCGGAACACGCCGTAGCCGATCAGGAACAGGCCGGAGACGGCCATTCTGGGCCTTTGCCTGGAGGAGAACCACCACAGGATGACGAACAGGGCGACGCCTTCCAGGGCAAACTGGTAGAGCTGGGAGGGATGACGGGCCAGGGAATCCGGCGCGGTACGGAACACCATGCCCCAGGCAACGTCCGTGGGTTTGCCCCACAACTCCCCGTTAATGAAGTTACCAATCCGGCCGGCGCCAAGCCCTACCGGCACCAGCGGTGCAACGAAATCGGCCATGCGCCAGAAACCACACTCTACTTTGCGCCCGTACCACCACATGGCGAATATCACGCCCAGCAAGCCACCGTGGAAGGACATACCGCCTTCCCAGACCCGCAGAAGCCAGAGCGGATCTGCCAGAAAGGCATCAAAATTGTAGAACAGCACATAACCCACACGGCCCCCGAGAATGACCCCCAGCGCCAGGTAGAACAGCAGATCGCCCATCTGTTCTTCGTTGATGGGAGACCAGGGTTTGCGTGTGCGGATCTTGCCAAGCCACCAGCCGGCGACAAAGCCCACCAGATAGGTCAGGCCGTACCAGTGGATCTTGAGGGGGCCAATGGCAATGGCCACCGGATCAATCTGGGGATGTTGCAGCATCGATTAACCTCTCAGCTCAGGAGAAAACGGAGACCCACCAGCAAAAGCATGATGGAAAAAATACGCTTGAGAACCCGGGGGTTCAGCCGATGGGCCAGGTTGGCACCTATCCGGGCAAAGAAAACGCTGGTGAGGATAATACCGGTCAGCGCAGGCAGATAGATGAAACCGACACTCAGTTCCGGCAGAGCTGGATTCTGCCAGCCGGTCCAGATGTTGCCAAGTGCACCGGCGATGGCAATCGGCAGGCCGCAAGCGGCCGATGTACCCACAGCCTGTTGCATGCGTACATTGCTCCAGCTCAGGTAGGGTACGGTGAGCGTGCCCCCGCCAATCCCGAAGATGGCCGAGGCCCAGCCGATGCCTCCGCCGGCAACCCCCAACCCCGCGATACCCGGAACATCCCGGCCAGGTTTGGGGTCCACCTGAAAAAACATCTTGAGGCCAACGAGGATGACAAAAACGCCAATAACCAGTTCAAGGGCCGGGCCACTCATCAACGACGCTGTCCAGGCACCGATCAGGGCTCCGGCAATAATCCCCATGGTCATGGGCCGGAACAGATCCCAGCGCACAGCGCCATGCCGGTGGTGGGAACGGATGGAACTGGCCGACGTGAACACGATGGTTGCCAGCGACGTACCCACCGCCAAGTGAGGAACAATCTCCGGGCTGATCCCCCGGAGACCGAAACTGAAAATAAGCACCGGCACGATAATCAGCCCACCGCCGATACCAAACAGGCCAGCAACGGTGCCTGCGAGGGCGCCGAGGGCCAGATACGATGCTATTTCGAAGATCAGCGTCATAGTTTGTCACGCACCCGGGAAAACCAAGGCTGGTATGATACACAGCGCAAGAGTCAACTTCATTAACTCCGGGAGCCCGTTCTCCACCATGTGCCTGATTGCCTTTGCCCTTGGCCAGAACCCTCATTTTCCGCTGGTTGTCGCGGCCAACCGGGATGAATTCTTTCGTCGCCCCACGGCCGCCATGGACTGGTGGACAACCGACACAGGCACCCGGGTGCTCGCCGGCCGGGATCTTCAGTCCGGCGGAACCTGGCTTGCGGTCTCTGCCGAAGGGGACGTCAGCGCTGTCACCAACGTACGCGAAGGTACACCGGAAACCGGCCGTATCAGCCGGGGCGAACTTCCCCTGCGGGCGCTCAACGATTCCAGGCGGCACCTTGAAGGCTACCTGCATCGTAATGCCGATCATTTTTCCGGCTTCAACCTCGTTCACCTGACGCCCCGGGACGGCTGGTATTTCAGCAACCGGGACGCTCATCCCGGCCGGCACATCCACCGGGGCGTTTACGGCCTGAGCAACCATCTTCTGCAGACTCCCTGGCCCAAGCTGGTCCGGCTGCGCCAGGCCGTTGGCGATGCCGTTGCCGCCGCCGGTAACGATGCCGGCAAACTGCACGGCGTGTTGGTTGCGCTGCTTCAGGACACCACGCCGGCCCCGGACCGGCTATTACCCGACACCGGGGTGGGGATTGATACCGAACGCTTCCTCTCGTCCCCCTTTATCGCCGGCTCAGACTACGGCACCCGGGCGACTACTGTGGTCAGTGTCTCCGGCACCGGTGACATCCATGTGACCGAACAGAGCTGGGGGCCTGATGCCGAAACCGGTGAACGCCGTCACTTCCACTGGCAGCGATAGCAAGCAAGCTCTGGTATACTCCGCAAAATTCTGACACCTGATCGGAGGGCCCCTGATGGCCGGTGAACAAGGCGCCACATCCATAGCCGATTTCGAAAAATCCCTTGATGAACTGGAAAAGCTGGTTCGCGATCTGGAGCAGGGAGAGCTGTCCCTTGAGCAATCCCTGACGGCGTTCGAGCGCGGCGTCAGACTGACCCGTGAATGCCAGCAGGCCCTTAAGAGCGCGGAGCAGCGCGTCGAGCAGCTGGTTCAGAACAGCGACGGCAGCCTTGAAACCCACCCCTTCTCTCCGGATGATGCTGACTGATGTCCGGACCGAACCAACTCGCAGCGGACTTTCTCGAAACCTGCCGGGCCCGCGTTGACGCGGCACTCGACCGCTGCCTGGAACAGAAGTCCGCATCCGGTCGGCTGCACGAAGCCATGCGTTACAGCGTACTGGGCGGCGGCAAACGAATCCGGCCCGCCCTGTGCCTGGCCGCGGCAAAGGCTCTGGGCCAGCCCGGTGACCAGGCCCTGATTCCCGCCTGTGCCGTGGAACTGATCCACGCCTATTCACTGATCCATGATGACCTCCCCGCCATGGATAACGACGAGCTCCGGCGCGGGCGCCCCACCACCCACATCGCCTTTGATGAAGCGACTGCCATTCTGGCCGGGGATGCCCTCCAGGCGCTGGCGTTTGGCTGGCTGGCAGAGGCCCCCGGGCTCTCCGAGTCCGCGCGCCTGGCCATGGTGCGGGAACTGGCGGGCGCCAGCGGCCACAGGGGTATGGTCGGCGGCCAGGCGATCGATCTTGAATCCGTTGGTAAAACCCTGACTCTGGCCCAACTGGAGACCATGCACCGGCACAAAACCGGGGCACTGATCGAAGCCAGCGTCCGGATTGGCGCCATCACTGCGCCTTCGGTCAGCGAGCAGGCACTGGCGTCGCTGACCCGCTATGCCAAGGCCCTTGGTCTGGCTTTCCAGGTCCAGGACGACCTGCTGGACATCGAAGGGGACACCCGGGTTATTGGCAAACCCCAGGGCTCTGACGCCGCCCGGGCCAAACCCACCTACCCCGCCCTGCTCGGAGTGGCCGGTGCCCGGGAGCATCTGGCGGCCTTGCTTGAGGACGCCCACCAAAGCCTTCGGGCGTTCGGCCCCGAAGCGGACCCGCTGCGGGCAATGGCCGATTACGTGGTGGCAAGAACCCATTGAACCCCGGCGCCCCGAAGGCGCACACTGACCGTAAATATTTTCGTAACAACTGGCCCGGTTTGTGTGAAACAGCGTCCCCTGTTCCCTTATAATGCCCGTCAGTTACTGAACGTACCGGAAAAGACCCGAGCAGATGCAGGACACTTATATTTTCAAGGAAATCCCGTCACAGCGGCCCAACACTCCGCTGCTGGACCGGACTGATGCACCGGCCCAGTTGCGCGAGCTGGCCCCGGAACAGCTGCCCCAGCTGGCCCGGGAACTCAGGGCGTTTCTGTTGTGGTCAGTGGGCCAGACCGGCGGCCATTTCGGGGCCGGTCTTGGTGTGCTCGAGCTTACCGTAGCCCTTCACTATGTTTTCAATACTCCGATCGACCGCCTGGTCTGGGATGTTGGCCACCAGGCCTACCCCCATAAAATTCTGACCGGCCGGCGTGACGCCATGGCCAGCATCCGGCGCAAAGACGGACTTGCCGGCTTTCCGAAAAGGGCCGAAAGCGAATACGACACCTTCGGCGTGGGCCACTCCAGCACGTCCATCAGTGCCGCGCTTGGCATGGCCATTGCCGCTCGCCTGCAACGCACCGGCCGTAAAAGTATCGCAGTCATTGGCGACGGCGCCATGACCGCTGGCATGGCCTTCGAGGCCCTGAACCATGCCGGCCACCTGCACGCCGACATGCTGGTGATACTGAACGACAATGACATGTCGATTTCCCGCAACGTCGGGGGGCTGTCCAACTACTTTGCCAAGCTGCTGTCCAGCCCCACCTACAACCAGGTTCGCGACAGCAGCAAGAAAGTCCTTCAGGGCGCCCCGCACCTGATGGCCCTCGCGAAAAAGACGGAAGAGCATTTCAAGGGCATGATTGCCCCGGGCACCCTGTTTGAGGAGCTGGGATTCAACTACATCGGCCCCATTGATGGCCATGACCTGCCCCTGCTGGTCGAGACCCTCGAGAACATCCGCGAGCTGGAAGGCCCGCAGTTTCTGCATGTGGTGACGACCAAAGGCAAAGGTTTTGCTCCGGCAGAGGCGGACCCGATAGGTTATCACGCCATCAACAAGATCGAGCCGGTGCCGCCGAGCAAGCCCGAGCCGGTGAAACCAAAGCCCGCGAAGCCCAAGTACGCCAATGTCTTTGGCCAGTGGCTGTGTGACTCCGCTGAGCAGGATGAGCGAGTGGTTGGCATAACGCCTGCCATGTGCGAAGGCTCCGACCTGCTGGCCTTTTCACAGCGGTTCCCGGATCGCTATTTCGATGTTGCGATTGCCGAACAGCACGCCGTCACCCTCGCAGCCGGCCTGGCCTGTGATGGCGCAAAGCCGGTGGTTGCCATCTACTCCACCTTCCTGCAGCGTGCCTACGACCAGTTGATCCATGATGTCGCCATCCAGAATCTGGATGTGCTGCTTGCCATCGATCGCGCCGGCCTGGTGGGCGAGGACGGCCCCACACACGCCGGGGCCTTCGATATCAGCTACCTGCGCTGCATACCGAATATGGTGGTCATGACACCGTCCGATGAGAACGAAACCCGTCAGATGCTGCAGACCGGCATGTTATACGAGGGCCCTGCTTCGGTTCGATACCCGAGGGGAACCGGGCCTGGGGCAGAGATCCAGCAGGAGCTTACGCCACTGGAGATCGGTAAGGGCCGGAGAGTGCGCGCAGGCAAGGGGCTCGCCATCCTCAACTTCGGTACCCTGCTGGCACCGGCACTGGAAGCGGCCGAAGTACTGGGAGCGACGGTGGCGGATATGCGATTCGTGAAACCCCTTGATGAAGAACTGGTGCTTGAGCTTGCAGAGCAGCACCAGCTGCTGGTGACTCTGGAAGAGAACGCCGTTGCCGGTGGTGCCGGCAGCGCGGTCACCGAATTCCTGAACAGCCGTCAGGTATCCATGCCCGTGCTCCAGCTTGGGCTGCCGGACACGTTCATGGACCACGGCAAGCATGGGGAGCTGCTGACGGATTGTGGCCTGGATGCGGGAGGCATCGAAGCATCAATTGCCGCGCGAATGGAAACCCTTCGGCACCAGAATCTGAAAGTCGTCAAATAAACAAACCCTGGCTCCTGAAACGCAAAAAGCCCGCCGACTGTCGCGGGCTTTTTGGTTCCGGTTCACGCCTCGGGGTCGTCGTCCTGGTGTGTTTCCAACCAGTGCCCAAGCTTGCTCTGCTTGGTGTTGAGGTAATGCTCGTTGTGAGGGTTACGGCCAACGTGCAGAGGCACCCGTTCAGCAATAACGATACCGTAAGACGAAAGAGCCTTCACCTTGCGTGGATTGTTGGTCATCAGGCGCAGGCTTGTGATGCCCAGATGCTCCAGCATGTCCTTGCACATGCTGTAATCACGCAGATCGGCGGCGAACCCCAGGCGCTCATTGGCCTCCACCGTATCCGCGCCCTGATCCTGCAGGTGATAGGCACGGATCTTGTTCAAAAGCCCGATCCCCCGGCCCTCCTGGCGCAGATACATCAGGATTCCGCGACCTTCACGGGCAATATTGCGCAGAGCCTCCTCAAGCTGGTAGCCACAGTCGCAACGCATGCTGTAGAGGGCATCACCGGTAAGACACTCGGAGTGAGTGCGGGCAAGCATGGGTTCGTCACTGTCCAGTTCGCCCAGGGTCAGGGCAACATGCTCCTTTCCGGTGTCCGGTTCTTCGAAGCCATGCATATCAAACACCCCGAACGGGGTCGGCAACCGGCAGGTCTGGATGTAACGAACAGCCACAGTGGTTCCTCGTGGTTCAGTCATTGGGGCCGCGCATTCTATCACGGGCCCGCCTGCTTGGCGTAGTCCCTGCACTGCAGCGCCTCTGGCATGTGCTCAGCAGCGAACACTTACGAGTTCGACGACTGGCCAGACCAGGACTTGTCGGCCACCCAGTGACCACTCCGGCCACCTTTCTTCTCCAGCAGGCGGACAGAAGCGATTTCCATGCCCCGGTCGACAGCCTTGCACATGTCGTAAAGAGTCAATGCTGCAACGCTTGCGGCGGTCAGCGCTTCCATCTCGACACCGGTCTGGCCGGACAGCTTGCAGCGGGTAAGAATGTGTACCGAAGCACCATCTTCACCAGGCGTCAGCTCTACCTTGACCGAGGTAAGATTGAGGGCGTGACACAGGGGAATCAGATCGTGAGTTTTCTTTGCAGCCATGATCCCGGCAATACGGGCCACGGCCAGGACATCCCCCTTGGGGTGCTCCCCATCCACAATCATGTTCAGGGTCTCCGGCGCCATTCGAATGGTTGCTTCGGCGCGAGCCTCCCGTTCGGTGGCGGCCTTGTCGGTCACATCCACCATTCGGGCTTCGCCCTTGTCGTCAAGATGCGTCAGTTTACTCACAGAATCTCCCGGAACCGGTTGTGCCAGATAATAAAAAATACGGGGGCTGACAGCATAACAGAGATCACAATGGCCGCCGCTGATAATGGTCAGTTTTCCGGCCACCAGAAGCGGATACCGGCGATCCCCTGACCACCCCGTTGCCGGGCCTCGGACAGGTCCGCAAGGCCGAGCCCTCCCAGCCCATAAACGGGAAGCGGCGCCCCGGAGACCAGGGCTCCGAACGCTTCCCAGCCCATGGCCAGCTGTCCTGGATGGCTTCGGGTTGGCTTGACAGGCCCGAGCGTGACGTAGTCCGCGCCAATGGCGACAGCATGGTCAATCTCCATCGCATCATGGCAGGAAACACCCAGCCACGCATCCGCCGGAACCGGCCTCTCCACTTGTTTGATCGCTTCACGCCATGGCAGATGCAGACCACGGGCACCAGGCGTGCCATCAAAGAACCCGGGGGCGCCGTGCACGATCAGACCGGTGCTGGCCGCTTCACACACCGGCACCGCCGCTGCCGCAAGCTGACGATAATCCGGCCCGGTCATGGCCGGAGCACGGAGCACCACCAGCGACTGCGGGACATCAGCCAATCCTGACCGAAGACGCTCGATGGCCTGATCAGCACTGGCGGCTGTTCCGGTAATCGCCAACTGCCGGGGCAACCGCAATGCCCGGATAATAGGCCGGTTGGCAGCCGGGAAATCCTGATCCCGAAGCCGATCGGGGCCAAGCCATTCTACTGGCTGGCCCTCACGGCCCTCAGGTTCGCCTTCAGCGGCTCTGGTCGCCCACACATCGAGGAAAACTTGCTTATCACCATAGTCATGGCGAATACCAATGACCGGCTCCAGAGAGGCCTCAGGCACTCTGAGGCCGGTTTCCTCGGCAATCTCGCGCACCAGTGCCGCCTGAACACTTTCACCCGGCTCCACCTTGCCACCAGGGAACTCAAGCAAGCCCCCCTGATGCACATGGTCTGGCCGGCGGGCAATGAGCACCTGGCCATTGCGGACAATAACCGCCACGGCGACATGGATTTCTTTCACCAGGGGTTTCGCTGATGTCATGTTCAGGTACGGTACTCGGCGTTGATCGTGACATAATCGTGGGAGAAGTCGCAGGTCCAGACGGTTTCCCGCACTTCACCTCGCTTGAGATCAATGGCAATGGTGATCTCTTCCCGGTCCATCACCGCCTGGCCCCGGGCTTCCGAGTAATCCTCTGCCCGACCGCCATTGCGCACCAGACAGACATCCCCGAGGTAAATTTCCAGGGCATTAAGATCCAGCCCTTCAACACCAGCGCGCCCCACCGCCGCCAGAATCCGCCCCCAGTTAGGGTCTGAGGCAAACAGGGCGGTTTTCACCAGCGGGGAATGGGCAACGGTATAGGCCACACCCAGCGCTTCCTGCTGACTGGCCGCCCCAATGACGTCAATTGTGACGAATTTGGTAGCACCTTCGCCGTCACGGACGATGGCATGTGCCAGCTCCAGATACACAGTCTCAAGGGCCTCCCTGAGCTTCGCCAGCGATGGGCTGGATCCGGTAATTTCCGGGCCACCGCACTGGCCACTGGCAATCAGCATGCAGGCGTCGTTGGTGGAGGTGTCGCCATCGATGGTAATGCGGTTGAAGGACATCTCTCCCAGTTCGGAGGCGAGAGTCTGCAGAAGCTCCGGCGCAATTCGGGCATCGGTGGCAATAAAGCCAAGCATCGTTGCCATATTGGGGCGAATCATGCCTGCTCCCTTGCTGATCCCGGAAATGGACACAGTGTAGCCATCCAGCTCCACCTGGCAGGACGCGCCCTTGGGTCGGGTGTCGGTCGTCATAATACCGCTGGCAGCTTCGGCCCAGCGGTCTTCAGCTGCAGTCGCCAGGGCTTCGGGAAGCGCACCGACAATCTTCTGAACCGGCAGCGGCTCACCAATGACCCCCGTGGAAAAAGGCAGGATCTCGGCCTCACTGACGCCGGCCTGAGCTGCCAGAGCCTGGCAACAGGCCTTCGCATCCTGCATGCCCCGCGCCCCCGTGCCAGCATTGGCATTACCGGTATTGATCAGCAGGTACCGGGGCGATGCCTCTGTCAGGTGCCTGCGGCTCAGCGTGACGGGTGCGGCACAGAACTGATTCCTGGTGAAGATCCCGGCAACCCGGCTTTCCGGGGCCAGCTCAAACAGAACCACATCCTTTCGCCCCGGCTTCTTGATACCGGCACTGGCAATGCCAAGCCGGACTCCGGCCACCGGATAAAACTCAGGTAAGGTTCCCGGACCTACCGCCATTCTGTTACTCCTTAATATCTAAACCTGCACGAGGGACCATACGGCCAACTCAAAACGAAAAAACCCGCAGCCCGCCAGTTCTTGCTGGCAGATTGCGGGTTCCGGATTCCCGATCAGCTTACTGAATCAGCTGACCTTGCCATGACACTGCTTGTATTTCTTACCGGACCCGCAGGGGCAGGGCTCATTTCGACCTATCTTGCGCTCCTGACGCACGAAGGTGTCGGGCGTCGACTGCCGGGCATCTTCCGCGTCGCCCTCACCCTGGCTCTGTGCGGTGGCACTGGTCTCATCATGGCGCAGGCGGGCGCGGGCCAATTCCTGCTCCAGCTCCTGTTTGCGACGGCGCTCTACTTCTTCCATTTCTTCCCGGCTCTGAACGCGCACATGGCAGAGCACACGGGTCACATCCCGCTTCATGGTATCGAGCATGGCTTCAAACAGGTTGAACGCCTCGCGCTTGTATTCCTGCTTGGGGTTCTTCTGGGCGTAGCCCCGTAAATGGATACCGCGGCGCAGGTGGTCCATGTTGGAAAGATGTTCCTTCCACAGGGTATCGAGCACCTGCAGGAAGACCTGCTTCTCGAACTTGCGCATGGCCTCGGAGCCGGCAATCTCTTCCTTGGCTTCATACGCAGCGACGATCTCGTCCAGAATTTTCTGACGCAGGTTCTCTTCGTACAGTTTGCTGTCTTCTTCCAGCCACTTCTGAACCGGCAGATCGATCGCCATCTCGGACTGAAGCTGGGATTCCAGCCCCGCCACATCCCATTGCTCCGGCATGCTCTGGGGCGGGATGTATTCGCTGATCAGCGAGTCGACCACGTCTTCCCGGATGGTCCTGACCATGTCCGAGATGTCGTCGGAGGACATGACTTCGTTGCGCTGCTCGTAGATAACCGTACGCTGGTCGTTTGCGACGTCATCGTATTCCAGCAGCGTCTTACGCATGTCGAAGTTGCGCCCTTCCACCTTGCGCTGGGACTTCTCGATGGCGTTGGTGACCATCCGGTGCTCAATGGCCTCACCCTTTTTCATGCCCATGGCCTGCATCAGGCTTTTGACCCGGTCAGGCGCGAAGATACGCATGAGGTTGTCTTCCAGGGACAGGAAGAAGCGGGAAGAACCGGGATCGCCCTGACGACCGGCACGGCCTCGCAGCTGGTTATCAATCCGGCGGGACTCGTGACGCTCGGTACCGACGATGTGCAGGCCGCCGGCTTCAAGAACCTGGTTATGGCGCTCCGTCCACTCCGCCTTGATCCGGGCAACCTCTTCTTCGGAAGGGTTGTCCATGGCAGTCACTTCGTGTTCCCAATTACCGCCCAGCACGATGTCCGTGCCACGACCAGCCATGTTGGTGGCGATGGTAACGGCGCCCGGACGCCCCGCCTGAGCAATGATGTGGGCTTCGGATTCATGCTGCTTGGCGTTCAGAATCTTGTGCTCGATCTGCGCCTTCTTGAGCAGCATTGAAAGCAGTTCGGACGCTTCGATGGACGCCGTGCCCACCAGAATCGGGCGGCCCTCGGCGGTGACATCCTTGATCTCGTCGATAATCGCGTGGAACTTTTCTTCCTGGGTGAGATACACCAGATCGTTGTAATCAATCCGCTGGATGGGTTTATTGGGCGGAATGACCACCACATCCAGGCCGTATATCTGGCGGAATTCGAACGCTTCGGTATCGGCCGTACCGGTCATGCCCGCCAGTTTGTCGTAAAGCCGGAAATAGTTCTGGAAAGTGGTAGACGCCAGAGTCTGGCTCTCAGCCTGGATCCTGACACCTTCTTTTGCCTCAACCGCCTGATGCAGGCCTTCACTCCAGCGGCGGCCCGGCATGGTGCGGCCGGTATGCTCATCTACGATGACCACCTGGTCACCCTGGACAATGTAATCCACATCTTTCTGGAACAGGCGATGGGCACGCAGCGCCGAGTGAACATGATGCAGCAGGCTGAGATTGGCAGCGGAATAAAGGCTCTCACCCTCTTTCAGCAGGCCGCGACTTAGTAACAACTCCTCAACCTTCTCGTGACCGGATTCGGTAAGCTCAACCTGGCGGGACTTTTCGTCAATCGTGAAATCGCCACTAGGCTCACCTTCCTCCTCGCTGACCTCTCCTTCTTCGAGACTGGGAATCAGCTCGTTAATAGCCAGGTAAAGCTTCGAGCTGTCCTCAGCGGCACCGGAAATGATCAGCGGTGTACGGGCCTCATCGATAAGAATCGAATCCACTTCGTCCACGATGGCGTAGTTCAGCCCTCTCTGAACCTTGTCTTCGGTGCTGAAAGCCATATTGTCGCGCAGATAGTCGAAGCCGAATTCGTTATTGGTGCCGTAGGTTATGTCCGCCTGGTAGGCAGCCCGCTTCTCTTCAGGCGGCTGACCGGAAGCCACTACCCCTACCTGCATTCCGAGAAAGCGATAGATCTTACCCATCCAGTCGGCATCACGACGGGCCAGGTAATCGTTCACTGTAACGACATGCACACCCTTACCAGACAGCGCATTAAGATAGACCGAAGCGGTCGCAACCAGGGTCTTGCCTTCACCGGTTTTCATTTCCGCGATTCGGCCTTCGTGCAGGGTGATCGCACCGATCAGCTGAACGTCGTAATGACGCATGCCCATAACCCGGCGGCCAGCCTCCCTTACCGTCGCAAACGCTTCCGGCAACAGGGCATCCAGGGATTCGCCTTCATCGATCCGCCGGCGGAACTCCGCTGTCTTGCCTTGCAACTCGGAGTCAGACAGATTGCCATATTGCTCTTCAAGCTCATTGATACGCAAGACCGGTTTGCGCATTCTCTTGATTTCTCTGGCGTTTTTACTGCCGAACATCTTGGTTGCAAGCTTTGTGAACATAGACCACTGCTTCTTTGATTAAACGGAGGAAGCCGGCATTCTAACCTTATTTTGTAACAGGACAAAAGACAGGGTGCACACGAGCAAAATAAGGCTGCGGCGAAACACCGGATTCCGGGATATAAACCTGGCTGACCACCGAATGGCGGAGGAGAATCAAAAGCTAACGGCGAGCCAGGAAATGACTAACGGCTCGCACGTTTGATGTAAGTTTCCGGATTCTCTGACTTTCCGTTCCGGAGTACTTCAAAATGGACATGCGGGCCAGTGGAGCGCCCGGTACTGCCCATCAGAGCCACAACCTGGCCTTTCTGAACAACATCACCCACCTGAACCTTGACGGTTTTGCAGTGAGCGTACCGGGAAACAAGACCGTCGCCATGGTCAATTTCAACCAGATTGCCATAGCCGTAGCGCTCGCCGGCATAGGTCACGACGCCACCGGCAACCGAAATAATGTTGCTGCCGTCCTTGCCGGCAAGATCAACCCCGGCATGCCATGTACGTTTGCCGGTGAAAGGATCAGAGCGGTAACCATAGCGTGAGGACAGCCAGCCCCACGTGATAGGTCGGCCCTCAAGGTAGAGCTCATCTTCGAGCTTCTGCCGGGAAGCCACCTGATCCAGCAGACGCAGCTGCTGCTCCCGGTCTTCAATCCGCCGCTCCATTTCCTCGATCATGCGAGTGAGCTCGGGCGCAGAGAAAGAATCGCCGGACACCCCATCTTCCGGACCACCTACCGCAGCCGGCTGATCGAAATCGAATTCGTCGCTCGCGACCAGGCCGGACTCCACGAACCGTTGCCCCAGGGCATCCAGTCGCAACAGGCGCCCCTGAATTTCACCCAGGCGAAGTGTCAGCGCGTCCACCTGCTGCTGGACATTTTCCTCGATTCCAGCCAGCTCCGCCTTCTGTTGTGCCAACCTTTGCTGCCAGCCTGCCACCAGCTCCGAGTTACTAGGTTCTCTCGCCTCAGCTCGCTGGACGGCCACCTCATAGCCGGCCCAGCCGGCGACCACGAGCATTGAGAGCACCGAAAAGAGCAGGCCGACGGCAAGAGTACCGTTGATCGCCAACACACGGGACTTTCCGTGGTGTTTGCCAACAAGAATAATATTCATATCATCTTCTGGTTTCATCGTTGAGCCGCAACCGCATCCTGTAGCGTTGCGCCCCGGAAAAATTCCGAGTGGGCCTGCCATCCTCTGGCAACAGCTACATACTGAAAAAATTGCAGCGCCCGGTAGACATACTCATTTACCACAATGTAAAACGAGTGTAATACAGGCACTACGCATAAACCGTGCCGAAGTGTAACCAATCGTAATCAGAGCCGTCGAGTAAAAACGCGCCCATGAAACGAAAAAGTGAGCAAAAAATGACCTTCGACAAGCTCGGCAAGACCCCGGTACTCAAGGATCTTGTGGCACGGGCGGAACTTCACCGTCAGGCCGAGGAGCATGTTCTGGCCGCCGTTCCGGGAGACCTGGTCAAGGGCACACGCTTTATAAGCTGCAAGGAAGGTGAACTGGTTCTTTCTGCGGAGACCGCCGGCAAGGCCAGCCAGATTCGCTTCCGCCAGCACGAAATCATGGAAAAACTGCGAGAGAACGAGCTGTTCCGGTTTGTCTGGAAACTGAAGGTTAAAGTCGCGCCGCCAAGGTTCCGGGAGAAGCCCGCGTTTAAAAAGGCACCCTTAAGTAAGGAAAATGCCCGGCTCCTCAAAGAGGAGGCCGGGCACACGAAGGATAAAGCACTACGCGAGGTTCTCGAAAAACTCGCAAGCCACGTCCGGGATTAAAGCGTCCTGCTTTAAGCCTGGGCTGCCAGCGCGGGCTTCATGTAGGAAATCGGCGCAGTGGCTTCGTCGTCAAACGTAACCACTTCCCATGCATCTTCCTCAGCCCGGAGCTTACGCAGCAACTTGTTGTTCAGATCGTGACCGGACTTTACGCCGCGGAACTCACCAATCAGGCTGTTGCCCAGCAGGTACAGGTCGCCAATTGCGTCCAGCACCTTGTGCTTGACGAACTCGTCATCATAGCGAAGACCGTCTTCGTTCAGAATCTTGTAGTCGTCAACCACAATGGCGTTATCCACGCTGCCACCGAGCGCCAGGTTCATGGCACGCAGCTTCTCGATGTCGCGCATGAAACCAAAGGTCCGTGCGCGGCTGACTTCCTTCACGAAGGACGTGCTCGAGAAGTCGACCGTGGCAGTCTGGGCACGACCCTTGAAGACCGGGTGATCGAAATCGATCCCGAAACTTACCTTGAAGCCTTCGAACGGCAGGAAGGTAGCTTTCTTGTCGCCCTCTTCAATGGTCACTTCACGCTTGATGCGGATAAAGCGCTTGGCAGCCTCCTGCTCGGCAATACCGGCAGATTGCAGCAGAAACACGAAGGGACCGGCAGAGCCGTCCATGATCGGCACTTCTGCAGCACTGAGCTCCACAAAGCAGTTATCAATACCGAGACCAGCCATGGCGGAGAGCAGATGCTCGACAGTCGCCACACGGACACCGTCTTTTACCAGCGTCGTGGACAGCATGGTCTCACCCACATTTTCCGCACAGGCACGGATCTCGACCATCGGGTCCAGATCAGAACGGCGGAAGATGATGCCTGAATCCACCGGGGCAGGCTTCAGGGTCAGATATACTTTCTCACCCGAGTGCAAGCCAACACCGGTGGCACGGATGGTGTTTTTGAGTGTCCGTTGTTTGATCATCGGTACATAATTCCGTCACAAAAAGGCGATATTCTAGGCAAAATTCTGCCCGGAGAATACCAGAAAATAAGACTGAATACCATTTAACCAATCAGTCCCCGCCAAACGTTCATCGGGCGCCGGCCCAAGGCACTCAGCGCACGTATTTACCGGCTTCGAGGTTCCGTTTTTTTCGCACGCAGACCGGAACCGGATCACAATTCCAACAGACTATCAGTCCGCCTGCCGGCGAAGGAATGCGGGAATATCGAGATAGTCAACGCCCTGTTCCGCGCTCTCTTTGCTCTGGTCAATGGCCACATTTCCATGGGAAACGGCCCGACGGCGCAGAACGGCGGGGCGGTCCAACTGGTTGTAATCGGTTTTCCCATCCAGGGTGCGGGTATTGTCCACAACCTTGGCCGGCTTCTCGCGGTCGCCGCCAAGCCCGGTCGCAACGACGGTCACTTTCAGTTCGTCGGTCATTTCCGGATCAATGACGGTACCCACTACGACAGTAGCCGAGTCAGAAGCAAACTCACGCACGATGTCGCCAACCTCGGAGAATTCGCCCAGATTCAGGTCCATACCGGCGGTAATGTTTACCAGGATACCCTTGGCGCCCTGCAGGTTGATGTCTTCCAGCAGCGGGCTGCGGATGGCCGCTTCGGCAGCTTCCCGTGCGCGGTTTTCGCCGGTGGCCCGGGCCGTACCCATCATTGCCATACCCATTTCGGACATGACCGTTTTTACGTCGGCAAAGTCAACGTTGATCATACCGTTGCGGGTGATCAGATCCGCGATCCCCTGAACAGCGCCCAGCAGCACATCATTTGCCGCGGCAAACGCATCCAACAGGCTGGTTTTCTTGCCCATCACCGCCAGCAGCTTTTCGTTGGGGATGGTGATCAGGGAGTCGACGCTCTCCTCAAGTTCCTTCAGGCCGGATTCGGCAACGCTCATGCGCTTGCCACCCTCGAACAGGAATGGCTTGGTAACCACGGCAACGGTAAGGATGCCAAGTTCACGGGCCACTTCCGCCACAATCGGCGCTGCACCGGTGCCGGTACCACCGCCCATGCCAGCGGTGATGAACACCATATCAGCGCCCTTGATCGCCTCGGCAATGCGATCCCTGTCTTCCAGGGCGGATTGACGGCCCACCTCAGGATTGGCGCCGGCACCCAGACCTTTGGTGATGTTGCCCCCCAACTGGATGATCTGGCGAGCGTCCATGTCGGTCAGCGCCTGCGCATCGGTATTGGCGCAGATAAATTCGACACCTTCGATGTCGCTGTTGAGCATGTGGCGCACGGCATTGCCGCCACCTCCGCCAACACCGACGACTTTAATGACAGCGTTCTGCTGGACATTATCGACGAGTTCAAACATTTCCCCTACTCCTTCGTGCTGTTTTCAGCCCTGTTCCGGACTGTTTGTTCGAGATTGTGTTTTCGAGATACCTTCGTGTACTGCCACCCGGCGCCGTCAGAAATGACCGGTGAACCAGGCTTTCATGCGCTCAAACAGCGAGGGTGCATCTTCACCCTTGAGCACCGGCGTCCGCCCCAGATCCATCTGGCGGAAACCATGAATCAACAACCCCACGCCGGTGGCGTAGATCGGATTGTTGACCACTTCCGTCATGCCGGAGACTGCCTGCGGACAGGCCAGCCTTACCGGCATGTGGAAGATCTCTTCGGCCAGCTCCACCACGCCTTCCATGGTGGAAGAACCGCCGGTAATCACGATGCCCGCCGGAATCAGGTCCTCGAACCCGGACCGGCGCAATTCGGACTGCACCAGTGTGAACAGCTCCTCGTAACGGGGCTCCACGACCTCGGCCAGAGCCTGCCGCGAGAGATCCCGCGGAGCGCGATCCCCGACGCTGGGCACCTTGATGGTTTCATCGGCGCCGGCCAGTTGGGTCAGCGCGCAGGCATACTTGATCTTGATTTCTTCGGCATTCTGGGTCGGTGTCCGCAGTGCCATGGCGATATCGTTGGTCACCTGATCGCCGGCGATCGGGATCACCGCGGTATGACGAATCGCACCACCGGTGAACACGGCGATGTCGGTGGTTCCGCCACCGATGTCCACCACACAGACGCCCAGTTCCTTTTCATCTTCGGTGAGAATGGCGTGACTGGACGCCAGCTGCTCCAGGATGATGTCATCCACCTCAAGGCCACAGCGCTTCACGCATTTCTCGATATTCTGGGCGGCGTTAACCGCGCAGGTCACCAGATGAACCTTCGCCTCCAGCCGCACACCGGACATGCCCATCGGCTCCTTGATGCCTTCCTGACTGTCAATCACAAATTCCTGGGGCAGAATGTGCAGGATCTTCTGATCTGCCGGAATCGCAACCGCCTGGGCGGCATCAATTACCCGGTCGATATCGGCCTGGGTGACTTCCCGGTCACGGATGGCAACAATCCCGTGGGAGTTCAGGCTCTTGATGTGGCTACCGGCGATACCTGCGTATACCGAATGAATGCGACACCCTGCCATCAACTCTGCCTCTTCCACGGCGCGCTGAATCGCCTGGACAGTGGTTTCAATGTTTACCACCACCCCGCGCTTGAGGCCCCTGGAAGGATGCGAGCCAATGCCCACCACTTCGATGGTGCCGTCCATCTTGCGCTTGCCGACAATCGCAACCACTTTCGAAGTTCCGATGTCGAGGCCGACAATCATGTTTTCCGTTTCAACCGATGACATGTGTTCCACCAAACCGTAGGTCTGTATTAACCGTTGCTATGATTTTGGGCCGGAAGCTGCCACAGCAGCCTTCCACTTGACCGCCACACCATTGGTGTAACGGGCATCCACCCGACTGACTTCGTCCGACCGTGCCGCCAGCCGGTTTTCATAAACCGTGATAAACCGTTCAAATCGCTGTTTCACCTGATCCCGACCAAGCACCACTTCGATGCCGTTGGCCAGCTGCAGGGTCCAGGCGCCCCGATGTTCCAGGGACAAACCCGCAAAACCCAGTCCCCGGGCAACCAGCTTTTCGCTCATGGTCCGCGCCATGTCGATCACATCACGCACCCGTTCATCCGGTCCCGCCAGCCGGGGTAACCTGCCCGCCACTTCCGGGTTGGATGGCGCAAACAGTTCACCGGTCCGGCTTACCAGGCGCCCGTCGGTCCAGTAGGCCAACGGCTTCTTTTCCCGGATATCAATCACCAGGCGATCTGGCCAGACCCGCTGCACGGCAGCGGATTCAACCCAGGGCCGACGCTCCAGGCTGGCCTTGATGTCGGACAGATCCGTGGCGAAATAGCTCTTGCCAATCCAGTTGCCGGCCGCACGCTCGATTGCAATCCGGCTATCGCCGATAAAATCCCCTTTCACATCCACCGCCAGGATCTGCTGATCCATGGCGCCCAATACCTTGCCGGTTCCCCAGGGCACCAGAGCGGCAAGCAGAACAATCACCGCGCCCATACCCACCTGAAGCCAGGGCACCGCTGCCAGAACACCTCTCAACACGCCAAACCGGTCCCGCTCAGTCCCGAGGGAGGTTGCCCCCCGGCGCCGCGGGGGCTCGGACGGTGTAGCCCGGCTCCGGATCAGCAGTGTCTCAAGCATCGGCGACCTCCAGTGTGTCCCTGAGAATCCTTACCACCAGCTCTTCAAAGCTGATGCCCGCCGCCTTGGCCGCCATAGGTACGAGACTGTGATCAGTCATTCCCGGCACGGTATTGACTTCCAGCAGCCAGAACTTGCCGTCGCTGTCCTGCATGATGTCAACCCGGCCCCAGGTCCGGCAGCCGACAACCCGGAACGCATCCAGTGCCAGGTGCTGAAGCCGCACTTCATCCTCAGGTGCCAGACCGCAGGGAATCCGGTAGCGGGTGTCGTCCGCCAGGTACTTGGCGTCGTAGTCGTAGAACACGTGGTCCGTGCTCAGCCCGATCGCCGGAAGCGCCTGGTCCTGCAGCAGACTGACAGTAAACTCCGGCCCTTCAATCCACTCTTCCACCAATACCAGACTGTCCAGCGCCGCAGCCGCTTCGTAGGCTTCGGCCAGCTCGGCTGCGGTGTAAACCTTACGGATACCGATGCTGGAACCTTCCCGGGAAGGCTTCACACTCAACGGAGCCCGCAATTCGCCAATGATCTGGTCGGCCTGGGCAACATCGGACATGGTCCGGAATTTCGGAGTCGGCAGACCGCAGCCCTCGAACACGTACTTGGTTCTCAACTTGTCCATGGCCAGGGCCGAGGCCAGCATTTCGCTACCGGTGTAGGGAATACCCGCCTGAGACAGGATGGCCTGAAGCGTACCGTCCTCACCGCCACGGCCATGCAGGGCAATGAACACCCGGTCAAACTCCGGGCTGTCCACGGTTCTCAACAGGCAGCCCCGGACATCCACTGCGTAGGCATCCACGCCGGCCGACACCAGTGCCGCCAGTACCGCCTTTCCGCTTTTCAGGGATACCTCCCGCTCTGCGGAATCACCGCCCATAAAAACGGCCACGCGTCCGAGAGCCCGCACGAGGTCGGGGTCGGCCTGATAGGCCTGTGGTTCCGCATGATGCATCTCACTCACCTGTGATCACTCCCGCGGCCGCCAACCGCGAAGCCACTCCACCAATATCCCCGGCGCCCTGGGTTATCAACAGGTCGCCATCCTGCAGCACATTGGCCAGCAGGGATTCAATCTCCCGGTTATCCTCAACGAACACCGGCTCTACCTGCCCTCTCTGGCGAATGCTGCGGCACAGGGCGCGGCCATCAGCCCCCGGGATCGCAGGCTCGCCGGCAGAATAGACATCCATCAGCAGCAAACTGTCCACCTCCGACAACACGCGGACGAAATCTTCGTAAAGATCACGGGTCCTGCTATATCGGTGCGGCTGGTACACCATCACCAGACGTCGATCCGGCCAGGCATCGTGGGCGGCACGGATAACCGCCTCAACCTCAGTGGGGTGGTGACCATAATCATCCACCAGAGTGATTGTGCCTTTGGGCGTCTTGTAGTCGCCGTACACCTGGAACCGGCGTCCGACACCGGCAAATCCGGCCAGACCACGGCCAATCGCCTCATCCGCGACACCTTCATCGGTCGCCACGGCAATCGCCGCCAGCGCGTTCGCCACGTTGTGACGACCGGGCATTTTCAGTTCCACCGTCAGATCGCTCCGGCCGGCCGGGCGCTTCACCACAAAGTGGGTCCGCAAGCCATCGGAGGTGATGTTCTCGGCCCGGTAATCCGCCTCCGGGTTGTCGATGCCATAGGTAATGATCGCCCTCGATATCCGGGGAATGATTTCCTGGACATAAGCGTCGTCTACGCACATCACCGCCACGCCATAAAACGGCAGGTTATGAAGGAAATCGACGAAGGTCTGCTTCAGCTTTTCAACATCGCCGCCATAGGTATCCATGTGGTCCGCTTCGATGTTGGTAACCACCGAAATGACCGGTGTCAGATGCAGGAACGACGCATCGCTTTCGTCAGCCTCCGCCACCAGATAGCGGGACCCACCGAGCTGGGCATTGGTGCCGGCACTGTTCAGCTTGCCGCCGATCACGAAAGTCGGATCCAGCCCGGCCTCACCCAGAACCGATGCGATCAGACTGGTTGTGGTGGTTTTACCATGGGTACCAGCCACAGCGATCCCGTGCCGGTAACGCATGATCTCAGCCAGCATTTCGGCCCTGGGCACAATAGGAACACGCCGGTTGCGGGCGGCTGTGACTTCCGGATTGTCAGAAGCCACAGCAGACGAAACCACCACGACATCTGCGCTGGCACTGTTTTCTTCCCTATGACCGATCTGAACCTCGACGCCCATGGCTTTCAGGCGACCGGTAACCGGGCCTTCTTTCAGATCCGAGCCGGAGACGTCATACCCCTGGTTTTTGAGCACCTCGGCTATGCCACTCATACCGGCACCACCAATACCCACGAAATGGATGTGGCGGATCCGGCGCATTTCAGGCACCTGATAGACCAGGGGCGGATTGTTTGCATCAGCCATTAGCGGCCTCCAGACAGTAATTCACGACTCTCTCCGTTGCATCAGGGCGGGCCAATGTTCTGGCAGCCTTCGCCATATCGGTTACCCGGCTGCGGTCCCGGGATAAATCACCCAGGGTTTCTGCCAGTACGACCGGGGTCATCTTTGATTGCGGGATCAATATGGCGGCCTTCTCGGCCACCATTTGCTCACCGTTTTTGGTCTGGTGATCGTCCACTGCATGGGGAAACGGCACCAACACAGCGCCGATGCCCGCGGCACAGAGCTCGGAGACGGTCAGCGCGCCGGAGCGGCACAGAACCAGATCGGCCCATTGGTAGGCATCTGCCATGTCCTTGATAAACGGTTCGACGCTCGCCTCAACCCCGTGTTTTTCATAAGCCGCCCGGGCAACCTCAGCATGGCGTTCACCACACTGGTGGCGAACAACCGGTCGTTGTGTTTCTGGCAGCAGGGCCAGTGCCTCCGGCAACTGCTGGTTGAACACCTGGGCACCAAGACTGCCGCCAATCACCAGCAACCTGAGAGGACCCTCCCGGCCCGCCAACCGCTGCTCTGGTGCGGGTAACGTCGCCAGATCCTCCCGGACCGGATTGCCGGTGCACCGGGTGACGACTTTCGGTCCAAAGCTTCCGGGGAAGGCTTCGAGCACGGTTTCCGCAAACCTCACCAGAATCCGGTTGGTCATTCCCGCAATGGCATTCTGTTCGTGTATCACCAGCGGGGTCCGGGTCAGCCAGGCGGCCACACCACCGGGCCCGGTGACAAAACCGCCCATGCCGACCACACAATCCGGACGAATCTGGCGCAGGACGGTGAATGCCTCACCGAGAGCCCGCATCAGGCGGAACGGTGCGAGCACCAGCGCAAGTCTGCCCTTACCCCGCAAACCGGAAATATGAATCAGCGAAAGCGGAATATCGGTCTCACCGATCAGCCTCTGCTCCATACCGCCGCTGGCGCCAAGCCAGTAGACCTGGTGACCGCGGGCTTCAAGGGCACGTGCCGTGGCCAGAGCCGGGAAAACATGCCCACCGGTACCGCCAGCCATCATCAGAAAGCGGCGCTGGTCAGTCATAAACCGCACCCCCCCGCTTTTTCGGACCGGCCTTTTCACGGGCCAGCTTTTCCTGATCGAGACGCTCCATTTCAACCCTGGCCAGAATGCCGATGCTGACGCAGGTGATTATCAGGCTGGAGCCGCCATAGCTGACCAGCGGCAGGGTCAGTCCCTTGGTGGGCAGCAGACCGGTACTGACCGCCATGTTGATACCGGCCTGCAGGCCAACCAGCAAAGTCAGGCCGTAAGCAAAGCAGGCGGCAAAAGGCATGCCCGCATTCTCGGCCCGGCGGGCGATCACGAAGCCGGTAATCACCAGCAGTGTGAACAGACTGAGCACAAGCAGCGAACCCAGGAGCCCGAACTCCTCGGCAATAATCGCGAAGATGAAATCGGTATGAGCCTCTGGCAGGTAAAACAGCTTCTGGATGGAATTGCCCAGGCCGACACCGCCCCAGTCTCCACGACCAAAGGCAATCAGCGACTGGGTCAGCTGGTAGCCGCTGTCGAACTGGTCTTTCCAGGGGTCGAGATAACTGACGACCCGCTTCAGGCGGTACGGCTGGGTGACGATGAGAATGGCACCCAACACCACCAACGTGCCGATCAACGGCACAAACCGACTCAGCCGCACACCGCTCAGGAAGATCATTCCCGCCGCGGCCGTGACCAGCACCACCGTGGCACCAAAGTCTGGCTGAATAACCAGAAGAACCGATGCGAGCCCCAGAACCACCAAGGGTTTCAGGAAGCCGGCCCAGGTATTGAGCAACTCCTCACGGCGCCGGACAACGTAGCCGGCCAGGTACGCTATCAGGCATAGCTTGGCCACTTCCGATACCTGGACATTAAACAGGCCAAAAGGAATCCATCGGGTCGAGCCGTTCACGGTTCGTCCGAGGGGTGTAAGGACCAGAACGAGCACCAGAAGACCGATACCCAGAAGCAACCAGCCACTGCGTTCCCACCAGGCCACAGGCACATTGACGGCCACCAGTGCCGCAAGAAAACCAAGGCCGGCAAACATCAGTTGGCGAATCACGTAGTGATAGCTGTTACCCAGGGTTTCAGCGGCCATATCCATGGATGCTGACGAAATCATCACAACCCCTACGACCATCAGCGCCACGGAACTGATCACCAGCATGGCCAGCGGCTGGATTTCTCCAAGCCACTGGTTCCGGTCTGGCAATGAAAGATCTGCGTTCATCACAGGCCCTCCACCAGTGAACGGAACTGATCACCACGGTCCAGGTAATCGCGGAACATATCAAAGCTGGCACAGGCCGGGGACAGCAACACCCGGTCCCCCGGGTACGCCAGTTCCGCAGACCTGGAGACCGCGTCTGCCAGACTCTCCGACTGATAAACCGGAACACCACTGCCAAGAACATCAGCAATGGCCGGGGCATCGCGACCGATCAGCACCACCGCCCGGCAGTGCAGGGCAATGGGTGCCTCCAGCGCGGTGAAATCGGCGCCCTTTCCATCACCGCCGGCAATCAGCACAACCTTGCCATTCTCTGGAGCCAGGCTCTCGATGGCCGCCACCGTTGCACCGACATTCGTGCCCTTGGAATCGTTTATGAAATCCACGCTGTTAAACCGGCGAACAAATTCGCACCTGTGCGGCAGGCCCGGAAACTCCCGGGCCACCTTCAGCATCACGTCCATCGGCAGTCCCGTAGCGTGTCCCAGTGCCAGGGCCGCCATGACATTGCTGATATTGTGGCGCCCGAGCAGCCTGAGTTCACTGGCGAGGATCAGGTTGTCGAAACCAAAAGTAATCCAGGTGCCCTGGTCGTCATCCCGGGTACTAAAGGTTTCCGGGTTTACCCTGTGAAAACCAAAACACAGGAACCTGAGGTTGTCCCGCGCCATCGGTGTACTGAGGGCATCGTCCAGATTGACAATGGCATTCCTGCAGCCCCGGTAAATCCGCTGTTTGGCCTGGAAATAGGCCATCCTGTCCGGGTAGCGGTCCATGTGATCGTCACTGACGTTCAGTACCGTGGCCGCAAGGGCGTTCAGCTCTTCCGTGGTCTCCAGCTGGAAACTGGACAACTCGAGCACGTACAGGTCTGCGCCCTGGTTTAACAGGTTCAGGGCCGGAGTACCGATATTGCCCCCCACGGCCACCTTGCGACCGGCCGCTCTGGCCATTTCACCCAACAGGGTGGTCACCGTGGTTTTGCCGTTGGAGCCGGTGATTGCAACGATGGGGGCATCCGCCGCCTCGGCGAACAGGTCAATGTCGCCCCGGATGCGTGCGCCCTGCTTCGCAGCACCCGCGATCGCTGGCTCCGCAATACTGATGCCCGGGCTCACCACCAATTCGTTGAAACCTGCAAACAGGTCGCGGTCGAAAGGCCCGAGATGCACCGGAGTATCCGGCCAGCCTGCTCTGAGCTCATCCAGACCGGGAGGCGCCGTGCGGGTGTCTGCAACCGCTATGTCCCGCCCTTGTTCAGACAGATAGCGCACGCAGGAGAGCCCGGTTTTACCGAGCCCTACGACCAGTGTGCGGCGATCCGAAACAATGACACTCATAGCAGCAGCGTTTTCCTATCTCAGTTTCAGACTGGCAATGCCAATCAGGACCAGAACGACTGTGATGACCCAGAACCGGACAATAACCCGGGGCTCTGGCCAGCCTTTCAATTCAAAGTGATGATGCAGGGGGGCCATGCGGAAGATTCTGCGCCCGGTCAGACGGAACGAGGCAACCTGCAGGATCACTGAGATTGTCTCCATAACGAAGACACCACCCATAATGAAGAGCACAATTTCCTGCCGGACAATAACCGCAACCACCCCGAGAGCCGCACCGAGGGCGAGCGCGCCAACATCCCCCATGAAGACCTGGGCCGGGTAGGTGTTGAACCACAGAAATCCCAGGCCAGCGCCCACCAGGGAACCACAGAACACAATGAGTTCACCGGTTCCGGGCAGGTGCGGAATCAGAAGATAATTGGCGAACTGGGCATGGCCGGACAGGTACGCAAAAATGCCAAGCGCGCCGGCCACCATGACCGTGGGCATGATGGCAAGGCCATCCAGCCCGTCTGTAAGGTTGACAGCGTTGCTGCTACCGACAATGACGAAGTAGCTCAACAGGATGAAGAGCACCGGCCCGAGGGTCAGGGAAACCTGCTTGACGAACGGCACATACAGGGAGGTTTCCTGGGGCAAGGCAGAACTGAAATAGAGCACAATCGCCGCAGTGGCACCGATCAACGACTGCCAGAAGTACTTCCAGCGGGCCGGCAAGCCGCGCGGGTTTCGCTCGACCACTTTGCGATAGTCGTCGACCCAGCCGATGGCACCAAACAGAAGAGTCACCAGAATGGTGACCCAGACATAACGATTTCCCAGATCCGCCCAAAGCAGGGTGCTGACACCGATGGCGACCAGAATCAGCGCACCACCCATGGTGGGCGTACCGGCCTTGCTGAGATGGGTTTGCGGGCCGTCGTCCCGCACCGCCTGGCCAATCTGGTACTGGCTCAGCTTACGGATCATAACCGGGCCGATGATCAGTGAAATGAGCAGGGCCGTGAGTGTTCCCAGAATTCCGCGCAGGGTCAGGTACTGAAACACCGTCAGTGCCGAAAAATATTGTGACAGGACCTCTGTCAGCCAGAGCAGCATGAGTTATTCACCTTTTCTTTAATTCCCTCCACCACGCGATCCATGGCGGAACTACGAGAACCCTTGACCAACACTGTCAACGGTGTGTTTTTTGCCCTGACAACAGATTCGACTGCCTGGTCATGGGTCAGACACGGCTCTGTGCCCTCACCAAACCCATCGGCGTACCCCTCACAGCCAGGCCCCACAGTGATCATTCGGTCAATGCCATGCTCCCTGGCGCACTCTCCCACGTCCTGGTGTAGCGCCCGTGCGTCCGGGCCAAGCTCTGCCATCGCGCCCAGGACTGCAATCTTCTGCCCTGCCCGCTGACCCAGAACACCCAAAGCAGCTTTCATCGAAGCCGGGTTGGCGTTGTAACTGTCATCAATCAACGTCAGTTCCGGCGACAGGTTCAACACCTGTAGCCGCCCCTTAACCGGCGCAACCTGCCCCAGCCCACTGATAATGGCCCGGTCGTCGGCACCCAGCTCCCGGGTTGCGGCAATGGCCAGCAACATGTTGGTGATGTTGTGATCACCCTCAAGCGCCAGCGAAACCCGGCAGCGCCAGTTGTCCGGGCCGTGCACCTGAATGGCTCTGGTGCCGTCGTCATGACTCTCAATCACGGCGTGGTAGTCCGCTGCCGCATCCAGCCGGCTGACACCGACAACCCGGCGACCACCCGCACGTTGCTGCCATTGGCTGAAGGCCGGATCATCCCGGTTCAGCACCACCAGGCCCTCGGCATCAACCCCATCGATAATTTCGCCTTTGGCCAGCACAATATTGTCGTAGCTGCCAAAGCCCTCTAAATGGGCCTGACCCGCGTTGGTCAGAATAGCAACCCCGGGCTTTGCCAATGCAACCGTATGGGCGATTTCGCCCAGCCCACTGGCTCCCAGCTCAATAACGCCAAAACGGTGCTCCGGCGAGAGACCGAACAGCGTCAGCGGCACACCGATGTGGTTGTTCAGGTTGCCCCGGGTCGACAGTGTTGGTCCCATCTGCGACAGAATCGCGGCACACATTTCCTTGACGGTCGTCTTGCCACTGCTGCCGGTGATGGCGAGGATTCTGGCTTCACTCTCTCCGCGATTCCCGGCCGCCAGCTGCGCCAGGGCCATGAGCGTGTCGGCTACCACGAGCTGGGGTAACGACACGGTGCTGTCCGGCACATCGACAACCAGAGCAGCGGCTCCTTGCTCGCGGGCCTGCCGCAAAAAACGGTGGCCATCAAAATTCTCGCCCCGGAGAGCAACGAACAGCTGCCCCTGTTCAAGAGTGCGGGTATCGGTTGAGACTCCACCAAACACCACTGACGACAGATCATCAGACTCGCACTCGGCACCCAGCCAGCTTCGGGCCTCGGCCAGTGAAAAGGCGCGCATCATGCCACACCCCCGTTCAGCTTCAAGATGTGACGAACGTGCTCGGCATCGCTGAAGGGGTACTTCTGGCCGGCGATTTCCTGATAGGCCTCATGGCCTTTTCCGGCGATAAGCACCAGGTCATCCGGGGTTGCCGTGCGGATAGCCGTCTGGATTGCCTCAGCCCTGTCATGAATGACCGCAACCTTCTCCGTATCCGTAAACCCGGCAACAATGTCGCGGACAATGACAGCGGGGTCTTCGCTGCGCGGATTGTCATCGGTCACCACAACGCGGTCCGCCAGCTTTTCAGCCTCCCGCGCCATTTCCGGACGCTTGCCAGCATCGCGGTCGCCGCCGCATCCGAACACACAAATCAGGTCTCCGGCAACATGGGGGCGCAGCGCCGCAAGGGCATTGGCAAGGGCATCCGGTGTGTGGGCGTAGTCAACCACCACCCTGACGCCGCTGGCACCACCAAACCTTTCAAGCCTTCCCGGCGGCGGTGTCAGGCGGGCAGTGGCCTGCTGCACCCGCTCGACCGGAACGCCGAGGGTCAGGACTGTGGCCATGGCCGCCAGCACATTACTGGCATTGAAACTGCCCATCAGGGGAACGGAAATAGCAAACCGGCCCCACTCACCATCCACTTCCGCCTCAAAGCCCTCATCGGTTGGCCGGAATTCGCGCAACCAGAGTTCTGTCTGGGCTTCGTGCAGACTGTAGCGGACGCGATCACATTTGCCCGCCAGCTGATCAAATAGCTGCCGGCCGAAAGGGTCGTCAAAGTTGATGACAGAGAAGTGCAACTCCTCACGCTCAAACAAGCAGGCCTTCGCCTCGCCGTATGCCGCCATCGACCCGTGGTAATCCAGATGATCCCGGGTCAGGTTGGTAAACACGGCGCAGGTCATGGTGAGGTTGTCGATTCGCCCCTGGTCCAGGGCATGGGAGGAGACTTCCATGACAGCTGCGCGACCGTTCTGTTTCAGGATCCGTGACAGAACCCGGTTCACCTGAACCGCGTCTGGCGTGGTATGGGTCGCCGGATGCAGTGCACCGGGCATGCCATAACCGAGGGTGCCGAGGACACCGCAGGGTGTTCCCGTCTCTTTAAGGAGCTGGGCAACGTACTGGCAAACCGACGTCTTGCCGTTGGTTCCGGTGACACCAATCAGGCGCAGGCGTTGCGACGGATGTTCGAAAAACCGATCGGCAATCCTCCCGACCAAACCACGAAGACCGACCACCGGGACCACCAGGGCCCCATGTCGTTCCGAGCATTCGGTGGCCCGATCGGATTCCAGAAGGATAGCCGTAGCACCCGCTTTAATCGCCGCATCGACATAAAAATCAGCGGGCGTACTGGTCCCCGACAGCGCAATAAACGCGTCGCCGGAGGCCACCTCCCGGCTGTCGGTCTTCAGACCATGGATAGTTACGTCGAAGACCGACGGAACCACCATGACTCCTTGCAACAAAGTGCTGAGAGATGTGATGCACATAGGCTTACCCTCGCTCCCCGGGCGCTGGAGAAACAGTTTTTGCCTCCCCAACGTCCAGTTCAGGCTTCACATTCAGTAGTCGCAGTGCGTCACTCATCACCCTGGCGAACACCGGCGCTGCCACTTCCCCGCCGTAATATTCACCGGACTGCGGCGCATCAACGGCCACAACCGTAACCAGTCTCGGATTATCAATAGGTGCGATACCTGCAAAGATGGCTTTGTACTGACTGTCTTCATAGCCCTGATCGCCAACCAGGTGAACCGTTCCGGTCTTGCCCCCGGCAGAATAGAATCCCGGCTGGGCCCGCTTTCCCGTACCACGGGAAACCACCTGCCGGAGCATATTGCGGACCTCATAGCTGACCTGCTCGGACAACACCCGATAGCCTTCGGGCTCTTCATCGCGCTTCACAAGGCTCAGGGGGTAATGCACACCACCATTGGCAATCACCATATAGGCCTGTGCCAGCTGAAGAGCATTCACGCTCATACCGTAACCATAGGACAGGGTCGCCTCTTCCACCGGCCGCCACTTCGATGGCGCTGGCAGCACACCGACGGCTTCCCCGGGAAAGCCGATCCCGGTTGGCTGGCCGAGCCCCATTCGCGCATACAGATCCCGGATAACATCACCGCCGAGATCGGTAGCGATCTTGCTGATTCCCACATTGCTGGATTTGACAATAATGTCAGTCACACCCAGCAGGCCATAGTTGCGATGATCGCGGATGGTAAAACGGCCAAAACGCCGGTAACCCGGGTTGGTATCAATGGTGCTATTGACTGAATATTTACCAGATTCCAGCGCTGCCGCCATGGTGATCGGCTTCATGGTTGAACCGGGCTCAAACAGATCAGTGATGGCCTTGTTTCTGAGGTTTTCCGCTGCCAGCTGGCTGCGGTCGTTGGGGTTGTAAGACCCCTGGTTCACCATTGCCAGAACCTCACCGGAATCGACATCCAGCATGACCAGTGTGCCGCCGCGGGCATTGTGGGCGGTTACCACGGCTTTTAGCTCACGGTAAGCCAGGTACTGAAGACGCAGATCAATACTGAGCGCGAGATTACGACCGGGGCGGGCGTCCCTGATCAGCGTCAGGTCCTTGATAATCCTGCCCCGGTTATCCTTGAGAACCCGCTTGCGGCCGGATTCGCCGGACAACCATTGATTGTAGGCCAGCTCGATACCCTCCTGGCCACGCTCGTCGATATTTGTAAAACCGACCACGTGAGCCGTCACTTCGCCTGCGGGGTAGTAACGACGGTATTCCTGGCGCGCATAAACACCCTGAATATCCAGAGCCAGGGCCTGTCTGGCGAGATCAGGCTGAACCTTGCGGCGCAGGTAGATGAACTCACGACCGGAATACTCCTTCAGCCGCTCACGCAGGGAGGCTTCACTGATGTCGAGCAGCCGGGCAAGATTGGTCAGACGCGGCTCAGCGGGATCGGTCTCGGAGGGGTTGGCCCAGATGGTCTGCACCGGCGTACTGACCGCCAGAGGTTCACCATATCGATCGGTAACAACACCTCGGTGGGCGTCGATGGCCTCAACCCGCATGGTCCGGACATCCCCCTGCTTGCGCAGAAATTCGTTGTCGACCACATGCAGGTCGACCAGACGCCAGCCCAGCACCCCGACAACCAGGAGAAAGACGCCCAGCACGGAGCCAAAGCGCCAGGCTGCCAGCCCGGACGCCAAACGCTGCCCCCATGTTGTCTGCTTCCCCTGATCGGACACGTCGATCACCCTGAATGTTGTTGTTTTCGTTGGTTACTGACTGGCAACCGGAGACATCAGAGGTACCAGTACAATGTCCTGACGCCCCGGCACCACCATATTGAAACGCTCTGCCGCCAGATTCTCCACCCGGCCATGAGCGCTCAGGGCGCTTTGTTCAAGCAGAAGCTGACTCCATTCACTCTGGTACCGATCCCGCTCCGCCTGAAGCTGCGACAAGGTATTGAAAAGCCCACGGTTCTCATGAGCGCTCACGACAACACCAATGGAGGAAGCAACCAGCACCACCACCAGAGCAAGAGACACCAGGACCTTGCCCTGCCGTGTGGCATCAAAAACCTGCCGTGAAATACGAACAGCCGTTGCCACGCCATCCCGGACTTTCTGCTTGTTCAACTTTGCCGTTTTAACCGGCTCTTCAATGGCTACCGCGCCCATGACTACACGCTCCCCTGCGAGTTTTTTCTGATATCAGTGCGTTCCAGCACCCGCATGACTGCGCTGCGGGCGCGTACATTGTCGCTTACTTCGTCAGCACCGGCCTTATTGGCCTTGCCAACAAGTCGGAAGTCCGACGCTTCCTGGTCTGCGGTCACCGGTACACCTTTGGGCATCTGGGGCCCGCGGGCCAGATCCCGCATAAATCGTTTAACCAGCCGGTCTTCCAGCGAATGAAAGCTGATGACCACCAGCCGGCCACCCGTTGCCAGCCGATCGACCGCCGCCCGGAGGCCAATTTCGAGATCTTCCAGCTCCCGGTTGATAAAAATCCGGATCGCCTGGAAGGTCCGCGTGGCCGGGTGCTTGTGCTTCTCTTTTTTGGGCACCGCCTCGCTGACCAGTTCCGCCAGCTGGCGAGTCGTCTCAACAGGCACTTCCTGCCGACGCTGAACCAGGAGCCGGGCAATACGGCGGGAGAAGCGTTCCTCCCCATACCGCCAGATCACGTCTGCGATTTCAGCTTCTTCTGCCGTTGCCAGCCATTGCGCGGCAGTCGGTGATTGCCCGGTATCCATCCGCATATCCAATGGGCCATCGCGCATGAAACTGAAACCACGGGACGCGTCATCAAGCTGGGGTGACGAGACACCAAGATCCAGCAACACACCGTTCACCGATTTCCAGCCCTGCCCGGTGACGGCTGTGTCCAGCTCGGCAAAAGAGCCGTGAAAACAGTGGAAGCGGCCGTCCTTCGCTTCGAGTCCCCGGGCCGCCCTGATTGCTTCGGGGTCCTTATCAATACCCAGCAGCTGGCCCGCCTCACCCAGACGCCCAAGAATCAGACGGCTGTGGCCACCCCGCCCAAAAGTGCCATCCACGTAGTATCCGTCGGGGTCGTTGACCAGATAGTCGACCGCCGAATCCAGGAGCACCGAGCGATGCGAATAAGACGCTCCGGCTTCCTGCCTGCGATCGGAGGTCATAGCGACAGCGCCTCCATCTCGGGCGGCATGTCATCGTCATCGGAGGACTCATCCAGCCAGGCAAACCAGCGCTCTTCGCTCCACAACTCGAACTTTTTGCCCTGCCCGATCAGCATCAGCTTTTTCTCCAGATGGGCGTAGCTTCTCAGGGTCGGGGGAATCAGGATGCGCCCGGCTGAGTCCAGCTCCATGGGCGCCGCGTTACCCAGGATCAGACGCTGCAGTCGGCGGGCCGCCTTATTCATATTGGGAAGGGCCTCAATCTTGGGCCTCAGAACTTCCCATTCGGGCTCGGGATAGACCAGCAGACACCGCTCTTCGTCGGCATTCGCCGTCAATACAATGCGCCCACCACAGGCCTGCGCGAGCTGTTCGCGCACCTTGGCAGGGATCGCCAGGCGACCCTTCGCATCCATATTGATGGCATGACTGCCGAGAAAATTACTCATTCACACTGTCTCTGGGTGCCTGAAATCCACAAAAAACCACTAGAAACCACTTTTTCCCACTTCCGCACACTATAGAAACACGCAATACACAATGCAAGCGCCGCAAACAGCGCCACACGCGGGAAAGTTCCTTTTATGACAAGAGGTTACAGAGCCGGATTCAATGAAATGGTGAGATTACGAAAAAGAAAAGAAGTAAAATCAAACACCTGCAAAAAGATCTAAAGAAGACAAGTGAGGTTTAAGATTTTTTGGCTATAAAAGACATCTGTTGAGAATGACAGACTTCACATGAAGGGAATAAAAAAGTGAGCTCGCCGATAAGCCGGGTTCTGTCTTGGACAGTCATTCATCTAGGGCCTGCGTCACCACAGGCCTCAAGCAACCTACCCGAATCCAGCGCGGGCCACGCCATTGGATTCCTATTTGGTCTTGCTCCAGGTGGGGTTTACCATCGCCGTGGACTGTTGCCAGCCACGCGGTGCGCTCTTACCGCACCGTTTCACCCTTACCGTCGCCCGAAGGCGCTTAGGCGGTCTGCTTTCTGTTGCACTTTCCGTCGGCTCGCGCCGCCCAGGCGTTACCTGGCACCTTGCCCTGTGGAGCCCGGACTTTCCTCCCCCGGTGAAACCGGCGGCGACTGTCTGGCGAGCTCGGCCGTGACAATACTCCTGCGCCTACAGCCTTGCAAGAGAAACTGCCACGGGCACTCAACCATCTTTCAGCGCCAGCGCCCGCCGATAAAGCTCGTTCCTTGAAAGCCCGGTCAATTCGGCGGCCATCTTCGCCACCTTCTTTACCGGCAATTCCGCCAGCAGCACCTTCAGCACCCGATCAACATCCAGAGTCGCCGCATCGCTATCGTCAGCGCGAGGTTCGGCACCACGGATCATCACCACAAACTCACCACGGGTGCCATGGGGGTCCTGCTCCAGCTCGGCCAGAACCTCGTGCACCGCGCCTGAATAGAAGGTCTCGAAAGTCTTGGTGATTTCCCGGCCCAGCACCATCTCCCGGTCAGGCCCCAGAACCTCGGCGATATCCCGCACGGATTCGAGGATCCGGTGGGGCGATTCGTAAAAGACGAGGGTCGCAACTTCACTGGAGAGAGACTCAAGACTCGCGCGGCGGCCGGAACGCTTTGCGGGAAGAAATCCCACAAACAGGAACCGGTCTGTGGGCAACCCGGCGGCACTCAACGCGGTCACCAGAGCACAGGCACCCGGAATGGGACTGACCACGAATCCGGCGGCTCTGGCCTCACGGACCAGAACATAGCCCGGATCGGAGATCAGCGGAGTGCCGGCATCGGAAATCAGGGCCACATCCCGCCCCGCTTCAAGTTCCGCCAGCAAGCTGGCAGCACGGTCTTTTTCGTTGTGATCGTGCAGCGCAACCAGCCGCTTCTGAATGCCCAGATGATTCAGCAGCCGGCCACTGTGCCTTGTATCCTCAGCGGCTACCACATCAACACCGGCCAGGACCCTGGTTGCGCGCGGAGACATATCGTCCAGATTACCAATCGGCGTAGCAACAATAAAAAGCGTTCCGCCTGAAGCACCTTCCCGGCTCACCCCAGAGGGGAAATCACTGACCACATTTTTCAAAGTGCCTGCCTCATTGATGGGAACCCCCGGACCGTGACAGTTACGTCATGTGAATTCAGCCCGGAGCTGTTAAACTTGCCACCGTTAGTCTGGCGCCACAAGCCCAATAATCCGGAGTATATCGAGCTTGCCATGATAGAGACCCGCAACCATAAACGAGCCCTGGCCAGCGTTCTTGCCGCCGCCCTTTTTTCCGCCGGTTGTGCCAGCGTCAATCTTGATTCGCACATTGCGCAAACTGCCGATCAGGCCCTTGAAATGGCCAGCAGGGAAGACAACCTCGAGACGGCCCAGGCCTACCTGCTCAGAATTGCCAGCCGGTTCCAGGATCAGGGCGACCACGCGGCAGCCCGAACGCTACTCCAAAGTGAGCGGCTGGCGCAAGCTGCACCGGCACTTGAAAACCAGAAACTGCTCCTGTCCATGGCAAGCGCAACGACGCTTGCCGATAAATCCTGGGCAAAAGAACTTGCCAGTGGGATGTCACCTTCGGATTTCATCGACTACCCGGCAGACCTGATGGCGCGGGCAGCAAATCTGCAAGCCGACACCTTCGCACTTGCAGAAAACCCGTTGTCCGCGGCCATGACCCTCATATTGCTGGCCCAGACCGACAATACTGCCGATGCACAGCAAATTCATGACCGGGTCTGGTCATTTCTGGAGCAAGTACCTGATGGCCAGCTGGATTCCGCCTCAGCGGATGCAATCGGCTATGAGGCCCAAGGCTGGCTGGAGCTGGCAAGGATTGTACGAGCACCCGATATCGGCATCGATGAACAGGGTCGGATCATACGCGGCTGGCAGAACAACTGGCCGGGCCATCCCGCCGCGCAGGTGCTGCCGTCCGACCTGCGGCTGATCGCGACACTTGCCGACAGCCGACCCGAGAAAATCGCTCTGGCGCTGCCCCTTAAAGGCCCGCTGGCAACAGCAGGGAAAGCGATTCGGGACGGTTTTCTTGCCGCCTACTACCTGGACGACTCCGCTAATCGCAGTAAAACCGATATCCGGATCTTTGACACCTCCGCAACACCGTTCAGCGAACTGTATCGCGAGCTTTCAGAACAGGACATTGATCTGGTGGTCGGCCCTCTTGAGAAAGAGGCCCTCGCCGGACTTGGTTCCATGAACACTCTTCCGATACCGGCTCTGGGACTGAATTACCTGCCATCCGGCACCCAGGCACCGGACGGCCTCTACCAGTTTGGCCTGTCAGCCGAAGATGAAGCGCGCCAGATAGCCGACAGACTGTTGGCCGAAGGGCTGCGTCAGGTGTTGGTACTTATTCCCCAAGGCGAGTGGGGCGACCGCGTGGAACAAGCGCTCCTGCAGCGGATCGCCGCCTCTGATGGTGTTGCCCTGGATATCGAACGCTTCTTCAGGGAAGACAATCTCAGGGCCGTGACAGCCGACCTGCTTGGCATTACCGTATCCCGTGACCGGGCCATCCAGGTCGAACGCACCATTGGTATAAACGTTGAATTCGAGCCCCGCCGTCGTCAGGATGCGGACGCCATCGTCATGGTGGCAGAGGCCACGGTCGCGCGCCAGTTCAAGCCGCTGTTTGCCTTCTATTTCGGGGGCGACCTGCCCGTTTATTCGCCCTCCATCATCTACGAAGGCACCCCATCGCCTTCCCGGGACCGTGACCTGAACGGGGTTATTTTCACCGATATTCCCTGGGTTCTCGGGGACGATAGCGAACTTCGCGCAGGGGCCACGGAGATCATGTCAGGCACCCGAGGCCAGCAAGGCCGACTGTTTGCCATGGGCGCAGACGCCTGGCACCTTAGCAAACGGCTACCACTGCTCAGGCAGGTCGACAGCGCCTCGATTGCGGGGCAGACCGGCGTCCTGACCATGACACCGTACGGCAGCATCCACCGGGAACAGCTATGGGCACAATTCCGGAACGGAACGCCGGAACTTCTGCCGAAGCTCACGCCCGGAGTCTCCGACACCTCTTCCCGAAATGTGGCAATGCCGGTCACCAGACAGAATTAAGGAACAATTCAATCGCCATGGATGGCACAAAAGCCCAGGGAAATCACTTCGAAGGCGTTGCGGCTCGCTACCTTGCCAGTCGCGGTGTCCGGATTGTTGAACGTAACGTTTATAATCGCGGCGGTGAGATAGATCTGATCGGCCGGGATGGCGAAACGCTGGTCTTCTTTGAAGTCCGGTACCGGGGGCCCGGCAGCCTCGTCGACCCCGCAAGCTCCATCAATTACCCAAAACAGAAGCGACTGATAAAGGCGGTTTCGTTTTATCTGCACAGGCATGGGCTCTGGAATAGCGTCTCACGAATTGACGTGGTTGCGATCAGCCCGGGTACCGTCAAAAAATACCGGGTACAATGGATCAGGAATGCAATTCTGGCAGGATGGTGATACTGACGATGACCGATACGGAACACCAGATCAATCAGTGGTTCGCAAGCCACATGGAGCACACGGCTCAGGCGGCAAGCACCGCAGGCCCCGCCATTGAGGATGTTGCAGACGCCTTCGTAGCCACCCTGCTCCAGGACGGAAAAATCATCACCTGCGCCAATGGTAACGCCAATATACTGGCCCAGTACTTCTGCACCTCACTCCTGAACAGATTTGAACAGGACAGGCCCGCGCTACCGGCCATCAACCTCGGGGCAGACGCTACTACCTACTCAGCTATCTGTCGGGACAACCGGTTCAACGACACCTTCTCGCGGCAGGTCAGAGCAATCGGCAAGCCCGGAGACCTGCTTTTTGTGATCGTTGACGATGGCCACAAAGCCAACCTCATTCAGGCCATCCAGGCCGCCCACGACCGGGAAATGAGCGTTGTTGTTCTCAGCGCCAGGGAGAAGTCCGACATTACCTCTCTCATGCATCCCGAAGACCACGAGATCGCGCTCAACAACCTGAGCCCAACCGAGGCAACACCCCTGCTACTGTTAATCATTAATGCGCTGTGCGGGCTGATCGACGGCAAGCTTTTCGGAGGATAAAAAAGCCAGCTTGCGCTGGCTTTCTGGAACGGGAAAAACGGCTACTTAACGACCTTGAGCGTCGGCCTTCCTGAGGGCCGATCCTCCTGCCCGGAAGGAGACTGGTCTCCGTCGCGCTCGCGGGTAGTGCCATCAGGATCCGGTGAGCCCGGCTCACTGCCGAACACCATGCCTTCACCATTCTCCTTCGCGTAGACCGCCATAACCGCCTGCAGAGGTATGAACACCTGCATGGGCACACCGCCGAAGCGGGCACTGAACTCCAGCGCACCATTACCGATGACCAGGCCACGAACGGCGCCCGGGCTTATATTCAGAACAATCTGCCCGTTTGCCACATGCTCGGTCGGCACCTGCACACCCTGAATGCCTGCATCCACCACAATGTAGGGCGTACAGTCATTGTCCAGAATCCACTCATTGAAAGCACGTACCAGGTACGGACGGCTGGACGTCATGGTGTTTTTGCTCTCAGCCACTGCCACTCTCCTGCTCCGGCCAGCGGAACGTTTCCAAATCAGCTGCGAATGTCTTCTTCCAGATCAGACAGGCTTGCCTTGAAACCCTCCCGGCTGAAAATGCTGTCCATGTATTTCTGCAGCGGCTTGGCCTGTTTTTCGTCGAGGTCGATACCTAGTGTCGGGAGACGCCATAGAATCGGCGCAATGCAGCAATCCACAATAGTGAACTCTTCGGACAGAAAGAAAGGCATTTCACCGAACAGCGGTGCCGTTGCCAGCAGGCTTTCCCGCAGCTCTTTACGCGCCGTCTCGGAAGCTTTGGCGTTTGGCTGGGCCAGAATCCGGTCAACCAGACCACACCAGTCTTTCTGGATACGATGGATCATCAGCCGGCTGTTGGCTCGGGCGACCGGATAAACCGGCAATAACGGCGGGTGAGGAAAACGCTCGTCGAGGTACTCCATCATGATATTGGGCTCATAAAGCACCAGATCACGATCCACCAGCGTCGGCAGGGCGTTGTATGGGTTCAGATCGGCCAGTTCGGCCGGCGGATTGTCCGGGTCCACATTAACGATATCAACGGTAACACCCTTCTCTGCCAGAACAATACGCACCCTGTGACTGTAATGACTGGCCGGATCCGAGAAAAACGTCATTGATGACCGCTTGGTCACAACGCCCATAGAACTACCTCACGAGTAAACAAACCGAAATGATCCTGAAAAAACGCAAAAATCCAGCGGGCCGGTTATTGCCCGCTGGAACTCAGGGGACGGGATTATACCCTATTTCTCAGTGTACGTCCTTCCAGTACTCACGATTGAGCAGGTAAGCGAACACAAAGAAGATGGCGACAAAGATCAGGACAAAAATCCCCAGGCGCTCACGCTCCAGCTTGACCGGATCGGCCATGTAGGACATGAAGTTGGTCAGGTCGTACATGGCCTGGTCAAACTCGGCGCCTGTCATGCTGCCCTCAATCGCGTACTCAGGACAGACATCGGCGTTATTGATGCTGCCACTAAGCGGCTCGACACTGGCCTCAACACCGATGTGCGGCTCTACAGCGCAAAGCCCCTGAAGCCCAACCAGCGCATGTGGCATACCCACCAAGGGGAACACGACATTATTTACGCCGAACGGACGCGTCTCGTCCTTATAGAAACCACGCAGGTAGGAATAGACCCAGGCTTCACCACGCAGACGGGTTTCCAGGGTCAGGTCAGGCGGCGGCGCGCCAAACCAGTCGGCGGCCATGTCCTTGTTCATGGAGTTTTTCATCAGCTCACCGATTTTGGCGCCAGTGAAGATCAGATTCGCCTCATAAAGCTCAGCCGGGATCTCCAGATCGTCGGCCACTCGCTTGTAGCGGGCGTATTCCATGGAATGACACCCCATGCAGTAGTTGGTGAATGTAGCTACACCACGCTGCAGAGACGCCTTATCAGAGTGATCTGACTCAAACGCGTCGAGAGACGCAGCACCTCCGGCTGCCAGCCCCAGGGCCGGCAGGAATGCGATGAAAAGACCAAAGATCAGCTTTCTCATTATCCTGTCACCCTCTCTGGAACTGGCTTGGTTTTCTCAATGCGCGTGTAGAACGGCATCAGAATGAAATAGAGGAAGTATACCGCCGTCAGAATCTGGGCGACCATCGTGCGCCCCTCGGTCGCCGGCACCAGCCCAAGGTAGCCGAGCACAACGAAGCTCACTGCAAAAGCCGCAAGCGCAATCTTGCTCAGCCAGCCCTTGTAACGGATGGAGCGGACCGGGCTCCTGTCAAGCCACGGCAGGACAAACAGAATCGCAATGGCGCCACCCATCACAACCACACCCCAGAACTTCGCCGGCAGACCAAACAGCTCCAAGGTGACCGCACGCAGCATGGCGTAGAACGGCGTGAAGTACCACACAGGAGCGATATGCTCAGGAGTCTTGAGCGGATTGGCGGGCTCAAAGTTTGGCTTCTCCAGGAACAGGCCACCCACTTCCGGAAAATAGAAGACTACGACAAAGAAGATGAAGAAGAAGACCGCCACGCCGAGCAGGTCATGGACCGAATAGTAAGGGTGAAACGGAATGCCGTCTTTAGGAATGCCGTTCTCGTCCTTGTTCTTCTTGATTTCGATACCGTCGGGGTTATTCGATCCGACTTCGTGCAGCGCCAGTATATGCAGCACCACAAGAGCCAGCAGTACGATCGGCAAGGCAACCACGTGCAGTGCAAAGAAGCGGTTAAGCGTTATGCCGGAAATCAGGTAATCTCCGCGAACCCACAGGGACAGGTCGTCACCGATCACCGGAATCGCGCCGAACAGGTTAACGATAACCTGAGCGCCCCAGTAGGACATCTGCCCCCAGGGCAGCAGATAACCCATGAAAGCCTCAGCCATCAGCGCCAAATAGATCAGCATGCCAAACAGCCAGATCAATTCACGGGGCTTTTGGTATGAGCCATACATCAGGCCCCGGAACATGTGGAGATACACCACAATGAAGAACGCGGACGCACCGGTGGAGTGCAGATAGCGAAGCAGCCACCCCCACTCAACATCCCGCATGATGTACTCGACGGAGGCGAACGCACCTTCCGAGGTCGGGTTGTAGCTCATGGTCAGCCAGATACCGGTAACCAACTGGTTGACCAGCACCAACATGGCCAGGGAACCAAAGAAGTACCACGCATTAAAGTTTTTCGGCGCGTAATACTTGGCAAGGTGTTTGTTCCAGGCGTCAACAATTGGCAGACGCTCGTCTACCCAACTAATCAGCTTTTGCATTACGCTGCCTCCGGATCAAGACCAATCGTGACGGTCGCGTCATCGTCGAAGCGATAAGGCGGAATCTCGAGGTTAAGGGGGGCAGGCTGCGACAGGTAAACCCGGCCCGCCATGTCGTAGCGGGACCCGTGGCAGGGGCAGAACAGGCCACCCAGCCATTTCTCGCCCAGATCGGCCGGCGCGATTTCCGGACGATACGCTGGAACACAACCGAGATGAGTGCAGATAGCAACCATCACGGCAATTTCCGGCTTCAGGGAGCGGAAAGTGCCATCCGTGATATACTCAGGCTGCTGGGGCTCTTCCGAATTCGGATCCCGCAGCCGGTCGGTCTGCTTTTTGATATTTGTAAGCATTTCCTCTGTTCGGCGGATAACCCAGACCGGCTTACCCCGCCACTCGACGGTAATCTTCTGACCCGGTTCAACTTTGCTGATGTTGACGGTTACCGGTGCACCTGCTGCTTCCGCTTTGGCACTGGGATTCCAGGATGCCACGAAAGGAACGGCCGCACCGACGACGCCGACTCCACCCACCACAGACGTAGCACCGATCAGAAACCGGCGCCGGCCTTGGCTTACGTCGCCATTACTCATTATGGTTTTCTCCCATCAGGCGATGTCACAGCCGGCAATTCCGCCGGCAATGTGCATCTAAAAGGACTTCACAACCCAAAAATATAAGCGAACAAATGGTAATGAAATTACCAGGGGCTTACAAGTCGGAAAGCCACGACTGGCGCCTTATCCCTGCTCCAGATCAATTTGCTGGCAAATCATCCGAACATAAAAAAACCCGACCGAAGGGGCCGGGTTTTTCAGGATCTGCTCCAGCAATATTAACGCTTGGAGTACTGAGGACGCTTACGCGCCTTGCGCAGACCCACTTTCTTACGCTCAACTTCACGGGCGTCACGGGTAACATAACCCGCTTTGCGCAGAGCTGGACGCAGAGTTTCATCATAATCCATCAGTGCCCGGGTTAGGCCGTGGCGAATCGCGCCAGCCTGGCCACTGATACCACCACCCTTAACGGTGATGTTGAGATCGAAACGATCGGTAGATTCAGCAACCACAAGCGGCTGACGAACGATCATGCGCAGAGTCTCACGACCGAAGAAATCTTCGATAGAGCGACCATTGATGGAAATATTACCGCTTCCCGGCTTGATAAAGACTCGAGCCGTGGATGTCTTGCGGCGACCAGTACCGTAATTTTGTGCTACAGACATATCCGCCTTCCGTTAAATGTCGAGTTCTTTGGGCTGCTGGGCTGCGTGAGGATGCTCAGCGCCGGCATAGATTTTCAGCTTCTTGAACATGGCGCGGCCGAGCGGACCCTTCGGAAGCATGCCTTTGACAGACTTCTGAATAATTTGCTCGGGCGCCTTGTCGACCAGCTTCTCGAAGTTGATGGACTTGATTCCACCCGGAAAGCCGGTGTGACTATAGTACATCTTGTCAGATGCCTTGTTGCCAGTCACCCGCACCTGGCCCGCATTGATCACAACAATGTAATCGCCAGTGTCTACATGGGGGGTGTACTCAGGCTTATGCTTGCCCCGCAGACGACGGGCGATTTCGGTTGACAGACGACCCAGCGTCTTGCCGGCTGCGTCTACAACGTACCAGTCACGCTTTACTGTTTCTGGTTTCGCACTCAGAGTCTTCATTGATTCCGCCTTGAACGCTATATAAGAAACGTTAAAAACCACCACCGGTAAATGCTTTGCATCCGGAGGGGTCTCTATACCTGTTAGTTGGTCGGCAGTGACACTATTCGGGGCTGAGATAGTGACATCGCCTTGAAAAGCCAGGGCGCGAAGTATACTCGAACCACCCGGGAAATCCAACCCTGTCTCGCGCTGTTTCGTTATTCCCCTATACCGGCAGCGGGCCATCCGTATAATCTCGACACATTACCCTTTAGCGCCAGCGCCAGCGCTTCCGGTTCCACCCCCCGGATTTCTGCCAGAATGTCCAGAATTTGCGGCAGATAGACCGGAGAATTCCGCCCCGGCCGGACGCCTTCAGGTGCCATATCCGGTGCGTCTGTCTCGAGCACCAGGGATTCAGTTGGCAGCCTTGCAATGGCATCGCGGGTCTTGCGCGCCCGGGGATGGGTAATCACTCCGCCAACCCCTATGAAACAGCCCAGATCGACCAGCTTTTCCGCCTGCTGAAAGCTTCCGGAAAAACCGTGAATCAAGGCCCGACCACTCCACTGCCTGCGATTGAGCAGGCCGTGCACCTCATCATGGGTTTTAACCGAGTGAATAACCAGCGGCATATTCAGTTCGGACGCCAGACTCACCTGAGCCTCAAACCAGGGCCATTGAGCCTCAAGGCTTCCCCTGAGCCGGTCCAGCCCGCACTCGCCGATTGCGACACAACGCTCGGGCTTACTCGCCAGCAACTGCTCAAGCGCAACGAGGTCTTGCCCGGAATGCTCATCCACAAACCACGGGTGAATCCCCAGACAGTAAAACAGACCCTCATGGGCCAGCGCTGTTCGCCGAACCCTGCCCCAGTCCGGTCGGCGCACACCAGGTATGACCAAACGACTGACACCGCGGGAGCGAGCCCGCTCAAGCTCCGTCTCGCGACGGCCGTCAAACTGTGGAAAATCGAAATGGCAGTGGGCGTCGATCAGTTGCAAAGTCACCTCCGCCCAGGCGCCTTCAGTGCTCCCGGGTCTTGTGGAACTGTATGTCGGGGTACCGTTCTTGGGCCAGATTCAGGTTTACCATGGTCGGGGCAATATAGGCCAGCCGGTCGCTGCCATCGAGCGCCAGGTTGTCGTTGTTCTTGCGCTGGAACTCATCGAGTTTCCGCTCGTCATTGCAGGTCACCCAGCGGGCAGTGGCCACATTAATCGGCTCATAGACGGCCTCGACCTTGTATTCGCTTTTCAGACGACTGACCACCACATCAAACTGCAACACACCTACCGCACCCACAATAAGATCGTTGTTACGGAGCGGCCTGAAGACCTGAACGGCGCCCTCCTCGGACAGCTGTATCAGGCCCTTCTGGAGCTGCTTGGCCTTGAGCGGATCCTTGAGTCGGATACGGCGGAACAGTTCCGGAGCGAAATTCGGAATCCCGGTAAATTTCATGTCTTCGCCGGCGGTGAACGTATCACCCAGCTGAATGGTGCCGTGATTGTGCAGGCCAATAATGTCGCCCGCAAAGGCCTCTTCGGCGTGTTCCCGATCACCGGCCATAAAAGTCAGTGCGTCGGAAAAACGCACCTCTTTGCCGATGCGCACATGACGGGCCTTCATACCCTGACTGTAGTTACCGGATACGATGCGGAGGAACGCCACACGGTCTCGGTGCTGGGGATCCATGTTTGCCTGGATCTTGAACACAAATCCCGAAAACCCGTCTTCGGCCGGCTGCACCAGCCTCTGGTCGGTTTCCCGGGGCTGCGGCTCCGGCGCCCACTCCACCAAACCGTCCAGCATGTGGTCGACGCCGAAGTTGCCCAAAGCGGTACCAAAGAATACCGGTGTCAGCTCACCTGCGAGAAAGGCTTCCTGATCAAATTGATGGGAAGCGCCCTTGACCAGCTCGATTTCATCCCGCAAGTCTTCGGCGTATGCCCCAACCGCCTGTTCCAGCTCCGGGTTATCCAGCCCTGCGATAACCCGTTTTTCCTGAATGGTGTGGCCCTGACCGGATTGATAAAGAATCGCCTCATCCCGGAGCAGGTGGTAAACGCCCTTGAAGCTCTTGCCCATTCCGATCGGCCAGGTAATTGGCGCGCAGGCAATTTTCAGAATATCCTCAACTTCGTCCATCAACTCCACCGGATCCCGGGTATCCCGGTCCAGCTTGTTCATGAAGGTAATAATGGGGGTGTCACGCAAACGCGTGACTTCCATCAGCTTGATGGTCCGTTCCTCAACGCCCTTGGCACTGTCGATCACCATCAGGCAGGAATCGACCGCCGTCAGGGTACGATACGTATCTTCGGAAAAATCCTCATGACCCGGCGTATCCAGCAGGTTCACCAGCTTGCCACCATAGGGAAACTGCATGACCGATGTGGTCACGGAAATACCACGCTCTTTCTCCATTTCCATCCAGTCCGACTTGGCATGCTGGCCGGACTTCTTTCCTTTGACGGTACCGGCCTTCTGAATCGCCTGGCCGAATAACAGGACCTTCTCGGTAATGGTGGTTTTACCGGCGTCCGGGTGCGAGATAATCGCGAAGGTGCGGCGCTTGGCCACTTCCTGGGAAAGGTTAGACATAGTCGGAGAGCAACCTGAATCTGATGTTCTGGAAAAGGCCGCTATTATAGGGCCTAACCAGCTGTTACGCGAACACAAGCAATGCCGGTCACTGGCCGAGGCCAAGAACCATCACCCGGGCATCCTCCCGGCCATTGGCTGAAGGGTAGTACCCGGGGCGACGCCCTATTTCCCTGAAACCCTCATCTTCATAGAGCGCTATGGCAGCTTTGTTGCTGGCTCGCACTTCCAGTAAAAGCTGTGACATGCCTTCATGGGACGCGGCAGCGAGCACATGCCTCAGAAGCTGTCGGCCGACTCCCTTGCCACGAACTCGGGGGTGCATGCAAATATTCAGGAGGTGCGCCTCGCCGACCACGTAGGTGACAACCGCGTATCCCACAAGCGATTCGCCCTGACAGGCTGCCCAGAAGCGATAACTGTCCTTGAAACAGTCGAGGAATACCGCTTCGCTCCACGGATAAGAATAACCCTGCAGCTCAATATCCAATACCGCGGTGATGTCCTCTGGCACCAGCGGCCGAAACAGAAGGTCTGCCTCCATCACGCACTGGTAAGGCTCCGGACAGGGCATCAGCGGCCTGCCATAGCCTTGAGCTGATGCCAGAGCGAACGCTTCATAGCGGGATCGCCGGCAAGTTCAGCGAGAGAGTGCTGGAAATTAACCGTTATATCGCGCCCCAGGGCTTCTGCCAGCCAATCTTTTCCGGTCTCGGCCTCGGTTCCCAGCACAACAACTTTCTGGTGATCCAGCCCGGACAGGACATTGCGCATCACCTCAACAAGGTCACCGGTAGAATTTCCGGGAACCAGAAGATTATTGAACACGGGCCAGCGCACGTGGCCCAAAACCCGCCCCCCCTGTTCGCCCAGACTCTTGAGAATGTTCAGCGCCAGGGTTTCCTGGAGCCGGGTACTGGCTTCGGCCGATATGGCTGCTATGAGGGCAACATTATCGCCGGCCAGGAGCATCAGGCTTATATTTCTGACCGGGTTCTCCGGAACTCCTGCGACAACCTCACCTGCAGGCTCTGGTTGCGGCGAATTCTGGTCCGCACCCACCGGAGATTCCTGTTCCGGAGACTCAGACGCAGGCTTCTCCAAAGCCCCGGTACCGCCCTCCATCAACGCCTGCAGATCGGCAATTCGTGCGGCACCCTGATTGCGGTTCCTGACCGACGGCACTGACCGGGCCGTTTTTCCGGAAACCCCGCACGGGCGAGAGGCAGGCTCGGAAATTTCCAGCGGAACCTCCGCAACAGCTGCCTCTTCCGGGAATTCAAATTCCGGACTCGGCGCCGCACCAGGCAGTGGCTGGCGGGCATACCATACACGGATGCCTGCCGCTCCCAGATAGAACTGGCGCTCTGCTTCTGACCTAATCATTGAGCTCGCCTGTGGTTTCCAAGCAGTTGTAAAACTTCAGACATCCGCTACCTGTGGATGTTGCCGAATGCCGCCTTTGCTGATCAGATTAAGGGCTTCAATGTAGGCCTTTGCAGAAGCGATGATGATATCGGTATCGGCCCCAACGCCGTTAACGATCCGACCGCCCCGCTCAAGACGCACCGTTACCTCGCCCTGGGCGTCGGTACCACTGGTGATATTGTTGACGGAATAAAGCTGGAGGTTGCATCCGGAGTCCACCAGGGACTCAATGGCCTTGAACGTGGCATCTACAGGGCCGCTGCCTTCGGCTTCCACCTTGTGCTCTTTGCCATCCATCGTCAGTGTGAGATTTGCCTTGGGAACCACGCCGGTTTCCGAACAGACCTGCATACAGACCAGACCGTAACGGCCATCTTCCTCCTTCTGGCGGGTATCACTGGCGATCGCCTGCAGATCTTCATCGAAAATCTCGTGTTTCAGGTCCGCCAGAGCCTTGAACCGCGTGAACGCCTCATTCAGCTCTGTCTCGGTTTCGAACTGGATACCCAGCTCAAGTAACCGCGTGCGGAAGGCATTTCGGCCGGAATGCTTACCCAATACCAGACTGTTGGTGTGCCAGCCCACATCCTGGGCACGCATGATTTCATAGGTCTCACGATGCTTGAGAACACCATCCTGATGAATGCCGGACTCATGGGCAAAGGCATTGGCGCCGACAATGGCCTTGTTGGGCTGAACGGGGAAACCGGTGATGGTCGAGACCAGGCGCGAAGCCGGGACAATATGTTGTGCCTCGATTCGGGTATCGATATGGAACAGATCCTGACGGGTACGAACGGCCATCACAACCTCTTCCAAAGCAGCGTTACCGGCACGCTCACCCAAACCATTTATGGTGCATTCTACCTGGCGAGCTCCCTGGGAAACAGCGGCCAGCGAGTTGGCCACGGCAAGGCCGAGATCGTTGTGACAATGCACCGAGAAAATCGCCTTATCGGCATTGGGAATGCGATTCAGGAGCTGACGAATGGTTTCGCCAAACTGTTCGGGAATCGCATAGCCCACGGTATCCGGGATGTTAATGGTGCGGGCTCCGGCGTCTATCGCCGCCTCAATGATACGACACAGAAAATCAAGCTCGGAACGGCCGGCGTCTTCGCAGGAAAACTCCACATCGTCCACGTGGCTACGGGCTCTCTTTACTGCCCGCACAGCCTGCCCGACAACATCGTCTGGCTGCATCTGGAGCTTGTGCTTCATGTGGATTGGAGAGGTGGCAATGAAGGTATGAATACGGCCACGCTCGGCCGGTCTGATCGCCTCGGCGGCACGGTCGATGTCATTATCAAGCGCCCGGGCAAGGCTACAGACCGTTGAGTCTTTTATCGACTCGGCGATTGATTTCACCGCCTCGAAATCACCCTGACTGGCAATGGCAAAACCCGCCTCTATAACGTCAACGCGAAGCCTTTCCAGCGCTTTGGCAATACGGAGCTTCTCCGCCTTGTTCATGGTGGCGCCGGGGCTTTGCTCACCATCACGGAGCGTTGTATCGAAGATAACCAAATGCTCAGTTGCAGACATAAGCCCCTCTGTCAGGAACACCAAAGAATAGGAATTAACGGGAGTATATCACTCTGTTCAGGTCAGTTGCCTGCATCGCTCCAGAGGACGCAGCAGTTACGCCCGGCATTCTTGGCCCGGTAGAGGGCCTGGTCCGCCCGGGAAATCAACCAGTCCAAGGCGATCCCGGCGCCCTCGCTGACCGCAAGCCCTACCGAGATTGTCGGCCGGAGCCCGTCGCAAACTTCACCATGATCGATGGAAACCACGGCTTTTCGCAACCGCTCGGCCACCTCAAGCGCCTGCACTGTACCATTTTCCGGAATCAGGGCCGCAAATTCCTCCCCACCCAACCGGCCCAATACGTCGTATTCCCGCAATTCCTTGCTGAGAGCCGCAGTGATGTTACACAGCACACAATCGCCGACCTGATGACCATACTCATCATTTACCAGCTTGAAAAAGTCCACATCGATCACCAACAGGGCACAGTCCCTGCCTGCGCGGCGACAGCGGCTCACTTCCTGCTGGGCAAGGCGCAGAAAGTTGCGGCGGTTATTAATGCCGGTGAGATCATCGGTATTGGCCTGCGTGCTCAGCTTGGCTGTGAGTCTCTCCAACTTGCGCTCTATACGTTTCTGCTCGGTGATATCTGTAAAGAAAGTGAACATCTCGCCGCCTTCGGTAAGCTGCTCGGTAAGCTGCACCCAGCGTCCATCCAACATATCTGTTTGAAAGGAACGGTAGCGATGGCGACGGCGCTTTTGGTGGGCCATGGCCAGCCACTGTTCAATGTCGTCAGTTTCAATATTTATCCCGACATGCTCTCGATAGCAGTGGCGCACCAGCTCTTCAAAGGTTTTACCCTGGGCCTGCTGCGGCGTTAAGCCAAATAATGCGGCGTTGGCGCTGTTGGAGAAGATGAGACGGTCGTCCGGGTCAAAGATGCCAATCCCGTCTGCGGTAATTTCCATGGCCTCGAGCAGCAGCCTGAGAGTTTTCTCTGACAGGCCGGCACTAATACCGCCTGCTTCACAGTCGATACCGCCAGGACCTTTCTTCGGACTGCATGGCATTGGCAGCATGCCCTTCAGGATAAAAAGTGGCCAGAATCTTAATCAAGACTCCTCCCAAACTATATAGTATACGATAGCAAATGGCGCGTAACGCTTTGTGTCCCCGGGTTTCCCGGGCCTACCCGAAACTCTGGGGCGAAGAGACAGCGCAGATCACGATGAGGGCATGCGACTGCTCAAGAAGCTCTATCTAAAAGTGCCTTGGCTGACTCCGTGCCTTCGGCCACCACTGTCTCGCAGCTAATAAAAAACCCCAGCACCTTGCGGTACTGGGGTTTTGTATTAGGAGCCTGACGATGACCTACATTGCTCAGGCCTGCGGCGTGCGTGGCACGCCTTGTCACATGGGGGCCGTTGTAGTGCACAGCAGGGCCTCGATCCAAAACAAAAAAGCCCCGGCAGCTATTGCTGTCGGGGCTTGTTTATATTAGGAGCCTGACGATGACCTACTCTCACATGGGCAACGCCACACTACCATCGGCGCTGGTCTGTTTCACTTCTGAGTTCGGGATGGGATCAGGTGGTTCCAGACCGCTATGGTCGTCAGGCAAAACGGTTGATCACTGGGGGACGAGATGGAACGTTCAGGGTGTTTTCTGAGTGATAATCGATTTCGGTTTGCGTTACCCGCAATTGTCTTGGGTGTTATATAGTCAAGCCGCACGAGCAATTAGTATCGGTTAGCTCAACGCCTCGCAGCGCTTACACACCCGACCTATCAACGTCCTGGTCTTGAACGGCTCTTCAGGGCCCTCGAGGGGCCAGGGAGATCTCATCTTGGAAGGGGCTTCCCGCTTAGATGCTTTCAGCGGTTATCCTGTCCGAACATAGCTACCGGGCAATGCCACTGGCGTGACAACCCGAACACCAGAGGTTCGTCCACTCCGGTCCTCTCGTACTAGGAGCAGCTTTCCTCAAATCTCCAACGTCCACGGCAGATAGGGACCGAACTGTCTCACGACGTTCTAAACCCAGCTCGCGTACCACTTTAAATGGCGAACAGCCATACCCTTGGGACCGGCTTCAGCCCCAGGATGTGATGAGCCGACATCGAGGTGCCAAACACCGCCGTCGATGTGAACTCTTGGGCGGTATCAGCCTGTTATCCCCGGAGTACCTTTTATCCGTTGAGCGATGGCCCTTCCATACAGAACCACCGGATCACTATGACCTACTTTCGTACCTGCTCGACGTGTCTGTCTCGCAGTTAAGCGGGCTTGTGCCATTACACTAACCGCATGATGTCCGACCATGCTTAGCCCACCTTTGTGCTCCTCCGTTACGCTTTGGGAGGAGACCGCCCCAGTCAAACTACCCACCACACAGTGTCCTCATCCCCGATCAGGGGACCAAGTTAGAACCTCAAACAGGTCAGGCTGGTATTTCAAGGTTGGCTCCATGAGAACTGGCGTTCCCACTTCAAAGCCTCCCAGCTATCCTACACAAACATGCTCAAAGTTCACTGTGAAGCTATAGTAAAGGTTCACGGGGTCTTTCCGTCTAGCCGCGGATACACCGCATCTTCACGGCGATTTCAATTTCACTGAGTCTCGGGTAGAGACAGCGCCCCCATCGTTACGCCATTCGTGCAGGTCGGAACTTACCCGACAAGGAATTTCGCTACCTTAGGACCGTTATAGTTACGGCCGCCGTTTACCGGGGCTTCGATCAAGAGCTTCGCGCAAGCGCTAACCCCATCAATTAACCTTCCGGCACCGGGCAGGCGTCACACCGTATACGTCCACTTTCGTGTTTGCACAGTGCTGTGTTTTTAATAAACAGTCGCAGGGGCCTGGTATCTTCGACCGGCGTCCGCTCCACCCGCAGGGGCTTCACGTAATACCGGCGTGCCTTCTCCCGAAGTTACGGCACCATTTTGCCTAGTTCCTTTACCCGAGTTCTCTCAAGCGCCTTGGTATTCTCTACCTGACCACCTGTGTCGGTTTGGGGTACGGTCCCGAATAGCCTGAAGCTTAGAAGATTTTCCTGGAAGCAGGGCATCAATGACTTCCCGCTCTATGAGCAGTCGTCGTCGCGTCTCGAGATTGTGGACCCGGATTTGCCTAAGTCCACTCCCTACTCGCTTAAACCGGGACAACCGTCGCCCGGCTCACCTAGCCTTCTCCGTCTCTCCATCGCAGCTATCCAAGGTACGGGAATATTAACCCGTTTCCCATCGACTACACCTTTCGGTCTCGCCTTAGGGGCCGACTCACCCTGCGCCGATTAGCGTTGCGCAGGAACCCTTGGTCTTCCGGCGTGGGGGTTTTTCACCCCCATTGTCGTTACTCATGTCAGCATTCGCACTTCTGATACCTCCAGCATGCTTCTCAACACACCTTCGCAGGCTTACAGAACGCTCCCCTACCCCGTGCACTTGCGTGCACAGCCGCAGCTTCGGTGACCAGTTTGAGCCCCGTTACATCTTCCGCGCAGGCCGACTCGACTAGTGAGCTATTACGCTTTCTTTAAAGGATGGCTGCTTCTAAGCCAACCTCCTAGCTGTCTGAGCCTTCCCACATCGTTTCCCACTTAACTGGTACTTGGGGACCTTAGCTGGCGGTCTGGGTTGTTTCCCTCTTCACGATGGACGTTAGCACCCACCGTGTGTCTCCCGGATAGTACTCACAGGTATTCGGAGTTTGCATCGGGTTGGTAAGTCGGGATGACCCCCTAGCCGAAACAGTGCTCTACCCCCTGTGGTATTCGTCCGAGGCGCTACCTAAATAGCTTTCGGGGAGAACCAGCTATCTCCGGGCTTGATTAGCCTTTCACTCCGATCCACAAGTCATCCCCTGGCTTTTCAACGACAGTGGGTTCGGTCCTCCAGTTGATGTTACTCAACCTTCAACCTGCTCATGGATAGATCGCCCGGTTTCGGGTCTATGCCCAGCGACTAAATCGCCCTATTCAGACTCGGTTTCCCTACGGCTCCCCTAAACGGTTAACCTCGCCACTGAACATAAGTCGCTGACCCATTATACAAAAGGTACGCCGTCACGGAACACGTCCGCTCCGACTGCTTGTACGCATACGGTTTCAGGATCTATTTCACTCCCCTCACAGGGGTTCTTTTCGCCTTTCCCTCACGGTACTGGTTCACTATCGGTCAGTCAGGAGTATTTAGCCTTGGAGGATGGTCCCCCCATGTTCAGACAGGATATCACGTGTCCCGTCCTACTCGATTTCACTGAACTTGGGTTTCGGATACGGGGCTATCACCCACTATGGCGGCCCTTTCCAGAGCCTTCTCCTACCCGTCGTCCAGCTTAAGGGCTGGTCCCCGTTCGCTCGCCGCTACTGAGGGAATCTCGGTTGATTTCTTTTCCTCGGGGTACTTAGATGTTTCAGTTCCCCCGGTTCGCCCCGCACAGCTATGTATTCACTGTACGGTACCGACCCGAAAGTCGGTGGGTTTCCCCATTCAGAGATGCCCGGATCACAGCTTGTTTGCCAGCTCCCCGAGCCTTATCGCAGGCTTCCACGTCTTTCATCGCCTCTGACTGCCAAGGCATCCACCGTATGCGCTTAGTTGCTTGACTATATAACCCCAAGACAACTGTTCACGAATCAACATCCCTTACCAGGCAAGCCTGACAAAGAACCCTGTTTCGAGACAGTCACTTGAAGCAATATAACAACCACTTCAACGACAACACCGGATAACGCTTGAAATCGCTATCACATTGAACACGTTTTCTCGGAGATAATGAGAAAACGTCTTCGTGTTCTATCTCGTCCAATTTGTTAAAGAGCAAATCTGACCCAGTGATCAGAAAGAAGGCCTTCAGCCATAACCCTTAACTCGGTCATCAAACTGAAAAACTTGTTTCTGTACACTGCCAACTCGCGTTGGTCAGTAAATTTGGTGGAGCTAGGCAGGATCGAACTGCCGACCTCCTGCGTGCAAGGCAGGCGCTCTCCCAGCTGAGCTATAGCCCCGTCTACTTGTCCAGCTTCTGTCACTCGTCGTTGCAGCCTTCGTTCGCATCCGTCATGACCCATCGAGGGTCACTCCTTCACTCACTCACGCTGCGCCTGGATTGACAAAACCTGTCCGGCGCATCCGCGTTCGTCACTCACTTCGGGTTACCCAACCGGCGTGCCCCGCAACTCCAAGGCATGCTCCGAAAATTGGGTTAGCCTAGGCATCGGCGGGTGTAGCGTGCGAGTAGCACGTGAGCCCGGCGATAACGACGGATAACGCAATTTTGGTGGGTCTGGGTGGATTTGAACCACCGACCTCACCCTTATCAGGGGTGCGCTCTAACCAACTGAGCTACAGACCCAAAGGTACGGGCCTGTAAGACCCTTTGCTCTCTTTATTAGCCAACCAAGTAATTCGTGTGGACTCTGACCGAAGCCTTCGGCTTCGTTTAAGGAGGTGATCCAGCCGCAGGTTCCCCTACGGCTACCTTGTTACGACTTCACCCCAGTCATGAACCACACCGTGGTGATCGTCCTCCCGAAGGTTAGACTAACCACTTCTGGTGCAATCCACTCCCATGGTGTGACGGGCGGTGTGTACAAGGCCCGGGAACGTATTCACCGTGACATTCTGATTCACGATTACTAGCGATTCCGACTTCACGCAGTCGAGTTGCAGACTGCGATCCGGACTACGACGCGTTTTGTGAGATTGGCTCCCCCTCGCGGGTTTGCAGCCCTCTGTGCGCGCCATTGTAGCACGTGTGTAGCCCTGGCCGTAAGGGCCATGATGACCTGACGTCATCCCCACCTTCCTCCGGTTTGTCACCGGCAGTCTCCCTAGAGTTCTCAGCCAAACTGCTAGCAACTAGGGATAGGGGTTGCGCTCGTTACGGGACTTAACCCAACATCTCACGACACGAGCTGACGACGGCCATGCAGCACCTGTGTCTGAGTTCCCGAAGGCACCAATCCATCTCTGGAAAGTTCTCAGCATGTCAAGGCCAGGTAAGGTTCTTCGCGTTGCGTCGAATTAAACCACATGCTCCACCGCTTGTGCGGGCCCCCGTCAATTCATTTGAGTTTTAACCTTGCGGCCGTACTCCCCAGGCGGTCAACTTAGTGCGTTAGCTGCGCCACTAAGACTTCAAGAGTCCCAACGGCTAGTTGACATCGTTTACGGCGTGGACTACCAGGGTATCTAATCCTGTTTGCTCCCCACGCTTTCGCACCTCAGTGTCAGTGTTGGTCCAGGGTGCCGCCTTCGCCACTGGTGTTCCTTCCTATATCTACGCATTTCACCGCTACACAGGAAATTCCACACCCCTCTACCACACTCTAGCCTGACAGTTCGAAATGCCGTTCCCAGGTTAAGCCCGGGGCTTTCACATCTCGCTTATCAAACCACCTACGCGCGCTTTACGCCCAGTAATTCCGATTAACGCTTGCACCCTCCGTATTACCGCGGCTGCTGGCACGGAGTTAGCCGGTGCTTCTTCTGTGAGTAACGTCAATCCTCAAGGGTATTAACCTTAAGGCCTTCCTCCTCACTGAAAGTGCTTTACAACCCGAAAGCCTTCTTCACACACGCGGCATGGCTGGATCAGGGTTGCCCCCATTGTCCAATATTCCCCACTGCTGCCTCCCGTAGGAGTTCGGGCCGTGTCTCAGTCCCGATGTGGCTGATCATCCTCTCAGACCAGCTACGGATCGTCGCCTTGGTGGGCCTTTACCCCACCAACTAGCTAATCCGGCTTAGGCTCATCTGATAGCGCAAGGTCCGAAGATCCCCTGCTTTCCCCCGAAGGGCGTACGCGGTATTAATCCGGGTTTCCCCGGGCTATCCCCCACTACCAGGCAGATTCCTAAGCATTACTCACCCGTCCGCCGCTCGTCAGCATCCCGAAGGACCTGTTACCGCTCGACTTGCATGTGTTAAGCCTGCCGCCAGCGTTCAATCTGAGCCATGATCAAACTCTTCAGTTTAAATCATACAAGAATCCGAAGATCCTCTATTCTTGCTCAAGACAAAACTCAATTTCGACGAGTCACTGTCCTGATATTTCATCTCCGAAATACCTCGGCCAGCGCCCACACGAATTACTTGGTTAACTTTTTAAAGAGCGGTTGAGCCGTGGCTCAATCAAGGAGGCGTATTCTACATCGTTCCGCCACCCTGTCAACCGTTTATTTCGAACAATTTAAATATCAAATTTTCGAATACTTTCAAACAGTTGCTATCTTTCGGGAGGTTGCCGTAAGTGGCTTGTCCCTCAGAAGTGGTGCGCATTCTACAGACGTCAGGAAAACTGTCAACGAGGTTTTTGAATTAATTGTTAGCCGTTTCGGTTTCCACCTACCCTATCGATCAGCCACTGATCAACCTGCCGAATAAACAAACAGAAATCAGCCCCTGGCAAACGGAATCATTCCCCGCGAGCCCGCCCACTTCCAGCGAACCGCAAGAAGCACCAGTATGGCCAGACCATAAAACACCATCTCCCCCACATCGCTGCGAGCCTGCCAGATAAAATGAACCCAGGCGACAACAACACTCGGATAAGCCAGTTTGTGCAGCTGCATCCAGTTCTTGCCCAGTCGCCTCATCATTCCCCTGGTTGATGTCAGAGCAAGAGGAACCAGCATCAGGAAAGACAAGGCGCCCGCTACGATGTAAGGCCGTTTGGTAAAAGTTGCCCACAAGTCAGTCCAACCAAGAATAAACTGCAGAAACGCCAGAACATGAAGCGTTGCGTAAAAAAACGCGAACAATCCCAGCATGCGCCGAATCCGGATCCAGCCGCCCCAGCCGGTCCAGCGCTTGAGCGGCGTCATACATAGCGTGGCTATGAGTAGCTGAAAGGCCGCCAGCCCCAGAGACTCGGTTACTTCCTGGCCCGGGTCTGGCCCGAGAGATTGCGCTGCGATACCGGTGATCAGAAACAGAAGGGGCGCACTGGCCAGCAAGGCGGCCAAAAACCGGAAAGCCAGCAGAAATCGGGGGTGTCCGACCCAGCGGGAAATGAGCATTAATAGTACTTCCGCAGATCCATGCCTTTATAGAGATGGGCGACCTGCTCGCCATAGCCGTTAAATCTGACCGTTTCCACCCAGTTGGGAGAAAACAGCCCGGAGGGAAGCCTCCTTTCCTTCTTCTGGCTCCACCTGGGATGATCAACCGCGGGGTTCACGTTGGCGTAAAAGCCGTATTCCTGTGGCGCAATCATTTCCCAGGTCGTTTTTGGCCGCTCCTCCTGGAACCGGATCTTTACGATGGACTTGATGCTTTTGAAACCGTACTTCCAGGGGACAACCAGTCGAATTGGCGCGCCATTCTGTTTAGGCAGAGCCTTACCATAAAGCCCGACTGCCAGAAAGCTCAGTTCGTTCATGGCCTCATCCATCCGCAACCCTTCCTGGTAAGGCCAGTCGATGGTGCTGAAGAGGGAGCGCTGCCCGCGCATCTGGCCCGGATCGTACAGAGTTTCGAAGTACACATACTTCGCGCGGGAGGTGGGCCGCAATCGCTTGAGGATGTCCGCCAGCGGCACACCAATCCAGGGTATCACCATGGACCACGCCTCAACACAACGGAGACGGTAAACACGCTCCTGATACTCGTAAGGCTTGAGCAGCTCCTCAAGCGCGTACTCACCTGGCCGCTCACACTCTCCCTCAACAACCACCGACCAGGGATCGACCGTCATTTCGTCGGCATATTTGGCAGGATCATCCTTTCCCGTTCCAAATTCATAGAAATTATTGTACCGGGCCACATCTTCGAATGGCGTCTTCTTTTCATTCGTGGAGTAGCGGGGCATTGAGATGAAATCCAGGGTTTCACCCTGAACCGGTAACTCTGCGGCAGATAAAAGCCCGGGCATGGAAAGCCCGGCGGCCATGGCAACGGTGCCGGACATGAACTGTCTTCGATTCAGATAGACGGACTCGGGCGTTATTGCGAAGTGGGGCAAAGCCCAGGATGGGCGCTTCTTGATAAACATGAAAAGTCTCCGTCAGGGCGTCAGCCAAGTAAGGCGTTGACCGGAGACTGCGGCTAAAATTCCCCGGGCTTCCGTGAGAAAGACCGGGGGGGAAACCGCATTTTAGTCGGTGGCGCCCAGGGTTTTCCGGGGTTTTCCGCGGAACAGGGCACGAATGGGACCGGACAACGCGTAGATAAGGAACCCGGTAAAGAGTACGGTTGCAGGGTCTAGCGCAATCACCACAAATATAAGCACAACAAGAAGAATCGCTGCGAAGGGCACCCGGCCACGCAGATCCAGATCCTTGAAACTGCGATACAGAATATTGCTGACCATCAGAACTCCGGTACCACCCACCACGACCATGGTCAGCAACGTGAGCCAGGTGGCCGGTTCGAAGAGATGGAAACACCAGACCAGCCCGGCGACGCAAGCGGCAGCTGCCGGGCTTGGCAGGCCAACGAAAAATTTCTTGTCGACAGAACCGATCTGGGTATTGAAACGGGCCAGACGCAGCGCGGCGCCAGCGACGTATATGAAGGTAATAGCCCAGCCAACCTTGTCAAAACTGTTCAGTGACCAGAAAAAGGCAACGAGACCCGGTGCAACACCAAAGGCCACCATGTCGGCGAGACTGTCGTATTCCTCACCAAACTTGCTCTGAGTGTTGGTCATCCGGGCCACGCGACCGTCCAGACCATCCAGGATCATCGAAACAAAAATGGCAATGGCGGCGTTATCAAAGACGCCGTTTGCGGCAGAAACAATGGCGTAAAAACCAGAAAACAGGGAGGCCGTCGTCAGCGCATTGGGAAGAAGGTAGATACCTTTACGCCGAACCGGCGCACCTCCAACAAGCTCTTCCTCAACAACTTCTCCGGCTTCAACTTCATAGTCTGGATTCTGCATGTCGTCAGCAGATGTTCTTTCTTCAGTCATTCCCATTACTCCGGAAAGCGTTTGAGCGGATTATATACGAAAAACGCGGCCACCCGGGCCGCGTTTTTCAAACCAGGCGGAATTCCGCTTAGTTTTTGTCCTTATCCACGATCTTGTTCGCGGAGATCCACGGCATCATGCCGCGCAGTTTCTCACCCACAATCTCGATTTCGTGAGCAGCGTTCTGGCGACGACGCGCCGTCATGGACGGGTAGTTCAGCGCACCTTCGGAGATGAACATCTTGGCGTACTCACCGCTCTGGATGCGCTTCAGTGCGTTGCGCATGGCCTCGCGGGACTGCTCGTTGATGATCTCCGGGCCAGTCACATACTCACCATACTCCGCGTTATTGGAGATGGAGTAGTTCATATTGGCGATGCCGCCTTCGTACATCAGATCAACGATCAGCTTCAGCTCGTGCAGACACTCGAAATAAGCCATTTCCGGCTCGTAACCGCCATCCACAAGCGTTTCAAAAGCCGCTTTGACCAGCTCGACAGTACCACCGCACAGAACTGCCTGCTCACCGAACAGATCGGTTTCAGTCTCGTCCTTGAAGGTGGTTTCGATAATGCCGGTACGACCGCCACCGATACCGCTGGCATAGGAAAGGGCCAGGTTCTTGGCGTTGCCGGAAGAGTCCTGGAAGATGGCGATCAGGTCTGGGATACCGCCACCACGGGTGAACTCGGTACGGACCGTGTGGCCCGGGGCTTTCGGGGCAACCATGATGACATCCAGATCCTTGCGTGGAACGATCTGGTTGTAGTGAATGGCAAAGCCATGAGCGAAGGCCAGGGTTGCGCCCTGCTTCAGGTTCGGCTCGATTTCAGCCTGGTACAGCTGAGCCTGGAACTCGTCAGGAGTCAGAACCATAACAACGTCGGCTGCCGCAACGGCAGAGGGAACGTCGCTGGTCTTCAGGCCGTAGGCTTCCGCCTTGGCGATGGAGGAAGAGCCCGGGCGCAGACCAACGGTGACATCAACGCCGGATTCCTTCAGGTTGCACGCGTGGGCGTGGCCCTGCGAACCGAAACCGATGACGGCAACTTTCTTGCCCTGGATGATGGAAAGATCGCAATCCTTATCGTAATAAACCTGCATGAGAAACCTCTGTTATTTGTGATGGCCCCGGAAGGCCATGATGTTCAAACTCTGTTTGAAATTGTTAAAGGCTGAGCACCTTTTCGCCACGGGCAATACCGGATACACCGGTACGCACCACTTCCAGCACACCCGAGGTGCCAATGGCCTGGATAAAACCATCGAGCTTTTCGCTGTCGCCTGCCAGCTGAACGGTGTAAACCGAGCTGGTCACATCCACGATCTGGCCGCGGAAGATGTCCACCGTACGCTTTATCTCGGCACGCTGGGAACCGGTCGCTTTCAGCTTCACCAGCATCAGTTCACGCTCGATGTGGGCGCCCTCGGTCAGATCGACCAGCTTTACTACCTCGATCAGCTTGTTCAACTGCTTGGTAATCTGCTCGATAACCTTGTCCGAACCGGTAGTTGTCACCGTCAGACGGGACAGGGTCTCGTCCTCGGTCGGCGCCACAGTCAGGCTTTCGATATTGTAGTTACGCTGGGAAAACAGGCCTACTACCCGTGACAGTGCGCCCGGTTCGTTTTCAAGCAAAACAGAAATGATTCGACGCATGATCACACCCTCTCCGTCTTGCTGAGCCACATGTCCTTCATGGCGCCACGGGCAACCTGCATCGGATACACATGCTCAAACCGGTCCACATAGATATCCACGAACACCAGCTTGTCCTTCATGGCCAGCACTTCCTTCAGCTTGGTTTCCAGGTCTTCCTTCTTGTCGATCCGGACCCCGACGTGGCCATAGGCCTCCGCCAGCTTGATGAAGTCCGGCAGGGACTCCATGTACGACTGGGAGTGGCGGGACTCGTAGTTCATATCCTGCCACTGCTTAACCATGCCCAAGGCCTGGTTGTTCAGGTTGATGATCTTGACCGGCAGATTGTACTGCTTGCAAGTCGACAGCTCCTGGATGTTCATCTGGATACTGCCTTCACCCGTGATGCAGAGTACTTCGTCGTCCGGATGGGTCAGTTTGACACCCATGGCCGCGGGCAAGCCGAAGCCCATGGTGCCCAGGCCACCGGAATTGATCCAGCGATTGGGCTTGTCGAACTTGTAGTACTGGGCGGCAAACATCTGATGCTGGCCGACGTCGGAAGTGACAAAGGCCTCGCCGTTGGTCAGGCGACACAGCATTTCAATCACTTCCTGGGGCTTGATCACATCCGGGCTGGTCTCATAACGCATGCCATGGAAGGCCCGCCACTCATCAATCTGCTTCCACCAGGAAGCAATCGCCTCGGCATCCGGCTTTTCCTTGCTTTCCTTGACCAGCGACAGCATTTCCCTGAGCACCGCATCCACCGGGCCGACGATTGGCACATCAGCATCAACGGTTTTGGAGATGGAAGCCGGGTCTATGTCAACGTGGATAATGCGCGCACCCGGACAGAACTTCTCGGTGGCATTGGTGACACGGTCATCAAAGCGGGCCCCAACACAGAGAATCAGATCCGAATGGTGCATGGCCATATTGGCTTCGTAAGTGCCGTGCATGCCAAGCCAGCCAAGATGTTGTTTATCGCTGGCTGGGTAACAGCCAATGCCCATCAGCGTATTGGTGATCGGATAGCCCAGCATCCGGACAAGTTCAGTTAGCTGATCCGAGGCCTTGCCAAGAATGACCCCACCGCCCGCGTAGATGATCGGGCGCTTGGCAGCGAGCATCATGTCGACGGCTTTCTTGATCTGGCCGGCATGGCCGCGGATGGCGGGATTGTACGAGCGCAGCTTGACCTTCTTGGGGTAAGCATACTCATAACGCTCGTTCGGCGTGGTCATATCCTTGGGTATATCCACAACAACCGGCCCGGGGCGACCGGTCGCCGCGATGTAATACGCCTTGCGGATAATTTCCGGAATTTCCTCGGGATGACGAACGCTGAAGTTGTGCTTAACCACCGGGCGGGAAACACCCATCATATCGGTTTCCTGGAAGGCGTCTTCTCCAATGAGGGTTGACGCAACCTGGCCGCACAGAACCACCATAGGGATGGAGTCCATGAATGCGGTAGCAATGCCGGTAATGGTGTTGGTGGCTCCAGGACCCGAGGTCACCAGGACAGTACCCGGTTTTCCGGTCGCCCGCGCATAACCGTCGGCCATATGGACCGCCGCCTGCTCGTGCCTTACCAGAATATGTTTGACTTCGTCCTGCCTGAACAGCGCATCATAAATATGAAGGGCCGCACCACCCGGATAGCCATATATGTACTCGATACCTTCATCTTTAAGGGACCGGATCAGCATATCGGCGCCAGACAATAACTCCACGATTTTCTACCCTCTTCTACGAGTGAATGAGCCGGGATTCATCCCGGTTGCCTGGATTCACGGTCTCCATGCTTCTTTTGAAAGCGGAACCGGCTGCTCCTCCACACCTTAAAAAGAGGTTGTCTCCTGGCCAGCCGCCCTCCTGAGGGTTGCGGAGAACGGCCAATCAACGGGTTGCACGTAAGCAACAACCATCCCGCGACCAATGCGCGGCGCGTTCAGTGTGGTGATTAACGGGGGATACTCGCTCGGGATTGCCTGCCGTATTGACCCCAGTCTTCAGGCAATCGGTAATTCTGACAGCGCTAAACTCCCTGTCAATAGCCGCTGCGGGTTTCTGTGCCTACACTGGCCGAAGGTCTGCCATACCTGGCGCAAATCCGGTGCAAAGATTTGAACCAGACAGAAGAAAATCCACAGCACTGGTGGCATGATAGGCCATAATCGAAAGAGAAAAACGGGCCCGGTTTATCCAGGTTGTCTGCCTGCCCGGGAGCAGTGAACATACGTGAGTAGAGCCATGAACCGAAAAACCCTGACGCTGACCTTATTACTGGCCGTTGTACCAGGTGTCGCCATGAGCGCCTCTGTCTATAAATGGACCGACGAAAACGGAGTTACCCACTTTGGTGACCGGCAGCCCAATGGCGCCAAGGCCGAACGCGTCAATGTTCGCTCCGGCACTTCGTCGGATGCTTCCGGAAACAGACCGAGCCCCCAGGAGCGACTGCAGAATCTGCAGGAACACCAGGAAGATGAGGCAAGGCAGCGCCAGGAGACCGCCGTTGAGGAGGCCCGCCGGAAACAGCGCGAGGCAAATTGCGCGACAGCCCGGTCCAATCTGGAGGTAATTGCCAACCACGCCCGCATCCGGATTGAGGAAAACGGCGAACTGCGCTATCTGACTCCGGAAGAGCTTGCCGAGAAACGGGCAGAACTTGAGCGAATGGCGAAAGATAACTGCGAACCGATGTGAACATGGGGTCAGATGAACGCTTTCATCTGACCCCGGTTTAGGCCTCAGGCTTTGGTGAAATCCAGGTGGTGCTCCTTCACCGTGCCACGAATGACATCACCCGACACAAACTCTCCCTTTAGCAGCCTCTGGGCCAGCGGGTTCTCGATCATCCGCTGGATGGCCCGCTTCAGCGGCCGGGCACCGTAGACCGGGTCATAGCCCACTTCCGCCAACAACTCCATGGCAGCATCATCCAGCTCCAGCTTCATATCCTGATCTTTCAGGCGCTTGCTCAGAGACTCTATCTGAATCCGGGCAATGCCCTGGATCTGGCTTTCGGCCAGCGGATGGAACACCACCACCTCATCCACCCGGTTTATGAACTCGGGGCGGAAATGTGTGCCGACAACTTCCATGACCGCATTCTTCATGGATTCGTAATTCTCCTCCCCGGCTTTCTGCTGGATGATGTCCGAGCCAAGGTTTGACGTCATCACGATTACTGTATTCCGGAAATCTACCGTGCGACCCTGGCCGTCTGTCAGCCGCCCGTCTTCAAGCACCTGCAACAGGATGTTGAAGACATCCGGGTGGGCTTTTTCCACCTCATCCAGCAACAGCACCGAATAGGGGCGACGGCGCACGGCTTCGGTCAGGTAGCCGCCTTCCTCATAACCCACATACCCCGGAGGCGCACCGATCAGGCGAGCCACCGAATGCTTCTCCATGAACTCGGACATATCAATGCGAACCATGGCTTCCTCGGTATCAAAGAGAAAGAATGCCAGGGCCTTGCAAAGCTCGGTTTTACCGACACCGGTCGGGCCAAGGAACAGGAATGAACCGTTGGGGCGGCTGGGATCGGACAACCCCGCCCGGGAGCGGCGCACTGCATTGGAAACCGCTTCCACAGCCTCGTCCTGACCAATAACCCGGTCATGGAGCGCCTCTTCCATGCGCATCAGCTTGTCGCGCTCACCCTCAAGCATCTTGGACACCGGAATACCGGTCCACTTGGAGACGATCTCGGCAATCTCCTCGTCCGTTACCCGGTTCCGGAGCAGCTTCATCTCCATCATCTCGGCCTGGCTGGCCATATCCAGCTGGCGCTCAAGCTCGGGAATCTGCCCGTACTGAAGCTCGGACATCTTGCCAAGGTCGCCCGCCCGGCGGGCATTTTCCAGATCGATCCGGGCCTGCTCCAGCCGGCTCTTGATCTTCTGCGAGCCATGAAGAGCCGCCTTCTCTGTATTCCAGACTTCTTCCAGATCAGCGTATTCACGCTCGACGCCGGTGATCACGTCAGACAACTCGGACAGACGTTTTTTCGACGCGGCATCGGTCTCTTTCTTCAGGGCCTCACGCTCGATTTTCAGCTGGATCAATCGACGCTCAAGGCGGTCCAGCGGCTCCGGCTTGGAGTCCATTTCCATGCGAATCTGGGAGGCGGCTTCATCCACCAGGTCAATCGCCTTGTCGGGCAACTGTCGGTCGGCAATGTAACGGTGAGACAGCTTAGCCGCCGCAATGATTGCACCATCGGTAACTTCAACCCCGTGGTGAACCTCATAGCGCTCCTTCAGGCCCCGCAGGATTGCGATGGTGTCTTCCTCACTGGGCTCACTCACCAGTACTTTCTGGAACCGACGCTCAAGGGCCGCGTCTTTCTCGATGTTTTCACGGTATTCATCGAGCGTGGTGGCGCCCACACAGTGAAGTTCGCCCCGGGCCAGGGCCGGCTTGAGCATGTTGCCGGCGTCCATGGAGCCCTCGGCTTTGCCGGCACCAACCATGGTGTGGATTTCGTCGATAAACAGGATAATCTGGCCTTCCTGCTTGGAAAGCTCATTCAGCACTGCCTTCAGCCGCTCTTCGAATTCACCCCGGAATTTGGCACCGGCAATCAGAGACCCCATATCCAGGGACAGGACCTTCTTGTCCTTGAGGCCATCCGGCACCTCGCCGTTCACGATTCGCTGGGCCAGACCTTCAACGATCGCGGTTTTACCCACGCCAGGCTCACCGATGAGTACCGGGTTGTTCTTCCGGCGACGTTGCAGCACCTGGATCGTGCGGCGGATCTCGTCGTCACGACCAATCACCGGGTCCAGCTTGCCGGCCTCGGCGCGCTCGGTCAGGTCGATGGTGTATTTGGACAACGCCTGGCGATTTTCTTCCGCGCCGGCATCGTTTACAGCTTCACCGCCACGAACCTCGTTGATGGCCTTCTCCAGGGCGGCCTTGTCGACACCCTGCTCACGAAGGACCCGACCCAGGGTGCCACGGTCTTCCAGCGCCGCCAGCAACATCAGTTCACTGGAAATGAACTGGTCCTTCCGCTTCTGGGCCAGTTTGTCGGCAATATTGAACAGCCGGCCCATGTCATTGGACATGGAGACATCGCCGGCCGATCCCTGCACTTCCGGCAGGTTCTCGATTTCCCGTGCGATGGCCTGGCGAATGCGTCCGGGCTCGGCACCGGACTGCTTGAGCAACGGCTTAATGGCACTGCCCTCCTGATCAAGCAACGCCTGCATCAGGTGCACTGGTTCGATGAAGTTGTGATCTTTCCCGACCGCGATGGATTGTGCGTCCGCGAGGGCGGTCTGCAGCTTGCTGGTCAGCTTGTCGATTCTCATGTGTAGTTTCCCCAAAATTCTGCGAATACCGTAGTGCCGGTGATGGCGGATATTCGATTGCTTTGACCCTTAATGTAGGGGCAAGTGGGGGGACTTCAAGCGGGACTGCGGTCTATTCGTCAGAAATTTGACGGCCGTCAGTTCTGGCTTCGGTGCAAGCCTGGGTCGGGTAAGGCTCTCCAGATCAGGGTTGCCATGCGCCCTGTCTGACCATCCCTTCGATAGGAAAAAAACCGGTCTTGGTCCTGCACTGTGCACAGACCACCGCCAGTGACGGCGGAAACACCGAGATTGTTCAACCTCAGGGTGGCAAGGGCGTAGATATCTGCCATGAAATGCCCCGACCGGGCACCGTCGGTCCTGAAAGCGCGGGCGGCTTCCGGATCATGCCTCAAAAACGCGTCACGGACTTCCGGGCCGACTTCGAACCTGTCTGGACCGATGGCCGGGCCGAGCCAGGCTTGCAGCGTTTCGGGTGCTACAGCCATGGCGCTCACCAGATTCTCAATTACGCCACCGCACAGGCTCCGCCAGCCGGCATGGGCGGCGCCGACGACCGTACCTTTGTAATCCGAGAGAATCACCGGCAGGCAATCGGCGGTGAGGATGGCGCAGGCGATGCCGGGGTGTCGGGTGTAGCTGGCGTCAGCATTCGCGATTTGCTGGACGTTGTCCGGTGTGAGTTCGACAACCTTGGTGCCGTGCACCTGGTTAAGCCAACCGATCCGGGCACTATCCAGCCTGATGAATTCGGCAAGTCTCCGCCGGTTCTCTTGCACGTGTTCCGGGTTGTCTCCGACATGGCCGCCGAGATTGAGGCTGTTCCACGGCGATCCGCTGACACCGCCTGCGCGGGTTGTGCTGATGGCCTGCACCCTTCCCGGCCCGGACCAGCCCGGGTTCAGGAGGGTTCCTTCAGTAATCACGGTGTTCCAGCTCCCGGGCGTGTTTGCGCAGGGCTTCTATCAGCGTGACCATGTCTCCCGGCAAGGGTACTTCCCAGCTCAGGATTTCACCGGTCTCCGGATGCTCCAGCGTCAGCTGCCGGGCATGGAGTGCCTGGCGGTTGAACGCGGAGAGCGCCTCGCGCAGCTCTTCAGTGGTTCCCTTGGGAAGCCGCAGGCGACCGCCATACATCGGATCACCAACCAGCGGGTGTTTGACATGGGCCATATGCACCCGGATCTGGTGAGTACGGCCGCTTTCAAGTTTGCAGCGGATGAGCGTGTGGGCGGCAAAACGCTCTACCAGGCGATAATGGGTAACCGCCGGCTTGCCCGAAGCAACCACCGCCATCTTTTTACGCTCCCGAGGGTGCCTGCCGATAGGCGCATCCACCGTTGAACCACCCGTCAGCGTGCCGACCACAACCGCTTCATATTCGCGCCCCATGGTTCGTGTCTGCAACTGGTCCACCAGGGAGGTGTGGGCAATCAGGCTGCGGGCAACGACCATGATGCCCGAGGTATCTTTATCGAGCCGATGCACGATACCTGCCCTTGGAAGATTTTCCACTTCTGGTGCATAGTTCAGCAGCGCATTGACCAGCGTGCCGTCGGCATGGCCGGCCGCCGGATGCACCACAAGCCCGGCGGGCTTGTTGATGACCAGAAGATGCTCGTCCTGGTAGACGATATCCAGGGAGATTTCCTCAGCCTGCCAGCTCACCCGAATTTCCGGCTCGGCATCCAGCTCCAGGCGATCATCGAGCATCACCTTGTCCCGAGGCTTGCGCGCCTCGCCATTCACTGTCAACACACCACTTTTAATCCATGATTGCAGTCGCGAACGGGAGTGCTCGGGCATCAGCTCTGCCGCTGCCTGATCCAGGCGCCGGTCACTCAACGTCGGTGGGACAACAAAGCTGGCGACGATTCGATTTTCAGATGACATTAAGCCCCCAGGGCCTGTGTGTGTTACGTTTCGGTCAGATTCTTTGAAACAGCGGGGCGTTGCTCTTCACATGCCTCTGCACATGGAGCAACTTCCCCGCTACAATGGCTGCCCTTGAATTAATCGACATTATACGGGATTCCGGCATGAGATCAGGTCTTCGTTTACTGCTACTTTCCACACTGGTTGTTCTGATCAGTGCCTGCGCCTCCAATAAGCAGGAAGAAGTGCTTCCGGAGAAGACTTACTATGAGAATGCCCGCCAAGCCATGAGCTCCGGGAATTTCAACGAAGCGGAACAAAACCTGGATTCGCTGGAAACTTACTATCCCTTCGGCCGCTATGCCGAGCAGGCTCAGCTTGATCTCATTTATGCCCGTTACCAGAACCTGGATCTCGAAGGCGCCCGAGCGGCGGCTGACCGCTTTCTGCGGCTGAACCCGCAAAGTGACCACGCGGATTATGCCCTGTATATGCGCGGCCTTGCCTCCTACAACCTGGACCTGGGGCTTGCGGCCCGTTATTTCCCGATCGACGTGGCCGCCCGGGATCCGGGTGAGCAGATGCAATCCTTCCGGGATTTTTCGGAACTGCTCAACCGCTACCCGGACAGCCAGTATGTGGCAGACGCCCGCCAGCGCATGGTTGCGATCCGTAATCGGATGGCCGAACTGGAAATCAACGCAGCCCGCTACTATATCAAGCGCCAGGCCTATGTTGCCGCCAACAACCGTGGCCGATACGTGGTGGAGAACTACCCGTCATCGCCTTCCGTTGAAGAGGCCCTGATCATCATGGTCGAAACCTATCAGTTTCTTGACCTGAAAAAGGGCGCCCAAGACGCCATCGCCCTGCTTCGCACCAACTTTCCAGACAGCGAAGCGTTTAACAGCAATGGCGAGTTCGAGGCAGACCTGCTGAAGGGAGAGAGTCGTTCACTCACCAACGTTGTCACCTTTGGCCTGATGGGCGACGAATAAAAGGCTGAAATTGGGGTCAGATGAAGTTTTCATCTGACCCCAATTTCATCTGACCCCGGGCAATCGGCTACTTTCCGCTTTTCCAGGCGTTGGTAATGGGATAACGACGGTCCTTGCCAAAACCACGCTCGGTAATCCGTACGCCAATCGGCGCCTGCCGGCGCTTGTATTCGTTGGTGTCCACCAGGCGGATAACCCGCTCCACATCGGCCCGTTCAAAGCCTTCCGCAACGATGGCGTCGGCACTGAAATCCCGCTCCACGTAGAGGTTCAGGATCTGATCCAGCGCATCGTAGCCGGGCAGACTGTCCTCATCTTTCTGGTCCGGCGCCAGTTCGGCGGAGGGCGGCCGGGTGATAACCCGCTCCGGGATTACCTGGGATACCGTGTTGCAGTACCTGGCCAACCGGAACACCAGGGTTTTCGGCACATCCTTGAGAACGTCAAACCCCCCGGCCATATCCCCGTATAACGTTGAATAGCCCACCGCCATCTCGCTCTTGTTACCGGTTGTCAGCACCAGAGAGCGGAACTTGTTGGACAGGGACATCAGCAGAACACCGCGCAGGCGGGCCTGCAAGTTCTCCTCGGTTGTGTCAGGACGGGTACCCTCGAAAGGCCCGGCCAGGGTTTCCATGAAGGCATCGTACATGGGCTCGATAGAGAACACGTCGTACTGAACCCCCAGTGCCACCGCTTCAGCCTCGGCGTCCTCAAGGCTCATGCTGGAGGTATAACGAAAAGGCATCATCACCGCCCGGACACGGTCCTTACCCAGGGCATCAACCGCCACCGCCAGGGTGACCGCCGAGTCGATGCCGCCGGACAACCCCAGAACCACCGATTTAAAGCCATTTTTATTTACATAATCCCGAACGCCCGTCACCAGAGCCTTGTACACATTGGCTTCCAGTGACGGCTCCTCAGGTAAGGGCTGGGAAATCGGCTGGCAGTGGCGCTCACACAAAAAATCGACCGGGTAAAGGCCCTCGCCAAACTGGGGCGCTTCTGCCATCAGCACACCGGAGTGATCGAACACCATGGAGCCACCGTCAAAGACCAGCTCGTCCTGGCCACCAACGAGGTTCACATAAACAATACTGACCAGATTCTCTCTCGCTTTACGCTCCAGCAGGGCCTTCCGGCGGGCCTGTTTATCGATATCGTAGGGGGAGGCGTTCAGGTTCAGGATCAGCCGTGCGCCGGCTGCGGCACAGTCCTCTACCGGCCCTTCCTTCCAGATGTCTTCACAGACGGTGATGCCGACCTGAACACCACGGATATCAAGGGTCAAAACATCCGCACCTTCAGCGAAGTACCGCTTTTCATCAAACACCTGGTAATTGGGCGGGAAACGCTTGAAGTACCGACCGGTGATTTCGCCACCGTCGATAACCACAGCCGCGTTATACAGGAGCGCTCCGTGGCGCAGGGGTGCACCGATAACGATGGCCGGCTCCAGTTGCGCCTCCTGCAGCCGCTCCAGCGCTTCGTTAACACGAACCTCAAGGCTTGGCCGCAACAGCAGGTCCTCCGGCGGATAACCCGTCAGGCAAAGCTCGGGAAAGACCACAACGTCCGCCTGGTGGTCCGATGCCGCCCGCTGGACAGCATCAATGACGAGCTCCGTGTTGCCGGGAATATCACCCACCAGAAAGTCCAGTTGGGCCATCACCACCCGCAGTTTTCTGGCTGTCACCCCGTAGACGGCCTGTTTTCCGGACACGGACATAAATCGGCTCCTGTAACTCATTGCCATGAAAAGGCTATTATAACCCCGCACGCGCGTGGATTTCTTCCGACCAACAGCGGATTCCGGTAAATCATGGCAACAGAGACATCTACAACAACAGCCAACACCATAAGCCCGGCCGTTCCCACCACGCCTTCCGGCCTGCAGCAGGCAAAACTGTTCAGGATCTACAACCACTACCGCCTGGTGGTCAGCCTGATACTGGTGGCGCTGCTGTTCGTCGATCCGGTCAATTTCGACGTGCAATTCCGGATGCTCGACTACTACCAGGCCGGCGTTTCAGCGTATCTGGGGCTGAACGCCTTTATCGCCCTGCTCCTCGTGGCGGGGTTTCATCCTGGCCAGCGGCACATCACGCTCTCGATTCTGCTGGACATTCTGATCATGCACGGGCTGTTGCTCACCAGCACGGGCATTACCAACGGCCTGGCCAACCTTGTTATTGTTTCCGTGGCCGCGGGCAACATCCTGACCCCAAGCCGCATGGGAACGTTTTATGCGGCACTGGCCGCCATCAGTTCGCTGGGCATCTCCGGGTGGGCGGTACTGGCACTGGGTGAATCGGCAGACGATATTGTCCGGGCCGGCTCCCTGGGCATCCTCTACTTTGCGGCGGCCTTCGTGTTGCAGAACATCTCCCGCCGGATGATGCGCAGCGAGGCACTGGCCACCAGCCGGGCCCGCAGCATTGCCGAACTGGAGCAGATCAACCAGCAGATTATCCAGCGCATGCGCACCGGCATACTGGTGCTGGATTGTTTCGGCCAGATTCGCCTGGCCAATGCCGCCGCCGAGGAGCTTTTGTACGGCGCCCCCAAAGCCGCGGCACCCATTCATGAATTCACAACCGTGCTACCCAAACCCTTGAAACAGGGCCTCGAAGCCTGGCTGAAAGACCCCACTCGCCGGATCGAACCCTTCCAGCCCTCGCCTACGTCCCCGTTATTGCAGGCAAACTTTACCCAACTGGACCAGGAACGCGGCGACCAGATACTCGTGTTCATTGAAGATATGAGTAAGGTCACCCAGCAGGCACAACAGATGAAACTGGCTTCTCTCGGGCGACTCACCGCAGGCATTGCTCATGAGATTCGCAACCCTCTGGGTGCGATCAGCCATGCGGCACAGCTGATGGAAGAGGCCCCGAACCTTGAGCCCGGCGACCGCCAGATGCTTGGAATCATCCGGCGCCATTCCCGCAGGGTAAATGGCATCATCGAGAATGTTCTGGACCTCTCCCGGCGCCGGGCCGCCAACGCCGACCTGATCGAGTTGGAGCCCTGGCTAAAGGAATTCAGGGAAGATTTTCTCCAAACCCAGGACCAAGACTGCACCTCCTCAAATATCATCCTGAAGAACGACTCAGACGACCTGCCGCCAGCCCGTTTCGATAAAAGCCAGATCGAGCAGGTGATGGTTAACCTCTGCGATAATGGCTTGCGGTATAGTAAACAGCAGACCGGCGAGCGGCACATCGAACTTCACGCCGGAGCCACAGCAGATGGCGAACGAGCCTACGTGGATGTCCGCGATTTCGGGCCTGGCATTGCCCCTGAAAACCGTAACTCGGTGTTCGAGCCCTTTTTCACCACCGACAAGAGCGGAACCGGGCTCGGGCTTTATCTGGCACGGGAACTGTGCGAGGCTAATCAGGCGCATCTTTCCCTGGTAGACGACGACCAGCCCGGCTGCTGTTTCCGCATTACGTTCGCCCACCCTGGGCGAATGATCTGACCCTACACCGGCGGATATCGGGCGTTTGAACAACGACATGGAACCGACGACACAACATGACCACATACACAGCGCTGATCGTTGACGACGAACCGGACATCCGGGAACTGCTGGAAATCACCCTCACCCGAATGGGCATAACCACCTTCACGGCACCCGACCTGACCAGCGCTCTGGCGCTGCTGGAGCAGAACAAACCGAACCTCTGCCTCACCGACATGAACCTGCCGGACGGCAATGGTATCGAACTGGTTCAGTGGATCCAGCAGCATGCTCCGGCAACACCGGTGGCCGTCATTACCGCCTACGGCAATATGGACACGGCGATTGAATCCCTCAAAGCCGGGGCTTTCGATTTTGTTTCCAAGCCGGTGGAACTGCCCCGCTTAAGAGAGCTGGTAAACAGTGCGCTCAAGCTCTCGGAGCCCAAGGCGGACTCGGAAGATGGAGCCGACGAGCCCGGCCTGCTACTCGGTAAATCTCCGGAGATCCGGAAACTCCGGAACCAGACCCGAAAGCTGGCCAGAAGCCAGGCGCCGGTATTCATCAGTGGTGAGTCCGGCAGTGGTAAGGAACTGGTTGCCCGAATGATTCACCTTCAGGGCCCCCGCCGGGAGGGACCTTTCATTGCCGTGAACTGTGGTGCGATTCCCTCGGAACTCATGGAGAGTGAATTCTTCGGGCACAAGAAAGGCAGCTTTACCGGGGCTGTGGAAAACAAGGACGGCCTGTTCCGCTCTGCCAACGGTGGCACTCTGTTTCTGGATGAAGTCGCAGACCTGCCGCTGGCCATGCAGGTGAAACTGCTCAGGGCCATCCAGGAAAAAGCGGTCCGACCAGTAGGTGACACCAAGGAAGTACCGGTAGATATCCGGGTGCTGAGCGCCACCCATAAAAACCTGCCGGAACTGGTTCAGGAAGGCAGCTTCCGCCAGGACCTGTTCTACCGGATTAACGTGATCGAACTGGCTGTTCCGCCTTTGCGGGAGCGGCTCGATGATATCCCCATACTCGCCGGCCACATTCTTGAACGTATTGCCGGAGAGTACGAATGCGATCCGGCCACGTTAACTCCCGCTGCGATAGAGCGCCTCAAGAGCTACGATTTTCCCGGAAACGTGCGGGAATTGGAGAATGTTCTGGAACGCGCGTTTACCCTGTGCGATGCCGACCAGATTGACGCTGACGATCTGCATCTCGGGAATGGTGTACAGCATGCCGCATCGCCCTCACAGATTATTGCCGAGGGCCAGGCCGGCGAAGGTGAGAATTTTACCGTGCCGGATGGTGAAATCGATCTGGAAGGATACCTGGAAAGCATCGAACGGCAAGCGATTGAGAAGGCTCTGGAGGCGACCCGCTGGAACAAGACGGCGGCGGCGAAGCGGTTGGGGATCAGTTTTCGGGCGTTGCGGTATCGATTGAAGAAGTTGGGGATGGAGTAAAGTTAGCAGACATTTAAAGGGACTGGTTCACAGAATATAAATTCCATCCTTTTAAAATAATCTTACCGGATATCGCAGGACGTGAATCCGGCACTTCCCAAAAAGATAGAACATGGATGTTAACGATGAGTACCGCCAAATCACCTGCAGGTTTTACACTGCCGGAGCTTGTTATTACGGTCGCCGTGCTGGCCATTGCCACCGGTTTTGCTGTTCAGTCGTTCGGAGGTTGGATCGAGCGATCAAATCACAGAACTCTTATTGAACACTATCACTCAATCTTCGCATTCGCCCGCTGGTCGGCGGCAAGTCAGCGTCAGCTGATCACGGTCTGCCCCCTCTCGTCACAGAACAAATGCATAGACGACTGGCAAAACACCATTTCGGTATTTGTTGATTCAGACAATAACAAACAACCTGACGAAGACACGGTAATCCGGGAATTCACGCCAGACTTCGGGGGTTTCCGGATACGCTCTCGCACAGCCGGGCGAGGCTACTTTCAGTTTAATCCCAGGGGTATGGCTCATGGCGCAATGGGAAGCCTGATACTTTGTCCTTCGAATCCGGCAAGCGGCAACATGAGCTACATGGCGGTCAACATTGCCGGTCGTTTCCGGGCCGAGCACGACAAGGACGCGGATGGCATGATTAAGCTTTCATGGGGAGCGAAGGTTTTCTGCCCTGGTTAATTGTCGGACATAGACGAAAAGGCCGACCCTGAAGGCCGGCGTTTCAATCATTGCTGCAAGGATTACCGGAAGTTAGTTTTCCCAGGTATTATCACCAGCGCCAAAGCCATCATTGTCGCGATCCCAGCGTCGCGCACCGGTAGAGTCAAGCTCCAGGTTTCCATCTCCCGCTTGCACGCCTTTCGGAGTTGCCCGCAAGGTGTAGGAGTTTGCATCCGCAGCCTCGATGGTCAGATCGTAATACTTCTGCCCACCGTCGAGCGGCGCCTCATCCGGGTATATAGCCGGAGCACCGGTATCCGCACCACCGGCCGCTGCACTCTCATAAGTGTTGTTAGAAGCATAATATCGCTCCATAGCACCCGAGAGCCCGGTTAACGCTCCTTGAGCATCAGAACGGCGAGTACGATCCGTGTACTCTACGTAACTGGGATAAGCAATGGCGGCGATGATCCCAATAATCGCCACCACGATCATCAGTTCAATAAGCGTAAAACCTGACTGGGAACTCCTTGCCTTAACCAAGACTTACTCCTCGTACCAATAGGTTTCAACGACGCCCTTGAGAGAGTCTACCGTCACACATTCCGCGCCAACACACACCACATCCGTATCATCAACACGCATGCGCTGAGGGTCGGCAGGCAGACCGATCGTATTGAGTTCCACCTCCCGGTCAGGGCGGGTCAGCTCGTCGGCTGCGCCCACTCCGTCGTAGTTGACGACAGCACGCCCATCAAGCACCGACAGGTGATACAGGCGCGATGTACCGGCCGACGGAATACAGATGTTTGTACTTGGAGTTGGCTCGTAAGTAGTGACAAACACCTCATTATTGATGGTCTGGCTTGTCGAGAGCACCTTTTCACCGCTGTTCGTCAGGCGGATATACCAGCCATCCGCCAAGCCAATCGCCGCAGCAGCGTCGTTCTGCTCTTGCGATGTTCCCTGTTGAACCAGGTTGTCAGTGGCATCGTAAAGATCTGTCTCAGTAATGGGCGTGTACAGCACGTTGCCTTGGTCGTCGACCGGCGGCGCGCTGATCTCAGGAATTCGCATCATGTAAATGCGGTCATCAATATTTTCGTCCAGAGGGTGAGCCTGAAAGCCCGACCCGATGACCAGACCAAGGAACCGCGTTCCGCCAAACTTCAAACCGAACAGGTCCGGCGCATGGTAGAAACGCCGATTGTTCGCGGTACTGTTATCCTCCGCCAGATCTGCGATTACACCACCGGTAACCAGGTCATCGGCAGCGTTGGAATTGGTAACATCAAACCGGAAAATCTGTCCGCCCATATCACCCACGTATATCTGGTTAATCTTACCATCACCGGTCAGGTCTAGAGCCTTGGGGGCAGAGGGGATACTGTATTTCAGATCAGCAAGCTCAAGGTTCGCGCCACTGCCTGTGGGGCCAGCCCACCAGAGACGGTCACCGGTTTCAGCATCCACGATGTACAAAGCCCGGCCGATATCGTCAACGGTGCGCGTTGTTGCATCGTCCTGGTCAGCATCGTATCCGCCGCCGAAGATCAACACGTCGTGGATCTGGTTGCCAATTTCCACCTTGGTCTTGGAAGGTCTCGACCAGGTTTGGCCCAGCTCAGCGAAATCGGTATTGGCTTGCCCACCCTGAATCGACCAGAGAAAGTCTGGCTGATCAGGGTTGGTTACATCCAGTGCGTAGTAGTTGGAACCACCACGGCGCATACCCGAGTAGATATAAGCGAAATCGCCGTCGCCAGCAATGATACTGCCGTCATTGTTGTCATCATTAACCCAGCTGAGGATAGACGAGTCCATGCCATACACTTTATTCGCGGTCTCGCTGTTTTCTTTTAAACCTGCCTGATTTTTCAGAAGGTCTCTGGGCATGAATGAGAAGTGCGTTTCCCCGGTCTCACCATCGATACCGTGGATAAAGCCCTGATTATCCCCAAAGAACACTGCGGTATCCGGTGAAGACTCACTGCCACCATAGACGATCAGGTGCGGTACGGAGTGGAGCGGGTCCGCGATAAACTTCCGTGAGTCGGTTGTTGATGCATCACCGTCCGAATCATCGAGATCCTGACCCCGGGTCCAGTTAACCAGGGCGGAGAAATCTGCATCGGACATGTTTGTGTCCCCGAAGAGAGCCTTGGTCAGATTATTATTACCTGTTGCGAGCGCATTGGCGCTATTCGTCAGCCCCCTGTTTGTGGCGAGATTCGAATAGACCTTGCGATCGGAGTTGGGATCTGCATGCTGTGACGAGGCTCCGCCGTCGGTAACAACCTTGCCATCCTGGATATTGCTCCACCAGCTCTGGGCACTATCCTTGAAGAAACCGCTGTTCGGGTCGACGGCTGGCTGCCCGTCCTCGCCGACAATGACGGCCTCACTTTGCCCGGTAGTGGAATTCTCCTGGATAGCGAGTTTGTAGCGCTTAAGATTACCCGGCCAACGGGCTCCTTTCGCCGGCTGGAACAGAGCAAAATAGAGCGCATCGAGGTGATTCAGGCGGTCAAAAGTGTTGACCGCAATGCCTGGAGCCACATAGGTTGCAGAGGTCGCAAGGATGTCGTTGAAGGCTGTCTCAAACGCGGTTGCCAATGAAGCGGCGTCGTTAGCCTGAAAGTACTGTCCGCCGCCATTGGAAGCGGCGTCAGAAAGCAGCGTCTGATTGCTCTGGAAGCCCACAGTGTATGTGCGGATGGACTGCGGACCGTCCTGTTCCGTGCTCATGTCGTTATCAAACATGTACTCCGCAATTTCGTCGAGGCAGTTGCCGGAACACGAGCCGACGGTGCTCTCCATGGTGCTTTGATAGTTGGTATCCTGAGTGGGCTGGCCGTCCGTTAACAAAATGATGTTGTTTGGCTGGCACTGGTACTCGATCGGGCTGTCGTATTTGTTTCCATCCATCACATCGGCAACGCTGGAATCACGGATGAACGTATCACCTCCCTGAAAATACCTCATTGCCTCAAAAGTTGTCTCGGAAAGCGGCGTATTTCCGCCCGGCGAGAGCCCATTGATTGCGGTTTTCAATGGTGACCTGACGTCAGCAATCGGTTTGATTGCCGAGAGGAAATAACCACCATCGTTGCCACCAAAATACATGGCCCCGACATTGACGTCTTCCATATCATCCAGAAGATTGCCCATTACCGCCTGAACAACCTCCAGGCGATTGGACGTTCCTTCCGCGATATTGCTCATGCTTCCGGACTTATCGAGAATAAACAGAATGTTGGGCTTGACGATCTTGTCAGCGTCTGTAAAGAAAATCTCGGTATCGTCAGCAACCGCTGTAGAGGTGCCAACCGTCAGGGACATGGAAAGCAGGCCCCACGCGAATCGTTTTATGAAGACCTTCATTGCAGCTCTCCTTCTTGCTGGATAGGATAAATGACCATCAACGCCATCCCACTATCCGAATCCACGAGTACGGTACCGGCTTGGCCAGAAACGCGCCGGTATCCATCTGCACCTACGTCACGCTTGCCAACCTGAACCTTGAATCCACGAGCTGGAAGCAGGCGTGGTTCAGGGCAAAGCTCGCAGCCTTCGGTAACCACACTGAATACCCGTGACGATGAATCTACCATCAACTCGACGGAAGCGGCTTCATAGGCCTCAATCGGGCTATCAATTAACCGCGCATCCTCAAGACTCGCCGCACTGACCGGAGTGATCGCCCAAACGAACATTACCAGTGGTAAACAAAGCATTTTCTTGATCATCTTTTCCTCCAGAGCTGGTCCCAAAACCAACAATCAGTAATATTCGATTCCCTTGAAGACCGTTGAAGTCGCACCGGTCCCTGCCATGGTTGCAGTGCCACTTAACTCATATCGATAACCATCCAGTGCCGTGGAGCTCTCGTTAGCATCCAGTGAGCTGCCGCTACCGGCTATTATTTCGCCGAGGTACCGGGCCTGGTAGGTACCGGCAACGCCGTTCCCGGCGTCAACCGTGAAGTTAACCGAACTGCTCATATTGTCCGCAGATTGCATCGACTCTCTTAGCAAGCTCAAATCATTCCCGATTAACCGCTCCGTCAAGGCACTGGCGGAACTCTCGGCAGCCTGAAATGTCCGATTGGAGTTCTGGGCATTCACGGCCATACGCTCCTGCATCACTGACGTATTCATCCCCGCGACACCGATGAGCGTCAAGACCAACAAAACCACAAGGCTTACGATCAGAACTGCGCCACGCTCCTGGCGACCTGTCTTCAATTCAGTCATAGCTTCTATCCTCTGGCGTTCTATGCACCTATGCTTAATCCCTGTTTCTCAAGGTCACCGTACTGATGAAAGTCCGCCTCAAGCGGGTGTCTTCCGGGTGCGTCACCGGGCCGGCACCACTTGCTTCAGTAATCACTTCGCCTGGCAGCGCATAGCTCGATGTATCGTCCGTGTCCCGAACCTGGTCAGCGTCACTGATCAGCAAGCCGATTCTCAGCGCGACCACGCGAGACATATCGGTGACGTTGTCAGCGGTTTCGTAACGGATATTGTTGGTGGGCAGTATCTCCCCATACTGGATTTGCATGCTCTCGACCCCCTCCACCAGCTCGTCAACCTGGAAGCTTGGCCCGCCGGCAGCGAGCATGTTATTGGCGCCCCTATAGAGAGCAATTATGTCGTTACCCTGAATGTCATCACGCCCGGTATCGGCGACAAAATAAACGTTGGATGAGAACCTCATAATCCGGGCGCTTTCGTTGTACGCCTGCCCCAGATTGTTGCTGGAGTTCACGTTTTGGGCGTGCGCCCAGGTGCCGCTACTTGGGTCGCTCGATATTCGAAAAAGATCCGCGTTCTCGCAATCGGAAATCAGAACAATGTCATTCTGGGTAAACGAATTAATCGCAGTGCCTGCCACCTGAATGTTGGCGTTTACCACGTTCATGTTTCCGGTCACCTCGACGTCAATGGTCTGGCCGCGCTGTATCGAAATCACATCGCTTCCAACGAGGGCATTGGCCTCAATCGGGGTCCCGTCAAACTCGGTGCCATTGGCCCAGTTGCCGTCGGCGACTTCCCAGCCTCTAAGGGTGGTGGAGAAGAAATCTGCCGTAGGGGCGTTATCCGCGATAATCCTCATGGTCACGTCTGCAGGGTCCGCACATCCCTGAAAACCAATCATCCGCATGTCTCGCCCGACGATATCCGTCGCGATCCGACCGGATTCCTGAATCCGCGCAAGAGACGTACTGAGGCGAGCGGTCTGGCTTGAATCCACATAGACCGTGAAAATGCCAAGAATCAGCGTTGCACTCAGGGCAAGCGCGACCATCAATTCAACCAGCGATAAACCGGCCTGCCCTTTTGGGCTATGGGTAATGAACCCCTGAACTTTTTTGGCTCCCATCAAGCACCTCATAATGAGAAATTCAGGAAAAAGGAATTATCACCGGCGATTTGTTCGTTAGCATCGCCTTCTCTGACAACTTCATCCCACTGGACAGAGATCGTAAACATCTCGGTGCCGGCATCGAACTGAATCGAGCCTTGCCCGCCAGGCAAGAGCGTCATGTCGCTTCCGACTCCCTGAATCTGGCGCGCCCACTGAGCCAAATCCACCGTTACCTGTTGCGCCGGCGAACATCCGCCGTTCTGCGTCGCACAAACCGGGAGGTTTGTGGATGCGCCAACGGTCGTGAAGCCGTCATAGGCTCCACCGCCTACAGCCTGGGCCCGATTGGCCCGTATGCGGTCAGCCATGTCATAGGCCAGAATGCTCGCCTGGGTCCGCAAATACGCACCCTGATTGTTTCGCATTCCGTCGACCAGCAAACCGGCGAGGCCCAGAAGCCCTATCGCCAGGATGAACACGGTCACCAGAATTTCAATCAGCGTAAAGCCCTGACTTTTCATGCCTTTCATTTCGCTTCTGTTGGCACCGCGCTTCGGAATAAACGACGTTTTCATCATTGCGCCACTCTCACGGACAGGTGATATTTGCGTTGTTGTGATCGTTCAGTACGCCGTTACCCGAGGTATCTCGCGCCAGACGTGTCTGACCGGACACGCTGACAACAATTGCCCGAGCTGCCGCCGCACCACGGGAATCACATACTGTAATCGTGCCTGCAGCCGATAGACCAATTCCCGGAGGAATCGGGAAGCCATTGCCTGAAAACTGCACAAATGAGCCTCCACCACTGGTAAGGCCAGCGATTCTCATGGTGTTGCCACCTTCTAGGGCCTGGCTGATCCGGAGGAGCTGGTCGTCTCCGGCATCGAGCACGCGATCACCGTCAAGGTCGCGCATCACAATCCAGCCGGTCTCCCACGTGTTTGCACCACTGCATGAAGCGCTGTCAGCACTGGCGCAGACAGTAATCACGCCATCCTGCATTTTGGATGCTTCACTGCGGGCATAGCTCATAAGGCTGGACGCTTCATTTATTTGAGACGTCAGCCGATTATTAAGTACGGTCTCGCGAAAAGACGGAACTGCAAACGATGCAACGATTGCCAGAATGACGATCGTTATAATCAGTTCAAGCAACGTAAAGCCAGAGCTTCGCTGGAATCCGGACATAATTCTTCCCTATTTCTGATTGGTTACAGATTATTTTGAGTCAGGGTGCGAAACCACCCACCTGCGATAAGCGGGAGTCTTAGCATGATAAACGGTCGCTACTTAAGAAGTGAGGTGTAACGGTTCACAAAAAAAAGGGGGGGGGAAATAGGGCAGGATATTGAAAGTCTGGGAAGCTTCCCGAATGAAGCAAGGCCCCATCCGGCAAAGCTCACCTGCCATACGAGGGCAAAAGTCAGGAAACCTCTACCACATCAATCCTGAGCTCTTTGGGCATCGAAAACACAATATTCTCCTCACGCCCGGCAACTTCCTCCGGAACACCACCCCCCAATTCCCTGAGGCGATTGATCACATCGTTCACCAATACTTCGGGCGCAGAGGCACCAGCGGTTACGCCAACTGAGGTCTTTCCCTCAAGCCAGGCAGGATCAATCTGAGATGCCTCATCGATCAGGTAGGCCGGCGTACCCATCCGCTCAGCCAATTCTCGCAACCGGTTGGAATTGGAACTGTTCGGGGAGCCAACCACCAGCATCAGGTCACAGTCTCCGGCGAGCTGCTTCACGGCGTCCTGGCGGTTCTGGGTGGCGTAGCAGATGTCGTCTTTGCGGGGTCCCTGGATTTCGGGGAATTTTGCACGCAGAGCGTCGATGACACGGGCGGTATCGTCCATGGACAACGTGGTTTGGGTGACGTAGGAAAGCTTCCCGGGGTCGTTCACTTCCAGCTTTGCTACGTCTTCCTCGTTCTCCACGAGGTAAATCTCGCCACCACTGCTGTGATCATACTGCCCCATAGTGCCTTCCACTTCCGGGTGGCCATGGTGGCCGATCAGGATGCATTCCCGGCCGTCGCGGCTGTAGCGCATCACTTCCAGGTGGACCTTGGTGACCAGCGGGCAGGTGGCGTCAAAGACTTTCAGGCCGCGGCGGGCGGCTTCGTTTTGTACCGCCTGGGAGACGCCGTGGGCGCTGAAGATGACGAGCTTGTCGTCCGGGACTTCGTCCAGTTCGTCAACGAAGATGGCGCCGCGGTTGCGGAGGTTGTCCACCACGAATTTGTTATGCACGACTTCGTGACGCACGTAGATCGGAGCGCCAAAGACATCCAGGGCGCGATTGACGATTTCGATGGCACGGTCAACACCGGCACAGAAGCCACGGGGGTTTGCGAGTCTGATTTGCATTATCTTGCCACTATTTCCGGACGAAGGACTTTGGAGCATTGCGACCGCGGGCTACGGGGAAGAACCTGCCGGGACACGCTGTGAATACGTCCCTGTACGCTTGACTGCAGCATCCATGCTGCAGACAGTCCCGGCAGGCTCTTCCCCGCACCCCGCTAGTTCAGAGTATGACGCTCAGCTATTTCTTTTTAATGGGTCGCCCCTGCGGGCTCCACATCAATAATCTGTACTTCGAAGGTCAGTGTACGCCCTGCCAGGGGGTGATTGAAATCCACCTCCACTTCATCGCCTTCCACCCGGCTGACAACGCCCGGCAGTTCGCTCTGGCGGGCATCCGCGAAGGAGATCATCACGCCCGGCTCCAGCACCATATCTGGGCTGAACTCGTGGCGCTTGAACGTCTGTACGTTGTTGGGGTTGTGCTGACCAAAGGCTTTTTCCGGGGGCACTTGATAGCTTTCCCGGTCGCCGGCCTTCATGCCCATCAGGTAGGCTTCGAAATTCTCCGGCAGGTTTTCATCGCCGATTTCGAGGGTGGCCGGCTCTTTCTCAAAGGTGGAATCGATCACTTCACCATCCGGAAACTTCAGGGCGAAATGCAGTTTGACCCGGGTACCCTTGTCGACAGGCAGTTCATTCATAAGAGTTACTCGCTCCTTTCAGCATCCCCACCAGAATCGGTGGGTTTGCGGAACATATCGAGAATCATCATGGCAGCACCGATGGTGATGGCGGTGTCGGCCAGGTTAAAGGCGGGAAAGTGCCAGTCCTGCCAGTACAAATGCAGGAAGTCGACGACATAGCCGTGCACCACCCGGTCGTAGACATTACCCAGGGCGCCACCGAGTATGAGCACGATGGCAACGGCGGTCCAGGTTTCATGGCGCTTCAGGTTTTTCAGCCAGTAGATCAGCACAACACTGACCACCAGGGCCAGGGTTACGAAAAACCAGCGTTGCCAGCCCGCGGCTTCGGCCAGGAAGCTGAACGCGGCGCCGGTATTGTGGAGCAGGGTCAGGTTGAACATGGGGATGACCGGAACCGGATCGCCGTAGGTCAGCATGGCCGTGGCCATGGCCTTGGTGCCGAGATCGAGGATGATCACAAGCACCGCCAGCCACAGCCACTTGAGTTTGCTTCCGGCGACCTGTTCAGGCATGGCAGCGTCCATCAGGCGTAAGCGCGGGCTTCACCGGGCCCTTCCACGTTGGTCACGCAACGACCACAGAGGTCCTCGTACCTGGCGTTACGGCCGACATCTTCCCGGTGATGCCAGCAACGCTCGCACTTGGTGTGGGTAGCCGGAGTCACCTTCACCCGGAGGCCTTCGTGGGAAGTCATCTCGGCGTCGCCCGCCTCGGAGACCGGCTTCACGGTGGCCTCAGACGTGATCAGGACGAAACGCAGTTCCTCACCAAGGTGTTTGAGCTCTGCCGCCAGATCACCTTCGCAGTAAAGGGTGACTTCCGCACTCAGGGAGCCCTTGATCTCTCCACGCGCCCGGGCCTCCTCCAGCCGTTTGTTGACGGCTTCCTTGACGCTGTAGATCTCGCGCCAGTAGTCGCGACCAAGCTCGGCGTTTTCCGGCAGCGCGGTCAGGCCTTCGTACCAGGTTTCGTAGAATACGGTATCGCCCCGCTTGCCCGGCAGGTGCTGCCAGATTTCATCGGCGGTGAAGCTCAGGATCGGGGCAATCCAGCGAACCAGGGCCTCGGCTACGTGATAGAGAGCCGTCTGGCAGGAGCGACGGGCCAGGCTGTCGGCCTGGGTGGTGTACTGGCGGTCCTTGATGATATCGAGGTAAAAGCCGCCCAGGGTCGCCTCGCAGAAGTTGTAGACCTTCTGGTAGATCCGCAGGAAGGCATAGTTGCCGTAATCCTCATGGAGCTCTTCTTGCAACTGCAGGGCACGATCCACCATCCAGCGGTCCAGGGCGATCATGTCCTCCGGTGCCACCATGTGCTGTTCCGGATCGAAACCGGTCAGGTTGCTCAGCAGGAAGCGGGAGGTGTTCCGGATCCGGCGGTAACCATCGGCGGTCTGGCGCAGGATGTCCTTCGAGACGGTCATTTCACCGCTGTAGTCCGTCGCCGCCACCCACAGCCGCAGGATGTCAGCACCCAGCTCGTTCATGACTTCCTGGGGCGCGATCACGTTACCCAGGGATTTGGACATCTTGTGGCCCTTACCATCGACGGTAAAGCCGTGGGTCAGAACCTGCTTGTAAGGCGCCACACCGTTCATGGCGATGGAGGTTTTCAGGGACGACTGGAACCAGCCACGGTGCTGATCTGAACCTTCCAGGTACATATCCGCCGGGAACTGGCCCAGTTCCTCGCGAACCCGCAGCACCGATTCGTGGGTCACGCCGGAGTCGAACCAGACATCGAGGGTATCGGTCACCTTCTCGTACTGCTCGGCATCGCTGCCCAGCAGCGCGGACGCATCCAGCTCGTACCAGGCGTCGATACCGCCCTCCTCAATCTGCTGGGCCACCTTCTCGATCAGGTTCTGGGTGTCCGGATGCAGTTCCTGTGTCTCCTTGTGGATAAACAGGGTGATGGGTACGCCCCAGGTGCGCTGCCGGGAGATGCACCAGTCCGGAGACTGGTTGAACATGGCTTCGATGCGATTCTTGCCCCAGGATGGCACCCAGCGCACGCCCTTGATCGCTTCCAGAGCGTCGGCGCGGAGGTGTTCCTTGTCCATGCTGATAAACCACTGGGGAGTCGCCCGGTAGATCAGCGGGGTCTTGGTGCGCCAGCAGTGCGGGTAGCTGTGACGGAACTTCTCCGAACGGACCAGCTTGCCTTCGCGCTCAAGCGCGCCGCAAACCGGCTCATCGGCCTTGTAAACGTGCACGCCAGCCAGTTCACCGGCCGCCGAGGTGTAGGTGCCGTCGGCCTGAACCAGGTTGATGGTGCCGATGTTGTAGGCCTTGCCTACTTCAAAGTCTTCCATACCGTGATCCGGCGCGGTATGGACAGCACCGGTACCGGCGTCGGTGGATACGTGCTCCCCCAGGATGACCGGCACCTGCCTGTCGTAAATCGGATGCTGGAGCACCAGGTGCTCCAGTGCGGCGCCGGAACAGGTCGCCAGCACTTCATAGTCTTCCACCTGCCAGCGGGCCATGACGCCTTCCACCATCTCGGCAGCCAGGATCATGCGCTCCGGCCCCTGCCCGACGTCGGTCTGGACCAGCGCATAGTCCAGCTCGGCATTCACGGACACGGCCTGGTTGGCCGGAATGGTCCAGGGGGTGGTGGTCCAGATGACGACAGACACATCGCCTTCGCCCCTATCAGTGCCAAACAGTGAGAGCGCTTTTGGCTGATCAACGGCGGTGAAGCGGACGTCAATCTGGGTAGAGGTTTTGTCCTGGTACTCAACTTCGGCCTCTGCCAGTGCGGACTGACCCACCACACTCCAGTAAACCGGCTTATAGCCACGAACCAGGTGACCTTTGGCTACGATCTTGCCCAGGGCGCGAACGATCCCGGCTTCCACCTTGGGATCCATGGTCAGATAGGGCTTGTCCCACTCACCCATCACACCCAGGCGAATGAAGTCTTCCTTCTGACCGGCGATCTGTTTGGTGGCATAGTCACGGCAGGCTTGGCGGAAGGTCTTGTAATCCACCTTCACGCCTGCCTTGCCGATCTCCTGCTCCACCTTGTGTTCGATGGGCAGGCCATGGCAGTCCCAACCCGGCACATAGGGCGCGTCGTAGCCCATGAAGCCTTGAGACTTGACGATCATGTCCTTGAGAATCTTGTTGACCGCATGACCTATGTGAATGCTGCCGTTGGCGTAGGGAGGACCATCGTGGAGAATGAACTTGTCCCGCCCCTCACGCTGCTTGCGCAGGTTGCCGTAGACGTCGAGATCCTGCCAGCGCTTGAGCATTTCCGGCTCGCGCCTGGCCAGGTTACCGCGCATGGGAAAGGCGGTTTCCGGCAGATTCAGGGTGTGCTTGTAGTCGCTCATGTTTGTGTGCGTACTCTTTTGGTCTTGGTCAGTGTTGGTCAGTCTTTTATTCGTTGGGGCGCAGCCGGGCGTTTCAATGCGCGCTTTTTACAGTGCCGTGCTCCGAAATCCACGCACGGGCGTGCTCGAAATCCCGGGTAATCTGTTCTTTCAGTTCATCCACGGAAGCGAACTTTTCCTCGTCCCGCAGGCCGTGGCGGAACACGACTTCCAGGTGCTGGCCATAAAGTGTGCCAGCAAAGTCAAACAGGTGCACTTCCAGGGACGGCTGCTTGCCATCCACGGTCGGCCGCAGGCCTATGTTGGCAACGCCATCGTACACGGCGCCATCGTCCAGTGTGGCCGCCACCACATACACCCCTTGCAGCGCTGGTAGCCGGTGCAACAGGATGTTCGCCGTTGGCGCCCCGATCTGGCGCCCCAGTTGCCTGCCATATACCACCCTGCCCCGGATGCGGTATGGATGTCCGAGCAGCGCCTCTGCCTGCTCCAGGCCGTTCACCGTGATCAGTTCCCGCACACGGGTGCTGCTCACCCGCTCGCCATCAACCGTTACCGTGCGGGTATTCTCAACCGTGAACCCTGCATCCTTGCCTACTTTCTTTAGAAGGGCGAAATCCCCGGCCCGGTCGCAGCCAAAGCGGAAATCGTCCCCCACCACCAGGTGCCGGACGGCCAGCCCCTGAATCAGGATGTCTTCGATAAAGCCCATGGCAGAGTAACTGCGGAAGGCCTGATTGAAGCGCAGGCACAGCACGATATCGATGCCCTCGGCCAACAGGGCCTCAAATTTCTGCCGGAACCCCATCAACCTTGGCGGCGCCTCGCTACCCTGGAAAAACTCCCGGGGCTGGGGCTCGAAAATCATGACCATGGAAGGCACGCCAAGGGCTTCGGCCTTGCTCCTGACCTGATCAATAATGGTCTTGTGGCCCAGATGCACACCGTCAAAATTACCGATGGTGGCGACACACCCGTTGGCGAGTGGAGAATCCTCCCGCCGGGACAGCTTTTTCAGGTTGGTCAGGCCCCGGATCAGACGCATGTAATGCGAACCTTCAATTGCCAGCTAGCTTTCAGCGCTACCCTTGTTACCGCAACGCTGGTGAGAAAACGCGCGATTATACCTTACCTCTGGCGGAAATGTCTTACCCGAACCCCGGCCAGCGCCAGGGCAACAAAGTAAATGGCCACACCGGCACCCACCAATATCGCCATATCCGCCGCCCGCTGATAACCGCCGTTTGCCAGCCACACTGCCACCGGCGCCTTGAGCCACAAAATAACGGCAGCCAACGCACCATTGGCGAATAGAACCTGCAGCAGGAAACGGGGCCAGCCGGGCTGGCTCTGCCAGGCTCCTTCCTTGCGCAACCCTCGCCACAGCAGATACCCATTCAGCCAGGCCGACAGGGAGGTTGCCAATGCCAGTCCGGCATGCGCCAGCGGAAAAATCAGTATCAGGTTGAACACCATGTTCGCCACCATGGCGATAACACCGATCTTGACCGGCGTTTTAGTGTCCTCGCGGGCAAAGAAACCCGGAGCCAGCACTTTAATTAGCATGAACGCAAGCAACCCCGCGGAATAGGCCCGCAGGCTCTGGGCCGACATGGCCACATCCCGGTCGGCCACTTCGCCGTAGTGAAACAGGGTGGCAATCAGCGGCTCCGCCAGCAAGACGAGGGCCAGCGCCGCCGGCAAACCAATCAACAGGACCGCACGGACTGCCCAGTCCAGGGTGGCCGCAAACTGGTCAGCCGATGCCGCCGCATGCTTGCGGGACAGGCTTGGAAGAATCACCGTGGCAATGGCAATGCCAAATACACCAAGAGGCAGTTCCGCAAGCCGGTCGGAGTAATACAACCAGGAGACACTGCCGGTCTGAAGAAAGGAAGCCAGCACGGTATCAAGCAGCAGATTGATCTGGCTGACCGATACCCCGAACAGGGCGGGCGCCATCAATTTAAGAATCCGGCTGACACCTTCGTGGCGATAATCGACTCGAGGCCTGGGCAACAGGCCGAGGCGCATCAGAAAAGGCAGCTGGAAGAACAACTGCAGGGCACCGGCAATGAACACCCCCCAGGCCAGCGCCATCACCGGCTCGTCCATCAGTGGCGTCAGCCAGATCGCCGCCGCAATCATGGCCAGGTTCAGAAGAACCGGGGTAAACGCCGGCACAGCGAACCGGTCGTAGCTGTTCAGTATGCCGCCGGCAAAGGCGGTCAGGGAGATCAGCAATAAATAGGGGAAGGTGATGCGCAGCATCTCGCTGGTCAGGGCAAACTTCACGTCATCATCAAGAAACCCCGGCGCAAAAACTGCCGTCAACACCGGCGCTCCCAGGATCGCCACCAGTGTTACACCCAGCAACACCAGACCCAGTGAACCGGCCACAGCATTGACCAGCCGCTGCACGTCGGAGTGGGACTGATTTTCCCGGTAGGACGACAACACTGGAACGAAGGCCTGGGAAAAAGCGCCCTCGGCAAACAGCCGGCGCAGAAAGTTGGGAATCTTGAAGGCGACAAAAAAAGCATCCGCCCCGGCACCGGCGCCAAAATAGCGGGCAATCACCATGTCCCGGACCAGGCCAAGCACCCGGGACAGCATGGTCATAATGCCCACAAGTCCCGACGACCTGAGCAGGCCAGGCGCTTTAGGCAATTGCTTTTGCTCAGGAGATGATTCAGGTTCCGAAGACATGCGGGCTCTGGTCTGGCATTGTGGAAATAGACAAGTGGCCGCGAGTTTACCACAGGCCTTCTGTGTCAGGGCATGAAATGGGTTTTGGCCTTGACATTTCGAGGTTTGAGCGGCATAGTTCCGCGTCATTTATTTCGACGCGCTGGTTTTGGCGCGCCCGCGATGTAACGAATCATTCAGCAACGAATTTGAGATTTTCAGGAGTTTTACGGTGGCAAATACCCCGCAAGCCAAGAAGCGCGCACGTCAGAACGAGAAGAACCGCAAGCACAATGCAAGCCTGCGTTCCATGGCTCGTACTTACATGAAGAAGATCCAGTCCAAGATTGAGGCCGGCAACTACGAAGAAGCCCAGGCTGCTTTCCAGCAGGCCCAGCCGATTCTGGACAGCATGGTCAACAAGGGTATCTTCGCGAAGAACAAGGTTGCTCGTCACAAGAGCCGCCTGAGCGCCAAGATCAAGTCTCTGAAGAGCGCGTAAGTCGCCCGACTTCAGAAGCATAAAAAAACCGGCCAGTTGGCCGGTTTTTTTATGCTTCAGTTATCAGAAACAAGCATTACACTATAACGAGGTTATCCCGGTGTATCATTTCCTCGCCGGAACTGTAGCCCAGAACCTCGGCAATCCGGTCACTGGATCGACCGGCGATCGCCCTGGCCTCGTCGGCATCGTAATTCACAAGCCCCCGGGCAATCTCCTTGCCAGCCTGATCAACGCAGGACACCATTTCGCCACGGCGAAACTGCCCGACCACACCCTTTACGCCCACCGGAAGCAGGCTGCGCCCGCCGAGACACACCACCTTCACCGCACCGTCATCCAGGGTCAACTTGCCCCGGGTCTGTAAATGGCTGGCCAGCCACTGCTTGCGGGCAGCGATCCGGCCCTGCTCCGGGAGCAGCAGGGTGCCAATCACGTCGCCTTGGCGCAGCCGGCCGATCACCCCCTCGATACGACCACCAACAATAACGGTAAACGCACCAGACCGGGCGGCCAGGCGAGCCGCACGCAATTTGGTCATCATGCCACCCCGCCCCAGCACACCGGCCCCGCCTCCGGCCATGGCATCCAGCTCATGATCACCAGCCTTGCGCTCAGTGACCAGCCGGGCATTGGCGTTCTTCCTGGGATCCTTGTCAAACAGACCAAGCTGATCAGTCAGGATAATCAGGCCGTCCGCCTCAATCAGGTTAGCGACCAGTGCGCCAAGGGTATCGTTGTCACCGAACCGAATCTCGTCGGTCACCACCGTGTCGTTTTCGTTGACGATCGGCACTACGCCAAAGTCGAGCAGCGCCCTGAGCGTGCTTCGGCCGTTGAGGTATCGCTTGCGGTCCGAGAGGTCATCGTGAGTGAGGAGAATCTGGGCAGTGTGGATATCATGCCGCTTGAACTGGGCCTCCCAGGTCTGAACCAATCCCATTTGCCCAACCGCGGCGGCGGCCTGGAGTTCGTGCAACTGCTCCGGCCTCACTGTCCAGCCAAGACGGCTCATCCCCTCAGCCACCGAACCGGAGGAGACCACGACCACTTCCACCCCTTCTTCGACCAGCTCTGCAATCTGATCCACCCACAAGCCCAGAGCAGCCACATCCAGCCCCCTGCCATCGTTGGTCAGCAGGGCGCTTCCGATCTTGATAACCAGGCGGCGGGCCTGGCGCAACTGTAGGCGTTCAGTCATGGTGCTTGAGCGGTCTCCCTGGTGTTAATCCTGCTTTACTCGGGCGCGTAAACCACTTCGACGTCGTAGTCATCATCGTCGAAGTCATCGTCATCGTCGTCCTCGCGGGCAGCACGGCGAGCCTGACGCTCCGCCTCGATACGGACCCGGGCCTCTTCATCCATCTGTCGACGGCGACGGGCTTCCCGCTCAGCGACCTCGGGATTCTGGGCCTCTTCTTCGGCCTGCTCTTCAATCCAGCGCATAACCGCCTGAACCAGCGGCCTGGTGCCCTCACCACTAAGCGCGGAAATCCGGAACACCGGCCCTTCCCAGCCAAGCTCATCAACGATGGCCTGGCAATGGGCATCGCGGTCTTCCTCAGCCACCATATCCACCTTGTTCAGCACCAGCCATCTGGGCCGATTGGCAAGAGTCTCACTGAACTTCTCAAGCTCATGCTCAATCGCCCGGACGGCATCCGCCGGCGAAGATCCGTCGTAAGGCGCAACATCCACAAGGTGCAGCAAAAGCCGGGTGCGGACCAGGTGCTTGAGGAACCGGATACCGAGCCCGGCGCCCTCGGCTGCGCCCTCGATCAGGCCGGGGATGTCGGCAATGACAAAACTCTGATGCGCCTGCACACTGACGACCCCGAGGTTAGGCACCAGTGTGGTAAAGGGGTAATCCGCCACTTTCGGGCGGGCCGCCGACACCGAACGGATAAAGGTGGACTTACCGGCATTGGGCATACCCAGCAGCCCGACATCCGCCAACACCTTCAGCTCCAGCCGAAGGTTGCGCAGCTCGCCTTCAGAGCCTTTGGTGGTCTGCCGGGGCGCACGGTTAACCGAGGACTTGAAGCGGGTATTGCCAAGGCCATGAAAACCGCACTGGGCAACCTTCAGACGCTGCCCTGCATGGGTCAGGTCCCCGAGCACCTCATGGGTGTCCATATCCACAACCGTGGTGCCCACCGGCACTGGCAGGACAAGATCCTCACCCTTGGTACCGGTGCAGTTGCGGCCGGAGCCTGGCTCACCATTCCGGGCTTTGTGTTTACGCTGGAAACGGTAGTCAATCAATGTATTGAGCGACTCGTCTGCTTCCAGATACACGGAACCACCATCGCCCCCGTCGCCACCGTCGGGGCCGCCCTTGGGAACGTATTTTTCACGCCGGAAGCTCAGGCAGCCGTGACCGCCCTTGCCGGCTTCCACAATGATGGTGGCTTCGTCTACGAATTTCATGAATCAACCCTTTGCGCGATGCGCATAAACTAAAAAGCCCCGCAGCCTCAAGGAAGCTTTGCGGGGCTCCGGATGGCTCTGAACACCTGATGATATCAGGATATCAGCGCCACCCAAGGTTCGACAGAACCGGATCGCCGCTGCTTACGCAGCCGGAACGATGCTCACGAACTTACGGCTCTGCGGGCCTTTGACTTCGAACTTCACCTGGCCGTCTGCTTTCGCAAACAGGGTGTGATCCTTGCCAATGCCAACGTTGCTACCAGCGTGGAAACGGGTGCCACGCTGACGAATGATGATGCTGCCTGCAGAAACAGTCTCACCGCCAAAGCGCTTCACACCAAGTCGTTTCGACTCGGAATCGCGACCGTTACGGGTACTACCTGCTGCTTTTTTATGAGCCATTACCAGCCTCCTTCTCTAGGGGGTAATTCGAGAGCCTCAGCCCTGGATACCCGTGATCTTTACTTCAGTAAACCACTGACGGTGGCCCTGACGCTTCATGGAATGCTTACGACGACGGAACTTGATGATCTGAATCTTGTCGTGACGGCCGTGGCTAACCACTTCCGCAGTCACTTTGGCACCATCAACAACCGGCGCACCAACCTGAACCTTGTCACCATCGGCGATCAGCAGAACGCGATCAAACTCAACGTTACCGCCGGTTTCAACTTCCAGCTTTTCCAGCTTCAGGGTTTCGCCTTCTTTTACACGGTGCTGCTTACCACCGCTGACAATAACTGCGTACATTTACTCGTTCTCCGCGATTGACCCATCCCTGCTCTTATCCACCTGGTTCTAAGGGAAGCGCTCTGGCGACCCTATAGCAGGGAGCGCAGGTTGGGATGAGTTGGGCGCGTGATTGTACGAGAAGACGCCATGCTAAGCAAGTTGAACATAGGGTCAGAAGAAAGCTTTCTTCTGACCCCGACTTCGCCGACTTAACGTTGACACCTCAACCTGCAATACCTAGCATTGCCGCGACCTGCCTTTATTATCAGCGAACGCAACGACGACAACACCAGCAAGGGATCCACAAGCCGCATGACAGCCCAGCGCATTCACGACACCGTGGCCGACGACTTCAGCCGCGTCAATGACCTGATCATCCAGCGGCTTTCCTCAGACGTTCCCCTGGTGGAAAAAATCGCCCAGTACATCATCGAAAGCGGCGGTAAGCGGCTGAGACCCTTACTGGTTTTGCTTTCCAGCCAGGCTGCGGGCTACGACAAAAGCGACCACCTGAAACTGGCGGCTGTCATCGAATTCCTGCACACCGCCACCCTACTCCATGACGATGTGGTGGACACCTCCGACATGCGGCGGGGCCGGAGCACGGCCAATGCACGCTGGGGTAATGCCCCGAGCGTGCTGGTAGGTGATTTCCTCTACGCCCGGGCCTTCGAGATGATGGTGGAGCTCAAAAGCCTGCCTATCATGGAGGTTTTGTCCCACGCCACGGCCGTGATCGCCGAAGGCGAAGTCATGCAACTGATGAACGTGAAAAATCCGGACCTGACCGAAGACCAGTACATGAAGGTCATTCACAACAAGACCGCCATGCTGTTTGAAGCCGCGTCCCACACCGGCGCCCTGCTCGCCGGGGCCGGTGACGACCAGGAACGGGGCCTGAAGGACTACGGCAAGCATCTGGGCCTGGCGTTCCAGCTGGTGGACGATGTCCTGGATTACCGGGGCGATGCCGAAGCCATGGGCAAAAATGTGGGCGACGACCTTGCCGAAGGCAAGACCACCCTGCCCCTGATTTACGCCATGGCACACGGCACGGAAAATGAGCGCCAGTTGATCCGCCAGGCCATTCGCAAAGGCGGGCTGGACGACCTGCCCAGGATTCTCGAAATTGTTGAGCGCTCAGGCGCCATTGAATACACCATGACCAAGGCCCGGGAACAGGCGGACCTGGCCAAAGCCTGCCTGACAACCCTGCCGGCCTCAGACCACAAAGAAGCCATGGAGCTGCTGACCGACGTCGCGGTGGCCCGGGTGAGTTGACGTAAAAATGGGGTCTGAAAATGGGGTCAGATGAAAATTTCATCTGACCCCGATTTCAACTCAGGCGCTCGCGCCCATGAGGCTCGTCAAAGTTCAACGCCGGCCCCACCGGCACAATCTGGGTCGGGTTGATGGTCCGCTGGCTCACGTAGTAATGACGTTTGATCTGCCCGATATCCACGGTTTCGGCCACGCCGGGCTCCTGATACAAATCCCGCACGTAGGCAGAAAGCGCCGGAAAATCACTGATCCGCTGGCGATTGCATTTGAAATGGCTGTAATACACCGCATCAAATCTAATCAGCGTGGTAAACAGCCGCCAGTCCGCCTCAGTTAACTGGCTACCCACCAGATACCGCTGGCCAGACAACCGATCCTCCAGCCAGTCCAGCGACTCGAAAAGAGCGTCGTAGGCTTGCTCGTATTTATCCTGAGCGGTAGCAAAACCCGCCTTGTAGACACCGTTATTGACTGTGTCATAGACCCGGGCATTGACCTCATCAATTTCCCCCTGCAGTTCCTCGGGATAGAAGTTCCGGTCCGAGCGAACACCCTCCAGCCCATCGAAGGCCGAATTGAACATCCGGATAATCTCGGCGGATTCGTTACTCGCAATCGTCTGTTTTTCTTTATCCCACAGCGTCGGCACCGTCACCCGCCCGGAATACTCAGGCGCAGCTCTGGTGTAGACCTCATGCATGAAACGGAAGCCATGCAAGTAATCCCGGTGCTGCTCACTGTCAGGCCGGAACTCCCAGCCATTCTCTACCATATCCGGGTGCACAACAGACACTGAAATATGCTTCTCCAGCCCCTTCAGCTTCCGGAAAATCAGCGTCCGATGCGCCCACGGGCACGCCATGGACACATAAAGATGGTAGCGACCGGACTCAGCCTTGAAACCACCTTCACCATCCGGCCCCGGCACGCCGTCTGCGGTCACCCAGTTCCGAAACCGCGCCGCCTCCCGCTCAAACTTGCCACCGGTCTTATCGGTGTCATACCACTGGTCATGCCATTTGCCGTCAATCAAAAGCCCCATAAACCCTCCGATGAAAAACCTTGAAAGTGTGGCCCCTGTAACAAGGGGGCGCCGGCAAAAAGTCTGCCAAGGGTATTGGAGAAGGCCTTTGCAAACCGTGCATTGCCAAGGATGGCAATGCCGAGCCCCCAGGGAAGGGTTCACGGCGTGTTTGCAAAGGCCTTCTCCAATACCCGCTGCCCCCAAAACTGACAGCGGCCCTGTTACCTGCCCTCCAAAGCCTGATAATTTGAAGGAAGAATACCGGCGACCCTGCTACCCTCTCAAACAAGCATTTCTGGCCAACAACCTCAGATAATTCGAACATGCACACAGCCATCACCATAGACGCCCTCAAAGTCCTTGACGCCATTGACCGCAAAGGCAGTTTTGCCGGCGCCGCCGGCGAACTCTTCCGGGTACCCTCGGCCATAAGCTACACCGTGCAAAAACTGGAAGAAGACCTGAACGTTGCCATCTACGACCGCACCGGCCACCGCGCCAGGCTGACCCCGGCGGGTCATTACCTCCTGGAAGAAGGCCGCACCCTGCTGGAGGCGGCAGAAAACCTTGCCCACACAACCCGTCAGGTGGCCCAGGGCTGGGAAACCAGATTAAAGATCGGATTCAACTCATTGCTGCCGGCACAATGCCTGTTCCCGGCCATCCGGGAATTCCATGAACTCGGAGTGCCGGTCGATGTGCAAATCGTGGAAGAAGTGTTTGCCGGCACCTGGGACGCCCTGCAAAGTCGCCGGGTCGACCTGATCATCGGCGCGGACAATTTCAGCAAACCGTCGGGAAACTTCACAACCAGAGCCCTTGGTGAAATGCCTTTCGTGTTTGCTGTCGGCCCCGATCACCCGCTGGCAAGTGCCGAAGAGCCTCTCTCAGAGGAGGATATCTCCCGGTACCCGGCAGCCGTGGCGGCTGATACCTCGCGTTCGCTGCCACCGGGACATGCCGGCATTTTTCGCCGGCAACGAACCCTGACCGTCGCCAACATCGACCAGAAAATTGCGATTCAGGCCGCAGGTCTCGGCGTCGGGTGGCTACCCAGGGCAAGAATCAGCCAACAGCTGAAAGACGGTAGCCTGATCTCCAAGCAGGTGCACGAGCCCCGGCAGCCCATCATGCTGCATCTTGCCAGACATGCTGAAGACCAGGGCAAGGCCCTTATGTGGTTCTGGGACCGGCTCAGCCGGGAAGAAGTTGTAAAACCAACGCCCAAGGGAGTTCTCTGATGCGGCAGCTGTCGGAACTGGATGCCTCGTTCCTGTACCTGGAATCGGAAACGACCCCGATGCATATTGGCGGGATCTATCTCTTTGATGCCAGCGAACGAGAAACACCACTGGCCTTCAGTACATTTGTTGCCTACCTTCGCAGCCGGCTCCACGTGGTGCCGGTGTTCCGTCAGCGTCTCAAGGAAATCCCCCTGCGCCTGGGCCGCCCCTACTGGATCGACGACCCGGACTTCAGTATCGAGCGCCACCTCGCCTACGTCAATCTCGGCGAACATGGTCGCAAAGCCAGCCTTATGAAACTGGCCTCCAAGATTCTGGAGGAACCCCTGAAAAGAGACCGTCCTCTTTGGCACATAACGTTCGTGGACGGTTTCAAGCTGGATGAGGAGGATGCCGGCAGTGCGGGCTTTGCGCTGATCGTGAAGTTACACCATGCGGCTATCGATGCCTTCAGCGGCGAAGAAATCATCGGAAAGTTACTCGAGTACACTCCGGAGCCTCGCTCGATTACACCACCCCGGCCCTGGCACCCCCGACCAGAACCTTCGGAAGAGCGGGTCATGTTGCAGGCAGGCGCAAATATCCTTCGAACACCACTGCAATTCACCTCGCTCGCCGTCAATGCCGCCGAAGCCACCGCACGGGGGTTGATTCAGAAGCAGTTACGCAAACTGCCTCTGCCACTGCCGCTGTTCTCTGCCCCCCATAGCCCGTTTAACCGGCAGATAACCGCGAACCGGCAAATTATCGCGGCCAGTGTTGAGCTGTCTCGCCTGAAAACGGTGAAGGCGTCCCTTGGGGACGTCACCCTGAATGACGTGGTTCTCGGTTTGTGCGCCGAGGCCCTAAGACGGTACCTGATCAGCGAGGGCTCGGACGCCGGCAAATCCCTGGTGGCAATGACTCCAATTTCTGTTCGCTCAAACAGCTTGCGCAGGGCGACCGGAAACCAGATGTCCGCCATGCTGCTGGATCTCGCCACCAACGAGCCAAACCCTGCGCAACGGATTCGCCGGATTCATTGGAACGCAGTCGCCTCGGAGCCCTACCGTGAGGCCATAGCCGCCGACCGGCTAACGGAACTTTTACCGTCAACCATGCTGGCCCTGTCCGCCAGACTTTACTCGGAGTTGCAGATTGCCCAGCGTTATCAGCCGGTATTCAATCTGCCGATCACCAACGTTCCGGGCCCCCAGGTACCGCTATATCTGCAGGGAGCGCGTCTGGTTCAGCAGTACAACACGGCGCCGCTGTTCGACAGCATGGGGCTGGTGATAGTGGCGGTAAGCTATGAAGGCAGGCTGACACTGAACTTCACCACCTGTCCGGACGTGGTCGCAAACGGGGATTCATTGCAGGCCCATGTCGCCGAAAGCCTTGATGCGATTGAGGAGGCGATACACCGGCTCGGGGCAGACGACGGCCACGGGCCAATTCCCGCAAGTTCAACCCAGACCCTGGCGGACGATGCGATGACGGCGCTGGAGGGACTTCTGAAGAAAGCCTTGAGCCGTTTCCGGGGCTGAACACGGCCCGGAAACGGCGGGCGCAGGATCAGAGATTATTCAAACGCCCAACGGAGAAACGCTTTTTTCTCCTCGTCGCTTGCCGTTGCCCAAACCGCCTTAAGCTGGTCGAGGGCATTAACATCATTCGCGGAAGCGCCCTCAGACGGGGATTCAGGGATGGGAGTCCGGGCTACCCTGCTTGCTTCAGCGGGATTCCATTCGGTCGAGCTTGCCACTGAATCCCCCGCCGAGGACACAATCGTTGCAGAAAACTCCGGCATCATCCGTTCTGCTTCCTGCCGGGAATCCGGTTGCTTGAATTCAAAGCGGTAAGTCTCGCCAGCGATGGCTTCGAAGCGGGCCTCCTGAGGCTTGCTTTCGATAACGTGAACTTTCGATTCCTCGTTTCTGACCACCCCGCTCTTTGCCCAAATGGTTTTGTAGACGAAAACAACCTCGTTTTCACCGGGCAGCAAAGCATAGTCCAGCGCCAGGTCGTTCATTAGGAAGTTGCCCGTGGTGCGGCCATTCACCCGGGTAACCCGAATTTCACCCGGTGTTTTCAGTGTCGCGGCGTTCGTCGCTGCCTCTGGATTGCCGTCCCAGGTCTCTACCCTACTTACCGGGGAGGCACAGCCCACCAATGACAACGCAAGCAATGCTGCCAGCCCGGCGCGAAGGCTAACGGCGTGTTTATGCCAGCCTTTCATCGCCGATTTGAAACCACGGTTAACGTGACAAATGCTCATTTAATCTCCTTGGCTATGAGGAACAAAACAGATTCAGGCTCGCGCCGGACCCGTAGCATTTTGACCAGTGCATCTGACAAGGGCAAGGCAATGGCATAGCTTTGCCGGCCTGTCCCGAGCCGCGGTCTCTGATCCCGTTTGAGACGCACCCCGTAAAAATGTAAAAAAATGTTGAATTCGTCCTGAATTGGATTAATTTTAAACAGATCGGCAGACATTAACGCGGCGCCCGAAAAAGCAGAACAGAAAAGCGGGCACAGGAGACACCATGGATACCCAATGCAGAACCGGAGAACAAGGGCCGGTTCCCTTTCGCAGTAGTCGATTCTTTTGTGTGGGGAGCAAATGGTACTTCACTACCCGGGAAGGGTTTGACAGTGGCCCGTTTGCGTCACGGGAACGAGCCGAGACTGGCTTAAAGCGATTTTTACATGTTGTCCGGTTGTTACCCGAAGAACAGCAACTTCATTAACAGGGAGCCTCATTGAGGCCCCCTAAATCATTACCGGGATCAGCCAGCGGTCAACTGCCCAAAGGCAGACCAGAGCCATAACCCCCGCCAGCACATCGTCCACCATGATACCAAGCCCACCGGGCATTCGTTCGTCCAGCCACCCGATGGGCCATGGTTTTGCGATGTCAAAAAGACGGAAAAGCAGAAAAGCGCCCAATACGCCGTAAATGGTATCCGGAAACAGTCCCAGGGCGATCCACATCCCGACAAATTCATCCCAGACAATGCCCCCGTGATCGTGGACCTTGAGGTCCTCAGCGGTTTTTCCGCACAGCCAGATACCCACGACAAAAGCCAGCAACACCACCAGCCAGTAGGCTATCGGTGGTAACCAGGCGAAGCCATACCAGAGAGGAATTGCCGCGAGACTTCCCCATGTTCCGGGAGCCCGTGCCGTTGCACCGCTACCAAAACCGAAGGCCAGCAAATGGACCGGATTACGCAGGAATCCCGGAGGCAGGAGAACTTCGGGAATTTCCGGTTCGGACGCCTCATCTTTCTGGCTCATGGTCTGCTCCTGAAATGATCGAACCCGGCATCTGCACCACACGGCTTACCATCGAGAATCAACCCGGGCGGGGATTCAACCGTACCAATCACCGACAGTTTTTTCCGGACCGCGTCCGGGGCGTTTCTCCAGCACTCTGCGGGGATGGTCAGGCACAACTCATAGTCATCCCCGGACCGCAGCGCATAATCCAGCGCTGCATCGCCTTTCAGGCGCTTCAGATGCGGTGATACCGGCAGTCGGGCACTGTCGATGCTCGCCCCGACGTCAGAGGCCTCAAGAATATGCCCAAGGTCCGCAAGCAGGCCGTCAGAAATATCAACAGCGGCACTCGCAATGCCACGGACAGCGCTGCCAAGTGCCAGCCTGGGCCGCGGTGAATGATAACGATCCAGCAGGGCTGTAACGTCTGGCGAAGGGCTCGCCTCGTCAAGGTAGTCCAGCGCCGCACCGGCGTCTCCAAGCGTTCCGGAGACCGCGACAAGGTCACCAGGCCGGGCACCCGCGCGCCGAATGGCGGCTCCATGCTCAACGGTTCCGTGCACCTGAAGAGTCAGAGTAAGCGGACCGGAGGTTGTATCACCGCCGGCCAGCGCCATCCCGAACGCATTGCTGGCACTTCTGAGCCCGCCGGCAAAACCTGCAAGCCATTGTTCGTCTGCAGCAGGCATGGTCAGTGCAAGGGTAAAGCACTCCGGATCGGCCCCCATGGCGGCCAAATCACTTGCCGCTACGGCCAAAGCACGCCAGCCAAGGTAATCCGGGCGATAATTCCTGGGAAAGTGGACACCCTCAACCAGGGTATCCATGGAGAAGACGAGATCCCGGCCCGCGGGAATATGCTGAATTGCGCAGTCATCCCCCGGCCCCAGAATCAGGGACCGGGCTGTCTGCTGCCTGGCGAGCGGCAAAAAATAACGCCGAATCAGCTCGAACTCGCCCATCAGCTAGCGGGCACGGGAGCGTGTCTCGGCAAGCCGGAGTCGGCCGCTCAGCTTGTCGAGGATGCTGTTGACGAATTTATGGCCCTCGGTGCCACCAAAGCGCTTGGCCATTTCAATGCCTTCGTTAATAACCACCTTGTAGGGCACATCAAGACGATGTTTCAGTTCATAGGCACCAAGCCGGACAATGGCCAGCTCCACCGGATCCACCTCATTGATCGGGCGATCCAGGAACGGCTCAATCAGCTTGTCCAGTTCGCCCTGCTCCCGGTGTACACCACGGAGCAGGTCGCGGAAGTACAGCAGATCAACCTTGCTCGTGTCATTGTCAACCATGAACTCGGCCTCAATGTCGGAAATGGCCGTCTTGCTGAAGTGGCGCTGATAAAGCCCCTGCATGGCCAGAGCCCTGGCGCGGCGTCGATCACCGGCTTTCGGCTGGCCGGCCGGTGCCGGCTGCGGTGATGTACCTTCAGTTTCGCTCATTACTCACCCAGTTTCCTGAACAGGCTGACCATTTCAAGGGCCGTGATGGCCGCTTCGGCGCCCTTGTTACCAGCCTTGGTGCCCGAACGCTCGATAGCCTGTTCGATGGAATCCACCGTCAGCACACCAAAGGTCACCGGTACGTCTGTATCAAGGCTTACCGCGCCGATACCGCTTGACGCTTCACCGGCAACGTATTCGAAATGCGGGGTGCCGCCACGAATGACGGCACCCAGCGCAATGATGGCATCGTACTCGCCGGTTTCGGCAACACGCTTGACGGCCAGTGGCATCTCATAGGCGCCAGGCACCCGCACAATGGTGACATCATCATCGGAGATCCCGTGGCGGCGCAGGGTATCCAGCGCGCCTTCAACCAGGCTTTCAACAACAAAACCGTTAAAACGGCCTACCACCAGCGCATAACGCCCGGTGCACTCGGTAAAATCACCTTCAATTACTCTGATATCCGCCATCGATGGCTCCTTCACGTGTCGCGGCACCAATGCCACGACCGGGTTTATCATTCAGGGGTATAGGGAACGTACTCAACAACTTCCAGATCAAAACCGGAAATGGCCGAGAACTTGATCGGCGGGCTCAGCAGACGCATCTTGCCCACACCGATGTCCCGGAGAATCTGGGAACCGGTGCCCACGGTGAAATAAACACCGGAGCTGCCCTTGCCGGAGGACCCTTGCCCTTCATCAAAAAATTCGTGGATGCGGTCTTCCAGGTTATAGCTGTCTTCGGCGCTGTTCAGCAGAACAACCACACCCCTGCCCTCGGTTGCCACTTTTTCAAGGGCGTGGTGCAGAGGCCAGCTTCGTGAATCCTTGCGGCGGGCACCCAGAAGGTCCCGCAAGGTGTCGGTGATGTGTACACGTACAAGAGCCGGCTCTTCCTGGGAAATACTCCCCTTCACCATAGCCAGGTGAGTCGCACCCTGGATATTGTCACGGTAAGTACGAAGGCTGAAGACACCGTATTCGGTGTCCAGGTCGTTCTCTTCCACACACTCAACGGTGCGCTCGTTCATGGTGCGGTAGTGAATCAGGTCGGCAATGGTACCAATCTTGAGATCATGTTCTTCGGCAAATCGTTCCAGGTCTTCCCTGCGGGCCATGGAGCCATCGTCGTTCATGATCTCGCAGATCACACCCGCCGGCTCGCAACCAGCCAGTCCGGCAAGATCGCAGGACGCTTCGGTATGGCCGGCGCGACTCAGAACACCACCCGGATCGGACATCAGCGGAAAGATATGGCCGGGCTGAACCAGGTCACTCGCCTTCGCGTTGCGGTCTACCGCCGCCTGAACCGTGCGGGCACGGTCTGCGGCAGAAATACCGGTAGTCACGCCCACGGCCGCTTCAATGGACAGAGTAAACTTGGTACCGAAACCGGACGCGTTCTGCTGGACCATCAACGGAAGACCTAACTGCTCACAGCGATCCCGGGTCATGGGCATGCAGATGAGGCCGCGGCCAAAACGGGCCATGAAGTTGATGGCTTCAGCCGTGCAATGCTCGGCGGCCATCACGAGATCGCCCTCATTCTCGCGATCCTCGTCATCCATCAGTATGACCATCTTGCCCTGACGGATATCTTCAATGATGTCTTCAATGCTGTTCAGTGCCATATGGTTTTGCACCCTTGCGGAGTTCCGGCAGCCATCTGCTGATGAAACCTCCTGAATGTATGGATTACCGGCGAGCGAGAATCAGGCGCTGATCCTCCCCTAGCTGACGTCGGTCCAGCACCTTCCATTGTACTTTATCTGCCATGGTTTCCAGCAGCAGGCGCGCGGTCGGACGTCCCGTACTACCGAGGAAAACCGGCGCCTGATAGAGCCAGAGTTCGTCTACCAGGCCTTCGCTGATGAACGTGCCTGCCAGTGTGGGGCCCGCTTCGACCAGCAGCTCATTGATGCCGAGTTCCCCGAGAGAATCCAGCAGTTCGGCCAGATCAATGCCGTTGTCCTTCCAGGCCACCCCGGTGAGACTGATGCCCAGTGCCGCCAGATCCTGGGCCGGTGTCGTCGCCAGAGTTGACGACGCACAGAACACCTGCACATTGCCACCCTGCAGGATCTTCGCCGAACAGGGCGTCCGCGCATCCCGGTCGGCGATCACTCTCAGGGGCTGCCTCGATGGCTCCGTGGCGTCACCGATATCGCCCAGCTCTTCACGGCGAACAGTCAACGATGGATCGTCCACCAGAACGGTACCGACACCCGTGAGGATGGCATCGCTGATGGCCCTGAGACGCTGCACATCCCGGCGGGCATCGCTGCCGGTTATCCACTGGCTCTCGCCGGAGGCCATTGCCGTGCGGCCATCCAGACTGGCCGCCATTTTCAGACGCACCCAGGGACGACCGGTGTTCATGCGCTTCATGAAACCCGGATTCAGGCGGATGGCTTCATCCGCCAGCAGGCCTTCAGTAACCCGGACCCCGGCTTTCCGAAGCATATCCAGTCCACGCCCGGACACCGAAGGATTCGGGTCCTTTGTCGCCGCATAGACATGGGCCACTCCGGCGTCGATCAGAGCCCTGGCGCAGGGCGGTGTGCGGCCGAAATGGCTGCAGGGCTCCAGAGTCACATAAGCCGTGGCACCCCGGGCATCCGGGCCAGCCTGGCTCAGCGCACGGATTTCGGCATGGGCTTCGCCGGCACGCTCATGCCAGCCCTCCCCGAGCACCAGATCGCCCCGGGCGATGACGCAGCCCACCCTGGGGTTGGGGTGCGTCGAGTACCGACCGCGCCAGGCAAGCTGGACAGCCCGGGCCATCATGGCCCTGTCGCGGTTTTCGATCATGCTTTTCCTTCTGCAGAGCGGTTATCTGCCAGTGCCTTGGCAACATCAACGGCTGTATCTCCATTGCTGGCAGACAGGCGCTCGATTTCTTCCTTAAACTCGTTGATATCCTGGAAGCTGCGATACACCGACGCGAAACGGACATAGGCCACTTTGTCCAGTTGCCGCAACTCGGTCATTACCTCCTCACCCAGCTGCATCGATTTCACTTCCCTTTCACCGGTCGCCCGCAAACGGTACTTGATGCGGTTCAGGGCGGCATCGATCTGCTCAATGCTGACTGGCCGCTTCTCCAGTGCCTTCATCAACCCCGAGCGCAGCTTTTCCTCATCAAAAGGTTGCCGGGTGCCGTCCTGCTTCACCACCCGCGGCATCACCAGCTCGGCAGACTCAAAAGTGGTGAAACGCTCACGGCACGACAGGCATTCCCTGCGGCGACGCACCTGATCGCCCTCGGCCACCAGCCGGGAATCAATCACCTTGGTATCTGCTTCACCACAGAAGGGACAATGCATAGTCAGGAGCTCCGGAGAGGAAGCCGGGCCGACTGATCGGCCCGGCGGGTCATGCCTGTAGTCTAGCTATAAAACGATCAGCCGTAGACAGGGAAACGGGCGCACAGAGCACTCACCTGCTCACGAACCCGACTGTTTACCGCCTCATCCTCCAGGTTATCCAGGATGTCGCAGATCCAGCCAGCAAGGTCACGGCACTCAGACTCACCGAAACCACGGGTGGTAATCGCCGGAGTACCAAGGCGCAGACCGGAAGTGACAAACGGAGAGCGAGGATCGTTGGGGACCGCGTTCTTGTTCACGGTGATGTGTGCCCGCCCCAGCGCCGCATCTGCGTCTTTGCCAGTGATGTCCTGCTTGATCAGGCTAACCAGGAACAAATGGTTCTTTGTGCCACCGGACACCACGTCATAGCCACGATCCACAAACACCTGGGCCATGGCAGAGGCGTTCTTGACCACCTGCTGCTGATAGGTCTTGAACTCGTCGCTCATAGCTTCCTTGAAGCAGACGGCCTTGGCGGCAATCACGTGCATCAACGGGCCGCCCTGGCTGCCCGGGAACACCGCAGAGTTCAGCTTCTTCTGCAGATCAGCGTCGTCACAGGCCAGGATCAGGCCGCCACGGGGACCACGCAGGGTCTTGTGGGTGGTGGTCGCAACCACGTGGGCGTGGGGAATCGGATCCGGGTACACACCGGCGGCTACCAGGCCGGCAACGTGCGCCATGTCGACAAACAGAAAGGCGCCAACCTTATCCGCGATTTCACGGAATCGGGCAAAGTCCAGTTCCTGGGAATAGGCGGAGAAGCCGGCAATGATCATTTTCGGCTTGTGCTCAACCGCCAGCGCTTCCACTTCGTCGTAATCGATCAGGCCGGTTTCCGGGTTCAGGCCATACTGCACGGCATGGTAGATCTTGCCGGAGAAGTTGACGCTGGCACCGTGGGTAAGATGACCACCGTGCGCCAGACTCATACCGAGAACGGTATCACCGGGTTTCAGCAGCGCCATAAACACAGCAGAGTTTGCCTGGGAGCCGGAATGCGGCTGCACGTTCGCGTAGGCGGCACCGAATAGCTCTTTGGCGCGCTCAATCGCCAGATCTTCGGCAATATCCACAAACTCGCACCCGCCGTAATAGCGCTTGCCCGGGTAGCCCTCCGCATACTTATTGGTCAGCATGCTGCCCTGGGCTTCCATCACCCGGGGGCTGGTGTAATTCTCGGACGCGATCAGCTCGATATGAGCTTCCTGGCGCTTCTCTTCCGCCTGCATGGCGTTCCAGAGTTCGTCGTCAAAGCCGGCGATTTTCATTTCACGATTAAACATGGATGCGCTGCCTCTGTGTGCTTGGCTGGCCCGGAGAGCTTTGGCAATCTCCGGAGGCTCCCTGAAAAATTGGGCCGCTATTCTATCTTACAAACGGGTGAAAAATCATCCTTTATACCGTCCGCAGATACCGGCATGCGGCCAACGCCGGTTTCTGCTCAATTGCTATCACTGGTAGGTTTCGATACCTTACCGGGTCAATAGCACTAGCTCGGATCAAGGGCGGCGGGGCTGGCCTTCCGGGATCGTCAAAATCAGGGATGATTTTGTCGAGCGTACATGGACGTATTCACAGCGTATCCCGGAAGGCCAGCCCCGCCGCCCGAACCATCAGATTGCGAATTCACGAACCTGTCTTACCAAGAGGTTTACGCCAACATGGCCCAATACGTATACACCATGAACCGCGTGGGCAAGGTGGTACCGCCCAAGCGAGAGATTCTGAAAGACATCTCACTGAGCTTCTTCCCCGGCGCCAAGATCGGCGTTCTTGGCCTTAACGGTGCTGGTAAATCCACCCTGCTTCGCATTATGGCCGGCGTGGACCAGGATTACATCGGCGAAGCCCGCCCCCAACCGGGCATTAACGTGGGCTACCTGCCCCAGGAGCCGGAGCTGGACGAAGAGAAAACCGTCAAGGAAATCGTCGACGAGGCGGTCTCCGGTGTTCATGACGCCCTGGCGGAACTGGACCAAGTTTACGCAGCCTACGCCGAACCGGATGCGGATTTTGACGCCCTCGCCAAGAAACAGGGCGAACTGGAAGCCTACATCCAGGCCACCGACGGCCACGACATTGAACGCAAGATGGAAGTCGCCGCCGACGCGTTGCGCCTCCCGCCCTGGGATCAGAAAGTGCAAATCCTGTCCGGTGGTGAGCGCCGCCGTGTTGCCTTGTGCCGCCTGCTGCTGTCCGGCCCAGACATGTTGCTGCTGGACGAGCCCACCAACCATCTGGATGCCGAATCCGTGGCCTGGCTTGAGCGCTTCCTGCACGATTATGAAGGCACCGTGGTTGCCATCACCCACGACCGGTATTTCCTCGACAACGTCGCCGGCTGGATCCTGGAACTGGACCGTGGCCATGGCATTCCCTTCGAGGGCAACTACAGCCAGTGGCTGGAGAACAAGGAAAAGCGCCTGGAGATGGAGTCCAAGCAGGAGGCCTCTCACCAGAAAGCCATCAAGCAGGAGCTGGAATGGGTTCGCAGCAACGCCAAGGGCCGTCAGTCCAAGAGCAAGGCCCGCCTGGCCCGCTTTGAGGAGATGAGTTCCCAGGAGTTTCAGAAGCGCAATGAAACCAACGAGCTGTACATTCCGCCTGGACCTCGCCTCGGCAACAAGGTGATCGAAGTGGACGGTATCAGCAAGTCCTTCGGTGACCGCCTGCTGTACGAAGACGTGTCCTTGAGCGTACCACCCGGTGCCATCGTGGGCATTATCGGCGGCAACGGTGCCGGCAAATCGACCCTGTTCAGGATGATCGCGGGTTACGACCAGCCTGACTCCGGCACCATTACCGTCGGTGAAACCGTGGAACTGGCCTACGTGGACCAGATGCGCGACCTGGACGGCAGTAAAACCGTCTGGGAAGAACTCTCCGACGGCAACGATATTATCAAGGTAGGCAACTACGAGACCCCGTCCCGGGCCTATGTGGGGCGCTTCAACTTCAAGGGCAGCGACCAGCAGAAACGGGTTGGCGACCTGTCCGGGGGTGAGCGTAACCGCCTGCACCTGGCCAAACTGCTCAAGGAAGGCGGCAACGTCCTGCTGCTGGACGAACCGACCAACGATCTGGACGTGGAAACCCTGCGCGCCCTTGAAGAAGCCCTGCTCAACTTCCCGGGCTCCGCCCTGGTGATCTCACACGATCGCTGGTTCCTGGACCGGGTAGCCAGCCATATCCTGGCGTTCGAGGATGACGGCGAAGTGGTGTACTTCGAGGGCAACTTCACGGAATACGACGAAGACTTCAAGAAGCGCAAGGGCGATTCTGCCATGCAGCCCAAGCGTATGAAGTACAAGAAGCTGGCCTGATGTTAGTAAAAGAGGGGTCATGAAAGAGGGTGCTAAAAGAGGGGTCAGATGAAAGCTTTCATCTGACCCCGTTTTCATGAACCCGTTTTCAACCCCGTTTTCACATCTGCCCCCGCTTTCATCCATTATCCCCCGAGATCGCCATGGCCAAAGCAAAAACCGCCTATGTCTGCACCGAATGCGGTGCCGACTACTCCAAATGGCAGGGCCAGTGCACCGCCTGCCAGGCCTGGAATACCATCAGCGAAGTCCGCGGTGTCAGCAGCAACATCAAAGGCGCTCGTGGCGCCCGCTTCGAGGGCTTTGCCGGCAGCCTGTCGGAAGTCCAGAGCCTGGACGACGTCAGCCTGGCTGAACAGCCTCGCATCAGCTCGGGCATGCAGGAGTTCGACCGGGTTCTCGGTGGCGGCCTGGTGGAGGGGTCGGCCGTTCTGATGGGCGGCCATCCGGGCGCCGGCAAGAGTACCCTGCTGCTTCAGGCAGTATGCCATCTGGCCGCCAGCGTCCCCGCGCTTTATGTCACCGGTGAAGAATCCCTGCAGCAGGTCGCCATGCGCGCCAAGCGGCTGGGATTGCCCACCAAAGACCTGAAGATGCTGTCTGAAACCAGTGTTGAGCGGGTGATGCAGGTAACGGAAGCAGAAAAGCCGCGGATTCTGGTGGTGGACAGTATCCAGGTGATGCACGTGGCAGAGATTGAATCAGCCCCCGGCAGTGTGTCCCAGGTACGCGAAAGCGCCGCCTTCCTGACCCGCTTTGCCAAGCAGACCGGCACCATCCTGTTCCTTGTCGGGCACGTTACCAAAGACGGCAGCCTGGCCGGCCCGAAAGTTCTGGAGCACATGATCGACTGTTCCATCCTGCTGGAAGGTTCCAGCGACAGCCGCTACCGCACACTTCGCGGCATCAAGAACCGGTTTGGCGCGGTGAATGAACTGGGCGTATTCGCCATGCTGGAACAGGGCCTTAAGGAAGTGAAGAACCCCAGCGCGATATTCCTCAACCGTGGCGAGGAAGCGGCGCCCGGCAGCGTGGTGATGGTGGTCTGGGAAGGCACCCGGCCCATGCTGGTGGAGATCCAGGCACTGGTGGACATGGCCCAGGGCGGCTATCCGAGACGCGTGGCGGTTGGCCTGGACCAGAACCGGCTGGCGATGCTTCTCGCCGTATTGCACCGTCACGGCGGCATGCATGTATCTGATCAGGATGTGTTCGTGAACGTGGTCGGCGGTGTGAAGGTGAATGAAACCAGCGCCGACCTGGCATTGTTGGCCGCGATTGTCTCCTCCTTCCGCGACCGCGCCCTGCCCCAGGATCTGGTGATTTTTGGCGAAGTCGGCCTTTCCGGCGAAATCCGACCGGTCCCCAGCGGCCAGGAGCGCATTTACGAAGCCGCCAAGCACGGCTTTACCCGGGCACTGGTGCCCAAATCCAATGCCCCCCGCAAGGCCATCGAGGGCATGAAAGTGATTCCGGTGACCAAGCTCAGTGACGCGCTCTCGGCTCTGGAAGATCTCTGAGTATCTTGTCTTGGGAGTTGACGGACAGGATGGCTTTTCTATTTCCAAAAACCGCTACGAGCACATCCATGTGGGCTTGTTTCCGGCCATCCCTGGCCTCCAACATTTTTGGAAATAGAAAAGCCATCCTGTCCTGCATGCTTGGCAGTAATAGTCCCACCCTCATATCTCTTAGCTTTTGACCCGCAACGTAGGTCAGATTAGGCGAAGACGTAATCCGACAAAACCCGCCTAATCAATGAGATGAGCAAACTCCCTCTCCAACAGCGCCTGATCACCAAGGTTAAGCTCAACAAGACGTTTGAGGTGGGTAGCGCTATCAAGGTCAATGTACCGACATTTGAAGCCAAGCCTGTGCGGCTCCACGTGCCTGAGCTCAACCGCCATAACAATACCTGCTTCATGATCATCCAGGTGAATAATCACCTCACACGGCTGATTCAAAGGCACATCCCACCCCTCCGGCCGTTTTACCAGAACGCCTTTCAAGGAAATATCCAGCACCTCGGTGGTCCAGACAGTCTCCAGACAGTGGAGTTCGCAGGGCGCGTCGAATTCAATCCGGTGAAACCGGCGTTTTTCGGGAGTTTTGGTGGGCAAGTGACTACTCCTGTTTACCGATCTTGGTTTACCTGACTATAGACCGGACAGAAGGATGCATCCAGAGGATTTTGGAGTGGTCGATTGTTAGGAAGATATATCGCCGCTGTGAGATAGAGGCCGTTGTGGGGCCCTTTCCAAAAATGTTGGAGGCCATGGATGGCCGGAAACAAGCGCACAGGGAAGTGCTTGTAGCGTTTTTTGGAAAGGGCCCCACAACGGCCTCACCTGCAAAGCCCTCAGGCTAGGGGAAAAAGAACCCCAATGCTCAGCGGTGATACTCCGGACTCAATTCAACGACCGCCTCGATGAACGCCTTGGCATGCTCCGGATCCACGTCCGGTGTAATTCCGTGGCCAAGGTTGAAGATGTGCCCTGTGCCGGAACCATAACGGCGCAGGATATCCGCCACTTCTTGGCGAATCCGCTCAGGCGGCGCGTACAGCATGGCCGGATCCATGTTGCCCTGAAGGGCTACGTGATCGCCAATGCGGGCGCGGGCGTTGCCGATGTCCGTGGTCCAATCGAGACCAACGGCGTCGGCGCCAGAGTCCGCGATGGACTCCAGCCACTGACCGCCATTCTTGGTGAACAGGATTACCGGTACTCTGCGGCCGTCATTCTCGCGAATCAGGCCGTCGACGATTTTCTTCATGTAGCGCAGCGAGAACTCTTCATAGGCCCAACTGCTGAGCACGCCGCCCCAGGTATCAAAAATCTGCACCGCCTGGGCGCCGGCCCTGATCTGGCCATTCAGGTAATCGATAACCGCATCCGCCAGATGGTCCAGCAACCGGTGCATCACCTCCGGCTGGCCGTACATCAGCTTCTTGGCTTCCCGGAAATCCTTGGAGGAACCACCTTCGATCATATACGTGGCCAGGGTCCATGGGCTGCCGGAGAAACCAATCAGAGGCACGCTGCCGTTCAGGGCGCCGCGAATGGTAGAGACCGCGTTCATGACGTAGTCCAGATCCACCCTGGCGTTGATTTTCGGCAGTGCAGCCACGTCGGCTTCAGAACGAATGGTGTTCCGGAACTTGGGGCCTTCCCCGGTTTCAAAGTAAAGGCCCAGCCCCAGTGCATCCGGAATGGTCAGGATGTCCGAGAACAGAATGGCGGCGTCCAGGGGGTAACGTTCAAGCGGCTGAAGGGTGACCTCGCACGCCAGCGGAGTATTCTTGCACAAGCTGAGAAAATCCCCGGCCTTCGCCCGTGTGGCGCGGTATTCCGGCAGGTATCGCCCTGCCTGTCGCATCATCCATACCGGAGTACGGTCCACGGGCTGGCGCATCAGTGCGCGCAGGAAACGGTCATTTTTCAGCTCGGTCATGGCAACTCCTGGTCTGGGAAACGAATTTTCTGGAAGGTAATGATACGCGGTTTAGGTCAATTGGAAAGGTGTCGGATCAATTGGAAAGGCGTTAGAGAGAAGCCAGGTGAACCAGGGGTCAGATGAAGGCTTTCATCTGACCCCATGTCCGGGACAATCAGGCATCCAGGTAGTCCATGATGCCTTCGGCCGCCTGGCGGCCTTCCCAGATAGCGGTTACGACCAGATCCGAGCCGCGGACCATGTCGCCGCCAGCGAAAATCTTCGGATTACTGGTCTGGAACATGAACTCGGATTCCTCCGGTGCCGTTACCCGGCCTGAGTCGTCGGTGCTCACCTTCAGCTCATCGAACCACTCGGCAGGGCTGGGACGGAATCCGAAAGCAACCAGAACGGCATCCGCCGGAATCACTTCCTCACTGCCCGGCACCACTTCCGGGCGGCGGCGGCCGTTGTCATCGGGCTCGCCCAGTCGCGTCTGGATCACTTTAACACCTTCAACCCGATCTTCACCCAGGATGGCGATTGGCTGCCGGTTGAAGAGGAACTTCACGCCCTCCTCCTTGGCATTGGCCACTTCCTTACGGGAGCCCGGCATGTTTTCCTCGTCCCGACGGTAGGCGCAGGTCACGCTCTCAGCCTGCTGACGGATGGAGGTGCGATTGCAGTCCATGGCGGTGTCACCACCACCCAGAACAACGACACGCTTGCCTTTCATGTCGATGAAGTCGGCCTTGTCTTTTTCAAAGCCCAGGCGACGGTTAACGTTGGAGACCAGGAACGGCAGCGCGTCGTAGACTCCGGGCAGGTCTTCACCCGGAAAACCACCCTTCATGTAGGTGTAGGTGCCCATGCCCATGAAGACGGCATCGTATTCGTCGATAATGTCCTGCAACTGGACGTCCTTGCCAACCTCGGTGGACAGGCGAAATTCCACACCCATCTCCTCGAACACCTGACGGCGCCGAGTCATGACTGACTTCTCCAGCTTGAACTCGGGGATTCCGAAGGTCAGCAGGCCGCCAATTTCCGGATAGATGTCGAACACAACCGGCTTTACACCGTTGCGAACCAGGACATCGGCGCAACCCAGACCGGCAGGGCCAGCACCAATGACTGCAACCTTCTTGTCTGTCCACTTGACTGCGGACATATCCGGCTTCCAGCCCAGAGCAAAGGCGGTGTCCGTGATGTATTTCTCCACCGAGCCGATGGTGACCGCGCCATAGCCGTCATTCAGGGTACAGGCGCCTTCACACAGGCGGTCTTGGGGACACACACGGCCACAGACCTCGGGCAATGAATTGGTCTGGTGACACAGCTCCACCGCGCGCATGATATTTCCTTCGGACACCAGCTTGAGCCAGTTCGGGATGTAGTTGTGTACCGGGCACTTCCACTCGCAGTAGGGGTTACCACACTCCAGGCAACGGTGGGCCTGGGAGGCGGCATGGTCCGCCGTAAACGGGTGGTAAATCTCACCAAACTCTTTCTTTCGCTTCCTGGCCGGCACCTTCTTCGGGTCAATCCGCCCAACTTCGACAAACTGGAAGTCGTTACTCAGTCGTTCTTTCATTTCGATGCTCTCATCAACTCGATTTCGACGAGGGGTGGCAGTCAGGCTGCGCACCCCGAACCCTGTTCTGCCCGTCGCCTTATTCCGGACGCGCCCGGGTGCTGGCCAGCAGGCTGCGGAGGTTGGCAGCCTTGGGTTTCACCAACCAGAAACGGCCGATGTAGTCGTCGAAATCCTCAAGAATGTGCTCAGCCCATTCACTGCCGGTTTCCGAGATGTGCTCCCGGATAACACCTCGCAGGTGATTGCGGTATGACTCCATGTCTTCACTGGAAATCCGCTGAATCTCCACCAGCTCGTGGTTGTACTTGTCCACGAAGGTGTTGTTGATATCCATCACATAGGCAAAGCCACCGGTCATGCCGGCACCGAAGTTGTGCCCGGTAGAACCGAGAACGGTGACCAGGCCGCCTGTCATGTACTCACAACAGTGGTCCCCGGTACCTTCCACAACAGCGTGAGCGCCAGAGTTACGAACCGCGAAACGTTCGCCCGCCGTTCCCGCCGCAAACAGTTTGCCGCCGGTGGCGCCATACAGGCAGGTGTTGCCGACAATCGAGGTTTCCTGGGTCTTGAAGGCACTGCCACGGGGCGGTTTCACCACCAGCTTGCCGCCGGTCATGCCCTTGCCGACATAGTCGTTGGCATCGCCTTCGAGCACCAGATTGAGACCACCCACGTTCCAGACACCGAAGCTCTGGCCAGCAGTGCCGGTAAGATCGAGGGTAATCGGCGCATCGACCATGCCCTGGTTGCCGTGCAGCGCGGCAATTTCACCGGACAGGCGAGCACCGATGGACCGGTCGCAGTTGGTCACCCTGTAGGGCCAGACACCACCACTCTTTTCCTTGATCGCCGTGGCGGTATCCTGAACCATCTGCTCCGCAAGCGTACCTTTGTCGAACGGATGATTCCGCTCCACCTGGCAGGTCTGTGGCTTGTCCGCCGGAATGTGGTCATTAGACAACAGACGAGTGAGATCCAGCTTCTTCTGGCGCTCGGTGTCGCCCGGCAGCCGCTCCAGCAGATCCACACGTCCGACCAGCTCTTCGAGAGTGCGCACACCAAGCTTCGCCATCCATTCACGGGTTTCCTCAGCAACAAAGCGGAAGAAATTCATCGCCATTTCCACCGTGCCATTGAAGTGTTCTTCACGCAGGTAGTCATTCTGGGTGGCAATACCGGTCGCACAGTTATTCAGGTGACAGATGCGCAGGTATTTACAGCCCAGCGCAACCATGGGCGTGGTTCCAAAGCCAAAGCTCTCGGCGCCAAGGATTGCACCTTTCACAACATCCAGGCCGGTCTTGATGCCACCATCGGTCTGCAGGCGAATCTTACCCCGAAGATCGTTGGCCCGAAGCGCCTGTTGGGTTTCCGTCAGTCCCAGCTCCCACGGAGAGCCCGCATAGCGGATCGACGTCAGCGGGCTTGCCGCCGTGCCGCCGTCATAGCCGGAAACCGTAATCAGGTCTGCGTATGCCTTGGCAACACCGGCCGCGATGGTGCCGACACCCGGCTCGGACACCAGCTTCACAGACACCAGAGCCTGCGGGTTGACCTGTTTGAGGTCAAAGATCAACTGGGCCAGATCCTCAATGGAGTAAATATCGTGATGCGGTGGCGGCGAAATCAGCGTTACGCCGGGCACTGAGTAGCGCAGGCGTGCGATCAGGTCGTTGACCTTGCCACCCGGCAACTGGCCGCCCTCACCCGGCTTGGCACCCTGAGCCACCTTGATCTGCATAACATCGGCACTGCGCAGGTATTCCGCGGTGACACCAAAACGACCGGAGGCAACCTGCTTGATCTTGGAGCGCTTTTCGGTGCCATAACGGGCAGGGTCTTCCCCACCCTCGCCGGAGTTGGAACGGCCGCCAAGCGTGTTCATGGCAACAGCCAAAGCCTCATGAGCCTCCGGCGACAGTGCGCCCAGAGACATGGCCGCGGAGTCAAAGCGGGGGAAGATATTCTCGACCGGCTCCACCTCGGAAAGGGCGATCTGCCTGAGATCCTTGCGGAACCCCAACAGGTCACGCAGAGTCGCCACCGGGCGCTCGTTCACCAGTCCGGCGTATTCTTTGTAATGGCCGTAATCGCCTGTGGTAACCGCTTCCTGCAGCTTGCCCACCACGTCCGGGTTGAAGGCATGGTACTCCTGGCCATGAATGTATTTCAGCAGGCCGCCCGGGGAGATGGGCTTGCGAGGCTTCCAGGCAACGGCGGCCAACTGCTCCTGGTCCTGCTGAAAATCATAGAACCCGGCACCCTGGATACGGCTGGGCACCCCAAGGAAACACAGATCAACCACTTCATCGGCCAGACCAATGGCTTCGAAAAGCTGGGCACCACGGTAGGAAGTGATGGTAGAGATACCCATCTTGGACAGGATCTTCAACAGGCCCTTGTTAATGCCCTTGCGGTAGTTGTTCTTCGCATCAATCGGATCAATCAGCAACTCGCCGGTGCGGATCAGATCATTCAGAACCTGATAGGCAAGGTACGGATAGACCGCCGTGGCGCCAAAGCCAAAGAGCACCGCAAAATGATGGGGATCCCGGGCCCAGCCGGTTTCCACGATGATGTTGGAATCGCAGCGCAAGCCCTGCCGGACCAGATGGTGGTGAACAGCGCCGGTCGCCATCATGGCGTTTACCGGCAGCTCGCCTTCCTTCAGATCCTTGTCCGTCAGCACCAGCAACACCTTGCCATCACGGACTGCCTGTTCGGCGTGCTCGCAAACCTGACGGATAGCCTGCTCAAGACCCTGCTCCGGGCGGTAGCTCATGGCGATGCGCGCCACCTCGAAGCCCTGTCGGTCATTGTTGGCAATCTTGAGAAATTTCGCAGGCGACAGAACCGGGGTGGTCAGGATGATCCGGTCCGCGTGATCCGAGGTTTCCTCGAATACGTTTCGCTCGGCACCCAGACAGGTTTCCAGTGACATAACGATCGCCTCACGCAGAGGATCGATCGCCGGGTTGGTGACCTGGGCGAATTTCTGGCGGAAGTAATCCGCCACGTGGCGGACCCTGCTCGACAGAACCGCCATCGGGGTGTCGTCACCCATGGAGCCGACGGCCTCCTGGCCATTCTCGGCCAGCGGACGCAGAACCTGGTCACGCTCCTCAAAAGACACCATGAACATCTTCTGATGAACCAGCAGCTCGTCAGCATCCATCAGCCTGAAGTCAGGTGTGTCCTGGTTCAGAGTGGTTTCAACGCGCAGCGCATTCTCACGGAGCCAGCGTTTGTAGGGCTGCGCGGCCTTGAGGCGCTGATCAATGTCCCGGGTATGCAGGACTTCGCCGGATTCGGTGTCAATGGCCAGCATCTGGCCCGGGCCGACCCGCCCCTTGGCTACAACATCATCAGGCTGGTAGCCATAGGTTCCGATTTCAGAGGCCAGGGTAATAAAGTCGTCCCTGGTAATGACCCAGCGAGCGGGCCGCAGGCCATTACGGTCCAGCATGCAGACGGCGTAGCGGCCGTCAGACATAACCAGGCCAGCCGGACCATCCCAGGGCTCCATATGCATGGAGTTGTATTCATAGAACGCCCGGAGTTCCGAATCCATACTGTCGACGTTCTGCCACGCCGGGGGAATCATCATCCGGGCCGCGCGGAACAGGTCTACACCACCAGCGAGCAGCACTTCCAGCATGTTGTCCATGCTGGAAGAATCAGACCCGGTAAGGTTTACCAGCGGCTGCAGGGTCTGCAGGTCCGGAAGCTCCGGCGAGCTGAACTTGGCAGCGCGGGCGATGGCCCAGTTTCGGTTGCCATCAATGGTGTTGATCTCACCATTATGGGCCAGATACCGGAACGGCTGGGCCAGCGGCCACTTGGGCATGGTGTTGGTGGAGAAACGCTGGTGAAAAACACAGATCGCCGTCTCCAGGTCAGGATCGCCCAGATCCTTGTAAAAATTGGCAAGATCCGCCGGCATCATCAGGCCCTTGTAGGCCAGGGTTCGATGGGAAAGGCTGCAGATGTAGAACTCGGGATCATCCGCCATGTCGCCCTCGGCGTGGCGACGGCCCACGAACAGGCTGATCGCAAACTCACGATCTTCCTTGCCGGCAGGAACCACGAACACCTGTTCAATCCGGGGCAGGCAATCAAGAGCCATGGGCCCAAGGCAGCTGTCATCCACCGGCACTTCACGCCAGCCGAGGATCTCCAGACCCTGTTCGGTCAGCCGCTTTTCAAGTGCGTCCCGACCAGCGGCGGCCTTGGCTTCATCCGGGTTCAGGAATACCTGACCCACGGCAAAAAGGTCACCTGGCTCCTTGCCAAAAGCTGACTTGGCGGCTTTCTTCAGGAAGCCGTCCGGGCTCTGGATCAGCAGGCCACAACCATCGCCGGTCTTTCCGTCTGCAGCGATACCACCCCGGTGGGTCATGCAGGTCAGAGACTCGATGGCAGTTTGCAACAACTTGTGGCTGGCGTCGCCCTTCATATGGGCAATCAGGCCGAACCCGCAGTTGTCCCTGAATTCGTCGGGATGATACAAACCTGTCATCATAAGCGTTCTCTCGCGTAGAAATACTTTTCAATCAAAGAGTTACTTGGCACGCAGCCATACAACCACTCTTTGACACTGAAAATGGGGGCTGGCTATTTTACACACGTAGAAATACGTACTCAAATCGGAGTTGAGTTATTGTGGGAAGCCGAAAACGGAATTACCAACTGACAGGTTATGGAACAACGAGTTAGCGCCAGACAAGGCGCTACTGCAAACTGTCGATTGATCGAACCCACGGCGACCGGGAAACCAGTTCCTGGGGTAAATTGGATACAGCCTCATTCGCCGCCTCTCGGGTGGGGAACTCACCATAGAATACCATAAACCAGGGCTGACCCTGTCTTTCGCCAAGGGTGTAAACAATCTCACCAAGCTGTGAGTGGCGCTCTACGATGTTAAGTGCCGTTTGCTCCAGGTTGCCGGCCACGAGCTGAATCGTCCACCCTTCGCGGGCCCTCACCTGCTCAAGCGGTACAAAATACTCCGGGTTTTCAGGTGTAAATGCTGGCTCTGGCTCTGGCTCTGGCTCTGGCTCTGGCTCTGGCTCTGGCTCTGGCTCTGGCTCTGGCTCTGGCTCTGGCTCTGGCTCTGTTGCAACCTCTGTCAACAGGGTTTCAGTCTCCGGGAGAGGCTCCTCCGATGGAGGCTCAACAGCCTCGGTTTGAGGGCCGATGGTGATGCTCTTGCGGACTGGCTCAGGCACCTTCACTGACTCCTCAGCCATCGACTCATCGTACTGACGGGAAACAAACCACCACGAGCCCGCGAGCAGTAACAGGGCCAGCGCCGGCCAGCCGATGCGCTTCCAGGGCAGCCCCTGAGAACGCATCGCAGGCGATGTGGCTACCATATCCAGCCAGACCCCGGGCGTTACCCGCTTGAGTCTCGCAAAGCTGCCCTGGCTCAGAGCGTGAATTTTCGACACCCGTACGGGACCCAGCAGCTCACTGGCCTTCCCGCCGGCCGCATGAACTCTCGGCTCAAGATAGGCAGCGACTTCGTCTTTCGTCAGCGGGCGCAGATGAATCTGGTGAACGGATGTAGAAGCATCATCAAGTGCTAACATCTCGACCAGATTATCGCTTCCCGAGAAAACAGGAACCGCTGAAGACCCGCGCTCCGACGCCAGATAGGCAGAAAGAATGAGCCTGAGTAATTCCACCGGCGCCCGGTCGGCATCGTCAATCAACAACACCATCCGCTGGCCTTTGCGAACCCGGGATTCGGACCATTTGAAGAAACGGTAAATAAGATCCCGGGGATTCCCATCCGACCCCATTCCCGACCGCGCAACCGTTTTCAGGTCTCTGGCAAGGGCCTGGGCACTGGTTAACGCTGAAGCGGGAATCCGGTGAAAGTCGACTCGGGATGACTCGCTTCGCACCAGCTCCGCCAGTATTCGGCTCTTGCCGGACCCTGCGGCACCGGTGAGTAAAAGCGCCATGTCGCCGAACCCACAGAGGTGGCGCAAGGCTTCCAGCGCATGATGACGCATGGCATCCGGAAAAAACGGCGCCTCCATTTCCAGAGGGTTGGCGCGCAGACCATACCGTTGCTGCAGCCTGGGAAACAGGCCGCCGCCATCAAGACTGTTCAAGCTTTCCTCGGTCACGGGTCTTCCTTGTCTGCTATTCCTTTACCGCAAGCCACGCGAAATCATCGAAGCCATTAGCCTGACTTCATTCCAGGCTGCAGAAGCGGGCAAAGGTCAATGCCAGGTTTTCCGGGCCAGCCTCGGAGGTTACAACGGCATCACCAACTGAGCGGAGCAAAACAAGCCTGAGTTGCCCGTCGACATTCTTTTTGTCTACCGCCATCAGACTCATGAAATCGTCCGCCGTCATCCCGACTGGAGGTTTGCCGGGCAACCCGGCACTCAGAATAAGACGGGTTATCCGGTCGCAGTCGGCCCGGGAAATCATACTTTCGAGGGCAGAAAGCTCCGCCGCCATGATCATGCCCGTTCCAACCGCCTCTCCGTGGAGCCAGTTGCCATAGCCTGCAAAGGTCTCTATGGCATGGCCAAAGGTGTGACCAAGATTCAGTATCGCCCTCAGACCACCTTCGCGCTCATCCAGCGCAACAACCTCCGCCTTGCAGGCACAGGACCGGTAGATGGCTTCTGCAAGCGCATCGGGATCGAGGGCAACAAGAGCGCCCACCTTGTCTTCAAGCCAGGCAAGAAAATCCAGATCCCGGATGAGCCCGTACTTGATCACCTCAGCCAGGCCGGCCGACACTTCCCTTGGAGGCAAGGTCTGCAGGCTTCCGGTATCAATCAGAACGGCCTGTGGCTGGTGGAAAGCACCGATCATGTTCTTACCCAACGGGTGATTGATTCCCGTTTTGCCACCTACGGAGGAGTCCACTTGTGACAATAGCGTGGTCGGTATCTGGATAAACGGAACTCCCCGTTGATAGCAAGCCGCGGCGAAGCCTGCCATGTCGCCGACAACCCCTCCTCCAAGTGCGACCAACGTGGTTTTCCGGGTATGCCGCTGCTCCAGCAGACCATCAAAGATCCGGTTCAGAGTCTGCCAGTCCTTGAATTTTTCGCCATCGGGTAGAACGACTGTATCAATACGCTTCCCGGGAAAGCAGCCTTTCGCACTCTCGAGATACAGGGGCGCGACGGTTTCATTGGTCACAATCATGACCTGGGAGCCGCCAACAAAACGCGACAGATCCCAGGTGCCAAGAAGGTCCTCGCCAATAAAAATGGGGTAGCTGCGATCCCCCAGCTCAACCGAAAGTTCACGAAGCAGGTTAGACATGATTACGACCTTCCTTCCGGATCTGCCTTTTGTGACGTGGAGTTCTCGGATTCAGCCGGTTAACCAGCTGCCGAACCACAAGCCTGGGGCTTTTGCGATCTGTGTACATGATGATGTCGGCCAGGCCTGTATACAGCGGATCCCGGATCGAGAAAAGATTTCTCAGGACGGCTTCCGGATCATCGTTCTGCAGTAATGGTCGGTTACGGTCTTTCCGCGTGCGCTCTACCTGCTGCTCAATCGACGTTTTCAGGTAGATCACCATCGCATCCTTTTTAAGCAGGGGGTGGTTCTCAGGCCGCATCACCGCGCCACCCCCAGTGGCGAGCACGGTGTTGTTTTCATTCGACAATTCGTCAAGCATCGCAGTTTCCCGCTGACGGAATCCATCCTCACCTTCAACATCAAAAATCCACGGTATGTTCGCCCCGCAACGCTGTTCAATGATGCGATCCGAATCGAGAAAACGATAGCCCAGCTCCTTGGCGAGCATCCGACCAATCGTGCTTTTCCCGGCCCCCATGGGGCCAACGAGGACAACGCGTTTTGGCAAAGACATAACTTCCGCTCAGTTTTGATCAGGCGGGTGAGAATATCACAGGGCCGGTACTTGCATAAGCTCCGTACCCGGCCTGTGGGGAATTCAGGCACAAAAAAGCCGCCGGTTCCAGGCGGCGGCTTTTTTTCGGGATCCCGGTTACCGGACAAGATCGCTCTTGATGATCTTGGGCGTTATGAAAATTAACAGCTCACTGCGCTCATCAATTTTCTCGGTACGCTTGAAAAGACGACCCAGGTAGGGAATATCTCCAAGGAACGGGGTCTTCGTAGTTTGGGTCGCAACTTCCGACTGGAAGATACCACCCAGCACCACCGTCTCTCCGTTGCCAACCAGAACCTGGGTGGTTACCTGGTTGGTATTGATCGAAGGAATACCGGCGGTAACTTCACCACGGGAGTCCTGGTTGACCACCAGATCCATAATAATCTTGTCATCCGGGGTGATTTGCGGCGTCACCTCGAGAGAAAGCACGGCTTCCTTGAACGAGACCGATGTCGCACCGCTGGAAGCAGCTTCCTGGTAAGGAATTTCCTCACCGGATTTGATAGACGCTGTCTGGCGATCCGCGGTCACAACACGAGGCTGTGAAACCACTTCGGCCTGACCGTCGCTCTCCAGCGCAGACAGCTCCAGGTCAACCAGGAAGTCATCGCTGCCCCAGCCAATGGCAAACGAGGAGGCGCCTTCACCGCTCACACCGAGGTCGACCGCCAGCGCACCCGGGAAGGTGATTGTACTGCTGTTTCCTGCTGCAGCATCACGCGCCTCCTGCAAGGATTGCTGCGAGCCACCGACAGTGAATACATTATCGCCGCTCACATCGTAAGCAGCACCACCCCAGCGAACACCAAGGTTTTCCGCCACATTGGTCTGGGCCCGGACAATTCGCGCCTCGATGGATACCTGCCGCACCGGCACATCCCATGTGGAGACAAGCCGACGGATTTCCTCGAGCTTTTGCGCAGTCTCACGAATACTGATGGTGTTGGTGCGAACATCCGAGGAGACAAATCCACGGTCTGAAATCAGCTCCTCATCTTCCTTGATCAGGGCAACAATGTCGGCAGCCTTGGCGTAGTTGACCTGAACAATATCCAGCCGTACCGGCGCCAGCTCTGCAATCTGTTTATTGGTTTCCAGCTCCAGCTTTTCCCGGGCAGCAATCTCATCTGCCGGAGCCACCAGCAACACGTTACCGATCTGCCGCTTGTCGAGCCCCTTGGTCTTCAGAATCAGATCCAGAGCCTGGTCCCAGGGAACATTTTGCAAACGAAGCGTGATGCTGCCACCCACCGTGTCACTGGCGACCAGGTTCAGGCCTGTGAAATCCGCAATCAGCTGGAGAACCGAACGAACCTCAATGTCCTGAAAGTTCAGGGAGAGCTTCTCGCCGGTATACGGGAACTTCTCTTCACGGCGTGACTCTGCCTCCTGTTCAGTAAGCTTTTCCACACTGACCGTGAACTGGCTGCCGGACTGATAGGCAATATAATCGTAATTCCCTGCCGGGCTGATCTCGACCACCGCATTGCCATCTTCAACAAAGGTATCGATGCGGGTAACCGGCGTTGCAAAATCAGTAACGTCCAGCCGGCGACGCAGATTGGCAGGAACGGTAATGCCATCCATGGTCAGCCGGATTTTGCCAGCCCGTTCCGACAAGTCCACTGGCGTGCCGGAGCTGCCCAGATCGACAAGAACCCGGCCTTCCCCCTCTTTGCCACGACGGAAATCCACACCGCCAAGGGCGTTGGCCGAAGAAGAAGCCGATGCTCCCGGGCTACTCTGGGAGGACGAAGCAGGCGCGCCAGCCACGGCACCCTGAGCCTCGCCCCCAGCCTCGCCACCAATAGTCATAACCAGTGAATCGCCACTGCGAACCGTGTCGTAAGGAACCAGTTCAACGAGGTTGAAGATCAGCCGCGTTCGGTCCCTGGTTTCCACCACCGTCATACTCTGGGCGTTACCAGACCCCAGAGGAATGCTGCGACTGTCCAGACCGCTGATCGTGTCCCTCAGGTCGACAGCGATGCGAGCAGGGCGCTCAATGGTGTAACCGGTGGGTTCCGGCGGCGGCCCATCGAATTCCAGTGTCACTTCAAGCCGTTCGCCCGGTAGCGACGAAAACGACACGTCTTCCAGCGTGACCGCGTTGGCCAGGCCGGAGAACAACCCAAAAGCAATCACGCTGACGTATACATTGAGTTTTCTGAACATCGCTAGCCTCGACCCTAAACTTTTTTGTACGTGCATGTTTCTTTCAACTTTCATCCAGCCGCTCCCTAGCCTGCGCCTTCTTCGAGGGTCAGCGAGCGAGGACGCTCGACCCAGCCACCCCGGCCATTGGGAACGATTTCAATCAGCTCAATACGGGTTTCACTGACGCCCACGATACGACCGTAGTTCTGCCCCATATAGTTTCCGGTGCGCACCCTGTGGATGCCACCCGTGTCGTCTTCGACAAGAGCGAACAGGCTGCCTGAGGCGCCCTGAAGCGTACCGACCATCCGAAGCGCCTTGAGATCAAAGTTCTCAAGCACCTCTCTTGGCCGGTCCAGATCCGGCTCAACATCACTGACCGGCTTCTCATCCACCATGGTCAGTTGAACGTCGATCGGCGGCTCAAACGGTGCCCGTCTGTCTGCGGCTGAGTAACTGAAGGCTTCATAGGCCTTGAACTCGGGCAGAGGCTCCACGTATCCCCGCGGCTTCGCCCTCGTTTCGGCCATGAACTTGTCAAGATCTGAAAATCCGCTGCCCTGGGAACAGGCTGTCAGGAGAGACACCAGACACACACCCAGCCAGGCTTTTACCGCATGCTTTGCTGTCATGCTCATTCTCCAGCCCGGTAGCGGTAGGTACGGGCCACAACCTGCATATCAAGCCGCTCTCCGTCTCCGCCAGTTGGTTTGATGGTCAAGTCGTGCAGGGTCACGATCCGAGGAAGGCTTGCGACACTGCTGACAAAGGACGCCAGCTCATGGTAGGAACCGGACACCCGGATATTGATCGGCAATTCGGAATAGAAGTCCCGGCGCTGCTCCGGCTGCAGCTTCACTTCCTGGAGCGCAAGACCACTACCCAGGGCGGTATTGGTAATATCCTCCAGCAAACCTGGCACTTCGGTCTCGCTGGGAAGCTGCCTTACCAGCGCGCCAAACGTTTCTTCCATCTCCGCCATCTGAGCCTTGAAGACTTCAAGATTCGCCACTTGGTACGCTTTTTCTTCGTACTTCTTGCGAAGCTCCTGCTCCGTTTTTTCAACCCGTTCAAGCTGGGCGTACTGATCCTTGATAAAGAACCAGTACCCACCCCCGATAATGAGCCCGAAGATGATCAGAACCACAATGGCCTTGATCGGTGCTGGCCAGATACCTGCGTTGTTGACGTCGAGGTCGTTGATATCAAATTCATTAAGGCTTTTAAGTGAGTCCGCGAGGCTCATTACTTATCCTCCCCTTCGGGCTCAGGTGTTTTTTGTTGTACCGAGAGGTGAAACTGACTGTACCCGGCCCGGCGGCTGTCAGCTGCCGACACGTTTGATAGGTTGGGATCAGCAAACCAATAGGACTCCTCGAACTGACGCATCAACGTGGAAACGCGGCTGTTGGATTCCGCCATGCCCACGATATCCAGCCGGTCTCCTGTGCGCTTGAGGTCAGTATAGAAAAGACCATCGGGCAGCGTTCTGACCAGCTCGTCAAAAACCCGGACAATAACCGGGCGTTTACCCTGAAGGTCCTGGATAACATGCATCCGGGCAAGCAGCTCATCCCGTTTGCGTTTGAGATTCTCGATTTCCTTGATCTGCTGATCCAGCTTCTTGGCCGCCGTTTCAATATAAGCGTTCCGCGATTGCTGGTAAGCGATCCGGCTGTCCATATCGGACTTCCAGAGGAATACCAGGCCACCGGCAATGATCGCCGCACCAAGAATCATCACGACGAACTGTTTCTGCTTTTCGGCACGAAGTTCTTCGCGCCAGGGTCGGAGGTTAATCTTTGCCATCAGTCGAAGCTCCTCATTGCCAGGCCGCAGGCAATCATCAGAGAGGGAGCATCATTACTCAGCGCCGATGCATTGACCCGTGACCCCACTGCCATATCTGCAAACGGGTTTGCCACCAGTGCCGGTGTTCCTGTTTTTTCTTCGACCATTTCAGTCAGCCCCTGGATAGAGGCAGTACCGCCTGCCAGAACCACATAGTCGACAGCATTATACTGGCTGGCACCAAAGAAGAACTGAAGCGCCCGCGCCACCTGCTGCACGACAGCTTCACGGAACGGCGTCAGAACCTCTGACTCATAGTCATCGGGCAATCCACCCTGCTTCTTGGCGAGCCCGGCCTCTTCAAGAGACAATCCGTACCGGCGCTGGATTTCCTCAGTCAGCTGTTTGCCGCCAAAAATCTGCTCCCGGGTGTACACTGTCTTTCCGCCGGCCAGGACACTGAGTGTTGTCATGGTTGCGCCAATGTCGACAATAGCAACCACCAGCTCTTCACCCTGTGAGTCAAGCTGCGGCTCTATCAGCGCATATGCCCGTTCCAGTGAGTAGGCTTCGACATCAACAACTTTGGTTGTCAGTGAGGCAATCTCGAGGGCGTCTTCCCGTATGTCGACATTTTCTTTCCGGCACGCGGCCAGAAGCACATCAACCTGATCAGGATTGCTTTCGGAGGGACCCTGTACCTCAAAGTCGATGGCCACCTCATCCAGCGGGTATGGAATGTACTGATCTGCCTCGAGGGCGATCTGATCTTCCATCTCGAACTCGTTGAGGCCACCATCCATCTGGATGACCTTGGTGATAACCGCGGAGCCGGAGACCGCGACCGCAACCTGCTTCACGCTGGTGCGGGACTTGGAGGCAACGCGCTTCAGCACTTCGCCCACCGCCTCGACATCCGTGATATTTTTTTCGACCACAGCGTTCGCCGGTAACGGCTCCACTGCGTAGCTTTCGACCTTGTACCGGTCACCCTGCTTCGACAGCTCCAGAAGTTTGACCGAGCTGGAGCTTATATCCACGCCCAGCACTGCACTGGATTTCTTTCCTAACAATCCGAACACGCGCTCACCCTATACCTGGTTAGATGCACCGGGTTACGTAACTTATGTGTTTTTTATTTAAGAGAATTTCTTCAGTATTCCGTCTACAATGCCTGTTCTTCTTTAACCGAGAACCATTGCAGCGGTGAAGCGACTCGTCCTTCCTAAAGCAATTTCTCAAATGATAGACCTATATCCAATAGTTGTCAGAAAAAAATGTCTCATTTGTTGCGCACATCTCGCCTTTTTGCCTGGGTGTTTCTTACCGGACTGAGTGTCGCCGTTATCGTAACCTCAGGCTTTTATCTCTATCTTCGCCCCGGGCTTCCACCGGTTGCTCAACTGCTGGAAATAAAACTCCAGACACCGCTGCGGGTATATAGCAAAGACAAGAGATTAATAGCAGAATTCGGTGAAAAGAGAAGGGCACCGATCACAATCGAACAGATCCCAACAATTCAGTTACAAGCCTTTATGGCCGCTGAAGACTCGCGTTTTTACGAGCATTTCGGGGTCGACATCAAAGGCCTGGCGCGGGCTGCCATCGAACTGGTCTCAACCGGGGAGATCCAGTCCGGGGGCAGCACCATCACGATGCAGGTTGCAAAAAATTACTTTTTGTCACGGGACAGAACCTTTATACGGAAGTTCAACGAGATACTTCTGGCTCTTCAGATAGAACGTGAACTGGACAAGAACCGGATTCTTGAGCTCTACCTGAACAAGATTTATCTCGGCAACCGGGCTTACGGGATTGCCGCCGCAGCCCAGGTCTATTACAACAAGCCCGTCTCCCAGCTTTCGCTCGCTCAAATGGCCATGCTCGCGGGCCTTCCAAAAGCGCCGTCCGCCTACAACCCGCTGGCCAACCCGGAGCGCGCGATGATTCGCCGGAACTGGATTCTGGGCCGGATGCAGGAACTGGGCTACATCACCCCGGACGCCTATGGGCTTGCGCTTGCAGCCCCACTCACAGCCAGTTACAACAGTACTGACAGCGAAGTTGACGCTGATTATGTCGCAGAGATGGCCCGCTCCGAACTGGTTCGGCGCTACGGCGAAGACGCCTACACCGATGGCTATACAGTTACGCTCACCGTTGACAGCACGAAGCAGCAGGCTGCCACGAAAGCCCTCAGAGATGGCCTGGAAGCCTACGACCGGCGCCATGGATTCCGGGGCCCTATCGGCCAGATTGATCCGGAGACTCTGGCCGACGGCGACCTGTCGGAGATTGTGCAGAATTATCCCCGGGTCGAGTCCCTGATCCCTGCCATTGTTACCAACGTTGACGACAAAGCCCAAAATGTCCGGGTACACGCTCGAATGCCAGGCCCCGCTATCATGCCTTTCGAAACCATGACATGGGCTAGACGTTATAAAACCGAAGACCTCACTGGCCCGGAACCCGAAAAGCCCTCGGATGTGGTTGCAGTGGGCGACGTTGTCTACGTGCGCGTTCAGGCGCCAAAGCCGGCGGGGACAACTCCCGAAAAGGAAGACCAAGACCGCAACGGGACTGCGGAGCCGGCCAGGCCGGCCATTGTATCACTCGCACAGATTCCCCGCGTTGAAGGTGCCCTGATCTCTCTGGAAGCCCAAACAGGTGCCATTCAGGCTCTCACAGGCGGTTACAGCTTCGGCCAGAGCAAATACAACCGGGCCGTCCAGGCGCAAAGACAACCCGGCTCCACCTTCAAGCCCTTCCTTTACCTCAGCGCACTCGAAAGCGGCATGACACCCGCAACCATCTATAACGATGCGCCGATAGTGTTTAATGACTCCGAACTCGAGTCCGCATGGCGGCCACAGAATTCATCCGGGCAATTTTATGGTCCGACCCGACTTCGCGAAGCCCTCTATCGCTCGCGAAACCTGGTTTCCATCCGACTACTACGCGATCTTGGCATCCAGAAAACGATTGACTACCTGGCGCAACTGGAAATTCCGGTCGAGAAAATGCCGGACAACCTGTCACTGTCCCTTGGGAGCGGCCTGCTTACCCCCATGGAGCTTGCCAGAGGCATGGCGGTGATTGCCAACGGCGGGTATGACGTTGAACCCTATCTGATCGAGACCATCAAGAACGTCCGCGGCGAGATTGTCTATCAGGCTCCGAAAACCGTTCTGTGCGACCAGGAGTGCAAGGAGATCGCAGAAGAGAACGGAACAGACACCGAAAACAGCGAAACGAGCACGGAAGCAGAACCTGCGGAAAGCACCGATAATACACAGCAGGTGCGAGTGATGCGCCGGCTCGCAGATGAACGCTCAGTATTCATTCTTCATTCCATGATGCGGGACGTCATCCGCCTGGGCACAGGTCGTCGGGCCCTGGCACTGGGGCGTGAGGATATTGCGGGCAAGACAGGCACCACCAACGAGCAGAAAGACACCTGGTTTGCGGGGTTCAATCATGAACTGGCCACAACAACCTGGGTTGGGTTCGATCAGCCGGCACCACTGGGCAGGGGTGAATTTGGCGCGAGCACTGCATTGCCCGTCTGGCTGGATTATATGAAAGTCGCCCTCGAGGGCGAGCCTCCTTCCTTCATGCCCCGCCCTAACGGCATCGTGAACATCCGGATCAACCCGGAGACCGGACAGCGGGCAAGACCGGGCGAAGACGGTGTGTTTGAGGTCTTTCGGGAAGATGATGCACCACCGCCACTGCTGTCCGAAGAAGAGAGCGATCGCAACGGGAGCTCCGGAGAAGACGACCTTTCACGCAGGATTTTCTGACACAAACGGAACAGACATAAAAAAACCGGCGGGGATCACCCGCCGGTTTTTTTATTGCCCTGAACAACGTATCAGATGATGTCGTCCATGGACTTGAGCGGGTAATGCGCAGGGTACGGGTTACGGGCAACCCCGGAATCCACAGCAGCCCGGGCAACCGCCGCCGGCACCACCTCAAGCAAGCGGACATCCATCGGCTTGGGAATAATATACTCCTTACCGAACTCGAAGCTTTCAACACCGTAAGCCTCACAGATCTCCTGCGGCACCGGCTCCTTGGCCAGCTCGCGAATTGCGTTTACGGCGGCCACTTTCATCTCTTCATTGATCACCGTGGCGCGAACGTCCAGCGCTCCACGGAAGATGAACGGGAAGCCCAACACGTTGTTGACCTGGTTCGGGTAATCGGAACGGCCGGTCGCCATGATCAGATCATTGCGAACTGCCCGGGCAACTTCCGGGTTAATTTCCGGGTCCGGATTGGAGCATGCGAATACGATCGGGTTCGGAGCCATTTTCTTGAGCTGATCGCCGGTTAGCAGGTCCGGACCGGAAAGGCCAAGGAACACATCGGCACCGTCGATAGCGTCATCCAGCGTGCGCTTGTCAGTCTCATTGGCAAACATCGCCTTGTACTGGTTCAGATCATCACGACCAGAGTGGATCACACCCTTACGGTCGAGCATGAAGATGTTCTCAGAGCGAATACCGCAGCTGATCAGCAGTTTCATGCAGGCAATGGCGGCTGCACCGGCACCCAGACAAACCACCTTCGCCTCTTCAATCTTTTTGCCCTGCAGTTCGAGGGCATTGATCATGCCAGCTGCAGTGACGATGGCAGTACCGTGCTGGTCATCATGAAAGACGGGCACGTTGCATTTTTCGATCAGAGCGCGCTCAATCTCAAAGCACTCCGGCGCTTTGATGTCTTCAAGGTTGATCCCACCGAAGGTATCGGCAATACGCTCGACCGTTTCAATAAACGCCTGCGGGCTCTCGGAATTGACTTCGATGTCGAAGACATCAATTCCGGCAAAGCGCTTGAACAGTACGCCCTTGCCTTCCATAACCGGCTTGCTTGCCAGCGGACCCAGGTTGCCCAGGCCAAGAATCGCGGTCCCATCAGAGATGACAGCCACCAGGTTGCCCTTGGCGGTGTACTTGTATGCATTCTCCGGGTCCTTTGCGATCTCTCGGACCGGCTCGGCAACCCCGGGGCTATACGCCAGGGAAAGGTCGCGGGAAGTCCTGGTTGGCTTTGTGATTTCAACACTCAGCTTACCAGGCCGCGGCTTGGCGTGATATTCAAGGGCTGCTTCTTTCAGATCTTGAGACATTGCCACTGTTCCGTTTGTCACGTTTAAAGGTAATAAACCGCCGGGGCTTGCCCAGCGGAGCGCGCCATTATGGCCCGCCAGACCGAAAACGACAAGTGGCACGCGAACATTTTGTGAACAGTCAATAGGGCTAATTGCGTATGTATTTGCCGGCTACGTACCGCATTACAGATCAAAAAAAAAGCGCCCGGAGGCGCCTTCTCGAATCCGCAGCAATCAGTCTTTCTTGCCACCGATACGGCCGCCGAAACGCTTCTGGAAACGGTCGATACGACCACCGGTGTCCATGACTTTCTGCTTGCCAGTGTAGAATGGGTGACACTGTGAACACACATCCAGCTGCAGATCGTTCGTGTAGGTAGAACGTGTCTTGAAGGTGTTACCGCAGGAACAGGTAACGGCAATCTCTTCGTACTTGGGGTGAATACCTTCTTTCATGGCGAACCTCGTTAGGTCATGCCGCTACCTGATCACGGGGCATCTGAACTACCCAGGCGCCAGGCACCGCATGTTTGAATCAATTGAGAAGACGGGGCACAATCATGCCCTGCCGGAAACAGACCGCGAATCTTACTTGCAATTACCGCATCAGGCAAGCGCCGCCCTGATTTCCGGACCCGCCCATCAGAGATTTCGCGGCAGGCCGCCGATTAAACAGGATAGGGAAAAACCGTGACACTCGTTTTCCAGTGGGGCACTCAGTGCCGTTGATCGCACGCATTGCCCTGAATCGTCCGCTGCGCCGGCTCTTCGACTATACCGTTCCGGAAGGCCTCAGGCTTGTGCCGGGCCAGAGGGTGCGAATTCCTTTTGGCCGCCAGCAGGCAACAGGCCTTATTGTACAAACCGGGGTAGAACCGCCTCCGGGAGTCAGCCTTAAACCGGTGTTCGCGACCATGGAGGACTGGCCGGCATTGCCGGACGAGACCGTCAACCTTCTCAGCTGGGCTAGCGACTACTACCAGCATCCTCTGGGCGAGTGCCTGTTTACTGCCCTGCCCCCCGCCCTCAGGCGGGGCCGCAAAGCGGAAGAGAAGCCCGTGGAGTGGTGGATGGCCTGCATTCACAGCGAGCCCCTTCCCGCCAACGCCCATCGACAGAAAGCACTGCTTGAATGGCTGAATCAGCACAACCAGGGCGCAGCCGCCAGCGACATCATCAAGGCCGGATTTACCCGCGCCCAACTCAGGGCTCTCAGCGACCGACAGCTGGTCAAACCCATCTCGCCACCCGCTCCTGGTTCAGAGCCTGAGGCGCCTGAATTTCTGGCGAGGCGCCCAACTCTTTCAGTTGCCCAGGCAGTCGCGGCCGAAGAGCTGACCAGCCCCCAGGAAGGGTTCAGTGCCTCCCTTCTATACGGAATTACAGGCAGCGGCAAAACGGAAATCTATCTGCACTATCTCAAGCGACACCTTGGGGCAGGCGACCAGGCCCTTGTGCTGGTTCCGGAAATTAACCTTACCCCACAGACCGTCGCCCGTTTCAGGCACTATTTCGGTACCCGCATTGTGGTGTGGCATTCCGCCATCAACGACAGCGAGCGCCTGAGCACCTGGCTGAAGATTCGTGAGGGTGAGCCCGTCATCCTCATCGGCACCCGGTCGGCTGTTCTGCTGCCCTTTACCGGCTTGCGCACAATCATCGTCGATGAAGAGCATGACAATTCCTATAAACAGGGCGAAGGGTTTCGGTATTCCGGCCGTGACCTGGCGGTTTACCGCGCGCACCTGAACCGCTGCCCGGTCATTCTGGGCTCGGCCACGCCCTCACTTGAATCTGTTCACAATGCGGAACAGGGCAAATACCGCCTGGTGAAACTCGAAGAGCGGGCGGGAAATGCGACTCCACCGGTCATCAGCCTGCTGGATATTCGCAGTCGCCCCCTTGAGGGCGGCCTTTCCCGCCCTGCCCTGAACGCCATTGAACAAACCCTCGCCAAGGGTGACCAGGCATTGGTTTTCGTCAATCGGCGCGGCTTTGCGCCGGTAATGATGTGTTTTGACTGTGGCCACATGGTCGAGTGCCCCCGCTGCGACACCCGGCTTACCTATCACCGCCGGGACCGGGCCATGCGGTGCCATCATTGCGACTTTCAGACAGCAGCCACCGAGCATTGCCCGAAATGCCAGAGTGACGCTTTCAAACCTGTTGGCCAGGGAACCGAGAGAACCGAGGACATTCTGGCATCCGCCTTCCCAGAGACGCCCGTGGTGCGGGTCGACCGCGACAGCACTCAGCGCAAGGGCAGCATCCAGGGCATCCTGAACCAGGTTAACAGTGGCAAGCCGTGCGTACTCGTCGGCACCCAGATGCTGGCCAAAGGCCACGACTTCCCCAATGTGACTCTCGTGGTGGTGGTCAACGCCGATGGCGGTCTGTTCAGTGTCGACTTCCGGGCGCCCGAGCAGCTCATTCAGACCCTGCTGCAGGTCAGCGGCCGTGCCGGCCGCGGCACGAAACCCGGAAAAGTGCTGGTGCAAACCTGCCACAGCGACCATCCGCTACTAAAAACCCTCTGCGAGGGGCATTATCTGGACATCGCCGAGCAGCTCCTCAGCGAACGCGAGGAAGGTCTGTTCCCGCCGTTCCGCGCCATGGCGATCTTCCGGGCAGAAGCCGACACCATGGAAAAGAGCCTGCAAGTCCTGGACGCCATCAAACCGCTCACCCATGCTCCGGGCATTGAAACCTGGGGCCCACTGCCCGCAATGATTGCCCGACGCGCCGACAAGCACCGCGCACAACTGATCCTGAACGCCCGGAACCGAAAGCGGCTGAACAGTTTGCTGACCGGAATCTGCCAGGAACTGGACCAGCGAAAGCTGCCGGCCGGGGTCAAATGGATGATTGATGTTGATCCGCAGGAAACCGGCTGATTGCCTGGCCTTTAGGCTGAGCGACAGGTTACAAAGTTTTTCATAAATGAATACTAATCATCATTGCGGATCGAGATCCTGTGCTATGATTTTCAGCAAACTAACAACCAATCCTGTGAAAACACCTGAGCTTGCGGTTCTCGTGCAGGGAATGCGCATCTGAAGGCTTTTGCTGTAAATGGAAACTGGAGAAAAAATAATGTCAGGGAACATCCTTGCGCGCTCTACGGCTATTCTACTAGCGCTTCTGCTCTCGGCCTGTGGACGAGAACTCAAGCCCTCTCGCTGGCTCTCCGAACAACGGTGGAGGCGGAAATCCAACGACCTCTCCAGATACAGCGGAAGCCGGAACCATTGATCTGGTCGCCAGTCCCGTGAGGTTAGACACCTCAACCAATGCCCAGTCGGCTATCACAGCCCGAGTTAAGGACTCCAATGGCGTTCTTTTGCAAGGGGTTACAGTCAGCTTCAGCGCAACTAACGGTGGAACTCTCGAAGTTACACAGGGTGAAACCGATCAGGCAGGAGTCGCGTCGGCCATCCTGACAACAGACGGTGATCCTCGAAATCGAACCGTGACCATCACCGCCCAAAGCGGATCGATCTCAGACTCGGTCAGCGTGGATATATCTGGAACCTCTCTGGCAATTTCCGGCCCCACCTCCATTTCCCTCGGCTCAAGCACGGCGCTCCGCGTGACTCTCTCTGACGCAGATGGAAATGGCATTTCAGGCGAGACCGTCAATCTTTCGACAACTTTAGGCACCCTCTCCGCATCAACCCTGACGACCAGCACTAATGGCTTGGTAGATGTCCAGCTAAATAGTGGCTCCACGGGAGGAACAGCAACGGTTACAGCCGCCGCCTATAGCGGTTCAAGTACCATCTCCACTACTCGCGATATCGTTGTAGCCGGCGACAGCTTCGGCTTCACATCGCCTGCCCCAAATACCGAAGTAGACCTGAACACCCAACAAGAAGTAACCATGGAGTGGCTGGTAAATGGAAACCCAGTTGCAGACGGTACACAGATACAGTTTACAGCGACCCGTGGGACGCTGACTCCAGCAAGTGGCGTGGTGACTACGTCAGGCGGCCAAGCCAGCATTGACATTTCGTCAACCAACGCAGGCATTTCGACCATTACCGCATCTGATACTAATTCGGGGCTTTCCGCCGACCTTACCTTCGAATTCGTCGCGACCACGCCCGATGAGATCAACTTGCAAGCAATCAAAACCCAACTCGACCTGAGTGAAACAACGGAAATTGTCGCGGTTATTCGAGACGCAGACAACAACCTTGTCAAAAATCAGGAAGTCTCCTTCAGTATCCTAGAGGACGGCAGCGGCGGTAGCCTCACATCAAGCCGGGACGTCACAGATTCTCAAGGGCGCGCTTCGACCATTTACCAAGCTGGGGCAAACACCAGTGGGCGGGGTGGAGTAGAGATACAGGCAACTGTCGCAGGGTCCATTTCGGACACCGTCACTCTTACAGTTGCAAGGCAAGCGCTGCGACTTGCAATCGGAACTGGTAACGAGATCATTGAGCCGGACACCGTACGCTATATCAAGGACTATGTGGCAATCGTGACCGATGCGAACGGTGCTCCTGTCGAAAATGCCAACATCGAGCTTAGCGTACTCCCTACTGGCTACATTAAAGGAAGTTATGTGCCCTCGATAGACGACACGTGGGTTATTAGCCCAGGCAACCCAGTTTTCTGTGATGCCGAAGACCTAAATCGCAACGGACAGCTGGATGCTGGAGAGGACATTAATGGAAGCTTAGCGCTTGAGCCAACTAACTCAGCGACGACCAGTGCATCTTCTGTTATTTCAGCGACCGATGGATCGGCAGACTTCTCACTGATCTATCCGCAAAGCCACTGCAACTGGGTGAGAGTGGAGCTGACCGCAACTGTCCGCGTGGGCGGCTCGGAAAGTGTCGAATCTTCAGAGTTCTTTCTTTCATGTGCAGCCTCTGATTTGAACAATACCGATATCCCACCTCCCGGCGGGATAGAAGGCCTGTATGGAAGCGACCAGGCCTGTAATGTGAACGACTGACCTTGAAAGCCCCGCCTACGTGCGGGGCTTTTCTTACTGAATTTGAGTACGCCACGCCTTTCCGCGATAATGACCCCCTTCTATTATCAACGGGCGCCCAGCCCCCGATTCCAATTCTCCAGCAAACCGAGTCATCTGACAGCATGAAAGAGACCGTTTCCGAACTGCTCCAGTCTGCACTGGCAGCGCTCCAATCCGATGGTACTCTGCCGGCGGACCAGTCTTTTACCCCCCAGGTAGGCAATACCAAGGACAAGTCCCACGGTGATTACGCCTGCAATATTGCTTTGGTCGCATCCAAAGCAGCCGGCTGCCCGCCCCGTCAGCTGGCGGAAGCACTGATTGCAAAGCTGCCACAGAGCAAGGCGGTGGAGAAGGTGGAGATCGCCGGGCCGGGCTTTATCAATTTCTTCATGAGCACCGCCAGTGCGTTCGAAGTCGTGAATTCGATTCTGGATGAAGGACAAGGCTTTGGCCGTAACAATCAGGGCAAAGGCGAAAAAGTGCAGGTGGAGTTTGTATCAGCCAATCCCACTGGCCCCCTGCATGTCGGCCACGGACGCGGCGCGGCGATTGGCGACTGCCTGTGCCGGCTGCTGGAAGCCAACGGCTACGATGTAACCCGGGAGTTTTATTACAACGATGCCGGTGCCCAGATCAACAATCTGGCGCTTTCAGTTCAGGCACGGGTGAAAGGTCTGACCCCGGAAAACGACAGTTGGCCGGCGGATGGCTACCGCGGCGATTACATCATTGACGTGGCCAACGCCTACCTCGCCGGCGAGACAGTGACCGCGGATGACCGCGAGGTGACTGCCAAGGCAGATCCGGAAGACCGTGACGCCATCCGGGAGTTTGCCGTGGCCTACCTGCGCCGGGAGCAGGATCTGGATCTGAAAGCCTTCGGTGTCCAGTTTGATGTCTATTTTCTTGAGTCCTCCCTTTATGAGGAAGGCAAGGTCGAAGCCACGGTCAGGCGCCTGCAGGAAAACGGCTACACCTACGAGCAGGACGGCGCCCTGTGGCTGAAAACCACAGAATTCGGCGATGACAAAGACCGCGTCATGCGCAAGAAAGACGGTGGCTACACCTACTTCCTGCCGGATGTGGCCTATCACTTCGACAAATGGCAGCGGGGCTTTACCACCGTTATCAACGAACAGGGTGCCGATCACCATTCTACCGTTACCCGCGTTCGTGCCGGCTTGCAGGCGCTGAACGCCGGAATCCCTGAAGGCTGGCCAGACTATGTTCTGCACCAGATGGTCATGGTCATCCGCTCCGGCCAGGAGGTAAAAATCTCCAAACGGGCCGGCAGCTATGTCACCGTCCGGGACCTGATCGATGAAGTTGGCCGCGACGCCACCCGGTTCTTCCTGGCCGCCCGGCGCGTCGACTCCCAACTGACCTTCGATATCGATCTTGCCCGCTCTCAGACCAATGAAAACCCGGTGTACTACATTCAGTATGCCCATGCGCGCATCTGCAGTGTGCTTCGCAAACTGGCGGAGGAAGGCGTGGAGCGCGGTCGCAACGAATGCGTGGGTGATCTGTCACTGCTGACCCTGGACGAGGAAAAAGAACTGGCCAACCAGTTGGCCAAATACCCGGAACTGATTGCCAATTCCGCCGCCCAGCGTGAGCCGCACCATCTGACGCACTACCTGCGGGACCTGGCGGGCCAGTTCCACACTTACTACAACGCTCACAAGGTGTTAATCGAAGACACAGCCACCCGCGATGCCCGTGTCAGCCTTTACCTTGCAATCAGGCAGGTTATCGCCAACGGCCTGGACCTGCTGGGCGTCAGCGCCCCGGAAGAGATGTAAAACGAATGTCCCGAGACTACGCCCGTAAAGACAGGTCATCAACCAAGGCTTCAGCCACCGTGCGCCGCAAACCTGTGAAACAGGCCAAGGCGAAGGCTGCCCGGCCAAAACCGGCAGCCACTGCCCGCTCGCAGCGCGGGGGGTTGTCGCTGAAGTGGATTTTGTCTCTGGCGGCCGTCGGCGGGTTCATCGGTTTTATTGTCTACCTGAACTCCCTGCCGCCCGGTCCAGGCGGCAACGTTCGGCCAGCGACTGAAAAACCGGCCCAAAAAACAGCCAAAAAGCCAGCGGAAACAGCCCGCCAGGAAGACCAGAAACCGGCATTCCGCTTTTATGACATGCTGCCGGAATCCGAGGTCGTACCCCCCAAAGTTGACGAGTACACTCCTGGCCCAACCCAACAGGACTTCGACTACCTGGTGCAGTCAGGCTCCTTCCGCAGCAAGGAAGACGCCGAACGCCAGCGGGCCCAGATTGCCTTCCAGGGCCTGCGTGCGAGCATCCAGCGGATTAATCTGGACAATGGTTCCATCTGGTACCGGGTCAACGTAGGGCCGTTCACGTCCCGCAGCCAGATGAACTCTGCAATCGACAAGCTGGTTTCCCTCAGCATCCAGCCATTGGTTCGGAAGGTTCCCAAGGAAGGTTGATCTTCGTTTTCCGGCCCGTGTTTTGGAAAGCAAAAACCCAACCCGGGCCTTCTCCCCAGCCGGAGCACTCTTGAATTCCAGTCAGAAGCCTCCATAACTTGCGGATACTAAGTTCAATCAGGCAATTGGAGCCCCAATGACTACCATTCTTTCTGTCAGGCGCGATGACGAAGTTGCCATGGGTGGCGACGGCCAGGTTTCCCTGGGCAACACCGTAATGAAAGGCAATGCCCGGAAGGTTCGCCGCCTCTACAACGGCCAGGTGATCGCCGGGTTTGCCGGTGGCACGGCCGATGCCTTCACCCTGTTTGAACGATTCGAGGCCCAGCTGGAGAAACACCAGGGCAACCTCACCAGGGCCGCGGTGGAGCTGGCGAAAGACTGGCGAACGGACAGGGCGCTGCGCCGGCTGGAAGCCTTGCTGGCCGTGGCTGACAAGACCGCCTCGCTGATTATTACCGGCAACGGCGACGTCATTGAGCCGGAACAGGGTCTGATTGCCATTGGCTCAGGCGGTCCTTTTGCCCAGGCCTCGGCCCGGGCCCTGCTCGAGAACACCGATCTTTCCGCCCACGAGATTGTCGAGAAGGGCCTGGATATCGCCGCTGACATTTGCATCTACACCAATCACAATCGCACCCTTGAAGTGCTCTCCAAAAACGACTGATCCGGAGCAACCATGCCTGCAATGACTCCCCGTGAGATTGTCCACGAACTCAACAAACACATCGTGGGCCAGCAAGAAGCCAAGCGGGCGGTAGCCATCGCCCTGAGAAATCGCTGGCGCCGGATGCAGCTGGACAGCAGCCTGCGTGATGAGATTACACCGAAGAACATTCTGATGATCGGCCCCACCGGTGTCGGTAAAACCGAGATTGCCCGGCGCCTGGCCAGGTTGGCCGATGCTCCGTTCCTGAAAGTGGAAGCCACCAAGTTCACCGAGGTGGGTTATGTTGGCCGCGATGTCGAATCCATTATTCGGGACCTGGCGGACATGGCCGTAAAAATGCTGCGTGAAGCAGAGATGAAGCGCCATGAAAGCCAGGCACTCGATGCGGCGGAAGACCGGATTCTGGATGCACTCATTCCGCCACCCAGGGATTTCGGCGAAGACAGCCAGCGCAGCTCAGACTCATCCACCCGCCAGCTGTTCCGGAAAAAGCTCCGGGAAGGCGAGCTGGACGACAAGGAAATTGAAATCGACCTGCGCAACTCCGGTGCCGGCGTGGAAATCATGGCGCCTCCGGGCATGGAGGAGATGACCAATCAGCTGCAAAGCATGTTTTCCAATCTCTCCTCCGACAAGCGCAAGACCCGCAAGATGAAGGTTTCGGATGCCCTGAAGCGGGTCAAGGAGGAAGAGGCCGCCAAGCTTGTCAACGAGGAAGAGATCAAGCAGAAGGCCATCGAGGCAGTGGAACAGAATGGGATCGTGTTCCTTGATGAAATCGACAAGGTCGCCAAGCGCTCGGAAAACACCTCATCCGATGTATCCCGCGAAGGCGTTCAGCGTGATCTGTTACCGCTGATCGAGGGCAGCACGGTAAGCACCAAGTATGGCGCGGTACGCACTGATCACATCCTGTTTATCGCCTCCGGGGCGTTCCACCTGTCCAAGCCTTCGGACCTCATTCCGGAACTCCAGGGCCGCCTGCCAATCCGGGTGGAGCTGCAGGCACTCACCCCAGAGGACTTCAAGCGCATTCTGACCGAACCGGATGCGTCCCTGGTTCAGCAGTATGAGGCGCTGATGTTAACCGAAGGCGTAAAACTGACTTTCCGCGAAGACGCCATCGCCCGTATCGCGGAGGTTGCCTGGAAGGTTAACGAAAGCACCGAAAACATTGGTGCCCGGCGGCTTCATACCGTACTTGAACGGTTGCTCGAGACCCTGTCCTTCGATGCCGGCGACGAGGTTACCGATGGCTTTGAGGTCACGTCCGAGTATGTGGATGAAAAACTTGGAGAGCTGGCAGAAGACGAGGATCTGAGCCGGTTTATCCTCTAAACGTGAAGTTGGGGTCAGATGAAATTGGGGTCAGATGAAATTTCATCTGACCCCAATTTCATCTGACCCCCGATTACTCGGCTTTCGAAAAGAGGTGGGTGACATTCTCAAGGCCGGTTGCCAGCTTCCCCTTGTCTGCCCTTTTCTTTCTGCCCTTGGCCACATACAGGGGCAGCATTTCCCCGTAAAGGCTGGTACTGATCGTGCGCTGTTCGTCTTCCAGACGATCCCGCCGCAGTTTGATGCCGTATTTCGCCAGCTTGGGCTCCAACTGGTCCGCGCGGTTCAGGAGATCCCGCCGGGTCATCTGGTAGGCATGTTCGCAGACCATGCGCCGGGACTGGAAACTGAACACATTGGAGAAGAACAGTTTGGCGTCGTCGCGGGTTGGCTCGAACAGCAGAATGTCCTTGTCTGGATAGTCCCGGGCGTACTGGGCAATACCGGACTGCATACGTGAGTAGACGATGGTCCGGAACATCTGGGACAACAGGTTCGGCATACCGGATCGGGTCAGCTCACCTGGCTTCATGGATCCGGCACGGACCGCAGCGCTGGCATCAATGGGCACCTGGGGATTCACGGCGAATACGAGATCCGCGCCATCTTCGAAGGCAACGGAGGCGTGCAACCCCTTGCGCAGGGTGCCGTCCACGTAATAGCGGCCATCAATATTCACGGGCACATACAGGCCCGGCGACGAGGTGCTTGCCTGAATCGCCTTTGAAATGGGCACATGGTCAAAGCCCGGGGCACCAAAACAGACTGCCTCCGTACTCTCGACATCGGCTGCCACTATGTAGAGGCTACGCTTCAGCTGGCGGAAATCGTTGGTCCGCCCCAGCATGGTAAAGGCACGCTTGAGATATTCATGCAGACCTTCGTTATCAAACAGTCCCGCTGGAGCTGCCTGCGCCAGTATGGTCATGGCTTCCAGCAGGCTTTGATCGTAGGGGTTATTCACAAACCGGCGCACCGCGGTTGCAACCAGCCCCGGCACCGCCAGCAACCGACTGCCGATTTCCCGGAATGCCGGCCGATAGAAGACTTCCGGGTGAAAGGGGTGAACCTCGGCCTCATTGCGCACGAAAATCCGGCACAGCTGTGCGGTGGTCATCTGGTTTGCCAGATTCGCCGCCACAAAAGAACCGGCATTTACCCCGACATAAACATCGATACTGTTGAAGTCGAGGCCGTCCAGCACTTCGTCCAGGGCACGCAATGCTCCGATCTCGTATATTCCGCCCAAAGGACCACCACCGCCCAGGGCAAGCCCGATGCGGGGAGCGGATTTAAGATCAGTTGGTGCCTTCATAGCCTTTCCTTTTCCGGACAAAAAGTGCGATTCCGTGTTCTGAACCACCGGATACTGCAGATACCAAGGTAACAACCCGCTTTAGAGTACACACCCTATATTCGCCGAAACAGCTCGCCGTCAGGAAACGGCCGCCTCGGAAACCGCCATGGCGCTTGACTTGCCGGGCCTCAGGTAGCGGCCAAAACCGGCGTTTCGGAGAGCCAGATCCACACAACTCTTGATGACGTGCGGAGAATCCAGCAGCAATACATCTTCCAGCAATTGGACGGCCCACTCCCGGCTGATACTCCGAATGACCGATTTGACCTTTGGTAAGCTGGCCGCGTTCATGGACAGGGAATCATACCCCATGGCCATGAGGAGCAACGCGCCACCGGGATCGCCGGCCAGTTCCCCGCAAATGCCCACCGGCTTCCCGACCGAATGGGCATCCTGGGCAATCCGGACCAGTGCCTGAAGCACTGCCGGGTGGTAGGAATGATAGAGCTGGGCAACCCTCGGGTTGTTGCGATCCACCGCCAGTAGGTACTGCGTCAGATCGTTGGAACCCACCGACAGGAAATCCACCCGGTCGGCCAGCTCGCGGATCTGGTAGACCGCTGCGGGAATCTCGATCATCACACCGACTTTCGGCATGTGAATCTCGTAGCCCTCTTCCCGGACCTCGTGATACACCCGGTAGATCAGGTGCAGGGATTCCTCCACCTCCGAGATATTGGAAATCATCGGCAGCATGATCTGCAGGTTGTTCAGGCCCTCGCTGGCCTTGAGCATTGCCCGCACCTGAACCAGGAAAATCTCCGGATGGTCCAGCGTTACCCGGATGCCGCGCCAGCCCAGGAACGGGTTTTCCTCGTGGATCGGGAAGTAGGTCAACGCCTTGTCGCCGCCGATATCCAGCGTGCGCATGGTGACCGGACTGGGCGCAAAGGCCTCGAGCTGCTCCCGGTAATATTCGCGTTGCTCCTGCTCGGAGGGGAACTGGTCCTTGACCATGAAGGGGACTTCCGTCCGGTACAGACCAATGCCCTCGGCACCGTGGGACAGCGAGCGAACGACATCGGTCATCAGCCCGGTGTTTACCAGCAGCGAAACCCGGTGATGATCGGTGGTTTCACAGGGCTTGTCCTTGAGCACTTCCAGGCCCCGGATCAGTTCATCTTCTTCCTCACAGATCGCCTGGTAATACGAGCGAAGATCCGCAGACGGTGACGCGAATATCTGGCCCTCAAAACCGTCAACAATCAGGTCCTTGCCATCGAGCTGGTTAACGGGAATATCCACCAGCCCCATTACCGTGGGCACACCCATGGCACGGGCAAGAATCGCCACATGTGAGTTGCTGGAGCCCTTCACCGACACCAGACCTACCAGCTGCCCCTTGGGCACCTCACCCAGCATGGCGGGCGTAAGCTCCTCGCTCACCAGAACAGTACGTTCCGGATAATTCAGATGTTTCTGCTCACCCTCCTGGAGATGGGACAGCAGACGGCGGCCCAGGTCCCGGATATCAACAGCACGTTCCTGGAGGTAGTGGTCGTCCATCATCTCGAAGTGGCGGATGTACTGCTGGACCACCTGCTTCAGAGCACCCTGGGCCCAGATCCCTTCCCGGATCTTGTTTGCGACCTCGCCGGGCATGGCATCGTCGCCCAGCATCCTCAGGTAGACATCGAACAACGCCTGCTCTTCCGGGCGCAGCTGCGAGGCGAGCCGTTTGGCTACGCGTTCGATATCTTCCCGGACCGCCTTCACCGAAGCCCGGAACAGTTCCAGTTCCTGGTCGATGTCGTCGGTGGGTTTTTCAGGAACCACATCCAGATCGGCGGACGGGTAAACCACAACGCCACTCCCGATCGCCACACCCGGAGCGCCGGGGACGCCACTGAAGCTGACATCGTGAGCCTCTTCTCCGGTCAGGGACAGACCACTGATAGCCCCGGTCGCTTCACTGTGGGCAATAACACCCGCCAGCTGTGCCGATACGGTTACCAGGAAAGCTTCTTCACCCTCGTCGAAACACCGGGAGCTTTCCCGCTGCTGAACAACGAGTACGCCAAGGACACGGCGATGGTGAATGATCGGGACGCCCAGGAAGGAGCGGAATCGCTCCTCCCCGGTTTCCGGGAAGTAGCGATAGCGTGGATGGGACGGCGCATCTTCCAGGTTGATGGGTTCTTCACGGGCGCCCACCAGACCGACAAGGCCCTCGGAATACGCGAGACTCACCTGCCCCACTGCTTTCCGATAGAGGCCTTCGGTGGCCATCAGGATATAGCGGTTGGTAGCGGGATCGAGCAGGTAGACGGAACAGACTTCCGTTCCCATGGCCTTCTGCACCCGCGATACGATGATATCCAGCGCCTCCTGCAAATCGCGGGCGCTGTTTACCTCTTGTACTAGACTTCGCAGAATGCTCAGCATGGCGGTGTCAGTCCGTCATTTCTGTTGTTCCTTTAAACGCCGGTTCTGCTCCGCCCGATGCCACTGTTCCATGTTGTAGAACAGCCGCGGCGCAAGCTCTCTCAGCGCACGTCGATACACTTCACGCTTGAATGAAACTACCTGGCCCAGTGGATACCAGTAGCTTACCCACTGCCAGCCGTCGAACTCCGGTGAATTCGTGCCGTCCACGCAAACCTGCGCATCCGGCGATAACATCCTCAGCAGGAACCATTTCTGTTTTTGACCCACACAAACGGGAAGCGAGTTGTGGCGTACCATCCTCCTCGGGAGTCGATACCTCAGCCAGCCCCGGGTGCAACTGATGATTTCCACATCGTTCGCACACAGGCCGATTTCCTCTCCAAGCTCCCGGTACAGTGCTTCCTCGGGTGATTCATCATGCTTGATACCACCCTGTGGAAACTGCCAGGAATCCTGCCCTATTCGCCTTGCCCAGAGAACTTCTCCCCTGTGGTTGGCCAGAATGATTCCGACGTTGGGTCTGAAACCGTCTGAATCGATCACGGCACAGTCCTCTTAAAAGTCGGTAGACCAGTACAAAAATTCACCGGTCAGATTTGCCCAAGTTGCTCTCATTCTTACAGAATCCCAAGGGTTCGGCAAACGGAGCCGTTGAGGACAGGTCGTGTTAGACTTCGCGCTTTCCCGCAGGCCCTGTGATCACTGGAGGTAACAGCTTGACGCTCGCAATTTTTGATCTGGACAACACCCTTCTGGCCGGCGACAGCGACCATGCCTGGGGTGAATTTCTGGTAGAGGAAGGCATTGTGGATGCCGAGGAATATCGCCTTGCCAATGACCGCTTCTATCAGGAATACCTGAACGGCGAGCTGGATATCCTGCATTACCTCGGTTTTGCCCTTCAGCCCCTGGCCAGCCATAACATGGGCGAGCTGCTGGCCTGGCGGGAGGCGTTTATGGCGAAGAAAGTACGCCCCATGATGCAGGCCAGCGCGGAAGACCTCCTGAACAGCCACCGGGAGCGGGGCCACACCCTGATGATCATTACCGCCACCAACCGCTTTGTGACTGAACCCATTGCCGAAACCCTCGGCATTGAGCATCTTATTGCCACCGAACCCGAACTGGTGAACGGCCGCTACACCGGCGAAGTGGCGGGAACCCCGAGCTTCCAGGATGGCAAGGTCAAACGCCTGAACGACTGGCTGGAAGCCCATGACAGGACACTTGAAGGCGCCTGGTTCTACAGCGACTCCCACAACGACCTGCCGCTGCTGAAGAAAGTGGACAACCCGGTAGCCGTCGACCCGGATCCCACCCTGGAGAAGTTTGCCCGGGACAGCGGCTGGCCCGTTATCTCGCTGCGCAACTGAAGTAAATTTGGGGTCAGATGAAAATGGGGTCAGATGAAAATTTCATCTGACCCCATTTTCATCTGACCCCGACTTCACTGGCTTCAGAAGAACCCGGTAAGCGAGCGGACAAAGCAGGACTTGATGTAATCGGTCTCGGGAATGCCCGGAATTACCGGGTGGTCCGGGGCCTGATGCCCCTGCTCCAGCAACTGGACAAAGCGGTCAATCTTCCGGCCGCTGCCCCGGATGATATCTACCAGTTTCTCCTGCGACAGATGCATCGAACAGGACGCCGAAACCAGCACCCCGTCCCGCTCCAGCAAACGCAGGCCAAGCTGGTTCAACCGCGCATAGGCCTCTTCCCCCGCCTTCTGGTCCCTGCGCCGGGGAATCAGTGCCGGAGGGTCCAGCACCACGATGTCGTACTTTTCCTTCTCATCCGCCAGCGCCTTGAGCGCCTCAAAGGCATCGCCTTCAATCGTTTCCACATTGTCCAGACCATTGAGCCGGGCATTGTGGTGAACCGAATCAATCGCACCGGCCGAACTGTCCACACAGGTCACCTGAGTGGCCCCGGCACAGGCCGCCTGAAGACCCCAGCCACCGACGTAACTGAACACATCCAGAACCCGCTTGCCCGGCGCATAGGCCTGAAGACGCTGCCGATTCATCCGGTGATCATAGAACCAGCCGGTTTTCTGGCCACCCTCCAGCGGAACCTCAAAACGGACGCCGTTCTCCTCAACCTGCAGCAGACTGACCTCCGGGCCATGTGCCTGCTCCACATAGGTCTCCAGCCCCTCGACCTTGCGCATCTTGCCATCGTTCTTGAGGATGATCGCCTCCGGATGAACCAGACGCTGAACAGCCCGGACAACCGCTTCCTTCATCAACTCCATACCGGCCGTGGAAATCTGCACAACGACGGTGGAACCAAACCGGTCAATCACCAGCCCCGAAAGCCCGTCACTGTCACCAAACACCCAACGGTAAAACGGCTTGTCAAACAGCCGATTCCGCAACTCCAGCGCCGCTTCCATCCGCTGGGTCAACCGTTGCGGCGTCATCCCATGGCCAGGGTCCCGACTGATCAGCCGGCCGCATATCAGCGCATGGGGATTCACGAACACCGTACCCAACGGCTTGTCATTCGAAGCCCGGAGCTCCGCCTGAGCACCGGCCTCAAAATCCGTCAGCGGACTGCGGCGAGTATCCACCTCGTTACTGTATACCCAAAGGTGGCCAGCACGGAGACGGCGCTCTGCGCCTTTGCGTAGATAGAGGACAGGGAAGTTCATAACGACCACCAGGCAGAGAAAAATTCGGGGCGAGGATTATACATGAACGGGTGAGGACAACACCCAAACTACGGGAGCAAGCGGGCTGGGCTTTCGAAAACTGTGCGGAGCCATGGGTGAGGAGTGATAACTCTTCACGGGCTGGCCACGGATGGCCTGCCCAGGACCCTCAGCGCGACGCAGGAGCATTTAGCGCTGAGGGGCGGAGCCCAAGCGCCCCAGGGATGGGCCGCCAGGAGCGTGTTTTCGGAAGCCCAGCCCGCTTGCTCATGCACCAAAGGAAAATTGCTACTCCTCGGCAGCCACATGCTCGGAATACGCCGCAGCATCCATCAGGCCATCGAGCTCACCGGCATCCGCCAGCTTCACTTTATACAGCCAGCCATCGCCATAGGGGTCTTCATTGACCTTCTCCGGCTCATCCTCCAGGCTCTCATTCACCTCGAGAACCTCACCGGTCACCGGACTGAACACATCCGAAGCCGACTTCACAGACTCCGCCACACCGGCTTCCTCACCACCGTTAACCGTCGCGCCCACATCCGGAACGCCGATATAAACCACATCACCCAACTGCTCCTGGGCAAAATCCGTAATGCCGACCGTCGCTGTGCCATCGTCAGACACGCGAACCCACTGGTGTGTCTCAATGTATTTCAGGTCTGCGGGTATCTCACTCATAGTCTGGTTTCCTGAACTAATTTTTTGCGCAGTTTAACCGAAGACACTAGCTCCAGCGAACCTCTCTTGCCAACGTCATGAACGAATTCAGATAATCCACCTCCCGATCCCGCTCGCGAAGCCCCAGAAAGATCTGTTTGGGAATACCTGTCTTACCAAGCTGAACAGCCCTTACCGGGATCCGCCCCCCGTAATCTTCCACCAGCCATCGCGGCAAGGCTGCCACACCGCGCCCTGCTGCGACCATCTGCAGCATGATGTCCGTGGTTTCAATGGTTTTATGCCGCGCCGGGCTGGCATGGGCCGGCAGTAGAAAACGCGTGTAGATATCCAGCCGCTCAATCTCTACCGGGTAGGTAATCAGAGTCTCGTTTTCCAGATCCTCCGGTTCTGCCCAGAGTTTGCCAGCCAGCGGATGATCCGCCCCCACCACCAGTACCTGCTCGTAATCAAACACCGGCTCAAAGACCAGACCAGGACGGTGCAATGGGTCTGGCGTTACCAGCATGTCGATATCGTGGCCAAACAGGGCGCCAATGCCGCCGAACTGGAATTTCTGTTTCACATCCACATCCACCCCCGGCCACTGCTCCAGGTAGGGCCCCACTACTTTCAGCAGCCACTGATAACAGGGGTGGCATTCCATCCCGATGCGGAGGGTTCCCCGCTGACCCTTGGCAAACTGACCAATCAGCATCTCGGCGTGCTCAATCTGCGGCAATAGCCTGTTGGCCAGGGCAAGTAAATACTCACCTGACTGGGTCAGCCGCAGCTGCCGCCCCTCCCGCACCCAAATGTCCGTACCAAGCTGTCGCTCCAGCTTTCGGACCGAATGGCTCAGAGCAGACTGGGTCAGGTGTAGCCGCTCGGCGGCCGCCGTCAGGGACCCCTGCTGATCCACCGCCCTGAGAATTTCCAGATGGCCACGCTCAATCATTCCGCCTCCAAACATGAGCTAAATTCATTGATACCTGAAATTTTACCATTATTTTTCATCTCGCAAGGGCGATAACCTGACCCCTCCTGCAAACAACACGATTGAACAAAGGACAACACCATGGTGACCACACACAATCTCGGCTTCCCGCGCATTGGCGCCCGCCGGGAGCTGAAATTTGCCCAGGAAGCCTTCTGGAAAGGGCAAATCACCGAAGAAGAACTGCAGATCACAGGTACTGACCTGCGCCGAAAGCACTGGCATAGCCAGCGGAAGCTGGACCGGGTTCCGGTGGGCGATTTCTCGTTTTACGATCAGGTTCTGGATATGAGCTTTACCCTGGGCAACCTGCCCGAACGGGTGAGCGAGACCGGAGGCAGCGCGCTCGATCAGTATTTCCGGGTAGCCCGGGGCCGCTCCGGGCAGGAGCCGTCCTGCTGTGGCGTGCAGGCAGGAGAAATGACCAAGTGGTTCGACACCAACTATCACTACATCGTGCCGGAATTCCAGCAGGACACCCGTTTCCAGCTCAATGCCGACCGGCTGATTGAACAGATCAACGAAGCCAGGGCCCAGGGGCTGATTCCTAAACCGGTGATTATCGGCCCGGTGACCTATCTCTGGCTGGGAAAATCCAAAGACGACAGTGACCGGCTGACCCTGCTGGACTCCCTTTTGCCTGTGTACTCGGAACTTCTGGATCTGATGTCGAATCATGGAATCGACTGGGTTCAGGTGGACGAGCCCGCCTTGGTCGCCGATCTTGATGCAGACTGGCGCCACGCCTTCAGCCTGGCCTACCACCATCTCAAGACCAGCCGCCTCAAGCTGTTGGTAACCACTTACTTCGGTGAGTTGCGGGAAAACCTGCAAATGGCCTGCGAACTGCCGGTTGCCGGCCTACACCTCGACGCCATCAGCGCGCCACAGGAAGTAGCGCGGATGGTGGACTGGCTGCCACCCCACAAACAACTTTCCCTGGGTGTTATCAACGGCCGGAATATCTGGCGAACAGATCTCGGCAAGACCCTGGACTGGCTGGAGCAGGTCCATGAAAAACTGGGTGATCGCCTGTGGCTGGCGCCGTCCTGCTCTTTGCTGCATGTTCCGGTAGATCTCAACAGCGAAGAAAAGCTGGACCCGGAAATCCGCGGCTGGCTGGCGTTTGCCCTTCAGAAACTGGACGAGTTGGCCATTCTCGCCACCGCCCTGAATCAGGGCAGAAACGCAGTCCGTAAGGAACTGGCTGAATCCGCTCTAGCGACGGAAAACCGGAAAACGTCCGGAAGGGTTCATAACCCCTCGATAGAGACCCGAATCCAGGCAATCAGGCCGGACCTCGGTCAGCGGCAAAGCCCCTACTCAGCGCGCATCACAGCCCAGCAACAGAAACTTGACCTGCCCCTGTTTCCAACCACGACCATTGGGTCCTTCCCCCAGACACGGGACATCCGCCAGGCTCGCCTGCAATTCCGTAAGGGCACACTGACAGAAGCCGCCTACAGGCAACGGATTCGTGAGGAAGTAAGCCGTTGCATTGACGAGCAGGAAATACTGGGCCTGGATGTTCTGGTGCATGGCGAGGCGGAGCGCAATGACATGGTTGAATACTTCGGCGAACAGCTTGAGGGTTATGCCTTCAGCCAGTTCGGCTGGGTCCAGTCTTACGGCTCCCGTTGCGTGAAACCGCCCATTCTGTTCGGCGACATTTCCCGCCCGAGAGCCATGACCCTGGAGTGGACTCGCTACGCCCAGTCACTGACCGAAAAACCTGTAAAGGGCATGCTGACCGGTCCCGTGACGATTCTTAACTGGTCCTTCGTACGGGACGACCAGCCCCGCAGGGATACCTGCCTGCAGCTGGCGCTGGCGATTCGGGAGGAAGTGCTTGATCTGGAAGCCGCCGGCGTTGGCATTATCCAGATTGATGAGGCGGCCCTGAGGGAAGGCCTTCCGCTGCGGAAATCAGACTGGAGCGACTACCTGGACTGGGCGATAGAGGCATTTCGGATTGCCGCCAACGGCGTTCGAGATGAAACCCAAATCCATACTCACATGTGTTACTCGGAATTCAACGACATAATCGAAGCCATCGCTCGCATGGACGCAGATGTCATCACCATCGAAACATCCCGTTCGGACATGGAGCTGCTCGATGCATTCCGGGGCTTCCGGTATCCGAACGACATCGGCCCCGGCGTCTACGACATTCACTCCCCCAACATACCGGACAGCGAGCAGATCAAGTCGCTTATGGTGAAGGCTGCAGAGCAGATACCAGCGGAGCGGCTATGGGTTAACCCGGACTGCGGCCTGAAGACCCGTCAATGGGAGGAAGTCATTCCGGCGCTCAAGAACATGGTGGCTGCAGCCCGTGAGCTGCGAGAGCGGATTCAGTAACCGGTGCTGTTCTGATCCAGCTCGAACTGGAAATCTGTGGCCCGGCGGACTTCCGTCATGAAGTCCCCGGTGTCATGGAACTCAAACCAGCGGTAGCCAGGTGGCAAGTCCTCAACGGCGAACTTGCTGGAACCGGAGGTGAACTGAATGCAGGTAGACGGCGTGGCCATCAGCTGCACACCATGGCGCTCGCGTTCGTGTTCCTGATGGATATGTCCCCACAACACAATTTTTACCTGAGGGAACCGGTCCACAACCCGCCAGAAGGCATCCCGGTTGGTGAGGCCAATCTTTTCCATCCAGTCAGATCCGATGTCTACGGGATGGTGGTGCAATGCAACGACGGCTGGCAGATCCGGATGCTGCTCCAGGGCTTGGGCCAGGAACTCCAGCTCCGAATCGGCCAGGGCACCAAAGACCTTGCCGGGCACGGAGGAGTCCAGCATCACGAACTGCCACCCGCCCTGGATCACATGGCGCTGGTTCGCATCGAACTCTGCGGCAACTCTTTCCAGGTTTTCGATACGGTCGTGATTGCCCGCAATCCACGTGGAGGGGCAGGAAAACACCTCAAGGCTCTCTCCAAACACGCGATAGGCGTCCACCGAACCATCCTGGGCCAGATCCCCGGTGGCCAGTATCAGGTCAGGCTGGCCGTGTACCTTCAGCACTTCTGCAATGACTGCCTGCAGGCTTTCGCGGGTCTTAACGCCCAGCAGGTCCCCGTCGGCACGCGCCATCAGGTGCGGATCGGTCAGTTGCAATACCCGGAGCGGCCGGGTTTCTTCCTTAATGGTCATGGCGTTCTGGATCTACTCGCTGCGCAACACTTGGTCTGGACACAAGTGTACGACGTCAGTTTGCGGATTTATCACTCGCGAATCGAACTGGAGTCACATTCTGGCCAGGCTCGGACGATATATTGCAATTTTTGACAACTATGGCACATCAGGGGGCCATGGCCACACCACTTTAGTACTGCCTGCCGCCCTTTAAAACGTCGTTTCAGTCGACGCCTTCACCGGCAGACCAGGCGGCATGTTCCATGGGAAGGTGGCCAAACCGCAGACAATAATCCAGCCAGTCGGCCAGAAAGCCGTTGACCTGGACCTTCTCGTCCGGGTGGTGCATAAAACGGTTGGGGTAGTCATTCACAGGGGCAATCTGGCGATCCCGGTAACAGCTGATGACCTCGGCCATGGAAGCATCGTGGTAGACCCGGACGGTCATTTGCGGATTATTGAGCCAGCGCCCCGGGTTGTGCACCTGCTCAAGCAGCAGGGTTTCGGTAAACCTTGCAGTCTGCAGCACCTGGATACGGACACGCCCGAGGTAATGATTCTCCCGGTGCAACTCAAACTCGCACACGGGCTTACCGTCCACTTCCAGCTGACGCAGCTTCTGCAGTCTCCGGTAGTTGCCATCACACAGGGCACCGAGCTGACGCAGGTCCGGAACATACCGCTTGGGTTTCATGGTCCACTCACCCATTACTGCCACCCTCTCCTCAAACGGGCCCGATTCAGTTCAAGCCACTGGAGGGCAATAATGGCGGCAGCATTGTTGATGCGGCCATCGTGGATCATCGCTATGGCATCTTCCGAGGAAACGACGTGGGCGCGAATATCCTCGTGTTCGTGTTCCATGCCATAAAGACCGCCTGCATCTTCCGTGCTGATGCGGCCACAGTAAAGGTGGATCATCTCGGTGCTGCCACCGGGAGAAACCAGGTAATCGCAGATCTTGTCGAGCCGCTGAAAAGTAAGCCCGGCCTCTTCCTGCCCTTCCCGCCGGGCAACCTCTTCCGGGCTTTCGCCATCTTCGTTCATGCCGGCGACCAGTTCCAGCAACCAGGGCGATTGCGTGCGGCCCAAGGCGCCGAGGCGAAACTGTTCAAGGAGTACGACTTCATCCCGTTCAGCGTCGTAGGGCAGCACGCAGGTGGCATCGCCCCGGATAAAGAGTTCCCGGGTAAACACGGGCATGTCCCCGCCATCAAAACGCGGGTGTGTCAGCCAGAGCTTGTCCATACGGAAGAAGCCCTGGAAGACGGTTTCGCGTTTTTCGACTTTGACGTCGCTGGCTTTAAACTGGAACGGTTTGGTCATCTTTCATCCGGTTGTTGAATCGACTTTGAACGATAGCCTTTACTTGGGTCTTACTTCAAGCTCTAGCTCCGGCCCCAGCTTGTTGTTTTCGGGGGAGGGTGTGTCGGGACCGGGTTCCCAAAACACGCTCCTTACGGCACGTCCATGTGACGCTTGAGCTCCGCCATCCATGGCTCCGCACAGTTTTGGGAACCCGGTCCCGACACACCCTATCGGACAATGTGCTTTCGCCTATAAGACCCTCCAAACCAAACTTTGAATATGATGTCTTTAATTACAGGCAAAACCACTCATACGAATTACTCACGCCCAGACAGAGCCACCAGGAAAACTCAAAGTACGGCTTTAGACCTTGTCGTAGAGCTTGCTCCCAGACTCCACGAACTCCCGGGATTTCTCCTGCATGCCCGCATCCACTGCGGATACCTCATCGAGGCCATGCTCCTTCGCGTAATCCCGAACCTCCTGGGAGATCTGCATGGAGCAGAACTTCGGGCCGCACATGGAGCAGAAGTGGGCCACCTTGGCGGATTCCTTCGGCAGGGTTTCGTCGTGGTAGGCGCGGGCCGTGTCCGGGTCCAGGCCGAGGTTGAACTGGTCTTCCCAGCGGAACTCGAAACGGGCCTTGGAGAGGGCGTTGTCGCGGATCTGGGCGCCCGGGTGGCCCTTGGCCAGGTCGGCGGCGTGGGCGGCGATCTTGTAGGTGATGATGCCGGTTTTTACGTCGTCCTTGTTGGGCAGGCCCAGGTGCTCTTTGGGGGTCACATAGCAGAGCATGGCGCAGCCATACCACCCGATCATCGCCGCGCCGATGCCGGAGGTAATGTGATCATAGCCCGGGGCGATGTCGGTGATCAGCGGGCCGAGGGTGTAGAACGGGGCTTCGTCGCAGCATTCCAGTTGCTTGTCCATGTTCTCTTTTACCAGATGCATGGGCACGTGGCCGGGGCCTTCGATCATGCACTGGACGTCGTGTTTCCAGGCAATTTTGGTCAGCTCACCCAGGGTTTCCAGTTCGCCGAACTGGGCTGCGTCGTTGGCGTCGGCGATGGAGCCGGGGCGCAGGCCGTCGCCGAGGCTGAAAGAGACATCGTAGACTTTCATGATTTCGCAGATGTCTTCGAAATGCTCGTACAGGAAGCTTTCCTTGTGGTGAGCGAGACACCACTTGGCCATGATCGAACCGCCCCGGGAAACGATGCCGGTGGTGCGCTTGGCGGTGAGCGGCACGTGGTGCAGGCGAACGCCGGCATGGATGGTGAAGTAATCCACGCCCTGCTCGGCCTGTTCAATCAGGGTGTCCCGGAAGATTTCCCAGGTCAGGTCTTCGGCGACACCACCGACCTTCTCCAGTGCCTGATAGATCGGAACGGTGCCGATGGGTACCGGGGAGTTGCGGATGATCCATTCCCGGGTCTCGTGGATGTTCTTGCCGGTAGACAGGTCCATGATGGTATCGGCGCCCCAGCGGATGCCCCAGGTCAGTTTCTCGACTTCTTCCTCAATGGAGGAGCTGACCGCTGAGTTGCCAATGTTGCCGTTAATCTTCACCAGAAAGTTACGGCCAATGATCATCGGCTCGGATTCCGGGTGATTGATGTTCGCGGGGATGATGGCGCGGCCGCGAGCCACTTCGTCCCGGACGAATTCGGGGGTAATCTGGTCCGGCAGGCCCGCACCGAAGGACTGTCCGGGATGCTGGTCTTTCAGCAGACCCTGTTCCCGGGCCTCCTGCAGCTTCATGTTTTCACGGATGGCGATGTACTCCATCTCCGGGGTCACGATACCCTGCCGGGCGTAGTGCATCTGGGAAACGTTTTGGCCAGGTTTGGCCCGTAGCGGTTTTCGCTCGTCCATGAACCTCAGCGGGTCAAGCTGGGGGTCTTTCATACGGCGGCGGGTGAACCCGGAAGAATAGTCCGGAAGCTGTTCCACATCACCGCGTTCGGCGATCCAGGCGGCGCGGACTGGTTTGAGGCCTTTACGAAGATCAATAGCAGCTTCAGGATCTGTGTACGGGCCGGACGTATCGTACACAACCACCGGAGGGTTCGGCTCGCCGCCCATCTCCGTGGGCGTGTCCTGCACGGTAATTTCCCGCATAGGTACCCGCAGATCGGATCGGCTACCCTGCACGTATACTTTTCGTGAGCCTGATAATGGTTTGATGGCGGCGGAATCCGCCGCCGCGGATTCACTGAGATAGGCTGGCAAGTCCGTCATGGTCTGCTCCCGGTGTTATAGGGTTGTCGGGTCGCGTATGACGGGCCTTCCGGTACGGAAGAGGCTGGAACCAGCACGTTTTGAATGGTCTTAATCCCTACGCCGGTATTATCCGGATCAGGTTGCGGGTTCCGCACTGCAATCTCAGCCAACCACCGGTTTTCGGTGTATCAGCACCCCGTCAAGACGCGAACTGCTCACAAAATGAGTGAACTCTGCAAGTGTAGAGGCGGAGGCGTTTATTGTCCATAATGAGCAACCAATACCTTTGGGTCACCGTCGGCACCGGCCCATACCTTGAATACAGGCCTTCCGAACCCCCTATCCAGATCAGGGATACCCGGAGATAGTTTGTCAGGAGAAGCAATGAATAAGCGTTTACTTCCAGGATTGATCAGCCTGCTCGCAGCCCAGCCTGCGTTCTCTCTGGATCTGATGGAAACCTATGAAAAGGCACTGTCCTATGACTCCGGCATTGCCTCGTCCCTGGCGCAGTTCCAGGCGCAGCAGGCAACCAGCGATGTCAGCAAGAGCGCCCTGCTGCCCAAAATCTCGGCGGTTGGGTCAGCAAGCTACACAAGTTTCGAGCCCAGGAATATACCCGGGGGGGCAAACGCCGATGAGCTGACGCGGCAACTCTTCTCGGGAGACAGTTATCGAACCTACCGCTACGGCGTCGAGCTGACTCAGCCACTGTTCCGGGCTCAAGACTGGTTCAGCTACGAAGCCAGCCAGTTCCAGACCGAGGCGGCCGAGGCCCAGTACAACCTGGCCCAGCAACAACTGATTCTGGATGTGGCAACCGCCTACTTCGATGTCCTGCGCGCCAGGGACACCGTCACAACCGCAAAAGCGACTGAGACGGCCATCCAGCGCCAGTACGAACAGGCCCGGGAACGGTTTGACGTGGGGCTCATTGCCGTCACCGAAGTCTATGAAGCGCGTGCCAGCTACGACGATGCCAGGAGCCAGCGCATCGCCGCCGACAACGACCTGAATGTGGCCAGGGAACAACTGGCCCGGTTAACCGGAGAATATCCGGACGCCATGGAAAATCTCAGGCAGAATTTTCCGCTCGGGCGCCCGGAGCCCATGGATCCGACTTCGTGGGAAGCAACCGCGGTGGAGCAAAACTGGTCTATTCAGGCGGCCCTGAGGCAACTCAATGCCAGCGAAGCCAGCCTGAAAGCGGCAAAGTCCGGTCATTTGCCAACCCTTGAGCTGAGCGCCTCCTACCAGGAAACCAGTCTGGAGAACGCCCTTTTTACCCAGCAGGAGGGCAGCCAGTCCGTTGCCTCACTGTCACTGACCATCCCGCTCTACACGGGCGGCGGCACCCAGGCCGGCGCCCGGGAACAGCGTTCGCTGGTCACCGCCGCCGAACAGGACCTGAATACGGTGCGCCGGGACGTACGGGTGAATACCCGGAGCCTGTTCCTGACGGTCAACAACAATATAGAGACCGCTTCCGCCCTGGAACAGACCATCATCTCCCGCCGCAGCGCCCTCGACGCCACCCGCGCCGGCTATGAGGTTGGAACGCGAAATATTGTGGAAGTGTTGGATGCGGAACGGGCCTATTACGTAGCCCTGAGGGACTACGCCAACGCCCGCTACGATTATGTGATCAACTCGCTTCAGCTCAAACAGGCCGCCGGAATCCTGACCCCTCGGGATCTGATCGACCTGAACAACTGGCTGAGCGCCGCTGCCCCCGGGATCGAGGCGCTGGCAAACGAGGAAGAAACGCTGGACGATCCTACCCAATAACCGCAAAGGCGGGTGAATCGGTTCACCCGCCTTTGCGTCCAGCCTGGTCTCAGACTCGCTCAATGATCCCGTCGACCACCTTATCCAGGGCTCCCCGGTTTTTATTGACCACCTCCAGGGCCCGGCGGCCGATGGCCTGGCGTTCTTCGTCATCACCGAACAGCAATGACACGTGAGTCGCCAGCTCATCCGCATCGGCGACCAGCTTGACCCCCTTGTCATCCAGCAGCCGCTGGTAGATGGTTTCAAAATTGAAGATGTAGGACCCTGAAAACACAGGAATACCCCAGCCAGCAGGCTCCAGGGGATTATGCCCGCCGCGCTCAATCAACGATCCACCGACAAAGGCCAGATCACTGGCGCCATACAACATCATCAACTCGCCCATGGTATCCCCGAGATAGACCCGCGCCTTGCTGGGATCGTCCCCCAGTGACCGGCGGGCGAGCGTGAGCCCCTTCCGGACAGCTTTTTCGGCCACCGACTCAAAGCGATCCGGGTGCCTCGGAACCAGAATCAGCAGGGCGTCTGGATGTTTTTCCAATACCCTGAGATGTGCCAGCAACAGCTGCTCATCCTCGCCGCCATGGGTGCTACCGGCAATCCAGACCGGCCGGCCGGCCAGGCTCTGCCTGAGGGCAATGGACGCTGCCCGCACCTCATCCGGAATATCAACATCGAACTTGACGCTCCCCGTGACGGCCACCTTCGATGGCGAAACACCGATTCTCCGGAACCGGTCGGCATCCTTCTCTGCCTGGGCGGCGACCCAGCTGATGCTCTGCATGATAGGTGCCACAAGGCCCCGGATGCGCTCATACCCGCGCGCAGAGCGCTCGGAGAGGCGGGCGTTGATCAGAAACACCGGAACCCGACGAGCCCGGCACTGACGAATCATGTTCGGCCAGATTTCAGTTTCCATAATAACCAGTATCCGGGGCTTGACCCGGTCCAGAAACCGCCGGATGGCACCCGGCGTATCATAGGGCGCGTAGGCATACTGCACCTGATCACCAAACATCTTGCGTGCCTGGGCCAGCCCGGTATCGGTCATGGCGGTCATCAGGATGGTGATGTCGGGGTTCCGTGCCAACAGGCGCCGGACCATCGGGGCTGCGGCAATGGTTTCGCCCACCGAGACCGCGTGCACCCAGACCACGGATCCGGAGGCCGCCGGCACCAGCCCGAGGCGCTGGTGCCAGTTTCGTCGCAGCTCCGGCGCGCGCCGGCCGTGCCACCACAGACGCAGCAGAATAAACGGCAGAAGCAGCCTTATCAGCTGGGAATAGATAAATTGCAGCACACAGGACTCCGGGCAAAACAGTGCGCTATCATAGCGCAAAACCCATTGATTTGCTTCCGATTGATCGGCCACCCGGTGGGGTTAGGACGATCAGGACACGGCCTGGCAGGAACCGCTTTACGTGAACAGGAAATACCGCAAACTACCGCGAAACACCAACTACTCCGCATACCTTCATCCCCGGTGGTGGCCTACCTGGCTGGGCATCGTGGTGATGTGGTCTGTTTCCCGGCTGCCGATCCGCGTCCAGTGGTGGCTTGGCAAGGTCGCCGGACTGCTGGCACTCCGCCTCGCGCGCAGCCGCCGCCACATTGCCGGGGTTAACATCCGGCTGTGCTTTCCGGAGCTCACCACTGCCCAGCAGTCCGCCCTTGTGCGCAAAGCCTTTATCGCCAATGGCATCGGCTTGCTGGAGCTGGGCATTGCCTGGTTCCGCAACCCGGCCAGGCTGACGGGCATTACCCGGGTTCATGGCCTGGAGCATTTTGAAAAGGCCCTGTCCGAAGGCAGGGGCATTCTGCTGCTCGGCGGCCACTACAGCACGTTGGATCTGGGTGGCAGCCTGGTAACGGAATTCATCGAGGCCGACGTGATGCAGCGCGATCACAATAACCCGCTGATGAACGCCGTTATGACCCGCGCCCGTGAGCGCCGGTATGGCCAGGCTCTGAGCGCCAGGGACCTTCGGGGCCTGTTCCGCAGCCTGAAGAAAAACCGCGCGGTTTGGTACGCCACGGACCAGGATTACGGTCGCAAGGACATCGTATTCGCGCCATTTTTTGGTGTCCCTGCCGGCACGATTACCGCAACCTCACGCATTGCCGAACGCAGTGGGTGCAAGGTAGTGCCTTTCAGTCACTTCCGCCGGGAAGACGGCCCCGGGTACGACATCTATTTCCACCCGGCTCTGGAGGACTTTCCCAGCGGGGATGACCTCCAGGATGCAACATTGATCAACCAGACTATCGAAAGAGAAGTCCGGCGCGCACCGGATCAGTACCTGTGGATGCACCGGCGCTTCAAGACTCGTCCGGACCCGGACGATCCCGGCTTTTATGGCCGCCGCTGAACCCTATAACCCCGGGGCAACAAGGAGGTGGGCATTCAGTGCCTGACAACCATGCCGAAGCCCAGTGAACAGGACTCAGCCGCACCGGTGGTGTGGCTTCTGACCGACAACAAACCGGGCCACCGGAACCAGCTGAAAGGTCTTGGTAATCGACTTCGCGTGCTCGCCGGAGCAAGCCTGTACTGGGTCGACGCCTCCGCAATAAAGGTCCCGATCTGGCGAACCCTGCTGGCCATTGCGCCACGCATGGAACCGGCACTGCCCCACCCCGATCTTGTGATCGCAGCCGGGTCCGGCACGCACCGGCTATTACTTTCCCTGCGGAAACTCAGGGGAACCAGAACACTGGTCATCATGAAGCCCGGCTTCCCGCTATCACTGGTCAGCGGTGCCCTGATTCCAGCCCATGACCGTGTCCAGCCCGATTCCCGGATATTCATTACCGAGGGTGTTGTGAATACCATAACGCCTCTGGCAAAAATCACCGGAAAGCGGGAAGCGCTTTTGCTGGTTGGCGGCCCTTCACCTCATTTTGACTGGGAGGATGATGTCATCCTCGGGCAGGTGTCTCATCTGATCGGGCAATATCCGGACTGGCGATGGACCATCAGCAGTTCCCGGCGAACCCCGGAAGCACTTCAGGACCGACTCGATGAACTCGCCGGGCTGCGGACTACCGTCGTTCACCCGCAGCAGACTCATGCGGACTGGCTCAACCATCAGCTTTCTGCCTCACGGGCAGTCTGGGTGACACCGGACAGTATGTCGATGGTGTGCGAAGCGGCAACTTCGGGTGTTCCGACCGGGATCTTCGAGTTATCGGCCAGGCCCGGCAGCCGGGTGGCCGGGGGCGTAGACCGGCTGGTCCGGGAGGGTTACATTGGCCAGTGGCGCGACCATGCCAGCGTTATGGCCGGCAATGTCAGCCATGATCACGCCCTCTGGGAAGCCAATCGTGCCGCCCGCTGGGTACTGGAACAGGGACTTCTGCCACAGAATCACAAAGCCAACCAACGCCAGCTCAAGGGGACCAAGCGTTGAAAATTCTCCAGGCACTGCCGGCGCTTTACAGCGGTGGGGTGGAAAGAGGAACCGTGGAGTTCGCCGCGGACCTCGTCAAACGTGGCCATGAATCGTTTGTGGTCTCAAAAGGCGGCCCCATGGCCGAGCAGCTCCGCGGCCAGGGCTCGAAACACATATTCATGCCCATACACCGGAAGACCCCAGCGTCTTTCGGGCAGATTCTGCCCATGCGAAAACTGCTGCTGGCGTTGAAACCGGATATTGTGCATGTCCGCTCCCGCATGCCGGCCTGGATCATTTTTCTGGCCCTGAAAAGCATTCCGGCCCACAAGCGCCCCGCGGTTGTGTCCACCTTTCATGGCATGTACTCGGTCAATCCCTACAGCGCCATCATGACCCGTGCTGACCACATAATCGCCGTTTCCCGGTGCGTGCAGGACTATGTTCTGAATAACTATCCCGTGCCGGAAGAAAAACTGACGGTCATCCAGCGAGGTGTGGATGTGGATGCCTTCCGCCAGCGGGAGCTCACTTCACAATGGCTGGACCGCTGGTTCCGGCAATACCCCCAGCTAGTCGACCAGAAAATCATCATGATGCCCGGTCGCATCTCACGCTGGAAAGGCCAGCTGGATTTCCTGACCATGATGGCACAGCTGGTGCGTGAACGGCCGGATTGCCATGGCATCATCGTGGGCGGCGCCGAACCCGGCAAGGAGCATTTCCTGGAAGAGCTGGAGAAAGAACGCGCCCGTCTGGACCTGGCCGACAAGGTCAGCTTCCTTGGCCAGCGCAATGACATGACCAACCTGTATCTGCTTGCGGATGTGGTCTGCCACATGAGCACCAAACCCGAGCCCTTTGGCAGGACAGTGACCGAGGCTCTGGCTTCCGGAACGCCCGTCGTCGCCTATAACCGGGGCGGCGCAGCGGAAACCTTGCAAGCCTGCTTCAGGGAAGGACTGGTGCCACCGGACAATATCGGGGACTTCGCCCAGACCGTATCCCGGCTTTTGGATTCCGAACCGCCGGCGATCGAGATTCCCTACCGGTTCCGTCTTGAGGCGCAAACAGAGGCGACGTTGCAGGTTTACGAGAAAATACTAAAGCAGCCCGCCTACCGAACATGAATCCGTCCAGACGATTAACCATCGCATTTCTCCTCGCAACGCCCGGCACAACCTGGGGCGGCATGGAGCAACACACGGCCGATCTGGCGGGAGCTCTGGCCGACCGCGGCCACAGGGTCCATGTCCTTGGCCACCGGGCTTACCGTGACAAATTTCCGGCCAATGTCGGATTTCATCCGCTACCCGTCCATCTGGGGCGCCGTAACCTGTGGCTGCAACTGGCCCTTCGCCGATGCCTGCGCCGATTGTCGCCGGATATTCTTCACGCCCAGGGCAACAAGGCCGCGCAACTTGCCGGCAAAACCGGAAAACTGGCACGCGTGCGGGTGGGCACGGTTCATGGCACCAAATCCAGCCACAAGGCCTTTGATCGTCTTGACCGGGTTATTGCGGTCAGCCCACAGATTTTCAGGGCTCTGCAGCACCCCCAAAAGCACCTGATCTACAACGGTATCGACATCACCAGGCAACTGAAGAATCGGGACGACGGACCAGCCCTGCCAAAAGGCAATATCAATGTCATTGCCGTCGGGCGACTGGAGCCCGTAAAAGGCTTTGACGTCCTCATCCGGGCCTGGTCGATGCTAGGCAAGTCTGCAGAAGGCTGCCAACTGACCATTTTTGGTGAGGGCAGCGAGCGGAAGCCGCTTGAAGGCCTCATCCGCCAATCAGGACTGGAACAACAGATCGCCCTGGCGGGGTTCCGCCAAAACCTGGCACCGGTTTACAGGCAGGCACAACTGGCGGTAATCAGCTCGGAACGGGAGGGTTTTCCCTATGTGCTGGTAGAGTCGCTGCTGCATGGCTGTCCGGTTGTGTCAACGCCGGTATCCGGGCCCCGGGATATTCTTCCCGCCACAGCTCTCAGTCCGGGGCACAGCGATCAGGATCTCGCGGACCTGCTATCCAGATCGTTAGCCGACCTGGATGCCCTGAACCAGGCTGAACAACCGGCAATGGCCTTTGCCCGGGAAACGCTGACCCTGGAGGCCATGGTGGCTCAGACCGAAACCCTGTACCTCTCGGCAACGGCCAGGCATTCCGGAAGCTGAGAAAACGTCAGGGCTGCTTCTGCCTACCACCTTTCTCAAGGGCCGCCAGCATCTGCAATTCCCTGGCCTTGGCCAGCCGCATGAAATTCCGGTTGGCGGCCGTGATTGCCACGCTAAGGCCAAACCAGCCATTCAGTATTTGCCGGTGTACCAGGTAATATTTCAGAAACTTCAAAGGGAACTCGGCAAAAAGCCGGGGGCTCGAAATTTTCCTTCCCTTTTCTGCCAGAAAGCGGGCCTGCTCTGTCGACAACTGACAGTACTTGCGCTCCATCTGCTCCAGCGAAATCAGGGTGCGATGCAGGACATCGCCTTTCAGATCCAGTACGCGACCATGTTTTACCTGTGGCCGGTCATTGTTGCTGTCTTTTTCCGCCTCGATAACGGCTTTGTTTCGGTTGTAGAGCCTCAGGATCTTTTTTGATTTGTCGTGCCGGAATGGATGCCTGGGGTCCGGCTGGGAGAGTACCCAGCGCATTCTGAAGCCCGCGATGTCAGCATCCACAGGCTTTGAAAACAAGCCCTTGATATTGCTCACCAGCTCGCCAGAAAGCACTTCATCCGCATCCAGGTCCAGCACCCAGTCGTTCCGGCACAAACTGGCGGCAAAGGCCTTCTGGCAGGCAAATCCCTGCCAGTCATTGTGAACAAACCGGGCGCCGGCGGCTTCTGCAATTTCACGGGTTCGGTCAGTACTCCCGGAATCGACTACGATGATCTCATCCACCCAGCCGGCAACCTTTGCCAGCGACTCCGGCAGCCGCAGTTCTTCGTCCTGGGTGATGTAATAAACGGATAACGGTAGCTTCATCACAATTCCTGGTGGCTTGGTAATCAGTTTACGGTTTGGTCAGAACAATATCATGGATGCCTTATGGTAAGATGACGCGCCTGATTTATGCGGTTTTTTTGGCATTCTCCAACTCAAGCCCGGAGTGTACAGATGATTCACCCCGTCATTATGGCTGGCGGCACCGGCTCAAGGCTCTGGCCGATGTCCCGGCAGCTGAACCCGAAACAGTTCCTGAAACTGACCAACGGCCCCCTGTCGATGCTGCAGGCCACCGTGGCGCGGCTTGAGGGCATGGGCGCAGCGAACCCGCTTCTGATCTGCAACGAAGAGCACCGGTTTCTGGCGGCAGAACAGATGCGCCAATCCGGCCACGAAGATACCCGCATTATTCTTGAGCCGTGCGGACGCAATACCGCCCCGGCTATTGCACTGGCCGCCCTCCAGTTGTCTGAATCCGTGGAAAACGGCGCCGATGATCCCCTGATGCTGGTACTGGCGGCTGATCATCTGATCAAGGACGTCACAGCCTTTCAGGAGGGCGTCAAAAAGGCCATCCCCCTGGCCCGGGAAGGTAAACTGGTTACCTTCGGCATTGTCCCCCACCATCCGGAAACCGGTTATGGCTACATACACCGAGGCACCGAACTGGGCCCGGACAGCTATGCGGTTGACAAATTTGTCGAAAAACCGGACCAGGCAACCGCGAACAGCTACCTCGATTCCGGAGAATACCTCTGGAACAGCGGCATGTTCCTGTTCGGTGCCCGCCGGTATCTTGAAGAACTCGAAGCATACCGTCCCGATATCCTCACCGCCTGCCGCGCCGCCATCGCCGATACTGCCGATGACCTGCACTTTACCCGGGTCAATGCCCAGCGCTTTGCCGAATGCCCCTCCGAATCCGTTGACTACGCGGTGATGGAGAAGACCGGCAAGGCCGCCGTGGTTGCCCTGGATGCCGGCTGGAGCGATATCGGGTCATGGTCGGCGCTTTGGGCCGTCAGCGACAAAGACCCGAACGGCAACAGTCTGACCGGGGATGTGATTACCCACCAAACGTCCAACACCCTCGTGCGCGCAGACAGCCGTCTGGTGGCGACCGTTGGCGTGGACAACCTGGTTGTCATTGAAACCAAGGACGCGCTGCTGGTGGCCCACAAAGACAGCGTTCAGGACGTGAAAACGGTCGTTGAGCAGATAAAAAATGATGGCCGACACGAACACATGAACCATCGGGAAGTCTACCGGCCCTGGGGGGTTTATGACTCCATCGATAACGGTGCCCGGTATCAGGTCAAACGGATTACGGTGAAACCCGGAGCCAAACTGTCGGTGCAAATGCATCACCATCGCGCCGAACACTGGATTGTGGTCAGCGGTACAGCCCGCGTCACCAATGGCGAAAAAACCTATCTGGTCACGGAAAATCAGTCTACCTTCATCCCCGTTGGGCAAGTACATTCCCTTGAAAATCCTGGGGTCATCGATCTGGAGCTGATTGAGGTGCAGTCTGGCTCTTATCTGGGCGAAGATGACATCGTAAGGTACGAGGACCGGTACGGCCGAAAATGAGCAAGTTCAAGTATTTCGTAATCGCCGGTCTGCTCAGGATTGCCGGCTGGCTTTCTCTTGCCGGCGCCCAGCGGGCTGGCCGATTCGTTGGCTACCTGGTGTGGAGGCTGCCAACCCAGTCACGCCAGGTGACCGACATCAACCTCTCGATCTGCCTGCCCGAGTTCTCCGGGCCCGAGCGCGCAGCCATGTCAAAAGCATCCCTGGCCCAGACCGGCATGACCATGCTGGAAGTTCCTCTGATGTGGGAATGGCCGGTGGAGAAATGCCTTGGCCTGATCCGGGAAACCGAAGGCCTGGAACTGATTGACCAGGCCATGGCCGGCAACAGGGGGCTGATCCTGCTCGCGCCCCATCTCGGAAACTGGGAACTGGCCGGCCTCTTTTTTTCCTCACGCTACAAAATGGCGGCACTTTACAGCCCTCCCAATATGCCCGAATTAGAAGACTACATGATCAAGGTCCGGGGGCGCGTCGGTTCCGAGCTCGTACGGGGCGACCGGCGCGGGCTGGCCCGACTGGCCTCCATCCTGCGGGAAGGTGGCGTTGCCGGCATCCTGCCGGACCAGTCACCCCGGGGCAAAGGTAATGCCTTTGCACCCTTCTTTGGCATGGAAGTAAAGACCATGACGCTCGTCTCCAGGCTCATTCAACGGACCGGAGCCAATGTTCTGATCACCTACGCCGAACGTCTGCCCGATGCTGAGGGCTTTCGCATCGTGGTCCGGGAAACCGGGCCTGGCCTCGGTGACAGTGATCCGGTTGTCGCGACGACCGCCATGAATCACGCCATTGAACAGTGCGTCCGGGAAATTCCTGAACAGTATCAATGGGAGTACAAACGGATGCGTCATCGGCCACCGGGAGAGATCAACCCCTACAACCCGGATCGCGTATGCTGAGCCCGAGACTGTCGTTCCATGCACTGCTGATGATCGGGCTGGGGGGCGCACTCCTGTCGTCAAGCATTCTGGCCGGTGCCACCCTCTTGCTTGCTATCGCCGGGATTGCGCTCAGTGTTCGGAAATCGCTAGACAAAACTGGCTGGGACAAGCCCAAAGAGCTTCGACTGCTGCATTTCGCGTTCTGGTTCTTTGTTTTGGTAAGCTTTCTCTCGTGGGCCTTGGAAGGCTTCGATTATGAGGGCGGCAAAACATTTGGCACACACGCCCGGTTTATTCTGTTCTGGCCCTTGATCGTAGCCATGAGCTATGCCCGGATTGGAGCCCGAACCACATTTGTCGCCATCGGCCTGATAGCGGTGTCCATCATCGGGGTTTTCCTGGTCACCGTCGCCGCCCGGCAGGGTACCTTTGAACAGGTCCTGAATTCTCGCTTCGGCGGCGGCATCAACCCCATCAGCTTTGGCAATCTCGCCCTCCTCGGCGGTATGCTGACGATTGTTGCCGCCCTATTCTTCACCCGCGACAACCGCAGGGGCGTAGCAACGCTGCTCTTCCTGGCCGGAACAGCTGCCATCGTGATTTCCATGCTTTCGGAAACCCGCAGTAACCTGGTAGCACTACCGTTTCTCCTGGCCGCGCTTGTCCCGCTCTTTGGTAAACGCCTGCGCATCGCCGGCCTGGTCGCAATTCCCCTGCTCGTCACTGGCGCAATCGTAATCAGTGACCGCATGTCCCACTCACTGGAAGGCCTGCTTCATGATGGGGGGCTGGATACAGGGATGGAGATACGCCTGGAAGTCTGGGCGCAAGCCTGGAACATGTTCCGGGAAAGCCCCTGGACCGGGGCCGGCCTGGGCGGCTTCACCCATCGGATTGAATCGGAGGTTGAGGCCGGGAATCTGCCAAAGCACTTTATCGACTGCTGTACCGGCCACGCCCACAATGATTTGCTGAATGTTGCTGCAACCAGCGGCATCCCGGGCATCCTCAGCTGGGCGCTGCTCATTTTCATCCCACTCGCCATTTTTGCGCGCCACCTGTTCAGCCGTCATATTCCTACCGCGCACCTGGCAACGGCCGGCACCATGGTCTGTGCCGGATACTTTTTCTTCGGATTGACCGAAGCCACCTTCAACCGGAGCCTGTTTGTGACCTTCTACCTCCTCGCGGTTGCCTCCCTGGCCTCTGCAATGTTTACGGAACTGAGTGGGTCCTACGTTCGCAACAGGGCTCGCAAGGTCTCTGCGACGGTCATCACTAAAAACGAAGAAGACCATATTGCCGACTGCCTGACATCGGCACGACTGGTTGCCGACGAGATTATTGTCCTGGATAGCGGCAGCACCGACAGAACCGTAGAGATTGCCAGGGGATTGGCCGATGTCGTGGAGGTGACAGACTGGCCGGGGTTCGGGGTCCAGAAACAGCGAGCACTCGAGAAAGCCACGGGTGAATGGGTATTGTCTCTGGATGCGGATGAACGCATCACACCGGAGCTTGCCAGGGAAATCAACCACCACTTGTCAGACCCGGATGCAGATGCTTACAAGCTCCCCTGGGCGGTCACCATCTATGGCAGCCGCCTTGATTTCGGGCGCAGTGGCCGGGCCCCCCTTAGACTGTTTCGCCGACAAGGTGTGAGCTTCTCCGACGCGCTGGTCCACGAGCGGATACTGATTCCAGCCGGCCGGAAGATCAAAACCCTCCGTGGTCGCCTGACCCATTACACCCACCGGGATTTCGGGCACTCCCTGGAGAAGAGTGCCAAATATGCCTGGCTAGGCGCGATGGAAAAGCATCGGAGGGGCAAGAAAACCCGGACCATGATCTACCCGACGCTAAGAGGGCTAATGACTTTTGTACAGGTTTATTTTATCCGGTTCGGTTTTCTGGACGGTGCTGTGGGTTATCTTACCGCTGTGACGTACGCTCAGGTTACCTTTAATAAGTATGCGGGGCTGTGGACACTCGACAGATCTCAATCTGACACCTTCCATGAGTAACATCACATTTTATCTCAGGTGCCATCTTGTTGTTTTGATATTAACGACTCCTCTTGAACTACATCTTGGGTACTTCGTTGAAAACTAATATCGAGTCTGTTTTAAAGGGACGAACTTTCTCACTGGTGATGTTCACCTGTGTAGTCGGATTTGTTTTATTCAAGCGTTTCTATCGAGATTTGGGCGATATCTTTATCTTCCTGGTGGTGCTCGGAACCATCGCATCTGCATACTACAATTTTCGACTTGTAAAGAAAGACCCTATATTCATTGCATTCATTCTATCACTAATCGTCCCTGCAATAAGCTGGATCAACAGCAAGGTTCAAATACCTGAGCTTGCCAAAGACTCTCCATCCCCCTTCTTGTTTTATGACTTCTTTTTCTTCTGGTTTATCGCGTACTGGACTAATGGAAAGAACGAACGAATCGCTGCCATCCTTCTTGCCTATTGCCTGAGTGTCTTGGGAATCTACATTACTCATTCGCCTGATTTTACAGGGGAAATTGTACGCGGCCTTCGCGGTTCGCGTATTGATTTTGATGTTGTGAATGCTCAGTACACGTCACTTTTCGCGGGTTTTGGATTGATTTCGGCCGCATTTCTTTTTGTTATTAAGCTCAACCTTTCTCTTAGGCTTGAAGTTCTTAAAAAGCTCGGTGCAGCAACGTTTCTGGCATTCTTTATACTTGTTATTCTGATAACCCAGTCAAGACAGGTGTGGCTTGCTTTGGTCGCATGCTTTTTATTTGCTCCATTGGCACACAAATTAATATCTCATTCACGAGTATCAACACGTGCCACTGTCCTAACCTATTCTGCGTTTGCATTAATTATTGTCGCAGTCTCAAGTATCGATATTGTTGAGCAGCGGATAACAACGGAAAAACCCACCATAACGAAAATCGTAAACTTTGATCTGGAGTCCGTTCCCGACTCCGGCAGCATTGGTTTGCGAATTCACCTCTGGCTGGAGGCATGGGAGTGGATCAAGAAGCGCCCCATTCTGGGAAGCGGGGAAGATGCCAGGGAGTTAGTCATAACCGAATCCGAAAAGCTGCCGAAGCTCGTTCGGGATAACTTTACTCATTTGCACAACTCGCATTTAGAAACCCTCGTTAGCTTTGGGCTCCTGGGGGCCACTATCATTTATTTCGTGATCGTCTGGCCTCCCGTTTATACCACTATGGCATCTCCTCACTCAGTTCAAAAAACCTGGAAAGCATTTTCACTCATTGTTGTTATTTTCTGGCTGACCGTGAATTTCTTCGAGTCCTACTTCTACTCAGCAGACGGCATATTCATCTTTTCGGTTTTCTATGGGGTCGTGTACAGCTTCAGGTTTCCGACACCTGTAGCGAAGGGGGATCAGCCTCGGGAAAACCCTCGGAAAAAATATTTCTGCCAAACGTAAAGCTTTCCCCACACGCCAAGGTGCTTGGCTTTAACGAAGACCATTCCTCGAGAATCTTTCCAGCTGTGCTGGAACCAATGAACGAGATAGCTTTCGTCCGGGCACTCAAAGTGTATTGGTTCTTGCTGGTAAGGAAAAAAGTATTCTGCGGGCAGCAGCTTGCAACTCTCAACTTCAAGAAGCTTTCTATCCTTTATCAGGTGTGTTGCGATTTGCGGCCCGATATATAGAGGTGACCTCCATATTTCGTCTTCATAGAACCGGATTAACTCAGCCAGGATTCTTGAGTCAGGTTCTGCATAGATTGCTGCCGTGCCTAAATAGTCCCCTGTTTCGTAACCAATGACAAACTTTGCACCCGAAAACAGTGGGAAAGGATCCTTTCGGATCGTTACGTCTGTATCGAGATAAAGCCCTCCCTCTTCCTGAAGGATTTTCAAACGAAGGTAATCCGAAACGAAGGCATAGAGCCCTCGCTCGTAACATTCCTTCGCGAACGAGCAAGAGTCAATCCAATTCTGGATCCGATCATTCGAGTCGCTCCACAAGCAGTAATCGAACCCCATTTTCTTCCAGTCATCGAGGCAGGCGTGCGGCAAAGGTGGCATTTTATCGCCCAGCCAAATAGCATGAATCAAGTTAGGTATCATTGGCCCCCCTCCTCGATCTGTACTTACTGCCCAAGCAAAGATTATAGAAAAAGCGTCGCACCCTTTCACTCAACATAAACAGTTCTCTATTCAGCCGCATAGACAAAGGTCGGCGGCCGGTTTTTTGCTCATACCCAATAATGGACTCAAAACCGAAGTCATGGGATACAAAGCCTGGACTGATCCCCAAACACACCACATCGTTCTGCCAATATCGGTCCATGTAGATGTCCACGGGTAAAAAGATAGGATCGGCGGAAACAAGGAATTTCCGGGCGGCGGCTGGCGTCAGATAATACCCCATAGTGCTCATGGGCCCCTTGGTATATCTCAGGATATTGAACGGGCCAACCTCGCCTAATTTATATTTTTTATGGTTCCGAGTTTTATTGTCGAAAAGCCTCAGGCACTCGAAAGAGGGTGGCAAGGCAGGAAGAGCCTGAAGAAACAACCGGAAGCCCGCGGTGTCAAACACAACGTCATCTTCAAGGACCACATATTTCTTTTGATCTTTGATGCATCTGTTCCAGATATTGTAATGGCTCGCAAAGCATCCGAGCTGCCCCGGCGTCATCGGCTGCCCTTTGGCTCGCAGCCGTTTCGACTCATCGTACATGCTCAACGACGGGTCATTGTCTTTCCGTCCGTCAACACCCCAGAAGAACTCAAAGCCGATCCCTGCTTCATCCAGGGACCTTTTTATTCTGGTCTGTCTATCTGAGGATTGAGGTAAAGTTAACACCACCACTTTTACATCAGGATTCGCTAAAAAACTGGCCATTTAAAATCCGTATCCGAATTATTTTTTAAGGCCGACATCGGCTTCGCCATCGACTGGAACTTACCACAGCATCGCAGTCAGAGCTCAATGCACACAGAAACCTAGCCATGCGGAGCTGAGGCTCGAAGCTCGCGACGCAATCGTCGCCTAACCTTGAACTTTCTCAGCAGATTCAGCGGCTTTTTTCGCAACCCGGCCTGTTTAACGGTCACGAAGTCGCCTACTGCATTCAGTACTCGCTCGCTGGAGCGGCCGTCCCGAAAGCTGTGAAGATCCGAGCACAGAGCCCGAGTCGCATTCATCAGATCCTTTGGATACTGCAATGCTTTTTTAAGAGCGGGTTCTAGCTCTTCCACTTTGTCTACATCAATCAGATAGGGGCCTGGCATTTTCGTCCTGTAGGTGACCACTGGCCGATCCAGAAACATGAACTCGAACATGATTGAGGAGGTATCACACAGCATGACGTCCGCTGCAGGCAGAATTGGGAGCAGATCTTCATCACTCTCGACAAAACGCAGATTCTCGCCAGCCAGATTCCGGTACTGTTCGACCACACCGGCATCCATTTTGGGATGAAGGGTTACAATGAACCTCCAGCGACCACTTTGGGAAAGCTCGCCAATTTTTTCCACCAGGTCCGGCGCGGAAGTTACGGAACGGCTAAATGTTGATGCATAGAACACCACCGGCAACTCAGCTTCCGAACGCGGCCGTTTACCCCGAACCGGCTGGGATAACAACGGATCAAGCTTGGGCCACCCCGTATGGGCGACTGCAAAATGCCGGTGCTGCTCAGCCAGTTCCCGGAACTTAGCCGTATCCTTCATCGCGTGGGTACAGTATAGATCGAACCAGCCCCGGATCCGGTAATGATCACTGTCCTCTTCGCTGCTGTGGCCACGCTTGTTTCGTGCCATACCATGAAACACTTCAACCTTGATACCCGGAAAGAAATAAGGCACCCAGTCCCCGGGCACAAAGGTGGCATCAGCCTTGTAGTCCATCACCTCTTTAACGGTCGCGAGGCGACGCTCATCGGGCAGAAGGGGCGCTGTTGAGCAGCCGGCGACAAACCACGCTGCCTCATCGCCCCGCCGGCGAATTTCAGCCTGAAGCGGGCGAAGGATTGAATAGGAATAGGGTTGATTGACAAAAAAAAGATACCGGCGCATTCAGTCCCTGCCCGTCAGTGCTTTGTATAGCTCACCCGTCTCTCTGACGGTTTGTGAGGTGTGGAAATTCCGACCGATCCTTTCCCTCGCGGCTTGCCCAAGCCTCGACGCCAGTTCCCTGTCACGATATAGCCGGGCAATGGCGGCCGACAATTCTCCGGAATTGCTGGGGCCAACCACCAGGCCATTGGCCCCGTCTTCAACCAGTTCCGGCATGCCACCTACATTGGTCACGACAGGCGTCACCCCATAGGCCATGGCTTCGATAACGGCCCTGGGCAGCCCCTCGCGCTCTTTTGATGGCAGGACAAACACATTGCTGGCAGCGGCAATGGCAGGCGCATCAGTTCGGAACCCGGTAAAATGAATGCGCTCCGGATGAGAAGACCCGGCTGCCAGGGCCTGAAGTTCATCATTGTTGATCACATCCCCAACCAGCAGCAGGTGGACATCGACATCGGCCGGAAGCTCATCCATGGCATTGATCAGGACATCAAACCCCTTTCGGGGGCTGTTCCGCCCGGTACAACAAACCACGAAGGCATCGTCTGGCACGCCAAACTGCGTCAGGTCTGCCGGTGTAGCCTGGTACCACTCCAGGTCATGGCCTTTATAGATTCGCTGGAGCTTTGTGTCCGGAATGCGCATCCAGAGAAAACGCAGACTCGCCAGATAATCCCTGATCGCATCGGCAACACATACAATCCTGCTGACCCGCGGATGCAAAAAGGTAATCCAGGACTCCGGGTTAAGGAAGCTGATGTTTCCGATTACCCCACGGTAGGCCACCACCTTGATATCCGTTCCCCGGGAAGCACGAAGCCCGCAGGCCAGCGCCCTCGGGTTGTAGGCGTGAATCACCTCATAATGCTTCTTGGAAAGCTGATCACGGATGGCAGACACCCCGTCCTTGTCAAACCGGCTTTTCAAGGCCATGGGCTGGGCAACCATCCCTTCGTCCAGCAGGCGTTGATAGTTCCGGCCCTTGGGGTTGCACATAACGTCGAGATCAAAGCCGGCGCTCTTCAGACCGATAAAAAGCTCAGTCTCCGGACAATCACATGCATCGGTGAGACATAGGATTGACGGTAGCAATTCGCCCTGCTGTGGACTGGTCAAGTGGCCATTCCCCTGTTGTATCCGTTCAAAAATGAATTCCAGACCTGCTCCCGGGCCTGCGCACCGGCGACCTTTACCAGTGACCGGGAAAACCGCTCAAGGTTGGCCGCTTTCCAGCGGGCCCGGGTACCATTCCTCATGAGCCGACCTTTGTCGAAATCGATAAGAAAATACTCTCCGCGCCGGACAAGCACATTGAAACAGTTGAGATCCGCATGCATGACGCCGGCATCGTGAAACCGGCGAATGGTTGTCCCGAGCGATTCCCAGGCCTGACTGTCTAGCCTCAGAATCCACTCTGCCAGAGGCACGGTATCCTCAAGCTGCTCGATCATGATGGCAGCCCGGTATTGTACCGGTGAAAGCTTTCGGTACCAGGCCGCGACAGGGCGAGGTACCGGAAGCCCCAGTGTCACCAGCTTGTTCAGCAGACGGAACTCGGCAAAAGAGCGCACGTCAGATTCACGCACATAAGCGTAGGCATGTTGCGCTACCCTGGCCATCAATCCGCCGCGGCGATACTCCCGTAGAACCAGCCTGTCATCTCCGGCCCTCACAAACCAGGCGCCGCCACGGCCTCCGCTGCTCACTGGCCGGGCATTATCGCCCCAATAGTCGGCATTGAACCAGTCGGCAGTAACCCTGCCCCGGTAATCGGGATGAACCAGCATTGCAGAGCCTTGTTCCCGACTACAGATTTCAGACTCCACCATGCTGGGCACCCGCGGTCACCGAAACAATCCAAGAGGATGGACCGCACCCGCACGCGCCGGGACGGACACGTTCGAGTACGATAGAATGGCCGCCAGTTTACCAATGATTGCCGACAAAGCTCTACAGCCCCAGGCCACAACCTGAACCGGATCAAAACCTGATGAATTCCATCTGCATTCTTCGCCTGTCCGCCATAGGCGACGTGACCCACGTGATTCCTGTTGTTCTGAGCCTCCAGGAGCAGCTTCCCGGCGTGAAGATCACCTGGGTCATCGGCAAGATCGAAGCAAAGCTGGTCGGCGATTTGCCCGGCGTTGAATTTATTGTTTTCGACAAAAAGGCCGGCCGCAGGGGCTACTCCGATCTTCGCAAGAAGATGCAGGGTCGAAAATTTGATGCACTGCTTCACATGCAGGTGGCTTTTCGCGCCAATCTGGCGGCGGCGTGCATTCCGGCAGGCGTTAAAGTCGGTTACGACAAGGCCCGAAGCAAGGATTTACAAGGCTTTTTCATCAATCGCCGGATCAAGCCTGCGCCACGACAACACGTTCGTGATTGCCTTGCCAGTTTCCTTGAGCCGCTGGGGCTGACGGCCGCACCACCGCGCTGGCAAATTCCGATAAGCGAGGATGACCATGGCTTTGCCAGGGCTCAGTTGGCAAATGACCGAAGGAACCTTGTCATCAGCCCCTGTGCCAGCCACACACTGCGCAACTGGCCGGCCGAGCGCTATGCAAAGCTCGCTGACCATGCCATCCGGAAGCTCGGAATGAAGGTTATTCTGGTCGGTAGCCCCGCCCCGTTTGAAGCCGAGTATTGCGCCGCCATTGAAGCGGCGATGGCAGAGAAGGCGCACAACATCTGCGGCAAGGACACCCTGAAGCAACTGGCCGCCCTGATGACCCACGCTGACCTGGTAGTGGCGCCTGATACCGGGCCGGCGCATATTGCCAGCGCCGTTGGCACGGATGTACTGGGACTGTATGCGGCAAGTAACCCTTATCGCTCGGGACCCTACAATTCGCAGGAGTGGTGCGTGAACCGCTATCCGCAAGCGCTGGAGACATTCACCGGGAAAACGGTCGAGCAGGCACGCTGGGGCGCCAAGGCAGAGTATGAAGGGGCTATGGAGCTGATCACGGTGGCGGATGCAACGGATATGCTGGATCGGTGGATTGAAGCTCACCCGGTGGGCAAAGCTGAAAACGGGGTCAGATGAAAGCGTTCATCTGACCCCAGATCTCTGACCCCGGATTTCACTTGCGGGCAGTGTAGTCCTGGTAGGACTTTTCTTCCACGAAACGGGAGCCCAGCGCCAGGTTCACGTCTTTCTTGATGGCAGCGCGCCTGTCGTTGGTGACATAAACCGCACGCGCCAGCTCAATGAATCTCGGCCCGAAGTCCCGGGCGGCTTCCTGGTCTCGGATGTCGTCTTCGATCACCCAAAGTTCTTCGTTAACAGCCTTCAGCTGCTTGCGCAGGCCGGCGATTTCGGACGCCTTGTCCTTTACCGCGTCATCCCAGGTGGCATTCAGTTCGCCCAGTTCAAGCCGAACATTCCTGAGCTTCGCCTCATCCTTGATGCGCTCGGACTTGATTTCGAGAATGGTGATCTTGTCCAGCACTTCGCCAAACGATACCGGCACCTTGATTACATCTGCCATTTGCTCGTCCCGCCAATGAATAGGGTTTACAAAAAAACAAAACCGCCGGGCTGAAACAGTCAGCGGCGGCTTGCGAACCTTCTGAAATCAGCCTTTAACGTGAGTCAGCCAGCGGCTGTGCTCGGCCAGCTTGCCCTTCACCGCATCAAAGTACATCGACTGGAGCTTCTCGGTTACCGGACCACGCTTGCCGGCGCCAATGATCCGGCCGTCCAGCTCACGGATCGGAAGCACTTCAGCAGCGGTGCCGGTAAAGAAAGCCTCGTCGGCGATGTAAACCTCATCACGGGTAATCCGGCGCTCTTTAACCGGAATATTCAGATCCCGGGCAAAATCAAGGATCGTCGCACGGGTGATACCCTCAAGGCAGGAGGTCAGTTCCGGTGTATGCAGCACGCCGTCGCGCAGGATGAAGATATTCTCACCGGAGCCTTCGGCAACATAACCTTCGTTGTCCAGCAGCAGGGCTTCCTCGGCACCACCGGAGATGGCTTCGTTCAGCGCCAGCATCGAATTGATGTAGTTGCCGTTGGCTTTGGCCTTGCACATGGTGATGTTGACATGGTGGCGGGTGTAGGAAGAGGTGCGCACCTTGATCCCCATTTCTCTCGCCTCCGGAGACATGTAGGAGGGCCAGCTCCAGGCCGCAACCATCACGTGCACCTTGAGGTTATCGGCGCGCAGCCCCATACCTTCGGAACCGAGAAACGCCATCGGGCGCATATAGGCTTCATCCAGATTGTTTTCACGTACTGCCGCGCACTGGGCTGCGTTCAACTCATCTTTGCTGAACGGCATCTTCATGTTCAGGATGTGAGCGGAGCGGAACAGGCGGTCGGTATGTTCTTTCAGGCGGAAAATAGCCGGACCGTTCGCGGTGTTGTAGGCCCGCACACCTTCAAAACAGCCCAGGCCGTAATGCAGGGTGTGAGTCAGGACGTGGGTTTTGGCTTCGCGCCAGGGAACCATTTCACCATCCAGCCAGATAACGCCATCGCGATCAGCCATCGACATGCTTCGTTGCTCCTAAAAAAGCAGTTTTCGGGGAACCGGCATTCTAGCAGGAAATTCTGCCGGAATTGAATTTGCCTCAAGCATCAATCATCACTTTTTTCCACATCGCACGGATGTACTCACGCTCCTCCAGAAAGGCGTCACCTTCTATCTGGCTGTTGAGGTTCTGGAGCGCCCGACGGTGAATAGTGGAACGCAAGGCTATGAAGGTTTTCCGTAATTTTTCAGCGTCTTCAACGGTCATCACGCCGGCTCTGCCCAACTCTTCCATCTGACGGATGTTATCGGACCACTGGGTCAGCTCGGGATGCTCGGCACACCAGGCCAGCATCAGGTACTGGACCATGAACTCGATATCAATGATGCCGCCGGCATCATGCTTGATATGGAATACCTCGGCCTGCCGGCTCTCCGGTGTGCCCAGGCTGGCCCGCATTTTCTCTCGCATCTCGACCACATCCGCGCGAAGCTTGTCGCGATCCCTTTGCTGGCAGAGGATGTCGTGCCGGATAGATTCAAACGCTTCCAGGGTTTCCGTGCAGCCGGCGACGCCCCGGGCGCGGGCCAGGGCCTGGTGTTCCCAGGTCCAGGCATCTTCGCGCTGATATTTTTCGAAGGCTTGCAGTGTACTGACCAGCAGGCCGGAATTGCCGGAGGGCCGCAGGCGCATATCCACTTCGTAGAGTTGGCCGGACGGCGTCTGGGTATTGAGGATATGAACAATCCGCTGCCCCAGTCGGGTATAGAAAACCGCATTGTCTATCGGCTTCTCACCGTCGGTGGCCAGCTCTGGATCGGCGTTGTGCACGAAGACCAGGTCAAGATCGGAGGTATAACCCAGCTCGATCCCGCCGAGCTTGCCGTAACCGATGATCGCGAAATCCGTCTCGCAGGCCGAGCCATCGGCTTTTCCCGGGTAGCCGTGGCGGCTGACCAGATTGGCGAAGGCCACATCCACCACGTGGTCCAGGACCACCTCGGCGATCCAGGTCAGATAATCGCTGACTTTCATCAGCGGCAGCGTACCTTTCAGCTCGGAAGCTGCGACCCTCAAAATATGGGCCTTTTTGAAGTGGCGCAGGGATTCCATCTGCTCTTCAAGATCCTCAAAGGGAATCCGCAACATCTGCTGTCGAAGGTCGTCCTGCAGCTCTGCTTTTGCCGGAGGGTTGTAAAGGCTCTCGGCGTTAAGCAACTCATCCAGCAGCAATGGCGTTTCCGCCAGCTGGCGGGCGATCCAGGGGCTTTCACTGCACAGGCCGACTAACTGCGTGCGTGCGCCCGGGTTTTCGAGCAACAACACCATATAAGCAGTACGCCGCAAAATCGCCTCTACCAGCTGCAAGACCCGGGACAGGGTCTCCGAGGGGTTATCAACCCGGGTGAGCGCTTCCAGAAGAACGGGCATGAACTGATTAAGCCGTTTCCGGCCCTGGGTCTGCAGCGTCTGAACCGTGCGGTTTTCGCGTAGCTCGGCAAGCTCGGCAGAACTTGCCTCCGGATTCTCATAGCCCCGCGACTTCAGCCACTCGATGGCGGTGTTTCCATCCATTTCCGCCAGCCAGAGCTCGAACCAGCCTTCATCCAGAGATGCCGGGCCTTCCTCTTCGTTCTCTTCAGTGGCAATGATATTTGAGAAGTGGGTGGCAACACGCGCCCGATGCTCCCTGAGCGCTTCCTCACAGGCTTGCCAGCGTTCAAACCCCATGATCATGGCAACACGGGCCCGGGACAAATCGTCCTCCGGCAAAAGCTGGGTCTGCTTGTCCTCCACGCCCTGAAGGGCATGCTCAAGGTTACGCAGGAACACGTAGGCGTCACGGAGCTCCCGGACAACCGTCGGCGGCAGTAATTCCAGGGCTTCAAGCTCCTGCAGAATCACCAGCAACTCCCGCTGCTGGAGCTCCCGGTCACGGCCACCGCGAATCAGCTGGAATGCCTGGACCACAAACTCGATCTCGCGGATACCGCCGCGGCCCAGCTTGATGTTATTTTCCAGCCCCTTGCGCCGCACTTCCCGGCTGATCATGGCCTTCATACTGCGCAGGGACTCAAAGGCACTGAAATCGATGTATTTGCGGTACACGAACGGCCGCAGGCTTTCCATCAGCACCTGCCCCGCCCGCTGATCCCCGGCCACCACCCGGGCCTTGACCATGGCGTAACGCTCCCAGTCGCGCCCCTGGTCCTGATAGTAGGTTTCCAGGGCAGCAAAACTCAGAGCCAGGGCGCCGCTCTGGCCATAGGGCCGCAGGCGCATATCCACGCGGAACACGAACCCGTCTGCCGTGATCTGGTCCAGGGCCTGTATCAGCCGCTGGCCCAGGCGGACGAAAAACTGCTGATTGTCGAGGGAGCGCGGCCCTCCCTGGGTCTCGCCCTTGCCCGGAAAGGCAAAGATCAGGTCAATATCCGACGACACGTTCAGCTCACGACCGCCCAGCTTCCCCATCCCGAGAACAACCATTTTCTGGTCTGCCTCTTCGCCCGTCACCGGGTCCGCTCCCCTGGGCGTGCCATACTGTTCACAGGAATCCCGGTAGAGCCAGTCCAGTGCGCCATCAATGCAGATCTCGGCGAAGGCGCTGGTGGCTGCCATGGTCTCGGCCAGATCAGCCCAGCGCATCAGGTCCCGCCAGATCATCCGGAACTGGGATTCCCGGCGGAACCGGCGCAAGGCGGAATGCAGCGCCGGCTCACCGTCCACTTCGTTCAGATACTCCTGCCATCGCCGGTCCAGATACTCAGGGGTTGTCGGCTCCGTCAGCAGCCTCGACTCGAGCAGGGTCTGCACCTGCTCAGGGTGCCGTTCAAGGGCCTGGCGCAGGAACGGACTCCGGGACAGCGCATCGGCCACCACAGCCTCGCTGATTTCGTCATCCGAAATCAGCCATCCCGGAACTCCGCCCGGAAACACCGAGTGCCAGCACGCGGCGACATCGTCGGCCAGCGGTTCCGGAAGGCTGTGCCATGGCTCGGACATAATGCAAACCCCTGTCTCTCTGTTATATTTCGAGTACTGTATAACGAACCCACCCGCAACTGAACAGGCCGAACCGACGGATGCAGAGAAACCGCCGCCCGCTAAACCCCGAGCATCAAGCAACACACCTCCCTATGGGGGGCTTGATCCGCCATCGGATGAAGCGCCTGTTCCTGATACTCGCCGGCCTGCTGGTGCTGCAGATCCTGGTTATCTGGACTGTCGAGGACCTGACCCTGTTTGAATCGGTCTGGATCACCATGACAACGATATCCACGGTGGGCTATGGCGATTTCGCACCGAAAACCTACGCAGGCCGCATCAGCACCATACTGATCATGTTTGTTGGCGCAATCACCATGCTGACGCTAATCATAAGTGATTACATCGAGTACCGGTTCTATCGCCGGGAACGCATTCTGATGGGAAAATGGATCTACAAAATGAACGACCATATCGTGATCATTAACACCCCCAAGCACGGCGGCGAACAGTACTTCATACGGTTTGCCTCCCAGATTCGCGGGATACCAGACTATGAAACCATTCCAATCATGATCCTGACGCGGCAGTTTCCCACGGGCCTGCCAACCGAATTATCCGACATCGGGGTAGTGCACTATCACGGTGCCGGTTTTGAAGCGGAGTCTCTGAAAGCGGTTCACGCAGGCAGCGCGAGACACATTATCGTGCTTGCCGCCGATGAAGCCGATCCCTATTCGGACAGCCTGACGTTCGACATCGCCCATCGATTGGCAGAGCTGAATCTCGGAAATCACACCATCGTTGAATGTGTAAACGACGACAACCGGGCGCGCTTCAAGGCACTGGGAATACGAACAACCATCCGCCCGGTGCGGACCTACCCTGAGATCATGGTGCGTTCAGTGGTAGCGCCGGGTTCGGAAAAGGTTCTGGAAGACCTGTTCAACTACGAACACGACCACCCCCACCGATACGACCTGAAACTGGACGACCTGAACTGGGCCGATATCGTCAGTGCCCTGGTACGCCATGGCATCGGCACCGCCCTGGCCTTTATTGATGCGGACAACGAAGTGGTCTGCCACCCGTCAACCGACCAGGTGGTTGAGGGTAAGGGGTTGATCGTACTGGTCAACTCCAGTGAAACGCCCGATGTGCAGCTGGTGGAGGAGGCCCTTGCGCGCTACCGCGAATTCATTAATAAGTGGCACGATCTGCAGGAACAGGCTGCGAAGGAAGAAAATTCAGCAAACCAGTGTCCTTGACAAATATTTGACGGATTTTTGTCAAGGATACTAGCCTGCGGCAATCGCCAACTGAAGCTGCCCCAGCTCCTTGCCTGAAACCAGATCACTGACCGCCGGGCCGTCGGCCAGGGCAGTCACCACCTTTTCGTACAGTTCCCCGACGCCGCGCTCACCGGCCAGCCGGCCAATCGCATCCAGACGTTCCCTGCCAAAGCAAAGGGGCTGACCGGTCAGCCATGAAACACTCAGAAGGAACAGAAAATCATTCACTGCCAGATCAGATTTCCCCCCCGGCTCTGGAGCCGGATGATAAAGCCCCGCAAGATGGTACCCCTGCTCTGCCTTGCTGACCAGGTTCAGGAACACCGGCACTTCGTCCGCCAGCCTACGCGCCCATGGGAGCAGTGCCGACGAATCCCCCGACTTGAGCTCAAATTCAATCTCATTAAGCGGAAGCGACTGGCCTCCGGCCACAATCGCACCGGAATCGATGGCCACCTCGATCACACTGTCCTCTTGGTCAATCACAAGCACGCGACGCTCAAAGTTGGTCTCGAACACCGGCTGCAGTTCGGCAAGATTCACGCCCTGGCCCACCGGCGTATCCGCAATCAGGCCCAGTTTGAGTTCTGGGCCAACGAGCGGCCACTCCCATTCCTGGCGCCGGTGGGCACCATCCACGAACTCGCCCCGGGCTTTCAGGGTCTGGATGAACTGGTCACCGGCCTGACGAATCCGCAGGGCCACCTTCCGGCGATTGAGGTCTCCGGCAGGCGTGTCGAAGTAACGGTTGACCAGCGTCTTCCCGGTGCCCGCCCTGACGCCTTTCTGGGCCGAGAGCCATTCTCCGGCCTGGTTCAGGGCGTCCGGGGTGAGAGTTAACTTGATTTCCAGTTCTTCCGCCATGGATTTTCCACCGGTATTGAGGGGGGAGTATTGCCCGGCCCTTAAAAGTGATTTTTTGTTCAAACTCGATTAAAGAAGGCGACCTACTATAACGCACTGCTGACAAAACTGATCCACTGATGGAATAAGGAGGCATGGTAAACGTCCCAACCTACCCTCACCAGCAACAAGACCCATTACACGAATGAGTCAAAAGGCTCCCGGGCGACCCGGACAAGCCCCCGTTTGCGGACTCAGGGGCTTGTCCGCGGCAATCAAACCACGGATTCAGGTAACAGCTAAAACCGGCTTCCTGTTCAAGCTCGTTTAAGAAGGGGGAGCTACCCTAGCTTGCCGCTAACCGAACCAATCCACGAACGGGATAAGCAGATATGGGAAATATACCGAGACGGCTTTGTCGATTACTGGTCGTGTCTGTGGTGGGCGCCGCTCCGGCCTGGACCCTCGCAGGCGCAAGCGTATCTCTGAGCGATTACCAGGAGATGAGGGCGGAGCAGGCCCTTTCGTTGGACGAAGCGCTGACCACGGCCTTTGACAACAACCCGGCTTTAGCACTGCAAAAATCGCGGGTTGCCGGGCAGCGTGGGCAGGTTGTGCACTCCGGCCGGCTGACACCAAGCAATCCGGTGATTGAGGTCCAGGGAGAAAAATACCCCTCGCGAATTCCGGATAATGTCAACTACCAAATCCGGCTTAGCCAGGAAATCTGGATGGGTAACAGGAGGGACCTGGGAAGAGATCGGGCGACAAGCGAGCTGACTGCCACCGAGCAGGATCTTGAGTTTTTACGAATCGCGACGGCGGCCCGCGTACGCTCCGCATTTTTCAACGTGGTTTTGGCCAGGGAAGAGCTGGCGACCGCAAAACGGGCGGTCGACCTCATGGAGCAGACCAGTGAATTGATTGAGGCTTCGTACCGCCGGGGCAAAATGACAAAAATGGACGTCAATACCGCTGTGATCGGACTGGCAAGGGCAAAAAGTCAGAAAGCAGCCGCGGGCCGGAGGCTTGAGGACCGGCGACTGGAACTGGCGGAAGTGCTTGGGGTGGATCCCCGGCTCCCACTTGATGTCAGGGGCGACTTCAGTCCGACATTGACCGATCTCCCGGAGGAGGATCGGTTGATAGAGATGGCCCTGCAACAGCGAGCGGACCTTCAGGCAGCCGCGAAACGAATTGCCGCCAACGAGTCAGCACTGGACATCGCCGAAAGCCTGACAATACCCAACCTGGAGGTGTTTGGCTTTTATCAGCGCGATCTGGGAGACAACGTGGTGGGTGGCGGAGTATCGATTCCGCTGGCCATCACGCACCGTTACAGGGGGGAGCGCATGGATGCCGCCGCCGGACTGCAAACCGCCGAGATTGAAGCGGAAAGCCTGAAGTTATCGATAAAGCGCAGCGTGTTGTCGGCAATCGCTCAGTACAAGGCGGCAAGAACTCAGCTTGAGCAGATGAGCGAATCGATCCTGAGGCGCTCCGAAGAGACCTTGCAACTGATGCAGCAAGCGCTTGCCGCCGGCAAGGTCGGCGCGGCAAGCCTGTTGTCTGCCCAGGATAATCTCCTCTCGGTACGCAACGAATACATCCAGGTTCAGAAAGATTACATCCGGGCAACGCAAGCTCTGGAGATCGGCACTGGCGGGGCGGTTTCCATGGGCGTATCACCTTAGCGGGCCCTTGTCGTTTACCCATCTCAAGTTCCAACTTTTCCCAAGGGATAATCTTATGCTGCAGAAAAAAATCGTTACCTGTCTGACGGCCGTCCTGCTGGCTCTGGGTTTGCCGGCGACAGGATATGCACAAGAAAGCAATCATCAGGATGAAAAAATCGAGCAACACGAGCCCGCTGGCGCAGACGAACATGCGGGTGAGGAAGCCCAGGACAAAAGGCGCATCCACCTGACCTCTGAACAGGCTGCGCTGCTTGATATTGAAACCATGCCGGCGCCCTCCGGCCGCGCCGAGTCTCTGGTTTCAGCTCCGGTTGAAGTTCAGTTTGTTCCCAGCCAGGTCGCAACCGTTGGTCCGTTACTGGAGTCCAAAGTGGCCGAAATCAAAGTCGATCTCGGCGATAAGGTCCGTAGCGGGGATGTGCTGGCGATCCTATCAAGTGTCGAACTCGCGGATATTCGTTCCAGGCTCAAGTCGCTGGAAGCCCGCAAAGTGACGGCCGAAGCCGAATTCAAACGGGAAAAAGAACTTGAGGAACGAGGAATCTCCAGTGAAGAGGACTACCTCTCGGCAAGAGCGTCTTACCTGACTACCGTTGCGGAACTTGAAGCAACCCGGGAAAAGCTGAAGATCTTCGGAGACAGTGCCGCGGGCAATGGGGGGCTTGCCGGCTACGCTCTCAGGTCTCCGATATCCGGCGTCGTTGAAAAGCTGGATGTCAGTATCGGCCAGACACTGACACCAACCGATACGCCCTTCATGGTAGTAAATACCTCCTCTGTCTGGGCAATGATCAAAGTCAGCGAGACCGACATTGGCCAGGTGAGCCCCGGAGACGAAGTACGGGTTACGATCAGGGGCAGGTCGGAATCCCATCACCCCGGAAAGGTGACGTGGATTTCAAGCGTTCTGGATCGCGAGTCTCGCACCATAGCTGTCCGCGCCGAAATCAAAACCCCGGACTCCAGGCTACGACCCTACAGCTTTGCAACGGCCGAAATCATGACACAGCCGGAAAGCACGGTCCCGCTGGTTCCCCGGGATGCCGTGCAGACCATTGATCAGCAGGACGTTGTTTTTGTGCCGGGAAAAGAGCGGGGAGAGTATGAAGCCGTCCCGGTCACGCTTGGCGATGAGGCCAATGGCTGGATAGAAATCCGCTCGGGAATTGAACCGGAAACACAGGTTGTATCCTCGGGTGCTTTCGATCTTATGTCCGCCATAACGTCCAGCGGTCGCAGCGCAAGCCATGGCCACTAAGCCGGAGAACCTATGATCAACGCTATTGTAAACTACGCACTGAACAACCGGCTGATGACAATCGTGGCTGCTTTGGCAGTTATCGTGGCCGGCTATTTTTCATTCAATAAATTACCGGTGGATGCGTTTCCAGATGCCACGCCAACCATGGTGCAAGTCTTCACAACCAGCCCGGGGCTGTCTCCGGTTGATGTCGAAACACTGATTTCCTACCCGATTGAAATCAGCATGTATGGCATTCCCAAACTGGAAAAGGTGCAGAGTACCTCTATCTTCGGCCTGTCCCGGGTGACCATCTATTTTGAGGATGGTACTGACATCTATTTTGCCCGCCGGCTCGTTATGGAACGCCTGGCGGAAGCAAAAAGACAGATACCCGAAGGGATGGGTGAGCCTGAGTTAGGGCCTATCACCACCGGGCTTGGCCGGATTCTGATGTATTCGCTTGTTGAAGAAGAAGGGAAAAACTTCAGCCTGCAGGAGATGCGCACGATTCAGGACTGGATTATCAAGCCCCAGTTACGGACGGTGCCGGGTGTGACTGGCGTACTGTCGATTGGCGGTGACGTCAAGCAGTATCAGGTCAATATCGATGCCAGGGCCCTGCAGGCACGAGACCTGACAGTCGCGGATGTGCGCCAGGCGCTGGCGGGCAACAACCGGAACGTCGGCGCCTCATTCATAACCCGGGGTGGCGAAGAATATATCGTTCGTGGCTACGGGTGGATCAATCCCGGAAAGGAAAGCCTGGACGACATCCGGAATGTTATCGTATCGAGGCCTAATGATACGCCCATCTATATAAAGGATGTTGCCTCAGTCGCCCTGGGGCCTGCCATCCGCCGGGGCGCTCAGGTTTCCGACGGCAAAGAGTCGGTTGGCGGCTATGTCATGAAGCTGATTGGCACCAACACGAGCAAGGTGCTGGAAGACGTCGACAAGAAGATTGCCGAACTGAACGAGTCGTTGCCCGAGGGCCTGTCCATAAAGCCTTACTACTCGCAGGCAACGCTGGTCGAAAAAGCAATTGGTACCGTCGAAAAGGCACTGCTCGAAGGCGCTATTTTTGTTCTGGCATTTCTCTATCTTTTCCTTGGCAACATCCGCTCCACGCTGATCGTTGTGCTGACACTTCCGCTCTCGGTACTGATCGCATTCATAGCAATGAGTTTTACCGGCTTGTCCGCAAACCTGATGAGCCTGGGCGGGCTCGCAATCGGTATCGGCATGATGGTCGATGGCGCCGTGGTAATGATCGAGAATATATTCCGGCACCTTGAGGAGCGATCAACCGAGCAGATCAGCATCGCACGCCTTGTGGGTGAAGCTGCACGGGAGGTAGCGCGGCCTATCGTTTTTGCCATTGGCATCATCATCATTGTCTTCCTGCCTCTGTTTACCCTGCAGGGTGTGGAAGGGAAGCTGTTTTCCCCGATGGCCTATACCATCAGTTTTGCCCTGATCGGCGCCCTGATCCTGGCGCTTACACTGGTGCCCGCGCTGGCGTCACTTGCGTTCAAAATGGGTGTCGTACACAAGGAGCCACGTTTGGTGCAGGCCCTGGGCTGGCTCTACGAACCGGTGGTCAACACCGTGGTAAAGGCCCCCAAGCTGGTGATGGGCATTGCTGTTCTTGCTTTCGCCGGGAGCCTGTTTCTCTTTCCGTTCCTGGGCAGCGAGTTTGTACCAACCCTTCGCGAGGGCACGTTTCAGTTGCGCTCCACCCTGCCGCCAGGTGCCAGCCTGGACTCAGCCATCAGTTATGGGAAACGCATTCAGGAAGTTCTCGAGGATTTCCCCGAGGTAACGGAGAGCTACGCACGCGTGGGTCGGGCAGAAGTTGGTGGTGACCCGGAGCCGGTGAATGTTGTGGCAACCCTCATAACCCTTAAGCCCCTGGATCAATGGCCGGACGGTTTGAGCTATGAGGAGTTACAAGGCCGAATAGCGGAAGCGTTAAATGAGAAAATACCTGGCCTCGCGAATAACATGTCGCAGCCCATTCAGCTCAGGACAGACGAGCTTTTGTCCGGTGTGCAGGCGCAATTGGTCGCGAGTATTTTTGGCGACGATCTCAAGGAACTGTCCCGAATCGGCAAAGAAGTCGAGGCCCTGGCCAAGGAAGTACCTGGCGCAACCGATGTTCGATCTCAGCAGATGGCGGGGAAAAAGCAGATTGTAATCCGTCCGGATCGTAATGCCCTGGCGCAATACGGCATCAGCGTTGATCATGTGATGGAAACCGTCGAACTGGGTATCGGTGGCGGAACCTCCGGGCTGGTGTTTGACGGGGTTCGCCGGTTCGAGATCTATGCGCGCCTGCAGGAACAGTTCCGGGGTTCACTTGATGAGATTCGCGAGCTGCCTCTGCGGGGCGCCAGCGGCGAAATGATTCCGCTGAAACGTGTTGCAGGCGTGACCACCTACGCGGGGCCGAAGAAAATCTCGCGCTCAAACGCCAGCCGCCGGCTTTATGTTCAGATGAATGTGCGCGGCCGTGATATGGGCGGGGTTGTTGAAGAATTGCGTGCCCGGATCAAACAGCAGGTTGAAATGCCCCCGGGCTATTTCGTGGAGTTCGGTGGCCAGTTCGAAAATCAGCAGCGGGCGATGGCGCGCCTCCAGGTTGTGGTGCCAATTACCCTGGCGCTGATATTCCTGCTGTTATACTCGGCCTTCGGCAGCCTGCGCTATGCCACGCTTATTTTTCTCAACGTACCATTCGCCGTCACTGGCGGAATCGTTGCCCTGTTTGTGACCGGACTGTACTTGTCGGTGCCGGCGGCGGTCGGCTTCATCGCCGTATTCGGTGTCGCCGTACTGAATGGCGTGGTGATGGTAAGTTACATCAACCAGTTGAGAGACCAGGGCTACGAAGTAATGGAAGCCGTAAAGCTGGGAGCCAAGCGCCGCCTGCGCCCCGTCCTGATGACGGCATCCGTCGCGATTCTCGGCCTGGTGCCGCTTCTGCTGGCGGACGGAATAGGCTCAAACGTCCAGCGCCCTCTTGCGACAGTCGTGGTCGGAGGGTTGATTACGTCGACCTTGCTGACGCTTGTCGTGTTGCCAAGTATCTACCAGTGGTTTGCAATGAAGCGTGAGGAAGTCGACCTTTAACGGCAAGGAGTGATTCAGATGTACGAAATAAAAGCTTATGTTCGTAAAGCCATGAGCGAACTTGTCATAGATGAAGTGGCTAAACTGGCCGGGGTTGCCAGTATAGCCGTTGTGTCACTGAGCGAATTTGGCCACACTGTCAATGACGGCAGCCAGATGGCGAAAGTCGAGATGGTCAAGCTGGAAGTGGATGTTGATAGCGAGTCAGCCGCCGATACGGTGGCTGATACCATTGTTCGGGCTGGCCGCACTCAGGAAGGCCACCCCGGAGATGGCAAGGTCCTGATTTCCAGGCTGGCAAAAGCAATACGCATCGATGACGGTGTATCAGGGCCGGAAGCTCTCCGGGCCCGGTCAGTGTAGAAGCAGGACAGGGACTGAAGGCTGAAAACCTTCAGTCCCTGTATTTTAGATAGTTTCCGGTATTAATCCGCTTCCCTCCGTATTCATATGCAACACTCCTGAAACCCCATGCGGTGCTCTCCAATGAACCCCCCGAAAACTTATAAGCGCCTACAAGATAACATAAGCACTTTTCGTAACTGGTGGGGGCGCCGCTCAATCAGAAAAACGCTTTTTTCCTACCTTTTTCCAATGGGCCTTGCATTTATGCTTGTGGTATGGATCTCCCATCAGCTTCTCATTGGTTATTTACATGAAGAATTGCATCGAAGCAGGCTGGAAGCTCAACTCTCTCAGTTCACAGAGCTACTGGCTGGCTCGGGCCAGCTGACTGACAATAAAATAAAGCAGATCGTCAATTCGGGAGACCAGGGGAGTTATATTTTTTCAGTAAACTCCGGAGAGAGTATTGTTGTCTCTGAGAAGACATTCCTGGATGTTGTAAAAAACATCCTGTCAGGTGATGAGCGTGGAATAATACATTATAACGATAAAGACCATACATTGCTGGGGATCGCATCGGAAATCGACATAGGCGGCAAAAAAATACAAATTTTGGTTCTGGAAAAAGAAAATTATAAGCCAGCTATTTCGGATGATGTGCATTTAGTCATTGGGGTTGTCGCACTCGCATTGTTTTTTTCCATTATTTTTTTCATATATCTGAGCGTAAATACCGCCCTGAAACCACTGGGGGATTTGAGTGTTCAGTTGTCTGAGTTAAAGAATGGTCGCCGGACACGCCTGGCGGAGGATTCACCCGTGGAGTTCAGAGAGGTTGTAGTTGATTTCAATCATCTTCTTGAGGTTCTGGACAGGCGTCTGAAGCGCTCCAGAAGATCAATGTCCGATCTCTCGCACAGTATCAAGACGCCTTTAACCGTTGCTATCGCGATCACAGGCGATCAGGAAACCCCCATTGAACACGATGACCGGGAATTTCTTCATGCCAAATTATCCGAACTTCGGAAAATCATTGACGCCCAGATGAGAAGAGCCGAGATGTCGGGGCAATATTCAGGAAAGCCCATAAAGGTTGTGGAAAAGGTTGAGGCAATCATTGATGTTGTGCGGAGAATCTACCCACGGAAAAGCTATTTATTGAAAAAAGACTTGCCTGATGATTTTTTCTGGCCAATCGATGAGCATGACTTTAATGAAGTAGTTGGCAATATTCTTGATAATGCAGCAAAGTGGAGCGATGGCAGGATCGATATAACATTGGCCCAGGAAAAAAATATGTTTAAAATAATGATAGAAGACGACGGGCCGGGCGTTGCGCAGGATAATCTGGACCAGTTAACAAAGAGAAAACGGCGGCTTGATGAGCAAACACCTGGCTATGGCCTTGGGTTGTCCATCGTAGATGAAATCGTGGACAATTACTCCGGTAAACTGATTTTTTCAAAGTCGAAAATGGCAGGGCTTAGAGTGGAGGTAATATTTTCCGCCAGCAAGCTCAATCCGGCTTTCTCATAAGGGGGTAGAAATAACGCCCATGTTCTGGCGTATTACCATGAGGCATTGGCACCCCTCAACGGATGAACATTTAAGGAGCCTCTGGTTAAGGCTCTTCCGGATCGAAATAATAGCCTTGTCCGCGAAGGGTTTTTATTTTCGATTTCCCAAGCAGTCTTCTAAGCCGCGTTATGTAGACCTGAATCACATTATTCCCCGGGGACCTGTCGATATTGTATAAAAGATCCACAAGGTCATTCTGGGAGAACACTCTTCCGGGCGAACGCAAAAAACACTGAAGCAGGCGGAACTCAGTGGCCGTCAACCGATGGTCCTCACCTGTTGGGGTCGATAATGTCCTGCAGTCGTTATTCAACTGGTATCCACCAACCCCAATCTCGTTTGTAGAGCGCCCTTCTTTTCTTCGGATGATGGCGTTCAGTCTGGCCTGCAACTCTTCGAACTCAAAGGGCTTTGGCAGATAATCGTCAGCACCGGCATTTAAACCCTGAACTCTTTCCGACCAGTTTGACCTGGCCGTCAGGATAAGTATCGCATCATCTCGTCCGGTTTTGCGCCACTCCCGCATAAGCGACAGGCCATCTTTATCGGGCAATCCGATGTCGAGGACTATTCCCTCATACAAGCTTGTACCGACAAAAAAGTTGGCTTCTTCGGCGTTCTTTGCAATATCAACAGCATAATCAGATCTTTCAAGCCAGTTTGAGATTCTTTCTGCTAAGAAGGCATTATCTTCAACAATCAGAATTTTCATCTCGATCTCTCAAAACCGGTATTTGGCCGCGGCGGTTACTTTATATGCACCCAGGATAATTCATCAGGCTCCCTTGTTCGATTTTACCAGTCACGGCCCATACTTATCAGTCGACAAACGAAATTGATACAAATTATTTGCCAGGAAACCTCCGGGGAACCACTGATTACCACTCAGCCGCCCGGACTATGTCGGCGTTGAGGCATTGCTCAGCGACACGGAGGCGGGCCGACAGGCTTTCGGATTTAACGGTTACAGGCAGGAATCGTGTGGGAAACCGGAATCAAGGGACAGGTGCGGACCTGTGGGCGCTTACCCTGAATGATTTGCGGGCCTCCGCAGGATTGGAAAACAAAATCCGGAGCCATCGGCTTTTCTGGCGTCAGGCTCCAGTGTGCAGGCTACTCACTCCCGGGGCACGGAAAAACGGCCCTAAAAATCAGAAGAGGTACGCGCCGCCTATATTGAGCTCATTATAGTCGGAATCGTAAGTGTTCCCCTCTTTGTCGTTACGACGGAGGGCTTCGACATACACATAAAGGTTGTCAGAAACGTTATGCAATGCCTGGGCAGTGATGTTGGTGGATTCCCGCTTGCCATCACCGGCTCCGTCCACATCGTCTTTCTCCATCTCGTAAGACAGGGTGAAGCGCGATGCACCAATAGCGTAGATACCCTGGACACCAAACAGGTTCTCACCCAGGCCGGTACTGCCTGCCACTGTCCCATACGACTCGAAAGACGTAACAGGGTTGTCCCTGACCCCTTCTCCGACAGCGGCCACGGCCTCGTCGCCTTTCTGGGTTGAATAGAAGGCGTTCAGCGACAATGCGCTGTTGACAGTGTAATCCACCCGGGCGCCATAGGTGTTCTCGTTGTTCGCGGCACCGTCATTGGAGTCCATGGCAAGCACGAGGGCAAAGCGGTCGCGCTGATATTTTACCCCAAGCTGATACGGATACCTGTTCTGGCCATCACCGCGCTCGGTGCTCCCGTCAATCTGTACAACACCATGAAGGGTAAGCCCCCCGAAGCTCGGCGACACGTACTGAATCAGATCATCTTCACCGGTCGTCCAGTTGGCATAAAAATTGGACTGAGCCACTTCGTAATACCAGTTGCCGTAATCTCCGATTAACACCTCGTACTGAGAGTCATCCGAGCCGACCCATACCTCGCCGAAATCTCCCCGGATGCCGAAATACGCCTCATCGACTTGAATGGACGTATTCGAAGACTTTTCCGTCCCTTCCGTCGGCGAAAAACGTTGCAGCTCCAGCTTCCCGAAAGCCTCAACACCAGGCAGAATTTCGTGGCTGTGCCGGACCCCGAGCGTCGAGTATCCGTAGTCCGTCAACTGGCTTCTGCTACCCCCGAACCCTTCTTGATCGGCATTGGTATAAATCATCTGGACATTGCCATAGATTTCCGGCAGCGCATCCATGCGGGCAGCCAGCCTGGAAACTTCCGAACCGGTCTCCGGCACGACGTTGGCAGCAGATACCAATGCCGGAGCAACTGCCATTGATGCGGCAATGGCCGATGCAAGAGCTGTTTTTTTCATGTTGCGTCTTCCTTTTTTTGAGTTAACTCAGGTTTTAGCGACGGGTTCTTATCCCGATTTTATAAGGCCTCATCCCGCCAGGCGGGTGAGGCCGGTTCTGCATTACCCCTATGTCATTTTTTTGACACAGAGACAACTTTTCTTCTTTTTTTGAGAAAAACCATTCGCAATCGGATCTTTGCGGTTCAATCAGTTACAGGGCATTCTTAAAGCTCTGAATGATGAAGCAGTTTTAATACAACGATTCCCACTTTGCAAATTATTGGAGGTGCATTTTTAGTGCTTATGGCCCCAGAAACGCAGGTGTTTACGCTTTAAGGCGCTCACGGGCTCCGTGGCAGTTGCACATCAATTCCAAGGCCAGATTTACATTAACTCTTTATTATCAGATTGTTAAAGCCTCTGGGAAACAGACTACTGTTTGCACCCGCCGGTATTCGCCGGCATCTTTGCACCAGCAGGAATCGGGCGCGGAGCAGACGCCCAATACCAGTGCAAGCACTTATTCTGTTCCCTGCCCGCTCTCGAGCAGGAACGTCACCGGGCCGTCATTCACCAGACCGACTTTCATATCGGCACCGAATTTTCCCTCACCCACGTTTTCCGGCCCCAGCGCGGAAACAGCCTCTGCCACAAAGAGCCGGTATAGGGCGTTCGCCTCTTCAGGCCCGGCGGCAAGCGAAAACCCCGGTCGCGTACCGGATGAGGTATCGGCAGCCAGCGTAAACTGTGGAACAACAAGGAGGGAGCCCCCGACATCGAAGAGACTTCGGTTCATCCGGCCGGCGGCATCGGGAAAAACACGATACGTGAGAATTTTTCGGCACAGCTTCCGTGCTTCTCGCTCGCCATCGCCCTTCACAACACCCAGCAACAGCAGCAGGCCGGTTTCTATCGAGGCTATCTGCTCACCATCCACCGCAACACTGGCTTTCGAAACTCGCTGGATCAGTCCTTTCATTCAATTCTCTGAGGACGCATAAACAGGAGGAAATTAAATCCGGGCGAGAGTTTATCCACGGTAATGGCACGCCGCAACCCTCAAAAAGGATTCAGCCAGCACTTTTCTCAGTTTTCGCGATCACGGATTCAACGCCACGAATCAGCGCATCGACAATCGCCGGTTCAGAGGCGGAATGGCCAGCATCCCGAATGATCTGCAGCTCCGCCTCCGGCCAGGCCCTGCTGAGTGCGAGCGCATTTTCCAGCGGGCAGACCATATCGTAGCGACCATGGACAATAATGCCCGGAATCTCCGACAGTCTGCCCGCATCCCGCAGGATCTGATCAGGCTCTAGGAACGAGGAATTCATGAAATAGTGGCATTCGATACGGGCCAGGGCGATGGCAACATGGGGATGACCAAAATGCTCAACCACCCTCGGATTCGGATGCAGGGTTGCGCACCTCCCCTCCCACACAGACCAGGCCTTGGCGGCCTGAATCTGCTCCAGCTCGTTGCTGCTGGTGAGCCGCTGATAATAAGCGGCGACCAAGTCGCCACGCTCCGCCCCGGGAATCTGTGCCTCAAAGTCTGCCCAGTAGTCCGGGAACACCCGGCTTGCGCCATCCTGGTAAAACCAATGAATATCCCGGGGGCGACAGAGAAAGATGCCTCGCAAAACCAGCCCCAACACCCGCTCAGGGTGGGCCTGGGCATAGACCAGGCTCAGGGTCGAGCCCCAACTGCCACCGAACAGAAGCCATTTGTCGACACCAAGGAAGGAGCGCACAGCCTCCATATCTTCAACCAGCTTTCCCGTGCTGTTGCCTTCAAGTTCCGCCAGGGGCGTCGACCGGCCGGCACCACGCTGGTCCATCAGAATGATCCGGAAACGCTCGGCATCGAAGAAGCGCCGGTGGTAATCCTCACAGCCTCCGCCAGGCCCGCCGTGGACCACAAGAACCGGGATGCCATCCGGGTTGCCGCTTTCTTCAACATAGAGCTCGTGCGGCGCATCAACCGCAATACGGTGCTGGGCGTTGGGTTTGATTTCAGGGTAAAGGGTAAGCATGGGGCGCTCCGGAACAGGGTTATCCCGGAATTCTGGATGAAGATGGGGTCAGATGAAAGCTTTCATCTGACCCCACGGGAGGCTTCGAGCCGAGAGGTAAAATCGGGGGTCAGATGAACTTTTAGGCCCCGGGGTCAGAAGAAAGCTTTCTTCTGACCCCTTTTTCACTTTTCCAAGCGCCGGCTTACTTCTTATTCGCACGCTTGCGATCATTTTCGGTCAGAAATTTCTTCCGCAGGCGAATCGATTTCGGGGTCACTTCAACCAGTTCGTCGTCATCGATGAACTCCAGCGCCTGCTCAAGGGTGAACTTGATGGGCGGCACCAGCCCGATGACTTCATCCTTGCCGGAAGCTCGCATGTTGTCGAGCTTCTTGCCCTTGGTGGGGTTAACCACCAGATCATTGTCACGGCTGTGAATACCGCAAAGCTGGCCTTCGTAGATTTCCTGGCCCGGGTCCAGGAACAGCTTGCCACGGCTCTGCAGGGTTTCCAGAGAATAGGTCAGCGCTGTTCCGGTTGCCATGGAAACGAGGACACCATTCTGGCGACTGGTGACATCGCCAACCTTGATGGGGCCGTAATGACTGAAGGTCGAGGTCAGAATACCGGTACCCGAGGTCATGGTCAGGAAGGTATTGCGGAAACCGATCAGGCCCCGTGCCGGAATGGTGTACTCAAGACGCATCCGCCCCTTGCCATCCGGCACCATGTTGGTCAGGTCGCCTTTACGCAGCCCCATCTGCTCCATGATCGGGCCCTGGTGCTGCTCTTCAATGTCGACGATGACATTTTCATAGGGCTCCTGCTTGACGCCATCCACTTCACGAATGACAACTTCAGGCCGCCCGACCGCCAGCTCGAAGTTCTCGCGGCGCATATTCTCAATCAGCACTGACAGATGCAGTTCACCACGGCCGGATACCTTGAACTTGTCCGCCGAATCGCCTTCTTCAACGCGCAGCGCCACGTTGTGCAGCAACTCCTTTTCCAGACGCTCCTTGATGTTCCGGCTGGTAACGTACTTGCCTTCCCTGCCGGCGAAAGGCGAATCGTTTACCTGGAAGGTCATCGACACGGTCGGCTCATCCACCGTCAGTGCCGGCAGGGCCTCAACGTTGGCCTGGTCACACAGGGTATCGGAGATAAACAGCTCATCCATACCGCTCACGCAGACGATATCGCCAGCCTGTGCCTCATCCACTTCAACGCGCTGCAGGCCTGAGTGCCCCATGATCTTGAGGATTCGACCATTGCGCTTCTTGCCACTGGCACCAATCGCGGTCACCGGCGAATTGGTTTTGATCTTGCCGCGTGCGATGCGGCCAATACCGATCACGCCCAGGAAGCTGTTGTAGTCCAGCTGGGAGATCTGCATCTGGAACGGACCGTCCATATCGACGTTTGGTGCCGGCACATGATCAACGATCGCCTGGAACACGGCATCCATGTTGTCGTCCAGGTTTTCATGGTCCATGCCGGCAATGCCGTTGAGGGCACTGGCAAAAACAATGGGGAAGTCCAGTTGCTCGTCGGTCGCACCCAGGTTGTCGAACAGATCAAACACCTGGTCTACAACCCAGTCGGGCCGTGCACCGGGACGGTCAATCTTGTTGACCACGACAATCGGGCGCAGGCCGGCGGCAAACGCCTTCTGGGTCACAAAACGTGTTTGCGGCATCGGGCCATCAATGGAATCAACCACCAGCAACACACAATCAACCATGCTCATCACTCGCTCAACTTCGCCACCGAAGTCAGCGTGGCCCGGAGTATCAACGATGTTGATGTCGTAACCGTTCCATTTCAGGGCCGTGTTCTTGGCCAGAATGGTAATGCCACGCTCTTTTTCCTGGTCATTGGAATCCATGACCCGCTCGTTCTCCAGCTCTTTGCGATCCAGCGTGCCGGACTGACGCAGCAGCTTGTCTACGAGCGTGGTTTTACCATGGTCAACGTGGGCGATAATGGCGATATTACGAAGTTTTTCAATCACAAAAATAATCCTGCGGCATGCACTCAATGACCTGAGAGGGTCGTTCGCAGGGAAATCCCCACACATGCCGTCTCAAATCCGTAAAATGAACTCATTTACCGGAACTGGCTGCCCGGCACCCTGCATGGAGCTTTTCGATCCGGGATCTGAAAATGGCAGGGTGAAAATGAAGCGGCGCGTAGTATAGCGAAAAGTCTGTGTCGTTAATATGAAGAAAAACGCCTACCCTATTTAGGTTTAGGCGATGCTTTGCACTTATTTAGCGCACCCAGTCAATTAACGCACCAATTGTGTGCGCCAACAAAGCGCAAGAACCAGCCTGGTAAAAATGCCTTTGCCCTGAACATGCCCCAAACCCTGGCAGTTGCGCCGTTCTGGAGCATGCCCTGAAAATTGGCAAGCGCCTTGCTTTATCGAAAGCAGCCGAAATTTGCAGGTAAGACGCACTGGCATTTGCTAAGCTGCGCAGACCTGAGAAACAGATCGGAACTCAGTACTCTGAGCGATCCGGCACCACGAACATGAATACAGCCGCCTGTGCGGTATAACTTACGGAGCATGCACAATGTCCAAGACAGTTGATTTGATCAAAGAACACGAAGTCAAATGGGTTGACCTGCGCTTTACTGACAGCCGCGGTAAAGAGCAGCACGTGACGCTGCCCGCCACCGAAGTAGATGAAGACTTTTTCGCAGACGGCAAAATGTTTGACGGCTCCTCCATTGCCGGCTGGAAAGGCATCAACGAATCCGACATGATCCTGATGCCGGACGACGCGACCTCTGTACTCGATCCGTTCACTGAAGAAACCACCGTTAACATCACCTGCAACATCGTAGAGCCTTCTACCATGCAGGGTTATGAGCGCGATCCGCGCTCCGTTGCCCGTCGTGCCGAGGAATACCTGAAGTCCACCGGCATCGCCGATGGCGCCCTGTTCGGCCCGGAGCCGGAGTTCTTTGTCTTTGATTCCGTTAAATGGAGCGTCGACATGCAAGGCTCTTCATACCACATTCATTCTGAAGAGGCCGCCTGGGTATCCGGCGAAGACTTCGACCGCAACAACATCGGCCACCGCCCGGGGGTCAAAGGCGGCTATTTCCCGGTTCCGCCGGTTGACAGCCTGCATGATCTGCGTGGCGCCATGTGTGCGGCCATGGAATCCATGGGTCTGGAAATTGAAGTTCACCACCACGAAGTGGGCACTGCTGGCCAGTGTGAAATCGGCGTTGGCGCCAACACCCTGACCCGCAAGGCTGACGAAGTTCAAATCCTCAAGTACTGCGTACACAATGTGGCGCACGCTTATGGCAAAACAGCCACCTTCATGCCCAAGCCGGTAGTTGGTGATAACGGTTCCGGCATGCACGTACACATGTCACTGAGCAAAGACGGCAAAAACCTGTTCGCAGGCGACAGCTATGCCGGCCTGAGCGAAGCCGCCCTGTACTACGTTGGTGGTGTTATCAAGCACGCCAAGGCCATCAACGCCTTCACCAACCCGGCAACCAACAGCTACAAGCGCCTGGTTCCGGGCTACGAAGCACCGGTCATGCTGGCATACTCCGCCCGTAACCGTTCGGCCTCCATCCGAATCCCTTACGTGAACAGCCCGAAAGCGCGTCGTATTGAAGTTCGCTTCCCTGATCCGGCTGCCAACCCGTACCTGGCTTTCGCTGCCCTGATGATGGCCGGCCTGGACGGCATCCAGAACAAGATCCACCCTGGCGATGCCATGGACAAGGATCTGTACGATCTGCCCAAAGAAGAGGCCCTGAGCATTCCGAAGGTTGCCGAAACCCTGTCTGAAGCTCTGGATTGCCTGGAAGCGGACCACGAGTTCCTGACCCGCGGAGGCGTGTTCACTGAAGACATGATTGCCGGCTATATTGATCTGAAGCGCGGTGAAGTTGAGAAGCTGAACATGACCACTCATCCGGTTGAGTTCGAGCTGTACTACTCCTGCTAAAACCTCTCTCCAGAGAGTTAAAGAGCAGCAAAGCCCCGCCCCGTGCGGGGCTTTTTTTGTGCGCAAAAGCACATTGCCTGCAGCCCTTAACGATATGTAACCAACATCCCGCCCCACAGGCGTTGAAATGCCCCCGGGCGCCGCCGATAATCGGGAAAACCCAATGACAGGTGAGCTTATGAATCCGAAGTCTGGATTGGTTGCCGGCCTACTGTTTGCTCTGGCGGTCCCGGCCTCCGCCGAGGTCTACCGCAACGTCGATGCCTACGGCAACGTTACGTTCTCCGATGAGCCGAGCGAAGGCGCTGAAGCCGTAGAGGTCAAACCGGTTACTACGATCACTCTGCCGAAGCCCGAGGTGGTTCAGGAAACCAAGAAGCTTCGTGAAGAGGTTCAGAGGGAGGGTGCAGCGTACGAGAGCGTCTCCTTTGTGTATCCGGATAACGACCAGGCCTTCTACAGTGGTAGCGGTGATATCCAGTTCGAGGTTCGCAGCACGCCGGGCCTGCGGCCTGGTCACAAGTATGAAGTAACCCTTGATGGCCAGCCGGTTGGCCAGAGCACTTCCGGTTCGGTTACCGTCAGCAACGTCTATCGTGGCACCCACCAGGCCCGAGTGCACATCGTGGATGAAAACGGCGTACAGGTAAAAACCGGTACGTCCATTTCCTTCACCGTTCACCGCCCCTCCGTGGCAAACTAGCCAAACCACCCAACTATCCAGCTGCCCAAACTGCCCGCACCAGTTTGGTGCGGGCGCACCAGAAAAAAGCCATACTCTGACCAGCAACGGGGCGAATTTTCCGGGCTGGTCAAGGGCTTGTCCCCGTTTGCACCAGCTTACGGCACATTTCAACGCCGATACGGCCCTATGCCCGTACTTTGCCCACTCATTTCTGAACCTGGCGCAAAGTGGTTCGCTTTTTGCAAAACTCCAGAGGTCAAACTATGTCGAACCAACGGAAATCACGCATGGCACTGCCTTTGGCCCACGCAATCGGATACAGAAGCATTCTCGACAGCCTCACCACGGCTGTCCTGGTGCTGGAAGATAACCTGAACATACGATATCTCAATCCGTCCGCCGAAAGCCTGTTCGAAACCAGCATGACACGCAGCCACGGTCAGCCTTTCCGCGACATCCTTGTCGATTCCGAAGATGCCCTGAAAACATTGTTTGCCGCCGTGGACAACGGCCAGTCCTACACCCGCCGTGAGGCCGAATTCCTGTTAACCAGCGGCTTACGCCTCACCGTGGATTACTCAGTCACCCCAATCAGTCTGGATCCGACCGAATTACTGATCGAAATCCAGCCAAGGGACCGGCTACTGAGGATCAGCCGTGAAGAGGACATCATCTCCCAGCAGGAAACCACCCGCATTCTGGTCCGGGGTATGGCCCACGAGATCAAGAATCCGCTTGGGGGAATCCGTGGCGCCGCCCAGCTTCTGGACCGTGAGCTCAACAGCGAGGATCAGCGCGAGTACACCCGGGTAATCATTGATGAGGCTGACCGCCTGAGAAGCCTCGTAGACCGGATGCTAGGCCCGAACAAGGCACTCAAACTGGCACCGACGAACATCCATGAGGTGCTGGAACGGGTAGGCACCCTCCTGGAAGCCGAGAGCAAAGGCCGCCTCCATTTCAGCCGGGACTACGACCCCAGCATTCCCGAGTTCCGGGGCGACAAGGAGCAGCTGATTCAGGCGTTCCTGAACATTGCCCGCAATGCCATGGAGGCCGCCTTTGAAAACCAGGGCGGCCAAAGCCGCGAAGAGCCGCCAACCATTACCTTCCGGACCCGCACTCTGCGGCAGTTTACGATTGGCCATCGGCGCCATCGCCTGGTGTGCCGGATAGACGTTATAGATAACGGCCCGGGCATTCCGCCGGAGCTGCTGCAGAACATTTTCTATCCGATGATCAGCGGTCGTGCCAGCGGCACAGGCCTGGGCCTTTCCATTACCCAGAGCATCATCGGGCAACACCATGGACTGGTTGAATGCGAGAGCGAACCAGGACGAACCGACTTCATCATCTTCCTGCCCCTGGAGGACACCCCATGAGCCAACCGGCAAACGTCTGGATCATCGACGACGACCGCAGTATTCGCTGGGTGCTGGAGCGCGCCCTTAACCAGGCCGGTATGCAGCCCCGCGTTTTCGACAGTGGCGAAAGCATCATGATGCGGCTGGAACACGAGCAGCCGGATGCCATCGTCAGCGATATCCGGATGCCCGGCGTTGACGGCATCACCCTGCTTTCCCAGATCGTGGATGTCCATCCGGACGTGCCCGTGATCATCATGACCGCCCACTCTGACCTGGAAAGCGCCGTCACCAGTTACCAGACCGGGGCCTTTGAATATCTTCCCAAGCCGTTCGATGTGGACGATGCCGTGGCACTGGTCAAACGTGCTGTTGCCCACAGCCACGAAAAACGTGCCAGCGCCGAACCGCCGGCGGAAAGCGCCCAGCGCGCCGCCGAAATCATCGGTGAAGCGCCAGCGATGCAGGAAGTTTTCCGGGCCGTTGGCCGGCTGTCCCATTCCAACATCACCGTACTGATCAATGGCGAAAGCGGCACCGGCAAGGAACTGGTGGCCCAGGCGCTGCACAACCACAGCCCCCGAGCCAAACACCCGTTCATTGCCCTGAACATGGCCGCCATCCCGAAGGACCTGATTGAATCCGAACTGTTCGGCCACGAGAAAGGTGCTTTTACCGGCGCCGGTGCCGCCCGCCAGGGCCGCTTTGAACAAGCCAATGGCGGCACCCTGTTCCTGGATGAAATCGGGGACATGCCCGCCGATACCCAGACCCGCCTGCTGCGGGTACTGGCCGATGGCGAGTTCTATCGGGTTGGCGGCACCACCCCGATCAAGGTGGATGTCCGGATCATCGCCGCCACGCATCAGGACCTGGAAAAGCTGGTTCAGGCCGGCAGCTTCCGGGAAGACCTTTTCCACCGCCTCAACGTTATCCGCGTGCATCTGCCAAAACTCGCGGAACGGCGGGAAGACATCCCCCGGTTGATGCAGCACTTCCTGAAAAGGGCCGCCAAGGAACTGGCCGTGGAGCCGAAAATCCTGCGCCCCGAAGCGGAGGAATACCTCACCACCCTGCCCTGGCCCGGTAACGTCCGCCAGTTGGAGAACACCTGTCGGTGGCTGACTGTCATGGCCAGCGGCCGGGAAATCCACATTGATGACCTGCCCCCGGAACTGCTGCACCAGGCAGAGGCACCCGCCACCGGGGCTACCTGGCAGGAGGGCCTGAAAAACTGGGCGGAACAGGAGCTTAAACGGGGCAAGAAAGGCATTCTCGACAGCGCTGTTCCGGAGTTCGAGAGAATCATGATCGAAACCGCGCTGAAGCACACCGGCGGCCGGCGCCGGGATGCGTCAATCCTGCTGGGTTGGGGCCGGAATACGCTGACCCGGAAGATCAATGAACTGGGGATGGATCACCCGGAGCATGAGGACGATTGACGATTGGGGTCCTGAAAATGGGGTCAGATGAACTTTCATCTGACCCCATTTTTACCTTTTGATTCAGCGAACCTCCCGCCAATAGATGACCCGGTCGTGGCCCCGGTAGACGCCGAAGGTGGCGAGAGCGGATGGCGCTTCCAGTGTGCCGTCACCGTCGAAATCGCCGGTCAGCCAGAGCGGCACCGAGAATGTGACCGGGACGTTGCCTCTGTTTCCCTCGCCCGGTGCCGACAGCACCAGCCCACTTCCCGCCGGGGGCGCCCCTGCCGTCAACGAATCCGACACGCCCACTACGGAGGTGCTGCCTCCGGTTAGCGCCGTCTGGTCCAGCGCAACGTCTGTCCCGGTGGCATAGGTCCAGCAGCTGTCCGCGATGTTCGGAATGAAGCCGGCCACCGTGAAGTAGTAGGCCCCGAAGGGTATTTCCAGACCCGATGTCTCCGGCCCGTAGGCATTCTCCAGCTGCAACCGGCCATATCGCATTTCGAGTGGGAAAACCGGATCAATGGCAACCGGCAGCTGTGGCGAGCTGACGCCATCGGCATCAACCAGTTGCGACAATTCGATTCGGTAGTCCGGCGAAAACGGCGGTATCCGGCTTTGGACGTTTTTTTCATACACCAACTGATCGGACGAGGAAAACAGGTACTGCAACTGCCCCGGGGCGACAATCGTCAACGCAGGCGTGCTCAGACTGGCGGAAACAGACAACGGGTTGCCATCGGTATCCAGTGCGGAACGATCAGAACTACCCGGTAGACGGGACAGGCCACCGACTGACAGACGCTGGAAATCACCCAGGGTGTAATTCTGTGTTACCTCACCGTTGGCGTTTAACGGCTCTAGCGTAAGCAGCGGTTCCAGGCCAGACCGCCAGCTCAGGCTCTGGCCGGTGTAGGCAAAGGCCGTGGAGGACTCACAGAAAGGCTTCACTTCCCCCCGCTCTGATACGGTCACCCTGAAGCGGTCCGGAATAAAGCGACCAACGTAGCTGAGAGGATCGCCGACGACATCGGCCGTGCCAAGGTAATTGCCGCTGGTAAGGGACGGCGTGATGCGGATGATGCCGACTTCGGGCCACTGGAACCGGCCGCAGGCGGTTCCACCGGGAGCAGAGGCGCCAGAGCAATCCTCGCCGAACGAACCCAGGGCCCCGGATAGTGCCGGAGAATCCCCTCCCGCCGGCGCGACCAGCGAGGCATCGAGCTCAACCGCCTCCGCCGGTGTTTCTCTGCCAAAATTCGGCGTGACATTGCCACTGGCATTGACTGACGATACCCAGATCTCAAAATCGGTACCGGCGGCAACAAAGGTATTGCCATCCTGAACCGAGGTCGCCGCCGGGTTGCCCGGTACGTGCAACTCGAAGTGGTCCGGCCGTACAACGAATGTTCCATCTCCGGACATGACCAGACCGGCATCGTCGCCGGAGCCCTGGTAACGGGCATTCAGACGCAGGCGCCCCACGTCGGGGTAACGGATGTCCGCTGTCGCCACGCCATTTGCATCAAACCCCAGAGAGGAGGTCGCGCCCGGTGACCCCGGGACCGGATTTCCTTCGACAAACAGATCCAGGGTACCCGAGGCCGGATTGACGTAACTGAACCAGAGGGCAACCGCTTTGGTTTCGTTCGAAAAGGCGGGCACGCACTGCTCGGAAACATTATCTTTGCGAACCGCTGCAATACTGGCGGAAACCACGGTGTCGGAAACATGGTCGGGTACCGAAATATCGAAGCCCGTGTCGAAGAACGTCAGGTCACATTTGTCCGGTGCCAGACCGCCGGTTCCGTTGTCACACAATGTCTGGGAGAAGGCGATGGTGCCTGGATCGGAGCCGGGCACCCCAAGCGTCACGGTTGCCGGGCTGGTAACCCGCAGGGCGCGGGTGGCTGCACCATTGAGGGTAAAGGTATCGCCGCCGACCCAGGCTGACGGGGCCATGGTCACCTCAACGGGACCGGGAAACAGCTGGCTGCAATCGCCATTGGCGCAGGCGCGGATGGTAACCTCCGCCGGTTGACAGGTCAGTCCGCTGCCGCTGTGCTCCAGTTCGAAATGATCGACAAGCGCCTGCACCGCTCCGATTTTATCGGCACAGACCTGCAGGTTATCGAGTTCGTGAATATTGGTGGAACCGCCGGTGGACCCGGTCAGCGAGAGAAACAGGTTTTCCGGAATCTCCGGCTGACCACTCAGGGTTTCCTGAATCAGGGTCTGGAAGGTGTTTCCGGTACCTCGCCCGTTTCTCTCAACGGTAAGTTCAGGGGTCTTTCCGCCCCTCGAGTCAATCGTTATTCTGTATCGGTAGGGGTTATTATCATTGTTCGAATCGATCCCGGGAGACAACCCGCCCGAATCCGCGATGTAGGCATAGTCCGGTGCCGAACCACGCACAGCGACAGAATCGAGGGTGCGGCCAGTGTTGCCCCCTACCCGGCCTTCATTATTGTTGGAGAAGTTTCCGTACTCATCCAGACCAATTCCCAGCCAGCCGCCAGAGAACCCTCCACTGCCATCAGGCTCCTGGGCGTAGCCGAGTGATCCGCCGTAACCCCCGGCCTGGGGAGTGACCGAGGCATCGGAAAAAACCACGGCAAGGCCATCAGCGCCCGTTCCTCCGTACGCATAATAGTCGAACTCGATCTGAATCAGGTTGTCCGCTCCGGGAAACAGTCTCTGGTAGGTTGCGGCAGTCGCCTGATTGCCCACGGCCTCGGTCAGACGCAAGCGGCCACTGACAATTTGAGGTGTGAAGTTGCCGCTTGATCGGGTAGTCACCCAGTCGGGACCAAGACCTGAGCGGTTGAACTGGTCAGGCTCACAGGTAAAAGAGAGCGCTCTCAACACCACGTCGTCAATATGCCAGAAATCGTAGCCGTCTCCGCTTCCCCGCTGCTGCTGAAACCGAAACTGGAAAGCCGAATGGAAGGCACCGGAAGGTAACTCAAACTGCGTTGCCCCGCTTTGTCCTGGCGTCCCATCGCCCGCCAGGGACTCAATTTCGATCCACCGATTCCGATCATCCAGAAATTCAACAACCAGGTCTTCGTTTCTGTCCGGGTTTTCACTGAAGGCGTCATCACCACGCCGCCACCAATACTCAAGACTGCCCGAGGTTGAGCCGGAGAGATCAAAACTGGGTGAGGTCACCGAGACACCGCCACTACTGGTGAACAACGACAGGTTTCCACTGTTACTGGTTTGCCCGCCAATCCCCGCTTGGCCACCTCTGAACGGATCAACATCCCAGCCATCGCCGGCAAGCGTTCCGGAATCGAAGTCATCGCAGAACAACGCCGTGACGCCGCTGCAAAATGTCGTTGGCCGGATCAGGCGGCCGCTGCTATTCGCCTCAAAGGCGAACCAGCTCACAGCTTCCTCCAGACCGGTTCGCTCCGAATCGTTGACCTGATCCTCGTCGATGTGAACGGAAAAACCGGAAGGTGATAACTCACCACCACAAAAGCGAACCCAGCCACCATTGCGCCCCGCCATGGTATTGTGACTGACCACCACATCAGGGCCCGCAGCAAAGCCGCTCAGAGGATAGCCCTGACACTCATCCTCATGGCGGTCAACGTCCCGCCCGGCTGACTGTCCGGCGACATAAGGACGCCCGTTATTGACACCAGTCGCAGGCTCAACGGCAACCCAACCAATCACCTCTGCACCATGGCCGGATACCACCTCTGCCCCTTCAAGCGCCAGACTCATTGCCGATGCCCCCGGTCTCAAGCGAGTATCGTTCCCACTTCCCCAGGAGGACGATGTAATCCAGCCGGAGTCATTGAAGGTGTTGACAGCGTGAAGCACAACGGGTGACGAAGAAAAAGCCTGCTGGAAGGTTACCGTGTCAACCGCTCCCGAGTACCCTGCCGCCGACCGGACGGTTGAGGTGGACAGCCGGCCGGCTTCCAGAAGCGTACCATCGGGAAACTCCCAGACGCCCTCTTCCACCACCCAATACCGGATGGCCTCGGCCTGCCAGCCCCCAGGCGGCGGGCATTGGGCTCCTCCGGGCGCACTCGCACCAGCGCTCTCACAGGGACTCTGAACGCCGACCTGGAATCCCGCAGGGGACACATTCCGGACCCTGGCACTCAGGGAAAGGTCATTGTCATGGGATACCGGACCAACGATCACGACCGGGTTGGAATAGGTTTCCCGGAGCGTAACAGTCTCCCAGTTGCCCGCATCAATCGAACCGGAAACGATAACGGAACCTGTTTCGAAATAAGCGTCCTCACCCAGAGCTGCCGGCGCGAAAACCAGCGCCGTCATTGCAACGATGAGTCTGCAAACACTGTTCAAGGTTGTTGAGCTGCCCCTCTGCCTGCTACCCACGCGTCACCTCGGATTTGAGCTCGGCGTTTATCGACGATCCGGTCAGTCTCATCGCACACGTACCTCTACCGAGCGATTGGCCAGATCACTTCCGGAGCCACATTGCCCGTCGCTGCGCACCGTAAACACCGTCTCCTCAGCGGGCCCGCCATCAATGTCGGCAGACACCGAATTACAGAACATAGCGGACTCGCAGCCGCTCAGCCCGTTCGCCGAAAAGGTCACAGACCCCGTGACAGCACTGCAATCGCCCGCGGCGAGCACCTCGGCGACGGCGACCTGCGCGCCACTTTCCGCTGCGAAAAACGCCCGTTGGGACTGGATCTGGAGGCTTACGGATTCACTGCCTGCCTGCTGCAACTGCGCCATGCCAGCCACCAGCAGGGTCAGAACGGTAATGATGAAGAGCGCGATCGGCAGTCCCGCCCCTTGCTGCAACCTTGCCATGGAAGTTTCACGGAACATTTCGGACCTGCACCTCCTGGCTGATGGATGTTGTTTCACCCGAATCCGGACTCTCGAGACCGAAACTGAACGAAACGACCGCTCCCCGTTGAAGGCTCGGCGGCGTAACCCGGAACACCAGAGAATTACTGACCAGCTGTGCAGCCATCACCTCGCGCCCCGGAAAACTGCCAGGCAAACCGGACGCGGGCGAACTATTGATACCATAGTTCCTGTAACGGTAGAGAAAGCGCCCTTGCTGACACACTGATACCGGGTCTCCGACAATGTAGAACCGGCGCGCAGGGGATTTCGCCGCAAAGCGGTGAGTCGCCCCGCCGTTGAATGTTACCGTAACCGGCGGAGCTCCGGCAGGCATGCTCGCGGGCGGGGAGAGTGGCCCCGGGCTTCCCGGGCTATAGACATCGGATCCGTAGCCGTAAACCACAACCCTTCCCGTTGCCGAAGCTCCGCCAGGCAGTGGCACCGCTTCAAATGAGCCGGGCGATGGCCCCTGGGGAAGGCTCAGATAATTCGATGCCGCCTCAATCGGCATCCACTCCAGGCAGGTTCCTGAAGCATTGGTCCGAATGGACGTTGGCAGTGCCTCCCGTAGTTCACATAAAGTAGCGAACAATCCATTCAACTTGTTGCAAATATTGGTTTTTATCATAACGAAAGCCAAAACTGTTAAGTTAATCCCAATATTGTCAAATTTCTGGGCAGGTACTGTGGGAGTATTAGCCGCCAAGCGTAAAGAAAGAATCTTGACACTTTCAGCGACAGAACCTGATTAACTCAGGCGGCTCCAACACCCAAAATCAAAAAGGCGGGTATTGGAAGGCTGATTGTTTCTACCAAACATTGAATCGCATTTTAGCAAGATCTCGGCGAAATAAAATCCATTTCCCGCTCTTGCCATCAACTCTATGTCAAACCTTGGTATTTACACCCTTTTTCACGCCGTCACCGACTAAGAGCTCCTTAGGCCAAGGCGCCACCAGCAGCCAGCCGGCCAATTTGAGGTTTGAGATAGAGTTGCCTCAAATTACGCACGATTACGCGCCACATGCGTAATTAAGCAAACTATGCGTAATCCAGTTGTTTGCGAGCCTCTCTCACAAACCATATCTCGAAATAGTTTCATGAATCTGGTTGTTATTTTCTACTCAGCATCCTAAAAATATCGAGTGCTTTTGAACAGGTGTAATATAAATAGGGCTCCAGAATGCAAAGCCTTTCAAGCATCCGCCCCATTCTCTCAATAGAGTCTTCGCTGATTGGCATATACGCCAATTCTGTGCACCATTGACCTATATATTCTGCCCAACCATCTTTATCCTCAAAGGCTGCTCCTGCCACAGCACCTATTGCCAGATAGTTTTCGGGCTCAGAATCCACATCAATATAGTCCCGATATAGACGGCTTAAAATCGTCACCGACGCAGCAAGCTTTCTACTTCTAGTCATACAAGCAACCTGAGCCAGTCCGTTTAACACCTGATAGACAGAATCCTTGTCGTTAACCGCTGCTAATTTGTGCTGCGCACTTTCGAGCAGTGAAACAGCACGCTCCAAATAATCATCATCAATATTCCAAAAGGGCGCCGAATTCATCAAAACCCTAAAGGACTCCAGTGTAGCCTCACAGTCAATATGCTTAGCAAGCAAATTCGAGATTTCATCCGGAACAACCGCTGGTGCAGAGTTACCTTCCAATGGCCCAGGCAAGAACGAGTGCATATTCAATCGCGAACCAGACGTAAGCTCCTTTTGAAGATATTCAACCGCCTCACACTTATCGGGCTCTTGACACGCGACACTGACCCGCCCATACAGTTCATTAATAAATTGCTCTGAGGTTAAGTAAGTCGGCAGCCACCTTGGCTCTTCTATTAAATCGATAAAGCTTTGGCAGAAAAAGTAAAGCCCCCTTTGCTGAGAAGCCCACTGCTCAACTTTGTCAAAAGCAACGCCCTCTTCCAGCGCCACTTTAACAATTAAGGCTGACTGGGCGAATGAAGAAAGGCGCCGGTAGAATGGTGGCATTCCTTTGAATATCTGCAATCGCGCCAGTTCGCCATCAACAAAAACTGCCATTGAGCAAAACAGGCGCAGGTTATTTAACGTTTTGGCAGAAGATATGCATTCAAACAGCTTCTTAATAATCGCAGCTGATGTATCCTTGAATTTCAGTATGCCTACTTCGAGGCATGATATTAAAAGTATTGGGTGGCAGGATTCTATCGCCCGGCTTGCTATTGCGTGATACTGAACCTCATCAATAGGGCCATTGGAAACGACTGCTGATATAGACTTGTGAATGCACATCAAAAAATCATTCTCAGTCACTCCACTTTCTATTCTGCTGTCAAAATACTGTTTTAGCTCGACCTTACAGTACTCATCAATATTTTTACTCCCACAGCATTTCCCTACAAGCCTTTCGTAATAGCGAATATTATCTGGAACCAGCGTAGAAACTTTATTTGACGGGCCTTGAAACTCCTGTCGCAATAAGGCCTCAATGTGACTTGGCGAGTGCTCCAAATCAAGCAACAAATCTGACACATCATCATCACTGATCGTCGGTGTCGAAAGCACTGCCCGCCAACGGTCCAGCTCGTCTTTCGAAAGTGATTTGCCCTTCGCTTCTGTCTCAAATAGGCTTAACCGCCTGTCCACATCAGCACCAAGCGGCCAAAAACTATCATTAAGTATCTGCAAATCACCCTTAGTTAAAGAAAAGGCTGGACGTTCATCCGGATGATGGCGTAGAGACCAAGGATTGCCCTTAATATCCTCCAGAAAAAATTCTTCCTCGATATTTTCAAAAGCACTGCGAATAGCCTTAAAGAAAGCTTTTCTGGAAAAGGCTATATCGTTATCGACAAAATTAACCGTAACGTCTCTCGCAAGACCTAGTTCTTCTAATAGCTTAGAATCAGATAATAGTTCAGCCCTTACCAGGCTGGGGAATAAATTGATAACGTGGGAGGCCATATAAGCACGCATCGAATCGGAGTTAGCCATCCAGCTCTTCCTCCAATGTCGATTGGTCAGAAATGCTTTTAACCTGCTGTTTCATAGAGTCAACCACATTCTTAAAGCTCCACGGATCGAAATCCTTCAGCGGCCCCAGTACAAACTCACCCAACCAAGCTTTGTAGTCTTCCTTTTGCTTATCAGATACAGACTCCGGTGCAATCAACATGGAATTCACCTTTAAAACCTCACCTAAATAGGCCATCCCTCCATCGCCCCTTATTTGATGGGCTTGAGCCCACTCCCGATAGCCCATCAGTTCATAAAGCCAGCAAGATCTGGCACGGCTTAGTTCAAGTGGGATATCAACCGACCACTGGGCCCTTATGGCTTGTGCAATCGTTTTCATCGTTTCGTGTAGCCACTGGGCATCTCTTGGGAGTTGAACCAAGCCACTAATCCTGATCAAAAGCAGATTTTCTCTTATCAGTTTTAGCTGCTTAGTTGGCTTAAACTCACCATCTGCCATAACTGATTGATTTAGATGATATTCAAGCTCTTCAGCGGAAATGCTAACAAACTCAAACCCAAACTCCCGAAGTGATGTTCTGGCATCAAGCTTCTGTTCTTGAGAAATAAGCTCTTTATGGTGTAGCGTCTCGACAAAATCTAATGATGTAAAAATTGATACCGTTCTTTCATCAAATGTAATATTCCGATGCTTGTTCAAAAATCGATCATCTATCAAGGCTGTATCGCATATTTTAAGCGTCTCAAAAAGTTCTTCTGTTGGCCTGGCATAATTATTCTTAGGGGCAGCCACTTGGTCTTTATTTAACGGCATTTCAGCAAGGATCACTTTCCCAGATGTAAGCCCATTAGAAAATAGCTTCCTGATATTTTCTATTTTCGAATCTGCCTGTTCGATGATTGAATCGTAGTTTATCAGCGACCTATACCTATCACGCTCCCCCTTGAAGACATACACTTCGAATCCAGCATCACTGAGCTTGTCGAGCATTTCAACGGTCATCAAATAGGTGATTGACAGTGAATCGAGATACAATCTTGCACCACTTGCCACATCAAGATCGGCAGGCCACTCTTTCTCGTGTTGGCGTAGGTAATTTAAGGCTTTAACACACTGAGCTTCAGTGATCACAGACAGACCTTCGAGCTTTTTGACTAATTGTGAACATGAAATCAGACTGTGATGAAATGATGAAAGGTCAACTTCCTCCTCCCTGAAAGAGCCACCGACCTTATACACAGGCCAGGAACACACCACCAATGCCTGCGACTCATTTTTAGGACTTGCATGTGCCTCCTCAAGCATATACGCAAGCTCATCACCAATATCTAACGCCAGCTCCGGATTGTTGATCGTTTTAGGATGGAAAACGGAAATTCTGCCGTCAGATACCAGCCGCTCTAAATATTTTGCCTTTTCGATCTGGCTCGGCTGGTGAAAAGCAACTTTTTGCTTTTCTTCAAACAACCAGCGCATGAACGAGTGAGGGATAACAATTCTCTCGAAGCAATCAAACAAATAATGTAGTTGCCCTATATTCTCCATAACCAGCGCACTGGAGGCATCGATGGCAATCGTCTCACTATCAATAATCTGATCCGACCTAGCACCATGAAATATCGGGACTAAATTTTTTCGCCGTATATCTTTCGCGTTTTTGTTTTCCTGGGGCTGAACCAGATAAAAGTCAGACATCGTCCTGTTCAATAGCTCCGCCACTGTAAAAACAGGCGCATCACCATCAATATAGGCTTTATAGACCTTCTCATTTTTCTCCCTGGCTTCAGACATCATCTCTTTTAAGTCTTCTAATGATGCCCTATGCAATGGGCCATCGTCATTGGAGAGAACCATCGCTTTATTGAGCCACTCGGATGCTTTTTGATTGTCCTCCCAGCCCATCGTGGTCGCCGTAAAGTACGATGCCGCTAACACTTGAGGATCTTCAGTATATTTGCCAGTACAAAACTCTACTATTTGCCTTGCTCGACCTGGGGAAACGGCCTTAGCTAACTGGGCGGCCTGTAAAAGATCATCGGCCTTCAACTCCTCCCGGCTATTCCAGCTATCCTCCACAAAAACGCTAAGGGATTCCCAGTCACCACCGAATATAGATAAATTGATTTCAAGCGTTTTAAGACCAGGTAGTTGTGATTTAGATTGTCTCAACAGTGCAATCTGTTCATGAGCGCCACTTAGATCCCCCTTTCTAAATAGAGACCAAGCCCAGTGAGCCTGCAACCCCTCGCTTCTCTTAATGATGTCCATCCTATCTGACAGAAATTGATGCAGCTCAGAAAATTTTCCAAGCGAAGAGGCGGCATTACAGACTCTAATAGCATCAGATTCCTGGCCAGTGCGATCAAAAAGCTCCCGGCAATATGAGTAGTATCTATCCCCAAGATTTTCTCTTTCTAGCAAATTAACCAAATGAGAAAGGTCATTTGTAGCTTTACTTTGTTGAAATTGGCTTATGGCTAATGCAACTGGATCTTCACCCTTGACTGACTCAATAATATTTTTCAGATTCCTTACTTCATCTTCTGGCGCCCCCGAACCCTCCATATTTTGTAGGAGCTGTTCTGCATCATCCACCAGCCCTGATCGCGCCAATGCCTCTATTTCAAACATATTAATGGCAATGGGATTAACGGCTCTTTCCATTTGGGTCCTGTGGCGAACGATATACTCCGCCACTGCCGAGGCTGGTTTTTTTGTTTGTGCCAATACAAACCTAGCTAAACCAAGAATTGGATCATTATCATAGCTTAGTGCCGTTTGCCTATTGACTTCCTTTTCAATTGACTCAAAATCAATATCAATTCCAAACGCGAATGCCAATGGCAAATACTCAAGCGTTTTTTGAGTGTAATTAACGAAGTAGCTCTGAAGTTGAACCTTTGCCTGCTCATGTGTTTCACTGTTTCTAAGCTCTAACCACAGCTCATAGTTATCTGCCATATTCGCGACATCTTCAGCACCAAGACGCCTCGCCAGTTCCGAACAAACTTTAAACAGCTCGACAGCGCGATTTCTAAGCAATATAGAGTCAGAATCATCTGCCAGCGGAAATCGCTCTGCCGCTAATGGAACAGAATTCATTACGATTTCGCGAAGTTCAGTGGCCTTAATTGCATTTACTAAAAATGTGAATGCAGAAATCTGAGCCAGCGCTGGCGATATAGACAGGGATTCATCGCCTATTGCCTGCACAAAATTTAAAGCCTTTTCCCATCGATGTTCTGACAGCAATGCAGAAACTAAAACGACTTTTCCATCATTATCTAGGTCCTGAACACTTAAACCTGCACCGTCAAGCCAGTCAAAAGCAGCTTCGTTTCCCTCTACTGTTTTTTTAATCATGAAGAAGGCGGCATAATTAGATGGGCTACTTGCCTTAAGCAAACCAGACGCCGCATCTACATTTTTTGACCCAATCGCGTCAATAAAGGCCTGAGCTATTTCTGCCTCTTCCGTTTGGCATAGCTTTTTAGAGGCTGATAACCAGCTTTTCGCCTGATCAACTTTTTCCCCCACGCACAAGTATCTTGCCAGTAGCGCTAGTGCCTTGGCTTTTGCTTGAGGGGTACCGCCAGACAGTTCACCGCCAATAATGCTTTCTGCTAAAGCCGTCGCCTTCTCTTCCTTAGGAAAGGAACCGAAAAATCGCAGTAAGGTAATTTCGCGAGCTAGTTCTTCTATTTTTTCGTCTTGAAGGTGTTGAGCTGTAAATCCTGCGCTCCGAATTTTATCAACTATCAAATCTGCTGTTTGTTTTGGATGATCCTTGGCAACATCCAGTAGCTTTCTTTCGCTATCCTGACGCATTGATTTAATTTGAAGCCAAACTTCAATAAAATAAATCAAAATACTAAAACCGATTAGCACCCAGCCAGTTATATACATTGGAGTTGATATTGGCTCGCTATATTCTGGAAGGACTTTCTGATTACTCAAAAACCAATTTAGAATATCCAGCCACAAAGGAGGATTGAGGATACCTATTCCTGCCAACAACAGCGGCACACTTAGTGCCTTCGCCAATGAAGGTCTAAACAGCGCAACCAAAAATTTTATGTTTTTCCGCACAACATCCCAATCAATATTCATAACAATCTAAATCCTCCCTGAAGGTGGAATTTCCTTATCAAACGGCTGGAGAATCTGCGCGGTTTCAGTGTTAGAGGGTAGAGCAGCCCCTTCTGGCGGGGCCCTATCAGCACTGGCCATCTGTATGCCTTTCTGCCGCACATGAAAGGCGATTTGCTGCCAGCGACGCATCCACAGCTCTTCCTTTCGCTTGTAGGCATCTAGCTCCGCTTTGAGGCGATCTACCTCTACCTGAAGCTCTTCGGCCTCTTTAGTGGCCTGTTCTTTGGTTTTCACCAATCCGCCCGACAGTGCTCGTTTGGCGTTGTCATAAGCAGCTTTGATTTCAGATTTAGCCTGGAGCGATTGGCGGCTAAAGCCAAAGCGTTCTTCTAGCACAGCCCAGGTTAGTTTTGATCCAAGCTCACCCAGCGCCCAGCGATCCAAATCGGCAACAATTGAATTGATGTCACTGTCGGACATGCGTCTGAAGCGTTTAACCATGCTCTACCTCGTTTAGATATTCTTCGGGGTCAAAGTGCTCCACCCCGTTGTCGGCCAGTTGGGCAGCCAGTGTTTTAAGTTTTTTATCGTTGTGTGCCAGCCAGTCCGCACTCTTTTTCGGCTTGGCGCTATCCAACTGCTTTTCAGCATTTTTTCGTGTCAGCGCAGTAAGGGCATACTGGCGCTTCTGCTCGTCCAGACGCCCCTTATCATCCTTAGCCCACACGTAGTCTTTGCAGTCCGCCGAACATTGCAAATGCCGCTCGCAGGGTGTTTGAGAGAAATTGTGGATACAGATACCCGTACCGACATCATGTACCGCCTGAATTCGCGCTTTCAGAATGGCATCCTGGGCTCCTACCGGTACAACTTTGATTTGCTCAGCTAACTGTCCTCCAACCAAGCCTGTTTTGATGTCTTCACGGAGCATCAGTGCTCGTTTTTCGCGGGATGTATGCTGATAGGCTTTGGTGTCTCTTGGGTTGGTTCGACCAAACCATTCAGTTTGCAGCAGGTCACTTAAGCCGCCCTCATCAAGCAGGGTATTAAGCGTGTGACGGAAGTGGTGACTGGTAAAATCTACCTCGATACTGCCGGATGCGTATTCGGCGGCAAGCGCAGGGAAATAGCGGAGAAATGTGGCGAGCATCGCATGGGTGCAAATGGTAGCCAACTGTTAGTGGCCAATTAAAATGACCCACTACTGGCCATTAATTTTGACCCACCCCCGGGTGGCCGTCAGGCCACAGAACCAGCTACTGTCCCCCGCTTTTATCCATGGCCGGGGGCATGTCAGTGAAGGAGTGGGTTGTGATACACAAGATCAAGGCACTGCACGATAACGGCAAAGGGCTGTCGATCCGCGCCATCAGTCAGGAACTGGGGTTGTCCCGCAATACCGTTCGCAAGTACCTGCGGATGGAGGTGGATGCGATTTCAGAACGGTTTGCAGACCCCTCGCGGAGCAAGCGACTCGATGATCACCGGGATTATCTGGTGCATTTGCTCCAGCAGTTTCCCAAGCTCAGCGCCGTCAAGATTGCCCGCAAGCTGCAAGAGAGGGTTGGCGAGTTGTCGGCCTCGGATCGCACCATCCGACGCTATGTGCGGGTGCTTAAGGAGGAAGTGGCCTCGGCCCAGATGCGCTACTACGAACCCATTCTGGACGATGTGCCGGGTGTTCAGTGTCAGGTGGATCCGGGTGAGTTGCGCGGCGTGCTGATCGGTGGCGAAGAGCGGATTCTCCACTTCGTGTGTTCGTGCTGTCCTTCTCACGGCTGATGTACGTGGGTCTGGCCTTCCGCCCGCTGGATACCCAGACGTTTATCCAGCTCCATGACGAAGCCCTGCGTTACTTCGGTGGCCTGCCAGAGGAGTGCGTCTACGATCAGACCAAGCTGGTGGTGATCAACGAGCAGTACCGGGAACTGACGCTAAACCAACGGTTCCATGAGTATGCCACCACGGCCGGGTTCCGGATCCATGCCTGCGAAGGCTATGACCCGGAGAGCAAGGGCAAGGTGGAAGCTGGCGTGAAGTACGTCAAGCAGGATTGCCTCTACGGTGAAGTCTTCCGGGACCAGGAGCACGTGCGCCAGCACGTGCAGGACTGGCTTGAGAGCGTAGCCAATGTCCGCATCCACGGCACCACCGGAGAACCACCCCGGGAACGCTTCGAACGGGATGAGCGAGAACACCTGGAGGCTTACCTGTCACCAGCTTGCGTGCAATCTGTGGCCCACGAGACACGTCGAGCCGACAAGACCGGCCTGATCGCCTGGAAGGCCAACAAGTACTCTGTGCCCATGGCCTGGCAGCAGGCCCGGGTGGGCGTTCTGGAGTCCGGCGGCCAACTCCACATCAGCGACCTGAACACAGGGGAAGTCATTGCCAGCCATGCTCTGTGTGCCGATAAAGGCAAGGTAATCAAGAACACCCACCACTACCGGGATCATGCCCAGCGGGTGGCCACCCTTGAGGGTAAGATCAACGACCTGATCGGCAGTGACATCGGGCCACGGTTGTGCCAACAGCTCAAGCGTTCCGAGCCCAAGATCTACAAGGACCAGCTGGTGGCTGCCCGTGACCTGCTCAAGCGCCATGCGCCCGTGGATCCGGCATTAATTACGACGCTGGCAGAGCGTCCCGGCATGACCGCGACACGGCTGCAAAGTTATCTGGAAGCAGCCCAGGCCGCCGTTCTCCGGGAGCGACAGCCGGAACCGCTATCGGAACCAAAAGAAACACTGGATCTGAGCGCTTACCGCCATATTGGCCGCTCCAGTGGCCAGGGGGTGACCCATGAGCCAGCTTGAACAGACCGTGGCCCGTTACCGCAGCCTGCGCCTGAGCGCGGCCGCCGACGAACTGACCAACCTGCTGGCCGAGGCTGAAGCCAACGAGATGTCCTATCTCAGCTTCGCGGACCGGCTTGCCGAGCACGAACTGACCCAGCGCCAGGACAAACGCATCCGCCGGAACCGGAAAATGGCTGCGTTCCCAGCGGAGAAGCGCCTGGAGGGCTTCGACTACCGGCACCAGACCACCATTACCAAACGCCAGGTCAATGCCTTGCTGGACTTCCAGTTCATCGACGAGCGAAACAACCTGGTGTTCATCGGTCCGCCCGGTGTAGGCAAGACCCACCTGGCCATCGGCATTGGCCACAAAGCTGTGGAGGCCGGCTACCGGGTGCTGTTCCGCAACGCTCTCGATCTGGTGGAAGAACTAGAGCTGGCCGAGATGAAGGGTGAGCTGAAAAAGCGGGTCAGCCAACTGGCCAAGTACGACCTGCTGGTCATCGATGAACTGGGTTACCTGCCCATGACGCGGCAGGCCCGGTACAACCTGTTCCAGCTGATCAACAGCCTGTACGAATACCGGTCCATCATCCTCACCACCAACAAGGACTTCACCAGTTGGGGCGAGTTCTTCCACGACGACAACGTGGCGGTGCCGATCATTGATCGGGTCATCCACCATTCACACATCTTTATGCTGGGAGGAGAAAGCTATCGGCTGAAGCAGAAAACGACAGGCTAGACTATGAAAGGTGGGTCAATTTTATTGGCCAAAGGTGGGTCAAAATAAATGGCCATTGACACCAACCAGTGCGCGTAGCTCCCACTAGAAAGTCCCACAGGACGAATGAATAACAGATCTTTTAGGTAGTACTCTTTGCCGAATTGATCCGTATGGATAGCCGATAAATATGCTTCCGAGAAATCACGGAAACAGTATTCAACCAATCCACTTTTGTAAGTGTAAAAAATGGGATTTGCAGGCTTAATTCCCTGCTTGGTTAACGCGCTATGATCTGGCCACGCAAGGTTTTGCTTCCTGAGCCAGCCAATTGTGCCCAAAACAGTATGACTGATCCCCAATTCAGTTAAATCAGCCGCATATAGCTTTTTATCTTCCGAGGTGCCGTCCAAAAACCTTAGGTCAGCCCCCCCAGTTTTTTGCATTTCTTCTGCTGTTGCCCGCTCTTTTGCGGTAATTTCTGCTATATCAATGAGCACATCGCCAACAATAGAGCTTACCTCTGACGGCAAGTACAGCCTACGCTTTGGTGTAAATACATCTCCTCGACTAGCTTTCCTCGGGAAGTATTCGATATAGGCATTACCCTCTTCATCAAGAGACAGCTGCTGATTGGGTAATAGTGAAACCTCACTGAATCGTCTTCCTGTGCAAGCAAATAGCGTCAACATCAAAATATAGAAGCGATACTTATGATCTTGGGGAACTTTTAAGTAGAGTTCACCAATGACTCGAAACACAGCGGGATCAACTAGTTTGTCCGACTTCGTCTCCAGAACCTCTGGATCATCCAACCTTTTGTGATTTATCCCTCCTGTGGTCGCTGGCCGCCTCATCCTAGCGTATTTGTACAGCAATAAAACCCGACATAGACCATTCGAATCGCAATGCGCTGCGAACTCTGCAACATACTTGTGAAGGTTGTAGGCAGTGGTGTCACTGTAGTGTTTTGAGATTAAACCAGACGCATTATCCAGAGCCTCTGGCGTAAGCCCAACTAACTCCTGCCCTAGCTGTTCAGCTGCATATGAGACATATCCAATAGCGGTAATGAAACTGCGCTGATTCGGTGCTGATTGATGTTTCCTGTGGAACCTGAGAACAAACAATGCTTTGGCAACTAGTTCCCAGCAACCGACTAGAGGCTCAGAACCCAGCCTCGGTGACAGCGAAAAACCAAAAGAAACTGATTTCGTGTTTTTACCAGTCAGCTTGACTAGACGCCCTGCATTGACTTGCCACTCGGGGTCGCCCCAAACAACCGACTCAAACCCTTCCAACTTCATTAGCTTTGCTTTGTCGATTAAAGATTTTAGGTTTTCATTCCTGTCACGCTCCAGACGATCAACGAAAGGGACGACCTTGGCCTTGCGATTAGAGCGACCATCAGACATTGTGCGCTCCCTTCTCACAGAGTTTGGCCACTTGTGCGACCGCAGCGATCACCTCGTCAAGCTGTATGCCCAATCGCGCATTTTCGTACTTTTTTAAACGCTCTTCGCGACCGGCCAGCAAGCAGTCCAGGACATGCTCATGATCAGCATGTCGATATGGCTGAAACTTGGGGCACAAATAACATGAGTAAGGGGGATCAAGATGGCAGACACTGGATTCACCACATACACCAATATCCGCTTGATCGGCAGGGTTTTGATCATCTACAAACGTTAGATGCTTGTCATCTCGCTCACCATTGACGGCATCTTCATCACTATCGATTAGCCTGCCTCTGAAAAAACTGAGGTACTTCGAGAAACCTTTCGCCGTTGCTTTGTCTAGGTGTTCAACTATTTTTCCAGCCATCTCAAAATAGACATTCACGTGCTGGGTATCGGTATGATCCAGTATTCTGGCCAGCTCACGCTTACTGATTCCCTCAGCAGCCAGACCCGTTGCTAAGGTATAGCGCAGCCGCCTTGGCGTGACATGCAATAATTCGCCAGTAAGCGGCGAGATAATGTTATGGCGTTTTACGAACGCACTAAGCAAACGCGATATATCGCTGCTTGTCAGATTAAATGCGTTATCAATGTCTTTGGATAAAATGGCGGCTTTGTTTCCATTCCTGTTAATAAGCAATGGTCGCTCTCCCGGATTCACAAAGGCCCTATCTGCAATGCTCAGCGGAACCAACTTACTGGTTTCTATCAGCTGCTCAATCATGGCACCAAAATGCGGATCGAGATATTCATCTAAAAGATCATCTCTTGGGTTCACAAGTCGCTTTTTAATTCTCGGCATGCGAATGATGTAGCAGGGGTCCTCACCTCCGGGAACCAGACATTCAAAATCAGACTCACGCAGAAAGGTTAAGTTAGCTGGGTTGCGTCCAAATGCTATGGATAGGGCAACCACAACCCTCTGCTGCAAATACTCTAATGATCGCCCCTCATCCGATTTAACTGCATTGATTAACAGAGGTAGCTCAAGAGACTTGTGTAGAGGACCACTTTCAGGATCTTCCATCCGAACAGCCTCACCTTTCGGATTCCCTGGCAACTCTAATGCCTCAAGTTCTTGCGCATAAATTTCCGAAAAGCCACATTCTGGCTTGTTGTCCGCGCTCCAAAGGTACCACTGTATGGGCCTGTACATTGCCCACAACCTTTTTCGTGAGCGGGCACGATTGATAGCGGTTTCAAACAGACCGATTAAGTGCGACTCTGTGTCAACTTGAGATACTGGGCTCCCCCAATGTCTCAGAACTTCTCTCCAAACATCCTGATACGCAGCATAACCCGCATGAGTAGATATTCGTTTAAGTCGGTCGGCAACATGGTCTTTGAACGGTAAGCGGCCGGTAATCCCATCTTGAGCCAGGCGCTGCCGCCGTCAGGATAGTGTCCACTTATTTTCTAGTGGACACTTAACATGAACGACTTAAGCGTAACCAAACCCTACCAGCGCCGTCGCCGGTTTTCCCGGGAATTCAAAGCCCAGATAGTTGCTCAATGTCTGGAGCCCGGTGCCTCCGTTTCTCGAATCTCACTGGATAACGGTCTCAATGCCAACATGGTCCGGCGCTGGATCAGCGAGGCGCGGCGAGCGCCGAAAGCGCCTGCGACAACACCTGGATTCGTGCCAGTCAATCTGCCAACAGTGGCCTCTGCACAGAGCAATCAATCAGTCCCAGACAAGCGTAGCACCATCCGCATCGAGATTCCCCGCGCCGGCAGTGCGGTTGTGGTGGAGTGGCCTGCGGAGCAGGCCCATCAATGTGCTGCCCTGTTGCGGGATCTGTTGGGATGATCCGCATCGACGAGATCTGGCTGGCTACTGAGCCGCTGGATATGCGGGCGGGGCCCGACAAGGCCCTGGCCCGGGTTATTCAGGTGTTCGGTTCAGCCAGGCCGCATTGCGCCTATCTGTTCGCCAACAAACGGGGCAACCGGATGAAGGTGCTGATCCACGATGGTCTGGGTATCTGGCTGTGTGCCCGCCGGCTGAACCGGGGCAAATTCCACTGGGGCGAAACCTGGCGCGGTGAGCAACTGCGCCTGACCGAAGAGCAGTTGTCCGCCCTGGTTCAGGGCCTGCCCTGGCAACGCCTTGGTGCGGAAGGAGTCATCTCCATCCTGTAACCACAAGTGCCGTGATGCCGCTATAGCCAGAACCGCGAATCGCTTGCCGCACAGGGACTTGGCATACTAGGGGGCATGACTCAGCGCCCCGACATAAACCAACTCTCTGCCGATCAGCTCCGTGCCCTGGCGACGGAACTGATGGACTCTCTGGACGCCAAGGATCAAGTCTTGGGCCGGAAGGAGCGAGAGTTGGTGCGCAGCAACGCCATCATCGAGAAGCTGACCCACGAAGTCGCCATCCTCAAGCGTCACAAGTACGCCCGTCGCAGTGAACAACTCGATGCGGTTCAGGGCAAGCTGCTGGACGAACTGATCGACAGCGACCTGGCCGCCATCGAAGCCGAGCTGGACCAGGCGATGACCGAGGAGCAGAAGGCTGCCCGGCCCAAGCAAAAGCCCAAGCGCACCCCGCTGCCACCAGAACTGCCCCGTACCCTGATCCACCACGAACCGGACAATACTCAGTGCCAGTGCGGCTGCCAGCTCCAGCGTATTGGCGAGGACGTCAGTGAGAAGCTGGATTATGTCCCCGGCGAGTTCACCGTCGAGCGCCACATCCGGGGCAAGTGGGCCTGCGACCAGTGCGAGACCCTGATCCAGGCACCGGTACCACCGCAGGTGATCGACAAGGGTATCCCCACCGCCGGTCTGCTGGCTCAGGTGCTGGTGGCCAAGTACGCCGACCATCTGCCGCTGTACCGTCAGGAACGCATCTTCGGTCGCGCTGGCCTGGAAATCCCACGCTCCACCCTGGCCGAATGGGTGGGTGCCTGCGGTGTGCAGTTGCAGCCCCTGGTGGGTGCGCTGAGGAACACCCTGCTGGAACACTATGTTCTGCACGCCGATGAAACCCCGGTCAGCATGCTGGCTCCGGGTAAGAAGAAAACCCACAAGGCCTATGTCTGGGCCTACTGCACCACACCATTCTCGGACCTGAAAGCCACTGTTTATGACTTCGCCCCCAGTCGTGCAGGCGAACACGCCCGCACCTTCTTGGGTGACTGGCAGGGCAAGCTGGTCTGTGATGATTATGCCGGCTACAAGGCCGGGTTCGGCAACGGCATCACCGAAATCGGATGCATGGCCCACGCCCGGCGCAAGTTCTATGACCTGCACGAAGCCAACAAGAGCGAACTGGCCGCCAAGGCGTTGGAGTACATCGGCGGCCTCTACGAGATAGAGCGGGAAACCAAAGACCTGCCGCCAGATAAGCGACGGGAAATCCGGCAAACCAAAGCCAAACCACTTGCTGATGCACTGCACCAGTGGATGCTGGCGCATCGCCAGAAAGTGCCGGATGGCTCTGGCACGGCTAAAGCACTGGATTACAGCCTCAAACGGTGGGAAGCGCTGACGCGCTACCTGGACGATGGTGCTGTGCCCATCGACAACAACTGGGTGGAAAACCAGATCCGGCCCTGGGCGTTGGGCCGTTCCAACTGGCTGTTCGCGGGGTCACTGCGCAGTGGTCAACGTGCGGCTGCGGTGATGACACTGATCCAGTCAGCCAAGCTGAACGGGCATGATCCCTATGCCTACCTGAAAGATGTTCTGACACGATTGCCGACGCAGAAAAACAACGCCATCGACGAGCTATTGCCCCACAACTGGACGCCGGCTACACCTGACAAGGTGTGATGGCCAGACGCTTACTTTGAACGCTTCTCTGATTTCGGAGTTAATTATCTTTGTGAAATTCAGGGTTGAATTATCCCTCGCAGAATACGGCAATCTCCAAGTATCACCGGATATATCAACTTCCTTTCCTTCACGGGTAATTAGTTTCTCTATCTCAGGCCAAGGCTGCTCGACAGCCTTTGGTTTCAATAATCTAGTATTCAATCCGGCGTCCTCCCAGACACTATTTCAGCCTGGTACCGCTTCAGTGACTTAATTGCCTGCTCCTCCACTTCCTGGGCTATGTAAGTATCTTGTGAATCCAAACTACTATCGCCACGAAGCAAGGCTAGGGCTTCCCTTCTGCGCTGCTCATCCATTCCTGAAGCACGCAACACCCGTTCAAGCCGGGATGAGAATGTATGCCTAAGAGACTTGGCCGTTAAGTTTTCAGGAAGATCGTCAGCGTATTGCGAACGCAACAACTGAAAGAACTGTGTAATTGAGGATTGCGACAAAGGCGAACCCTCATCACTCAAGATTAAATAGTCTGATTCGTCTTGGCTTTTACTTTCAAGCACTTCACGCCAAGTAACAATGTACTCATCCAAAGCAAATGCAAGCTGCCTATTCTCAATCGGGATGACTCGACCATTGCGCTTTATTTGAGGCCTAGGTCGTCTTACATCTAGTGGGTCCGCTGGTCTACGCTCAACCTTTATCGCCGAAATCGCACCAACCTGGACATCCTCTACCCTGAGGCAAAGCAGCTCACCTGGCCTTAAACCACAAAATAGCATCAGCCCAACAGATACATAATTTCTAAATTTTACAGCAGAATCTCGCCCATAACCCTGCTCAGCATCGGGGTGCAATACCGCAAGCAAGAAATCAACTTCTGCCTCATTTAGCCCCTTTCGAAGACTCTTTCTCATTGGTGTGGCAGACATAAAGCTACCATCGAGCGCTTTAAGCAAAAATGACTTTCTCTCCCTTAAACGCTCATAGTCCAAGGAAGATAGGGGCAGCTGACTAGTCAGAACGTCCATGCACCAACTGAAAAATTGTCGGATAGTTGTTAACCGTTGATTGAAGGTATTAGGTGCTACTGCACTTATACGTCCATTTGCCTGATCGATTCTTAACGCTTCAACCAAACCACCTTTTAATTCCGCTTCATTGAATGAGTTTTGAGCCAGTAATTTCGCAGATAAGTCACAATTTGATTTATCCAGCCAACGATAGAGCACTGACAGCTCTCTCAAATTTCGAACCAATGTATTGGTACTAAGGGATCGTCTGGAAAGGACAAACTCATTGGGTAAGACAACTGGCATACCAGAAGCATCCAGCATCATTGGTATTTGCTCACCCGTTTTGTGTGTGACTAGCTCTATTTTCATTACACCACCCTTATTGACAAAAAAAGGATAGCCATAAAACCCCATCTTTACAAGCTGACATTTGTGCGATCTTATATACAAGCAAAACTATGTAAAACAAAAAAGCCCTTCAAATGTTTACACACTCAAAGGGCTTTATTTTTCATTTATTGCCTGTAAAACCAATCTATTAAATAAACCTGACCATGAATCACTTAACAATAATTACTTTATGTCATTCAGAACGGAATGTCATCATCGAAATCGTCCACCGGCTCCGGCATACTACCCTGAGACGGCTGGCTGCCATAGTCGCCCGACTGCTGCTTCGGTGGCGGATTGTTCTGCTGCCCGCCCTGGGCGTTATAGTCAGACTGCTGCGGCCGCCCCGCGGGGGCGCCCTGGTTCGCGCCACCTTCGGCACCACGGCTGTCGAGCATCTGCATCTGGCCATTGATATCCACCACCACCTCGGTGGTGTAAACGTCCTGGCCTTCCTTGTTCTGCCATTTACGCGTCTGCAGCTTGCCCTCAATGTAGACCTTTGAGCCCTTACGCAGGTACTGGCCGGCAACTTCGGCAACCTTGCCGAACATCACGATCCGGTGCCACTCGGTTTTCGGCACCAGCTGGCCGGTTTGACGATCCTTGTAGCTCTCGTCTGTCGCAAGATTCAGATTCACCACGGCATTGCCGTTGGGGGTGTAGCGGGTATCCGGGTCCTGCCCCAGATTGCCGATAAGAATTACCTTGTTTACGCCTCGTGCCATGTTCTGCTCCTGACTCTGTTTTCAGGGACAACCCGCACTCCCTGCGGGCTTCCGGATTTCAACAATTGCTAGCCTGCCGGACAAAGGAAAAGTCCGCAAGTAACGCTTCATCAAATTGCTGACGATCCACCTTAAGATAGGCGGTAGCAGCGTCTTCAACAATGACCACATCCTGCACACCCGGCAGGCGACGGAGGTGGCCATCAATATCGTCGTACTGGTTACCCATAACCTTGTGCAACTGTACCACGAAACTGGTGGTATAGCCGGGCGAAGGCATGGTCAGGGCAACCAGCAACCAAAGACCAAGCACGACAACCATAAACCAGAGGACACCCTCAGTACCGGACTGTTCTAACAGGAAGCCGCCCAGCGAACCGCCAAGAAACGCGCCCATGAACTGGGACGTGGAATAGACACCCATCGCCGTCCCCTTGCTGGCCGCTGGCGCCTCCTTGCTGATCAGCGAGGGCAGGCTGGCTTCCAGCAGGTTGAACGCCATGAAAAAGAAAAACAGCCCAACCCACGCAGCCACCAGGCTGGCGGACACCCCTGTCAACCCGGCGGTGGCCAGGGTCAGCAGGGTGATGGCCCCACACAGAACCGGTTTCATCTTGCGTTTTTTCTCGCCGATAATGATGAACGGCACCATGGCAAAAAAAGACGTTACCATCACGCTCAGGTAAAACCACCAGTGCGAACTGCTGGCAAGCCCCAGGGTATCCCGCAACATCGAAGGAAATACCAGAAACAAAGCAGTCAGCACCAGGTGCAGGGCAAAGATCCCGAAGTCCAGCCTGAGCAGGCGGCCATCGGAAACCACACGGCCCAGCATATCCCTGGCCGGATGAGTATCGGCACTGGTTTTGTGCTGATGGGGGGTAGGTACCAGACGATTTACAATCACCAGCGCCACAACGGCCAACGCCGCGGTGACATAGAAAATACCGGACAACCCCCACCAGGCACCAAGAAGGGGCCCCAGAACCAGAGAAACCGAGAACGACAAACCAATGGTGATCCCCACCGTGGCCATGGCCTTGGTTCGCTCCTCTTCCCGGGTCAGGTCACTGAGCAAGGCCATCAGCACACTGGCAATCGCCCCCGCCCCCTGAAGAATCCGCCCGGCAATCACAACGTATATGGAATCCGTGGCGCCAGCCAGAAGGCTACCCGCAGCAAACAGCACGAGACCGATATAGATCATGCGCTTTCGCCCGACCCGGTCAGAGAGCATGCCAAAAGGAATCTGTAACAAGGCTTGGCTGAGGCCATAGGCGCCCATGGCAAAACCGAGCAAGGCGGGCGTGGCGCCTTCAAGCTCGCTACCGAGCAGCATGAACACCGGCATCACCATGAACAGTCCGAGCATGCGCATGGCGTAGACTGACGCCAGGGCCGATACGGAGCGTTTTTCCAGCGTGTTCATGGCAGTTATGTACCTCAGCCGGGGGTTGAAAGCAGTCAGATTGAGGGCACATATCCCTCGCAGGCGGCGCATTGTAACAGAAGGCGCCGCAACGGGGGACCGGTCACTGCGCCTTGCCCCCTACACCCTTTTCGCCGTGGGGGACCCAACGCGGTATAATTTTCGTTTTTATCCGAGCGAGGTGTTATGGACCATATCCAGATCAAAGGGGCACGAACCCACAACCTGAAGAACATCGACCTGGATATGCCTAGGGACAAGCTGATTGTGATAACCGGCCTTTCCGGTTCGGGCAAGTCATCCCTGGCGTTTGACACGCTCTATGCCGAAGGCCAGCGACGTTACGTGGAATCCCTGTCCACCTATGCCCGCCAGTTCCTGTCCATGATGGAAAAACCGGATGTGGACCACATCGAGGGCCTGTCACCGGCGATTTCCATCGAACAGAAATCCACCTCCCACAACCCTCGCTCCACCGTGGGCACCATTACCGAGATTTACGATTACCTCCGGCTGCTCTTCGCCCGGGCCGGAGAGCCCCGCTGTCCGGACCACGGCCAGCCCCTGGAGGCGCAGACCATCAGTCAGATGGTCGACCAGGTACTGGCGATGCCGGAGGACAGCAAACTGATAATCCTGGCACCGGTCATTCGTGACCGGAAAGGCGAGCACCTCCAGGTGGTCGAAACCATGCGCAGCCAGGGGTTTATTCGCCTTCGGATCGATGGCACGGTTTACGACATCGACGACGCCCCCGCCCTGGACAAGAAACGCAAACACCAGATTGATGTAGTGGTCGACCGCTTCAAGGTCAAGCCGGGTCTGGAGCAGCGCCTTGCCGAGAGCTTTGAAACCGCTCTGGAGCTGTCGGATGGCATTGCCCTGGTTGCTCCGATGAGCGGTGAAGGTGAAGAACATACCTTCTCCGCCCGCTACGCATGCACCCAGTGTGGCTATGCCCTCAGTGAACTGGAACCCCGTCTGTTCTCGTTCAATAACCCGGCCGGCGCCTGCCCGACCTGCGACGGTCTGGGTGTAAAACAGTTCTTCGATCCGGAAAAGATTGTCCAGCACCCGGAAGCAACGCTGGCCGCCGGTGCCATCAAGGGCTGGGACCGGAGAGCTGTCTACTACTTCCAGATGCTCGGCAGCGTAGCAGAGCATTATGGTATCGATCTGGAAACGCCCTGGGCGGAGCTGTCTGAGGAATTTCGCAACGTGTTGCTGTTCGGCTCCGGCAACGAAGACATTCCGTTTCGTTATGTGAATTCCCGGGGCCATATCATGGAAAAGGCTCATCCGTTCGAGGGCATTCTGCCAAACCTGGAGCGCCGCTACCGGGAGACCGACTCCCAGAGTATGCGGGAGGAACTTGCCCGCAACCTGAGCACCCAGCCGTGCAAGGATTGCCACGGCTCACGTCTGCGCCGCAGTGCCCGCCATGTATTTATCGAAGATCACAACATTTCAGACGTAACCCGGCTGCCCGTGGGCGACGCGCACAACTATTTCGAGACCCTGGCCCTGCCCGGGCAAAAAGGGGAAATCGCTGAGAAAATCCTGAAGGAGGTGCGGCAACGCCTGCAGTTTCTGGTGAATGTCGGCCTGGAATACCTGACTCTTGAGCGTAGTGCGGACACCCTGTCCGGCGGGGAAGCCCAGCGGATCCGTTTGGCCAGCCAGATTGGCGCGGGGCTGGTGGGCGTCATGTACATCCTGGACGAGCCCTCCATCGGCCTGCACCAGCGGGATAACGACAGGCTGCTGGCCACCCTCACCCACCTCAGGGATCTGGGCAACACCGTTATTGTGGTTGAACACGACGAGGACGCCATCCGTGCCGCCGATCACGTGATCGACATCGGCCCGGGTGCCGGCATCCACGGGGGGAAAGTCATCGGACAGGGCACTCCTCAGCAGATCATCGACAATCCTGACTCGCTCACTGGCCAGTACCTTAATGGCACCCGGGAAATTGCGATTCCCAAAGAACGACACAAGGGCAACGGTCAAACACTGACCCTGTCCGGTGCAACAGGAAATAATCTCAGGGATGTCACCCTTACCCTGCCCCTCGGGCTGATGACCTGCATCACCGGTGTATCAGGTTCGGGCAAGTCAACCCTGATCAACAGCACCCTGTATCCGGTGGCTGCCACCAAGCTGAACAAGGCCTCAAGCCTGAACCATTCGCCCTATCAGTCCCTGAAGGGCCTGGACCAGCTAGACAAGGTCATCGATATTGACCAGAGCCCCATCGGCCGAACTCCACGCTCCAACCCCGCCACCTATACCGGCCTGTTTACTCCTATTCGGGAACTCTTCGCCGGCACCCAGGAGTCTCGCTCCCGGGGGTACAAACCCGGGCGCTTCTCTTTCAACGTCAAAGGCGGCCGCTGCGAGGCCTGCCAGGGTGATGGCGTAATAAAGGTAGAGATGCACTTCCTGCCAGATGTGTATGTTCCCTGCGACGTCTGCAAGGGCAAACGCTACAACCGTGAAACCCTGGAAGTCCGCTACAAGGGCAAGAACATCAACGAAGTCCTGCAAATGACCGTTGAGGAGGGCCGGGAATTCTTCGATGCCGTGCCGTTCCTCGCCCGCAAACTCCAGACCCTGATGGACGTGGGCCTGTCCTACATTCGCCTGGGCCAAAGCGCCGTCACCCTCTCCGGCGGCGAAGCCCAGCGGGTAAAACTTGCCAAGGAACTGTCCAAGCGGGATACCGGCAAAACCCTGTACATCCTGGACGAACCGACCACCGGCCTGCACTTCTATGACATCCAGCAGCTGCTCAATGTACTGGAACGCCTGCGGGATCACGGCAACACCATTGTCGTGATCGAACACAATCTGGACGTGATCAAGACCGCCGACTGGATCATCGACCTGGGCCCGGAAGGCGGTTCCGGTGGCGGACAGATTATCGCAGAGGGTACACCCGAAGAAGTTGCAGATAGCCCGGCTTCCCACACGGGTCGTTACCTGAAACCGATGCTGCGGAGATGAACATGGGGTCAGATGAAAGCTTTCATCTGACCCCGCTGTCACGGGCAAACACGGGGTCAGAAGAAAGCCTTCTTCTGACCCCTTTTTCATTCCAGGCACAAAAAAACCGGAAGACTTGACCCTTCCGGTTTTTTCGAACCAAGCCGAGGCGATTAATCCTCGTCTTCGTCCACTTCTTCCGCCTCAATATCCAGTGGGCGACCAACCAGCTCAACAAATGCCATGGGGGCATTGTCGCCGGCACGGAAACCGCACTTCAGGATACGAAGGTATCCACCCGGACGCTCGCTGTAACGGGGACCAAGCTCACCAAACAGCTTGGCAACCGCTGCATCGTCGCGCAGGCGTGAGAACGCCAGACGACGATTCGCGACCGAATCATTCTTGGAAAGCGTGATCAAAGGCTCAGCTACCCGGCGAAGCTCTTTGGCTTTCGGCAGCGTTGTTTTGATCAGCTCGTGCTCAACCAGTGACGCAGTCATGTTACGGAACATGGCCTTGCGATGCGCACTGGTCCTGCTGAACTTACGACCACTCTTACGATGACGCATTGCTCTGATTCCTTACCTTAAACCAATCGGCGATTAACCGCCCAGAACCCGGTCGTCGCCACGAAGGCTAGCCGGTGGCCAGTTATCAAGACGCATACCCAATGACAGACCACGGGACGCCAGAACGTCCTTGATCTCGGTCAGCGACTTTTTACCAAGGTTAGGCGTCTTCAACAGCTCAACTTCTGTGCGCTGGATAAGATCGCCGATGTAGTAAATGTTCTCAGCCTTCAAGCAGTTAGCTGAACGCACTGTCAACTCCAGATCATCAACCGGGCGCAGCAGAATCGGATCGATTTCTTCCTCTTCTTCAACGCGCTCGGGTTCTTTCTCATGATCGAAATCGACGAACACCGCCAGTTGCTGCTGGAGAATGGTAGCCGCCCGGCGAATTGCTTCTTCCGGGTCGATGGTGCCATTGGTCTCCAGGTCAATAACCAGCTTGTCCAGATCGGTCCGCTGCTCTACCCGTGCACTTTCCACGGCATAAGCCACACGACGAACCGGGCTGAACGTTGCATCCAGCTGCAGGCGTCCGATGGCACGAGTTTCGTCCTCGTCAAGACCACGCTGGTCTGCCGGCTCATAGCCGCGACCACGGGCAACGCGGAGCCGCATGTTCACTTCACCTTTCTCGCTAAGGTGACAGATCACGTGCTCCGGGTTAGCAATCTCGACATCATGATCCAGCTTGATATCACCGGCTGTCACAACGCCCGGGCCTTTCTTGCTGAGCGTAAGCTCGGCATCGTCCCGACCGTGCATTTTTACGGCGACGCCCTTGAGATTCAGAAGAATCTCAATCACGTCTTCCTGGACACCCTCAATGGCACTGTACTCGTGCAGGACACCGCCGATCTGCGCTTCAGTCACGGCGCAGCCCGGCATCGAAGACAAGAGAATCCGGCGCAGTGCACTACCCAGGGTATGACCAAAGCCCCTTTCCAGAGGCTCAAGCGTAACCTTGGCACGTGTGGCGCTTGATTCCTTCACGTCAATGGTACGAGGTGTCAATAACTCATGTACTGAACGCTGCATAGACGCCCCTATCTGCTATCGTTGCTACTTACGTTGCAAATCAGGCTTTACTTGGAGTAAAGCTCGACGATGAGGTTCTCGTTGATGTCGGCCGGCAATTCAGTACGCTCGGGTACTGACCTGTAAACGCCGGACATCTTGTTGGCGTCGACCTCTACCCAGCTCACCGGTGCACGACTTGCAGACAGATCCAGTGCGCCTTTGACACGCAGCTGGTTTCTGGCCTTCTCACGCACACTCACAACATCACCCGGCTTGACCTGATAGGAAGCGATATTCACTACCTTGTGGTTTACCAGGATGGCTTTGTGAGAAACGAGCTGACGGGACTCTGCACGGGTAGAACCAAAGCCCATGCGGTATACAACGTTATCCAGGCGGCCTTCCAGAAGCTGCAGCAGGTTTTCACCGGTTGCACCTTTGATTCGGGCTGCCTCTTTATAGTAGTTGCGGAACTGCTTCTCCAGTACGCCGTAGATACGACGAACTTTCTGCTTTTCACGAAGCTGTACGCCGTACTCGGACAGACGACCGCGACGCGCGCCGTGCATACCCGGCGGAGTCTCGATGTTACACTTTGAATCGAGCGCGCGAACACCGCTCTTCAGAAAAAGATCTGTCCCTTCACGACGAGACAGCTTGCACTTCGGGCCTATATAACGAGCCATAATTCACTGTCTCCTGTGTTAGACGCGGCGCTTTTTGGGCGGACGACAGCCGTTATGGGGAATCGGCGTCACATCTGTGATGTTGGTGATCTTGTAGCCACACGCGTTCAGCGCGCGAACTGCAGATTCACGTCCGGGCCCAGGACCCTTAACCTCTACGTCCAGGTTTTTAAGGCCGTATTCAGCAGCCGCATTACCGGCTCTTTCAGCTGCTACCTGCGCAGCAAAAGGTGTACTCTTGCGTGACCCACGGAAACCGGAACCACCGGAGGTGGCCCAGGACAGGACGTTGCCCTGACGGTCAGAAATGGTCACGATAGTGTTGTTGAAGGACGCGTGAATGTGCGCGACGCCATCAACAACCGTCTTTTTCACCTTTTTACGGGTACGTGTACCTGGCTTTGCCATGATTGCCTACCTGTTACTTACGAATAGGTTTGCGAGGACCTTTACGGGTGCGTGCGTTGGTCTTGGTGCGCTGGCCACGGACCGGAAGGCCATGACGATGACGCAGACCACGGTGACATCCGAGATCCTTCAAACGCTTAATGTTCATCTGTACTTCACGACGCAGATCGCCTTCGACAGACACCTTGCCCACTTCAGTACGAAGTGCTTCAAGCTGCTCGTCGCTCAGGTCCTTGACCTTGACGTCCGGCTTGACACCGGTTGCGTCGCAAAGCTTCTGGGCTGTTGTCTTGCCAACACCAAAGATGTAGGTCAGCGAGATAACAGCATGTTTGTGATCGGGTATATTGACACCGGCTATACGTGCCATCCAAATTACTCCGCGTTCAAAGCTTTGCTGTGTGAATTTTCCGCCACTATAAAAGGGCGCGAAATAATAGCGCCTGACCCCGGCTGGGGTCAAGCGCTATTATTCGTACCCTCTACAATGTCAGTTCCGGATCCGATTCGGATCAGCCCTGGCGTTGCTTGTGACGAGGCTCCGAGCAAATGACCCGTACCGAGCCATTGCGACGAATTACTTTGCAGTTACGGCAAATTTTCTTTACCGAAGCGCGTACTTTCATTGTCGACTCCAGTTTTCAAGGGGAACGGGATTAACCGTTCCGACCATAGCCCTTGAGATTGGATTTCTTCATCAGCGATTCATACTGATGGGACATCAGGTGCGACTGAACCTGCGCCATGAAATCCATCACCACGACTACAACAATCAGCAGTGAGGTACCACCCAGATAGAACGGTACATTCCCGGCCACCATCAGGAACTGAGGAAACAGGGACACTGCTGCAATGTACATTGCACCGAACAACGTCAGGCGGGTCAGCACACCATCAATATACTTGGCGGTCTGATCACCAGGACGGATGCCCGGAATAAATGCGCCAGAGCGCTTGAGGTTATCCGCAACTTCTTTCGGGTTATACATCAGGGCTGTGTAGAAGAAGCAGAAAAAGACCACTGCTGCTGCAAACAGAATAATGTACAACGGCTGGCTGGGAGCAAGCGCCTGCGACACATCGCTGAGCCATTCCATGCCCTCGCCCTGACCAAACCACTGGCCGATCGACGCCGGGAACAGCAGGATGGAAGACGCAAAGATGGGCGGAATAACACCGGCCATGTTCACCTTGAGCGGCAAGTGACTGGATTGCTGGGCGAACACCCGACGACCCTGTTGCCGCTTGGCATAGTTAATGGTCAGCCGACGCTGCCCACGCTCCATAAAGACCACAAAGCCAATCACAGCAATCGCCAGAACGCCAATACCAAGAACCACCAGCAGGCTCATCTCACCGTTCCGCGCCTGTTCCAACGTCTGACCGATTGCTCCGGGCAGGCCGGCCACGATTCCTGCGAAAATCAACAGTGAAATGCCGTTGCCTACGCCGCGCTCGGTGATCTGCTCACCCAGCCACATCATGAACACCGCGCCACTGACAAAGGACACAACTGCCACAAAGTGGAAGCTGAAGCTATCATTGAAAGTGACACCCTGCGATGCCAGACCGACAGAGATACCAGCGCCCTGAACCAGGGCGAGGATAACCGTACCATACCGCGTGTACTGGCTGATCTTGCGCCGACCAGCTTCGCCCTCTTTCTTCAGCTGCTCAAGCTGCGGACTGACCGCAGTCATGAGCTGCATGATAATCGAGGCCGAGATATACGGCATGATACCGAGAGCGAAGATACTCATGCGCTCAAGCGCACCACCGGAAAACATGTTGAACATACTCAGGATTGTGCCCTGATTCTGCTCAAACAATGCCGCCAGACGGTCCGGGTTGATACCCGGCACCGGAATGTGGGCACCGATCCGGTACACCAGCAATGCCAGGAAGACAAACCAGAGCCGCGATCGCAGCTCTGCCAGTCCTTTACCCGCGCCCGCAGGCAATGATGCGTTCTTGGCCATTTAGTCCTCGACTCGCCTTAGTCTTCGACTTTACCACCCGCGGCAGAAATTGCCTCGCGCGCGCCTTTGGTTACCCGAAGTCCCTTGACGGTTACCGCACGGCTCAGTTCACCGGACAGGATAACCTTGGCTTCGCGAATTTCTTCACGAATGATATCTGCCTTCTTCAGGGCTTCGAGATCAACTACATCGCCTTCGACCTTCGCCAGTTCGTTCAGGCGAATTTCGGCAACATAACGCTGCTGGCGAGACGTGAAGCCGAACTTCGGCAGACGACGGGCCAACGGCTGCTGACCGCCCTCAAAACCAGGTGCTACGCTGCCGCCGGACCGGGCCTTCAGACCCTTGTGACCGCGACCACCGGTTTTACCGAGACCACTACCGATACCACGACCAACGCGCCTGGCGGCCGGACGTGAACCGGGTTCTGGACTAAGTTCGTTCAGACGCATCTTAGTTCTCCTCAACCCGAACCAGGTAATCAACCCGGTTGATCATGCCGCGGATGGAAGGTGTATCTTCCACTTCCACGGTGTGACCGATTTTACGAAGACCCAGGCCCTTCACACACAGTTTGTGCTTGGGCTGGCAGCCGATGGGGCTGCGGGTCAGAGTTACTTTGATCGTTTTTGCGTTCGCCATGACTTCAACCCAGAATCTCTTCCACGGTCTTACCGCGCTTGGCTGCAATATCTTCAGGCGCCTGTGTCGCCTGGAGACCCTTGATGGTGGAACGTACAACGTTCACCGGGTTGGTAGACCCGTAACACTTGGACAGTACGTTCTGAACACCCGCAACTTCCAGTACCGCACGCATCGCACCGCCGGCGATGATACCAGTACCTTCGGACGCCGGCTGCATGTAGACCTTGGAGCCGCCATGCTGAGCCTTGACCGGGTATTGCAGAGTGGTGCCGTCCAGCGGAACCTCTACCATGTTTTTGCGTGCAGCTTCCATGGCCTTCTGGATAGCAACCGGCACTTCACGCGCCTTGCCACGACCGAAACCAACGCGACCTTTACCATCACCCACTACAGTCAGTGCGGTGAAGGCGAAAATACGGCCGCCTTTAACCACCTTGGCGACGCGATTGACCTGAACCAGCTTCTCCTGGAGCTCAGGCGCCTTCTGTTCGTTAACGCTCATCTTCTCCACCTCTTAGAATTGCAAGCCAGCTTCACGGGCTGCGTCGGCCAACGCCTGGACACGGCCGTGATAACGGTAACCGGAGCGGTCAAAAGCAACCTGCTCAACACCTGCCGCCTTGGCACGCTCAGCAATCAACTGACCGACCTTCTTGGCAGCGTCCACGTTACCGGTTGCACCCTGGCGCAGTTCCTTATCCAACGTGGAGGCAGTGGCAATAACCTTGCTGCCATCTGCAGTCGTGACCTGGGCGTACATGTGACGCGGTGTGCGATGCACGCACAGGCGATTGGTACCCAGCTCACGGATCTTCATGCGCACTTTGCGTGCGCGACGCAATCTTTCGTTATTCGCGCTCATAGTCCCGCCTTATTTCTTCTTGGCTTCTTTGCGTCTGACCTGCTCATCCGCATAACGAACACCCTTGCCCTTATAAGGCTCGGGCGGACGGAACGCGCGGACTTCCGCAGCGACCTGGCCAACCTGTTGCTTGTCGATACCGCGAATCACAACTTCCGTATTGGACGGAGTTTCTGCGGTAATCCCCTCGGGCAGCTCATACTCGACCGGGTGCGAAAAACCCAGTGTCAGGTTGAGCTTCTTACCTTGCGCCTGGGCACGGTAACCTACGCCCGTCAGCTGAAGTTTACGTTCCCAGCCTGTGGAGACACCGGTCACCATGTTGTTGACCAGTGCACGAGTAGTACCAGCAAGAGCGCGGGACTGTTTAGCACCATCGCGAGCCGCAAAGCGCAGAACATTTTCTTCCTGCTTTACTTCAACCGCCTGGTGAATGGTGATTTGAAGCGCTCCCTTGGAGCCCTTCACATTGATTTCCTGTCCGTTCAGCTTAACCTCAACACCGGAAGGCAGCACGACAGGATTATTGGCAACCCTGGACATGTGGTTCTCCTAGAATACGGTGCAGATGACTTCGCCACCCACGCCAGCAGCACGTGCGGCGCGGTCTGTCATAACGCCCTTGGACGTTGAGACAATCGCGACTCCCAGACCACCGGATACTTTCGGCAGTTCCCCAGCGCCTTTGTACTGGCGCAGACTCGGACGGCTGACCCGCTTGATCTCTTCAATAACCGGCTTGCCACCGAAGTACTTCAGAGTGATCGTCAGCTCGGGCTTCGCGTCGGCTGAAACGGAAAAATCGTCAACGTAACCTTCATCCTTAAGGACCTGGGCTACGGAGATCTTCATCTTTGAAGACGGCATCGCAACGTCTGCTTTTGATGCCATCTGTGCATTACGGATACGAGTGAACATATCCGCAAGCGTGTCTTGCATACTCATTGGTATGAGGCTCCTGATCTTTTTAGTTGTGCAGCGGCGTGCCGCACCGCTTACCAACAGGCACCTGACCGGAGTCAGGGTACCTATCTTACCAGCTTGCCTTGGTCAGGCCCGGAACGTCACCACGCATGCCGTATTCACGGAGTTTGATCCGTGAAAGCTCGAACTTGCGCAGAACGCCGTGCGGCCGACCAGTCACCTGGCAACGATTACGAAGACGCGAAGGGGACGCATCGCGAGGAAGCTGCTGAAGCTTCATCTGTGCATTCCAACGGTCATCATCGCTGGTATTCGGGTTCTTGATAATCGCCTTGAGTTCAGCACGCTTTGCTGCAAATTTCGCAACAGTCTGCTCGCGCTTGAGCTCACGGTTCTTCATGGAAACCTTAGCCATTACACTCGTTCCTTATTTCTTGAACGGAAAGCCAAAGGCTTTCAACAGTTCGCGACCTTCATCGTCGGTACCGGCAGTGGTGGTAATGGTGATGTCCAGACCACGGATCTTGTCGACTCTGTCGTACTCGATCTCGGGGAAAATGATCTGCTCACGCACACCCATGCTGTAGTTACCACGACCGTCGAACGACTTGGGATTCAGACCCCGGAAGTCACGAATGCGGGGAACCGCAATGTGAACCAGGCGATCAAAGAAATCCCACATACGTTCGCCACGCAGGGTAACTTTACAACCGATAGGCCAACCTTCACGGATCTTGAAACCCGCAACGGATTTACGTGCCTTGGTAACAACCACTTTCTGACCTGCCAGGCGCTCAAGATCCGCCACGGCATTTTCAATCAGTTTTTTGTCACCAACCGCTTCGCCGACACCCATGTTAAGGGTGATCTTTTCGATACGCGGCACCTGCATCACGTTCTTGTAGCCGAACTCTTTCTGCAGGGCGGGTACCACTTCCTTACTGTACTGCTCTTTACTGTTAAGCATCGTAACCACCACCGCTTACTGGTTATCGACAGCTTCGTTCGTGGACTTAAAGATCCGCACTTTCGCGCCGTCTTCCCTGGTCTGGAAGCCTACACGATCGGCTTTGCCGGTCTGCGGATTAAAAATAGCCACGTTGGAAGCCTGGATAGGTGCTTCTTTTTCGACGATGCCACCTGGGGAGCCCAGCATCGGGTTTGGCTTGGTGTGCTTCTTCATCATATTGATGCCAGAAACAACCATACGGCCATCATCCTGAACCTTCAGGACTTTACCACGTTTGCCTTTATCTTTCCCCGTAGTGACGATTACTTCGTCATCTCGTTTGATCTTTTTCATAACCGGCCTCTGGTCCTTTAAAGTACTTCGGGTGCCAGTGAGATAATTTTCATGAACTTCTCATTACGCAGTTCACGGGTAACCGGTCCGAAGATACGGGTACCAATAGGAGCGTCCTGATTGTTCAGAAGTACTGCCGCGTTTCCGTCGAAACGGATCAGCGAACCGTCGGGACGGCGAACACCCTTGCGGGTGCGCACCACGACAGCTTTCAGGACCTGGCCTTTCTTCACTTTACCGCGGGGGATGGCTTCCTTGACGGTCACCTTGATGATATCCCCTACGCTGGCATAACGCCGGTGTGAACCGCCCAGGACCTTGATGCACATCACCTGACGCGCACCGCTGTTATCCGCGACTTCAAGCATTGTTTGAGTCTGAATCATGGTTGTTCTCCGGGCGAATTACACCTTGGATGCACGTTCGGTGACTTCCACCAGGGCCCAACTCTTGGTCTTGGAGACCGGACGGGTTTCCTGAATGGTCACAGTGTCGCCGATGTTGCACTGATTGCTCTCATCATGAGCATGGATCTTGGTTGAACGCTTCATGTACTTACCGTACAGCGGGTGTTTCACCTGACGTTCGACCAGCACCACAATGGATTTCTCCATCTTGTTGCTCACGACCTTGCCGCTCAGAGTTCTGGCAGTTTGGGTAGCTTCAGTCATGTCACTGTCCTGCCTTGTCATTCAATACTGTTTTCACGCGAGCGATGTCGCGCTTCACCTTAGCGAGAAGATGAGACTGATTCAGCTGACCTGTCGCCTTACGCATGCGCAGGTTGAACTGCTCCTTCAGGAGGTCGATCAACTCTTTGTTCAGCTCCTCGACGGATTTTTCACGCAGCTCTGTTGCTTTCATCACATCACCGTCCTCGTTACAAAGGTGGTCTGTACCGGCAATTTGGCCGCAGCGAGCGTGAAAGCTTCGCGTGCCACGTCTTCGGCGACACCTTCCATCTCGTAGAGCATGCGGCCTGGCTGGATTTCAGCCACCCAATACTCGACAGAACCCTTACCTTTACCCATTCGAACTTCAAGCGGCTTTCCGGTGATCGGCTTGTCCGGGAAGACCCGGATCCAGATCTTACCGCCCCGCTTGATGCGACGAGTCATGGTACGACGCGCTGCCTCAATCTGGCGCGCAGTTATACGCCCACGGCTGGTCGCCTTCAATCCGTATTCACCGAAGCTCACCTTGTTGGCGCGGTGAGCAAGACCGGTATTACGGCCTTTCATTACCTTGCGAAATTTGGTGCGTTTTGGTTGCAGCATAAGAGTGCCCCTTTACTTAGAACCTTTCTTCCCAGAGGCTTTCTTGTCAGCACGGACCTGCTCCATACCACCAAGAATCTCACCTTTGAAGATCCATACCTTGACGCCGATTACGCCGTAAGTGGTATGCGCTTCGTAGGTTGCGTAATCAATATCTGCACGCAGAGTGTGCAGAGGTACACGACCTTCGCGATACCACTCGGAACGCGCGATTTCAGCACCCCCGAGACGACCGCCTACCTGGATCTTGATACCCTTGGCTCCCTGGCGCATGGCGTTCTGTACCGCACGCTTCATAGCGCGACGGAACATCACACGACGCTCCAGCTGGCCGGCAACGTTTTGCGCTACCAGGCGGGCATCCAGGTCCGGCTTGCGGACTTCTTCGATGTTGATATGCACAGGCACACCCATCATGTCGCTTACTTCGCGACGCAGACGATCAACATCTTCACCCTTCTTACCGATAACAATACCGGGACGGGCAGTATGGATCGTGATACGGGCGTTCTGAGCAGGGCGCTCGATCACAATCTTGCTGACAGACGCCTTCACCAGGCGCTTGTCGAGGAATTCGCGAACCTGAATATCATTCAACAGGTTTTTCGCGTATTCCTTTTTGTCGGCATACCAGACTGAGTTGTGCTCTTTGATCACACCCAGGCGCATACCGGTTGGATTTACTTTATGACCCATCTGAGCATCTCCTACTTGTCGGCGACCTTGACGGTGATATGGCAGGTGCGCTTGAAAATCCGGTCAGCGCGCCCCTTGGCTCGAGCTTTGATTCGCTTGAGCGTCGGACCCTCATCCACCATCACGGTGGAAACCCGCAGTTCGTCAACGTCCAGACCTTCGTTGTGCTCAGCGTTGGCGATGGCAGACTCAAGAGCTTTCTTGATGACTGTTGCCGCCTTTTTCGGGCTGAAAGTCAGAATGTTCAGGGCGTCCTCAACAGCCTTGCCGCGTACTTGGTCAGCGACAAGACGTGCTTTCTGAGCTGAGAGGCGAGCGCCCTTGTACTTGGCTGCTACTTCCATTTCTATTACCTCACAATCAGCGTTTAGCTTTCTTGTCGGCCGCATGACCACGATAAGTACGCGTTGCCGCGAACTCACCCAGTTTATGCCCAACCATATCTTCGGTGACATAAACCGGCACGTGCTGCTTGCCGTTGTGGACTGCAATGGTCAGGCCTACCATCTCCGGAAAAACTGTTGACCGACGCGACCAGGTTTTGATCGGCCGCTTGTCATTAGCTTCCAGAGCTGCCTCGACCTTCTTCAACAGATGCAGGTCTATAAAAGGACCTTTCTTCAAAGAACGTGGCACAGCAATTACCTCTATGTAGTCGTTTACTTGGCCGAACGACGACGTACTATCATCTTGTCAGTACGCTTGTTCTTACGAGTCTTATGCCCTTTGGTCGGAACACCCCACGGAGTAACCGGGTGACGCCCGCCAGAGGTACGCCCTTCACCACCACCATGTGGGTGGTCAACTGGGTTCATAGCAACACCACGTACGGTTGGCCGTTTGCCGCGCCAGCGTGATGCACCCGCTTTACCAAGCTGCTTGAGGCTGTGCTCGCTGTTGGATACTTCACCCAGCGTGGCACGGCAATCTACAAGCACCTTTCGCATTTCACCTGAGCGCAGGCGGATGGTGGCATAAGCACCTTCCCGGGCAACCAGCTGTACGGATGCGCCCGCGGAACGGGCCAGCTGTGCACCTTTGCCAGGTTTGAGTTCGACGCAGTGGACCACGGAACCGACCGGAATATTCCGGAGCGGCAGCGTGCTGCCCACTTTAATCGGCGCGTCGATACCGGAGCGCACAGGATCACCGATCTGCATACCCTTGGGAGCGACAATGTAACGACGCTCGCCATCGGCGTACTTCAGCAGTGCAATGTGCGCAGAGCGGTTAGGATCGTATTCCAGGCGCTCAATGACCGCCGGGACACCATCTTTGGTCCGCTTGAAATCGATAACACGGTAGTGCTTCTTGTGACCACCACCCATGTGACGGGTTGTAATGCGGCCTACATTGTTACGACCACCCGTCTTGTTCTTTCTTTCTACCAACGGCTCGTAAGGGCGCCCAGTGTACAGATCCGGGTTGTAAAGCTTTACAACGTGACGGCGTCCGGCAGATGTTGGTTTGGTTTTGACGATCGGCATATTACGACCCCTTTACCTTATTCCACATCCAGAAAATCGATGTCCTGACCTTCAGCCAGCTTTACGTAAGCCTTACGAATGTCATTACGCTTGCCGAACCCGCGGGTGGTGCGCTTGAGCTTACCCTTTCGGTTCAGAACCTGAACACCTTCTACGGTGACGTTGAACAGCTGCTCAACGGCCTTCTTGATCTCGGGCTTGGTGGCATCCGGGGCAACCCGGAAAACAACCTGGCCGTGCTCGGCCACCAGAGAAGCTTTTTCCGATACGTGCGGCCCAAGCAGGACCTGATAAATGCGTTCCTGATTCATCCCAGCATCTCCTCGATCTTCTTCAGAGCGGGAACAGTCACAACGACTTTCTCGAAGGAAACCAGGCTAACCGGATCCAGGCCAGCAATGTCGCGCACGTCAATGTGCGGGATGTTGCGTGCTGCCAGGTGCAGATTCTGCTCGACATTGTCGGACAGAATCAGTGCGTTGGTCACACCGATATCCTTCAGCTTGGCGTTGAATGCCTTGGTCTTGGGGCTGTCAACGTTCATGTCGTCAACAACAACCAGACGCTCCTGGCGAACCAGCTCGGAAAAAATGGAGCGCATCGCTGCGCGGTACATCTTGCGGTTAACCTTCTGCTCAAAACTACGGGGCTTTGCTGCGAAGGTAACGCCACCGGAGCGCCAGATCGGGCTACGGATAGTACCGGCACGGGCACGACCGGTGCCCTTCTGACGCCATGGCTTTTTACCGCCACCGCTGACTTCGGAACGCGTCTTCTGAGCCTTGGTACCCTGGCGGCCAGCTGCCATGTAAGCAGTAACAACCTGGTGAACCAGCGACTCGTTAAAATCTTTGGCGAATGCGGCCTCGGAAACAGAGATTCCCTTGCCGCTACCCGTAATAGTCAATTCCATCGCACCGCTCCTCAGGCTTTAACTGCAGGCTTGATGACAACATCGCCGCCAGTTGCGCCGGGTACGGCACCACTTACCAGCAGCAGGTTGCGCTCGGCGTCGACACGGACAATTTTCAGGTTCTGCACGGTAACCTGTGCGTTACCCATCTGGCCCGCCATCTTTTTGCCCTTGAATACCTTACCCGGAGTCTGGTTCTGACCAATGGAGCCCGGAGCACGGTGAGAGAGGGAGTTACCGTGGGTAGCGTCCTGCATGGAGAAGTTCCAGCGCTTAACGCCGCCCTGAAAACCCTTACCTTTGGACTGTCCGATGGCATCAACCACCTGACCGTCTTCAAAGACGGAGGCCGTAATCTCGCCGCCGGCAGCCAGGTCTTCACCTTCGCCATCAGCCAGGCGGAATTCCCACATACCACGACCGGCTTCAACGCCCGCCTTGGCAAAGTGACCAGCCTCACTCTTGGTTACACGGGAGGAACGACGGGTACCCACAGTAACCTGAACGGCACGGTAGCCATCGCTTTCAAGAGTCTTAAGTTGGGTAATCCGGTTGGGCTCAACCTCGATTACCGTTACGGGCAGCGCCTGCCCGTCTTCCGTAAAAATACGGGTCATACCGGCCTTACGACCGACAACACCAATTGCCATGTTTCACCTCTTAAGTGTACGGGGCTCTCACCCTCTATGGCCTTATGACAGTTACACAGACTGATACCGGGCAGGTATTAGCCGAGGCTGATCTGAACGTCTACACCTGCTGCCAGGTCCAGCTTCATCAAAGCATCTACTGTCTTCTCCGTCGGCTCGACGATGTCGAGCAGACGCTTGTGAGTACGAATTTCATATTGATCGCGCGCGTCCTTATTGACGTGCGGAGAGACCAATATTGTGTACTTTTCCTTCCGCGTCGGCAGAGGAATAGGCCCACGCACCTGAGCGCCGGTCCGCTTGGCGGTATCGACAATCTCCTGCGTGGACTGGTCGATAAGGCGATAATCAAACGCCTTCAACCGGATTCGAATTTTTTGGCTTTGCATGATGCACCAAACTCCACTCGTAGCAGCTACTAGTTAGCCGACCTTCAAAAAAAGGAGCCGCATTGTATGCATAATACCCAACCGTGTCAACTGCCATGCAGATTGACACGGTTGGGTAACATATGCGGCTTTAACAGAAAAAGGGGCTGATACTTCAGCCCCTTTTTCCCGGACCAAACGAGCGAATTACTCGATGATCTTGGAGACCACGCCGGCACCAACGGTACGGCCGCCTTCGCGAATCGCGAAGCGCAGACCATCTTCCATGGCGATCGGAGCAATCAGGGTAACACTCATCTTCACGTTGTCACCCGGCATAACCATTTCCACGCCTTCCGGCAGTTCACAGGAACCCGTTACGTCGGTAGTACGGAAGTAGAACTGCGGACGGTAGCCCTTGAAGAACGGCGTATGACGACCACCCTCTTCCTTGGACAGCACGTACACTTCGCACTCGAACTTGGTGTGCGGCTTGATGGAGCCCGGCACACACAGAACCTGACCACGCTCAACGTCGTCACGCTTGGTTCCACGCAGCAGAACACCCACGTTCTCACCAGCACGGCCTTCGTCCAGCAGCTTGCGGAACATTTCAACGCCGGTACACGTGGTCTTCACGGTATCCTTGATACCCACGATTTCCACTTCGTCACCAACCTTGATGATGCCACGCTCAACACGACCGGTTACCACCGTACCACGACCGGAGATGGAGAATACGTCCTCAATCGGCATCAGGAACGGCTGATCAATCGCACGCTCCGGCTCAGGGATGTAGTCGTCCAGGGCCTCTACCAGCTTCTTGACCGCCGAAGTACCCATCTCGTTGTCATCTTTGCCTTCCAGCGCCATCAGCGCAGAACCGGTAATGATCGGCGTGTCGTCACCCGGGAAGTCGTACTGGCTCAGCAGGTCACGAACTTCCATCTCTACCAGCTCAAGCAACTCTTCATCGTCTACCATGTCCGCCTTGTTCAGGAACACAACGATGTAAGGTACGCCCACCTGACGGGACAGCAGGATGTGCTCACGAGTCTGCGGCATGGGGCCGTCCGCTGCGGAGCAAACCAGAATAGCGCCGTCCATCTGGGCCGCACCCGTGATCATGTTCTTCACATAATCCGCGTGGCCCGGGCAGTCTACGTGAGCGTAGTGACGGGTCGGGGAATCGTACTCAACGTGAGAGGTCGCAATGGTAATACCACGCGCACGCTCTTCCGGGGCGTTATCAATCTGGTCAAACGCACGGCTCTCACCCGTACCCCAGACTTCGTGACACACGCGAGTCAGGGCTGCTGTCAAAGTGGTCTTGCCATGGTCAACGTGACCAATGGTGCCCACGTTCAAGTGCGGCTTATTACGCTCAAATTTAGATTTAGACACGGTTACACCTCTTCCTGTTTCTTAAGTCCTGGGGATCAACCCTTTTTAATGATCGCTTCGGCAATGTTCGAAGGAGCTTCCATATAGCGAGAGAACTCCATCGCATAAGACGCCCGACCCTGAGTCGCTGAACGCAGGTCAGTGGCGTAACCGAACATCTCCGACAACGGAACTTCTGCGCGGATGACTTTACCCGAGGGGCCTTCATCCATACCCTGAATCAGGCCGCGACGACGGTTCAAATCACCGACGACGTCACCCATATATTCCTCAGGGCTGACAACCTCAACTCTCATGATAGGCTCGAGAAGCGCAGGATTGGCTTCCAGAGCACCTTTCTTCATCGCCATGGAGCCGGCGACTTTGAAAGCCATCTCGTTGGAGTCAACATCGTGATAGGAGCCGTCATACAGGGTCGCCTTGATGCGCAGCAGCGGATAGCCGGCCAGACAGCCGTTCTGCATCTGCTCGGAAATACCCTGCTGGACTGCCGGGATGTATTCCTTCGGAACCACACCACCAACAATCTCATTCACGAAGATAAAGTTTTCGCCATCTTCATCATCCAGTGGCAGCGGCTCAAGCTTGATCTTGACGTGACCGTACTGACCGCGACCACCGGACTGACGAACAAACTTGCCTTCGACGTCTACCGGCTTGCGGATGCACTCACGATAAGCCACCTGCGGCTTGCCAATGTTGGCTTCAACCTTGAACTCGCGACGCATACGGTCAACGATGATATCCAGATGAAGCTCACCCATACCGGAGATAATGGTCTGCCCGGATTCCTCGTCGGTACGCACCCGGAATGACGGATCTTCCTGGGCCAGCTTGCCCAAAGCAACACCCATCTTCTCCTGGTCCGCCTTGGACTTCGGCTCAACCGCTACGGAAATTACCGGCTCCGGGAATTCCATACGCTCAAGGATGATCTTGTGGTTTTCGTCGCACAGGGTGTCACCAGTGGTCACACTCTTCAGGCCGATGGCCGCAGCGATATCACCCGCCAGAACCTCTTTGATCTCCTGGCGATCTTTGGAGTGCATCTGAACCATACGGCCGACACGCTCCTTCTTGCCCTTCACGGAGTTGTAGACGGCATTGCCGGATTCCAGCTTGCCAGAGTACACCCGGAAAAAGGTCAGGGTACCAACGAACGGATCAGTCGCGATCTTGAAGGCAAGCGCTGAAAATGGTGCGTCATCATCGGCCTGACGGGTCTCTTCGGTACCGTCTTCGTCCACCTCACCACGGATGGCCTTAACTTCATCCGGAGCCGGCAGGAATTCGATGACGGAGTCCAGCACCGCCTGAACACCCTTGTTCTTGAACGCGGAGCCGCAAGTAGCAACAACGATTTCGTTGGCCAGGGTGCGCAGGCGCAGCCCTTTCTTGATGTCGTCAATGTTGAGCTCGCCCTCTTCGAGGTAACGCTCCATCAACTCTTCGTTCGCTTCCGCCGCGGCTTCCATCATCTGCTCGCGATACATGGCGACTTCTTCGACCATATCCTCAGGAACGTCTCTCTGATCGTAAGTAGCGCCGGAATCGTCTTCATTCCAGTAGATCGCCTTGTTACGGATCAGGTCGACGATGCCGGCGAACTTGTCTTCGGAACCGATCGGCAACTGAATGGGAACCGCGTTTGCGCCCAGACGGTTCTTGATCTGGTCAACAACCCGCAGGAAGTTGGCACCGGCACGGTCCATCTTGTTGACGAACACCATGCGGGGAACTTCGTACTTGTTGGCCTGACGCCACACAGTCTCGGACTGGGGCTCAACACCGGAGGAGCCGCAGAACACAACAACAGCACCGTCGAGTACGCGCAATGAACGCTCTACCTCGATGGTAAAGTCAACGTGCCCCGGGGTGTCGATGATATTGATCCGGTGCTCCGGATACTGCTTGTCCATGCCCTGCCAGAAACAGGTCGTCGCAGCTGAGGTAATGGTAATACCACGCTCCTGCTCCTGCTCCATCCAGTCCATGGTAGCCGCACCATCATGAACCTCACCGATTTTGTGGGAAATACCTGTATAGAACAGGACCCGCTCGGTGGTTGTGGTTTTGCCCGCATCAACGTGCGCACAAATACCAATGTTTCTGTAACGCTTGATAGGAGTCTTGCGTGCCACTGTATAAACCTCGGCTGATTAGAAACGGAAGTGAGAGAACGCCTTGTTGGCTTCTGCCATGCGGTGAACATCTTCACGCTTCTTAACAGCGGAGCCTTTGCTGTCAGCGGCGTCCAGGATTTCACCAGCCAGACGCTGTGCCATGGATTTCTCACCGCGCTTCCGTGAAAATTCTACGAGCCAGCGCATCGCCAGCGCGTTCTGACGGGAAGGCCGTACTTCTACGGGCACCTGGTAGGTAGCACCACCCACACGACGGGACTTGACCTCAACCATCGGCTGGATGTTTTCCAGGGCCTTCTCGAACATGTCGATCGGCTCTTCTTTTGATTTCTCGGCAACAATGTCCAGCGCGCCGTAAACAATGCGCTCTGCAACGGACTTCTTGCCACTTTCCATCACGTGGTTGATGAACTTGGCAAGACGTGCACTGCCGAATTTGGGATCCGGGATAATTTCCCGTTTTGCTGCAACTCTTCTTCTAGGCATCGATAAGCCCTTATATATCCAAAAGGTCTTCAGGAACCCCTGAGATAGCAAATGCTACTCAGCCTTACTCTTACCGTTCTGACAAGCAACGATAAAAGGCACCCGTCCGGGAGATCAGGACTTGGGTCGTTTTGCACCGTACTTGGAGCGGCCCTGCTTACGGTTCTGCACACCCTGGGTGTCCAGTGTTCCGCGAACAGTGTGATAGCGCACACCCGGAAGGTCTTTTACTCGACCGCCACGGATCAGCACAACACTGTGCTCCTGAAGGTTGTGACCTTCACCACCAATGTAAGAGGAAACCTCGTAGCCGTTGGTCAGGCGAACACGGCACACTTTACGCAGTGCTGAGTTCGGCTTCTTCGGCGTTGTGGTGTACACACGAGTGCACACACCACGGCGCTGAGGGCAGGCCTGGAGAGCAGGAACATCGCTCTTGGCTACCTTGCGCTTACGAGGCTTACGCACCAACTGATTAATCGTTGCCATGTAAGCAAACTCCAAAAAACCATATCAATGAAACTTACCCCCTGTGCAGGGGGTAAAATTTAAGGGACGCAAGTGTAAGCCTGCGCCCCCGGACAGTCAAGACGACTGGTCTCTTTTTGACCACCTCGCGGGTAGGTAACTACCCGGAGGCGGCGCACCGGCCCAACTCAGCTTTCGCGATTGAGCTCGGCGCTCAGAGCTTCTTCCACGTCTGCCGCAGTAACGCCCTGTTCTTCCAGTTCGCGCTTGCGACGACGCTCGGCGTGGTAAGCCAGACCGGTACCTGCCGGAATCAGCCGGCCAACCACAACGTTTTCTTTCAGGCCGCGGAGGTAATCCCGTTTACCGGTAACCGCACCTTCGGTGAGTACCCGGGTGGTTTCCTGGAACGAAGCCGCGGAAATGAACGACTCCGTGGCCAGGGACGCCTTGGTGATACCCAGCAGCAGACGCTCGAACCGCGCCGGCTCCTTGTCTGCCACATCGGCCTTTTCGTTTTCTTCCAGCACCTGGGTGATTTCCACCTGATCACCGGACAGCAGGGTCGTATCACCCGGATCGGTAATTTCGACCTTGCGCAGCATCTGCCGAACGATAACCTCAATGTGTTTATCGTTGATGACAACGCCCTGCAGACGGTACACGTCCTGGATCTCGTTGGTGATGTACTTGGCAAGCGCGACAACACCCAGCAGGCGCAGGATGTCATGCGGGTTGGACGGGCCATCGGAAATCACTTCACCCTTTTCAACCGTCTCGCCTTCGAACACGTTCATCTGACGATGCTTCGGAATAAGTACTTCGTAGGCATCGCCATCCTTCGGCGTGATCACCAGACGCTTCTTACCCTTGGTTTCCTTACCGAAAGACACTATGCCGCTAATCTCGGCAAGGATAGAAGACTCTTTCGGGCGACGGGCCTCGAACAGATCGGCAACCCGCGGCAGACCACCGGTGATATCCCGCGTCTTGGAGCTTTCCTGCGGAATCCGGGCAACCACGTCACCGAGTTCGATCTTGGCGCCGTTCGCCATGGTAACCAGGGCGTTCGCGGGCAGGAAGAAGATTGCAGTGCCGCCACCTGGCAGCTCCACCTCTTCTCCTGTCGCATCGATCAGCTGGATCGCCGGACGGATATCCTTACCCGCCGCAGGACGCTCTTTGGGGTCGATAACCTCCATGGTGGACAGGCCAGTCAGTTCGTCGGTCTGGGTGCGGACGGTAATGCCCTGATCCATGTTGACGAACTTGGCGGTGCCTTCCGCTTCGGCGATGATCGGGTGAGTGTGCGGATCCCACTTGGCCACCGCAACACCAGCTTCAACCATATCACCGTGCTTCACGGACAGCACGGCACCGTAGGGCAGCTTGTACCACTCACGTTCACGCCCCTGATCATCCGCGATGGCCAGGGCAGAGGAACGGGATACTACAACCAGAGAACCGTCGCTCTTTTCAATCGATTTCAGATTGTGCAGGCGTACTGTACCGCCATGCTTGACCTGGATGTTGTCAACGGCCGATGCCCGGCTCGCAGCACCACCAATGTGGAAGGTCCGCATGGTCAGCTGGGTACCCGGCTCACCGATGGACTGGGCAGCAATAACACCCACGGCCTCGCCAACGTTCACCCGGTGACCACGGGCCAGATCGCGGCCATAGCACTTCGAACAGATGCCGTGACGGGTCTCACAGGTAATCGCGGAACGAACCCAGACTTCGTCGACGCCGGCTTGCTCAAGGGCTTCAACCGCTTTCTCGTCCAGCAGGGTGCCCGCCGAAACAACGGCGTTGTCCTTGTCTGTCGGAGTAAACGCATCACGGGCTGTAACACGCCCCAGCACGCGGTCACCCAGAGGCACAACAACGTCGCCGCCTTCGATATGCGGCGTCATCAGCAGGCCTTCGTCAGTACCGCAATCGTCCTCGGTAACAACCAGATCCTGGGAAACGTCAACCAGACGACGGGTCAGGTAACCAGAGTTCGCCGTCTTCAGTGCGGTATCCGCCAGACCTTTCCGGGCACCGTGAGTTGAGATGAAGTACTGGAGTACGTTCAGACCCTCACGGAAGTTCGCGGTGATCGGTGTTTCGATGATGGAGCCGTCGGGCTTGGCCATCAGGCCACGCATACCGGCCAACTGACGAATCTGGGCCGCCGAACCCCGGGCGCCGGAATCGGCCATCATGTACACGGAGTTGAAAGACTCCTGCATCTCGAACTCGCCATCTTCACCCTTGACAGGCTGCCCGTCAGGACCGATCACCTGCTCCTTGGAAAGACGCTCCATCATGGCCTTGGACACTTTGTCGTTGGCACGGGACCAGATATCGATAACCTTGTTGTACTTCTCGCCCTGGGTCAGCAGACCTGACGCGTACTGGGTTTCGATATCCTTCACCTCGGCGGATGCCGCATCAACCAGCTCGTACTTCTCCGGGGGAATCTCGAAATCGTTGAAACCGATTGAGATACCGGACACGGTGGCGTAGTGATAGCCCATGTACATCAGCTGGTCCGCGAAGATAACCGTGTCTTTCAGACCGGCATCACGGTAGCAGGTGTTGATCAGGTTGGAGATAGCCTTCTTGACCATGGGCTTGTTCACCAGGTCGTAAGACAGGCCGTCCGGCACGATATCAAACAGCAGGGCGCGACCGACCGTGGTATCAACGATCTTGTACTCTTCGGTGCGCGAACCGTCCTCGGCAATCGCAACTTCTTTCACCCGAACCTTCACAATAGCCTGAAGATCGACCTTGCCGGCACCGTAGGCCCGGTGCGCCTCTTTGACGTCGGAGAACACCATACCTTCACCGAGGGCGCTCTTGCGCTCACGGGTCATGTAGTACAGACCAAGTACCACGTCCTGGGACGGTACAATGATCGGCTCGCCGTTGGCCGGCGACAGTACGTTGTTGGTGGACATCATCAACGCACGGGCTTCGAGCTGGGCTTCCAGGGTCAGCGGTACGTGCACCGCCATCTGGTCACCGTCAAAGTCGGCGTTGTAAGCCGCACACACCAGCGGGTGCAGCTGGATCGCCTTGCCTTCGATCAGCACCGGCTCGAACGCCTGGATACCCAGACGGTGCAGGGTCGGGGCGCGGTTCAGCATGATCGGATGCTCGCGGATGACTTCGTCCAGGATATCCCAGACCACGCCTTCCTCACGCTCAACCATCTTCTTGGCGGCCTTGATGGTGGTCGCCAGGCCGCGGTGCTCCAGCTTGGAGAAAATAAACGGCTTGAACAGCTCCAGGGCCATCTTCTTCGGAAGACCACACTGGTGCAGACGCAGGTAGGGGCCGACCACGATCACCGAACGACCGGAGTAGTCCACCCGCTTACCCAGCAGGTTCTGACGGAAACGACCCTGCTTACCCTTAATCATGTCAGCCAGGGACTTCAGCGGGCGCTTGTTGGTGCCGGTGATGGCACGGCCACGACGGCCGTTGTCCAGCAGCGCGTCCACGGCTTCCTGCAGCATCCGTTTCTCGTTGCGCACGATAATGTCCGGAGCATTCAGCTCCAGCAGGCGCTTGAGCCGGTTGTTCCGGTTAATTACCCGGCGGTACAGGTCGTTCAGGTCTGACGTCGCAAACCGACCGCCGTCCAGCGGCACCAGCGGACGCAGATCCGGCGGAAGAACCGGCAGCACGGTCATGACCATGTCGCCCGGCTTGTTGCCGGAGTACAGGAACGCCTCGAGAATCTTCAGGCGCTTGCTGAATTTCTTGATCTTGGTTTCAGAGTTGGTCTGCGGGATCTCTTCACGCAGCGCATCAACCTCTTCCTGCAGGTCGATACCTTCCAGCAGCTCCTTGACCGCTTCGGCACCCATGCGGGCGTCGAACTCGTCACCGAATTCTTCCAGGGCTTCGTAGTACTGCTCGTCATTCAGCAGTTGCCCTTTCTCCAGGGTGGTCATCCCCGGATCGATCACAATAAAGGATTCGAAGTACAGGACCCGCTCGATGTCGCGCAGGGTCATGTCCAGCATCAGGCCAATGCGGGACGGCAGTGACTTCAGGAACCAGATGTGTGCCACCGGGCTGGCCAGCTCGATGTGGCCCATGCGCTCACGACGCACACTGGCCAGCGCAACCTCAACGCCACACTTCTCGCAGATGACACCGCGGTGCTTCAGACGCTTGTACTTGCCACACAGGCACTCATAGTCCTTGATCGGGCCGAAGATCTTGGCACAGAAAAGACCGTCGCGCTCCGGCTTGAAGGTACGGTAGTTAATGGTCTCAGGCTTCTTCACTTCGCCAAAGGACCAGGAACGGATCATATCAGGCGACGCCAGGCCAATTCGGATGGCGTCAAATTCCTTGCTTTGGTTCTGGCTCTTGAGAAGATTCAGCAAATCTTTCATCAGTAAAAGCTCCGGATGGCGTTAATCTCGGGCGGGCACAGGTCGTGCCCGCTCACGCTGCCAAAAACAATTCGGCTCACTCGGATTCCAGCTCGATGTCGATACCCAGCGAGCGGATTTCCTTGACAAGAACGTTGAAGGACTCGGGCATGCCCGGCTCCATACGATGGTCGCCATCGACAATGTTCTTGTACATCTTGGTCCGACCGTTCACGTCATCAGACTTGACGGTGAGCATCTCCTGCAGCGTATAGGCTGCACCGTAGGCCTCAAGGGCCCACACTTCCATCTCACCGAAGCGCTGGCCACCGAACTGGGCCTTACCACCCAGCGGCTGCTGGGTAACCAGGCTGTAAGAACCGGTGGAACGAGCGTGCATCTTGTCATCGATCAGGTGGTTCAGCTTCAGGATGTACATGTAACCAACCGTCACCGGGCGATCGAAGGCATCACCGGTGCGACCATCGTACAGCCTGGTCTGGCCGGTAGTGCTCATCCCCGCCAGCTCAAGCATACGCTTGACCTCGGCCTCCTTGGCACCGTCGAACACCGGCGTTGCCATGGGAACACCACCACGGAGGTTATGGCACATCTCCAGAATTTCCTTGTCAGACAGGGAATCCAGATCCACCTTGAACACTTCGTCCGAATGATTGTAGATCTCATCCAGCAGCTTGCGTAATTCCGCGACCTTGCGCTGCTCGTCCAGCATCTGGCTGATTCGCTCACCCAGACCTTTGGCCGCCGCGCCCAGATGGGTCTCAAGCACCTGACCTACGTTCATCCGCGAGGGTACACCCAGCGGGTTCAGAACCACGTCAACCGTATTGCCGTGTTCGTCGTAAGGCATGTCTTCGATCGGCATAACCGAGGAAATAACACCCTTGTTACCGTGACGACCGGCCATCTTGTCACCCGGCTGGATGCGACGCTTGATCGCCAGGTATACCTTGACGATTTTCAGTACGCCCGGGGCAAGGTCATCACCCTGCTGAAGCTTGCCTTTCTTATCATCAAAGCGCGCTTCGTGCTCCTTCTTGCGATCCTCCAGACCCTGCTCGGATTTCTCCAGCAGCTCGTTCAGGCTCTCGTCTTTCATCCGGAGCTTGAACCAGTCGGAACGCGGCAGGTCGGCCAGGTAGCCTTCCTCAAGAGTTGCGCCTTTTTTCAGGCCCGGACCACTGATCACTACCTGGCCTTTCAGGGCGCTCATGAGACGCTCAAAAGTAGCCCCTTCAACAATGCGGTATTCGTCCTTCAGATCCTTGCGGTACTGGTCCAGCTGCTCTTTCTCGATGGACTGGGCACGCTGGTCCTTCTCGATACCGTCGCGGGTAAATACCTGAACATCAATGACCGTACCGCGGGTACCGGTCGGCACCCGTGAGGAGGTGTCCTTAACATCGGACGCCTTCTCACCGAAGATGGCACGCAGCAACTTCTCCTCTGGTGTCAGCTGGGTTTCACCCTTCGGGGTCACCTTGCCAACCAGGATATCGCCCGGCCCCACTTCCGCACCGATGTACACAATGCCGGACTCATCCAGCTTGGACAGCGCACTTTCACCAACGTTCGGAATATCCGCGGTGATTTCTTCGCTGCCCAGCTTGGTGTCCCGGGCCACACAGGTCAGTTCCTGAATGTGAATGGTAGTCAGACGGTCTTCCTGAACCACTTTCTCGGAGATGAGGATGGAGTCCTCGAAGTTGTAACCGTTCCAGGGCATGAACGCGATGCGCATGTTCTGCCCCAGCGCCAGTTCACCCAGGTCCACGGACGGACCATCAGCCAACACGTCACCGCGGGCAATGACATCACCCTGACGCACGATGGAGCGCTGGTTAATGCAGGTGTTCTGGTTCGAACGGGTGTACTTGGTGAGGTTGTAGATATCCACACCGGCATCACCCGCTTCGGTTTCCTCGTTGTTAACACGGACCACGATACGGGCCGCATCAACACTCTCGATGACGCCACCGCGACGGGCCGTTACACAAACGCCGGAGTCCTGGGCCACAGTGCGCTCAACACCGGTACCGACCAGCGGCACCTGTGAACGAAGCGTCGGAACCGCCTGACGCTGCATGTTTGCACCCATCAGTGCGCGGTTGGCGTCGTCGTGTTCCAGGAACGGAATCAGTGACGCAGCCACCGACACCACCTGGCGCGGAGACACGTCCATAAAGTTGACGCTTTCCGGCGGGGTGACGGTGAACTCGTTCTGGTGACGCACGGTAACCAGCTCATCGGTCAGGCGCTTGGACTTTTCGTCCATCGCGGCACTGGCCTGGGCGATCACATAATTGCTTTCTTCAATGGCAGACAGGTACACCACTTCGTCGGTGACCACACCTTCAACCACTTTCCGGTACGGACTTTCAAGGAAGCCGTAGGAATTGGAGCGGGCATAGGTCGCCAACGAGTTGATCAGACCGATGTTCGGGCCTTCCGGCGTCTCGATCGGGCACACACGGCCGTAATGGGTCGGGTGTACGTCGCGAACCTCAAAGCCGGCACGCTCACGGGTCAGACCACCGGGACCAAGGGCCGAGATACGACGCTTGTGAGTCACTTCGGACAGTGGGTTGTTCTGATCCATGAACTGGGACAACTGGCTGGAACCAAAAAACTCTTTAACCGCTGCGGCTACGGGCTTGGCGTTGATCAGGTCCTGAGGCATCAGGCCTTCACTTTCCGCCAGGCTCAGACGCTCACGAACCGCGCGCTCAACCCGCACGAGACCCACACGGAACTGGTTCTCGGCCATTTCACCAACGCAGCGAACACGACGGTTACCCAGGTTATCGATGTCATCCACATTGCCCTGGCCGTTACGGATATCGATCAGGGTCTTGAGAACATCGATGATGTCTTCGTGGGTCAGCGTGCCTTCACCGGTGCTTTCCTCACGGCGAAGACGACGGTTGAGCTTCATCCGGCCAACCGCTGACAGGTCATAGCGCTCTTCGGAGAAGAACAGGTTATTGAACAGGTTCTCAGCCGACTCTTTGGTGGGCGGCTCGCCCGGGCGCATCATCCGGTAAATCTCAACCAGCGCTTCCAGCGGGGTGCGGGTCGGATCGATGCGCAGGGTATCGGACATGAACGGACCGCAGTCCAGATCGTTGGTGTAAAGGGTTTCGATCTCCTTTACGCCCGCATCCAGAATCTTGGTGACCAGCTCTTCGGTGAGCTCGGAGTTACACTCAACCAGAACTTCACCGCTGGCCTGATCGATCATGTCCTTGGCCAGGACGCGGCCGTACAGGTACTCGGTCGGTACCTCAAGCTCATTGATGCCGGCTTTTTCCAGCTGCTTGATGTGACGGGCGGTAATCCGGCGACCTTCCTCGACAATCACATTGCCGTCATTGTCCTTGATATCGAAGGTGGCGATGTCACCCCGCAGACGGCTCGGCACCAGCTCCAGCTTGCACACTTCCGCGCCCAGGCTGAATTTACTGGTTTCAAAGAACATCTCAAGCATCTGCTCGGAGGTGTAGCCAAGTGACCGCAGCAGAATAGACGCCGGCAGCTTGCGGCGACGGTCGATACGAACGAACACGGAGTCCTTCGGATCAAACTCGAAGTCCAGCCAGGAACCACGATAAGGAATCACCCGGGCCGAATACAGCAGCTTGCCGGAGGAATGGGTCTTACCCTTGTCGTGGTCGAAGAACACACCCGGCGACCGGTGGAGCTGGGAAACAATAACGCGCTCGGTACCGTTGATAACGAAGGTACCGTTCTCGGTCATCAGGGGCATTTCGCCCATGTACACTTCCTGCTCTTTAATGTCCTTGATCGCCTTGTTGGACGATTCCTTATCGTAAATGATAAGGCGGACTTTCACCCGCAGCGGTGCTGCGTAGGTTACGCCCCTCAGCTGGCATTCCTTGACATCAAAAACCGGCTCGCCAATACGGTAACTCACGTATTCGAGTGCGGCATTGCCAGAGTAACTGACAATCGGGAATACGGATTTGAATGCTGCGTGAAGACCGGTTTCCCGGCGGTCTTCAGGAGCGGCTTCCATTTGGAGGAAGTCCCTGAACGAATCCAGCTGAATAGACAGCAAATAGGGGACGTCCATCACGGAAGGCAATTTACTAAAATCTTTGCGAATCCGCTTTTTCTCAGTGTAGGAGTAAGTCATCTGCATTCCCCAGCTTTAGACCTGATACCTGGTATCAAGAAGCAACCATTGTTCTGCTTCGGGGCCGAATTGCTCGGCTTATCGCGCCGTCTTGAACAAGACTCTGGCTGTAGGTTTTGAATCGAACATCAACCTGCAATTGCTCGCCAGACTCTATAGCATATACAACAGAAAAAGGCCGGTGGCCCAAAGCCACCAGCCTGTCCATGCTTATCGCACGGTTTCGATCAACAGCCGACTCTTACTTAAGCTCAACGGAAGCGCCTGCTTCCTCAAGCTTCTTCTTGGCTGCTTCAGCGTCGTCTTTGCTGGCAGCTTCCTTGATTGCGGAAGGTGCGCTGTCGACCATTTCCTTAGCTTCTTTCAGACCCAGGCCGGTCAGTTCACGAACGGCCTTGATTACGTTGACCTTCTTCTCACCGGGACCGGTAAGAATTACGTCAAATTCGGTCTGCTCTTCAGCAGCGGCAGCTTCGCCACCAGCGGCGGCAGGCGCAGCAGCTACAGCTGCAGCGGCAGACACACCGAATTTCTCTTCCATTGCTTCAACAAGCGAAACTACGTCCATTACGCTCATTTCTGCGATTGCATTCAAAATGTCTTCGTTAGACAGAGCCATGACTTTCTCCCAAAAATATAAAAAATGGTGTTCAACAGAATCAAGCAGCTTCTTGCTTCTGGTCGCGAACTGCCGCTACAGCACGAGTCACTTTCGAAGGAACTTCGTTCAGTGTCCGTGCCAGCTTGGTGATCGGTGCCTGTGTAACTGCGGCCAGCATTGTCAACGCTTCGTGACGTGTTGGCAGCTTGGCAAGACGGTCGATCTGGTTTGCACCCATCAGCTCTCCGCCGACGGCCAATCCCTTGATCTCGAACGCCTCTTTCTCTTTGGCGAAATCCTTCAGCAGACGCGCTGCCGCGCCCGGATCTTCCATAGAGAATGCCAGAATGGTCGGACCAACCAGCGCTTCATCAATGCACTCGAACTCGGTACCGCGAATCGCGATCTTTGCCAGGTTGTTACGAACAACCTTCAGACGCACGTTTTCGGCACGAGCCTTGGCGCGAAGCGCCGTCATGTCACCAGAGGTCACACCACGGTAGTCAGCCAGAACCACAGACAGAGCACCACCGGCAGTCTCGTTGACTTCAGCGACGATCGCTTTCTTGTCTTCGAGTCTAATTGCCACTGGATTTCTCCTCGATTTCGCCGGGGATATCCCGGCAAACCCACATATACCCCTCACGGGGCTCCCAACGGTGTTTGGGTTCAGAGAGAACGTCTTCACACCGTCTGCGCAGGCGTTGCTTTAACCCTTGTGGCGCTTCCGGTAAACCCGAAGCGCTTCGGGGGCCTGCGGTCTTTGACAGCCTTGGCTTCCGCCCAGACTACAAAGTAACTACCGCTCAGAGAATCAGATGTTCAGACCGCTCTGATCGATAGTCAGGCCAGGACCCATAGTCGAGGAAACGGTGATCTTCTTGAGATACACGCCTTTCGCCGACGAGGGCTTGGCCTTTTTCAGATCTGCCACCAGAGCCTCAAGGTTCTCCTTGATGTTCTCGGCAGAAAACTCAACGTTACCCAGCGGGGCATGGATAATGCCGTTCTTGTCGGTGCGGTAACGAACCTGCCCTGCCTTGGCGTTTTTGACCGCAGTCTCAACGTCAGGAGTCACAGTACCCACCTTCGGGTTCGGCATCAGGCCACGGGGACCCAGAATCTGGCCCAGCTGACCAACAACACGCATGGCATCGGGAGTGGCGATAACCACGTCGAAATCCATGTTGCCTTTTTTAACTTCGTCTGCCAGATCGTCCATACCGACGATATCTGCACCGGCCGCTGTCGCTTTCTCGGCATTGGCGCCCTGGGTAAAGACGGCCACCCGGACAGTCTTACCGGTGCCATGTGGCAGAACAGTACTGCTACGAACCACCTGATCGGATTTACGCGCATCAACGCCCAGGTTTACAGCCACGTCTACTGACTCTTTAAACTTCACGCTCTGACCCAGCTCGACCAGCAGCGAAACTGCCTCGTCAACAGAGTAGGAACGGGTAGAGTCTACCTTTTCACGAATAAGCTTCTGACGCTTGCTCAGCTTTGCCATGTTACAGGCCCTCCACGTTCAGGCCCATACTGCGGGCTGTTCCTGCAATGGTACGTACCGCTGCGTCCATATCGGCAGCGGTCAGATCCGGCTCTTTGGTCTTGGCAATTTCTTCAAGTTGCTCACGGGTCACGGTACCAACCTTGTCGGTATTCGGACGACCGGAGCCACTCTTGATGCCGGCGGCCTTCTTGAGAAGAACCGGTGCAGGCGGAGTCTTGGTGATAAAGGTAAAGCTGCGATCACTGTAAACCGTGATAACAGTAGGAATCGGCAGGCCTGGCTCCATATCCTGGGTCTGTGCGTTAAACGCCTTACAGAACTCCATAATGTTTACGCCACGCTGACCCAGTGCAGGACCAACGGGGGGACTTGGATTGGCCTTACCGGCAGCAACCTGAAGCTTGATATAGGCTTCGATCTTCTTAGCCATGATACATCTCCTGTGGGTTCAGACGCCTTTCGGCTCCCCTTTAGTTACAGCTGCAAAAAGCAGACACAAAAAGCCCGCGTCGCCATAGCGCGCGAGCTTCCAGCTTTCGTATTGCCGGTCAGTCTTTCTCGACCTGCCCAAACTCCAGCTCTACCGGAGTTGAACGGCCGAAGATCAAAACGGCAACCTTGACACGACTCTTGTCGTAGTCAACTTCTTCTACAACGCCGTTGAAGTCAGCGAAAGGCCCTTCAACAACACGAACAACTTCACCTGGCTCAAACAGGGTCTTGGGCTTGGGCTTGTCCGCACCACTCTCGACACGACGCAGAATTGCTTCTGCCTCTTTCTCGGTGATGGGTGCCGGCTTATCCTTGGTACCACCGATAAAACCCAGAACCCGTGGCGTGTTCTTTACAAGGTGCCACGTTGCGTCATCCATTTCCATCTGGACCAGTACGTACCCGGGATAGAATTTGCGCTCACTCTTGCGCTTCTTCCCTTCACGCATCTCGACGACTTCCTCGGTCGGAACCAGGATTTCGCCGAACCTGTCTTCCATGCCATCAAGAGCAACACGCTCTTTCAGAGTGCGCATTACCTGCTTTTCGAAGCCAGAATACGCATGAACGACGTACCAGCGCTTAGCCATTGCCCACTCCTGTTAACCGATAAACCCGGCGACCAGCAAGCTGATCAGCGAATCCATACCCCACAACAACAGCGCAACGACCAGCACAAACACCACAACAATCACAGTTGTCTGCACCAATTCGGGCCTGGTGGGCCATACCACTTTCCGGATCTCCACCCTCGCTTCCTTCAGCAGCGTCGCAAAACGACGACCACGATCAGTTTGAAGGGCGACAAGCGCCGCAACAATCGCGAGACCTACAAGAGCCAGAACCCGATACAGCAGAGACTCGGCACTATAATACTGATTCCCCACCACACCGATGGCGATCAGAACGAAAACAACCAGCCACTTCACGAAATCGAAACGGCTGGTCGACTGAACGGCTTTTGACTCCATAGGAATCAACTTATGTATCCGGATGTTAAAAAATGGCAGGCCAGGAGGGAATCGAACCCCCAACCTGCGGTTTTGGAGACCGCTGCTCTGCCAATTGAGCTACTGGCCTGCACCGAAACAACTCAGCGCACTTACTCTCGAGTAACCTACTCGATGATCTTGGAGACCACGCCGGCACCAACGGTACGGCCGCCTTCGCGAATCGCGAAGCGCAGACCATCTTCCATGGCGATCGGAGCAATCAGGGTAACACTCATCTTCACGTTGTCACCCGGCATAACCATTTCCACGCCTTCCGGCAGCTCACAGGAACCCGTTACGTCGGTAGTACGGAAATAGAACTGCGGACGGTAGCCCTTGAAGAACGGCGTATGACGACCACCCTCTTCCTTGGACAATACGTACACTTCGCACTCGAACTTGGTGTGCGGCTTGATGGAGCCCGGCACACACAGAACCTGACCACGCTCAACGTCGTCACGCTTGGTTCCACGCAGCAGAACACCCACGTTCTCACCAGCACGGCCTTCGTCCAGCAGCTTGCGGAACATTTCAACGCCGGTACACGTGGTCTTCACGGTATCCTTGATACCCACGATTTCCACTTCGTCACCAACCTTGATGATGCCACGCTCAACACGACCGGTTACCACCGTACCACGACCGGAGATGGAGAATACGTCCTCAATCGGCATCAGGAACGGCTGATCAATCGCACGCTCCGGCTCAGGGATGTAGTCGTCCAGGGCCTCTACCAGCTTCTTGACCGCGGTAGTGCCCATCTCGTTGTCATCTTTGCCTTCCAGCGCCATCAGCGCAGAACCGGTAATGATCGGCGTGTCGTCACCCGGGAAGTCGTACTGGCTCAGCAGGTCACGAACTTCCATCTCTACCAGCTCAAGCAACTCTTCATCGTCTACCATGTCCGCCTTGTTCAGGAACACAACGATGTAAGGTACGCCCACCTGACGGGACAGCAGGATGTGCTCACGAGTCTGCGGCATGGGGCCGTCCGCTGCGGAGCAAACCAGAATAGCGCCGTCCATCTGGGCCGCACCCGTGATCATGTTCTTCACATAATCCGCGTGGCCCGGGCAGTCTACGTGAGCGTAGTGACGGCTCGGGGAATCGTACTCAACGTGAGAGGTCGCAATGGTAATACCACGCGCACGCTCTTCCGGGGCGTTATCAATCTGGTCAAACGCACGGCTCTCACCCGTACCCCAGACTTCGTGACACACGCGAGTCAGGGCTGCTGTCAAAGTGGTCTTGCCATGGTCAACGTGACCAATGGTGCCCACGTTCAAGTGCGGCTTATTACGTTCAAACTTAGACTTAGACATTCGACCAATCTCCCTAATCAACCAGGATCGTAACGTTGACCGGATAAATAATGGAGCTCATGACCGGAATTGAACCGGTGACCTCATCCTTACCAAGGATGTGCTCTACCGACTGAGCTACATGAGCACTGCAAGCAAATTGGAGCGGGCAGCGGGAATCGAACCCGCGTCATCAGCTTGGAAGGCTGAGGTAATAGCCACTATACGATGCCCGCGAGCAATTAGTGGTGGAGGGGGCAGGATTCGAACCTGCGAAGGCGATGCCGTCAGATTTACAGTCTGATCCCTTTGGCCACTCGGGAACCCCTCCGAGTCGGATTCACTTATGCAAATCCGTCAAAACTTAAAAATGGAGCTGGCGGACGGAATCGAACCCCCGACCTGCTGATTACAAGTCAGCTGCTCTACCAACTGAGCTACGCCAGCTCACAATCGCCTCTTCAGCGAGGGCGGTATACTACGGATTTTTTTCTGGCGTTGCAACACCTTCACAAGGCCTGATCTCGACGAAATCAAAATTGTTGCCGTAATCCGCTTTCACCGCCTGAACCAGCTCCTCTGCGAGGTCTGACTCAGCCTCAAAAGTGAGGGCGTAGCTTATCTGATTTCGGGGGAAGTTGACCAGTACCGCATTAAGATTCTGACGTTTTTTTTCTTCCAGCATGGATATTGCAGATTCCCGATACTCGAACAGGCCGAGGGAAATGGCGTTGCGGTTCTCCCCCCCAGTTACCAGATAGGAATCGATACCCTGTCGCTGAATATCCCGAAACTGGCGCAATGCCACCTCCCGGGGCTGAGGCGGGATGAGCACCCAGTATAAGGGAGCGAGCCCCCGATCTACCTCTTCAATGGCAAAACCCGCCTCGCTGACAAGAGGCTGGCTATTGATCAGTTCCCGGGTACGCTCAGCGGTGTCTATCCAGCCAAGGCGGACGCAGGACAACACAGGCGCTTCTTGAGACGGAACCACTTTGACCGCCCCCCCCTCCGGATCCGGTGACTTCAGACTGACGACCCTGGGGAGACTTCCACTGGCGACTTTGGCCATGCCACCGGAGGGTCCAAGATAATCCGGAAGATAATAAAGCCCCAGGCTCAAAAACAGCAGGAGTAGCGCCATCCATCGCATTAGGACGCTTCCTCATCAGCAATGGCACGGAGGCCCGTCAACACCAGATCAGGACGATGGATTCCGGACAGGCCAAGCCCGATGAGTCGATCCGCATCGCCACCGGTAACCAGAACATCCGCAAGACCAAACGCCTGCGCATCCCGACGGATACGGACAATCATGGCATCCGACAGCCACGCAAGCCCATGGTTAACGCATTCGCCGGTACTTTTGCCAGGCCCGGTTTCCAAAACCTGCTCAGGATCGAACCCGATACGCGCGGCATCGGTTTTGAGGCTCCGAAACATCATCTTCAGGCCCGGGAGAATATACCCCCCGAGGTGCCGGCCGCACTGATCCACAAAATCCACGGTGACCGCACTACCCGCGTCCACAACAACAAAGCCCTGCTTGTGACCAATCCACGCACCATACATCGCATGCCAGCGGTCAGCGCCCATCCTGTCGAAGTCGGAATAGGCATTTTGAAGCCCACCCCGCTCCGGTTCCGACCAATAACAACGGGCAGGCACGTTGCTCAGCCCCGCCAGATAACCGAGCAGTCTCTCGCGCTTCTCCTCCGAGGCAACCGTTGAGACTGCAATCCGGCGGATGCGGGATGCAAAGCCTGTAATGCCCGGTAACGGGTTTTCCTCATCCAGCACGCCGGCACCGCTGGCTACTGTCTCGCCGGCTTCCTCGAGACACCATTTGAGCCGGGTATTACCGGCGTCAATGTAGAGCTTCATTGCATTACCCGCAAGCTAATCTCTCCGGCTCGTACCGGAACGATTCCGTCAGCGGTCCGTATCTGGTAATTACCATTGTCATCAATACCGCAACCAACGCCTTCAACATCGCCACCTCGCGCCTGAAGCGGCTTCCCCATAAAAATATCGCGCCGCTGCCAGGGCTCACGAAAGTCCCCGAAACCCAGGTCCGAAAAAATCGGAACCGCATCCAGTACTGCGTCAATAATGGCGCCAGCGATCTGATTCCGTGACCACACAATCTCCGGACACGCCCTGGCGAGGCTGCTCCACGGCTGATCAACACCTTCTGGCCGGGACATGTGAACATTGAGCCCGATACCAGCGATCACCTGAACAACCCCTTCCTCAAGCTCGCCCTGCAACTCTACAAGAATACCGCCCAGCTTGCCGTCTGGAAGAAAGATGTCATTGGGCCATTTGAGCCCAACCTCTGGCACGCCAAGCTGCTCAAGCGCGTTGGCGACGGCAACCCCCAACACCAGGCTCAAACCATCAAGAACGCCAAACCCACCATGGAAAGTTAGCCCCATGCTCAAGTAGAGATTTTCTCCCCGTGGGCTCTGCCAGACGCGACCTCTACGTCCGCGTCCCGCAGTCTGACAATCAGCGATGGCTACCGGCATTTTCCCGGCCCCTGCCGCGACCTGCCTGATCACTTCGGCATTGGTTGAATCCACTTCATCGAGCACATTCAAAGATAGCGCTTCCCTGCGCCACGGATCGAGACACTGGAGCACTGAATCCCGGTCAAGAAGGTCAACCCGGGAAACCAGCTGATACCCGCGCCCGCGAATTGTGGCAATCTCAATGCCCTCGTCCATGGCGCGACGAATCTGTTTCCAGATCGCGGTACGACTAACGCCAAGGTGAGCGGCCAGGAACTCGCCCGAGTGAACCTGGCCGTCACTGAGAAGCTCTAAAAGTGCCTTGGATTTCATAAGACGTATCCAGCCATAAGATTGGGTAAGGCCGGATTAAACACCAGGGAGGCGAAAAAAACAAAGTCGGCGGTCAGGCTTTGCGAATTCGCCGCCGACAGATCAGGGAATGGGCGTTGCAGTCAGGTTTACATTGATATCGAGCACGCCTTGTCACATGGGGGCCGTTGTAGTGCACAGCAGGGCCTCGATCCAAAACAAAAAAGCCCCGGCAGCTATTGCTGTCGGGGCTTGTTTATATTAGGAGCCTGACGATGACCTACTCTCACATGGGCAACGCCACACTACCATCGGCGCTGGTCTGTTTCACTTCTGAGTTCGGGATGGGATCAGGTGGTTCCAGACCGCTATGGTCGTCAGGCAAAACGGTTGATCACTGGGGGACGAGATGGAACGTTCAGGGTGTTTTCTGAGTGATAATCGATTTCGGTTTGCGTTACCCGCAATTGTCTTGGGTGTTTATATAGTCAAGCCGCACGAGCAATTAGTATCGGTTAGCCTCAACGCCTCCGCAGCGCTTACACCACCCGACCTATCCAACGTCCTGGTCTTGAATCGGCCTCTTCAGGGCCCTCGAGGGGCAGGGAGATCTCATCTTGGAAGGGGCTTCCCGCTTAGATGCTTTCAGCGGTTATCCTGTCCGAACATAGCTACCGGGGCAATGCCACTGGCGTGACAACCCGAACACCAGAGGTTCGTCCACTCCGGTCCTCTCGTACTAGGAGCAGCTTTCCTCAAATCTCCAACGTCCACGGCAGATAGGGACCGAACTGTCTCACGACGTTCTAAAACCCAGCTCGCGTACCACTTTAAATGGCGAACAGCCATACCCTTGGGACCGGCTTCAGCCCCAGGATGTGATGAGCCGACATCGAGGTGCCAAACACCGCCGTCGATGTGAACTCTTGGGCGGTATCAGCCTGTTATCCCCGGAGTACCTTTTATCCGTTGAGCGATGGCCCTTCCATACAGAACCACCGGATCACTATGACCTACTTTCGTACCTGCTCGACGTGTCTGTCTCGCAGTTAAGCGGGCTTGTGCCATTACACTAACCGCATGATGTCCGACCATGCTTAGCCCCACCTTTGTGCTCCTCCGTTACGCTTTGGGAGGAGACCGCCCCAGTCAAACTACCCACCACACAGTGTCCTCATCCCCGATCAGGGGACCAAGTTAGAACCTCAAACAGGTCAGGCTGGTATTTCAAGGTTGGCTCCATGAGAACTGGCGTTCCCACTTCAAAGCCTCCCAGCTATCCTACACAAAACATGCTCAAATTCACTGTGAAGCTATAGTAAAGGTTCACGGGGTCTTTCCGTCTAGCCGCGGATACACCGCATCTTCACGGCGATTTCAATTTCACTGAGTCTCGGGTAGAGACAGCGCGCCCCATCGTTACGCCATTCGTGCAGGTCGGAATCTTACCGACAAGGAATTTCGCTACCTTAGGACGTTATAAGTTACGGCCGCCGTTTACCGGGGCTTCGATCAAGAGCTTCGCGCAAGCGCTAACTCCCATCAATTAACCTTCCGGCACCGGGCAGGCGTCACAACTTACCCGTATACGTCCACTTTCGCTGTTTGCACAGTGCTGTGTTTTTAATAAACAGTCGCAGGGCCTGGTATCTTCGACCGGCGTCCGCTCCACCCGCAGGGGCTTCACGTAATACCGGCGTGCCTTCTCCCGAAGTTACGGCACCATTTTGCCTAGTTCCTTTACCCGAGTTCTCTCAAGCGCCTTGGTATTCTCTACCTGACCACCTGTGTCGGTTTGGGGTACGGTCCCGAATAGCCTGAAGCTTAGAAGATTTTCCTGGAAGCAGGGCATCAATGACTTCCCGCTCTATGAGCAGTCGTCGTCGCGTCTCGAGATTGTGGACCCGGATTTGCCTAAGTCCACTCCCTACTCGCTTAAACCGGGACAACCGTCGCCCGGCTCACCTAGCCTTCTCCGTCTCTCCATCGCAGCTATCCAAGGTACGGGAATATTAACCCGTTTCCCATCGACTACACCTTTCGGTCTCGCCTTAGGGGCCGACTCACCCTGCGCCGATTAGCGTTGCGCAGGAACCCTTGGTCTTCCGGCGTGGGGGTTTTTCACCCCCATTGTCGTTACTCATGTCAGCATTCGCACTTCTGATACCTCCAGCATGCTTCTCAACACACCTTCGCAGGCTTACAGAACGCTCCCCTACCCCGTGCACTTGCGTGCACAGCCGCAGCTTCGGTGACCAGTTTGAGCCCCGTTACATCTTCCGCGCAGGCCGACTCGACTAGTGAGCTATTACGCTTTCTTTAAAGGATGGCTGCTTCTAAGCCAACCTCCTAGCTGTCTGAGCCTTCCCACATCGTTTCCCACTTAACTGGTACTTGGGGACCTTAGCTGGCGGGTCCTGGGTTGTTTCCCTCTTCACGATGGACGTTAGCACCCACCGTGTGTCTCCGGATAGTACTCACAGGTATTCGGAGTTTGCATCGGGTTGGTAAGTCGGGATGACCCCCTAGCCGAAACAGTGCTCTACCCCCTGTGGTATTCGTCCGAGGCGCTACCTAAATAGCTTTCGGGGAGAACCAGCTATCTCCGGGCTTGATTAGCCTTTCACTCCGATCCACAAGTCATCCCCTGGCTTTTCAACGACAGTGGGTTCGGTCCTCCAGTTGATGTTACTCAACCTTCAACCTGCTCATGGATAGATCGCCCGGTTTCGGGTCTATGCCCAGCGACTAAATCGCCCTATTCAGACTCGGTTTCCCTACGGCTCCCCTAAACGGTTAACCTCGCCACTGAACATAAGTCGCTGACCCATTATACAAAAGGTACGCCGTCACGGAACACGTCCCGCTCCGACTGCTTGTACGCATACGGTTTCAGGATCTATTTCACTCCCCTCACAGGGGTTCTTTTCGCCTTTCCCTCACGGTACTGGTTCACTATCGTCAGTCAGGAGTATTTAGCCTTGGAGGATGGTCCCCCCATGTTCAGACAGGATATCACGTGTCCCGTCCTACTCGATTTCACTGAACTTGGGTTTCGGATACGGGGCTATCACCCACTATGGCGGCCCTTTCCAGAGCCTTCTCCTACCCGTCGTCCAGCTTAAGGGCTGGTCCCCGTTCGCTCGCCGCTACTGAGGGAATCTCGGTTGATTTCTTTTCCTCGGGGTACTTAGATGTTTTCAGTTCCCCCGGTTCGCCCCGCACAGCTATGTATTCACTGTACGGTACCGACCCGAAAGTCGGTGGGTTTCCCCCATTCAGAGATGCCCGGATCACAGCTTGTTTGCCAGCTCCCCGAGCCTTAATCGCAGGCTTCCACGTCTTTCATCGCCTCTGACTGCCAAGGCATCCACCGTATGCGCTTAGTTGCTTGACTATATAACCCCAAGACAACTGTTCACGAATCAACATCCCTTACCAGGCAAGCCTGACAAAGAACCCTGTTTCGAGACAGTCCACTTGAAGCAATATAACAACCACTTCAACGACAACACCGGATAACGCTTGAAATCGCTATCACATTGAACACGTTTTCTCGGAGATAATGAGAAAACGTCTTCGTGTTCTATCTCGTCCAATTTGTTAAAGAGCAAATCTGACCCAGTGATCAGAAAGAAGGCCTTCAGCCATAACCCTTAACTCGGTCATCAAACTGAAAAACTTGTTTTCTGTCACACTGCCCAACTCGCGTTGGTCCAGTAAAATTTGGTGGAGCTAGGCAGGATCGAACTGCCGACCTCCTGCGTGCAAGGCAGGCGCTCTCCCAGCTGAGCTTATACCCCGTCTACTTGTCCAGCTTCTGTCACTCGTCGTTGCAGCCTTCCGTTCGCATCCGTCCATGACCCATCGAGGGTCCACTCCTTCACTCACGTCACGCTGCGCCTGGATTGACAAAACCTGTCGGCGCATCCGCGTTCGTCACTCACTTCGGGTTACCCAACCCGGCGTGGCCCCGCAACTCCAAGGCATGCTCCGAAAATTGGGTTAGCCTAGGCATCGGCGGTGTAGCGTGCGAGTAGCACGTGAGCCCGGCGATAACGACGGATAACGCAATTTTGGTGGGTCTGGGTGGATTTGAACCACCGACCTCACCCTTATCAGGGGTGCGCTCTAACCAACTGAGCTACAGACCCAAAGGTACGGGCCTGTAAGACCCTTTGCTCTCTTTATTAGCCAACCAAGTAATTCGTGTGGACTCTGACCGAAGCCTTCGGCTTCGTTTAAGGAGGTGATCCAGCCGCAGGTTCCCCTACGGCTACCTTGTTACGACTTCACCCCAGTCATGAACCACACCGTGGTGATCGTCCTCCCGAAGGTTAGACTAACCACTTCTGGTGCAATCCACTCCCATGGTGTGACGGGCGGTGTGTACAAGGCCCGGGAACGTATTCACCGTGACATTCTGATTCACGATTACTAGCGATTCCGACTTCACGCAGTCGAGTTGCAGACTGCGATCCGGACTACGACGCGTTTTGTGAGATTGGCTCCCCCTCGCGGGTTTGCAGCCCTCTGTGCGCGCCATTGTAGCACGTGTGTAGCCCTGGCCGTAAGGGCCATGATGACCTGACGTCATCCCCACCTTCCTCCGGTTTGTCACCGGCAGTCTCCCTAGAGTTCTCAGCCAAACTGCTAGCAACTAGGGATAGGGGTTGCGCTCGTTACGGGACTTAACCCAACATCTCACGACACGAGCTGACGACGGCCATGCAGCACCTGTGTCTGAGTTCCCGAAGGCACCAATCCATCTCTGGAAAGTTCTCAGCATGTCAAGGCCAGGTAAGGTTCTTCGCGTTGCGTCGAATTAAACCACATGCTCCACCGCTTGTGCGGGCCCCCGTCAATTCATTTGAGTTTTAACCTTGCGGCCGTACTCCCCAGGCGGTCAACTTAGTGCGTTAGCTGCGCCACTAAGACTTCAAGAGTCCCAACGGCTAGTTGACATCGTTTACGGCGTGGACTACCAGGGTATCTAATCCTGTTTGCTCCCCACGCTTTCGCACCTCAGTGTCAGTGTTGGTCCAGGGTGCCGCCTTCGCCACTGGTGTTCCTTCCTATATCTACGCATTTCACCGCTACACAGGAAATTCCACACCCCTCTACCACACTCTAGCCTGACAGTTCGAAATGCCGTTCCCAGGTTAAGCCCGGGGCTTTCACATCTCGCTTATCAAACCACCTACGCGCGCTTTACGCCCAGTAATTCCGATTAACGCTTGCACCCTCCGTATTACCGCGGCTGCTGGCACGGAGTTAGCCGGTGCTTCTTCTGTGAGTAACGTCAATCCTCAAGGGTATTAACCTTAAGGCCTTCCTCCTCACTGAAAGTGCTTTACAACCCGAAAGCCTTCTTCACACACGCGGCATGGCTGGATCAGGGTTGCCCCCATTGTCCAATATTCCCCACTGCTGCCTCCCGTAGGAGTTCGGGCCGTGTCTCAGTCCCGATGTGGCTGATCATCCTCTCAGACCAGCTACGGATCGTCGCCTTGGTGGGCCTTTACCCCACCAACTAGCTAATCCGGCTTAGGCTCATCTGATAGCGCAAGGTCCGAAGATCCCCTGCTTTCCCCCGAAGGGCGTACGCGGTATTAATCCGGGTTTCCCCGGGCTATCCCCCACTACCAGGCAGATTCCTAAGCATTACTCACCCGTCCGCCGCTCGTCAGCATCCCGAAGGACCTGTTACCGCTCGACTTGCATGTGTTAAGCCTGCCGCCAGCGTTCAATCTGAGCCATGATCAAACTCTTCAGTTTAAATCATACAAGAATCCGAAGATCCTCTATTCTTGCTCAAGACAAAACTCAATTTCGACGAGTCACTGTCCTGATATTTCATCTCCGAAATACCTCGGCCAGCGCCCACACGAATTACTTGGTTAACTTTTTAAAGAGCGGTTGAGCCGTGGCTCAATCAAGGAGGCGTATTCTACATCGTTCCGCCACCCTGTCAACCGTTTATTTCGAACAATTTAAATATCAAATTTTCGAATACTTTCAAACAGTTGTCTTTCGAATCCAGAGCCTCCCAACTGGCCTGCCCCTCGAAAGAGATGCGCATTCTACAGACCTGCGCCAAGGTGTCAACGGCGATCCTGAAAAAAATTTCAAAATCGCCGAAACCCGGTTACGCAGTGACCAAAACCCGGGCTATCTTCTTCTTTCCCGCCTGTATGACGCAGTCGTCACCTTTCACGAACACCCGATCGCCCTCGAATTTCCGACCATCGACGAAAACCGCCCCACGCCCCAGCACATCGCGGGCGGCAGCACCGTTCTTTACCAGGCCTGCCAAACGCAATACCGAAGCCATTGGCATCCCGGACTGACCTTCAAGTGAAACCTCAATGGTCGGCAGGTTCTCGGGAATCTCCCCAAGAGAAACACGGTTCCCAGCTGACTTGTGCGCCGTCTTTGCAGCCTCTTCACCATGGAAGCGGGTAATAATCTCTTCCGCCAGCAACTTTTTATAATCCTGGGGATTGCCCCCCACCGACACTTCCTTCCGGAACGTCTCCACCTCTGCAAGCGGACGGAAGCTCAGCAGCTCAAAGTAACGCCAGAGAAGATCATCCGGCATCGACAACAGCTTGGTGTACATCTCACCCGGAGAATCATTAACGCCCACATAGTTTCCAAGGGACTTGGACATCTTCTGAACGCCATCAAGCCCCTCCAGAATAGGCATGGTGAGAATCGCCTGGGGAGACTGACCATAATGCTTCTGAAGAATCCGTCCCATCAGCAAGTTGAACTTCTGATCGGTCCCACCCAATTCAACGTCTGCCTCAAGGGCGACCGAATCGTATCCCTGCACCAGGGGATAGAGAAACTCATGGATCGCAATGGCCTGCTCCGCCCGGTAGCGCTTGGTAAAATCATCGCGCTCAAGCATACGGGCAACGGTATACTGTCCCGCCAGCTTGACCATATCGGCCGCGGTCATTTTGCCCATCCACTCGGAGTTGAAAACCACACGGGTTTTCGATGGATCGAGAATCTTGAACACCTGCTCTTTATAGCTGACCGCGTTATCGGCTACCTGTTGCTCTGTCAGAGGGGGCCGGGTGGCACTCTTTCCGGTCGGATCACCAATCATCCCAGTAAAGTCACCGATCAGGAAGATGACCTCGTGACCCAGATCCTGAAACTGACGAAGCTTGTTAATAAGGACGGTGTGTCCAAGGTGAAGATCGGGCGCAGTGGGATCGAAGCCGGCCTTAATCCTGAGAGGACGACCTTCCCTTAGTTTTTCTACCAACTCATCTTCCGGAATGAGTTCGTCTACTCCGCGCTTGATAATCGCCAACGCTTCATCAGTGCATGCCATGACCAACACGTCCCCAATCTTGATCTTGAAAGATTTCATCGGTTACAGACTTCAACAAAAGAAATCTGTGAGTTACGCGCTCTCCTGCTAGAGTGGTTTGACCAGATTTTGACCAACACCGAAACAAAAGGGCGGCGCATTATAACAACGCTGCCAAAAGAAATCCGGAGGATGGGGCAGTAACCGTAATATTTCACGCTGTCCCGCATGCATTTTATACGGTAATCTGTTGGACTATACTTGAACAGCAGCTTTAATTAGATAGTACAAGCTGCCGGAATACCGATTAAAACGGGTGTGACACGTGCTGAAAATGTTTCCAAAAACACACATTACCATTGCTGCAGCGGCGACTGTGATTGTTACCGCCACTGTTCTGATGAGCCCCAGTAGCAATGTCGAAGCCAAGCGAATGTCCTATTCACTGGATCTGGAGCAGGGAACCGTCGCAAAGACGAACGCTGAACCGGAGCCGTCAGCGCAACCGGCTTCGCTCCCAGTGGACGAACAGCCTGCATCGCCTACGGCAGATTCCGGAGAGCAGTCTTCCCTGCAAGTCAGCCTCACCGAGCCTGCAGCCCCGGCCGCGCCGGAACAACCGGAACTGGAGTGGCAAACCTTCGCCATCAAGTCGGGCGATACCCTGTCCTCGCTATTCAAGAAAGCAGGATTCAATGACGGCATCATGCTCTCGGTGATCCACGGCGACGGAGAAGCCGAAAAGCTGCAGCGCCTCTACGCCGGTGAAACGATCCGTTTCGCCACAGCTGGTGACGGTGCTCTGGCTTCGGTTGAGTTGCAGCGCAACCTCCTGGAAACCCTGAAAATCAGCAGGAAAGGCGAAAGCTTCACCAGCAAGACGGAAGTTCGCAAACCTGAAGCACGGCCGGCGTTCGCTTCCGGAACAATCGACGGCTCACTTTATCTTGCCGCTCGCGAAGCCGGACTTAATGACCAACTCACTATGGAGTTGGCCGGCATCTTCGGCTGGGAAATCGACTTTGTGTACGACGTTCGCAAGGGCGACCAGTTTGAAGTGGTCTATGAAGAACTTTACCTCGATGGCGAGAAGTTCGATACCGGGCGCATCCTGTCTGCCAGATTTGTCAACCGTGGCGAGGAGAACATTGCCCTACTCTACACCGACAGCAATGGCGACAGCGATTATTACAACCCCAACGGCAAGAGCATGCGCAAGGCATTCCTGCGCACGCCGATCAATGCGCGGGTTTCCTCGCCGTTCAATCTTCAAAGGCGCCACCCTGTTCTGGATGTGGTTCGTCCTCACGAGGGCACCGACTATGGCGCGCCTCCAGGAACCCCCATCAAGGCGGCCGGCGCAGGTCGTGTGAAGTTTGCAGGATGGAAAGGCGGTTACGGCCGCACGGTAATCCTGAAGCATGGCGACAACATCTCCACGCTTTACGCCCATATGAGCCGCCTTGGAAAGGGTATTAAGAATGGCACCCGGGTAAAGCAGGGCGAAACCATCGGCTATGTCGGCTCCTCCGGCATGGTAACCGGGCCACATCTACACTATGAGTTCCGGCTGAATGGCGCTCCGCGCAACTCACGCACCGTGAAATTGCCGGACGCAAAACCTGTACCGTCTTCCGAGATGGCCCGCTTCAAGCAGGTCACCGAACAACGAATCGCACAATTTGATGTTTTCCGCGAGAGCTACCGGCAACTCGCACTGGCTTCAGACGACTGAGCGCTATGGACACCTGGATCGGTTTGATGTCCGGCACCAGCATGGATGGCATTGATGCCGTGCTGGTGTCTTTCCAGGGACAGTCCGCACGAATCCACGCGTCTCACACCGCACCCTACCCCGATCAGATCCGGCACAGACTCCTGGCTGCCAGCCAGAATCAGGCAACCCCGGATGAAATCGGCGAACTGGACACTCTCGCCGGCACGCTGTTTGCGCAGGCCGCGACAGAGGTGATACGGCACTCGGGCCTCTGTGCATCAGCTATTCGCGCCATTGGCAGTCACGGTCAGACGCTTCGCCATCAACCTTTAGGTGCGGCGCCCTTTACCATCCAGATTGGCAATCCGTCTGTCATTTCTGAAGCCACCGGCATTACCACCGTCGGCGACTTCCGCAGAAGGGACATGGCTGCCGGAGGCCAGGGAGCGCCTTTGGTCCCTGCGTTTCACAAGGCCTTTTTCAGTTCAGACACAGAGGATCGCTGCATCCTCAATCTGGGGGGCATCGCGAACATAACCTGGATCCCGGCCGACAGAGGCAGCCCGGTAACCGGTTTCGACACCGGTCCAGCCAACGCGCTGATGGATGCCTGGTGCCTGGCTCAGACCGGGCTTCCTTTTGACAGCGATGGCCACTGGGCCAGGGAAGGCAAAGTGAATCAGGAACTGCTCAGCGATATGCTCTCGGATGCCTATTTTTCGCGGACACCCCCGAAAAGCACCGGCAAGGAGAGGTTCAATCTGGACTGGGTAAAAACGCAGGTAAGTCGCCATCCGGACATCCCGGCCGAGGATATTCAGCGAACCCTGCTGCAACTGACAGTGGAAAGCGTGGCGAATCAATTACCCGAAGCCCGCGATCTCCGGATTTATGTCTGCGGCGGCGGTGCGCGGAATTCGCTACTGATGGCGGAGCTTGAGAAAGCTTTGCCTGAAAGCCGGCTCACGCTGACATCAGACCTGGGGCTGGACCCGCAAATGGTGGAACCGGTGGCATTTGCCTGGCTGGCAAAACAGGCCCTGGAGGGATTACCAGGTAACCTACCTGAGGTGACCGGAGCGTCAGGCCCGCGAATCCTGGGGGCCATCTACCCGGCCTGAGGCCTTCCTGAGTTCAGATGGAGAAGGAACTGCCACACCCGCAGGTTGAGCTGGCATTCGGATTCTGGACGACAAACTGGGAACCCTGAAGACCTTCCTGATAATCGATGGTGGCTCCGACAAGATACTGATAGCTCATCGGATCAACCAACAGATAAACGCCGTCACGCTCGATAACGGTATCTTCTTCATCCTGGCTTTCATCGAACGAGAAACCATACTGAAACCCGGAACAGCCGCCCCCGGTCACGAAGACGCGGAGTTTGAGTTCGGCGTTACCCTCTTCCTCGATTAACTCACGCACCTTGGCAACGGCGCTGTCACTGAAGAACAGCGGTGTGGCCATTTGTTGCTGGACTGCACTCAAGTTCGCCTCCGGATTATTGCTAACAACTCAGGCGATTATGGTATTCCTGACTAAAACAATCAACTATTCGGACTTTCCACCATCGACCGATGCTTCATCAGCCTCGTCCGGCTGGTCAGCACCGTGGGCCTGTTCCTGCTTCTGCCGGGTGGCGGAACCATCCTGTGCAAGCAACCCGACCGGTTCCCGCTGATGGACCAGATTACCGTTAACCGAAGCTCCCATCGCCATTTCGATAAGGTTGTAAAAAACACTCCCATTGATGGACGCTTTTTCCGCCAGTTCAAGATGGGCCGAGGCGTAGACATCACCATTCACCGTACCATTGATGATCACGTGAGGGGCGTTGATATCGCCGGTGACCTCTCCGACCTCCGAGACCCTGAGCACGGCATCGGTCCCTTCATCAGCAACCACCTTGCCGCGAATACGCCCGTCCACATGCAGGCCACCGGAGAAGTGAACATCCCCCTCGATGGTTGTACGGGAGGAAACCAGGGTATCAAAATGGCCGGTAGGCCGGCGTGGCTTCTGCTTTTTCTTGCCAAGCATGTCAGTTCTCCGTTAAATCATCCCAGTTAAAGGTACGCTCGGCCTGCGAGGACTTCCGTCCCTCCGCCTGGGCTACCACCTGAATCTCGATTGGCTCAAATTCTTCCGGCAACGCCAGGGTACCTTCAACATCCTGGAAATACCGGAAACGGAACTTCACCCCGAGATCCTCGATATCCTCAGAAAGATCACGCAGGGCAATCACCTCTTTTTCCTGGTCACGCAGCCCGATGACGTTCACCGCCACCACGCCGGAGATGTAACTTTTGTTATTACCGACCTGGGTCAGTACCAACTTGAAATCGTAGGCACCCTGACTGCGGCTGGGTGTCAGCGTGACGCTGTCGACCTGTAACCCTTTGCTAGTTTCCGAGGGTGCCATGATGTTTTTATAGAAAGTCAGGTCCGATTGCAGTGACGCAATCCGGGTTTCAAGATCAACTATGGTTTTCCGGGCCCGGTTCAGGGCCTGCTCATCAATGGCTCGCCCGCGCTCCAGATTGATCAACTGCTGCCGGGCCTCCCGGTAATCCTTCCGAAGCTTTTCGACTTCGCTCTCCAGCACCTGGTTCGATTCTTCCGCACTGGAGAACCGGAACCCGCCCTGCGCCAGGCCAGTTGCATACCCGGCGATCGCAGCGACTAGGGTGAACACCAGCAGGATTGCTGTTCTGCGCAGGCGGTAACCCGGGCGATGCCGGATTACAACATACTCTTCGGCCGGCTTTCTCTGCTCGCTCACGGTTTGTCCTTCGGCATTACGGCAGAAGCGCCGGAGCCTCAAGCCCCATGGTTTCTTTCAGCCCGAACATGATGTTCATGTTCTGAACCGCCTGCCCGGCGGCGCCTTTCACCAGGTTATCGATGACCGAAGACACAATAACAATGTTGCTTTGCTCCTGCCGATGCAGCGCCATACGGCACTGGTTTGCGCCCCTCACACTCCGGGTTTCCGGATGACTGCCAAAGGGCATGACATCGACAAACGGTTCCGCCTTGTACCGCTCTTCAAACAACGCCTGAAGCCGGTCGAAGTCTGCTGGATCTTTCAGCTCAGCATAGAGAGTTGCTTCGATACCGCGAATCATCGGAATCAGGTGCGGAACAAACGTCACCCCCACGTCACCACCAGCCGCGCCAGACAGCCCCTGACGAATTTCGGGCAGATGGCGATGACCGGAAGCGCCATAGGCCTTGAAGCTCTCGCCAACCTCCCCGTGCAACATGCCGATCTTGCCCTGCCGGCCAGCCCCGCTGGCTCCCGATTTCGCATCTGCGATCAGGCGGGCGGGATCGACCAGGCCCTGCTCAAGCAGTGGCAGAAAGCCCAGCTGAACGGCAGTCGGGTAACAGCCCGGGTTCGCCACCAGTTGCGCTTCGCGGATTTCCTCACGGACCACTTCCGGCAGCCCGTAGACTGCCTTCTCAGCCCATTCCGGGCTTTCGTGGCGCATGCCGTACCAGCTTGCCCAGACATCCAGATCTTTCAGGCGGAAGTCCGCAGAGAGATCAACCACACGCACACCAGCCGCCATCAGTTCCGGCACCATCCTCATGGCGACACCGTGGGGCGTGGCAAAGAACACCAGATCGCATGCTGCCAGTATGCCTGCATCCGGCTCAGAGAACGCGAGGTCATAGTGCCCGCGCAAGTTCGGATACATATCCGCCACAGGCAGGCCGGCTTCCGAGCGGGATGTAATGCAACTGACCGAAACTTCAGGGTGAACCGCGAGGATTCTCAGCAGCTCCACACCGGTATACCCGGTGCCACCAACGATGCCTACTTTAATCACCTTTCTCTCCAGCGACGTCGTATCAGGATTTTGAGGTTTGACGGCGTAGTCTACCATGATAAACCAATGACTTATTGCAGCCCTCAGGGCGACCGTTACAATGTTGTCAGAAACGTTGCCAGAAACCTTCTGGCAGTCCGCCTAAATTCACCGGAACTCCGGCCTCATGCAGAAAATCTGGTACCAGATTACCGAGCACCTGATCCCTGTTTTCCGGCGCAGGCTTTCCGGTGTCGACGCGCTGCCGCAACTGGCCGTTCTTGGCCTGTTATCGGGGCTTATCACTGGCGGTGTCATCCTGATTTTCCGCCTGGCCATCGAATGGCCCCTGGAGCGCTTTCTTCCGGGAGAGGGCTCTGAGTCGTTTGAGAACCTCGACCTGCTGACCCGCGGCCTGCTTCCTCTTGCAGGGGCTCTCAGCCTCGGTTTGCTGTTCCACCGGCTGGCCACCCATGACCGCAAGGTGGGGGTTGTCCATGTCATGGAGCGCCTGAATTACCACCAGGGCTACATATCCATCCGCAGCGCCATCGTGCAATTCATCTCGGGCGTCGCCACGGTTGTCAGTGGCCAGTCCGCAGGCCGGGAGGGACCGGCGGTGCATCTGGGGGCCGCGTTCTCCAGCCTGATGGGGCAGTGGATGCGGTTGCCGAACAACAGCATCCGGACCCTGGTTGCCTGCGGCTGCGCAGCGGCGATTTCAGCCTCGTTCAATACGCCGATATCCGGTGTCATTTTCGCCATGGAAGTCGTGATGATGGAATACACCATTGCCGGCTTCACCCCTATCATCCTGGCAGCGGTCAGTGCCGCCGTTGTCACCCAGGCGGTGTATGGCTCAGAGCCAGCCTTCAACGTGCCTGCCCTGACGATGAATTCCCTGCTTGAGATTCCCTGGATTCTCGCTATTGCCGTCATTATCGGCATTGCCGCTGCGTTGTTTATTCAGTTAGTGGACACCATGGGCAAACATCACCACCGGCCAGTCCTGTTGCGGATTGTCACCGCAGGTTTGCTGATGGTGCCTTTCGCCATTCTGGTTCCGGAAACCATGGGTATCGGGTACGACACTGTTAACGAAACCATTAATGGTCAGCTGGGATTCTGGCTGCTATTGGGCGCAGGCGTTGCCAAACTGATCATTACATCGTTGTCCATCGGGCTGGGCATGCCAAGTGGCGTCATCGGCCCGACTCTGTTTATGGGTGCAACACTGGGGGGAGCAATGGGGCTGATCGGGGCCCAGATCATGCCGGAGCACGCTTCCTCCGTAGGGGTCTACGCCATACTGGGCATGGGAGCCATGATGGGGGCAGTGCTTCAGGCGCCGCTGGCTGCCCTGATGGCCCTGATGGAACTGACCCATAACGCCAACATCATCCTTCCGGGCATGCTCATCATTACCACCTCAAGCCTGGTGACCAGTGAAGCGTTCGGCAAGAAATCACTGTTCCTTACCATCCTCAAGAATCAGGGCCTGAGCTACCAGAATTCTCCGGTTATCCAGGCCCTGCGCCGGGTATCGGTAGGAGCCATTATGGACCGCAGCATTCTGCGCACAGAGCGACACCTTACTGTCGGGGACGCCCGGAAGGTCCTGAAATCCGAACCCAAGTGGCTGGTTGTTGAGGGCAGTAACGGGCCGACCGCCCTGCTGCCAGCGGTCGACCTCGCCCGCTATATCGAAGACACCGAAAAGCTGGTTTCCGAAGAAGAAATCGAGCCCCCGGAGTCCATCGATCTGATGGATATTCCCGCCAATCGTCGTGATGTCGCTCCGGTACAATACCAGGCCACCCTTGAGGAGGCCCTGGACGAATTCGAGTCAACCAACGCCGAGGCCCTGTACGTACAACGTCACGTAGCGCCCATGATCCAGCGGGTTTACGGTGTGGTGCTCAAATCCGATATCGAAAGTTATTACCAATACCGACGGAGCTGACGAATGCTGTGGGTCAAAGCCTTCCATATTATTTCACTGGTGTGCTGGTTTGCCGGCATCTTCTATCTGCCCAGGCTGTTCGTCTACCACGCCGCCTGCGAGGATGAACCGGGGCGCGAACGATTCAAGATCATGGAGCGCAAGCTCTATCGGGGCATCACCACGCCCTCAATGATTGCCACGATTGTCTTCGGTGTGTGGCTGATCAGTTACAATGTTTCTGGCTACTTCAGTCAGGGCTGGCTGCATGTGAAGCTGCTTCTGGTCGCTGTGCTGATCGTTTACCATTTCTACTGCGGACATCTTGTCAAAGTCTTCCGGGACGACCGGAATACCCGCAGCCACGTATTCTATCGCTGGTTCAATGAACTGCCGGTCTTTATCCTTCTGGCCGTTGTTATCCTGGCTGTCGTCAAACCCTTCTAAGGAGGTGGGTCATCAAACGCTATAATCGTCCCCAGGTATTGATACTCTCCGGTCTGGACCCCTCTGGCGGCGCGGGTATTCAGGCTGACATCCAGGCGATTACATCACTGGGTTGCCACCCTCTGCCCGTACTAACCTGCCTCACCGTTCAGGACACCCGGAACGTGTACGGCGCTGAAGCCGTCTCTGCTGAGTTGATTCGCAAGCAGCTTCAGTGCATTGCAGACGATGCTCCGATTCATGCGGTGAAAACCGGTGCACTGGGTAACGCCGCGGTGGTGGACGTACTGGTGGAGTTTATGGCCGAACGCCCGGGCCTGCCGCTCATCACCGACCCGGTAATCAAGGCCGCGGGTGGCGGCGACCTGGCCGACGACGAACTGATTGCCGCCATGAAGGAGCGGTTGTTTCCGCTGGCCGAGATGATTACCCCGAACGGGGTCGAACTGGCGTTGCTGGGAGGCCGCGATAATCCCGGCGAGGCAGCCGAACACCTGCTGCAAGGCGGATGTGAATCGGTTCTTGCAACCGGGGGCCATGGCACCGGCATCCACATCACCAACACGCTTTACAACCATGGCCCGGAGCCCATGCGCTGGGAGATTGAGCGTATTGGCGGAGAGTACCACGGTACCGGCTGCACGCTGGCGGCAGCTATTGCAGCAGGCCGGGCGTCGGGCCTGTCGCCCCGCGCCGCCATCTCCCAGGCCCAGAACTACGTAAACCACGCCATACTGCATGCGCTTGAGGTTGGCAAAGGCCAGCCAGTACCGGACCGGGGCATTCTGTGGGAACGATGAGCAAGGGGCTTCGCCCGGGGCTCTATGCCATTACCGACAGCCAGCTCACCCCGCGTGCCATTCTCATTGAATCCGTTGAAGCGGCACTGCGGGGTGGCGCGGTAATGGTACAATACCGGGAAAAATCCGCCCCCCTGGCCGAGAGAGTCGCTCAGGCCAGAAACCTTCAGGCTGTTTGCCGCAACGCCGGTGTGCCGCTGCTGATCAATGACGATCCGGAACTGGCAAAACGGGTCGGAGCTGCCGGCGTTCACCTGGGACAGACCGACGGCTCACTGGCCGCTGCCCGCCGGTTACTCGGGGAGCAGGCCATCATCGGAGTAACCTGCCATGCCGACCTTGCACTGGCACAGGCCGGGCTGGAGGAAGGTGCCGACTATCTTGCATTCGGGCGCTTTTTCACGTCCTCGACCAAACCGGGGGCACCGGCGGCATCGCCGGAGGTGCTCACCGAGGCGAAACGTTTCCGTCGCCCCCTGGCTGCCATTGGCGGAGTAACCACAGAAAACGGCGAATCTCTGATTCGTGCCGGTGCTGACATGCTTGCCGTGGTTGGCGGCCTGTTCGGGGGCAGCCCTGATGACATTGAGCAACGGGCAAAAGCCTTTGAACGACTGTTCGCAAACCATCATCCACTTTTTCACTTCCAAGATAACAGGAGCCAAGACACATGACGCACTCCGAAACCCTTTTCGAGCAGGCTCAGAAATACATTCCCGGTGGCGTAAATTCCCCGGTCCGGGCCTTTCGCGGTGTCGGGGGAACACCCATCTTCTTCAACCATGCCCAGGGCGCCTACCTGTATGACGAGGACGGCCAACGCTATATCGACTACATCGGCTCCTGGGGGCCGATGATTCTTGGCCACTCGGACAAGCGCATCAAGGATGCCCTCCATGCCCAGGTTGATCTCGGCATCGGCTATGGCGCGCCAACGGCGCTTGAGACGGAGATGGCCAGGAAGGTCTGCGAACTGGTGCCCTCAATCAATCTGGTCCGCATGGTGAACTCCGGCACCGAGGCAACCATGAGCGCAATCCGACTGGCCCGGGGTTACACCGGCCGGGACAAGATTGTGAAGTTTGAAGGCTGCTACCACGGACACGTGGATTCCCTTCTGGTAAAGGCGGGCTCCGGCGCACTGACCCTCGGCGTGCCGAATTCACCGGGCATTCCGGCCAGCCTGGCCGAACTCACCCTGACGCTGACCTACAACGACATCGATAGTGTCAGAGAGACCTTCAGCAAGATGGGCGACCAGATCGCGGCAATCATCGTGGAGCCGGTTGCCGGCAACATGAATTGCATCCCGCCGGTGCCCGGATTCCTCGAAGGGCTGCGTGAGGTATGCGACGAGCATGGCACGGTGCTGATTTTTGACGAGGTAATGACCGGCTTCCGCGTGTCCCTCGGCGGTGCCCAGGGGCTATATGGCGTGACGCCTGATCTCACGGCCCTGGGCAAGGTGATTGGCGGTGGGCTTCCGGTTGGCGCCTTTGGCGGCAAACGTGAAATCATGGAGCATATCTCACCGCTGGGCCCGGTCTACCAGGCCGGTACCCTGAGCGGAAACCCGCTCGCCATGTGTGCAGGCCTGGCGACTCTGAACGCGATTTCCGAGCCCGGTTTTCACGACCGCCTGACCGAGAAAACCAACGCCGTTTGCCGAGGCCTCAGGGAGGCCGCCGATGCCACCGGCATTCCCCTGACCGTTCAGGGTTCCGGTGCCATGTTTGGTTTCTTCTTCACAGAAGAGCCTTCGGTTACCCGCTTCGACCAGGTGATGGCCTGCGATGTCGAGCGATTCAAGAAGTTCTTCCAAGGCATGCTGAAGGAGGGTGTCTACCTGGCCCCCTCCGCCTTCGAGGCTGGCTTCACCAGCGCTGCGTTGTCAGAAGAAGATATTGCCCATACTACCGCGGCGGCCAAGAAGGTCATGGCCACGCTCTGATCCCTGAGACTGCGCTCGCCAGTCAACACACCCCGCAGGTCAGCCCGAGGCTTGTCCTGCGGGGCCATCCATGTGATATGCCTCACACTTCCAGAGTGAACACACCCGGCTTGCCTCCTCTGCCGTTGACTTACCCATGTCACTGATCAAATTATGGGCACATCTCTACCGAGATGCTCTGACGGCATCAACCTAACAAACACAAGAACCAAGTCAGCGCACGGAAGCACTCGATCTGCCTTGAGGCAGATGCAGTATGAGAAAGGAGTCTCTGGAGCAACCCGTTAGGTTGAGCCGCAGTTTGAATAACAAACACAACATCAAACTGTAGGAACGACAATGAAAGCCTGGATTAAAGCAATGGCCCTGGCCCTGACTGTGGCCTGGTCTGCGCCCTCCGCCGCCTGGTGGTGGGACTCTACCCCTTCAGATTACACCGATACCCGTTACCCGGTTGTGCTGGTGCACGGTATGTTCGGTTTTGATTCCATTGCCGGTGTGGATTACTGGTACGGCGTGGCTGAAGATCTCCGCAAATATGGCGCCGATGTTTACACCACCCAGGTTCCGGCTCTTGATAGCACTATTGCCCGTGGTGAAGCCCTGCTGCCTCAGGTTCAGGCGATTGCCGCTGTGCATGGTAAGGTGAACCTGATTGGCCACAGCCATGGCGGGCCAACCGCCCGCTACATCGCCCGGATCCGGCCTGATCTGGTGGCTTCGGTAACCTCGGTGGGCTCCCCCCACAAGGGCTCTCCGGTCGCTGATCTGATCTACGGATCGCCCGCCGAAAGTCTGGCAGCGAGCCTGGGCAATGCCCTTGGTGGCCTTATCGATCTGCTTTCGGGCGGCGGCTACAACCAGGACCTGCGCTCCAGCCTTTACTCCCTGACGACTCAGGGAAGTGCCGAATTCAACAGCTTCGCCCCTGCCGGTGTTCCGGCGACGGCGTGCGGAGAAGGGGCTTACTCGGCGAACGGCGTTCGCTTCTATTCCTGGGGAGGCACCGGCGTTCTCACCAACGTGCTGGACCCGTCTGACGCCCTGCTCGGCACCACCAGCCTGACCTTCGGTTTCAGCCAGAACGATGGTCTGGTCGGGCGCTGCAGCAATCGGTTCGGCAAGGTTATCCGGGACAACTACTTCATGAACCATCTTGATGAGATTAACCAGGCGCTCGGACTGCACAGCCTGTTCGAAACTGACCCGAAATCCGTTTACAAGCAGCACGCCAACCGGCTGAGGAATGCCGGTCTGTAATCCGCAACCAACCTTCTGGCTCCTGAATAAAGGGGCTAGAAGGCACCTTCCAAAGTAAGCATGACAGTCTGGCGTTCATACCCATACTGCGCCAGACTGCTGCGGTTATCGCGGATCAGCCACTCTCCCCGCACCAGCCAACGGCTATTCAGTGATCGCTCCGCCAGTACCCCGACCTCAAGGCGGTTATCCTTCCTGCGCCCACTCTCACCGGCTGAAGCAACCAACACGTGGGGCTCCTGATACCGGCTGTGGCGAATTGAGCCGAGCGCTCCGGTAACCAGGTCCGTTTGCCAGCGGTAGCGGGCGGCCACTTCCACAGTGTGGTGATTGGGTGACACACTGATATATTCGTCTGTTGTACGCTGATCCCGACGATCATTGATTTCCAGTGCATACTCGCCATAAAACCGCCAGCTCCCGTAGTACTTAAGTGCATGCAGGCGGGCCCGGTACCACTGACCATCGTACGCTTCAAAGCCTGAACCGCCATCAACTGTGGCCGCCGCGAGGGCTACGCCACATTGGTCAGGGCTGCCCACCAATACACACCCATTCCAGCGATAATACCCCTCAACACCGTATCGACGCTCCAGTGACTGACCATCAAACCAGGACTGAACAACGGACACCACAGCTCCCCGTTCCCCGTCGTTGAGGGACTCGGACCAGCCCAACCGCCCCTGTAAAACCCGGGTATCGTAGCTTCCATCCGACGGGTATTTGCGGGCATAGGCCGCCACTTCCAGGGCAAACCGGGAACGGGCACCCGCAGGTTGTTCAAATGTTCCGGCTGCCAGCGCGTCGAAGAAGACACCGCCTTCACGGGACGTGGTGGCCTCAGGCAAGCCGGCAATGTTGGAGTCATAACCTTCGGATGCTGCCAGATAGCCCCGGCGTTCGGGTTGGCGGCCAGGGGGCACAACGTTGCCACCCAGCTCCTTTAACTGAGCCAGGGACAAGGCCCGGATTTTTTCCGGAGTACCGGCAGCGGCCGATTGCTCAAACCAGTCTCTGGCGGCCTCCTGATCGCCTTTACCAAGCGCTACCAAGCCAAGATTGTAGCGCACCAGTGCGCCGTTTTGGCCGTCCAACAGGGTACGGAAGGCTGTTTCGGCGGCAGGATAGTCCCCGAGCTGGTAACAGGTAACACCAAGGTTGTAGAAAAGGGAGGAGGATGTCAGGCCGGCGGCGACGGCGCTTTCAAAGTGGGCCCGGGCCGCCTGCAGGTTTCCGTTTTCAAATGATTGAATACCGTCGCGGAACTGCTCCATTCCAGCATCGGATTCGGCCGCCTGAAGCCCAACGGGAGCAACCAGTAAAAAGGATAAAGAAAGGGCAAGCCAGCACACCAGCAAACAGATTTCTCCGGATTGATCATCGCAGGACAGGCCGGCCTACTCGCTCAGTTTCAGCGCTCCCGCCCCGCCGCATCCGGCAGTTCGGGTCGTTCGGGTCGTTCGGCATTACCTTTAATCAAATCTCGGGATTGCCGGGCTTTTTCAGACATGGATTCACCGAACTCGCGCCCCCTTTCACGGGCTTCCCTGGCTGCATCAAGGCCCCGAGAGCCGAACTTGGCCGGGGTATCAGGCCTTTCGACAGCATGGGGCAACTCTATTTCCCGAACCACTGAATCGGTAAGCTCAACATCGTCGGTCACCATGCGCATGGTAACATCCAGATCGTCGCTTGCCTGCGTCGTCATTGGTGCCAACAGCAGAAAAACCAACAATCCGGCCGATTGAATGCACTGGGAGAGGCTATCACGCTTCATGATTCCGGGCCCTCAACCGGCAGTGCCGGGTATTCAGGAATCAGGGCCCGGAAGGTTTTCTGGCGGTCTCCGGTGTCCAGTCGCGCCACCAACTCACCCATTCCCGGGAACAGTAGCTTCAGAGGCAGTGACAGGACATTCTCACCCGCCTCCAGACTCACCTGCCAACTGAACTCGCGCTGACCTGGCCATGAAGCAAGCTCTACATGCGGCGGCAGCTTCAGTGTCAAGGTAACATTTTCCAGTGCTTCACCGGAGCGGAAGGCCAGGCGAACCGTTTTATCAACAGGGACTGCAATCGGCTCCTCCGGCTTTTCAGCCACGACATCAGAGCCGGCGGCAATGGAAGCCGCATCTTCTGTCACCCCGGCCGGCTGCAGCAGAACGCCCAGACCAACACCCAAGGCAAGAGCCGCCGCAATGGCCCCGCCCAGTACCGAGTGACTCCATCCGGCATCAGCATTGCCCCGGGCAGCGGCAAAAACACGCTCTTGGAAATCCGGGGACGGTGCCGGGATGACGAATCGCTCCTGCAGGGTATCGTTCAGGACATGCTCCGACGCAAGCACCTCGTTGCATTCCTCGCAGGCGGCCAAATGCTGAGCCACCCGGTCATGCTCAGCAGCGGAAAGTTCGTTTCTGATGTAGGCGGGCAGGTTAACCCGAATTTCGTTGCAGGACATCGTCATCACCTCACTCTCCCACACGACCGACTGACTCGATTGGTTCCAGCTCCCGCTGCAATTTTTTGCGCAAGACAGCCCGGCAACGGTGTAACCGGGATTTCACTGTTCCCAACGGGATATCCAACACCTCGGCAACGTCTTCCTGGCGCCAGCCATCCACGTCGTGAAGCAACAACAGGGTTCGCTGATCCGGTGTCAGTGTTGCCAACACCCGATCCAGAACTGGTGCAAGCCGGGCGTGCTCCAGCTGAATATCCGGCCCGCCGCTGTCGGATTGCAGGCTGTCCAGCCAGTCCGCCTGACTTTCGGTCCCGACAAGCTCCGTCAGCGGGCGGTCAACCTGCCGGTTTTTACGCCGGATCTGATCAATAAACTGACGATATAAAACCCGGTTAAGCCAAGGCCGCAGCTGCTCGACCGCCTCCAGCTCATCCAGCCGCGGATACAGTTTGATTACCACATCCTGAACCAGATCTTCTGCATCCTGCTGCTGCCCTGCCAAACGGAACGCGAACCGGTACATTGCCTCCAGATGGGGTTGCACCAGCAATTCAAACCGCCGCGCCTTTGAAGGCTTAAAAGGAAATATTGCCAAAGCTGTTGTTTACCTGCGTGGGTTGATTCCAGCGGCGCAGTCTAAAACAGACCGCCCGGCCGGTGCATTTGCCATTTCCGCAAAACGATTATTAAGCCATTGCCGGGATATGAGGAAAGGTTAACAAAACTTCCGGAACCCCGCTCCCTTGCCGATCGTTTTACCGGGGTCAGGTAGCGATGTTGCTACGCTACAACTCCCCAAAATAAGCCATGGAGGTTTATATGAAACGTTCGACCCAGCTTTTCACTGTTTCGGCACTGGCTGCGAGCATTGCGGCCTGTGGTGGCGGAGATGACGGACAGGCATCCAGCTCCACAGGCACGGTTTCGTTCGGCATTACCGATGCGCCGACGACGAACCTCACCGATGTGACAATCTCGTTTACAGGGATGGCGCTGAAACCGGCCGATGGCAAATGGGTAGAGTTCATTTTTGATGAACCAAAGTCATTGAACCTTCTGGCGCTCCAGGGCGGCCTGAGTGCACCACTGATCACCGACGAAGAAGTGCCCGCGGGCCAGTACTCGGAACTACGGCTAAACATCAATGTTGAGGACTCCGACACGGACGACGACTCACTGCCGGACTCCTATGTCATAACCGATGATGCACCCGACATCCGGAAAACATTGGCCGTTCCCTCAAGCGTTCTTAAGCTCAAGGGTGATTTTCTGGTAGCCGCGGACACCACAACGGACTTCACCATCGACTTTGATGTCAAAAAATCCATCGTCGACCCTCAGGGGCAGTCGCTCGCGGACTTCCTGCTGAAACCTTCGCTCCGATTGGTCAATAACCTGCAAGTAGGCGCTATTACCGGCGAAGTGGACTTTGCCACCATCAATTCCACCCGGGCGAACGATGACCAGCGTGCTGACTGCGCCTATGAGGGTTCGGTATACATATTTGAAGGGCCTGATGTTGTCCCCACAAACATCAATATCAACAGTGAGGACGAACAGCCGGTTATGGCAGTTCCCGTATCGAACGAGGATAGCGCCAGTCTGTATACCTACACTGCTGCCTTCCTTCCTGCCGGGGATTACACCATCAGCTACAGCTGTCAGTTGGATAACAACGAAACCGACGACACACTGGAGTTCCAAGGCACGCAGAACGTGGAAGTCATTGCCGATTCAGAAGTACAGGCACAGCCGATTCCGCTGCCCCAGTAAGCAAAATAGCGCTGCCTATCAGTGCCCCTGCCTGCGCAGGGGCCTCAATTACAACGCCGCTGCCCGGGCCTCCGCCTGATCCGCCCCAGCCACATTACCTCTTGCCCGGCGAATATCCGCCAGCAACAGCCAACCGGCTCTCTGCAGTCTGGCATCGCTTCCGGCCAGAGACAGCCCCTTAAGGGTGAACTGCTCAGCGGGGCCCAACCGGTTGCTGGCTACGTAGGCTTCCGACAGCTTGAAGTACACTTCCGCCGAGCGGGGCGCAATTCGCTGGGCCCGTTCGAGCCGGGCAATCGCCCCGGCGGTGTCACCCTGTTTTAGTAATCCATCAGCGTCACGCACCAGGCTGAGCGCAGCCGGCGAGAGCCCATCCCCGGTTTCACGGTAGCTCGGAGAACTGCTGCGAGGCGGTTCCTGCTCTGACGGCGCCGCCGCGGGCTGCTCGCTTTTTCGCCAGACCGGCGCCTCATCCTCACCGGCACTGGTTCGTGGGGGCTCTGGTGCCTTGGCGGGCTCACCACCCACCGGCACATAAATTCCGCCACCCGGGCCGGAGGCGCAGCCCGCCAGGGCGAGCAGTGTCATGATGAGCCCTGTTCTGAGCGTCGTTTTGATCTTCATTGGAACAATCCTTCAAACCAGCCCCGGATACGCCGTTCAAGGGTTCCGGAGCATGAAACTGTCTGCGCCGGTTCGCTGCCGGCGATGAAAGGCAGCAAACGGGCATTGTCGCAGTACTTATCTGTCAGCGCCTGGCGCTCCGTATTAACCCAGTGGTAGTTGACCCCATCAGGCACCACCGGCGAAAAGCCATGCTGCGGCACCTGCGCCATAAAACGGGACCAGACCGGCAGCGCCCCACTGGCACCTGTCAACGCTGTTGCTCCGTTATCATCACGACCGACCCAGGCTACTGCCAGTAGATCGCCGCTGAACCCGGCAAACCAGGAATCCCGACCATCGTCGGTGGTCCCCGTCTTGCCGGCCAGGGTCAATTGCCGTGGCAAGATGTTGTAGGCGGAACGCCCGGTGCCTTCCTGCATGGTTTCCTGCATCGCGTACTGTACCAGATGCACGGCCGCAGGATCGGCAACCTGCTCCACCTCAAGGCTGTATCGGGAAAGCGCCTCGCCACTGGCATCGGTGACTTCCCGAATCGTTCTTAACGGGGTATTGAAGCCGGAAGTCGCCAGTCCCTGATAGATCTGGGCGACGGTAATCGGGCTCATGGAAACCGATCCCAGCAACATGGACGGGTACTGCGAAATCGGCGTATCGACACCAAAAGCAGTCAGCGTGTCACTGACCACATCCACACCGATATCCAGCCCGACCCGCACCGCAGGCAAGTTGTAGGAGTGGGAAAGCGCCTTGTGCAACGGTACCTCCCCTCGCTCTTCGCCATCGTAATTTTTCGGTTGCCAGCGCCGACCGTCATCAAATTCCAGAGTAAAAGACTTATCCAGCACCGGTGTCATCAAGGTATAACGCTCGGACCGCTGCAACGCCGACAAATATATAAACGGCTTGATTAGCGAGCCAATCTGGCGATTGGCGTCCAGAGCCCGGTTGAAACCGGCAAACCGGGGGTCTTTCCCGCCGACCAGGGCCAGGACTTCCCCGGAATCCTTGGCTGTCACCACCAGGGTCGCCTCCAGCGATTCCGCCAGCTTCGCACCACCGAGCCTTGGCAAGGTATCAGTCACGGCGAATTCTGCGGCGTACTGGATGGCCGGGTCCAGAGTGGTAAAAATCCGCAGACCTTCACTGCGAAGATCTTCTTCCTTGTAGTCACGGGCCAGGTGCCTTCGCACAAGATCAATGTAGGCCGGGTAGCGGTTCTCGGAATAGGAGGGGCGCTCGCTGACCCCGAGCGGAAGGCCCCTGGCCCTTGCGGCACGCTCGGGTTCGATCAGGCCAGCCTGCTCCATTTCCGAAATCACGAGATTCCGGCGCTCTGTTGCCCGCTCGCGGTTTCGCCGGGGATTGTAGTAGCTCGCGCCCTTGACCATCCCAACCAGAAGGGCAATCTGGTGCACGTCGAGATCGCCCAGGGATTGGCCGAAGTAAAACTGACTGGCCAGGCCGAAACCATGAATGCTGCGCGTGCCTGCCTGCCCCAGATAGACTTCGTTCAGGTAGGTTTCAAGGATGTCGTCTTTTTCATAATGGAGCTCCAGCAAAACCGACATGATGGCCTCATTGCCCTTGCGGAGCAGTGTCTGGTCACGGGTCAGGAAGAGATTCTTGACCAGTTGCTGGGTCAGGGTGCTGCCACCCTGGACGACACGACCGGCCCGGATATTCGCAAGCATTGCCCGGCCAATGGACAAGGGGGCAATCCCGAAATGATCATAGAAATTGCGATCCTCCACGGCCATCAATGTCGCCAGCAGCAAGGCAGGGACCTGACTCAGCTCGACCAGCACCCGGTCCTCCTTGTGAGCCGGATAAATTCCGCCGATCCGGGCGGGTTCAAGGCGAATGATCGGTGCGGCCTCGCCCCGAATCACCGAAAAGCTCTGGACTCGGTCAGCCGAGATCGTCAATGAAATCTTGCGCGCGGGTTCATCACCATCCGGGAAGGAAAAGCCACGGGTACTGATGACGAACCGGCTGCCATTGCGCTGATAACTGCCGGGCTTATCGCCTGCGCCCTTGTGAAAACCGGATAGCTGGAGCTCCCGTTCGAGGGCACCGGCGCTGATACTGGCGCCCTCAAAGAGCTCAAGGGGGCGAGCATACACCCGCGACGGCACTTCAAACCGGCGCCCCTCGAAGCGGGACGTTACAACCGCATCGAGATAGACCGTCCAGCCTGCGAGCAACACGAGGCCAATGGCACAAAACCGGAACATCAAACGCCAGAACCATGGGCGGCGACCACTATTCGAGGACTTTCGGGAGGGCTTTCGCCTGGACGGGGAAGATGAGCTGGATTTTTTCATGGCCGGATTATAACGAAGGGACCGGCCAGGAAGGCAGGCCAACTGTGTGTTATTTCTGTAATCTGCCCGTTATGATAGGGCAATAAAAATCAATGGGTTCAGGGAACGCGAGGAGAGCACCGTGAGTGAGACATCCCCAGGTAATCTGATTCTGGCACTGCAGAATCCAGAGCTGTACGACCACCCGGTCAAAGACTTCCAGGTCATTGAAACTCATATCTCCCAGGTTATCCTGACCGGCGATTACGCCTACAAGATCAAGAAACCAATGGATTTCGGCTTTCTGAACTTCTCCACCCTGGAACGCAGAAAGCATTTCTGCGCGGAAGAGCTCCGGCTCAATCGAAGACTGGCCGAAGCGCTGTACCTTGAGGTCCTTCCGATTTCCGGGACCCCGGATCACCCCGTTCTCGGTGGTGACGGCGAGGCCTTCGAATACGCCATCAAAATGCGCCAGTTCGATCAGGACCAGCTGTTCGACCGCCTTCAGGAACAAGGTGAGCTGGCACCGGAACTTCTGACCAGCCTTGCCCGGCAGGTCGCCGCCTTCCACGAGCGATTGCCACCGGTCCCTGACGAAAAGCCGCTTGGAACCCCTGAAGCGGTCTTTGCGGCGATGCAGGAAAATTTTGACCAGATACGCCCGCTGATTGACGACGCCGATCTGCTCCTGCAACTGGACAACCTCCAGGCCTGGACCGAGTCTACCTTCGAACGCCATCGGGAGCTGATTGCCAGTCGCCGGGCCAACGGCATGGTCCGTGAGTGCCACGGCGACCTGCACCTGGCCAACATCACCCGCTTTGAAGGCGACGTTACGGTTTTCGATTGCATCGAATTCAGCGAGCCTTTCCGCTGGATTGATGTGATCAACGATCTGGCGTTCCTGCTGATGGACCTGGAATTCCGGCGGGAAGGCGCGCTGGCCAATCTGGTGCTCAACACCTATCTGGAATACCGGGACGACTTCGAAGCCCTGCCCCTGCTGCCGCTCTACAAGGCGTACCGGGCCATGGTCCGGGCCAAGATTGCGCTGTTCACCATGGGCAATCCGTCCCTCAGCGGGGGCGAAAAAGCCGACCTGATGCAGCGCTATCGTGATTACGCCCAGCTGGCCGAGGATTACAGCACCATCCCCAATCACTATCTGCTGGCAACCACTGGCCTGTCCGCCAGCGGAAAAACCTGCGTCAGCGCTGCCATGGCCGGCGAACTGGGCCTGATCCGCCTGCGCTCAGATGTTGAGCGCAAGCGTCTGCACGGGCTTGCACCACTGGAAAGTTCGCGTTCCCCCACGGGCGGCAACCTCTACACTGCGCAAGCAACGGCGAAAACCTACCAACGGCTGGCAGGGCTCGCCGGACAGGTTCTGGCAGCCGGCTTACCGGTTATCGTGGATGCCGCCAGCCTGAAAGAAAGCGAGCGGTCGCTGCTGGCCTCCGTGGCGGAAGCCCAGGGCGTGCCGTTTGCGCTGATACACTGCGAAGCGCCGGAGACATTGCGCCGGGAATGGATCCGCAACCGCAAGGGAGACGCCTCAGAGGCAACCGAGGAACTCCTGGACACCCAGCAAACCTGGTTTGAACCGCTGACGGCGGAAGAAAAGACCCACACCATCCATCTGCACACGGATCAGGAACATGTAGCAGAGGCGGTGGCCGACCGGATTCGGCAGCATCTGGGCATTTCCATCACTAAAACAGGAAATTAAAACAATGGGTTACCACTGGCCAGCATGAGGCATGAGATGGACGACAACCGCGAACACGAAGTACATCAGATCAGCCACCCCCTGTATGCCCTCCTTCGCAGTGAGGACATGCAGGCCTTCAACGCCGAGAAGGCAAAACTCACAGAGCTGCCCAGTTTCGCCCACGGCGATTTCCGGGGTCTGGACCTGCGCGGGATGAATGCCAAGGGATTGGATTTCCGCCATGCCTACTTTCGCGGCACGGACCTGCGCGGGATAGATTTTTCGAAATCCAGAATGGAAGGCGCAAGCATTGCCAGCGCCAAGATTTCCGGCTGCTATTTCCCGCACCGGCTGGAGGCCGATGAGATTGTCATGTCCCTGAATCACGGGACCCGCATGCGTTACGCCATACTGCCAAAATGACCAGCGACAGGCGGGGCTGGCAACCAGTTTGCGCAGTGTCCGATCCGGCTCCGGGCAAATTTATCGAGTTCCGGCTCCGGGAAAAGGCCCGGGAGCGGGACGGTCAGTTCAAAATCAGACTTCCAGAATAACCGGCACCGAGTCGGTGAGGGTCAGGAGGCCCGTTGGATTGCCATTGCCCCGACTCAGGTCAGCGCGGTAGGCGATCACTTCCACGCCCGCATCGCAGGCCTCGCGCAGCAGCTCGCCGTATTTCCGGTCAATGTGGTCCGCCGGACGAACCGTTTCGATACCGGTGTGATTGACGACGAAAAACAGGACAGCGCGATCGCCCTGCTGTACCTGCGCCATCAGCTCGCGAAGGTGTTTCTGGCCGCGCTCGGTGACCGCATCCGGGAAAAAGCCCTGGCCGTTTTCCGCCAGCGTGACATTTTTCACCTCCACCCATGCATCGGCCGCCTTCCCATGACCGGAAAGCAACAGATCGATCCGGCTTTTCTCCGAGCCGTATTTTACTTCGGCCCGGCACTCCGGGTAGCCGGACAATTCCACCACCGTTCCGGCCTGTACGGCCGCCCGGGCCTGAGCATTGGGCCGGGCGGTGTTCACGCAGGCCAGCTGCCCGGGCGAGGTTTCCACCAATTCCCAGGTGTATGGAAGTTTGCGCCTGGGGTTGTCGCTGCGACTGAGCCACACCCGGGCGTTGTCAGGCTGGCAGCCCAGCATGGAGCCGGTGTTCGGGCAGTGGGCGGTGACCTCGGTGCCGTCCGGGAGCCGTACATCCGCCAGAAAGCGTTTGTAGCGGCGGATAAGACGGCCTTCAAACAAAGGTTCTGGAAACTTCATGTGATCTCCGTACAAAAGTAGATGTCACAAGGCTGGCACCCCCGAGACTAATCTGCTATTTTCCGCAAATTCCCGTTTCAGGACGAATGCTTCATCCAGGATACAACCGCGCAGCCACGGGGGCTCACGCGGAGTGAAGCAAAGCGTTCTTGTGAAGTACAAACAAGAGGCCGGGTGCAATGGCAAATACTGCACAACAACCACGCGAACGTTTTACCAACTTCACCCCCTACGAAATGAAGAAGGGTGAAGAGTACATGAGTGCTGAGATGCTTCAGCACTTCAAGGATCTGCTGCTGCAGTGGAAGCAGGAACTGATGGAAGAAGTTGACCGCACCATGCATCACATGCAGGAAGACGCGGCAAACTACGCGGATCCGAGTGATCGCGCAACCCAGGAAGAGGAATTCAGCCTGGAACTGCGTACCCGTGACCGCGAGCGGAAACTGATCAAGAAAATTGACCAGACCATCGACCGCATCGACAAGGACGACTACGGTTTCTGTGACCAGTGTGGCGTGGAAATTGGCATCCGCCGACTGGAGGCCCGCCCGACGGCCACCTTGTGCATCGACTGCAAAACCCTGGCCGAGATTCGCGAACGCCAGACCGGTATCTGAATCAGCCATTCGACAGCCGCCGGCTTTGTGCCCCTTACAGCAAGGCCGGCTGACTGACTGCCATGACCAATCCCCGGTACCGCGGCCGGTTCGCGCCTTCTCCGACCGGCCCATTGCATTTCGGCTCGCTGGTAACCGCACTCGCCAGCTTCCTGGAAGCCCGCAACCAGGGTGGCCAATGGCTTATCCGCGTTGAAGACCTTGACCCCCTGCGGGAACCTCCGGAAGCAACCGGACAGATCCTCTCCAGCCTCGACGCCCACGGCCTGTTTCCCGATGAACCAGTCCGGTTCCAGTCCCGGCGGCACAACGCCTACCAGACCGCCATTGCCCGGCTAATGGAACAGGGGGACGGCTACCGTTGCCCCTGCTCGCGAAAGGAACTCCAGGCCAACGAGGGGCGCCACCCCAATCAATGCCGCAGCGGCAAGGCCGTAACCGGCGACCGCCCTTTTTCCATTCGCTTTGCCCTGACAGACGAGGACTGCCACTGGCAGGATCTGCTGCTGGGCCCACAACACCAGATCGTAAGAGCAGAACTGGATGACCCGGTCATTCTCCGCAAGGAAGGGTTCTACGCCTACCAGCTTGCGGTGGTGGTTGATGACATTGACCAGGGCATTTCAGATGTGGTCCGCGGCTCGGACCTGCTGGAAATGACCGCCCAACAACAACAGATTTACCGGGCGCTTGGTGCCAGGCCACCGCGCTGGCTGCACATTCCGGTCGTTCTCAACGAAGCGGGCCAGAAACTCAGCAAGCAGACCCATGCGCCGGCCCTGGACGACAACACGCCCGGACAAAACCTGTTCAGGGCACTGGTCGCCCTCGGCCAGAACCCACCGGAAGCGCTAGCAAAAGGCCCACCGGAAACCCTGCTGGACTGGGGCCAGGCGAACTGGCAACGGGGCGCCATCCCCCTGACATCCCGGTGAGGGACATGGTATAAAGCCCTTCTCACACCTCAGCGCGGATAGCATGCCTGATGTATATCTACCGTCTGGTCTTCCTGTTGGTACTGGCCATCTATATTTTTTCGCCCAACATCCTCGACTGGTGGACTTCGCCGGGAAACGCCTGGTATAGCCCGTATGTTATCTGGGCCGGGCTGATTGCCATCGGTTTCTGGCTGGAATGGCGGCGGGATCCCAATGAGTTTTAGTGCCTCTGGCCTGCTGCTCGCCAGCCTGCTCTACCTGGTCCTGCTATTCGGTATTGCCTGGGTGACCGAGCGTGGCATGCTGCCGCGCCAATGGGTCCGCCATCCCCTGGTCTACATCCTCAGCCTGGGCGTGTACGCAGGTATCTGGGCGGTTTACGGGGCCGTTGGCATGGCGGCGGAATCCGGCTACGGCTTCCTGGCCTATTATCTGGGCATCAGTGGCGCCTTCCTGCTGGCGCCCGTGCTCCTGAACCCTGTCATGCGGATCGGTCGCGCCTACCAGCTTACTTCCCTCGCAGACCTGTTTGCCTACCGGTACCGCAGCCAGTGGGCGGGCACCCTGGCAACCCTGTGCTCCGGCGGCGCCATTCTGGCACTGCTGAGCATGCAGATTCAGGCCGTGGTCACATCGGCCAGCATCCTGGCACCGGATACCTCACCCAAGCTGATCAGTGTGATGTTCAGCCTCATCGTGGTGTTGTTCGCCATGCTGTTCGGAGCTCGCCGGGACCAGAACTCCGAGAATCATCAGGGCCTGGTTCTGGCCATCGCTTTCGATTCGCTGATCAAACTGGTGGCGTTACTGGTGCTCGGCGGTGTCATTCTGTTCGGGGTCTTCGATGGCATGGACGGCCTGGAACACTGGCTCGACAACAGATCCTCCGCGGCCGCCACCATGACGCTCAGCATTGACGACGGTAGCTGGCGGGCACTGATGCTGATGTCGTTTGCCGGGGCGCTGGTGCTTCCGCACATGTACCACATGACCTTCAGCGAAAACCCCTCCCCCAAAGCCCTGGCGAAGGCCAGTTGGGGCCTGCCACTTTACCTGTTGCTGCTTGGCCTGCCAGTCCCCCTTATTCTGTGGGGCGGTCAGGAACTGGCGGTGACAACAGGGCCAGGGTTCTTCGCCATTGGTGCCCCTCAGGCCCTGGACAGCCCCACGCTCACACTGCTGATGTACATTGCCGGCCTGTCAGCGGCCAGCGGCCTGATGATCGTCAGCACACTGGCACTGGCGGGCATGGCCCTGAACCACGTGGTGCTGCCACTGAAAACCCCGAAAGACCAGGGCGACATCTATCGCTGGCTGCAGTGGATCAAACGGCTGCTCATCGCGGTGATTATTCTCCTGGCGTTGCTGTTCCACGAGACCATCGGCAAAAATCTTGACCTGTCCATTCTCGGTGCCATTTCGCTGTCCGGCACCCTCCAATTGCTGCCCGGCGCCCTTGGCGTGATTTACTGGCCAGAGGGCAACCGGCGAGGACTCATCGCCGGTCTGCTTGTCGGGCTGGCAATCTGGGTCGTCACCCTGGTCCTGCCCTTCTCTCATACCGCCAATTTACTGGCCTGGTTCGACGCCCCGCTGATTCCGGATTACAGCAACTGGCACATCTTCACCTTCGTGAGTCTGACGGCCAATATCACCGTCTTTGCCCTCATCTCGGTACTCAGCACCAGCACCAGCGAGGAGGCCAGTGCCGCCCAGGCATGCTCGCTGGGCGCCCTCTCCCGCCCCCAACGACGGGAACTGCTGGCCACCTCTTCCAGCGATTTCGTCCGGCAACTGGCGGAGCCCCTGGGCTATGGGGTGGCCCGACGGGAAGTGGAGCGGGCGCTCGCCCAGCTGAAGCTGCCGAACATAGAGTACCGGCCCTACCAGCTCCGAAGGCTCCGGGATCAGGTTGAGATCAACCTGTCCGGCCTGCTCGGGCCCGCCGTTGCCCGGGACATGGTCAAGCGTCATCTGGGCTTCAAACCCATGGCCCAGGGCGGTACCGCCCAGGACATCCGGTATGTCGAACGCGCCCTCGGCGATTACCAGAACCGGCTGACCGGGCTGGCCGGAGAACTCGACAACCTGCGCCGGCATTACCGGCAAACCTTGCAGAACCTGCCCATTCCCGCCTGCTCGGTGGGCGAAGATGGCGAGATCCTGATGTGGAACCACACCATGGAGGAACTCACCGGCATCACAGCCGACGACGTGGTCGGTGCCCGGCTGATGGCACTGCCCGAACATTGGCACCTGTTGCTGGAGGGGTTCAATCGGGGTGAAGATCTGCACCGTTACAAACACCGACTGGACCTCCGTGGCAAACCACACTGGCTGAACCTGCACAAGGCCGCCCTGAGCGGGCCGGATCACACCGAAGGTGGCAGTATCATCCTGGTGGAAGACCAGACTGAGACCCGCCTGCTGGAGGACGAGCTCATGCACAGTGAGCGGCTGGCCTCGGTGGGCAGGCTCGCAGCAGGCGTTGCCCATGAGATCGGGAATCCGGTTACCGGCATTTCCTCGCTGGCCCAGAACCTGAAGCTGGAAACAGACAACCCGGATATTCTGGACACGGCTGAACAGATCCAGCAACAGACCCGGCGCATTTCTGCCATCCTGCAATCGCTGATGAACTTCGCCCGGACCGGCAATCACGCCCAGGCGAACCGGTACGAGCCCGTAACGATACATCGGTGTGTCGAGGAATCGATCAATCTGCTGTCACTCAGCGACAAGGGGCTGGGCATCCATTACATCAATGACTGCCCACCGTCGCTGCAGATCCTCGGGGATGAACAACGCCTGGTTCAGGTGTTCGTCAACCTGTTGGCCAACGCCCGGGACGCATCCCCTGAAGGTGGCACCGTCCTGATCAGTGGAAAGGGTGACGGCTACTCCGCTATTATCGAGGTCGCCGATGAGGGCCCGGGCATCCCCGGAGACCAGCTTGATCATATCTTTGAGCCGTTTTACACCACCAAGGCACCGAATAAAGGTACCGGCCTTGGCTTATCGCTGGTGTACAGCATTATTGAAGAACACTACGGCAACATTCAGGTTGAGAGCCCCGCCAATGCAGAAACAGGCAGGGGCACCTGCGTACGGCTGAGATTGCCAGCCTACGAATCCGAAACCGAAACCGAAACCGGCAACACTACCATCAGCCAGAACCAAAGGTCTTGAGACTGTTATGCCTCGAATTCTGATCGTGGAAGACGAAGACATTATTCGCTCAGCAGTACGCAAGCTGCTGCAGCATGCCGGCTATGAAGTCGCCGATGCCTCATCTGTCGAAGAAGCCGAGCAGAACCACGAACCGGACCAGTTTGACCTGATCATCTCCGATCTTCGCCTGCCCGGTGCTGCCGGCACCGAGCTGATCAACCGGGCGCCGAACACCCCGGTGCTGATCATGACCAGCTACGCCAGCCTTCGCTCGGCCGTGGATTCCATGAAAATGGGCGCCGTTGAATACATCGCCAAACCGTTCGACCACGACGAAATGCTGGCTGCCGTAGAGAACATTCTGGCTCGAAAACCGTCTGGCCAGAACACTGGCGGTGAACCCGCCGCCACCGCCGAAATACCCGAAAGCAGCGACCCCGCCAACATCATGTTCGGCGATTGCGACCCCATGCAGCGCGTGTTTACCCTGATCCGCAAGGTTGCGCCCACAGAAACCACCGTGCTGATTCAGGGGCAATCCGGTACCGGCAAGGAGCTGGCCGCCCGCGCCCTTCACCTGATGAGCCCGCGCGCCACCAAGCCGTTAATTTCGGTGAATTGTGCGGCGATTCCGGAAAGCCTGATTGAATCGGAACTGTTCGGCCATGAGAAGGGTGCCTTTACCGGTGCGGTTTCAGCGAGGACGGGCCTGATCGAAGCGGCCGATGGCGGCAGCCTGTTCCTGGATGAAATCGGTGAATTACCCGCAGAAGCCCAGGCCCGTCTGCTACGGGTGCTGCAGGAGAGCGAGATCCGCAAGGTTGGCTCCACTCAGAGCCGAAAGGTAAACGTGCGGATGATTGCGGCTACCCACCGGAACCTGAAAGCCATGACACGCACGGGCGAGTTCCGGGAAGACCTTTATTACCGGCTGAATGTCATGCAGATCCGGATTCCGCCGTTACGGGAACGTCAGAGCGACATTCTCGGCCTGGCCCGCCGCTTCCTGAAGCGCCAGGGTGAGAAAATGGGCAAACCCAACCTCAATCTCAGCCCTGAGGCCATGCGGGCTCTCGAACGCCACCGCTGGCCAGGTAACGTGCGGGAACTGGAAAATGCCATTGAGCGGGCCACCATCCTCTGTGATGGCGATGTTATTACTCCGGCACTACTGGACCTCGACAGTGAAGGTGGCGACGAGTACATCCCGGAAACGCTGGTGGAAGGCAACAATGAGCAAACCCGGACCCGGGAAGCAGATTCAGCCAACGACCTTTCCCTGGAAGACTACTTCCAGCACTTTGTTCTCGAGAACCAGGACCGCATGAGCGAGACCGAGCTGGCCCAGAAACTGGGGATCAGCCGGAAATCCCTGTGGGAACGTCGCCAGCGCCTTGGGATCCCGCGGAAAAAACCCTCAGGAAACTGAAACCAGAATAGTGTGAACGGAAACTCAGTTGTTACTCTTTGTTCCTCTCGGTAACACTCCCCCTCAGGAGTAACGTGATCTCAGTAACACTTAGGTCAGATACGGGGTAACACTTATAGCCTACAAAATCGTAAGGCATTGTTAATAAAAGAAATAAAAAAACTGGCACACGGACTGCAGACTATTAAGCGCACAACAACAAAAACAAGAGTGACAAAGCAGCGCCACAACAAAAACAAAAAGCTGCGGAAAAACGTTCGGTAACAAAAACAAAAACAGGACGTGAGCGAACTGAGTGTTTTGGGTACTTTGCTTTTTAGTGGCCCCACGGCACGTGCGAGTTGTAGATGCAGAGAAGAATTGCCTTACAGGTGACGCTGCAGCTACTCCAAACCCGCCCGATGTCTCTGGCTGCTCTGTGTATTCAAAGCTTTCCGTTTGCACTGTTGATATGCCCCAGATTTGGGGATAGACAGTGGGGTACAAAAACGAAGAAAAATCCCGGCAAAAACAAAAACAATGCAGATCGTCAACGCTTTCAGGGCGGATTCGTGTAAACGGATCCGCCTTTTGATTTTCTGGGCACCGGAACTGTAATCCACGGCAGACGTGTGCAAATCCTGCTCAAACCGTTAAACTCTCGGTTTTTGCTCATCGCGGCCACGGATTTCAATGCCTAAATCAATTTTCACACTCGTCGAGCAATCGGTCGGTAAATTCCGTTCATTCATGTCCGGCAACGGAAAAAAGAAAGCCCTCATCTACCAGCGGCGGGAAATCCCCCGGGACCAGCACAACGTCTCCCGCTCGGTAATCAGTGAGCCCGCCAAGAAGGTCCTGCATCGCCTGAATAAGTCAGGCTATGAAGCCTACCTGGTCGGTGGCGGCGTCAGAGACATCCTGCTGGGTGGAAAGCCCAAGGATTTCGACATCGCCACCAACGCCACGCCGGAAGAAGTACACGATCTGTTCCGCAACTCCCGGCTGATCGGCCGCAGGTTCCGAATTGTTCACGTGGTGTTTGGCCGGGAAGTCATCGAGGTAACCACCTTCCGGGGCAACGCCACAGAAGCCGATACCGACGCCGATGATGACGATCGCAGAACCAGCGAACATGGGCTACTGCTCCGGGACAATGTCTACGGCAATCAGGAAGAGGACGCCCTGCGCCGGGACTTTACAGTAAACGCCCTGTACTACTGCATTCGCGACTTCACCATCATTGATTTCGCCAACGGCATAGAAGATTTGCGTAACCGGCAACTGCGCCTGATTGGCGACCCGGAAACCCGTTACCGGGAAGATCCGGTTCGTATGCTCCGGGCCATCCGGTTTGCCGCCAAGCTCGGGTTTGATATCGAACCGGAAACCGAAGCTCCGATAAAAGAGCTGGCTCCGTTACTGAGTCATATCCCTTCTGCCCGGCTGTTTGATGAAGTGCTCAAGCTGTTTTCCGCTGGTCACGGCGAGGCCACCTACGATCTGTTAACCCGTTACAACCTGCTCGAGCCACTGTTTCCTGAAACCGTCAGGGCCATAGAGGCCGGCGAACCGGATGAACTGATCCGCCAGGCTCTACGGAATACCGACGCCCGTATTGCCCAGGGCAAATCGGTCACCCCCTACTTCCTGTTTGCCGCCATGCTCTGGCCGGCGCTCCAGGCGGAATGGCATCGCAGACAGGACAACGGCGACCCGGTTCAACCCGCACTGCATGGCGCCATCGGCAAGGTGATCGGCCGGCAGGTGCAGGCAACCTCAATTCCCAAACGCTTCTCGGGGCCCATGAAGGAAATCTGGGAACTCCAGATGCGCCTGCCTCGCCGCCAGGGCAAGCGGGCCTTTGTCACCATGACGCATCCCCGGTTCCGGGCTGCCTACGATTTCCTGCTGGTCCGGGAGGATTCTGGCGAGATTGAGCCAGGTCTGGGCCAATGGTGGACCGAGTTCCAGCAAGCGGATGAGCGGCGCCAGGAGCGGATGCTATCCGAACTGGCCAGCGACGCGCCGAAAAAGCGCAAACGCCGCCGCAAACCGGTTCAAAGACCGCCACAGCAATGATGACCGATGCGTTCATCGGGCTGGGCAGCAATCTCGAAGCGCCTGTCGTCCAGCTCGCCCGGGCCGTTTCCGAACTGGCTGCCCTGCCGGACACCACCCTCGTGGCCCAATCAGCCTTTTATGCGAGCCGGCCCGTCGGCCCGCAGGACCAGCCAGACTTTGTCAACGGCGCTGTGTGGCTGAAAACATCGCTGCCCCCCCATCAATTGCTGGACCAGCTACAGTCAATCGAGCAGGCCCACGGCCGGGAACGGCTCCGGCACTGGGGGCCCCGAACCCTCGACCTGGATCTGCTGCTGTTTGGGGACCGGACACTGGATGATGAACGGCTTACCGTACCCCACAGGGAACTGCCAAACCGCGACTTTGCCCTCCAGCCCTTACTGGACCTGAACCCAGGCCTGACATTGCCGGACGGAACACCCGTTGCCGCTCTGCGCCGCCAATGCCCGGACAACCGCTTGCGCAAGCTTCCACCCGCGGATTACCCTTAACACTTCAGCGCCGGTACCCCGGCCCGGTCTAGGCCCATCCACCCAAAAGGCAAGGATTCTATGGCTGTTACCATCAATACCCTGCGTGAATTCAAGCAGAAGGGCAAAGCCTTCGCAGCCCTTACCTCCTACGACGCCACCTTCTCCCAGGTCGTCAGCGAAGCGGGCGTTCACGTTATTCTGATTGGCGATTCCCTTGGCATGGTGCTGCAGGGCCACGACAGCACTCTGCCGGTGACCATGGACCAGATGGTGTACCACGTCAGCTGTGTCGCCAAGGGTAACCGCGGTTCCCTGATCATGGCGGACATGCCGTTCATGAGTTACGGAACCGTTGAGGCCGCCCTGGAGAACGCCGCGGAACTGATGCGCGCCGGCGCCCACATGGTGAAACTCGAAGGCACCGACTGGATGAAAGACACCATCGCCGCCCTGAGCGAACGCGGCGTGCCCGTGTGTGCACACCTGGGCCTGACACCGCAGTTCGTCAACAAGTTTGGCGGCTACAAGGTACAGGGCCGTGACGAAAAGGCAGCGGAGATGATGATCGAACATGCCTGCGAACTGGAGTCAGCCGGCGCCGACCTCATTCTGCTGGAATGTGTTCCGGCGCCGCTGGCCGCACGAATCTCCCAGGCCGTCAGGGCTCCGGTAATTGGCATTGGTGCGGGCTCGGATACCGACGGCCAGGTCCTGGTACTGCATGACATGCTCGGCATCACCACCGGCCGCAAACCGAGGTTCGTGAAAAACTTCCTGGCCGAGACGCATTCGGTACAGGAGGCGATTGAGGCCTATGTGAACGCCGTCGGCGAGCGCACATTCCCCGCTGAGGAGCATACGTTCAAGGCATGAGAACCATACATTCCCTGAAAGAACTGAGGACCATCCTTCGCGGCTACCGCGGGCGGGGTAAAACCATCGGCCTGGTGCCAACCATGGGAAATCTGCACGAGGGCCACGTTTCCCTGGTCCGAAAAGCTGCCGAGATGGCCGATGTTGTGGTTACCAGCATCTTTGTCAATCCAATGCAGTTCGGAGCCGGCGAAGATCTGGACAAGTACCCGAGAACCCTGGCTGAAGATCAGGATAAGCTCGCTTCGGCCGGCAACACTCTGGTATTCGCCCCTACCCTGGACGAAGTGTATCCGGAAGGGCTGGCAAAACAGACCCAGGTGGTTGTACCGGATGTCAGCGATGGCCACTGCGGCGCCAGCCGGCCCGGTCACTTTGAAGGCGTTGCAACGGTGGTGACCATGCTGTTCAACATGGTTCAGCCGGACCTTGCGGTGTTTGGCGAGAAGGACTTCCAGCAACTCGCCGTCATCCGGAAAATGGTCCGCGATCTGATGATGCCTGTCGATGTCGTTGGGGCGCCCACCGTTCGGGAGGACGATGGTCTGGCGAAAAGCTCCCGAAATGGCTACCTCACACCTGATGAACGGAAAATCGCTCCGGTTGTGTACCAGACCCTGCAGGCCACGGCCGGAAAAATCGCCGATGGTCGTACAGACTTCCAGGCTCTGGAAAGCGAAGCTGAGCAAAGCCTGGGCAAGGCCGGGCTGCGTCCGGATTATTTCAACATCGTGAATAGCCAGACCCTTAAGCCGGCCACCCCGGATGATCAGGAGATCACTCTCCTGGCGGCGGCCTTCCTCGGCACGACCCGTTTGATTGATAACCTGTCCGTAACCCGATAGGCCCACAGAAAAGGAGACTCTGATGTCCGCAAATCCGGCAGTACTGACCTCGAAACCCGAATGGCAGACACTGAAGGAACACAGGGAACGTCTGGACGGCATTGCCATGACGGATCTCTTCAGACAGGATCCCGAGCGGGCAAAGCGCTACTTTATCGAGGCGGCGGGACTGTCCCTGGATTTCTCCAAGAACCGGCTCACCGACGAGGTGCTTGAGGCACTGCTGGCACTGGCAAGCAGCTGCAACCTGGAAGCCCGGCGCGAGGCACTGCTGCGGGGTGACCGCGTGAACGTCACCGAGGACCGCCCCGCCCTGCATACGGCGCTTCGCAATCCGGGCACGGAGGCCATCATGGTGAACGGCCAGGACGTCGTTGCCGAGGTACAGCGCACCCTGGCACGGATGGAAACGCTGGTAGACGGCGTGCTGAGCGGCAGCCGCACCGGATACACCGGCAAACCCTTTACTGACGTCGTAAGCATCGGTATCGGCGGCTCCTATCTCGGGCCCAAGCTGGTGGGCGAGGCACTCCAGCCCTACGGACAGTCTGGCGTACCGTGCCATTACGTGGCCAACATCGACGGCACCGAAATCTGTGAAACCCTCCGGCAGGTGAATCCGGAAACCACTCTGTTTCTGATCCAGTCCAAATCCTTCCGGACCCAGGAGACCCTGGAAAACAGCAAGGTGGCGCGCCAGTGGTTGCTCGACCACTGCGGCGACGAACAGGCGATTTCCAGGCACTTCATGGCCGTTACGGCCAACGTGCCGGCAGCACGGACTTTCGGAATCGATCCGGACAACGTCTTTCCCATGTGGGACTGGGTCGGAGGCCGTTACTCCCTCTGGTCCGCCATCGGATTGCCCATCGCCTTCACCGTCGGCATGGCCAACTTCCGGGCTCTGTTGGCCGGCGCCCACGCTATGGACCAGCACTTCCGGGAGGCGCCACTGCACCAGAACCTGCCGGTAGTCATGGCGATGCTCGGGGTCTGGTACAACAATTTCTGGGGCGCCGAAACCCACGCCATCCTGCCCTACGATCACTACCTGCGCAGCCTGCCGGACCATCTCCAGCAGCTGGATATGGAGAGCAACGGCAAGAGCGTGACCCAGGGCGGCGAGGCTCTGGCCTGGCAGTCCGGGCCGGTCATCTGGGGCGGGGTTGGCGCCAACGGCCAGCACGCTTACCATCAGCTGATTCACCAGGGCACCCGCCTGATTCCGGCGGACTTCATCATTCCCCTGACCACTCACAATCCCGTTGCCACCCATCATGCGGACCTGTTTGCCAATTGCCTCAGCCAGTCCAGAGCCATGATGGCCGGCAAATCCCTGGAAGAAGCCAGGGCAGAACTGGCGGCGGAAAAGCACTCCGACGCAGAGATTGAGCAGCTTGCCCCCCACAAAGTGATTGCGGGCAACAAACCGAGCAACACCCTGACGATGGAGAAGGCAACCCCGGAAACCGTCGGCGCACTCATCGCGCTCTACGAACACCGGACCTTCGTGCAAGGAGTGATCTGGGATGTGGATTCGTTTGATCAGTGGGGGGTGGAACTGGGCAAACAGCTCGGCAAAAGCATTCTGCCTCGCTTGCTTGGCCAGGACACCGGCGACCAGGACAGCGACAGCTCCACCGACCACCTCATCGAGCTGTTTCGCTCAGCCAGCGACCGCTCTTGATATCTGCCGCCCCTGCCAGCTGAAATCCACCGGCCAGAGTTTCTGGCCGGTGTTGTATTGACGCCACAGTTGGCCATAGGCTTTACCGCACACCGGATGCACGGCTTCCGGCGCAATGTCTGCCAGGGGTCGAAGAACAAAGGCATTCTTGAGGATTTCGCCCCGTGGCAGCTCAACACCATCAACCCGCCCGACAACGTCGCCGTAGGTCAGAATGTCCAGATCCAGGGTTCGGGCACTGAACTTCGGGACATCCCTGCGCCGGCCATTGTCCGCCTCAAGTTGCTTGAAGCGCCGGGACAGCTCGGCAACCGGCAGTACCGTGTCGACACCCACGACCAGATTCAGGAACGGGGAGCCATCAAACCCTACGGCCTCACTGTCATACACCGGTGAGACACTCAGTTCACCAAACCATTCATGCAGGGCATCAAGCGCGGCGATAACGTATCGCTCCCGGTCTACATTGCTGCCAATACTGAGGTAGACCCGGACGGGACCCGACATTACCGCGACCCCCTTTCGATGCACACGCCCACGGCCTTCGCGCCGGGCACGGCACCCGGTTTACGTATGGCCAGCCTGAGCCAGATTACGCCAAATTCTGCCTGCAGAACCCCGGCCAGGACCTCGGCGCCGTGTTCAAGCAGCTTTGGCCTGAGTTCTTTCAGACAGGTCCCGATCCGACGACTGACTGTGGCGTAATCCAGAGCGTCGGCAACATCATCGGAACGGCCAGGCACCCGATTATCCCAGGCCATCTCCAGGTCGATGACCAGGCTCTGGGTGACTTCCCGTTCCCAGTCGTAGACACCGACCACTGTCTCCACAACCAGGCCTTCGATAAATACGCTGTCTGCCAAGGGGGCTCCCGGACTCTTCCACTCGTTCGTGATTGAATAACGCACAACCAGGGGATATTGTGAGCAAGCTGGCCGGCGTTTTCAGGGCCGGCATTTTCGCACACAATGACCAGATACGTCTTCGCTTCCGAGCCCACAGCATGATTCCCAGTGACCCGGTATTAACCGTTCTGCTCTATGCCGCCGCTTATATGGCCGGCTCAGTGCTGTTCGCACTGCCAGTGTGCCGGCTCTGGAAGCTACCGGATCCCAGGACCCAGGGCTCCGGCAATCCGGGCGCAACCAACGTTTACCGCACCGGAGGCTGGCCGCCAGCCCTGATGACGCTCGCACTCGACGCCGCCAAGGGTTGGCTCCCGGTCTGGCTGGCTCACGCTGCCGGCCTCTCGGTGATGGTTCAGGCTATCGTGGCGCTGTGCGCAGTGACCGGCCACATGATCCCGGTGTTCTACCGGTTTCAGGGCGGCAAAGGCGTGGCAACCGCGCTCGGTGCCGGTCTTGCCCTGGCGCCGGTAACCACGCTGGTGATGGCTGCCATCTGGACGCTGGTGATCTGGCGCTGGCGAATTTCAGCCCTCGCCTCGCTGCTGGCCATCATCAGCGGGCCGCTTATCAGCGCGTTTATCGAGCCGGAAACCCTGCCCCTGTTTGGCCTGCTGGCTATCCTGATCGTGGTTCGCCACCGCAACAACCTGATCCGGCTCACACAGGGCCGGGAGGCTGGCCTCTAAAGCTCCGTCGAGAGATCAGTCAACCAGCCCTGCAGACCTAGGCTCACTGATCGGCGGTAACCTATTCATCGGCCACCGGGGCACCGCAAGGATCCGCTCGCCATCCTGCTGGCCCGCCTTGAGGCGTTGGGCGCCGGCATAGGCAATCATGGCACCGTTATCGGTACAGAACTCCGGGCGGGCATAAAAGACATCCGCTTTCCGTTTGGTCGCCATTTTTTCCAGGCCGGCACGCAAACGCCGGTTGGCACTGACGCCCCCTGCGATAACCAGGCGCTTGCAGCCGGTCTGCTCCAGAGCCCGGCGGCATTTGATGGTCAGGGTGTCCACCACAGCCGCCTCAAAAGCCAGAGCAATATCCGCCCGGGTCTGGTCATCCAGCCCACCGGAATCCCGGGCAGCATTCACGGTATTGAGGGTAAAGGTTTTCAGGCCACTGAAACTGAAATCCAGCCCGGGCCGGTCGGTCATTGGCCTCGGAAACCGGTAGCGCCCTTCAGTGCCTTTCTCGGCGAGTGCCGCCACCCGGGGGCCACCCGGATAATCCAGGCCGAGCATCTTGGCGGTTTTATCGAAGGCTTCACCGGCGGCATCGTCCACCGACTCACCCAGCATTTCATACGCACCTATGCCATCGACCCGCACCAACTGCGTGTGCCCGCCGGAAACCAGCAAGGCCACAAAAGGAAATGCGGGCGGATTGTCCTCTAACATGGGCGCCAGCAGATGCCCCTCCATGTGATGCACACCCAGCACGGGAATGCCCAGGGCAAAGCCCAGCGCATGAGCCACAGCGCCACCCACCATAAGCGCGCCCACCAGCCCGGGGCCCGCGGTGTAGGCAATGCCCTCTATATCGGTGCGGCTTCGCCCGGCATCCGCCAGCACCTGATCACACAGTGGCAGGAGCTTGCGGACGTGGTCCCGGGAAGCCAGCTCGGGCACCACACCGCCGTAATCCGCATGCATGGCTATCTGGCTGAACAGTGCGTGGCCCAGCAGGCCCTGCTCGGTGTCGTACAGTGCAACGCCGGTTTCATCACAGGAGGTTTCAATACCAAGTATCAGCATAGTGTCTGGCCACATTGGTTAGCAGAAATGGATTGGCAGAATTGAAAACGAGGCGCATTTTAGCAGAAACCCGAAACCCACTGGCAGATTCATCGAACAAACATTGACCTCGCCATAAGCCAGGCGCTATCATTGCCGCCCTAAATTATGCACTGGTCGAGTTTTAGCCAATCTGACCAGGGATCGAGAACCGATCTGGCCATGCCAGGCGGACAAAATTGAAACCGAATCTATCAGGTAGGTGATTTTCGAATGCCAGCTGTTAAAGTGAAAGAGAATGAACCGTTTGACGTAGCACTGCGTCGCTTCAAGCGTTCCTGCGAAAAAGCAGGTGTACTTTCTGAAGTGCGTCGTCGTGAGCACTACGAGAAGCCGACCGCTGTTCGTAAGCGCAAAGCAGCCGCTGCCGTTAAGCGTCATCTCAAGAAGCTTCAGCGGGAACAGCGCAAGTTCGAGCGTCTGTACTAAGTTTTCCGACGCCGCTTGACTGCAAAGCACTGATTGCCTGTACAGCCGCAGGCTGCACAGAGCGACTCAAAAATGCCGCCGAGGCTTGGCTTCGGCGGCATTTTTGGCTATTGGCCAATTCCGATGACGGCCTGATGTGGAGCCTCCATGAGCGGACTGATCCCTCAACAGTTTGTTGAAAACCTGCTGGACCGCATAGATCTGGCGGAACTGATCGGTTCACGCATTACACTCAAGAAAGCCGGCGCCAATTACAAGGCCTGCTGCCCGTTCCACGACGAGAAAACACCCTCGTTCAATGTCCGGCCGGATAAGGGCTTTTACCACTGCTTCGGGTGCGGAGCTCATGGCGACGCCATCAGTTTTGTCAGGGAGTTCGACGGACTGGGTTTTACCGAAGCAGTTGAAGAACTGGCCAAACGGGTCGGACTGGAAGTGCCCTATGACCGGGCTGCGAAACAGGAAATCCAGCAGGCCCGAACACTGACAGACGCTCTGGATTTTGCCAGCCGCTTCTATCACTCAGCGCTGCAGGGCCAGCAGGGCGCCTATGCCCGGGACTACCTGAAGCAGCGAGGCCTGGACAGCACCATCGTAGAGCAATACCAGGTGGGTTACGCACCCTCAACCGGTACCGCCCTGTACGATGCGGCGAACAGAGACCTCCAGGGCCCGCTGATCGAGACCGGCACGGTTTCCGACAAATACGGCCGGCCCAGGGACCTGTTCCGGAACCGGGTCATGTTCCCGATTCGCAACAGCCGGGGCAAAACAGTCGCCTTTGGCGGTCGTACACTGGGTGACGACAAGGCGAAATACATCAACTCCCCGGAGTCGGATGTCTTTCATAAGAGCCGCGAGATATACGGACTGTTTGAGGCCAGGCAGGCAATCCGGCAGCTCGACAAATTACTCGTGGTTGAAGGCTATATGGACGTTATCGCCCTCGCCCAGCACGGCATTCATTATGCCGTTGCAACCCTGGGCACGGCGACGAATCAGGACAGCCTGACGGCCCTGCTGAGACAGGTCAGACACATTGTGTTCTGCTTCGACGGAGACCAGGCCGGCTTCCGGGCCGCTGACCGGGCCATGGAAAATGCGCTGGAACTGATGGCCGACGGCCTCCACCTGCAGTTTCTGATGCTGCCACAGGGTGAGGACCCGGACACACTGGTGCGAAAGGAAGGCCCCGAGGCCTTCCAGAAGCGCATTGACGGCGCCACACCCATGTCCCGGTACCTGTTTGACCGGCAGAGCGAAGGCCTGGATCTGCAGTTGCCAGAACACCGGGGCGAACTGAGGGCCCGGGTTGAGCCAATGCTCAACAAGATGCCAAGAAGCACCCTCCGGGATGCCATGTGGCATGAAATGCTCCGCCTCTGCGGCGGGCGCAATCCGTGGCAAAACCGGCAGCACGGACAACAAAAAGGCAGGTGGAACGGCGAGCGAAGGGACCGGGTTACCGAAGAGCGCATCGACGTAAAACTCAGCAAGGACAGCATTCTCTGCCTTGCCCTGCTGGAGGCGCCGGATCTGGCCACCGAAGTAACAGAGCTGGCCAGCGGCTCCAGACAGTTTAACCAGGCCCGTAATTTTGCAAGCTGGATTCTGGAGAAGGCCGTCCGGGATCGAAAAGCACTGGTTCGCGGACTGGCACTGGACAACACAGCCCGGGAGCGGTTTTACCACCTGTTTGACGGGATCGAGCACATTCCGGCGCGGGAAAGCACGCTGGCCGCCGCGAGGGAGCTTCTAAGCCCGAACGAGGAAGCATCGCGCCAGCTGCGACTGGCAACACTGTTACGAAACCTGTCAAGCCTCACAACCGAGGAGCGGCAGGAGCTGAGAGCCCTGAGTGGTGGAACCCGGGACTAACAGCACTTGAAACTTGATGCACTGATCACCATCTAACCATGAAGCCGCGGCTCCTTGGTGGCAGAGCAACCGAGCGACAGCTATAATGGCTGTTTCACTTTTTTCCTTCTGAAAAGCGAGTTCACAGGGTGTCTATGTCAGGCAATTCGCAAAAATCACGTTTGAAAGACCTCATTGCACGAGGCAAGGAACAAGGTTACCTGACTTACGCCGAGGTAAACGACCACCTCCCGGAAGACATCGCTGACCCGGATCAGGTCGAAGACATCATTCGCATGATCAACGACATGGGCATTCAGGTGTCTGAAGTTGCACCGGACGCAGACACGCTTCTGATGACCGATGGCGATTCCACGGCCGACGAAGCCGCTGCCGCCGAAGCCGCCGCCGCGCTGGCTGCCGTAGAATCCGACGCCGGCCGAACCACAGACCCGGTCCGCATGTACATGCGGGAAATGGGCACTGTGGAACTGCTGACCCGTGAAGGCGAAATCGTCATCGCCAAGCGTATCGAGGAAGGTATCCGCGATGTCATGGCTGCCGTCGCGCACTTTCCCGGCATCACCGGCACCGTTAGCCAGGCCTACGACCGCATTATCGAGAACGAAGGCCGCATCAGCGACGTGGTAACCGGTTTTCTGGACCCGGACGATGCCGAGCCGTTCATGGGCGAGGACACCACCACCGATAGCTCGGACGATTCCGGCTCATCCTCCGACGATGACGACGATTCCTCAAACGAGGAAGAAACCGATAACGGACCCGATCCGGAAGAAACCCGTCTCCGGTTCGAACTGCTCAACGAAAAGCTGAATGCCGCCAACAAGGCACTGGCCAAGCACGGCCGTTCCGACAAGAAAACCCAGCAAGCCCTGAACGAGCTGGGCCAGGTGTTCGCGCCGTTCAAGCTGGCCAACAAGGCATTCGATGAACTGGTCAACGTGGTTCGCTCCACCAATGATCTCGTGCGCGAGAACGAGCGGGCGATCATGCAGATCTGCGTGCGTGACTGCAAAATGCCGCGCAAGGATTTCATCAAATCCTTCCCTGGCAACGAGGTCAACCTGGACTGGGCCGACAAGATCGCCAAAAGCAAGAAGCCTTACGCAGCGCCGATTTCGGAGCGCATTGACGAGATTGTTCGCCTCCAGAAGCGGATCCAGAACGTGCAGAACGAAGTGGATCTGGATGTCGCCGACATCAAGGAAATCAACCGCCGCGTCTCCATTGGCGAAGCCAAGGCCCGCCGTGCCAAGAAGGAAATGGTCGAGGCCAACCTGCGACTGGTTATTTCCATCGCCAAGAAGTACACCAACCGCGGCCTGCAGTTCCTGGACCTGATCCAGGAAGGCAATATCGGCCTGATGAAGGCCGTAGACAAGTTTGAGTACCGCCGCGGCTACAAGTTCTCCACCTACGCCACCTGGTGGATTCGCCAGGCCATCACCCGCTCCATCGCGGACCAGGCCCGCACCATTCGTATTCCGGTGCACATGATTGAGACCATCAACAAGCTCAACCGCATCTCCCGCCAGATGCTGCAGGAGATGGGCCGGGAGCCCACGCCGGAAGAGCTTGGCGAACGCATGGAAATGCCCGAGGACAAGATCCGCAAGGTGCTGAAGATTGCGAAAGAGCCGATCTCCATGGAAACTCCGATCGGCGATGACGAAGACAGCCACCTGGGCGACTTCATCGAAGATATCCAGGCCCTCTCCCCGGTGGATTCCGCTACCGCCGAAGGCCTGCGCGAGGCCACCCGCTCCGTACTGGCCGGGCTCACAGCCCGCGAGTCCAAGGTATTGCGGATGCGCTTTGGCATCGAGATGAACACTGACCACACCCTGGAAGAAGTCGGCAAACAGTTCGACGTTACCCGGGAACGTATCCGTCAGATCGAAGCCAAGGCACTGCGCAAACTGCGTCACCCGTCACGCTCCGATCACCTGCGTGGCTTTATCGACGACCAGGGTAATCAGGGATAATTCCCGCAAACAGTAGCGGGCGCCACACCTCACCGGTATAATGGCGCCCGCTTTGTTTCCCCCCTCCGGAAACACCTTTCCAAACAGCGTTCGCTGAATGGGCCTATAGCTCAGTTGGTTAGAGCAGGGGACTCATAATCCCTTGGTCGCAGGTTCGAGTCCTGCTGGGCCCACCATTTGCCAGCCTCCTTACCACTCATTGGTCATGTCAGCATAAATTGGCCGGAACGGCCACATTATGGTGACTTACGTTAGCAGTTTTGGCCGCCTCATTTTGAAACCATAATTCGGGTCATGTCGCCACAACGTGACCGGAGACTGACACCGTAGATTGGCAGATAGGTCGCAAAGCGAACGTTCAGGCGGATAGACCAACACTTTCCCCCGGGAGAAATTCCGCCTCTTTTTAGAGAGATCCGCAGTAACGGGGCAGAACCCGACTACTGTCCACTTGTCTGTGAGAGTTCGACTGCTTCGAGACATTGTTCAAAAGGTAGCCAAAGAGCTAAAGAGTCACCCTCAACGGCATCAATAGCAACGAACCCAAACTTTTCGTAGAATCTTTTTGAGTCGTCGTCTTTGGCATCTACCGCACAGCCTATACCTCCAACTGAAATCGACGCATCAACAACCCGCCTCAGGCACTCGATCAGCAGGTATGCTCCTAATCCGTATCCTTTCACGGAGTTATCAACCGCAAGCCGTGCCAGCCGGTAAACCGGCGGATCCGACGGAAACCGCTTTTGCAGGGGATGCCCCTGGGGGAAGACAACGGTGCTGGGAAGAAGAGTGTAATAACCGAGGATCTCCGTCGGGTCGACCTCATCTTCAATCAGTACATAAGTCCGTGTCGCCATCTTCTGGCTGCTTTGCCGGGCAATTTTCTTTAAGAACTCGTTGAGTGCAGGTTTACCGCAGTCAAACTTTCGCCGATTGTGTTTTTTACTGATTTCTTCGGTTCTTAAAGTCACCAGCCAACTTCCTGTGGTTGAGTGCAGCTTCTCGAAGCTTTGGGTTAATCGGCTCAGGGTTATCCAGTAGCTCCAGCATAAGATCAGCACTTTGCCGGGAAACCTGAATTTGTAGCGCCTGACGCTCGGCCTCTTGTGCTTCTTTCTTTGCAGCGTAGATCAGGAACTGACTCAAGCTGCGGCCCGTTAACTCTGCTGCATGAGCAATAAGTCTCTGCGTTTCTTCATCGACACGGGCGACCAAGCGAGTGTCTTTACCTTGTGTGTTCATCATATTCTTCACCGATGGTGGGATAGGCTCGACTGGAACCCAAGAAAACCCTCTTCCTTGATAAAAAGTGATTCGACGGACCCAATCTACGTGTGCCATGTTGGCATACTTAATTGCCTTAATCAACTTGGGTGTGCCAATTTGGCACATGCAATTTATAAGGTGCTCAGCTGCACAAAGGTCGCAAAGCGAACATTCGGATCCGAGTCCGAGAACTGCGTTTTAGAGGCGCTTGACGACTCGGAGATAGAGATCAAAGTTGTAGGATCCGCAACGCTTACCTGCCTAGCCAAGGCTGTTTTCGCTTGGCCAGTTGAATATGGCTACATCGCCAGACGGCATCCCGTATTGGGTGCAATCAGAAGACCCGTTTGTGGCCAAGGTGTTGATACAGCCCCCAGTTGTCGCATACCGAAAGCGAGGACTCGGCCCCTTGACGCCTGGCACACCAAGTATCCTTGAAATGGGATTGCCGTATGGCTGCAATCCCTGCCCCTCCGTCGAAGGGAACTCGGGCCACAACTCGATCATAGCAACGTGTATCAAATTATGAGCCCCAAAGTTTACGTCCGTTAAAAAAGTTTCCCTCAAAAATATTTCTAGCATCACCTTTCTCACCAGATTGAGGATCTTCCGATGGGGCGGCTGAATTTAATTTTGCCGGGTTGAGCCCGTGATTGAACTCTCGAAAATGAAATTGATGACTCTCTCCTCCAGCGTTCACAGTTATGGTTAGGTCATTGCTTTTATTGTATTGAAAGTTATTGATATTGAAATGGAAATAGCCACCGAATGACTCGCCAGGAGTGATTGTCTCCCGCCTTACGTAGCTCTCAAGCGCCTCGACTTTTGATTGAAATTTTGATTCAGATTTAAGCCTATTTGACTCAAGCTGATCCGCTGCCTGAACGCGTATCTGCTGTGCCTTGGCTGGCTCATAAATCTGAACTGAAGGCCCACCGATCCTACTCACTTGGGAGGTGGCGGTTTGGTCAGCACTTAGTGCCTGGGAACTGTATGCCAACGCCGCAAGAGTTTTGCGGTCTCGCATTTCCGCATAAGCCTCGTTCTTGGCTTCTGTGTAGGAAAGAACTTTTGAATTGGCATTGTTGTAACGGACGTGTACGTCACCTATTTCAAAATTAAACGAGCGTTCAAATGAGTTGTTTTCTATCCAAACCCAAAAACTGTTTCGATAGGCTTGCCTTCGCGGTGTTTCAATCGGCGATACGATCACCGTCGCGCTCTCACCAACGCTTCTCAGCATCGGTAAGCCCCGCGTGTATACCGCATCTTGATTAGCCAATGGCAAGGGTTCGATATCCACTTGGGCTGAAGGCACGGTGCCGCAGCCACTCAATAGCACAGAAAAGATAGAGATTACTGAGAGTGCCGGTGACATTTGCCTCATTGCATTTTCCTTTCGTGGGCTTTGTCGAACAGTGTAGTTACTTCTCTGGCTGTTTGTTAGTGGCCAATTAAAATGACCCACTACTGGCCATTAATTTTGACCCACCCCCGGGTGGCCGTCAGGCCACAGAACCAGCTACTGTCCCCCGCTTTTATCCATGGCCGGGGGCATGTCAGTGAAGGAGTGGGTTGTGATACACAAGATCAAGGCACTGCACGATAACGGCAAAGGGCTGTCGATCCGCGCCATCAGTCAGGAACTGGGGTTGTCCCGCAATACCGTTCGCAAGTACCTGCGGATGGAGGTGGATGCGATTTCAGAACGGTTTGCAGACCCCTCGCGGAGCAAGCGACTCGATGATCACCGGGATTATCTGGTGCATTTGCTCCAGCAGTTTCCCAAGCTCAGCGCCGTCAAGATTGCCCGCAAGCTGCAAGAGAGGGTTGGCGAGTTGTCGGCCTCGGATCGCACCATCCGACGCTATGTGCGGGTGCTTAAGGAGGAAGTGGCCTCGGCCCAGATGCGCTACTACGAACCCATTCTGGACGATGTGCCGGGTGTTCAGTGTCAGGTGGATCCGGGTGAGTTGCGCGGCGTGCTGATCGGTGGCGAAGAGCGGATTCTCCACTTCGTGGTGTTCGTGCTGTCCTTCTCACGGCTGATGTACGTGGGTCTGGCCTTCCGCCCGCTGGATACCCAGACGTTTATCCAGCTCCATGACGAAGCCCTGCGTTACTTCGGTGGCCTGCCAGAGGAGTGCGTCTACGATCAGACCAAGCTGGTGGTGATCAACGAGCAGTACCGGGAACTGACGCTAAACCAACGGTTCCATGAGTATGCCACCACGGCCGGGTTCCGGATCCATGCCTGCGAAGGCTATGACCCGGAGAGCAAGGGCAAGGTGGAAGCTGGCGTGAAGTACGTCAAGCAGGATTGCCTCTACGGTGAAGTCTTCCGGGACCAGGAGCACGTGCGCCAGCACGTGCAGGACTGGCTTGAGAGCGTAGCCAATGTCCGCATCCACGGCACCACCGGAGAACCACCCCGGGAACGCTTCGAACGGGATGAGCGAGAACACCTGGAGGCTTACCTGTCACCAGCTTGCGTGCAATCTGTGGCCCACGAGACACGTCGAGCCGACAAGACCGGCCTGATCGCCTGGAAGGCCAACAAGTACTCTGTGCCCATGGCCTGGCAGCAGGCCCGGGTGGGCGTTCTGGAGTCCGGCGGCCAACTCCACATCAGCGACCTGAACACAGGGGAAGTCATTGCCAGCCATGCTCTGTGTGCCGATAAAGGCAAGGTAATCAAGAACACCCACCACTACCGGGATCATGCCCAGCGGGTGGCCACCCTTGAGGGTAAGATCAACGACCTGATCGGCAGTGACATCGGGCCACGGTTGTGCCAACAGCTCAAGCGTTCCGAGCCCAAGATCTACAAGGACCAGCTGGTGGCTGCCCGTGACCTGCTCAAGCGCCATGCGCCCGTGGATCCGGCATTAATTACGACGCTGGCAGAGCGTCCCGGCATGACCGCGACACGGCTGCAAAGTTATCTGGAAGCAGCCCAGGCCGCCGTTCTCCGGGAGCGACAGCCGGAACCGCTATCGGAACCAAAAGAAACACTGGATCTGAGCGCTTACCGCCATATTGGCCGCTCCAGTGGCCAGGGGGTGACCCATGAGCCAGCTTGAACAGACCGTGGCCCGTTACCGCAGCCTGCGCCTGAGCGCGGCCGCCGACGAACTGACCAACCTGCTGGCCGAGGCTGAAGCCAACGAGATGTCCTATCTCAGCTTCGCGGACCGGCTTGCCGAGCACGAACTGACCCAGCGCCAGGACAAACGCATCCGCCGGAACCGGAAAATGGCTGCGTTCCCAGCGGAGAAGCGCCTGGAGGGCTTCGACTACCGGCACCAGACCACCATTACCAAACGCCAGGTCAATGCCTTGCTGGACTTCCAGTTCATCGACGAGCGAAACAACCTGGTGTTCATCGGTCCGCCCGGTGTAGGCAAGACCCACCTGGCCATCGGCATTGGCCACAAAGCTGTGGAGGCCGGCTACCGGGTGCTGTTCCGCAACGCTCTCGATCTGGTGGAAGAACTAGAGCTGGCCGAGATGAAGGGTGAGCTGAAAAAGCGGGTCAGCCAACTGGCCAAGTACGACCTGCTGGTCATCGATGAACTGGGTTACCTGCCCATGACGCGGCAGGCCCGGTACAACCTGTTCCAGCTGATCAACAGCCTGTACGAATACCGGTCCATCATCCTCACCACCAACAAGGACTTCACCAGTTGGGGCGAGTTCTTCCACGACGACAACGTGGCGGTGCCGATCATTGATCGGGTCATCCACCATTCACACATCTTTATGCTGGGAGGAGAAAGCTATCGGCTGAAGCAGAAAACGACAGGCTAGACTATGAAAGGTGGGTCAATTTTATTGGCCAAAGGTGGGTCAAAATAAATGGCCATTGACACTGTTGCTCCACTGCCGAGAATTTGACGCCTTCTGTCCTTCCATGCTCTACTATAGATCTTGGCACGGGGCCATGCGTTAGGCGCTAACACCACTCTACCCCCGATATCCAGCCTGAAATCGCCACTCAGTGCTTCGAGATATCGCAAATCTTTTCAACCCAACGTTGAAGGCTTGCGATCAATGAAGCACAAGTCCCTACTTATATTTTTTGTCTTCCTTTTAGCGACAGCGCTACTGATGTTCCTTGCGAATGACTCAAAGGCTATGGCAGAAGCAATACTAATGATGGTCAGCGAGTTGTTGCTGTCTGCTTTAATAGAAAGATTTATGAGGATCTGAGTCAACCTATATCGTACGGGAGTGGTACTGCATGGACATTGCTGAAGAAGTGGCACTGGACCTAGTCACCCACTGATAGAGAAAGCGCTACTTCTCAGTCAGATTGGCTTCCGATTTTGACTGCAAAGTCGTAAACGAGAATCGCTCCTGAATCTTGCACTGTTGAACTTGGCCAACGCCATCCATCGGGCGAAGAACTGTGCTCAAGCCCAAAAACCGTCAATACGAGTTGCAGCTTATCGTCCGGCCTTATAGCTGGTACAAACGATGCCAAAAGATTCAAGTCAAAACCACCAAGTTCAATAACAAATCGAGCTGGAGAACCTTCAGAATTCCCAACAGGCTCCCCTGCTTTTTCGTACCGGATGAAACCGAGTATATCGCCATTTTTATCTGATTGAGGCCTCGTAAACCTATCGCTCCCTCGCATTGCTACGACCCCAGGTAGACGCGCCAAATCTACTTCGTCATCTATGCTGATCGAGTACGGGTAAGTGATAAGACACCGGCCAGATACTTCCACCGCCCTTTCGTATGATTTATCCGAGCTAAAAACCGGCCTCTGGTTTCTCAGTTCTATCTGATCAACCCGAACATCGACTTCGATAATAGCATCCATTGGGCATCGTCCAAATTCTGTTATTGAATGTGGCTTTAAGGACTTCTTCAAGCCACCAGAAGTATCCTGTTCAAGTTCACACTGTTGTACGCCGGCTAACGACTAGCGCACCGGTGTCCTCTTGGGAGCGGAGAAAGACCATCCGTGTGACGCTCATATGGGTTATATGCCCTGTTAGTCTCCACCGGACTCTGTCTCATCAATTTTTCGAATCAAATTCTGCAGCTCTTTGGCAACGTCACCACCGCCTCTCACTGTTACCCGATGCCCTTTGTAGTCTATCGTGACCTCTTTCTGGGGGCGTGTTTTCAGGTACTCGATGATTAATGGTGCAAGGTGCTTTAAGACATATCCAGCAGAGCTAATAAGTGCTGGAAGAGATAGGCCAGAGACCAGATCGTTCGCAATTTGTGCAGTAGAGCTATTAGTACGAAAACCAAAAGTCATGATGCTGGGCTTTGCCTCACCCAACACTTCGCATTCGTCCATTAGCCGTTTCACGACTTCTTCTTGACGCTCCTCATCTGTTGGCCTCCAAGGGTCAACATCATGCAGCGAGACCGCGAACCTATTATCCATGGCTGGCTCTTCCTCACATGAAGTGTATGGTCACAAATAATCTTGAACAGAGGGCATATCTGGTTCCTCAGACGCAACTAACTCAGCGTACTTTCTTGTTAGAGCTTGATCGCCTTTCTCTTTGGCGGCTCGAAAAGCTTCAAGCCAAGCGATAACTTTAGTATCGGGATCAATATTGTGGATACTGCGCTCGATCAGCTCGATTGCGTCGTCAAATTTACCTTTCCCCCGCAGTGCGGCACTTTTTTGGATTACATTTTCAGTTGGCACTTAAAATTCTCCATTTTTTACTGAGGTTGCCCATATAACAGCTTATTCAACGACAAATGACGTATATCCCTCAACGGGAAAAGGCATAAAACGCCACTTTATATTTAATTATCAGAGACCTATGAGTGAATCTCTGAAAACTTTTACATCGAGATATTCGTAGAATGTCGTTTTTGGCGCAATTTCAAGGTTCGCTTATCCAAGATCATCCCGTAGCACTATTTCATAAATTTCAGAGGCTTGTAAGCCCTGTAGAATTCAGTCGACGAAGTTTTGCGACAACTGTCGATGATCTCCGCTAGTCAGGAAGGCTCGCAAAAAGGCACTCAGAGCCAAATCTGAATGTCCGCTTTTGTTTAAAAGGCTTAATACCACAATATCTGGTCATTCTATTATTGGCTGGAAAACCCGGCCAATTTATGGTGACAAACACCGGCCACGTTATGGTGTCATGACCACTCATCAAAGCTCAGATTCTTGTCGGCATATTTTACACACAGCACCTACCAAGCAATTACCTTGTAAAGTCAGGCCGTTGAAACTCCGTTACTTCTAGTTTCTGGTCATGCTTTTGCATGTATTCCACAGGACACCCGCCATTGACTGGTTGGGACATGCATATGAAATTTTGGAGGATTGTCGCTATGAGAACGGGAACTTTAGCGGCCTTGGTTACAGGGATGCTGGGAGCGGGCTCTGCGCTTGCCATACCAACACTACAACTGGATATTGATGGCGGCACCTATGTAGGCGGTACAGAAGAGAGCACCGTGACTACAACTTCATCATTTGATCTATGGGCTTTGGGCAAGACAACCGAAGTAGATACAGCTATTGACTATTACCTTTCGGTCGCGCTACTGCCCAAGACCCAGAATATCGGGGATCCGGCTAACCTTGGCAGTGTCACCGTAAATGGCACGGCGCTTTCCACCCTGTTTGGCGCCTCCGAATATGGCACTCCGCCTGTCGCATCAGTCTCCAACGGCGGAGAACTTGCCCCACACGGAATCTTCGATACCTACTATTACCAACTCGCATTCAGTTTTGCCGGCCTGCCCACAATTGCCTCCTACAACGTCCAGGACGATACGGCTGGACCTGCCGGTGAGGAGTTGTTCAAGCAGGTATTTCAGATCGATGCGTCATCACTGGCAGGGGGCTACGGTCTTCATTTTGATCTCTATACCTACGGCGAAACTAATGGCCAAAGGACGGCAATCACCGACTTTGCTCCCTTCTCTCATGATGCCGCCTACTGCGTCGATCGTGATTGTGGGCCGGTAAAGGTACCTGAACCCTCAACCCTGGCGCTGTTCAGCATAGGGCTAATGGGACTCGTTGCAATACGGCGACGTATAAGAACCAATTAGTGTCGGGTTAATTGACACATTAAAGCTCACAAATTTCAAAGGCCCTGCACTTGGGACCTTTTCTTTCAAGTGTACTTCCGCACTCCGTTTCGGGCGGTTTGGGGCCTCCTTTCCTGTGCCAGCACCTGAGCTCAGCCGCGACTAATCCCCTTAACAACATTGTAAGCTGAATATCTTCTCCCAGAACTACACGCACTTACGTCTTCCCTCTTGCAGTGCTGGTTCTAAAGACGTTGTTCGATGTCAAAAAAGCCAACGTCCTGAAAAGACAAGCCACATACACTATTACCCGAACCACCTGCGTACCAGCCGTGCGTCAGGGGCCGGGCCTTGGCCCGAGCATAAAAACAACGAAGTAATGGAGTGTATCAATGGCTATTTCCTCCCGGCTCTCAGTACGGGCCCTGTCCGTCGCCATCGCCTCTCTGTCAGCAGGTCTCTCTCTCCCGGCAAATGCCAGCATGGGCAACCTCGGCACCACCTACGGCGTCATGCCGGTGGATGTGGCAACCGCCCAGTCGCTGTCCATGTTCAACGATCAGGTATCCGCCACCTACTACAACCCGGCCTACCTGACCAAAGACGAGCGAGGCGAGCTGACGGCCGGCATCCTGCACTCAGAGCAGGAACTGCGTTCGGCCAACCCGAACGCCAATGGCGATGTGCTTTCCAGCTCACCCAGCCAGCATGTGCTGATTGGTATGAAGACCAACCTTGGCTCGCTGACCCGCTTCAAACATCCGATTTATCTGGGCTTCATCGCCGGTGTCGAGAAGTACGGCAAGGAGATGCTGGCGTTCGATTCGCAGACCACGGAAAGCGGCCAATTCCTGCAATATGGCAAGGAGCCATTGTTCCTGAATATCGGTGGCGCAACGCCTCTCTGGCGCGGGATTTCCGCCGGTGCGTCGGTGAGGGTAACGCTTGATGCCACGGCGAACCTGGATGCTGTATCCACTCTGGGTGGCGAAACCACTCGCGAGCGACTTGCAGTCAATGCCGAACCTTCCCTGAAGACCATTCTGGGCACCAGCATTGATCTTGGCAGCACCTTTTGCCCGGAAAGCGATTGTTTCTTTCAGGGATGGGAGACGGCTTTTACCTACCGGACCAAATCCTCTGCCTCAACCACGGTCGACTCCAACATTATCGTGACCCAGACCATCCCGGACCCGGGCCTGAGTCTTGCGGTCTCTACCATCGATTCTTTTCAGCCGGAGACCTTCGGTTTTGGCGCCCAGTACAGGGGCGACAGCTGGCGTATCGGCGGCAGTATCGAACAGCAGAACTGGTCGGAGCTTGAGCAGCAGTTCGCTGGCGACACCATTAAGGATCAGGGCTCCGTGGCACCTGGTGACCGGATTCAGTTTGATGACATCCTGATTCCCAGAGTGGGCGCCGAGTACGCACTCAACAAAAACTTCTCCCTGCGCGCCGGCCTTGCCTATGAGGAGTCACCGCTCAAATCCACCCGCAACCCGGAGATCAACTATCTCGATACCGACAAAATTGTCGTTGGCCTCGGTCTGAGTGCCACCTATGACCGCACCCGCCTGTTGGCCTATCCGGTACGCCTGGACATCGGCTACCAGTACCAGCAATTGCAGGAGCGGGATTTCACGCTGGTGGATTTTGACGGAAACGAAACTTCCGTAACGGCGGACGGCGACGTTCATGTTGTCAGCGGCTCTGTCACCCTGAAGTTTTAAGGAGGGTTTGCCATGAATTACAACAAAACACTGGCACTGATTCCCGCGTTGCTGCTCGCGGCCTGCGGCGGGGATGAACAGACCATGAACGAGAAAACCACTCCGGGCCTGGTGGTTTACTCCTATCCGGCAGATGGTCAGACAAACGTCAGCCCGAAAACAGATATCGTGCTCCGTTTTAACCGCCGTATTACCGATGAAGATGCGGACTTGCAGACCAAAATCCGCCTGGCCTCCGGCGGGCAGTCCATACCTTTCTCCGTAAGCCGGATTGACGAAGGCAGGAGCCTGAAGTTATCACCAGCCAGCACTCTTGACGCCCTTCAATCCTACACTGTGGTTTTTGACCAACCACTGGCGGCCGAAGGTGGCAGGCAGATAGCCACGCCAAACGCGGTTGGTGAACCCGGCATCCAGTTCGGTACCCGTAACGCCTTTTCCGGAATCGCCGGCCTGGCCAACTCCGCCGAAGGCTTTGACGTGGCCTGGCAGGTGCCAGCCAGCGGAACGCCGTTTGAAGCGATGAATTTCTCGACCTTCCGGCTCGCAATGACCCACCCTGTTCATCCTGACTGGAAGAGTCTGGGCGGTTCAATCGAGTTGCTGGACGAAACTGGCGAGGCCGTTCCAGCAACCGTTCTGGTCAAAGGCAACCGGATAACCGTCGATCCGTGCGTGGCCGAAGATCCCCGGGAGTGCGGCAGCAAGAATGATGTTCTCGACACAGGCCAGACTTACACCCTCCGGCTCAACAACCTCGCCAGTCAGACCCGGCCCGAGGGTGAGCGACTCAATCGCGAGTTCAGCTTCACACCACGGGATACCGGCCCGACCGTGGTCCTCCAGCAATCGGCAGTGGACTCCGGCCTGGCGGCAGGAGAAACCGAAGAGACCGCGACCCGGTCTGTACTGAACGGCCAGATCATCAATGGCGTTACCCTGAACTCCGTTCTTCAGGGTAATGCCGGGCCGTCCCAGCAAACCGGGGACCTGTTCGCCGAGTTGGCTTATGCGCCGGCTTTCGACGCCGATGAAGCACTGCCGTTGCGCATTGCCCGGGGAAGCGTTCTGAACAGCACCAGCCTGGATGTTCGGGTCGGCGGCAAGGTTCCGGTTCTGGATGCGGCCACCGGTGAGCTCCAGACCACCGGCAACATCAAGGTCACCATGTTGTCAGACGCCTCCGGCTACCTCAGCCCCAACCCCTACACTGATGATATCAATGCCCCCCGGCACATCACGCTGTTTATGGATGTTTCCATGAACACTGAAAATGCACAGCCCAACGCGGCTCTGTCCCAGGACCTGATGGGCGTGGAATTGCGCGGTATTGCCCTGGTGCAGGATGGCGTTCTCACTATCGATGCCATTGGCATGGTGGAACCGAACCTCCTGGGCCAGGAATACACTGACTCAACCATCGCGTTCCACCTCGAAGCCGCCACCGATGCCGACTCAGTGCTTGATGCCGAGCTGCTCCGGGAGCTGGACAGCACATCGCCAAGCCTGGTGAGCTGGATGCCCGGCGGTGAGACCGCCATTCCGGATACTCGCCAGTCCATGCAGCGCCCCGGCGACCCTGTCATTCTGTTCTTTGACGAGCCACTGGCCCCGGATTCCATTGAGACAGGCGTCTCGCTGTTTGCAGATGGCATTCCTGTAGATGCCCTTGAGACACGCCTGGACGGAACCGCCGTCATTCTCAATCCGAAAGATGGCCTGAGCCATGGCGTTGACTACGAAGTGGTGATTGATGGTCTGACCGATCTGGCCGGCAATCCGGCCACCACAGTGCCACTGCAGTTTTCACTGGATGACATTGGCGGCTCATCTGTGACCCGACGCCCTGCCCTGGCCCTGACAACCTATCCGGGCTATCCCTGCGAGACCGACCACAGCCTGCTGGATCTCTCCGCTGGCGTATTGGGACAGTGTTATTCGGATGGGGGTGTCGGTGACGTGCTGCCAGTCAGCACCATGCCGTCAGATCGCCCCATTACGGTGGTGTTCTCAAAGTCTATGGACCTGGAGTCGATTATTCCGGGCGACACCTTCGTCGTTGAAAAGGTGAGCCAGGCGTCAAATGGTTCCATCACGGTTCTGGAAAGCAACCTACCCGGCCGGCTCGAGAAGAGCCTCCAGCGAATCCGCTTCTATCCGGATCAACCCTGGGAGGCCGGCGCCCACTACCGTTACACCCTGAAGTCATCGGAAGACGCCGGCACCTGCACCAACGGAGCCTACACCTCAATTTGCGATTCCGATGGCCTGGCCCTGAAAACCGACCTGCTCGAAGGGTTGAATGACGGCGGCAACAACAACGGTCCGGACCACATGGTGATTTACTTCACCGGAGCCGAGCCATTGGACAGCGTGTTCGCGCCTCTGCGGAACCTGCCTGTTCGGGACACCAACGCCAACTTCCTGGTGGACTGCGACTCCAACACCAATCCGGACTGTCTTGAGCCTTTCGCCCATGAGGGCAGCGACAACGACGGATGGGCAGCCTCAGCCAACTCAACCAAACTGAGAGTGCGGAACAATCAGGCCTCAGCATCCCCTCCTGTGATCGTGGCCAGTACCGCCGATGCACGGGTTGGCTGCGAGACCGGTGAGCGGTGCCCGAAGAACAAGTTTATCTATCAGACCTACGCCCTGAATACCGAAGTTGTCGGCCCCGGTGTGTATGAGCCGACAGGCGATGAGGGGATTCTGGTGAATCTCTACCCCACCCAGCTTGCGACCACATCAATCAGTGTGTTCACAGAGCTGCGGGTTTTCGGGTTCATCCCGCTACAGGAAGAGTCCATCACCAATACCCAAGTCCTTCGTATGCGCTACACTAAGGACGACCCGGCCTGTTCCGGGCCCTCCTGCAGCCGCTCGGGCCTGATCCCCGGGGTAATTACCGAAGGCGACAATGGCCAGCCGGTGTTCAAGACCCGCGCCGAACTGATGCTCGATGCACCGGACATGGAAATACCGCTGGGCGGCCGCCACGATCTGTACGGCCGGGAATTCGTGCTCGAACTCGAGGGGAACATTACCTTCTTCGACGACGGCCGGATGCAGATTGAGCAACGAAACTCGAACCTGGTCGACATCAATGTCCGCGCGCGGGCCCTGGGAGTCCCTGGCGGAGAAATTGTGACGATAGATCTGCCCCTTCAGATCCCCGAACAGGGCGTCTACCTCAACTTCATCTCCAATCCGGTGAAGGAGATCCCAGCTGAGCAATAGAAGGCTCTGAGACCTGTGCACGAAGGGCCGGCCTGCGAGCTGGCCCTTTTTGCCTCTGAAACGACCGATCCTTATTTCCCCCTCCCGTCCATTTCCTGCTAATCTGGTTGCAAAATGAAACCTCAGCAGCCATGGCAACAGTCTCCGGGAGACCCCCTTCATGGAAAACGGCACCCACTACCGTACCTGTCACCTTTGCGAGGCCATGTGCGGTGTCGCTATTGAAATGAAAGACGGTCACATTGACTCCATCAAGGGTGATGAAAATGATCCGCTCAGCCGGGGGCACATCTGTCCAAAGGCGGTTGCGCTGCAGGATCTCCACGAGGATCCGGACCGTTTGCGGAAGCCGATGCGGAAAACCACGACCGGCTGGCAGGAAATGGACTGGGACCAGGCCTTCGATCTGGTTGCAGAAAAACTCCACCAGACCCGTCAGGACCATGGCCGCAACAGTATCGGCGTTTACCTGGGCAACCCCAATGTCCACAACCATGGCTCCCTGGTTGCTACCATGCCGTTTTTGCGGGCGATCGGCAGCCAGAACCGCTTCTCGGCAACCTCTAACGATCAGTTGCCGCACATGCTGGCCAGCCTGGAAATGTTCGGGCACCAGATCCTGTTTCCGATTCCGGACATCGACCACACCGATTTGTTTATCTGCATCGGTGCCAATCCGATGGCGTCCAATGGCAGTCTGATGACCGTGCCCGATTTCAGGGGCCGGCTCAAAGCCCTGAAACAGCGGGGCGGGAAAATGATTGTGGTAGACCCCCGCCGGACCGAAACCGCAAAGCTGGCGGACCAATTCCATTTCATCCGTCCCGGTAGCGATGCCCTGCTGCTGATGGCCATGGTGCATACCCTGTTTAAAGAGAACCTGGTGGACCCGGGGCCTGCCGAGCGACTGGTAAAGGATGTTGATCTGCTGCGCCTGGCTTCCCTCGCCTTCACGCCAGAAGCGGTGAGCGCCCGTACCGGCGTTGCCACGAAGGATATCCGGGCACTCGCCCGACAGCTGGCCACGACCCGAAAGGCCGCCCTGTACACCCGCATCGGTACCAGCACCCAACGGTTTGGCGGTGTCGCCACCTGGCTCGCATACTGCCTCAACATTCTTACCGGCAAACTGGATATTTCCGGGGGTGTTCTGTTTACCCAGCCGGCCATCGATCTGGTGGAGCTCGGCGCCATGTCTGGCCAGAACGGTCACTTTGGCAAACGCCACAGCCGCGTGAAGGGATTGCCGGAGTTTGCCGGAGAATACCCTGCCAGCACCATGGCCGATGAAATGCTGACACCGGGCGAGGGGCAGATCCGTTCCTTTGTTACCATAGCGGGCAATCCGGTCCTCTCAAGCCCCAACGGACGACGGCTTGAAGAGGCTCTCGGCGGGCTCGACTTCATGGTCTCGGTGGATTACTACCTGAATGAAACCACCCGCCACGCCGACATCATTTTGCCTCCGACCGCAGCCCTCGAACGCAGTCATTACGACCTGATTTTCAACATGCTTGCCGTGCGCAACGTCGCCAAGTACAGCGAGCCCTTGTTTGATGCGGGCCCGGATACCCGCCATGACTGGCAGATCCTGCTGGAACTTGCCCACCGTCTTGAAAGACGCCGAAAAGGCGGGCGGTTGCCGCTGCGCTCAGAGCTGGGCTGGCGCACCTTCAAGCAGATCGGCCCGGATCCGATTCTGGATCTGCTGCTGCGCGCCGGCCCCTATGGCGCAGACGTGGGCCGGGCACGCGGGGTGTTGCAACCGGCCGTTGATCTGATCATGGATATTCTCCCGCAGCGGCATCTGCTCAGGGGTCTGGCAAAACTCAGCCCCCTGAACCGCCACTGGCAGGACCTGCCCAAGGGCCTCTCGCTGCACGCGCTCAGGGAATGCCCGAGCGGGGTTGATCTCGGACCGCTTCAGCCTTCGCTTCCGGATCGACTCTTTACCCGGGATGACCGAATCAATCTGGCGCCCAGGCGGTATCTGGACGATCTCGGGCGTTTACACGACATGCTGGCAACACCCGCTGACGACGACCTGCTCCTGATCGGCAGGCGCCATGTTCGCAGCAACAATTCCTGGATGCACAACAGCCAGCGCCTGGTGAAAGGTAAAGACCGCTGCACCCTGATGATTCACCCCAAAGATGCCAGCCGCTTGGGACTGCAGGCGACCGACTCGGCCAAAATCAGTGCAGAAACCCGGCAGATTGTTCTACCTGTAGAAATCACCGAAGATGTCATGCCCGGCGTCGTTTCAATCCCCCATGGCTGGGGTCACGACCGCGAGGGCACCGGCCAGTCAGTGGCGGCAGCCCATGCCGGAGCAAGCATAAACGATGTGCTCAGCGACGGTGACATTGATCCGCTCTCTGGCACGTCCGTATTGAATGGTCAGTCCGTTACTGTCAAAGTCTGGCGCCCCGGGCGACAACGGAAACGGGCCTGATCCATAAAAGGAGTTGATAATGCCTCAGTGGCTGCAGTGGAGTCTGATCATCACCGGCGTGATCGCCATCGTTCTGATGCTGGTGTTTATCCGCCGGCAGATGACTTTGCTCTCGGAAAACCGTAAACGACAGGCCAAAGCCAAGGAGTTCCAGGCAAACCGCAGAAAAGACATGATCCGCAGTGTTCATGTCATCGCGATGGCGATTGAAGAGGATCAGATCGAATATTCAGAAGCCTGCCTGCGGCTCAAGGGCCTGCTGGACCACATTGCACCAGACTTGCTGGAGCGGTCCCCTTTTCGGGTATTTCAGGAAGTGCACGATCAGCTGCAGCACATGCCCACCCATCGGGCTCGGCAGGCCACTGAGACAAAGTTTATCGAAAAGATGGACAAGGAACGGTTTGAAGTTGAGCAGAAACACGCTGACGAGATACGCCGGGCAGCAACCGCCCTTCGACACCATTCGTTTTCGCCCGACACCCCTTGAATGCTTCCAGCCACAACTGGTCAGACCTTATTTTTGTTATATTTTGTAACAGGACTCCCAGGACTCACCAGAATTTAGCCAAGAAAATCAATAAGTCCGGGAATCTTCGAAAACTGACGGCATACTCATTCCTTTAAGGCGCATACGGTTGACTTTTCTTTTCCCTGCCAGAGTCTAAATTAAAGACAGGGCGGTCACCATCATCTGCGGTGGGAGCCGCCTCACATTGTTTTCTCCTGATAAGTTTGGACGACTCTGCAACAAGCGGGTGAACTTGCCGGCCTCGGGGCCGGCTTTTTTTGAGGCAGATTCCCGGGAACAGCGACCCGCTACTGGCTCATCATGCCGGCCATGGCCATTATGCTGTCCTTACTGTTGACCAGCTCATCAAACTGCTCCTCAACCTGCTCACGGTTAAGGCCAAGTTCCTGATAGAACGACTGACTGACCACTTCCCCGGCACCCAGTTCCACGCCCCGGGCGGTTAACAACTGACGGCCCAGCCAAAGCAGCCTGGCGTAGACGCTTTGGCCGCCATCGTAGGCCGGATTTTTCTGGTAACGGATCGCCAGGGTCACTTCCTCCGGCATGCCCCAGTTTTCCATCAGTTGCGCGGCAATCTGCTCCCGGGTAATACCGAGTAGATAGTGCTCGGTAACCGAGGAGTCAATATCCGGATTCACTTCCAGCGAACGACAGGCGAGCCTGAAATGCGGCGGAAATACCTGGGCAAGGACCAGGTGACCAAAATTGTGCAACAGACCGGCAAGGTATGCGAGTCCGAATACCGGCCGTTCCCCCCGGGGCATCATGCTGGCGAGAATGCCGGCAGACTGCGCCTGCCAGATCGCCTGCTGCCAGTAATCCACATAGCCGTCGGGATGATCCTGGGGCTGCTTGAGGGCCCGCCCGAGGGAAAGGCCCATGGCCAGGTTCATCACCAGATCAAACCCGAGTACCCGGGAAACGGCATCATGCACTGACTTTACCTGACCTGCGGCCGCATAAAACGAGGACGAAGCCCAGCTCACCACCTGGGCCGCAAGGCTTGGATCACTCTCTACGATGTCTACCAGGTCTCCCATGACAGCATTGGGATTAACCCGCAGGTGGATAATCCTCTGGGCGGTTTCCGGCAGCGGCGGCAATTCAAGCGTGTCTTCCAGGCGTTGCTGTATACGCCGGCCGGTAAATTTCTTGATGGCAGAATGCAGCTGATCCCTGTCCTTGCCATGGTCACTCAGGTTGACGGAGATGGACTCCGGCGCCACGGCGAACGAACGACGGTCGGCCTTGGCTGTCAGTGTCCGGAAGTCTTCCGCAGGCATAACCATCGCCAGGTTTTGCTCGCCCAGCTCAAGAGCGACTGCTGGCAAGGAACTAACGCGCTGGTCAACAACGGTCGGCCACCCGGTCAGAGACGGCAATGCTGGTAATGCCTTAAGTCCGGCTCTTTCCCGGACCCGGACCTGCTCCCGGCGCTTCATCAGCCGGAAATCACGGCCAAGTTGCTTGTTCAACTGCTCCAGATCGATCATATCCTCCTTGCGGCAGATAACCTGAAGGTTTCCCTGGCCATCACTGAGCAAAACCATGCGCAGCAGTTCGTTCCGGCTGGCCTGGGCAGCATCCCTGAGGGACACGCCCGCAGCGGAATCGCCCAGAGCCTGCTGCACCGCGACAGGTAATTCCATAAAGCCCTCCCGAATGTTGCTATTTTTTCTCGGATCGTCCGGATCTGTTATCACTGTAAGCTCAGTATAGGGCAAGGAAATAACCCTGATGTTGACTGAACTCTATTTCCTGACCACTTCCATACGCTGTCGGTCAGAGAACGGACTTTTCTACACGTCGCCATAGCGAATTTTATCGCCAAGCCAACGTCGTACCAGTGCCTGAACTATATCCGGGCGCGCCATGAGCCCTGGCGCCATCTCCCGTACTGGCTCAATCCAGCTCTTATCGCGCTCAAAATCCGCCAGGCGGAACTGCATCATGCCGGTCTGGCGGGTACCCAGCACCTCGCCTGGCCCGCGAATCTCCAGGTCCTTCTCCGCAATAAAAAAGCCATCCTGGCTATCCCGAAGCGCCTGGAGCCGGGCCTTACCATTAGCGGACAATGGCGGGTGGTACATCAGTACGCAAAAACTTGCCTGCTCACCCCGGCCGACACGGCCACGAAGCTGATGCAGTTGCGCCAGCCCGAGGCGCTCGGGATTTTCAATGATAATCAACGAAGCATTGGGAACATCAACCCCAACCTCAATCACCGTGGTGGCTACCAGCAAATCAAGCTCGCCCACCTTGAACTGTTCCATAACCGCCGCTTTTTCCTGGGCCCTGAGTCGGCCATGGACCAGGTCCACTTTGAGATCAGGCAGCCTCTCCGCCAGCTCCTGAGCCGTCACTTCTGCTGCCTGGCACTGCAAGGCTTCGGATTCCTCGATCAGTGTGCAGACCCAGTAGGCCTGCCGACCCTCCCGGCAGGCGCCACGAACACGTTCGATCACATCTTCCCTTCGGCTGTCGGGAATCACGATGGTTTCAATCGGTTTCCTTCCCGGCGGCAATTCATCAATAACCGAGGTGTCCAGATCCGCATAAGCGCTCATGGCCAAAGTGCGGGGAATGGGCGTTGCTGTCATGATCAACTGATGGGGTGCCAGCGCCCCACCCACGCCTTTCTCGCGCAGGGCCAGGCGCTGATGAACGCCAAACCGGTGTTGCTCATCGACGATTACCAGCGCGAGCCGGTGAAACTCAACCTCATTCTGGAACAGGGCATGGGTTCCGATCACCACCCCGGCCTCACCGGACCGGACAACTTCCAGCGCCTCTTGCCGCGCCTTGCCTTTGACTTTGCCAGACAGCCAGGCAAGCCGGATGCCCAACGGCTCCAACCATGCCCGGAAGTTCTGCAAGTGCTGTTCTGCCAGGATTTCAGTGGGCGCCATAAGGGCGACCTGGGTGCCCGCCCCAATAGCCTGCAGGGCCGCCAGGGCCGCCACCACGGTTTTCCCGGAACCAACGTCACCCTGGACAAGCCTGAGCATCGGCAAAGGCTGACTGAGATCCTGCCGGATATCCGCGAGCACATGGCGCTGCGCGCCGGTGAGTGAAAACGGCAGGGAATCGAGGAAACGTTTCGTAAGGTCTCCCGTTGGCAGAAGCGGCAGCGCCTCCCGGGCCCGGATCTGCTCACGCACCTGAAGCAGGCTCAACTGATGCGCCAGCAATTCCTCCATTACCAGTCTCTGCTGCGCCGGGTGGCGCCCTTCCATTAACAGGTGCACAGGCGCACTGGCGGGGGGCGAATGCACCACCTGGACCGCCTCGGCAATACCCGGCAGTTGATACTCGGCCAACAGCTCCTGGGGCAGCCAGTCCCGAATCGGGAATCGCTGCAGATAGCCCAGAGCCTGCTGGCAGAGGGACCGCACCCGGGGTTGCTGAATGCCCTCGGTCAGGGGATACACCGGGGTGAGGGTTGCCTGACCTTCCCCAGGCATGGGTGGCGGATTGACCTGATACTCCGGGTGATAGAATTCGTAGCCGGCCCGCCCCGGCCGGACCTCCCCAAAGCATCGAACCCGGGCCCCTTCACCCAGCTGGTTTTTCTGGGCCGCATTGAAATGAAAAAAACGCATCACCAGAAAGCCACTGTTGTCCCGGAGAGTCACCTGCAGGCTGCGCCTGCGCCCCATAACCAGGTCGGCTTTCATCACCTCCCCTTCGACCACCGCCACATCGCCGATTCGCAGGTTGCCCATCGGCACAATGCGGGTCCGGTCCTCGTAGCGGTGCGGGAGGTGGAACAACAGATCTTGCAGGGAAGCAATCCCCAGCCTGGCAAGCTTCTCTGCCAGGGCGTTTCCTACGCCCTTGAGCTGGGTGACCGAAATGTCATCCAGTGATGTCATAGCAGGTCTCAGGCGCTTTCGGCCACGACGGGTGTATCAGTTCTCGCCTTCTCGATTACCCGGCACTGGCTCGCTGCCAGCGACAGAACGTCAATCGCCTTGGGCCGCGGGAAGGTAACCCGCCAGGCCAGCGCAACGGTCCGGAACGGCACCGGCGGCGCGAATGGACGCACGGCCAGAATGTCTTCATGGTACTGCATGGCCGTTGCCGCGGAGAGCGGCAGCACAGTAATACCCAGCCCGGACGCAACCATGTGGCGAATCGTTTCCAGAGAGCTGCCCTCGGTGACCAGCGAAGGGGAGGCCGCGTCTGCACGCCGGGTCACCGCATCGACCAGCGGCGGACAGGATTCCAGCACCTGATCCCGGAAACAGTGGCCGGGACCAAGAAGCAACAGCTGTTCCCGGGCGAGTTCATCGGCAGTCAGTTGCTCCTTCTCTGCCAGCGGATGCCTGGCGGGCAACAGCACCACAAAAGGCTCATCGTAGAGCGGCAGCGTCACAACTTCCGGCTCTTCAAAAGGCAGGGCGATGATGATGGCATCCAGCTCCGAGTGCCGGAGTTTCTGGCGCAGGTTTGCAGTATAATTCTCTTCGATGTAAAGCGGCATTTCAGACGCCGCACGGCGCAACTCCGGCAGCAAGTGGGGGAAAAGGTACGGGCCAATCGTGTAAATCGCGCCGACTTTCAAAGGCGAGTTGAGCTGGTTCTTGCCGTCCTGGGCCATATCCCTGATGACGCCCACCTGGTCAAGCACCCGTTGCGCCTGCTCAATAATACGCTGACCGGTTTCGGTGACGCGGATGCTGCTCTTGCTGCGCTCGAACAACGGGATGCCAAGCTCATCTTCCAGCTTTTTCACAGCAACGCTGAGTGTCGGCTGGCTTACATGGCAACGCTCTGCAGCCCGGCCAAAATGCCTTTCGCGGGCCAGCGTAACGACGTATCGTAACTCGGTGAGAGTCATGGTGAGCTCCGGTCAGATGGATGCGGGTCGAAGTTCCACTTAACTTTATGAGCTAAAGCATAAGGATTGAAATTGTCTATGGCAATCACTGAAAGCACTAACCCGCCGGGAATCCTGGTTGCCGGCTGTGGCAAACTCGGTGGCGCCATCGCCAGCCGGCTGAAAGCCTCGGCAACGGTATTCGGGCTGCGCCGGAATCCGGACCAGGTGCCGAAAGGCGTACACGGCATCAGAGCTGACCTGACCCGGCCTGCAACCCTGGCCGGCCAGTTGCCAGATAACCTGGACATCGTCATTTATTGCCTGACACCCTCCAGTTACGACCAGCAGGGCTACCAGGATGCATACGTTACCGGCCTCGAAAACCTGCTACGGGAACTGGGCGAACATTCCCTGAAACATCTCTTCTTTGTCAGCAGTACCAGCGTTTACGCTCAGGATGACGACAGCTGGGTAGACGAGTCCAGCCCTGTCAACCCGGCCAGATTCAGCGGCGAACAGATTCTGGCGGGGGAGCGAACAGCGCTGGACAGCGGTCACCCTGCAACCATCATACGATTCAGTGGCATTTATGGTCCGTCCAGGGCACGTTTTCTTGAGGAGGTTCAGCAAGGCCGTATGAGCCCGCAGCCACCGGCACCGTTCAGCAACCGGATCCATGAAGAAGATGCTGCGGAAGCAGCCGCTCATCTGGTCCGGCTTGCCGTCTCCGGGGCGCTGCTGGAGCCCTGCTATATCGCCAGCGATTGCGAGCCGGTACGGCTCGATGAAGTGGTGGACTGGGTACGGCAACAAACTCCCTGCGCCGATCCTTTACCAGACGCCCGTCAAGGGGGCCGGGCCGGGAGTAAACGCTGCAATAACCAGCGACTGCTGGCCACCGGATTCCAGTTCCGGTACCCGGACTTCCGGGCCGGCTATCGGGCGATGATTCACCAAAACTGAGTCCGCGAAACGGGAAAAGGCGACCGTAGCCGCCTTTTCCACGAAATTGGAACCTGCCCCGGCTTCAGCTCAGCACCATGACTGCTTCCATTTCAATGGGTACGCCCTTGGGCAGCGCAGCGACGCCAACTGCCGCGCGGGCAGGATACGGCTCCTGGAAATAGGTAGCCATGATCTCGTTTACCGTGGCGAAGTTTGCCAGGTCGGTCATATAGATATTGAGCTTGACAATATCCTTGAGCTCACCGCCGGCGGCTTCACACACGGCCTTGAGGTTATCAAATACCTGACGGGTCTTGGCAGCAAAATCCCCTGCCACCACTTCCATGGTCTCCGGCACCAGCGGAATCTGGCCAGACAGATATACCGTGTCTCCGGCTTTCACCGCCTGGGAGTATGTGCCAATGGCCTGAGGCGCATTCTCGGTCTGAATTACGGATTTGTTGGTCATGACCCTTATTTTCCTCTCTTCCAAAACGCCAATCCTCACCCCTCTGTGGCGCGCCTGTCAACCGGGCTTTGGTCTGGTTCAGTGCCGTACGCGGCTGATGTGGGTAATTGCCCGAATATTGCGGATGCGCCGCATAACCCGGGCCAGATGCCGGCGCCCTTGCACATGCACCACCAGGCTGACGACACCGAAGCGGGCATTCTGCTCCTCCACATTGATGCGCTCGATGTTACCGTCAGCCATGGCCACGGCGTTTGCCATCTCGGCAATCACACCGCGCTGACGCTCAAGCTCTACCCGCAACTCCACAGAAAATTCATCGGTAATGTCCTTGGCCCACTTGAGATGGGTCAGGCGGGCCCGGCCTTCGTCGTCTTCCGGCAAGCGAGAGCAGGTATCGGAATGAATTACCATGCCTTTGCCGGAATCCATAACACCCACCACCGGGTCACCGGGAATCGGCTTGCAACAGCTGGCAAACCGGACCAGCAGTCCCTCGGTACCACGAATCGTCACCGGGCTTTGATTGCCACCCTCGATATCCCGGGCGCCCTCACCGGAGTCCGGTCCTTCGGCACCGCTTACGAGCTGACGGGCAACCAGATAGGCCATCCGGTTTCCAAGACCAATGTCACCGATCAGGTCGTCAAAACTGTTCACCTGGTTGTGATTCACCACCGCCTGTTTCTGGGCATCGCTGATATCCGACAGTTTGGCACCAAAGCCTTTCAGCGACTTCTTCAGCAAGGCCCGTCCCAGCTCCAGCGATTCCGCCCGCTTCTGGCTCTTCAGGACATGACGGATACTGCTTCTTGCCTTGCCGGTAACCACGAAACTGAGCCAGGCCGGATTGGGCCGGGCACCGGGTGCGGTAATGATTTCGACGGTCTGACCGCTTTGAAGGGGCTGGCTCAGGGAACCGAGATTACGGTTGATCCGGCAGGCCACGGTGGCATTACCGATATCGGTGTGGATCGCGTAGGCGAAATCTACCGGTGTTGCCCCGCTGGGCAGCTCCATGATGCGGCCCTTGGGCGTGAACACGTAGATCTCGTCCGGGAACAGATCCACTTTCACGTGCTCAATGAATTCCATGGAATCATCGGCCCGCTCCCGCATTTCCATCAGACCCTTCACCCAGCGATCAACCCTTGCCTGGTTCGCACTGGTAACGCTGCTGGGCTCGTTCTTGTACATCCAGTGAGCCGCAATACCGTTGTTGGCGATGTGCTCCATTTCCTCAGTGCGGATCTGGATTTCAATGTTCACGTGCATGCCGAACAGGGTGGTATGGATAGACTGGTAGCCATTGGCCTTGGGCATGGCAATGTAGTCCTTGAACCGGCCCGGCAGGGGCTTGTACAGGCTGTGAACGGCACCGAGGATGCGATAACAGTCATCCTCGGTGTCGGTAATAATCCGGAAGGCGTACACATCCATGATTTCATGGAAGGATTTCTGCTTGAACTTCATCTTGTTGTAGATGCTGTTCAGGTGTTTCTCCCGGCCAAGAATCCGCCCGGGCAGGCCGCGCTCTTCCAGCTTTTCCTGCAACTTGCCACGGATGTCTTCGATGATTTCCCGGTGGCTGCCCCGAAGCTTCTCCACCGCTTTCGAGATGTACTTCGATCGCATCGGATACAGGGAGGAGAAACCCAGATCCTCAAGTTCGGTGCAGATCGAGTGCATACCAAGGCGGTTGGCGATCGGGGCGTAGATATCGAGGGTTTCGGTGGCAATGCGCTGGCGTTTCTCGTAAGGCATGGGACCGAGGGTGCGCATGTTGTGCAGCCGGTCAGCCAGCTTCACCAGGATGACCCGTATATCCCGGGCCATGGCGAGAGTCATCTTCTGGAAGTTCTCAGCCTGGGCTTCCGCCCGGGAGCGGAACTCAATCTGGGTCAGCTTGCTGACGCCATCCACCAGCTCGGCCACATCCTCACCGAACTGCTCCGACAGGGCATCCTTCGGGATACCGGTGTCTTCAATGACATCGTGAAGCATCGCGGCCATCAGGCTCTGGTGGTCCAGCCGGAGATCGGCGAGGATATGGGCAACGGCCAGGGGATGGGTAATGTAGCGGTCGCCGCTTTTGCGCATCTGGCCCTCATGGGCCTGTTCGGCATAGTAGTAGGCCCGTCGCACCTGATTGATGCGATGGGTATCCAGATAGGAGCTGAGCTCTCTCGCCAGCCCTTCAACCGTAGCCTCTGCCGACACCGCGCCTCCACAACCTCATGAAATTCAGGGACAAAAAAACCCGAATGCACGCATCCGGGTCCTTCCTTAGTCCTTCCAGCAACGTTCTATAGACACACTATAAAACCGCGGGGACGGATTTCAATGCTTCTCACTCACGGACAGGTACTTATGCCCAATATCCGCAGACAGCTCACTCGTCGTCGTCTTCCTTAAGCAGATCACGAGTAATCTTGCCTTCGGCGATTTCGCGCAGGGCAATCACCGTCGGCTTATCATTTTCTTCCGGCACCATCGGCTCGGCCCCCTTGGTAGCGAGCTGACGCGCACGCTTGGTAGCCAGCATTACCAGCTGGAAGCGGTTATCAACGTTTTCCAGACAATCTTCAACGGTAACTCGTGCCATAACTTCCCCGACAAATAAAATGACTGATTCAGCAGACCGGATAGTTTACTGCGACCGGTTCAATTTGTATACAGGAAAAGCCCGTATCAGGCCAGGCCAGACAACCCTGCCAGAAGCTTCTGGTGCCGTGGCTGCTGCACCTCCATGCGCAGGCGCTGGGCCCGGACGATGGCCAGCAGGTCCGCCAGGGCGATATCGAAGTCGTCATTGACCACCAGAAAGTCGAACTCAACGGCGTGGCGGCACTCTTCCTTGGCCTCCGCCAACCGGCGCTCCACCACCTCGGGCGTGTCGGTACCACGACCCACCAGTCGCTCGCGCAATACTGCCGGCGACGGCGGCACAATAAAAATACCGACGCATTCGGGAATCAGCCGGCGCACCTGACTGGCACCCTGCCAATCAATCTCCAGGATGACATCCTGGCCCCTGGCCAGCGTCTCCCGCACCCAGGCCTGAGAGGTGCCGTAGTAGTTACCAAAGACATCCGCGTGTTCCAGAAAATCACCCTTGGCAATCATTGCCTCAAATTCTTCGCGGCCGACAAAGTGGTAGTTAACACCGTTCTGCTCCCCTTCGCGCATGGAGCGGGTGGTGTGGGACACGGAGACGCCAAGCTTGTGGTCATCGCGAAGCATGCCCGCCACAAGGCTTGTCTTACCGGCACCGGATGGCGCAGATATAACGTACAGGGTACCCTGCTCAACTGACTGACTCATAACCCGAGAACTCCAAACCTGAACGCGGCGGCCACCTGTTCCGACCGGTAAAGCCGGAATTATACGGACTTTGGCAAAACACCGCACCCCGACAGGGCGCCACCTGATACCATTTGCGTAATTGTCCCTTTTATCAACTGATATACCCCATGCGAACGACCATAGACATTACTCTTCAGAAACCCCGGAAAGCCATTGACGCACTGAGTGAGGCATCGGAGCTCTCACGCCAGAAAATCAAGGATGCCATGACCAAGGGCGCCTGCTGGTGGACGCACAAGGGCAAACAATTAAGACTGCGAAGGGCGACGAAGGAGCTCAGAGCCGGCGTGCACCTGCAGCTGTACTATGACGAGAAGGTACTGGCCAGAAAACCTGAAGACCCGGTTCTGCTGGAGGACAAAGGGCGTTACACCGTCTGGTTCAAACCTCACGGCATGCTCGCCCAAGGCTCCCAGTGGGGCGACCATTGCAGCCTGCTGCGGCTGGCAGAAGTGCTTCTCGAGCGGCCGTGTCACCTGATCCACCGCCTCGATGCCGACGCCGCCGGGCTGATGCTGATCGCCCACGACCCGAAAGCTGCGAGCGCCCTGTCCCAGTGCTTTTCAGCCCGAACCATCACCAAATACTACCGGGCCAGAGTAACCGGGGTGGTCAGCGCCCAGGACCGGATCGTTGACGCTCCGGTGGAGGGCAAACCGGCAACCAGCCGGGTGACGACACTAAGTGCCAGCGAGGCCAACCAGACCTCCCTGGTACAGGTGAGCATTGAAACCGGACGGAAACACCAGATCCGCCGCCACCTGGCTGGCCTTGGGCACCCGATCGTCGGCGACCGCCTGTACGGACGACCTGCCCCGGCTCCCCTGCAGCTGCTGGCTTACTATCTGGAATTCGACTGCCCGCTGAGCAAACAAAAGGTCACGTTCCGGTTACCGGACAACCTGGACAGCCTGAAACAGTCCTGAACCCCAAAAAGCCCTGCCCCGGGATCACTCCAGGTTCTGCACCTGCTCCCGAATCTGTTCGATCAGCACTTTCAGATCCACAGCAATGCGGGTTACTCCGGCGTCGATACTCTTGCTGCTCAGGGTATTGGCCTCGCGGTTCAGCTCCTGCATCAGAAAATCCAGCCGGCGACCGATGGCCCCCTCACTTTTCAGGGTATCCGCCACCTCGCCAATGTGGGCGTCCAGCCGGTCCAGCTCCTCGGCCACATCACTTTTCTGGGCCAGCATCACCATCTCCTGGGTAACCCGATCGGGATCCAGCTCCACCTTCGCTTTCTCGAACCGCTCCCGAAGCGCCTTCTCCTGGGCGTCAAGCAGCTCCGGCATGCGAGCGCGCACGTCCGAGACCAACTCACCCATGACTTTAAGGCGATCTTCGAACAACGGCCGCAACCGCTCTCCCTCGCGCTCCCGCACTGATGCCAGCTCAGCAACGGTCTGCTCAAACAAACCGGCCGCTGCCTCTTTCGCCGGACCATAGTCCTGCTCCGGCACCGAAAGAACGCCAGGCCAGCGAAGAATATCCAGGGCGTTGATGTGGGCCGGGTTATCCAGCATCCGATTGATGTGATTCGCGGCCTCATTGACGGCCTGCGCCATCTCTTCGCTAATCTCGAAGCTCTGGGTCACATTTTCGGCGGACTGAAGCCGCATGGACACATCCACCTTGCCTCGCTTCAGCTGATTCCGAAGCTCCTCACGGAACCGGCCCTCAAGCTCCCGGAAAGCCTCCGGCAGACGGAAAGACGGTTCCAGGTAGCGGTGATTCACCGTCCGGATCTCACAGGTCAGCGTCCCCCAGTCTTCCTGGACATCCTTCCGGGCAAATGCGGTCATACTTCGGATCATGTCGGCTCCGCTCATGGTTGGTGGAAACAATCCGAGTTTAACAGGCTCTTAACGCCCACGGCGAACCAAACAAAAGGCCAGTGCCAACGTGTTATACTTTTCCGCCTTTTCGACACACGATCGACCGGGACACGCGCCCGGAAATTCATTACTGACTTCAGGAAATACTATGCGTCCAAGCGGCAGAACGCCCGAGCAACCGAGAGATGCTCGAATTACCCGCAACTACACCCGCCACGCCGAAGGCTCCGTGCTGGTGGAATTCGGAGACACCAAAGTTATCTGCACCGCCTCCGTCGAAAACAAGGTTCCCCCATTTATGAGGGGCGAAGGTAAAGGCTGGATCACCGCCGAATACGGCATGCTGCCCCGCTCCACCGGCAGCCGAATGGGCCGGGAAGCCGCCCGCGGCAAACAGGGCGGACGCACCGTCGAAATCCAGCGCCTGATCGGCCGCTCCCTGCGCGCCGCCGTCGACCTCTCCGCTCTGGGCGAGCACACCATCACCGTGGACTGCGACGTTATCCAGGCCGACGGCGGCACCCGCACCGCAGCCATCACCGGCGGTTGCGTGGCACTGGTCGATGCCCTGAACCACCTGGTGGCCGAAAAGCGCCTGAAAAAATCACCACTCAAACAGATGGTCGCCGCGCTGTCCGTTGGCGTTTACAAGGGTACCCCGGTGGTGGATCTGGACTATCCGGAAGATTCCGAAGCGGAAACCGACATGAACGTCATCATGACCGACCAGGGCGGCTTTATCGAGATTCAGGGAACGGCGGAAGGTGCGCCGTTTGTTCAGGAAGAGCTGGACAACATGCTGGTATTGGCCAGGCAGGGCATTGAGCAGTTGTTCGAAATCCAGAAAACAGCTTTGGAAGGCTAACTCACAAGTCTGAGGCGCCTGTGTGGCGACGTTTCCCCAGACTGTTGAGGGCCATGGACGGCCCGAAGCAAGCGCACAGGGATGTGCTCGTAGCGTGTCTGGGGAAACGTCGCCACACAGGCGCCTTCCCCAGACTCAAAAACCGATTTCGATATCGTAATCCATGATCACCGGTGCGTGATCGGAAAACCGGGTTGAGTCGTCAATCCAGCCATCCTCGATGGTCTTGCGGATCCCAGGGGTCAGCAACTGGTAATCCACCCGGATACCGGCATTCCTGCGGGAACCTTCCGCCTGCTCCGGCCACCAGGTAAACTGATTACTCTGCCTGTTCACTTCCCGGAACCCGTCAACACAGCCCATTTCATCAAACAGGCGGTCAAGCCAGGCACGCTCATGGGGCAGGAAACCGGAAAAGTCCAGCTTGTGATAAAGCGGGCTGGCATCCGTTACATGGTGGGCCGTCTGAAGATTGGCGCAGAAAATAAACTGCCGGCGCTTACGCAGCGTCTTCTGCATGTGCAGACCAAAAGACTCCATGAACTCGTCCTTATGGTCCAGCACTGTCAGGTCATCTTCGCCGATCAGTTCTTCTTCCCGGCCAAGGGCACAGGGCGCGAGCACACAGGCCACGGAAACCTTGTCAAAATCGGCCTGAATAAACCGGCCCTCACGATCCGCCTGCTCGTTGGCGAAACCGTACATGATGGCCTTCGGAAAGTGGCGGGTGTAAATGCCCACGCCACCATCCTCATTGTTCTCGCCATCAATGAAATAGGCCTCATAACCTTCCGGAATCAGGTTGTAGTCCTCAATCTCGTAGGCCCGCATGCGATGGTCCTGAACGCAGACCACGTCGGCATCCTGCTGCGCCAGCCAGTCGAAAAAGCCCTTCTCAACAGCCTGGGCGAGGCCATTGACGCTGATTGATACTACCCGCATACGTGTTCCCTGATTCGGTTTGTGTGTATGATACCGTTTTTACGTGTTAATTAAAGATCAACACCCGCCAGAAGCCTTGTCATGCACGACTATCAGCAAAAATTTATTGAGTTTGCCATCCGCCGGAACGTACTGCGCTTTGGCGAGTTTACGCTCAAGTCGGGTCGAACCAGCCCGTACTTCTTCAACGCAGGCTTGTTCAATACCGGGGATGACCTGCTTCAGTTAAGCAAGGCCTATGCCGCTGCGATAGCACGCAGCGGGCTGGATTATGACATCATTTTCGGGCCTGCCTATAAGGGCATTCCGTTGGCCACCGTAACAGCAATGGCCCTGGCTACAGACGGTAACAGCAAACCTTTTGCGTTTAACCGCAAGGAAAAGAAGGATCATGGTGAGGGCGGCAACATTGTTGGCGCACCACTGCAGGGCAGAGTACTGATTGTCGATGATGTTATTACTGCGGGCACTGCGATCCGTGAGTCCATCGACATTATTCGGGCCGCGGGCGCCGAACCGGCCGGTGTGCTTATAGCGCTGGACCGGCAGGAAAAAGGCAATGGCGAACTGTCGGCCATTCAGGAAGTGGAAAAGGAGTTCGGTATCCCGGTGGTGAGCATCATTCGCCTCGAACAAATCCTGGACTACCTCAAGGCCAACCCGGACTTCGCCGGGCATGCCGGGAAGGTCGCCAGTTACCGGGATCGTTACGGAGTCTGATTAATGGCTAATCGTCTGACCGCATTTTCAGCCAGGGCTTGTGCATGTGCGCTTATGCTGGGCATAGCGCCCCACGCCGCAGCCAACATGTACCGATACACGGATGCGAACGGCCAGGTTGTGATCAGCAGCACTATTCCCCAGGAAGCCACCAAACGGGGCTACGATATTCTGGGCAACAATGGTCGTGTGATCGAGACCATTCCTCCCGCGCCCACGGAAGAGGAAATTGCCGCCCGGGAAGCGGAAAAACAACGCCAGAAAGAGCTCGCCGAGCAACGTGAGAAAGACAGGCAGTTGCTGAAGCGCTTCAGTCACCCGGATCAGGCGGTGAAAGCAATGCATCGAAAGATCCGGGAACTCGAGGGCCTGATCCAGCTCAAGCGAGGCAACATCTCGGTAATATCCAGCCAGCTGGACAGCGAACAGAGCCGCGCGGCCGATATGGAACGGACCGGACGCGACATACCTGAATCCATCCTTGAGAAAATCCGGAGGCTGGAGTCACAGATTCGGGACATTGAGCGGGAGATTGCCTCGCAAACCCAGGAAATTGAGGCACTGCAGAAGGCCTTCGAAGCCGATATAGAACGCCTGGAAGAAGTCACCGACGAGGCCCGGACACTGCCGCTGGAGCCCGCCGGGGAAACCAACTGATCGCCGCAGCCGGGCCGCACCGGAGCGCGGAATAAAAAGAAGGGCCAGCGGTGAACCGAAGGCCCTTCTTTCATTTCACTGACTGATCAAGTGAGATGCCTCACCGCTTTCAGGCGGAAGCAGCAGTGCTCTTCTTGGTAGTAGCGGTAGTCTTGTGCGCGGTGGTTTTGCGCGCAGCCGGCTTCTTGGCCTCAACGGACTTCTTGGCGTCCTGAGCGGCTTCGGAAACATCCTCGGCAGCTTCAGATACCGCGTCAGCGCCTTCAGCGGCCTCTTTTTCCAGCTTGGCGACCAGATCACCCGCGAAGCTGCCAAAGCGGCTGTTCAGGCTGCGCAGCTGGCCAAACAGGCTATCGCTGTAACCGTTGTAACGCTTGCGCAGGGTCTTGACGCTGTACTCACGCGCCTCGGCCTCCAGCTTTTCCGCGTAATCAAACGGCTTGGAGGCAAGCTTCTTCTGCTGCTCTTCAGCGGCATTGATGCCTTTATCGACGATTTCCTGAAGCTGTTCCTGATATGACTTGAGTTTACCCATGTCTGTTCTCCTATTGGTTTCCTGAAAGTTCCAAGGCGCTGCTAAAACTTCTTGGGAGCAGGCCTTGCTTCAAGCTCAGGATCCAAGTTACGCCGAAAAATTAGAATGTTCATACTAAAAGCGGGAAATAGACGAATCAGGGTTACCAGCGGAAAATAACCCAACGGGGCAGCAGCGTGTCGGACTCGGACTGCCGGACCCAACCACCACCGCCATCGGCAGGTACCAGGTAATATTCCGGCCCGACTTCCGGCACAACCTTGATTTCCATAAGCTGACCATTAACCCGGTACTCATAAAAGACCTCGTTCTCGCCGGGGCGGATAACAATTTGCGGGCCCTCGCCAGCAGGCTGATAATCGGAAACCACAACGGGCTCTTTCGGCGTTTCCACCGGCGTCTCGTTCAGCGCCCCTTTTTCTTGGGCCAGAGCAGCCAACGGCAAACAGACGAGTAGCAATGCCGGGCAGGCGATTTGTTTCATTTTCGTGATACCCTTTCGTCCATCGATTTCAGTACAGAGTTGCATAAGCCAACCCATGCTTCAATCAGAATCCGGACTTGTTTTGACATGACCAGCAAAAACACACCACCAGTGGTTCTTGTGGACGGATCGTCCTATCTTTTCCGTGCTTATCATGCACTTCCACCGCTGACCACCAGCAAGGACCACCCCACCGGTGCGATCAAGGGTGTGATCAGCATGATCCGGCGCCTGGAGCAGGATTTCCCCGGCTCAAAGATGGTGGTGGTCTTAGACGCCAAGGGCAAAACCTTCCGGCATGACCTGTACGAAGAGTACAAGGCCAACCGGCCGCCGATGCCTGAGGATCTGGCCTGCCAGATCGAACCCATCCACGAAATCGTGAAGGCCATGGGCCTGCCCCTGCTGACCGTAACCGGCGTAGAAGCGGACGACGTGATCGGTACACTGGCCGAAGAAGCCACCAGCAAGGGCATTGATGTGGTGGTTTCAACCGGCGACAAGGACATGGCGCAGCTGGTCAGCGACCACGTAACGCTGATCAACACCATGACCGAAACCCGGATGGACCGGGAGGGCGTGGTGGAAAAGTTCGGTGTTACCCCCGAGCAGATCGTTGACTACCTGGCCCTGGTGGGCGACAAGGTGGACAACATCCCGGGAGTTAACAAGTGCGGACCGAAAACCGCGGTGAAATGGCTGCAGACCTACGAAGATCTGGACAATCTGATTGAGCATGCCGATGAGATCAGAGGCAAGATTGGTGAGTACCTCCGGGAAGCCACTGAAACCCTCCCCCTGAGCCGCGAACTGGCCACCATCCGCACCGATGTGGAGCTGGACTTTGGCCTGGAAGATCTGGAGCTGCGTGAACAGGATGACCAGCAGCTGCTGGAACTGTTCCGGGAGTACGAATTCCGGAGCTGGATTGCTGAACTGGAGAGCAATAAAGACTCGCAAACACCGGCCGGTAAAAACTACAGCGAAAACCCGGCGCCCGAGGCCGGTAAAAACTACAGCGTTATTACCGATCAGAGCGATCTTGACCGCTGGTTGCAGCGCCTCAAATCCGCCGACCTTTTCGCCTTTGATACCGAAACCACGAGCCTTCGTTATATGGACGCCGAGATAGTTGGCGTCTCCTTTGCCATCACCCCGGGCGAAGCGGCTTATGTGCCCCTGGCTCACGACTACATGGGGGCTCCGGATCAGCTGGACCGTGAGGCGGTACTGGAACAGCTCAAGCCACTGCTTGAAGATCCGGGCCAGGCCAAAGTCGGACAGAACCTGAAGTACGACAAAAATGTGCTGGCCAATCACGGCATTTGCCTCGAGGGGATTGCCGAGGACACCATGCTTGAGTCCTATGTCCTGAATTCCGTGGCCACCCGCCACGATATGGACAGCCTCGCCATGCACTACCTGAGCGAAAAGACCATCAGCTTCGAGTCCATCGCCGGCAAGGGCGCCAGGCAGCTTACTTTCAACCAGATCGAGCTGGAGAAAGCCGCTCCCTACGCCGCCGAGGATGCGGACATCACCCTGCGCCTGCACCAGACCCTGAGATCAAGGCTGAAGCAAACCGGCAAACTGGCATCCGTTTACAAGGAAATCGACCTGCCCCTGGTACCAGTGCTCTCGCGTATGGAACAGCGGGGAACCCTGATCAGCGCGAGTACACTGCGCCGGCACAGCCAGGAGCTGGCCGAACGTCTGGCCGAACTGGAAAAGGAAGCCCACGACGTCGCAGGCGAGACCTTTAATCTGGGCTCCACCAAGCAACTCCAGGTCATTTTCTACGAAAGAATGGGCTTACCGGTCGTCAAGAAAACCCCCAAGGGCGCACCGTCAACCGCTGAGCCGGTGTTGCAGGAACTCGCTCATGACTATGAACTGCCGCGGCTGATCCTCGAACACCGGAGCCTGAGCAAGCTCAAGTCCACCTACACCGATACTCTGCCCGAGCTGATTCACCACCGGACGGGCCGTGTGCACACCTCTTACCATCAAGCCGTCACAGCGACCGGACGATTATCCTCCTCCGAGCCCAACCTGCAGAATATCCCTATCCGCAGCGAGCAGGGACGACGGATACGTCAGGCGTTTATCGCTCAGGAAGGGTACAAACTGGTCGCGGCGGATTATTCCCAGATCGAACTGCGGATCATGGCTCACCTGTCCGGCGACAAGGGACTGCTCACTGCCTTTGAACACGGGGAAGACATTCACAAGGCAACCGCGGCCGAAGTTTTCGGTGTAAACCTGGACGAGGTATCGGCGGACCAGCGCCGGAGCGCCAAGGCCATCAACTTTGGCCTGATCTACGGCATGTCCGCCTTTGGTCTCTCCCGGCAGCTGGATGTGGAACGCAAGCTGGCCCAGCAATACATCGACCGCTATTTCGAGCGTTACCCGGGGGTACTGAAATACATGGACAACATCCGCAAACAGGCCCACGAGGACGGTTTTGTGGAAACCCTGTTTGGTCGCCGCCTGTATCTGCCCGAAATCAACGCCCGAAACAAACAGCTGCAACAGGCTGCCGAGCGCACGGCCATCAACGCGCCCATGCAGGGCACCGCAGCGGACATTATCAAACGGGCCATGGTGGATGTGGAGAACTGGCTGCTCACCGAGCACGCCGACGAAGCCCGGATGACCATGCAGGTTCACGATGAACTGATTCTGGAAGTGAAGGAATCGGCCCTGGATAAAATCCGTAAAGGACTGGTGAAACGCATGTCGGCAGCCGCAGAACTGGATGTACCGCTGCTTGTGGAGGCCGGGGCCGGCGACAACTGGGACGAAGCCCACTGACCCACCCCAAAACAGGGCATGGACGCCCGCCAATGCACTGAAATGCGCCAGAGATTCAGAGCACAAAGGCGCCTGTTCCTGCCAGGGTTTCACGCCAGGGCGCGGCGGACACCGCCCCACCCGGATACGGCATGAAATTCGCTTCCGGCCCCAGGGTCGGCGCCTTGCCCATGCCGGATGTTCCGGGGCAACGCCATGTTGTGACACACTTTCCCGAGGCTCAAACCATGACTTCTCTGGCATCTGAACGTAGCTGGCTGCTGGACCCCGGCCTGCTGAAACTGGTTCACCAGTGCCGGCGCCTGATTCACTCAGAATTCGGCGTCAAACTGCATCTCACGGAAGAGCATCTGGAACAGCAACTGGCGGATTACGCCCGAAAAACCCGCTCAAGCCATCTGATCCGGACCTGGGAAACCCTGAAGCAACAGGTTCCGCAACTGAACATTGAACCCGAGGAAGAGGACAACGGCCTGAAGCGCACCTACCGCGGCCAGGTGATCGCCGACGCGCCACCTGTCACGGCCAATGAAAACGGCGAGGGAGAAAGCCACCCGCCACGGAAGAAAAAGGTCATCTACCGTGGTCAGGTGGTTGGCTGATCAGTGCGGGCTAGAAGGCTTTGCTAACCTGCAGAGCCGCACTCCAGGCACTCAGATCATAGGTGCCCTGGTAGTTGGCAGGCGTGGCGGGTTGAGTCGGATTGTCATGACCATACTCACGATCATTCACCTTGGCGTCTCCGGAGAACAACAGCGTTCCCATGGCTGCGTCAACGGTCCAGCCGCCAGCAATCTCCTTCCACTGGGCACCCAGTGTCAGCCAGTGGCGGTCCTGGGAAGGTATGCGGGCAGTCACATATTGCTTGTTCACGGGTGACTCATCCCAGGCGTAGCCGGCCTTCAGTGCCCAGTCGGGCGTGACCTGCCATATGCCGCCAAGGTTAAGTTGCCAGGTATCCTGCCACTTTTCGGTGATGTGCGTGATCGGCTGGCCGGGCTGACGTCCGGTTGCCTGGGATACCTCACCACTCTGCCCCTCCCGGCTGTAGATATCGAGTTCTTCGAACCGGCTCCACCTGGCATAGGTAGCACCCGCCAGCAGGGTAAACGAGTCGTTAAAGCGATGCCGCAGACCAAGCGTTGCACTCCCGGGAATGGCCAGCGGAACCCGGACCTTTTCTGTCAGTGTTGTGGTCTGACCGGGCGAGGAAAGTACCGGGAAATCGGAGATGGTCGCGTCGCCGTCCAGATCGAGATCGGTGCCCGTCTGGACACTCAGGCCGATCTGGGTCATCCCGGACAGCTCATAAAGGACACCAACCCGGAATGTAGCGGCTATATCATCGCCTTCGATATCGGCATAAGGTTCATCCAGAGCCAGGGCAGCCGGGCCGGCAACAGCGCTCAGGTCCTGATACCGGCTGAGACGGCCCTCCGCGTAAATCAGGTTGATGCCGGCGCCCACGGACAGGCCATTACCGTTGTTCACGGAGATCGACGGAGTGAAGGCAATGGCCGTCAGCTCGGTCTTATCGGCAAAGAAGCGACCCGCAAAGTCGTCCTCGTAATCCGCTGCCAGCCCGTAGGGCGCATGGATACCGAAGCCAACGTCAACGCGGTCACTGACTTCATGAGTCAGGTAAAAGTTAGGCAGAACAGCCGGATCAGCGATATCACCACCCCCAGTCGCCGGCTGAACGGGAACTGCCGGGTTCCGACGAACCGCTGAGAGAGATGACTGCCGCGCCTCGGCATCAATATCCAGAACCGCCGCACCAAAAGATATATTGGTGCCGGACAACTGGCTCATACCGGCGGGATTAAACAGAGCCGTGGTGGCGTTCTCGGGATTGGCGGCGGCACCGGCATTGGCTGTGCCCATGGCACTGGCGCTCTGCTCGTTCAGGGAAAAGCCCCCCGCCAGGGCGCCCGCAGGTGCGGCAATTGCCGCAAGAGTGGTCAGCTGTATTGCTCGCGCAAGCATTGAGGAATTGTTGTGCATGGTCTCTCCTTGTTCTGTCGCGCGAAGTATACGCGGCGGAACCGACCAGCTTCAAATGCCATCCCTAACGGTTCAGCCCCCAACTACCTACGACCAAAGTCTGAGAGGGCAGCGAGTTCTAGTCGTCCTGAATCGAGAGCCTGTCCACCGAAGACGACAATTTATCCGCCCCCTGGGCATCGGCACCCAGTTTAATCATCAGGCGCAGATCATTGGCGGAGTCGGCATGAGCCAGAGCGTCTTCGTAGGTAATCGACCCTTCGGAGTATAGCTGGTAAAGCGCCTGATCGAAGGTTTGCATACCGGATTCGTTGGACTTGGCCATCAGCTCCTTCAGGCGATGCACCTCGCCCTTACGGATCAGGTCCGCCACCAGCGGGGTATTGATCAGCACCTCGATAACCGCCTTACGCCCTTTACCATCGGGTGTGGGAATGAGCTGTTGTGCCACAATGGCCCTGAGGTTCAGGGACAGGTCCATCCAGATCTGGTTATGCTGTTCCGGCGGGAAAAACTGAATGATCCGGTCCAGCGCCTGGTTGGCGTTGTTGGCGTGCAATGTCGCCAGGCACAGGTGGCCGGTTTCGGCAAACTGCACCGAGTATTCCATGGTCTGGCGGGTACGCACCTCACCAATCAGAATAACGTCCGGCGCCTGACGCAGGGTATTCTTCAGAGCCACTTCGAAGCTTTCGGTATCAATCCCCACTTCCCGCTGGGTCACGATACAGCCCTGGTGCTGGTGTACGAATTCGATCGGATCCTCGATGGAGATAATGTGGCCACGGCTGTTGCGGTTACGGTGCCCCAGCATGGCCGCCAGCGAGGTGGACTTGCCGGTACCGGTGGCACCCACAAACATGATCAGGCCCCGCTTGGTCATGGCCAGATCCTTGATCACCCCCGGCAGGGCAAGGTCGTCAATCTGGGGGATCTTCACCTCAATCCGGCGCAATACCATGCCGCACAGGTTACGCTGGAAGAAGGCGCTGACCCGGAAACGGCCAATGCCCCGGGCGCTGATCGCAAAGTTACATTCGTGGGTTTCCTCAAACTCGGCGCGCTGTTTCTCGTTCATCGAGCCGTAGACAAATTCCCTCGTCTGCTCCGGCGTCAGCGCGTTCTTGGTGACCGGCAGCACTTTCCCGTTCACCTTCATGCTCGGCGGCACACCCGCGGTAATAAACAGGTCCGAACCGCCCTTTTCCACCATCAGCCGTAACAGTTTTTCGAATTCCATTTTTCTACCCAGTCTTCATTATTTGGTGCCTGGGTGGGGCGGGTACTGCTTCCCGGGACACGCTGTGAATACATCCATGTAAGCTTGACTGCAGCATCCATGCTGCAGACAGTCCCGGGAAGCAGTACCCGCCCCACCCCTCAAACTCAATTCGGGGAGTCCGGCTGGATTACCCCGCGGCTCCCGGCACCCAAACTCCAGCCCCGGGAGCACCATTGTTAAAAGTTATCCGGCATCTTCGCCTTGGCCCGCGCCGCTTCGCGGGATATCAGCCCTTTCTGCAACAACCGCTCCAGACACTGATCCAGTGTCTGCATGCCCAGGGAACCACCGGTCTGGATCGAGGAATACATCTGGGCGATTTTGTCCTCACGGATCAGGTTACGGATTGCCGACGTACCAATCATGATCTCGTGTGCCGCAATCCGGCCGCCACCCATCTTTTTCATCAGGGTCTGGGAAATAACCGCCTGCAGCGATTCCGACAACATCGAACGCACCATGGACTTTTCCTCGGCCGGGAACACATCCACCACCCGGTCGATGGTCTTGGCTGCAGAGGTGGTGTGCAGGGTGCCGAACACCAGGTGGCCGGTTTCCGCGGCGGTGAGGGCCAGGCGAATGGTCTCCAGATCCCGGAGCTCACCTACCAGGATAATGTCCGGGTCTTCCCGCAGTGCCGAACGCAGCGCTTCGTTGAAGCCCAGGGTATCCCGGTGCACTTCCCGCTGGTTCACCAGACATTTCTTGGAGTCATGCACGAATTCGATAGGGTCCTCAATGGTGAGGACGTGCTCGTAACGGGTATCGTTGATGTAGTCGATCATTGCGGCCAGCGTGGTGGACTTACCGGAACCGGTCGGGCCGGTCACCAGCACAAGCCCGCGGGGCACCGAAGACACATCCTTGAAGACCTGGCCCATGCCCAGATCTTCCATGGTCAGAACCTTGGAGGGGATAGTCCGGAACACCGCACCGGCACCGCGGTTCTGGTTGAAGGCGTTGACACGGAAACGAGCCACACCCGGCACTTCAAAGGAAAAGTCGGTTTCCAGGAATTCTTCGTAGTCCTTGCGCTGCTTGTCGTTCATGATGTCGTAGATCAGCCCGTGGACTTCTTTGTGCTCCATGGGCGGCAGGTTGATGCGGCGAACGTCCCCATCAACACGAATCATCGGTGGCAGGCCGGCAGACAGGTGCAAGTCAGACGCACCCTGTTTGGCCGAAAAGGCAAGCAGTTCAGTAATATCCATAGGAATCCTCGGAAGGCTTTTTCTTTTATCCCGGTCGCATGCGCCCGGCGAGGCCCCGGCGTGGTTCACTTGGCATTTCAGTGACCTGCGGGTAACGTGTCATCGTACAAGTGACAGACCGGACATGGCATTTTCACACTATGAGCAGCATAGCAGACAACATCGGGAGCGTAACCCGACGCATACAAAAAGCAACATTGCAGGCGGGCCGCGAGCCGGGAGCCGTGCAGCTGCTCGCCGTGAGCAAGGCGCGACCGCCTGACGATCTGCATGAGGCCTACGCCGCGGGGCAGCGCGCGTTCGGTGAGAGTTACCTTCAGGAAGCCCTGGCGAAGATCGAAGCGCTGGCGGATCTCGACGGCATCGAGTGGCATTTCATCGGCCCGGTACAATCCAACAAGACCCGACAAATTGCGTCTGCCTTTTCCTGGGTCCACAGTGTCGATCGCCTCAAGATTGCCCGTCGACTCAGTGAGCAACGAGACCCGGGTATGCCACCATTGAATATCTGCCTTCAGGTCAATATTAATGAGGAAGACAGCAAATCAGGTAGCAGAATTACGGAGCTTCCGGAACTGGTGGCCGCCATCGGCGAGTTACCGAACCTGAAATTGAGAGGCCTGATGGCCATTCCGGACCCGGACCAGCCCGAGGCAGAGCTGAGGACCAGCTTCCGGAAACTGGCCAACACCCTGAAGCAACTGAAAACGGATTATCCAGACGCAGGCCCCCTGGACACACTGTCCATGGGCATGTCCGGCGACCTGGACATTGCCATTGCCGAAGGGGCCACCTGGGTGAGAGTGGGCACTGCACTGTTTGGCAAGCGGCCAGCAAAGAGCTGAAGCGGCCGGTTCCTGCTATCATCAGGTCCAGACGTTTAACCGATCAACCGGGGAGTGAACCTTGAGCACATCACCAACCATTTCTTTTATTGGCGCCGGCAACATGGCCAGCGCCATCATTGGCGGTATGCTGGACAACGGCTACAAGGCCGGCGACATCTGGGTCAGCGCACCGGATGACGCGCACCTGCAATCCATCCGCAAGCGTTTCGGCGTGAGCGTCACCACCGACAATCGCTACTGCGCCCAACAGGCTGACATGGTGGTACTCGCGGTCAAACCCCAGGTGATGGCCGATGTCTGTCGCGATATTGCTCCGGTGGTGCAGAACACCCGACCACTGATGGTTTCCATTGCCGCCGGCCTGACTGTTGACACGCTGGATGGCTGGCTCGGTGGCGGGTTGCCCCTGGTCAGGGTGATGCCCAACACGCCGTCTCTGGTCGGCAAAGGGGCTGCCGGCCTCTTTGCCAACAAGGACGTAAAAGACAACCAGAAGAAGATGGTGGAGTCGGTGTTCGAGAGCATCGGGTCAGCGCTGTGGGTCGACGACGAAAACCTTCTGCATGGCGTTACCGCCCTTTCCGGCAGCGGGCCGGCCTATTTCTTCCTGATGCTCGAAGCACTCGAGGAAGTGGCGACGGAAGCCGGCATCGCCGCTGGCACCGCCCGGGAACTGGCCATCCAGACCATGGCAGGGGCTGCCGAGATGGCCGCCCGCAGTGAACACGATCCCGGCCAGCTCAAGCGTAATGTGATGTCGCCCGGAGGCACCACGGAGCAGGCCATCAATACCTTTGAAGCGGGCGGTATGCGGGATCTGGTCCGCAAGGCCTACAACGCGGCGTTCAAGCGCTCGGAAGAAATGGCCAAAGAACTGGCTGGCAAACAGTAACCGATAACGGAGACACGGCTTCATGCTGGCAGACATTCTGATTACCATCCTGCTGATCGCATCCACCTTTTATCTGACCATTGTCCTGTTGCGGTTCCTGCTTCAGCTGGCCAGGGCGGATTTCTACAACCCGATCACCCAGTTTGCGGTCAAGGCCACCAACCCCCTGCTACGGCCACTCCGGCGCTTTATCCCAGGGTGGGGCGGAATTGACGGTGCCGCTTTGGTTCTGGCGGTCATTATCCAGGCCATCACCCTCTTCCTGATTCTGATCGCCCTGAACGGCGGTATTCCCGCCATGAACCCGCTCACCCTGTTGGTCTGGGCGGTACTGAACGTGCTGGATCTGATCGTGAAGATCTACTTCTGGTCAGTCATTGCCGTCGTGGTTGTCAGTTGGATAGCGCCCGGCAGCGGCCATCCGGCGATTCAGCTGGTTGCCCAGATCACCGAACCGGTGATGCGCCCGGTGCGTAGCATCATACCCTCCATGGGCGGCCTGGATCTGTCACCGATCATTGTCTTCCTGATTCTGAATGTCATTTCGGTGGTCATTGGACATATGAAAGTGGCAGCAGGGCTGGGATCCATCGGACTCGGACTGTAAACCGCGTCTCAAATATACATTTTGTAACACTTAGCGACGAAAACGATTATTGCTTGGCTGCAGGCTCAGGATTCTGATTTTGCAGCCTTTTTTATGATTACTCTTTCAACTCACCCAATTTGACCCCCGCAGCCCAGCCGCAAACATTACCGGGACAGGATAGTATTACCGGTAATTAATCCGTCACCCGTGAGCACCCCGTTTTGCCCGGGATACCCGGAAGTCGCGCAGAAGGAAAATCCGATGAACCCACAGGGAACTCTGTCGCAGCAGGTAGAGGCTTACCACAACTGGAAAAAAGAGCTGATCCGCCAGATTGGCCGCTACCGGTTATGGCTGCAGGATAACAATCTGTTTTCCGACGATATCAGCATCCGCATTCGCCACGGGCTCGAATTGCTTATTGAGGACGAACTGACCATTGCGTTTGTCGGAGAGTACTCCCGCGGCAAGACCGAGCTGATTAACGCCCTGTTCTTCTCGGAATACGGCCAACGTATGCTGCCGTCCCAGGCCGGGCGCACCACCATGTGTCCCACCGAGCTGTTTTTCGATCGTAGCGCCAACGAGAATTATCTGCTTCTGTTGCCGATTGAAACCCGAAACGGCGATCTGTCCCTGCAACAACTGCGCAAACAGCCGGAACGTTGGGTCAAGCACGAACTGGACGAGCGCGACCCCGAAATCATGCGCGAAGTACTGGCCGAGGTGGCCCGGGTCAAGAGCGTGCCGCCGGAAGAGGCCCGAAGCCTTGGGTTTGACGAGAATATGCTGGAGCATGACCGCAACAACCCGGGCAATGTTCAGGTGCCGGCATGGCGTAACGCCCAGATCAGCATCCGACACCCGCTGTTCGAGCGCGGGCTCCGCATACTCGACACCCCGGGGCTGAACGCCCTGGGTTCCGAGCCCGAACTGACCATCAGCATGCTGCCCCGGGCCCATGCCATAATCTTCGTGCTCAGCGCCGACACCGGCGTAACCGCCAGTGACATGACCATCTGGAAAGAGCATATCGACACCCAGCACGCAGACCATCGTGCCGGCCGCTTTGCCGTTCTGAACAAAATCGATGTGCTCTGGGACGACCTGCAGGGTGAGCGCCACACTCAGGAAGCCATCGGGCGGGTGCGCAGCTATACCGCCGACCATCTGGGCATGCGCCAGCATGACGTCATCCCCGTCTCCGCCAAACAGGGCCTGATGGCAAGAGTCAGGCGGAACAGTGAACTTTTCGACCGCTCCAATATTGGTCAGCTCGAACAACTGATTATACAGCGCATCCTGATGCACAAGGAGCAGCTGATCACCCAAAGCCTGATCAACGATCTTATGGGCATGCTGCAGAACAGTCAGGCAGCCATGCAATATCGCCTGGAATCCCTGGAAGAGGAACTCCAGGCCTGTGCCGGCGCGACCATGGACAAAGCGGCATTGGGCCGGCTGGCCGAGCGGGCCCAGAAAGACTACGACTACTACTACAAGAAGCTGATCACCCTGCGCTCCAGCCGGCGCCTGATGGACTCCCAGGGTAACCTGCTGAAAAAGCTGGTTAGCGAGGAGCGCCTTGAGGGCCACGCCGAGCGAGTCCGCGATAACATGTCGAAAAGCTGGACCACAGCCGGCATGAACCGCGCCATGGATCAGTTCTTTGAGCTGCTTGAGAGTGATCTGACCAACCTGCTGAGCGAAGGTCATCTGGCCGAGAAAATGGTGGGCGCCATATACCGCCGCTACAACGAGGATAACCGTGCCCGCCACCTGGAACCCATACCTCTGCGGGCCGGCCGCCACGTCATTGCCATCCGCGAACTGCGGAAAAAGGCCCGCCGCTTCCGCAGCAGCCCGAAAAACCTGCTGACCGAGCAATCCGTCCTGGTTCGCCGCTTCTTCAATGTCATGGTCGGTGAAGCCCGCACCCTGCACGCCCGGGTGCGCAAAGACGTCGAGCGCTGGCCATCGGAAGCATTGCTGCCCATTATGCAATTCTCAATGGAACAGAAGCAGTTGCTGGAACACCAGATCCGGCGCCTGCGCGACATGGTCCGCAATGACCGGGACAGCCGGGCCGAGCGCCAGCGCCTGAATCACGCCATCACCGACCTCCGCCGACAACTGGAACTGGCCGATGCCATGCAGCGCCAGATCCGCAAGCCGGCCCCTACCCTGATCCAGCAGAAAGTGGTAAACATCTCCGGGGCTGTGTAAGCCCCGCCACAGCGACCATGCAGGCGGTTGCAGCCATCACGCCCCGGCTTTAAACTGCTGGGCTGGCGATGGCTTTGCCGTTGCTGTTCCAGACACTTACGGATCGAACCAGGAACCTCTCGCGCCGATGCCCGATTCCCTGCCTGCGGATTCTGTTGGGATAGTCACCCCGCAGACCTATCATTTCGACGCTCCCATTGATCTGGCCTGTGGCCAGACCCTGGAAAATTATGACCTGGTGGTCGAGACTTACGGCAAACTGAACGCGGATGCGAGCAACGCCGTGCTCATCTGCCACGCATTGAGCGGGCATCACCACGCCGCCGGCTATCATTCCGCCGAAGACCGCAAGCCGGGCTGGTGGGACAGCTGCATCGGGCCGGGAAAACCCATCGATACCGACCGTTTTTTTGTCGTCAGCCTGAACAACCTCGGAGGCTGCCACGGCAGCACCGGCCCGATCAGCACCAACCCCGCGACCGGCAAACCTTACGGGCCGGAGTTTCCGGTCATTACCGTCGGCGACTGGGTAAAAAGCCAGGCCCTGCTGGCGGACCGGCTCGGCATTGATTGCTGGGCCGCCGTGGTCGGGGGGTCCCTGGGCGGCATGCAGGCAATGCAGTGGAGCCTGGACTACCCGGGCCGCCTGCGGCATGCGGTGGTTATTGCCTCCACACCCCGGCTGACGGCCCAGAATATTGCCTTTAACGAGGTGGCGCGCCAGGCCATCACCTCAGACCGGGAATTCCATGACGGCCGCTATTACGACTTCGATACCGTACCCCGCCGGGGCCTTATGCTGGCGCGTATGGTCGGGCACATCACCTATCTGTCCGATGCCTCCATGGGCGAGAAGTTTGGCCGCGAACTGAGGGACCAGGCCTATAAGTTCGGCTACGACGCCGAATTCCAGGTGGAAAGCTACCTGCGTTACCAGGGCGAGCGATTCTCCGAATCCTTCGACGCCAACACCTACCTGTTGATGACCCGGGCACTGGATTACTTTGATCCGGCCTATGAGTTCGGCGGCGATCTGTCCAAGGCCCTCGCTGCCGCCACCTGCGAATACTTGGTCCTTTCCTTCAGTACTGACTGGCGCTTCACTCCGGCCCGCTCGGAAGAGATGGTTAACGCCATGATCGCGGCCAGGCGCAAAGTCAGCTATGCTGAAGTGGACGCACCCTGGGGGCACGATGCCTTTTTGATTCCCACGCCACGGTATACTGATATTTTCAACGCCTACATGGACCGCGTCGCAAGGGAGGTTGGTGCATGAGACCGGATCTCAACATCATCCAGCAATGGGTTCAGCCCGGCCACCATGTGCTTGATCTGGGCTGTGGTGATGGCACCCTGCTCGACTTCCTTCACCGGGAGCGAGGCGCCAGCGGCTTTGGCCTGGAGATCAACCCGGACCACATCACAACCTGCATGGGCAGGGGCGTGGCGGTCATCGAACAGAACCTGGACACCCAGGGGCTGGGCAACTTTGATGACGGAAGCTTCGATATTGTTCTGATGACCCAGGCGCTGCAGGCCGTGCGCAGGCCAGACAAGGTTCTGGATGAAATGCTGCGGGTCGGCAGCGAGGGTATTGTCACCTTTCCGAACTTTGCCCACTGGCGCCTGCGCTGGGGACTGACCCTGAGCGGGCGTATGCCCGAATCCGAGGCACTGCCGTATAAATGGTATAACACGCCCAACATACGGCTGTGCACCTTCAAGGATTTTGAAGCCCTGTGCCGACAGAAAGGCATTAAAATCAAAAGCCGGCGGGTGGTGGACGGCCAGCACCAGAACAGCTGGCTGGCTCGCCTGTGGCCAAACCTGCTGGGCGAGATTGCCATTTACCGAATTACACGGGAGACCGAACAATGATCGAAAAAACCGTTTCCACATGCCGCAGCCTTCTGCGCAACCTCCTGGTTGTCACACTCATTGGCCTGTTCAGCGCTCAGGTCCATGCGGGTTCAAAAAACTTCGGTGACTACACCGTACTCTGGAGCGTTTTTCCCAGCACTTTTCTGGCCCCGGAGATTGCCAAAGCCAACAACCTTCAGCGCAGCAAGGGCATTGGCATCGTCAACATTGCCATCATGGAGGAAAACGAGGACGGCTCCATGTCTCCGGTGAGCGGCCAGGTGGAGGGCAAGGTGGCCAACGATGTCCAGCAGGTGCGATTTCTGGCGTTCCGCCGGATTCAGGAAGGTGATTCCGTCTATTTCATCGCCGAGTACCAGTACCCGTCCGGTGAGCTGATGACCTTCAACATCACCGCTCGCCCCACCGGCCATCAGCAGGATCTGGCGGTACGGTTTGCCCACACACTGTTCAACGATTGAGCCCGTTATGACCGAAAACCTGGTTATCGCCAGTAACAACAAAGGCAAAATTGCCGAACTGGCCGGGATGCTGGCGCCCCTGGGCATGACCCCGGTTGCCCAGGGACAGCTTGGCGTGGATGAGGCCGGGGAACCCGCCGTTACGTTTGTCGAGAATGCGATTCTCAAGGCCCGGCACGCAGCAAGGGCAACCGGACTGCCCGCCCTGGCGGACGATAGCGGATTGGCCGTTGATGCCCTCGGGGGCCAGCCCGGTGTTCGCTCTGCCCGCTTTGCCGGCGAAAACGCCACCGACCAGGACAACATAAACGCGCTGCTCGAAGCCATGGCCGACATCCCGGATGAGCAGCGGGGAGCGCAGTTCCACTGCGTGCTGGTATACCTTCGCCACGCCGATGACCCGACCCCGGTGATTTGCCATGGTCGCTGGCCCGGGTCAATACTCCGGGTACCCAGTGGCGACGGCGGTTTTGGCTATGATCCGGTGTTCCTGGCTCCGGAACAGGGTTGCAGCGCGGCGGAATTGTCCCGCACCGAGAAAAGCCGCATCAGCCATCGGGGCCGGGCCCTGAGAATTCTGGCAGAACAGCTCAGGGCGGAGTCCTTAGCTGGTGCGCAGTCCTGAACCGGTGGATAGCCATGGGCCGGTCGACAGTTACCAACCGGTGGCGGTTTGCCCGCCGCTGAGCCTGTATATCCATGTGCCCTGGTGCGTGCGCAAGTGCCCATACTGCGACTTCAACTCCCACGCCATCCACGCTTCTCACGCCACTTACGCCACTACCACTACAGGAGGCGCCATTCCGGAATCCGCCTACCTTGATGCCCTGGCTGAAGACCTCGACCAGGACCTGGCCTTGGTCTCCGGACGCCCCATAGAAACCATCTTTATCGGCGGTGGCACACCGTCACTGATGAGTGGTGATTTCTATAACCGGCTGCTCGCCCACTTGCGGGCAAGACTCAACATCGCCCCCGATGCGGAAATCACCCTGGAAGCCAATCCGGGAACACTGGAAACCGGCCGCTTCGAGGCCTTTCGGAAAGCCGGTATCAACCGGTTGTCCATCGGGGTTCAGAGTTTCAACTCCAGCCACCTGAAAGCACTGGGGCGCATCCACGACAGCGAAGCCGCCCATTGCGCCATTAGTGCCGCCCGTCAGGCAGGGTTCGACAACGTCAACATAGACCTGATGCACGGATTACCAGGCCAGACGCCGGAGCAGGCACTGGAGGATCTCAGGACCGCTCTCGATTACCAGCCTCCGCATCTGTCCTGGTATCAACTGACCCTGGAGCCGAATACCGAATTCTACAGCCGGCCACCGGATTTGCCGGACGACGATCACCTCTGGGACATCTATCGTCAGGGCGCCCAATTTCTGCAGCAGCAGGGTTTTCGGGATTACGAGGTTTCGGCCTGGAGTCGGGGCGGCAGGGCGTCACGCCACAATCTGAATTACTGGACCTTTGGTGATTACCTGGCGCTTGGTGCCGGAGCCCATGGCAAGATCAGCCTGGCCAATGGCAGCATCCGGCGATACTGGAAAACCCGCCAGCCCGAAGCTTACCTGAACCGGATTGGTAGCCGGACGGCAGGCAGTGACATCATTGCTCCCGAAGACCTGCCCCTGGAATTCCTGATGAACGCCCTGCGGCTCACAGAGGGGGTGAGCGAACGCCTTTTTTGCGAGCGAACGGGTTTACCCCTGTCGTCAGTTGGGGTAAAACTAAAAACAGCACGCGATGAGAAACTGCTGGTTGAAGACCGGCTGCAGGCCACAACCCTGGGCCAGAGATACCTTAACAGCCTGTTGGAGCGTTTTCTGTAATGGACCCTGCACACGGATTGGCAGCCTTTCCAAAAGACCTGAAAGTCAGCCTGGCCGTGGCTGCGGTGTTGCTGTTTGCCCTGTTGCTGATCAATCAGCCGTTGCAGTCCGCTTCCGCCCCCCAGGGTATCGTCAGTTACCAGCTCGCCGGCACGGCGGATCAGGCGCACGCCATCATTCGCAGCTGGCGCAGTGAGGGCGTAGTCTGGGCCAAAGTTTCCTTGTGGCTGGATTTCCTGTTTATTCCCGCCTACACCATCGCCCTCATCCTCCTGACCCATCACTTCACCCGGGACCGCCCCGGAATCCGTGAGCGCATGGTGGCCAGATGGGTCCGGGCACTATTCGTAACGGCCGGCCTCAGTGATGTCGCCGAGAACATCCTGCTGCTGAACAATTTCAGTCCGCCCACCGATGCGATGAGCCTTTCGGCAACCCTCTGCGCCCTGGTCAAATTTACCGCGCTGACCCTGGGTATGGCCGGGCTGGTCATTCTCCGGGCCTCGCGGCGCCATCCGCTGGCGCACCACTGAAGCCCGCCCCCGAACATTCCCGCAGGGGATCACCGACTACTAGTTGGTTCGATAAAACAACAGATCCCATACTCCGTGCCCAAGATTTTCGCCCCGCTTTTCAAACTTGGTAATCGGACGATCTTCCGGTCGTGGTGAATATCCTCCGGATTCCTGGGCGTTGGCAAACCCTTCGGATTCATTCATTACTTCCATCATGTGTTCCGCGTAGTTCTCCCAGTCTGTCGCCAGATGGAGAATACCGCCCACGCGGAGTTTGTGACGAACGCGCTGGACAAACTCATGCTGGATCAGCCGGCGCTTGTGATGCTTTTTCTTGTGCCAGGGATCCGGGAAGAACACCATCACCCGATCCAGACAGGCATCCGGCAGGCACAGATCAATCACGTCATTGGCGTCGATACTGTAGATCCGGACATTTTTCAGGCCGCGATCCTCAATCTCCTTGAGCAGAGCACCCACACCTGGCTGGTGCACCTCGACACCGATGAAGTCCTGCTCCGGGGCAGCTTCCGCCATCTCCGCCAGTGACTTGCCCATGCCAAACCCGATTTCCAGGTTCAGCATGGCATCCCGGCCAAACACCTGGCGCGGATCGATCATTCCGTCTTCCCGGGTGAGACCATATTTCAGCCAGCTGCGCTCAAACGCCTTTTTCTGACCTTCGGTCATGCGGCCCTGGCGCAGGACAAAGCTACGCACACCACGGCGGGTTGTTACCGGTGATTCCGTGGCAGTGTCTTTCGGATCTTGCGGCTCTTTCTGGTTAGTCATCTGCAATCCTTAACCGCGGGCAGCGGGTCTTGTTTAATGGGCTTTGGCTACAGTTTACCAGAGTGACAAGGTTCAGGCGGATACCACCGAATTGCGCCCCTGTTGACGATCCAGTTGCCGGTAGCCGAGCGCTTCAACCAGGTGGCCCTGGTGGAGCTCGTCACAGCCCTCAAGGTCTGCGAGAGTGCGAGCCACCCGCAATATCCGGTGCAATGCCCGGGCCGATAGCCCCAGCTTCTCCATGGCGCCGGAGAGCAACTGCTCACCCTGGCGGTCCAGTTGGCAAGCGGAATGCAGTTCGCGCCCTGCCAGCGCAGCATTCACGCAACCCCGTTCCGATTGTTTCATCCTGGCAGCGATAACCCGTTCCCGGACAGTGGCACTGGTCTCGCCATCGCCGCCCTGTTGCATCAGTACGCCGCCACCCTGAACCGGAACTTCGACATGGAGATCGAACCGGTCCAGCAGAGGCCCGGAGATCTTCGACCGATACCGTATTACCTGCTGCGGTGTGCACTGACACTCAATGGTCGGGTGACCACTGTAACCGCAGGGGCATGGGTTCATTGCACCGACGACTTGAAAGCGAGCCGGAAAATTCACCTGACGCGCGGCCCGACTGATCGTGATGTGCCCCGTTTCCATGGGTTCCCGAAGCACTTCCAGAACCCGACGCTCAAACTCTGGCAATTCATCCAGAAAAAGTACGCCGCGATGGGCGAGGGAGATTTCCCCAGGCCGCGGGCTGCTCCCGCCACCGACCAGGGCCACCGCGGATGCTGTGTGGTGGGGCGCCCGGAACGGCGGTTGGCGCCACCCGCCCTCTCTCATGGCAAGCCCGGCAACCGAGTGAACGCTGGCAACTTCCATGGCCGCATCGTCGGTCAGTGCCGGAAGAATACCCGGCAGACGGCTGGCCAGCATGCTCTTGCCGGTGCCAGGCGGCCCGAAGAATAACAGGTTGTGGCCGCCGGCGGCGGCAACTTCGAGCGCCCTGCGAGGGACCCGTTGGCCGCGGACATCGGACAGGTCCGGTATCTCACTGTTGTTGCCGGGCACCCGTTCCAATGGTGATTTCGGCACCGGAACCAGCCTGGCCCGGCCGCTGAGGTGTTCACACACGGTCAACAGGTGGCCGGCCGCCAGCACGTCACCCTGGCTGGCCAGGGCCGCCTCGCCGGCATTGCCATGGGGAACCAGCAAGGCTCGCTGGTCCTGCCGGGCAGCAAGCACAGCCGGAAGCACGCCCTTGAGAGGCCTCAGCGCACCATCGAGGGACAGCTCCCCGAGAAACTCGCAATCGGCGAGACTCTCCGCCGGAATCTGGCCCGAGGCCGCCAGAATCCCAAGGGCAATGGGCAGGTCAAACCGGCCGCCTTCCTTGGGCAGATCAGCGGGGGCAAGGTTGATCGTAATGCGGCGGGCGGGGAAGTCGAACCCCGCATTCAGAAGGGCGCTGCGAACCCGCTCCTTACTCTCGCGAACGCCGGTTTCAGGGAGGCCGACAATCGAGAGTGCGGGCAATCCCCCGGAGAGGTGGACTTCAACCGTAACGGGGGGAGCAGACACGCCGATTATGGCGCGGGAATGAACGATAGCTAGCATGACAACCTTCCATGGTGACCGGAAAACCATGCCCGGCGTCCTGCCGGGCTAATCCGGAGTTTATTGTTCCTGCAGGGATTTTTCCAGCTCGGCGACCCGTTTTTCGAGCGCCTCCACCTTTTCACGAGTCTTCAGCAGCACCGCCTGTTGGGCATCAAACTCTTCCCGGGTTACCAGCTCCAGACGGGAAAGGACCGACATCACTGTTGCCCGGGCCTGGGTTTCAAAATCCTCCCGGGCGGCGCGGGCCATATCGGGAACGAACTGACCAAACTGACCCTGTAACTGGGCGAAAATATCCTGGGGACCCTTCACATATCACCTCACTGATTCCAGAAATGTCCGGCTTCGACTAAAAGAGAGGGGCTCTCACCGGTTTGCGGGAGTGTATCACACCGCAGCCCCTGCCATACTGTGCCCGGTCGGCCTTATAATAATGGACGAACGGCCAGTGAGTCCGCTCCAATTTGACTCATCGGCTGGCTACCCGCTCCATTTTGGTGCAGATCTTTGCGCCATTCTGGTACGCGCATATTGTAGATTATTGTTTTAAATGTATTTTTTTGCGTTGGCATACCCGATGCTAAAGCCCTCGTACGCAATCCGCACAATTGGTGTGCGAGGTGGCAGCATCCCGACCTCAACAACTGGCCGACGGGCCCTCACTGTTGGGACGGCTTTACCAAGGAGAAAGCAATGAAACTTGTGACAGCGATCATCAAGCCTTTCAAACTGGATGATGTCCGTGAGGCACTATCCGAGATTGGCGTGCAAGGCGTAACCGTCACTGAAGTCAAAGGCTTCGGTCGGCAGAAAGGCCACACTGAACTTTACCGTGGCGCGGAATACGTGGTGGATTTCCTGCCCAAGGTCAAAGTGGAAGTTGCCATTGGCGACAATCTGCTGGACCAGGTCATCGAATCCATTACCAAGGCAGCCAACACCGGCAAGATCGGTGACGGCAAGATCTTCGTGACCGAACTGCAACAGGCCATCCGGATCCGGACCGGCGAAACCGGCGAAGAAGCGGTCTGAACCAGCTCTGATTTTTTCGATCAGCCAACGCAAAAAAATTTATAACCTGAAAAGCCTCGTGCGGAGGGCTTCATATGGAAAGCAATCTTTTTCACCTGCAGTATGCTATAGACACCTTTTATTTCCTGGTGTGCGGTGCATTAGTGATGTGGATGGCAGCGGGCTTCGCCATGCTGGAATCCGGCCTGGTGCGTGCCAAGAACACCACGGAAATCCTGACCAAGAACGTGGCTCTGTTTGCCATTGCCTGCATCATGTACCTGGTTAGTGGTTACGCCATCATGTACGGCGGTAACATTTTCCTTTCCGGAATCGCAGACGTTGACACTGCGGCTGTTCTGGGTGACTTCGCCAGCCGGGACGGCGGCTTCGAGGGTGGCTCCATCTACTCCGGCGCGTCTGACTTCTTCTTCCAGGTTGTGTTTGTCGCAACAGCCATGTCCATCGTCTCCGGTGCTGTGGCCGAACGCATGAAACTCTGGGCCTTCCTGGTCTTTGCAGTGTTCATGACCGGCTTTATCTACCCGATGGAAGGCGCCTGGACCTGGGGCGGCGCGTCTGTCTTCGGCATGTATACCCTGGGCGATCTCGGTTTCAGCGATTTCGCCGGCTCCGGCATCGTTCACATGGCGGGTGCAGCAGCCGCATTGGCTGGTGTAATCCTTCTCGGTGCCCGTAAAGGCAAATACGGCCCGAACGGTGAAATCCGCGCCTTCCCGGGTGCCAACCTGCCGATGGCGACCCTCGGTACCTTCATCCTGTGGATGGGCTGGTTCGGCTTCAACGGCGGTTCGGTTCTCAAGCTGGGCGATATCGCCAGCGCCAACTCCGTGGCCATGGTGTTCCTGAATACCAATACCGCCGCTGCCGGCGGTGCAATTGCTGCCCTGATCACCGCCCGCCTGATGTTTGGCAAGGCTGATCTGACCATGCTGCTGAACGGCGCGCTGGCTGGCCTGGTAGTGATCACGGCTGAGCCATCCACTCCGAGCGCCCTGACTGCGACCCTCTTCGGTGCCTTCGGCGGTATCCTGGTGGTCCTGAGCATCGTGACCATGGACAAGCTGCGCATCGACGATCCGGTGGGCGCCATCTCGGTTCACGGTACCTGTGGCTTGCTGGGTCTGCTTCTGGTGCCGGTCACCAACGGTGATGTCAGCTTCAGCGGCCAGATCATCGGCGCCATCACCATATTCGTCTGGGTATTCGTCGCCAGCCTGATTGTCTGGGGCATCCTCAAGGCTGTCATGGGTATTCGGGTGAGCGAAGAGGACGAGTACGAAGGCGTGGATCTGTCCGAGTGTGGCATGGAAGCCTATCCGGAGTTTGTCAGCAGCAAGTAACAATCGCTGGCAACGCAAAACCAAAGAGGGGTGCCATCTGGCACCCCTCTTTGGTTTTGCCGGCTTAACCCTCCTCTGGCCTGACCTCATCCTCCAGCGCATCCACCATGAACTGGGGCATCGCCAACGCACCATGGTGCACTCCGGCATTGTAGTAGCGGGTCACGAACGGCCGGTTGTTGGCGTCTTCCTCACGGAAATATTTTACCGGGTTCTCCTTGCTGGCCATGGTGCAACTCCACCAGCCCGTGGGATAGACCGGTTGCGGGAATGGCAGGGTCTGCACGTGTTCGAACCCGGCCTTGCGCATGTCATTGTGAATGTCCTTGATGATGCTATGGGTGTGCAGCAGCGGTGATTCACTCTGCTGGACAATAATGCCGCCCTCGCGCAATGCCAGCATGGCGTCTCGGTAGAAATCCAGGGCAAACAGGCCTTCCGCCGGGCCGACCGGATCCGTGCTGTCGATAATGATGAGGTCTACACTGCCCGGCGCCATGTCGCGGATCCACTGGATGCCGTCACCGAAGAAAAAATTGGCGCGCGGATCACCGTTGGCTTCGCACAATTCCGGGAAGTACTTTTCCGACATACGGGTGACCCGCTCATCAATTTCCACCTGCCAGGCTTCTTCCACACCCGGGTGTTTGAGCACTTCCTTAAGAGTGCCGCAGTCGCCGCCACCGATAATCACCACCTTTTTCGGGTCCCGGTGGGTAAACAGGGCCGGGTGGGTCATCATCTCGTGGTACAGGAAATTATCGCGGGTGGTCAGCATCACGCAGCCATCCAGAACCATCAGGTTGCCGAAGGTCTCGGTCTCGTATATTTCCAGCTTCTGGAACGGGGTCTGCTCCTCGTGGAGCTTCTTTTTCACCTGCAGGGAGAACGCCGTTCCCTGGTCCTGGAATACCTCGGTAAACCAGCCATCATTCAGTGCTGTCATGTTTTGCCTCCCGCTGTGGGCCATGGGCTGTGTTAAAAGGGCGTATTGTAGGGGTGCCCCACCGTGAGCTAAAGCGATAATCGTGGCTACCGGCCACATATTTTCCACACCCGGTTCTTTTAGCCGGGGGTGGGAATCCATACAATGGCGGCCATAGGCCGGCCCCTGACCGAACAACCGCCGGCTCCGGTTTCCTGACAGGATAGCAAGCATGAGCGAAGCCAGCGCCACCCCGGCTCACAAGGTTTACAACATTGCCCACTGGAGTGATGGCTACATCGGCGTCAACGCCGAGGGCCAGGTAATGATCCGGCCGGACCGGGGCCACACCCCGGCTCAGATCAATCTGCCACAGCTGACCCGTACACTGACCGAATCCGGGCTCCAGCTTCCGGTTCTCATCCGCTTTGTCGATATCCTGCACGACCGGGTCAATAAACTGTGCAATGCCTTCAACAAGGTCGCGGATGAGCAGGCGTACCGGGGCTGCTACACAGCGGTTTACCCCATCAAGGTGAACCAGCAGCGCCGGGTGGTTGAAGAACTGCTGGCTGCGGAGCCCGCCGCCTCGAAGGGACAGATCGGCCTTGAAGCAGGCAGCAAGCCCGAGCTGATGGCGGTACTGGCGATGTCCCGGCAACCGGGCTCGGTGATCGTCTGCAACGGTTACAAGGACCGGGAATACATTCGCCTGGCCCTGATTGGCCAGACCCTGGGCCATCGGGTATTTATTGTGGTGGAGAAACAGTCCGAGCTGCCGCTGATTCTGGAGGAAGCCACTAACCTGGGCGTTGCACCGCTGATTGGCGTTCGGGCCCGGTTGGCGACCATTGGCAAGGGCAACTGGCAGAATACCGGCGGTGAAAAATCCAAGTTTGGTCTGTCCGCCAGCCAGGTACTGGATGTGGTAAACACCCTGCGCGAGGCCGATGCACTGGATACCCTGCAACTGCTGCATTTCCATCTCGGCTCCCAGATTGCCAATATCCGGGACATCCAGACCGGCCTCAGGGAATGCGCCCGGTTTTACAGTGAGCTACGCCAGATGGGCGCCCCGATCGGTACGGTCGATATCGGCGGTGGTCTGGGCGTCGATTATGAGGGTACCCGCTCCCGCAGCAGCTGTTCCATGAACTACAGCGTTTATGAATACGCCTACAACGTGGTGCATGTCCTGCAGGCGGAGTGTGACCGCCACGGCATTCCCCACCCGGATCTGGTCAGCGAATCCGGGCGCGCCCTGACCGCCCACCACTCGGTGCTGGTGACCAACGTGATTGATCGCGAAGCGCCGGAAAATCGCGTGCCGAAGCGGCCGGAACCTGAGGCACCGGCCCCGCTGCACGATCTCTGGCGCGACCTGGAGAGTCTGGAAGATACCGGCTCCCCGCGCTCACTGGCGGAGATCTACCACGATGTGCTGCATGCCATGGCTGATGTTCATGGCCAGTTTGCCCACGGCCTGCTTTCACTGCAGGAGCGGGCGGAGGCTGAAACGCTGTATACCCGCTGCTGCCGCCTGCTGCGAAACCAGCTGGACAGCAGCAACCGGGCCCACCGGGAAATCATCGACGAGCTCAACGAAAAACTGGCGGAAAAGCTGTTCGTGAATTTCTCCCTGTTCCAGTCACTGCCGGATGTCTGGGGCATTGACCAGATTTTCCCGGTCATGCCGGTCAACGGCCTGAATCGCCCCCTGAATCGCCGCGCCGTGATCCAGGACATCACCTGTGATTCCGATGGCCGCATCGACCGGTACGTGGATGGCCAGGGCACTGAAACCACCCTGCCTTTACCGGAAGACCAGCCCGGAGAACCACTACTCATGGGTTTTTTCATGACCGGGGCCTACCAGGAAATTCTGGGGGACATGCACAATCTGTTCGGCGACACCCATTCCGTGGATGTCCGCCTGACACCGGAGGGCGGGTACGAGATCGGCGCGCCCATCACCGGAGATACCGTGGCCAAGGTCCTTCGTTACGTAAACTTTGAACCGGACGCCCTGTTGGAAGCGTATCGGCGAAAGTTCATGGCATCCGGGCTGACACCGGAAACCCAGTCGGCACTGCTGGCCGAGCTCTCCGCCGGGCTGGAGGGCTACACCTATCTGGAAGAATAGTTAAAACGGCTGGCCGTCTTCAGGTCTCGGTCGGTGGTTTTGCGGATTCACAGATCCACAGGACAAAACGGCCCGTAAACACTCAGACTGACAAACCCGGGATGAGTGCATAGAATGATGACCAGAACAAGCTCAAATCATGCGACTGTCAAGGAGCGTCCGGTGACTACACTGGATCAGAAGCCAACCAGTTCCGAGGGGCGTAAAGACCCCTGGAGCCAGATGCTGCAGAAAGTGGGCAAGGACCAGGATCGTGAGGCCTATCATGCGCTCTTCCAGCATTTCGGTCCGCAGATCAAGTACTACGCCATGGCCAATGGTCTGGCAAGCCACGCGGAAGAACTGGTTCAGGAAGTGTTTGTGTCTATCTGGAGGCGCTCTTGCCTCTATGACTGGCGCAAAGCGGCTGCGTCCACATGGATCTTCACTATTGCCCGGAACCAGCGCATTGATATGTTGAGAAAGATGCAACGCACCAGTGCCGAGATGCCGGTTGAAACCGAAGATCTCTGGCAAATCCCTGGCGAAAACGAGAATGAGCCAGTCACCTCGCTGCACCGTTTGATGTCGGAGCGGCGGATTCGCGAATCCCTGAGTCATCTTCCGGAAGAACAGACTACGGTGATTGCCAAGGTTTACATGGAAAACAAGTCTCACCAGATGGTGGCCGATGAGTTGAACATTCCCCTTGGCACCGTGAAAAGCCGGGTGCGCCTGGCACTGAACAAACTGAAAGTGATTTTGCAGGATCAGAACGTATGACACGGCATCATCCCGACAGCCTGAGCCTGATGGAGTACAGCGCAGGCAACCTGAGCGAGCCCCATGCCCTTTGCATCCGACTCCACCTGGATAAGTGCTCGCATTGCCGCAGCCATGTGGACACCCTGGACAGTCTTGGCGCTGTGATGATGGAGCAACAGCCGAAGGTGAGCGTCTCGGAAAGCATGTTCGACAGCCTACTTGCCAGGATCGACAGCGCACCCGCTGACCAACCGGCAATGCCACCGGCCCCAAGGATCGGCGCCCTTCAGAAGCTGTTTGGCGAAGACCTCAACAGCCTGCCCTGGAAGCGGCAACTGGGCGATGTCAGCGTGCTGGATATTACCGATCGGTTCCCTGGCCAGAAAGACCAGGTGGTGCTGCAGAAGCTGGCGGCTGGCGGCAAGGCTCCGGCCCACACCCACCGGGGTGAGGAAACGACCATCGTTCTGCAAGGCGCCTTTGCCGATCAGAAAGGGGTGTTCAACCAGTGGGACTTCGTGGTACTGACCGATCAGGATGAGCACAAGCCAGTCGCGGTTGGCTGTGAAGACTGCATTACCTTGTCTGTGCTGAGCGCGCCAGTCAAGCTTACGGGCACTTTTACCCGGATGCTCAATCCGTTTATCCGCTGAACCAGTCCTGCCCGGCTCCCGGTCGGACCGGGTAGTTATTGCAAGCCACGCTTCGCGTGGCTTTTTTATGGTCGCTTTTTTGTCTGCGCCACCACTGGGTTACAATTGCGTTCTTTGATTCCGTCCGGCTTCCAGCAGGACCAGCACGGGGACACCATGAACGCCGACGATTACGCTTTCCGCTTTGGCGGCATTGAACGATTGCACGGGCGCCGCGCCCTGGAGGCCTTTCGCCACGCCCACATTGCCGTGATCGGACTCGGCGGCGTCGGCTCCTGGGCCGCCGAGGCCCTGGCCCGCAGTGGCATTGGCACCATTACCCTGATCGACATGGACGATGTCTGTGTCTCCAACACCAACCGCCAGCTCCATGCCCTGGAGGGCCAGTACGGGCGCACCAAAACCGATGCCATGGCTGATCGGCTGCGGGCGATCAATCCTCAAGCAGACATCCGTGTGCACTTCGGTTTCCTGACCACCAAAAACGTCGGTGAGCTGATCATGGCCGACATGACCGGCGTGGTCGATGCCATCGACAGCGTCAAGGCCAAGGCGGCCCTGATTGCCCACTGCCAGCGCCGGAAAATCCCGCTGATCTGCGCCGGCGGTGCCGGCGGACAGATCGACCCGACGCAGATTCAGGTAGCCGATCTGAGCAAAACCACTCAGGATCCGTTGTTGGCCAAGGTGCGCAACCTGCTGCGCCGGGAATACGGCTTTTCCCGTAACCCGAAACGGCGCTTTGGCATTGAGGCCGTATACTCCCTCGAGCAGCTGACGTATCCTGCCGGAGACGGGGAAGTCTGCCTGCATAAGCCCGCCACTGATGGCCCGGTCCGGCTCGACTGCGCCTCCGGTTTTGGCGCCGCCAGCCCGGTGACTGCCAGCTTCGGATTCTTTGCAGCGTCCCGGCTGCTGAACCGCATTGCTCGACGCGCCAACCAATAACTCAACGGACCTGAAACCAGTATGCCTGTCAGCACTGTCCTGCTTCTTGCCAGCATTGGCGTTCTCTCACTGTTCTGCCAGTGGCTCGCGTGGCGTGTCCGCATGCCGGCCATTGTTTTCCTTCTGGCGGGCGGCATCGCTGCGGGGCCGGTACTGGGGTTCCTGGTACCCGAGGCCGTGTTCGGCGATCTGCTGTTTCCGGTTATTTCACTGGCCGTCGCCATTATTCTGTTTGAAGGCAGCCTGACCCTGCGCTTTGCGGAAATACGCGGCCACGGCAAGATGGTCCGCAACCTGATTCCGGTGGGCTCCATTGTCACTTGCATCATCGGCACGCTGGCAGCACGCTGGGTACTCGATGTTTCCTGGGCCGTAGCGCTGCTTTTTGGCGCCATTTCAATTGTCACCGGTCCCACCGTGATCGCCCCCTTACTACGATCCGTGCGGCCGGATTCAAAGCTGGCCAACATCCTGCGCTGGGAAGGCATCATTATTGACCCCGTCGGCGCCCTGCTCGCGGTTCTGGTGTTCGAGGGTATTGTTTCCTGGGGCCAGGGCAATGTGTTCGGGCACTCCCTGTACATTTTCGGCAAGACCCTGGCGGTGGGCTTCCTGATTGGCGCCGTAGCCGGCCACCTCAATGGCATGGTACTGCGCAAGCACTGGATCCCCCAATACCTTCATAATGCCGGCACCCTGACCTTCATGCTCGGCGTGTATGCCATTTCCAACGAACTGGCCCACGAGTCCGGTCTGCTGACGGTGACCGTAATGGGCATCTGGATGGCCAATATGAAGCAGGTGCCAATTGACAGTATCCTCGAATTCAAGGAATCCCTCAGTGTTCTGCTGATCTCGGCATTGTTCATCATTCTGGCGGCACGGGTGGAGTTTTCCGCCATCGCCGAGCTCGGCTGGGGCCTGGTGGTAGTGCTGGCGCTACTGATGCTGGTCGCCCGCCCCCTGAGCATCTTCCTTTCGGCCATCGGCACCAACCTGAACTGGCGGGAGAAGCTTTTCCTCAGCTGGATTGCCCCCCGGGGCATTGTTGCTGCGGCGGTTTCTGCCCTGTTTGCCTTCCAGCTTCAGAAGCTCGGCTATGAGAGCGCCGGCGCTCTGGTGCCGCTGATATTCATACTGATTATTGCCACTGTCACCCTGCAAAGCATGACAGCAAGGCCGGTGGCTCGACTGCTGAAGGTCGCTGAGCCGGCAGAATACGGCTTCCTGATTCTCGGAGCCAATCCGGTGGCCCGGATGATAGCAAAGGCTCTGAAAAAATATGAGGTACCGGTGACCCTGGCAGACACCAACTGGGAAAACGTTCGCCAGGCACGCATGGAAAACCTTCAGGCTTACTTCGGCAACCCGGTTTCAGAACACGCCTCCACACACCTGGACCTGACTGGAATTGGCAAGCTTCTGGTGATTTCCCCCTACAAGCACATGAACTCCCTGGCCATCTACCACTTCCTTGACTGGTTTGGAAACAAATGTGTATACAGCCTTGCCGAGGGTGATCAGGACCAGAAGGCCCGGCACCAGACCGCCGAAAAGATCCAGATGACACGGGGACTCTTTGACGGCGTCAGCTACGCTAAACTGGCCAGCCTGGTGAGCCAGGGCTACACCATAAAGACCACCCAGCTGAGCGAATCGTTCGGCTACGAGGATTTCCTGAAGAAGTACCAGAACCAGGCCCTGGTACTGTTCACCTTCGACAGCAAGGAACACGTCGCCCCGGTTTGCAGTATGGAAGACCTGAAACCGGATGACGACTGGATCCTGATCAGCCTGGTGCCCCCGCAGCCAAGAAAAGAACGCAAGGAGAAAGATGGCGGGGAAGAAACCGGCAAGGAGCCTTCAGCCAGTAAAGAGCCTTCAACGGACGGCTGAGGAAGCGCCTCAGCGGCAGTCCAGCACCAACTTACCACGCACGTGCCCACCTTCCAGAAGCTCGTGGGCCTGCGCGACCTCTTCCAGCGGGAAAGCCTTGTCAATGTGCACCTTCACGTCGCCATCTTCGATCAGTTCGGCAATCTCGTCCAGGTGAAAAACATCCGGGCGGACGGTCATGCCGTGGGCACGTAAGCCCAGCTCTTCAGCTGCGCTGATGATCTCATCGGCGGTGACAGTCGGAATTGTCACCAGAACACCATGTTCGCCGAGGGTGTGCAGTGAACGCTTGCCGGTGTCGCCACCAACCAGATCCAGTACCACATCCAGGCCATAGCATTCCTCAGCAATATCCGTGGTGCGGTAATCGATCACTTCATGGACCCCAAGTTCCGCCAGAAAGTCCCGGTTGCCGGCAGAGGCCGTGGCAATCACATGAGCCCCCCGTTCCAGCGCAAACTGCACCGCAAAATGCCCAACACCACCGGCGCCCGCGTGGATCAGGATTTTCTGGCCCGAGTCCAGCTTGGCGACCTCAAACAGGGCCTGCCAGGCAGTCAGCGCCGCCAGTGGCAAAGCGCCGGCAGACACCAGATCCAGCTCCTCCGGTACGATAGCCAGTTCATCCGCCGCCGCCAACGCGTATTCCGAGTAGCCGCCACCTCCGGCGGGAAAGCCGACCATACCCATCACCCGGTCGCCCGGGGCCAGCGTAGTGACAGCATCGCCAACAGCCACTACCTCGCCAGCGACATCGTATCCCGGTGTCCAGGGCAGGGAATTTTCGATCTGCCGGGCCGCAAAGCCCAGGCCCTTACGGGTTTTCCAATCGATGGGATTAAGGCCCGCACCATGCACCCTGACCAGCACCTGCCCCGCCGCGGGCGCCGGCACGTCGGATTGAGCCACCTGCAGCACATCGCGTGCACCAAAGCGATCGTAGACCACATGGCGCATCTTGGATTCAGTATTCTGATCAGCAGTCGTTTCCATGAGGATCTCCGGACAACAGGTTAAACGGGGTTGGCTTTGCTTCAGACTAGCAGAAGTTAAGCACAAAAGGGCTCAGGAAACCTACAGCCCCTTGCCGCCTGCAACAACAGCAGGTCTGAGAATCCCGGCAAACTCTTTTGGTGCCCCGCACGGTGATCTCGATGGTGAACGGATCCGGCAGGTCCCAGGCAATGTCTTGGTAAGGCATTATTGGTTATCTCCGAGGCCCGGAATGGCCTGAAACGCCAGCCGGCCAATGCGATCGTTGTGAAGTGACCCGAGGTACAGGTAATCATCCTGGGGGTTCACTGATGTGATCTCCTGAAGATGCGTGCCCCGGGTGTCGTGGAGGCTGGTAATGACCTGCCCTTTTCGGTCAAAGGCTATCACCAGACCATACTCCTGGGGCGCCGGCTTCAGACTGTCCGGCAGCTTGGCCACCAGATCCTTGAGCCAGGGGTGCCGATGCATGGTGTCCACCTGGGGATTGCGCAGGGTCGGAAACGCGACCCAGTAGCGGCCCTCATCATCCACCGCCAGATTGTCGGGGAAGCCCGGCAGATTGTCGGCAAACACTTCCGCCTGTCCCGCCCTGGGGCCGCGGATCCAGTAACGCAGGATCCGGTATTTCCAGGTTTCATTAACCAGCACGGAATCGCCGTCGGGAGATACCGCGACACCATTGGCAAAGTGCAGGTTACCCAGCAGAACCTCGGCCTTGCCGGTCTTCCGGGAGTAACGAAGCAGACGGCCGTGGGGCCGCATTTCAAGCAGATCCAGCCGGTAGTCCGGCTGTTCAAAGCGGGAACTGGCATCGGTGAAGTAGATACGTCCGTCATCGGCAATATCGACATCGTCCGTGAACCGGAACGGTGTGCCTTCCGCTTCCCGGGCCAGCACCGTAATCTCACCATCGGGGCTAATGGATAGCAGGCCTTTCCAGGCATCCGCCACGATCAGATTGCCCTGGTGGTCAAACACCATGCCCAGAGGCCGGCCACCGGTGGACAGCCAGTTTTCCACCCGGCCATCCGGGAACACCCGCACGATATACCCATCCTGGGTTCCTGTGTAAAGCACGCCATCCGGGCCAATGGTGGTGTCTTCCGGGCCGTAAACCTGGCCCCGGGCCAACAGATCGGCAAGCCGCAAACGCTCGTTCGGTGCCAACAGCCCGGTCAGGGGCGGCGGAGCGGGAGGGTCCCAGGCCTTGCTGTCAACGGGTGAGGGCGTCAGCAGGAAACTGCCAAGCAGCAGGAAAACAACCAGCAACCCCACCATCAGCCATTTCATACACTCTGCCCGCCTGTTGTTATGTACATTCCGTATATCAGCGATTGCCTAACCTTAGCAGACAGGCCGGTGAGCATGAAAATGCCGGTCTTCGAAGCCGCTCAGCTATCGGCGCTGAGGAAACGGACGCACAACGCCGCGAAGGTATCGGCTTTTTCGGCGTGCAGCCAGTGACCGGTGTCCTGAATAATCCGCAACTGAGCCTGGGGGAACAGGCGTTGGATATCGTCCCGGTGCTTTTCCTGGATGTAGGCGGAATCCGCACCCTTGAGAAACAGCACCGGGCCGGTGAACGGCCCCTCGCCCTCCGGTGCCCTGGCGAGGTTCTCGTAGCAGGCGTCAATGACAGGAAGGTTCAGGCGCCAGCGAAACATCGCCCCCCCCTCTTCCTGCTGTTCCCGGGGGATACGCTCAAGGTTTTTCAACAGGAATTGCCGGACGCCCGGGATGTCAACAAACCCGGCCATCAGCTTGTCTGCGTCCTGACGGGATCGCACACCGTTCAGGTCGATGCCATTCAGGCCCTCCAGGATGGCGTCGTGGTGGGGCTTGTAGCTGATTGGCGCAATATCGGCCACGATCAGTTTATCCACCCGTTCCGGCGCCTGAAGGGCAATCTGCATCGCTACCTTGCCGCCCATGGAGTGGCCCAGAAGGCTGGCCTTTGCGATCCCCTGAGCGTCCATATAGGCAATCACGTCCTCAGCCATCGTCGGATAATCCATGGCTTCAGTGTGAGGAGAGCCACCATGATTGCGCTCGTCCAGTGCGTGGACCTGCCACTGATCCTCAAGGCGCCGGGCGATACCACCAAGGTTTTCCAGGGATCCGAACAAGCCGTGTAACAGGATCAGGGGCGGGCCTTCGCCGGTAATGCGGTGATTCAGCGCAACACTCATGGGCAGTCAGTCTCCGGATAGGTCTGCATTCTCAAAACGAATACATTACCACTGCCAGTCTCGCGAGCAAGTGCCGGTATTGGCGGTCATTTTCTGAAGACGAAAAAAAGCCGGGCAAAGCCCGACATCAAGGTCATAGACAATACGCCTGAAAGATCAGCAGTAAAAGATGCTGTTCAGGTACTCGGCGAGCTCAATCACGTTTTTGCGCTCAACCTCGGTATGGGGTACGAAGATCTGCTGTTCCATAATACACCTCCTGATTGTCTTTCCATTGCTTCAACCTGTCAGGTTAATGCTATCGTTAAGCACAGGAGTAACTGTTGACAGGCGGTTGCAGACACTTGACATTTTGTATCAGCAATCATGACGGGTTGTTAACTATCAGGCCGGACAATGTGACATCAGCTCAGCCAGACACCGCTAGCGCACCGCTGGTTGCGGCGTCCAGCACCCTCGCACTGGTGCACTACCTTGAGCGCCAGGGCGTGCTGAACCCGTCCCGTGTTGAGCAGCTCACCGGTCTGGCCATGTCGGAACTCAGGGATCCGGACCGGCGGGTACCGGCCGATGCTCATTACCGCCTGTGGGAACATGCCGAACAGGTAACAGGCGACCCGGGAGTCGGGCTACATGCCGGCCAGATGGTGGATCCGGAACGGATGGGGCTGGTGGGGCATGTGTTTTTCAATTGCGACACCCTGGGAGAAGCGGTTACCCAATACGTGCGCCTGCACCGGCTGATCAATGAGTCGGTATTGCTGAGCTTTGAGCAGGCCGGAGACCAGGCCATCCTGTGCTGGCAACCGGACATGGCCGAGCATTATTGCCGGCAGGATATGGACCGGACACTGGCCGCCGCCATCACCCGGACCCGGCACTTCATCCATCCGGGCATTCGTGCCGACTGGGCGGAAATCGCCCACCTTGCCCCCGCTTACGCCGATGAGTACGAGAAGCTTCTGGGCGGCCCGGTCCGGTTTGACTGTGGCATAACCCGGCTGGCCTTCAGCAGCCGACATCTGGGGCACCCGATTCCGCGCCGAAATCCTTATGTCTATTCGGCCGTGCTGAAACAGGTCAACTCACTCCTGGCCAGGCTGCAGACCCGCCGCTCATTCGGCCGCAGGATTCGCCGTTTGATTTCAAGGCAGATGGCAACCGAAAAAATCGACGCCGATACCCTGGCCCGGCAGTGCCACATGAGCCGCCAGACCCTGTACCGTAAACTGAAAAAGGAAGGACTCAGTTTCCATGGTCTGGTGGAGCAGGTTCGCCAGGACAAGGCCCTGCGCTATGTTGCCGCCGACCACTACGCCCTCGGCGAAATTGCCTTTTTACTCGGATTCTCCGAACTCAGTGCTTTCAGTCGGGCATTCAAACGCTGGACCGGCACGTCCCCGGCGGAGTACCGCGCCAGGCATCTCGCACCGCCAGGAACAGCCGACCAGGCGCCGGCTGACGCTAGTGGAGAACGATGATGGGAGAGTTGCCGCTGGTTGCCATCGCGTTAGGCGCCATCTATCTTGGCGCACTGGTGTGCATCTACCGCATACTTCTGACCTATCGCACCACCCAGGGCGCCATCGCCTGGATCATTGGGCTTCTCGGCCTGCCCTATGTCGCCGTACCCATGTTCGTGCTGTTCGGGCGATACCGGTTCGGCGGCTACGTCAAGGCCCGCCGGCTGGGCGACGAATCCCTGACTGATCTGCTCAACCGGTTTGAACAACAGACCACGTCCATCCCGACACCCACCAGTGACCGGTCCACCGAAGAGCTTCAGGTATTGTGCAGGCTGGGTCGCCAGCCGTTTACCAACGGCAACCGGTGCACACTGTTACGGGACGGAGAAGCCACCTTCGAGGCTCTGTTTGAAGCCATGGAGGACGCCACGCGCTATATCCTCCTTGAGTTCTATATTGTCCGCTCGGACCGGGTCGGGCGACGGATCAAGTCCATCCTTGAGCGCAAACTGGCCCAGGGTGTGGAAGTCTGGTTCCTGTACGACGATATCGGCAGCGTCTGGCTGCCGCGCACCTATCTGAACCAGCTCGCCACAGCGGGCGCCCGGGTGGCCTCGTTCGGCAACGGCAATATTCGCAGGCGGCGTTTCCAGATCAATTTCCGGAACCACCGGAAGCTGCTGGTGTGTGACGGCAGGATCGGCTTTGTCGGCGGCATTAACCTCGGGGATGAGTATCTGGGCACTGTCATGGATCAGGAACCCTGGCGCGACACCCACTGCCGCATCGAGGGTCCGGCGGTTACCGGCCTTCAACTGGCCTGGCTGGAAGACTGGAACTGGGCCAGTAGCGATTTTCCTGATCTGGACTGGACCCCGGTGGAGAACCAGGCCGGCGACGACGAGGTGCTGATGCTGCCAACCGGGCCTGCGGATACCTGGGAAACCTGCACTCTGTTTTTCCTCAACTGCATCAATAATGCCCGCACCCGGCTCTGGATTGCCTCGCCCTATTTTGTCCCGGATTTCCAGATAATGAACGCCCTTCAGCTGGCGGCACTGCGGGGCGTGGATGTACGAATCCTTATTCCGGAAAAATCCGACAGCCGCCTGATCGGGTTAGCGGCCTACTCCTACCTGGTCCAGGCCTGCAAGACCGGCATAGGCATCTACCGGTACCAGCCGGGCTTCATGCACCAGAAAGTGATTCTGGTGGATAACCGCTACGCGGCGGTCGGAACCGCTAACATGGACAACCGTTCCATGCGCCTCAACTTCGAAATTACCGCCATTACCACAGCATGCCATTTTGTCCGAAGCGTCGAGTCCATGCTGGAGGAGGATCTGGACAGCTCACGCCTGATGACCGAAGGCGACTACCAGGATCGCTCCCTCCTGTTCCGCCTGGGCTGTCGGGCGGTCCGGCTGCTGGCGCCCCTGCTCTGACCTTCTGCGGCTACTGGCTCCGGCATGCACGAATGTGCGACTATGCCAGCACGAATCAGCCAGCATGCAGTAGCGACAGATCATCATGAACGTGTTCAAACCCAGAGAAACATTGACCGAGCAGGTCGCCCGCCACATAGAAAATCTCATTGCCTTTGGTCAGCTCCGGTCCGGAGAACGGATCTACGAGGGCGCCATGGCCAAAGAGATGGACGTCAGCCATGGCTCGATACGAGAGGGGCTCTTGTTGCTGGAGAAGCGGCACCTGGTCCGCAATGTTCCCCGCAAGGGCGCGTTTGTCACGCCGCTGGACGACTACTTCGTTCGCAGCCTCTATGAGACTCTGGAACTTTACCTCACCCACACCGGCCGCAAGCTGGTCCGCAACTGGCAAGCGGATGATATGGCCCGGCTCGAATCGCTGTACGATCAGATGAAAGCCTGCTTCGAAAAGAACGATCTGATGGCCTTTCTGGAGCTGGGCATCGAATACACCAAGGCATCGCTGGCTTACGCCGATAACTATTTTATTGTCTCCGCCATTGACGACCTCTGGCCGTCGGCGAAGCGCTGCGCCTTCGTCGCTTTCCAGCGGGGTGGCAACCAGGTGCTGGAAGACAACCTCGCCCACATGCAGGAATCCATCAGCGCCATCAAGGACCGGGATGAAGAGCGCCTGGCGGACATTCTGCACCGCTATGCCCTGCAGCAATGCCATCAGGTTCTGGACGCGATTGACAATACCAGCGGCAAACTCGGGTAACGGTTCTCAGTAGAAGAGCTGGGTGAACGAGAAGCCGATATTCAGGTAGGCGGTCCAGTTATCCTCGTTGTTATAGGCCGCCGCCAGTTGCACCGGGCCCAGGAAGGTATCCAGGCCGGCAAACACACTTGAGGATTTCACCGAGCTGTCCCAGCTCGCCGAATCCAGCGACGGCCACGCGTTCCCCGCCTCAAAACCCATACCAACAAACCAGGGCAAAAGCGGCCCACCGAAGGTCTGGCTGGCATAGACAGAGGCCATCAGGGCATTGTCACCGGTAATTTCACCCGGCGCATAGGCCGACAACCGCCGGAACCCGCCAAGACGGACCGCGTTTTCAATCCCCGGCGTGCCTCGGGTCACCGCATGGGCGTAGACCAACCCCGTCAGGGTCAGTGTCTTCCAGCTCCCCGTCCCCAGCGCCATGCCGGTCACCGAATCAAACCGGCGGTCGGAACCCAGGCCCTCGCGCTCAAAGCGCCCCCGAAGTCCTACGAAGCCTCCTTTGCGCGGGAAAAACGTGTCGTCCAGCGAGTCATGAACCAGCTGCAGGGCAAGGCCACCCTGATGCACGGAATCCTCCGGCGCCACCGGCTGGCCGATCTGTTCATCCACCGTGGCATAGCCCCGCGAATACGTCAGACGGACTTCGGCGCTGCCTCCGACCTCCATACCAAGAGCAAGGTCTGCTTTGCGGAAAGTCACATTCAGTTCAGCAATGCGCGTGCCAGTGGAATCAAACAGGCTGAGGGTGTCCCGGGAATACTCACCGCCCAATACCAGGAATCGCTTATAGCCGTAGTCCAGCGGCTGATACCACTGGCTGCGGACCCAGGGTTCGGTACCCAGCTGGACGCCGGTCTGCCACTCGGCACCCAGCGCGTTAAGCTCGGTCATACGAAGCAAGGACGCAATATTGAAGTGGGTTTCGCCGTCGAAATTGTCTTCGTAGTTGAGACCAAACGACAGGTAATTCGGTCCCCAACTCTTTTCCTGAACCCGTATGGTCAGGATCGTACCTTCCGGGGACCGGGACGTGGAATAGGACACGATCTCGTAGTAGCCCAGGCCATAGATGCGCTTGAGATCCACTTCGAGCTGTCCGGTATCCAATGGCTCCCCGGGCTTTTGCCGGATTCGCTCTTTCAGAAAGTCGCTGGCCAGCCGTCGGCTGTCCTCGATCTCGATCCGGGCAACGGGTTCAGACTCCGATGCCCGTGCGCCAATCCTTGCTCGCCAGGTGTTCCAGTCTGCCTGCGACACCGAGAGCGGACGAAGCTCCACACCGTGCTCCCGGGCGGTGCTGGCACCGAGTTCAAACAGGATGGGCGCATCGTAGAAATCAGCGGAGGTGTAGCCTTCCAGGTCGGGACGTATCAAAACATCCCTACCCTTTAGTAACTCCAGTTGCTGATCGGTATTTCGTCGGGTCATGATGGTGGTGAGCTGGCCAACAACGGAGAAGGCCTCCCGCAATTCATCCGTTTCCATCAGGTTGTCGGTAATATCAACCGCAATAACAATGTCGGCGCCCAGATCCCGGGCGACACTGATCGGCAGGTTATTGGCCACGCCACCATCCACCAACAGCCGGCCCTGCCATTCCACCGGCGCGTAGACACCGGGAATGCTCATGCTGGCACGAATAGCTTCGGACAGGTTGCCATTGTCGATGATCACCTGCTCACCGCTCTCAAGATCCGTGGCAACGGCGCGGAAGGGAATCGGAAGGCGGTCGAAGTCTTCAACCAGGGCGGCGTTTCTGGTCAGCTCGTTGAGGATGAAGCCCAGGTTCTGGCCGGCAATAAGCCCACCACCAACATGCAATCCATCGGCGCGGACCCCGATGCCCGGAACCACCGGAAACCGCCAGTCATCCCGCTTTCGGCGCACCGGCTTATAGGCCCGGCCAGGGTCATCCAGAAAGCTTGAGAGCCAGTCCATCCGAATAAAACGACGTTCAATCTCGGTAACCGGCATCCCGCTGGCGTAGAGGGCGCCAACGGCAGAACCGGCACTGGTGCCAACCACCAGATCCACCGGAATCCGCATTTCTTCCAGAACCCGCAGAACGCCAACATGGGCCATGCCTTTGGCGCCACCGCCGCTGAGAACCAGACCTATACGGGGTCGTTCTTCGGCCAGGGCCGGGGGTGCGAAAAGGGGTGCGAAAAACAGCAGGGCCGAGGTCAGCAGCCATGGGACTCGCAGCGCCCAGAAGTTCCGCAAACTCACAGCCGCATCATTTTCTGTCAGAGGAATTGTCGTCCGCCAGCGACAAATGGGACACATCCGGCACCACCGGCGGAGGAAGGTTGCGCTCAACGCCAAGATCACTGCCGGCCGGCGCCAGGCTCCATTCGTCCAGATGCTGGAACATCGGTGGTTCTACCTCCGATCGCTCTGCCAGCGTTTCTCCAACCGGGGCCAGGCTCAGGCCGGAGCCAGAGAGAATGTCGTCTACCTTTTCACCCGCCACCGGCAGACGATCGCCAGGCTCGGTTTGAGGAACCGTGCCCTTCTTCTCTGCGACAGCGGCGGGAGTTGCCGGCGCAGCAGGTTGCTGACTCGCCTGCCCTGCCGGCGCCTCCGGCTTCGGCTGAGGCGGATGCGGAGGGCTGGCGGCGGGCCGGGCATCGGCCATGGGCTGTACATAAGCGACCATGCCGTGTTTTTTCAGCACAGCACGGTACTTTTCGGCCTGCACCTCCTCAAGCTTGTTGCGAATAACCACCGGCTGGCCGCTGAACATACGGTCGACCTGCTCGAGCGAAGCCTTGAACAAGGTGCGGGCATTGTTGCGCGCAGCTTCCAGATCCGTTCCGGGAACGCATTCCCCTTTAAAGACAAGCTGAAACATGCGTCTTCCTCTTGGCGTCCGTCTTTCTCACATCATAGTTGATCGCGTGGCGCTCCGGGAGTCCGCGAAACATGCTGCCTCTGTGTCCAGACTGCAAACAATTGAAAAATCGATGTCACATATCACGCAAATTGCGACAGACTCTGTAATAATCAACGGTAACCAAATTTTACAATTGGTTACATATTGACCGGAACATCACCAGGGAGTGGTCTCCAATGACGATCACACAATCACTTCGCATCACCGCCGTAACGCTTTTGTTGTCGGCACCGCTTGCCCATGGTGAAAACCTGGACGTACTGATGAGCCAGGTTTTCCCGCAGGCACAGGCAACCTACATCGGTTATGAAAGCGTTGAGCGGGAGGATATCCCGGCCAGCGCCCCGGTAGAGCGAAAATACCTGATTGTAGATTTTCGCCTGGCCTCCAGTCAGCTGGCCTCAGAACAGCTTCAGGCCAGTGTTCACAAAGTCTGCATGACGCTGCTAAAAGACCGCGAGCTGATCCGGCAGCTGTCGGATTCCGGTTACGACATGGTATCAGTCGCCTTCGACCGCCGCTCCCAGTTTGACTGCCTGTAGCACCGCTGCCGGGTTGGTCAGTCATCGCGGCCCAGCAGTTTCGGAAACGCCTCGAGCGCGCTGTTGACGGCGTCGAGGTTGAACGCCTCCACATCGGCAAGCAGTTTTTCCCCGTAACCAGTCACCGAACGGGACCGGAATCGCTGGCCCCAGGCAAGCACCCGCCGGGCAAAATGTTTCATCTGCTCCGGATCGCCGCTTTCCCTGACCGTTTTCCACTCGTCACCAAAATCTGCCGCGAGCTGTTCTCTCAGCCAGCCCCGTTCCTGCATGCTGAGGGTCTGGGCCAGCAGCCGCTCGGATTCTTTCGGGGCACCTTCGTCTTCCGCCTTTTCCACGGTCGCTTCAACCCGCGGCAAGGTCACGGTGAACACTGAGCCGGCGCCTGATTCACTCTCAACTTCCAGTTCTCCGCCCATCATCCGCGCCAGCTTTCGGCTGATGGCAAGGCCGAGGCCGGTCCCCCCATAGCGCCGGGTGTTCTGGCCCTCCTGCTGCTCAAAGGCATCAAAAATCCGGTCAATCTGATCCTGAGGGATACCGATACCGGTATCCCTGACGGTCACCACCAGCTTGTAAAACTGGCGTTCCGGTGTCTCGGAGCCCGGGCTGCCGCCCTCTCCCCGGACCCTCAGGGGCTTCGCTGTAGCGCGGACAGTAACGCCACCCTCATGGGTGAATTTGATGGCATTGCCTACCAGGTTGAACAGAACCTGCCTCAGGCGGGTTTCATCCAGCATCATGGCCGCCGGCATCTTGGAATCAACACTCACCTCCAGGGTGATGCCCTGTTCCCGGGCCCGGAGATCGAAAATGTGGCGGACATCATCGAGCAGTCGCCGCACCGACACGGCGGAATAGTCCAGCCGCATTTTCCCCGCTTCAATGCGGGACAGATCCAGAATGTCGTTAATCAGCATTAGCAGGCTGCGGCTACCAGCCCGGATGGCGTCCAGATAGTTTCGCTGCTGGGGATCGGTCACGGTGTTGCTGAGCAGATCACTGTAGCCGATCACGGCGTTCATCGGTGTCCGTATTTCGTGGGACATGTTTGCCAGGAACTCGCTTTTCGCGAGGCTGGCGGCCTCTGCCTCCCGGGCGAGACGCTCGGCTTCAAGCTTGGCCGCCCGCAACTCGTCCTCACTGCGGCGAAGGGCATTTTCAGAGCGGATCCGTTCATCCACTTCCCGGGACAGTTTCCGGTTCCAGTACAGGAAAATCAGAACGACGACAATGGCAATGAGCACCACCCGGCGCACCACGGTGTAATCGGCTTCCTGTTCAATATCGAGGTGAATCCAGCGATTGTAGATGGACTCGGTCTCGCTTGCCTCAAGGCTGCCCAGGGCCTTGTTCAGCACCCGCTGCAGTTCCGGACTGTCCTTCCGGACCGCCAGCCTGAGGTCGTACTGGTAAGGGGTGATACTGGTGATCCGGAGGTTCGACAAGCCCAGCCGGGCCACGGTGTAGCTGACCGCCGGGATGTGGGTAACCATAACGTCCAGATCCCCATTGGAGAGCGCCAGAAGCCCTTCCTCCACGGTGGCCACGGGGTAAAGGTCCAGATTCGGGTGGTTAATCAGCAGGTAGTCGTGGGCCGCGTGCCGGTTCACCACCCCCACCCGTTCACTGCGAAGCTCCCGGAGATCGCCGATAAAGCGCCCGTCATCCCGGATGGCAAGGGCTATAGGTACGGTCAGGTAGGCCCGGGTAAACAGAAAGTCGTCTTCGGTACGCGGCGTCCGGGATAATCCGGGAAGTATGTCGACCTCGCCGGACCGGAGCTGGTCTTCGGCGTCCATCCGGCTCCCGGCCAACTTACGGGTGAACCGGATGTTCAGTTGCTCTTCGAGGCGGGTCAGCAGATCCGGAACCAGGCCAGTGGGCCGGCCGTCCTGGGAATATTCAAACGGCGGCCAATCCGAGCGAAAGGCCACCTTGAGATCAGGATGCCGTTTCAGCCAGTCATGGTCGGAAGCAGATAGCTCGGTCCCGGTTCGCTCCAGCACAGGCTGCCCCGATTGCAGCCAGGACTGGCGGATCACCCGATGTTCGTTGTGGCTGATCGCCGAAACGGCCTTGTTCAGTACCTGAAAAAGACGATCATTGCCGGCGTCCACCTGCAACACCACATCCACCGGATTGTCATCGAGCAGATCCGACAAGCCGATGCCGTTCACCATGGCCGACTGCAGGTAATCCGAAACCACAGGCACCGGTGCCAGAAATGCATCGGCCTTGCCAGAGAGAACCTGCCCCACGGCTTCGCTGACACTGGCGACCGGAACCGGTGTGAACGCCTCCACCGGGTCGAGCATGGGGTATTGATTCGGGTCACCGTCGATGACAGCAATCCGGCTGCCCTCCAGATCCGCCAGGGTTCGAATGGCGGCATCGCCGGCACTGACAAACAGGCCGTAGGTCAGGGACATCAGCGGATCGGTGAACCGTTTCCCCGGCACCACCGGCATGCCCGGCATCCGGGTGGTCAGAATGGCATCGGTCTCAGACTCGCGCTGAACCGGGCCACGGTCTTTCTCCGACCGAAGGATCACGGGTTCGATGGCCACATCCAGCTTTTCCGATAACCGGGCCAGATAATCGATGTAGATTCCGGCCAGAGCACCTTCGCCGGTATCAAAAGCCAGCGGAACCTGAGCACTACGCAGACCTATCCGGAAGCGTTCCTGCTCCGCCAGCCAGGTCAGCTCCTTTATACCGAGTACCGGCGCCGGCGACGTTTGCGGCGGGTCCGCCCATACCGGGGATTGAAACAGTGCCAGCAGGCAGCATAGTAGGAGGGGAAGGTTAACCTTCACTGGAAATCCTCAAGGGTTCCGCTACATTTCAGGGAACAATACCTGCAATCGCCGGCGATTTCATTCAGGCAAGCCGCCAACAGGAGATGAATGGACATGGACACCAGCAAACACAACCTCAGCACTTTATTTGAGCAGCTTGGCCTTGCCTCCGACACCAGGAGCATCGAGGATTTTGTCGCCAGGTACTCCCCCCTGCCAAGCGAGGTCGCTATCCAGGATGCCCCTTTCTGGTCAGAGAGCCAGTCCCATTTCCTGGAAGAAGGATTGGAGGAAGACAGTGACTGGGCGGAGATTATCGATGAACTGGATGCCCGGATGCGCCACTAGGACTCGGCGCCCTCACTGATAACAACCCGATCGCGGCCCCCGTCCTTGGCCTGGTAAAGGGCGCGGTCGGCCCGATCAAATACCGACTCTTCAGTGTCCCCCGAAACAAAACCCGCCAAGCCAGCAGAAAAGGTAATGGTTACCGGCTCGCCCCGGAAATGAAATGGCAGCTTGCCGACGTGCTCCCGCACCTTGTCGACGACGGTACGGGCATCGGCGGGCCCGGTTTCCGGGAACAGCACCACAAACTCCTCGCCCCCGAAGCGAGCCACGAAATCGGTGGTGCGCAGCCGCTCCCTGAATTCCCTGGCAACCAGCTGAAGCACCCTGTCCCCGGCCTTGTGGCCGTATGAGTCATTGATTCGCTTAAAAAGGTCGATATCGAGAACGCCGATGGTCAGTGGATGACGGTAACGCTGCCAGCGGTTGCATTCGAAAGACAGCCTCTCCTGCCAGGCTTCCCGGTTCGGCAGCTCTGTGAGCAGGTCGGTCATGGCTCGCAGACGTTCCTTGCGAACCTGTTCCTGCATCTGCTCTGAATGCGCCTCCATGGCGGCCACTTTCTCCTGCATCGCCTCCAGTTGCTCGGAAAGCACCTGCTCACGCTCTGACTCCTGGGTGCGGAACCGGCCAACCGCCTGAACAATGGATTCCAGATGGCCACTGACAGACTGTTTGAGGTCCCGGAGGTTGTCGCTGGCCTGCAACTGCAGCCCGACCCGCTCGACTTCCTCGCGGATCTCCCGGTCAAGATGTTCTGACGCATCAAGGCGACCGGTCTGGGCCGAGGACTGGGCCGAGAAATGTTCCCGCAGGATCTCGAGTCGCTCATCCAGACGCTTGAGAAAGGCCTCAAACTCACGCTTGCTCCGGGTAACCGCGGCAATGACCAGTTCCGCGACATGATTCAGGCCTTCCCGCAACTCGTCCCAGTCGTTACTTGCCAGCAGGGATTGCTGAAGGGCCCGGGCCCGGGCCTCGGCGGCGGGTTCCAGAGAGACCTGAGTAAGCATCTGGCCCAGCAACTGACCAACCCGGCGGGCAATGCGCAGTCGTTGGGCATTGTCTTCAATATCCTGGCCATTGCCCGGTGCATGAGCGGCTTCTGAGGCGATTTCAGGCTCTGGTTGCGGCTCCGGACCGTTTTTTGGCTCTGGCTCCCGCTCTTTGCGCGAAAAAAACGACCGCTTCTTGTCACCGGAGGCCTGGTGTTCATCCAACAGGGCTACCTGGCGGTCAATCTGGTCCTGCAGTTCCTTCCAGGCATCCACATCCACCCTGCTTTTCCGTAGGTCCTTGCGGATACGGACCAGCAACCGGTCAAGCTCTGGAGTCTGACCCTCGGATGCGAGGCTGGTGCGCACCAGCATACGCTCAAGGGTATTCCGCTCCGCCTTCCACTGCTTTTCCCGGTTATCAGCAGATTCGAGTTTCTGAAGGTATTTCTCCTTCCAGGAAGGATCGGATGCCATGGAGCGCTCCCGTTTACGCTGGCTGTGCCGTTATTGAGTGGAAGTGACCGGCATGCCGGTCACTGACCTGAGGTGTTTTCGCCATGGGTCCTGCCATGATACTTATCCCGGCGAGCTCTGGGGTGACTCTGGTCATAAACCCGGGCCAAATGCTGAAAATCAAGATGAGTATAGACCTGGGTTGTGGCGATGTCGGCGTGTCCCAGCAGTTCCTGTACGGCGCGAAGGTCTCCACTGGATTCAAGCATGTGGCTGGCAAAGGAATGCCGCAGAAGATGGGGATGAAGTTTCTGGTCAGCCCCCCTGGTGATCCCCCAGCGACCAAGCCGGGCCTGAATGCTCCGGTGACTGAGCCGGCCACCGCGCTGGCTGACAAACAGGGCGTCTTCACCCTCATTGGCCAGCGCCGTCCTCTGAGGCAGCCAGGCCCGGATCGCTTCCACCGCTTTTTTCCCGACTGGCAACAGCCGCTCTTTACCGCCTTTGCCGACTACCCGGACCTCGCCACTTCGCAGGTCAACGGTTCCCGTATCCAGGCTCGCCAGTTCCGCCAGCCGCAGCCCGGAGGAATACATCAGATCAAACATACACAGATCACGAACTTCGAGGGGGTCGTCCGGCTGGCTGTCCAGCAGGTGACTCAGCTGGTCGACGTCGGCCACCCGGGGCAGGCGCCGGCCACCCTTCGGCGCGCGGATGTCCAGGGCCGGGTTGTCGGACGCCAGCTTTTCCCTGAGCAGAAACTGGAAAAAGCGGCGAGTTGCCGAAAGGTGCCGGGCAATACTGCGGCCTGAGAGGCCTTCCCGGCTGAGAGTAGCCACATAGCGGCGAAGATCATGGTTGGTGACCCGCCGCCACGCAGGCACCTCTCTGCCAGCCAGCCACCGGGCAAGGCGCAGGAGGTCCCGCTGATAGCTGTCGCAGGTTCTGGGTGAATGCCGCGTCTCGAACGCCAGATGCCGGATGAAATCGGTTAATGGCCCGCACAGCTCATCGGGCAGGTCCGACGCCGCCGGAATCTCTGACACCTCAGCGCGACTCCGTCGCCATATCGGTAACCGGGGCGGCCATGGTGTGGCGCTGAACCATGGGCGGCAGCAGCCGGCTCAGGGTGTCGCTGATGTAGCTGAGAAACAGCGAGCCCATGCTCTGGTCAAAATAACCCGGCTGGCAGCTGCCAACGGCAAACACGCCCACCAGTTCATCATGACGCAGGGGCACCAGGGCGACAGAAGCAATCGCCTCTTCCCGGTCCGGAAACAGGAACTCCCGTTCGCTCTCGCGGAACTGGCCACACACCGCCCGCTCGCCTTCAAGCAGGCTGCCCAGTCGTTCACGGGCCACCGAAGGGCTCACCACATGGAGGGCACCCTGGGAGGCCTCCGGTAGCTCAGCGTCGGTAAACAGGAGCACCGAGGCCGCGTCGAGGCCGAAATCGCCACGGATACTGTCATCAATGGCTGAGGCCATATCGTTGAGGGTCCGCGCTTCAATCACCTGCATCAACAGGCGCTTGCTCTTTTCAAACAGGCGATCGTTGTGGCGGGCAATGGACACCAGCTCCACCAGCTCCCTGCGCAGCGTGTCCCGCTGCTCGCGGAACAGGTGCACCTGGCGTTCGACCAGGGAAATGGCGCGACCGCTGTCGTGGGGCAGAGTCAGACTGCGCAGCAGTTCGTCCTGGTCGACAAAGAAATCGGGGTTGGCCCGCAAGTACTCCGCCACCTCTTTCTGGGTGAGGTCACCGGCCTTCTGGCGGGCCGTTTGTTCTGTCATGGTGAACTCCTGGCTGTCAGGATCGTTGTTTGTGGGGGCGGCCACTGCCCTTTCGGCGGCGACTGCCAGAATCAGCTGGCAGCCTTAACTGCCCTTCAAATACGCTGGTTGCAGGCCCTTCCATCATAACAGGGGTCCCGTCACCCTGCCATTCAATGACCAGTTTGCCGCCGCGCAACTCCACTTCAACCCGATAATCCAGCAGGCCACGCAAACAGCCAGCGACCACGGCGGCACAGGCTCCGCTGCCGCAGGCCAGGGTTTCGCCGGCGCCTCGTTCGAACACCCGGAGGCGGGCGTGGCTGCGATCCAGTATCTGCAGGAAGCCGATGTTGGCCCGGGCCGGGAAGCGGGGGTGGCGCTCCAGCTTCGGCCCCAGGGTGTCCACGGGCGCTGTGTCTACGTCCTCCACCACCAGCACGCCGTGGGGATTGCCCATGGACACAGCGCTGAGCTCCACGGTCTGGCCGTCCACATCCACGGTGTACACGTCCTTGCGACGGTCTGCAGCAAACGGAATGGCCGGCGGATTCAGCTCAGGCACCCCCATATTGACCATGACCATGCCATCCCGGCCAACGCGCAGCTCGATCACACCCTTGGCGGTCTGGACCCGTATCACCTTTTTATTGGTCAGGTGCTGGTCCCGGACAAACCGGGCGAAACAACGGGCGCCATTGCCGCACTGTTCCACCTCGGAACCGTCCGCGTTGAAAATACGGTAGCGGAAATCCACGTCGGGCAAACCCGGCGGCTCCACCACCAGCAACTGGTCAAACCCGATACCGAAATTCCGGTTGGCCAGATCCCGGATCGTGTCCGGGCGCAGCCGGAACGGCTGGCTGATGGCATCCACAACCATGAAATCGTTACCCAGCCCGTGCATCTTGGTGAACCGAAGTAAGGGGCCCTGGCTCCGGCGCTGCTGGTTCATCTCCTCGCCTCCGCTCATTCCGGAAGGCAGCTCTCGGGCGCGAGCTGGTCTTCAAGGGTTTCGCGGCGCCGGACCACATGCACCTGCTCGCCATCGACCATCAGTTCCGGGGGCCGGTTGCGGGTGTTGTAGTTGGAGCTCATGACAAAGCCGTAGGCGCCGGCAGAGCGAACCGCCAGCAGGTCCCCGGACCGAAGGCGAAGGTGACGGTCCTTACCCAGGAAGTCCCCGGTTTCGCAGACTGGCCCAACCAGATCCCAGGCTTTTTCCTCGCCGTCCTGATGCGGCGTGACCGGGATGATCGCCTGCCAGGCACTGTAAAGGGCCGGACGGATCAGATCGTTCATGGCGGCATCGATGATGGCAAAGTTCCGGTGCCCGGTGCATTTCAGGAACTCGACCCTGGTAACCAGGATACCGGCATTGGCGGCAATGGAACGGCCGGGCTCGAGAATCAGCTCCAGCTTCCGGTCACCCAGACGCTCCGCCAGCGCCCGGACATAATCCGACGGCTGCGGTGGCTGCTCCTGATTGTAGGTAACGCCCAGACCGCCCCCCATATCCAGGTGATGGATATGAATACTTCGGTCGGCCAGGGTGTCGATCAGGGCCAGCACCCGGTCCAGGGCATCCAGGAACGGGGAGACGGTGGTGAGCTGGGAGCCAATATGGCAGTCCACGCCCTTGATCTCCAGGTTTGGCAGGCTCGCAGCGCGGGTGTATACGTCCGGCGCTTCGGCGATATCGATTCCGAACTTGTTCTCTTTCAGACCCGTGGAAATGTAGGGATGGGTGCCGGCATCAACATCCGGGTTCACCCGCAGGGAAACCGGCGCCCTGACGCCAAGCTCGCCGGCCACGGCATTCAGTCGGTCCAGCTCGGTATCGGACTCAACGTTGAAACAGCGCACACCCACCTCGAGCGCCCGCTTCATTTCCCATTCCTGCTTGCCAACGCCTGAAAACACCACCTTTGCCGGGTCGCCGCCGGCCCGCAGCACCCGCTCCAGCTCGCCCGCCGAGACAATATCAAAGCCGGCGCCCAGCCGGGCCAGAACATTCAGCACAGCCAGGTTGCTGTTGGCTTTTACCGCATAGCACACCAGATGGGGATGGTCTTTGAGGGCTTCGTCGTAGGCGCGATAATGGCGCTCGAGGGTCGCCCGGGAATAGACGTACGCTGGCGTGCCGAAGCGCCCGGCAATGGCAGAGACAGCCACACCCTCGGCGTAAAGCTCGCCGTTGCGATAGTTGAAATGATCCATGAGTTTCCTGATTCGTTTAACGGGGCGGAAAGGCCGGAGCGTTAGTCACGATTATCTTCATCAGATGCCTCGGCCGCAGCCCGGGCCGAAATATCCTGATTGTCCCGGTACAACGGTCCTTTCTGACCGCATCCACTCGTTGCGATCGCCAGCAACAGCACCATGATCGGAAGAGTCCACGCACGCATACCTGCTACCCCTGAGTTCACTATGGCCGCAGTATACCTGACACCCGCACCGCGCGGCGAGGTCAGCGCCCTCTGGCAAGCTGTCGATTCAGGGAATCCTCAAGCACAGACCGGTAATACAGGTACTGGCTGGTCTGGATATCCTGCTGATAGACCCTGGGGTCAATATCGTGGGGCAGATGGACATCGGTCAGGTACACCGGGTAAACCTCGCCGCTCTGGCGCAGGGAACGGATGTAGTGGGCCACGGCGGGAATCAGCTGGTCGCCGTATTCCTGCACGGTAAATTCCTGCTCGCCACAAAAAATATCAAAGCGCAGCCGGCTGTCCCCTTCGTGAATTCCGACAGCCTGCACCTCAAGCCCGGGCAAGGGCGCACCCGAATCCGATTCCGGCCGGCATTCGGCACGCCAGGCACCGTCGCGCCGGACAATCTCGTAGCATTGCACCCCGGCAACAACGCCGGGCGAATCGGTATGGCGGAGCAATCGCCGTTCAATCAGGTTGTCCAGAAACCGCAACACCGGCACCAGCAGGTGCCGACGGCTGTTCACAGCCTGGTCCCAGCTGAACACCGAGCCAAGTTCATCAACGACCCAGAGCCGCGCCTGTTCCCCCAGAACCCGGAAAAAAACCTGGATATTATCCGGTTCACTGGCCTGACTAACGGCCCGCAGGGCCGGTTCGTCCTGAAGCGCGTAACGATCGAACACCACCGGCAGATAGCGCTCCTGGGGCAGCGCCAGGTGCTCCATCAGGGCATCGAAGCTCTCCAGCGCCACGAAGCCCGGCTCCAGGCCATTGAACTGCAGCAGGAAATAACGGCGATCCATTTCGATGACGTAGCGCAACGGGTGGGGCCCTGCACCGCCGGCGAAGAAGGGCCTCAGGACATCGGCAAACAACTCCTGGACACGGCGGGCAATGGCAGAGCCGTGCCCCCGGTTATGGCAATGCACCAGAATGCCGGGCAATTCGGCTGGGTTGGCCGCCACCGATGCCAGAACGTTTTTCAGGCACTGGATGAGCGTGTCGCCAGCAGCGTAGTGCTGCAGGCTGACTTCGTGCCAGCTGTTGAAGGTGATCTGATCGATGCTGATCACCAGGTTTTCCCGGCCGCCACTGAAGCCGAGGGAATCGTGCCGGGCGCTGAGCTTGTGAAGCCCCTTGTCCGTAAGATGGGCCTGTGGGTCCACGCCAACATTGACCAGCAACAGATTTCTCAGGGGCCGGACACCCCGGGACAGGCTCTCCCGTGGTGCAGGCGCAACCGGGAATGACAGGAACCCGGACAGGGCATCCAGCATCTCCCGCAGCTCGCTCACCGAGGCAATGCTCGTCCCCGCCCGGACATTCAGCCGGGTCGAGCGGGTCAGCAGACCATTGCAGTAACACCAGACCATCAGCTCGGCCAGATTGCCGGAGCGGCGGATAACCGGCTGCCAGAAGGCATCGGCCGGATCTTCCAGGTCCCGGTAAAGCAACCAGCCTTCACCATTGCCACCCTGCTCCGACTGGTGGTGGAAAGCGAGATTCTCCTCCGCCAGCGACGGCGCGAGGCCCGGATTGATCTGTTCAATCTTGCCGGCTTTACGCTGAAACGCCGCGTACAGCTTACGGCCCAACAGGTTGATATCGCTGTCACTGATGGCGGCCCGCTGGCCGTGATCTCTGGCCATTTTTGAGAGCAAGCGGTAGCTGTGGGTAAGCTCGTTCACGATCGTCCGGCGCAGGGTGGTGACATCCTCAGCCCGCCAGCGCTGGCGCTCATCCAGCTCCGCCAGCGTGCTCTCCGGCCAGTCCCAGCGTTCAACCAGCTGCCTCAGCAGACGGGTTCGCCACTGCTCAGAGGACACCTCAGAACGGGTCAGCGGCAGGCCGGCTTTCAGGTACAGGCTGCGGCGAACCAGGTCCAGCCTCGACGCCACCTCCGGCCCGGAGAGCCAGCCCTCCAGTCGGTCATAAAGCATGACATAGGGGTCGAGACTGTCGGCGTCGGTTTCACCCCGGAAGACGGCCCGCTTGAACTCACCGGACAGCAACGCCTGCCCGGCGGTCCGGGCATAGCATTCGATCAACAGCAGCTTGAGAATGGACTTCCAGGGGGCATCAATGCCCTTGTACAGCTGCCAGACCCCGGCACCCAGAAATTCTGCTTCCGGTATCGAGGGGACCGGGCCGAAATCAATGTGCTCCTCGGCCCGTACAAACCGGCAATCCACCAGCTTTCGCATACACTGGTCATAACGGGTTTCCTGGTCGGCCGGTATCAGCCACCACATCGGCCAGGCGCCGCCCAGGTGGATGCTGGTCCGGTAGAACTCGTCCAGCAACAGGAAGTGCTGGGCACTGCCACAGTTCTCCCCCGTCACCTCTGCCCGCTGGCGCCCGGCCCGCCAGTCCGATGCACAGAAAACAAACACATGGAGCTCCACGCCGAAGGATTCGGCCCACCCGGCCAGCTTCTGCGCCTTGCGCTCGAGACAGCGAATACCCCGCTCCGGCAAATCGTTGCGGTGGCAGAGCCAGACATCAAGATCACTGGCAACGGAATGCCCCAAAGTACCGGGGCTCCCCATCAGGAACATGGCGTCCAGATCCGGTTTGCGCTTGCCTTCATCCTTCAGGGAAAAGGTACGGGTCAGCCGCTTCGCCGCATTGATGGTAGCGTCTGGCGGTTTGTAGTGACTCAGGCCGTAAGGGCAGTCGCTATCCAGGTACCCCGGCAAGGCGGGATGATTGAGGTGGAACACCAGTGGCAGAACCTCCAGAACCATCTGCTGGCGGTAGGACAACGCCGAATGGGCACGGTCCCAGCGCTGCTGGTTGACCACGAGAAACCGGTCCCTCAGCCGACGGAGAGTCTTGCGGTCTATACCCTCCTCAAAATCGAGGGCAATCGGGGCAACGTGGGTGCTCAAGGCGGCTCCGGGGAGAGGTTCTTTTCAATGCCAGTATGAGTATGATGGACGCATCGTGGCAAAACCGACAAAAAAATAAAAGCTATAGAACCCCCGAGGCTCACCCGTCGTGAAAGAATTCATCATTCGCCGCTACCGCTCGGAGCAGTCCCCGACACCGGAGCGCCATACGATTGTGCGCATTGACGATGAAGGCAAAGTGCTGCTTGCCGATCATCAGGCCGAAGCCATCCTTGGTTACGACAGCAGTGAACTGGAAGGCCAGCCGGTACACCGGATTCTGGCATCCCGCCAGGACGACCCCTTCGCGCCGGCCAACCGACACCGGATTGAACGTGGCCAGAGCGTTCTGGTGACATTCAGGCACAAGGAAGGTTTCTTTTACACAGCCTGCCTGAGCCTGCGCGTCGACATGCGTGATTCCGACAAGGCCGCCAGCGCCACCATAACCCTTTGCGACAGTTCAACCAGGGACTCACGGCTGCTGCGCTCGGCGGAGAGCAGTGCCAGTTTCGGGGTCTGGGAGCTCCACACCAGAACCAACGAGATGACCTGGACGGAGGGTATGTTCCGGCTCCTTGAGCTCAGACCCGGCAGTGAGATCACCCCGGAACAGGCCCTGTTCTACTGCCAGACCGGACAGGCACGGGTCAGGGCCATGTTCCGGCGCTGCATACGGACCGGCGAACGCTTTTCCCTCGATCTCGACATTCTTACCTCCAGGCAGAACCCGCGCCGGGTCACCCTGAATTGCCAGGCACTCAAGCAGGGGGGCCGGATTCACAGGCTCGGCGGAACGCTGGTGGACCGGACTGCCGAAATGCAGCGCGAAAGCGCCCGCCAGAATGCGCGACAGCTGCTGGCAGCGACTACCCGGGCCACTCCGGATCTTGTGGTTGCAGTGGACGCATCGTTCAACCTGCTGCATTTCAATGACGCCTGGGCCAGCCAGTTCGCGGAAACGTTTGGCGTGAATCCCGGGCACGGCGATAACCTGAGCGAACTTCTGCAGGAATTTCCGAATGAACGCAGGCTGATGGAGCGCCTCTGGCATCGTGCCTTTGAGCGGGACGGCTTCGTTGTTGAGATGCCCATGGCCCAGCAGTCCCGGGAGCTGCCGGTGCATGAGTTCCACTACCAGCGCCTGACCAACGAACTTGGCGAAGTGACCGGCGCTGTCCATGTGGCAAGGCGCATCGGGAACCGCATCAACCACGCCTCAAATGGCGACCACCGGATCCGGCACGATCCGGTCACCGGCCTGATGAACCGCAAGGAATTCATCGCCCGGATGCTCCGGACTCTGGAACAGAAAGCCCACCGGAATTCCTGTGACAGCCTGCTGTATCTGGATCTTGATGACTTTGAACGCTTCAACGATTTGGCCGGCAGCGGTACCTGTGACCGCTACCTGCGGGAGCTGGCCGGCAATCTCGGCGTGCGGGTGCATCAGCGTGACGCCCTGGCACGACTGGCCGGAGACACTTTCGCCCTGCTGATCGAGAACTGCCCGGAGGCCCGGGCCCGGAAAATTGCCCAGGAAACCCTGGACCTGATCGGGGAACTGGTCTTCGAATGGCAGGGCCACAAGCTTCAGACCACAGCCTCCGGCGGCCTCCTGATCATGGACAGCGACATACCGGGCGATCCGGAACAACTGCTCAGCCAGGCCGCGGACCTTTGCCACACCGCCAAAACCTCGGGCCGAAACCGGGTCCATGCCGCCAGAGCAATCACCCAACAGACCGACGATTCAACCGCCAGCCGACGAGTGGAGCAGATACGCGAGGCGTTGGACGGCGGTCACCTGATTCTCGAATATCAAGCCATGCGACCGGTGGCCAGCCCCACCTGGGGCGATCATATTGAAATCCTGTGCCGGATCCCGGCAACATCGGATGGCGGGACCATGCTCAGGCCCGACAACTTCCTGCCTGTCGCGGAACGTTTTGATCTGGCCAAACGCCTGGACCGCCAGGTGATTTGCCAAACTCTGGACTGGTTAGGCAACCAGCCGCTGCTGGAACCCCGACTGAAATACTGCGGCTTTAACCTGTCGCTGGCCAGTGTACTGGATGACACCTTCCCGGATTTTATGGCCCGGGCTGTGAGCGAATCGCCGTTTGCCCCCAACTGCTTTTGCCTGGAAATTCGCGAAGCTCATGCAACCCAATACCCGGACGATGTGGCCGTGCTTTGCGACGCCCTGCATCGGGCGGGCTGTCGGGTGGCTCTGGACGGCGCCGGCGCTTCGGTGGAAAGTTACAGCCTGGCGGCGAAATTGCCCGTGGACATTATCAAGCTGGATCGGCGGATGGTGCAGCAGCTGGAAGAGGATCCGGTGCAGCAGGTGATGCTCGAAGCCCTGCACCGGATTGCCGAGGCCGCCGGCAAGGTCACCGTGGCCACATTTATCGAGAGCGACGATGCCCTCCGGAAAGTCAGGACCCTCGGCATCCATTATGGCCAGGGCTACCGCCTGTTCCGCCCGCAACCTCTGGAACAGCTAACGCCGGCAGCGGTTGATCTGGCCACGGGACGGATTGGCGGCTAGGCTAACGGCCCCACCCGTGGCCGGCAGGTGCGGCTCAGCCCAGTTGGCTGCGCGCCCGGCCAACGGCCGCACGAACCTGATCCGGCGCCGTACCGCCCAGGTGATTGCGGGCCTGAACCGACCCTTCCAGGGTAAGCACATCAAACACATCGGCCCCGATACGGTCGGAGAACTGCTGCAGTTCTTCCAGGGTCATGTCAGACAGGTCACGGCCTTCAGCCACGCCGAACGCCACCGACTTACCCACGATTTCGTGAGCGTCCCGGAAAGGCACACCTTTTTTCACCAGGTAATCCGCCAGGTCGGTGGCGGTGGAGAAACCGCGCTTGGCCGCCACCCGCATGTTATCGGCCTTGGAACGAATGGCCGGAATCATGTCGGCGTAGGCCTTCAGACAACCCTTGATGGTATCCACGGTGTCGAACAGAGGCTCCTTGTCTTCCTGATTATCCTTGTTGTAGGCCAACGGCTGGCTTTTCATCAGGGTCAGCAGGCTGATCAGGTGGCCATTGACGCGGCCGGTCTTGCCCCGGACCAGCTCCGGAACGTCCGGATTTTTCTTCTGGGGCATGATGGACGAGCCGGTACAGAACCGGTCCGGCAGATCAATGAAATCGAACTGGGCGGAGGTCCAGAGCACCAGCTCCTCGCTGAACCGAGAAAGATGGGTCATCAGCAAGGCGGCAAAACTGCAGAATTCGATGGCGAAATCCCGGTCGCTGACCGAATCCAGGGAGTTTTCCGTCGGCCGGTCAAAACCCAGCAGCGTCGCGGTCAGGGTACGGTCAATGGGGTAGGTGGTACCGGCCAGAGCCGCCGCGCCCAGGGGCATCACGTTAACCCGCTTACGACAATCCTGGAGGCGCTCGGCATCCCGCACCAGCATTTCGTACCAGGCCAGCAGATGGTGCCCGAAGGTCACCGGCTGGGCAGTCTGCAAATGGGTGAAACCGGGCATGATGGTATCCGCCTCGCGCTCGGCCAGGTCGAGCAATCCCGATTGCAGGCGCCGTAATTCCTCGGCAATCACATCGATCTCGTCCCGCAGGTACAGACGGATATCGGTGGCCACCTGGTCGTTTCGGCTTCGGCCGGTATGGAGCTTCTTGCCAGTGATGCCGATACGGTCGGTCAGGCGCGCTTCGATATTCATGTGCACGTCTTCAAGACTGACCGACCACTGGAAATTGCCGGCCTCGATATCCGCCTTGACGCCCTTCAGGCCCTCAATGATCTGGTCCCGCTCTTCGTTGGTGAGCACGCCAACTTCCGCCAGCATGGTGGCGTGGGCAATGGAACCGGTAATGTCATGGTGGTACAGGCGCTGGTCAAAACCCACGGATGCGGTAAATTTCTCGACAAAGGCATCGGTAGGTTCACTGAAGCGTCCGCCCCAGGGTTTTTCGGAACTTGTGGTCTGGTCAGACTTTTTCTGATCCGTCATGGATTTAGTACTCCAGTTGCATGTGAATAGTCGGCGACCGCTTGATATTATTAGAAATTATGAAAATGACAGTTTACGCGACTTTTAGCGTGTGCTTGTCTACATTGTAACGTTTCAGGATTCCAGAATCGCTCTAAATATCAGTGCACTCCTGGGCCTCAACATCACTTCGGCTGCTCTTTGTACTTTGCCGGATAAATGGTGACCTTTTTTCTGGCCCAGATATGGAAAATGGCCTGATGCCAAGAGTTATCCGAGCCATGGTTGCGATTCCGAAACTGCAAAAGCCAGGGGTAAATGCCTGCCAGGAGTCTGCGCTGCAGGAGCCACTTTCTGGCACAATGAACGGAAATTCTTCAGCAGCCGGAAGTCTGATGGGAACCACCTTCCGCCCCTATTCGCCCGACCAGGAATTGCTTCTCCCCCCGGCTTGAACGAATAGCGGCCTGAGGGTCAGCTGGCGACTTTGCTTTGCCCCCCCGCTCTCTGGAAAGGTGTACGAACGCTTACTCTACCGTGACTTTGGGAAGGTTGTGGGCTATGCCCTGGTGACAGTCGATGCAGGTTTTATCGGTAGCCTCGCGATATTCCCGGGAGTGCCTGCGCTGGGCATAGCGGTCCTGCATGCTCAGTGCCATGGCCTCGTAGCTATGGCAGTTGCGGCAGGTGGCCGAGTTGCTTGCTCGCATTCCCGCCCAAACCGATTCCGCCATTTCCCTGCGATGGGCCTCGAACTTTTCAGGCGAGTCAATCTTCCCGGTAATCCATGCGGGGATTTCATTAAACGTCGCTTCTGTCTTGCGAACGACCTTACCCCACCAGTCCTTCGGCACATGGCAGTCGGAGCAGACCGCGCGAACACCACTCTGGTTAGAGAAATGGGCGCTTTGCTTATACTCCGGATAAACAAACGCGCTCATTTCATGACATGAAGTACAGAATTCCAGGGAGCTCATTTTCTCCATGGTGACATTGAGCCCGCCAAGCAGAATCGCTCCCGTGACCAGCATCAAAAAACCACCCGCAGGAATCCAGAGGAGGTATTTCGTTTTCGGCCACTGCCAGAGACGATGCCACCAGCCCTTTTTTTCCGAACCCTGATCTTCCCCCGCTCCCATCGCCCTGCTCCTGTAGACTGATGCTCTCCGTCGTGGCCCGGAACACGTTCCTGTCCGCCTATTTCTTACCCTCTCTGGCGTAGTATTCTGCTAACGCCTGAATATCTTTTTCGCTCAGGGCAGTGGTTGCAGGTTGCATCTTCTCCGGCTGCCAGCGGTCACCGTTCTTGTAATCCTGCAGGGTACTGATCAGATAGCCCTTCCATTGACCTGCCAGAATGCCCGCATCATCCAGCACCAGGCTGCCGCCGTCGGAATGGCACTTTTCGCAGCTCTGTTGGTGGATTTGCGCCCCCATGCTCGCGAGATCTTCATCGACTTTCTGATCCGCACTCTCGAAAGGCTGATCGGCGAAATAGGCTGCAAGCTCAGTGAACTCTTTCTCGGTTAACTGTTTTGCCAGGTCACAATGACTCTCGGCAATACCTTTATGCGCCTCCTCTGCAAATTCTTCCGTGCCACAGGGACGGGCCCCCTCCTTGAAAATAAACATCTGATTTTCGAGAAAGAAGGCAGAAGCACCGGCAATGATGGGAACGTCTTCGTCATCGCTGATGCCATTCTTGTTATGGCAGCTGGCACAGTCTTCGGCTGCTGACGGAACCCCGGCAAAAACACCAGCGCTCACCGCAAGAGCGGCCAGGGTAGCAGGGATAAGAGAAGTGGTAGAACGCATGGCGAGCTCCTTTTTCGGGTGGGTTCCGTCGTGCCTTTAGCCTGCTCGCGCGCCCCGAGCAATTCGATTACTAGCAGCCTTAAGTCCGACAGGCTGCTGGCATTTCAAGTCAATTACTACCATCTTAAGTGTTGAACCAACTTTGACGCAGATCAATTACCAACCAGCTTTCCAGAACACACTGTGCGACGGTCTGATCGGATGAACTATTTTTAATCACGTAGACTCCAGTCAACGAAAAGCTGGGGATCTACCTGGCGGCATTAGTCATAGTGTAAAAGAATGAAATTGACCACCAGGCCCGGTGGCATTTCGAACAGGGAGGCAATGAGCATGGACAAGGTAACAAAAACTCATAAACCTTGCGTGCCGATCAACCAGTCGTTCCGCACCCAGTCGTTCCGCATCATCGCACGGACTGGGGGATTGATCTGGGGGTTCATCGTTCTTCTCGTCCTTGCCGGTTGCGAGGGGGATACCGGTGATCGGGGCCCGTCAGGACCTCCCGGCACCTCCGCCCCCCCCGGATCCTTTAATCAGGTTCCCGAAGAACTCCAGATTCGTATAACCGATGTCACCATCAATAGCGCCCCTGTCGTAAAATTTGAAGCCACAGACCAGTTCGGATTTCCGTTTGACCAGTTAACCCAGGGACAACCGTCTTTTACAATTGCCAAGCTTGTCCCGGGCACGGAGGGCGACAGCGACCGCTGGCAAAGCTATCTGAATGAAATAGAACCAGCCGGTGCTGGCCCGGGAACCCAGGACGCCGTTCAGGCCCGAACAGAAAATGACGGCACCCTGGTCAACAATGGCGACGGCACCTACGAATATACATTTGCCGCTGACCTGGATTCCATTACTGATCCTGTCACAGTACCTTTTGAACCGGATTTGACGCACCGCGTAGGGCTCGAAATCCGGGGAAGCTTTCTCGGTGAATCCCTGCCATTAACCAATGCGGTTTTCACATTTCAGCCATCCAGCGGGCTGACTGACAACATACCCATGCGGAAAATTGTCGCTCAGGCGTCCTGTAATTCCTGCCACGGAGAATTGAGCATCCACGGTAATGGCCGCCAGGACGTGGATCTTTGTGTGACCTGCCATAATCCGGGAAGCACGGACGCCAACAGTGGCAACAACCTGGATTTTCGGGTCCTGATCCACAAAATCCACATGGGTGAGCAGTTGCCAAGCGTTGAAAGCGGCGGGGAATATGTCATTTACGGGTTCCGTGATTCCAGAAATGACTATTCCGATGTCGCTTTCCCGCAAAGCCCGCAGACCTGCGTGAAATGCCACGACCCCGCCAGCAACGAAACACCGGACGCCACCAATATCGTCACCCGTCCGACCATTGCGTCCTGTGGCTCCTGCCATGACGACGTGGACTTCAGCGCGGGCATGGCGGGTGGCCATCCCGGAGGCATTGTCACAGACAACAGCGAATGCTCGGTTTGCCACGCAGAGAACAAGATTGCCGGATCGGTACTGGACTCTCACACCATTCCAGCCAGCCTTGCTGCCGGGCAATTCAGCTACAACATTATCGAAGTCAGCAATACAGGGCCGGCTGAGCAGCCAGACATCCGTTTTTCAGTGACAGACCCAACCAACAACGACCAGCCTTTTGATCTGAAGAATAATCCGGAATTCACCAGCAGCGAGAGCCGGCTGGCAGTGATTCTTGCATGGGACACCAGTGACTACACCAACTCGGGAAGCGGAGTTGCGCCCGCCAAGGTCGTTTCAATTGATGCTCTTGCTGGCTCTACAGCCAACGGCGATGGCACATTCAGTGTGGTCTCTCCCGTTGCCATACCGGCAAACGTGAGCGGTTCAGGCGCGGTGGGCATTGAAGGCCACCCGGCCGTGGACCCCGATGGTGACGGCACCTTTGACGTGGCGGTCAAGGTGACCGGTGCCGTGGCCTTTTTTCCGATCACGGATAGCCAGGCCCAGGCTCGCCGGGACGTTGTTGAGTTGGCCAGGTGCCAGAACTGTCACGGTGAGAATGATGGGCTCTCGCTGCACGGCTCGAACCGGACAGATAATGTCCAACTGTGCGTCATGTGCCATAACCCTCGCGCCACCGACCTTGCGCAGCGCCCGGCAGACCCGGATGGCACTGACGACGAGATCAACCAGAATGCGGTGGATAACGCAGAAGAGGCGCCAATTGATTTCAAGTGGATGATCCATGCCATTCATGGTGCTGACAAACGCTCCGGGGATCTGCTTGTCTACGGTTTCCTCAATACCCCCCATGATTTCAGTGAAATACGTTACCCTCGCGAGCCCGGCGACTGCATGGCGTGCCACGCCGATGGCACCTTCGAGTTACCCTTACCAGAGGGGGTGCTCGGAACAACCATCGATACTCAGGCAACGGTCGCCAACGCCTCTCCTTTTGGAACCGATGATTTCATCACGCTTGCAGCCGCGCTCAATCAGGGTGACGACCAGGTCATAACGGCGACGGCAGCGGGCTGCTCTTCCTGTCACGACGATGAGCCTGCACAAAACCACATGGAGCAGAATGGCGGCGGCTTTGGTGTTCCGGCAGGTACAGCCAATCAGGAGAGCTGTTCGGTGTGCCATGGTCCGGGCAGCATTGCCGACGTTCGCGAGGCTCATAATCCCGGCGACTGATCACTGCACTGAAATATCAGCTCTGCAAATAACAACTCTAAAGAGGAACCAAAAGTGATCAGGATCGGCGACCAGAAACAGGGCTACCGTCCGCGCTTGATACTCGCTGGGGTGATTGTGCTGTTTGGCTGGTTTTCCGGTGGCATTGAGGGGATGGCGCAAGACGAAGCGGATTCGACCCCGGAATATACCGAGAAAGGCGCTGAGACTTGCCTGGCCTGCCATGATGAAAGCGGCGAAGTCCCCGTTATGGACATTTTCAAGACCCCTCATGCAGTGCCTGGAGATGCCCGGACCCCTTTTGCAAAAAATCAGTGTGAGTCCTGTCATGGGCCAGGTGCTGATCATGCGAAAAGGCTCCGCTTTAATCAGGAACGCCCTCCGATACCTGCATTTGGCGACAGTGCTCTCTGGTCGGGAGAAAAACAGAATGGCATTTGTCTCGACTGTCACCAGCGAAATCAGCGCATGCACTGGGATGGCGGGCCTCATCAGCGACAGGGCGTGGCTTGCGTCGACTGCCACCAGGTGCATGTCAGTGAGGACCCGGTAACAGTGAGTCGGCAAGAAGCCAATGTCTGCGCTGACTGTCACAGGAATGTCCAGGTTCAGTCCCACCAAATGTCATCGCATCCAATACGTTTCGGTGACATGGCGTGCTCCGACTGCCACCAGCCCCACGGCTCTCTCAATCCGGCCATACTGAAAGAGCCCACACTGAATGACAGTTGCTACAGCTGTCATGCTGAGAAGCGCGGCCCCTTTCTCTGGGAGCATGCGCCTGTTCCCGACGACTGCACAAACTGTCATAGCCCACACGGCTCCAACCACCCTGCACTCTTGAAGCAAAGGCCTCCCCTGTTGTGTCAGAGTTGCCATTCCCGGGCAGGTCACCCCAGCATTTCCCGCACCTCCAACGACTTGCCCGGCGGACGAGCCTCGCCGTTCCTGATTGGTGGAAGTTGTGTGAATTGTCATTCGAAAGTGCATGGTTCCAACCATCCTTCTGGAGCCAACCTGAGCCGTTGACACAGCGGCGGGATATAAGGAGGACAAAGCCATGGTGGCGCCAAGATTACACTGGATCCTGCCTTTTGGGGCCGCACTGATTGTAAGCCCTGCCAGTGTGATGGCTGAAAGCGACAATACGGCTGAAGAATGCGAAGCCTGTGCCTTCGAATGGGAACCAAGAGGTTATGTGGAGGCTGGCATTCTGTGGCTCGAGGAAGATGAACCTGAGTTTACCGACTATCGGGGATTTGATCGGGACGGTCTTTTCCTCAACGGCGCCATAGATGTTATCGATCGCGACGAGGATGGCACCTATTGGTCCCTGCAGGGCCGAAATCTGGGTCTTGGGTCACGGAGCGCGGCAATCCACGCCGGCAAGCAGGGAACAGTAAATTACTTCCTGGACTACCAGGAGTTAAATCACAACTTGTACGACTCTACGAAAACAGCATTTTCCGGGGTCGGCAGCGAGCGTCTGGAACTCTCCGCCAACTGGGTCCGGGGGGATACCACAAAAGACCTGCCCGATCTCGACCTCGCTTTACGGGAGATTGATATTGAGCTGGAGCGACGGACCCTTTCGACCGGCTTACAGTTTTTCCAGGGCGAGAACTGGGATTACGACTTCCAGTATACCGTGGATGAACGTGATGGTACCCGGCTCATGGGTGGGAGCTTCCTGTTACGATCAGCCATTTTGCCAGAGCCGGTGGATGATATTACCCACCGATTCGACCTCTCGGTCGGTTACCTGGCAAAACTCTGGCAACTGCGTCTGGCCTATCACGGCTCGTTTTTTGATAACGATAACAAGTCCCTGACCTGGGACAACCCCTTTGTTGTTCCCGGCGACGCCCCGAGAGGCCGGTCAGCGGCAGCGCCGGACAATCGCTTCAATCGCCTGATGCTTTCCGGGGCGTTCCGTCCCACTCGCTGGTTCAGTGGTTCGGGGCACATTGCGGTGGGCCGTCTTGAGCAGGATGAATCCTTCATTCCCGCAACGATAAATCCAAGCCTGGGCCCTGTCGGGCTCCCACGGCAGGATCTGGATGCCGAAGTGAATACCCTGAATGCTCGCCTTCGGCTGACCGGAAACGCTACCCGTCGGCTGACCCTCAAGGCAGAAGGGTTCTTTGATGAACGGGACAACGACACTCCAGTGGACAGCTATCGGCAGGTTGGCACCGATCTTTTCCTGGCTGAGCTTCGGGAAAACCGCCCTTACAGTTTTGACAAAAGTGGTGGTGAGCTCAGTGCGGATTATCGGCTGACCAACACCACCGACATAAGCGCAGGTTATGGACGGGAGCGGTCCGAGTTTACTTTCCAGGAGGTGGACGCCACAGACACGGATTCCTATTTTGGCGAACTACAAACCCGACCCGGGGAAAGAATCGAGCTCCGAGTGCGCCTGGGGTGGGAAGATCGCGACATAGATGGTGGCTACGATCCGCTCACGATAGCGCCGCCGGAGAATCCACTCTTGCGGAAATTCAATCTTGCTGACCGTGATCGACGTGAAATCAAAATATCGGGCAATTACTACGCGAGTGCGCAGCTCAGCTTCGGACTGAACTCCGTATACGCCAATGATGACTACCGTAACTCCTCCATTGGTCTGACCGAGGCACGCGACACAATGGTGACGCTGGACGCTTCGTATTCTCCCGACCAAAGCCTCAACGCCTATGTCTATTTCACCCACCAGAGCATTGTGTCAGACATAGCCGGAAGTGAAAGCTTTGGACGGCCGGACTGGTTTGCAGAGAATGATGACACGATCAATGCGTTCGGCGGTGGCGTCCAGGCCAGGGAGGTGGTTCCCCACCTCGAACTGGGCGTGGACCTATCCTATACACGGTCAAGGGGGACTATATCGATCGATTCTCGAACATCAGATCAGGAGTTCCCAAAACTGGAAGCTGATCGATTTAGCACTCGAATCTATGGCGAGTATAGCCTTTCCGACCGATGGAGTTATCGCCTTGATTACTGGCTTGAATATTACGACCAGGAGGACTTTTTCATAGACGGCTTAGCTCCAGACACCAGTGATAATGTTCTGACTGCCAACCGGGAAAGCCCGGACTACCTCATCCATGCCGTGGGGATATCCGCAAGATACCGCTTCTGAGCCCGCGAGTTGTTCCGTGTTTTTTCTCAGCTGAGCATCCTGCCAGAGGGGGGGAGTCGTAATGCCTGCAGCATGCGCGCCCACGTAATGGAGCCAAAGGCGCAATGTAGTGGGCGTCGCCGTGCCTGCCCTGTAATACCTGGGTGCCACAACACCGATACTCCGATAGGTAGAGTTAGGGCCTGGCTTTGACCCTTCTGAGGCCGTTTGCTCCGAACACCCTAACAGCATCAGAACGCATAAACTGAGCACAAGGTCTTTCATCTTCATGGCATTTCCCATTGGCTCACTGGCTCTTGTTTGGATGGACAACGCGTCGACCATATTTGGCCGGCTGGAACGGGTAAATCGGCCAGGCATCCTTCACGTACATTTTCAGGTAATGATCGGAATGATGGATATACCGTTGCTTCAGTAGTGCTTTGGACTCTGGGGACATCAGCAATTCATTGCCATGCCACACATGGACAGCAAGGTTCCTGGCGATAGTCATTAATTCCGGTGGCAACACCAGTTGAGGGTTGTCTGTGGGTATAGGGTCAAATGGTACACCGGCATCCACCGCCAACTTGTGCATCAGGTAAAGCGGAATACGCGAATACTCGCCCCGGACTTCTCGATCCAGCCACAGGCGAAGCGTGACATCACCGCCCGGCAAGCCGCGCGGGCGTTCCTGTTCAATCTCCAGCGTGGCAAGCGGGTTCAGTGGCCCAATCCAACCTTCGTTTTTGATCAGCGCACGCTCCTGCAACATGCGGGAAAATTCAAAACTGGCTTCGGGATTACGGCGATCTTTTCCTTTGACGACCAGGGGCGGACGAACTTCGATACGCTCATGAAAACGATCCGGGTAACCACCGCCAATATCTGAATGGGCGCCCGGTAGCACCCACTCGTTGAAATGTTCAGGTAAGTCGCCAGATTCGTTTCGGAGGCTGTTCAGTGAAAAGTTGTGCCTGCACTCATCCCGGGCAACAAATTGCACGGCTCGCTCAACATGCCCCGATTTTACATTAACGCTGATGCGCCCCGCATCGGCATCGTGGGCGGAAAAATCGAGATTATCCAGATCAGCAACCGCAGCAACGGTGTCGAACAACCCCAGAAAACGAACGGTGACCTTGTCCGGCCAGGGAAGCCCCTCCCGCTCGAAGGCCTTGCTCGCCAAGGCCAAGCCCCATACTCGGACCGTCATCAGGCTCACCAAATTTGGTACCGACACCAGGCACATAGGTCGACAGCCTGACTATGGCCTCACCATTCTCACCTTGGGCACCAGCTCGCTGATACAAGTTCTCAAGCTTGGACACATTGGTTTCGGCATTGAGGTAGCTACCCTCCATAATCTGCGACAGTTCGCTGCTGCATTCATCTTCCGAGATGGCCCCGGCAGCATTGGCCGTGAGGCACCCATCCATTTGCTGCTGGTAGGTTTGAGTGTTATTGCGGTTGTTACCGGTGCCATCGAAAAAGATGCCAGCCTCAACCCGGACTTTGGGGCGGCTTTCTTCTTCGGACGAATCATCCGGCGATTCGTCTGGCATGCCTTCATCAATCAATGCGCCGTTCTGAGCGGCACGGCCTTGAGACCTCGTAAGCTGAACTGGCGGAAGCCCGGAATATTCTTGATCCAAGGCATTGCCCAGCACCGGCTGATTGGTAACGTTATCTCTGGCACTAAACATGGTCTATCTTTCCTGCTGACAGCCCGGCATCATCTGGCGGGAACTGGGTACATTCAACGTGGCGGGGGTATACCATTCTGACCCGGGCAAAGGAGACACCCCGTAACGGGGACAAAGGTGTGACAACGAGCGAGTTTTTCGTTCCGGACCTGTGCCGGGTAAGAGCCGTGTTCCTGCTGCTGGTGACCAGCGAACTGCTGGTTCTGGTCCTCGCCATCGTCCAGGCGAACCAGGGCTGGATTGACTGGAACTACTTCGGGCTGCTGTCCCTGTTTGTCCAGTGGACCACCCTCACCAGCGCCGCACTGATCTGCCTCCTACGAACCAGACTCGCCCGGATGTCCGTTCCCGGTGCCACGGCCATTATTGTCGCCATCGTGCTGCTGGATGTACTGGCGTTCAGCCTGTTTGCCGACAGCATCGTGCACCCCCAGGCCGGTGTGGCCGTCTGGCAGGGCATCGCCAAAAAGATGTTGCTGGCTCTGCTGATTGTACTGATGGTACTGCGCTACTTTTATCTGCAACACCAGTGGCAGCAGCAGCGGGAAGCGGAAATGCAGGCCCACCTGGCGTCCCTTCAGGCCCGCATCCAGCCCCACTTCCTGTTTAACAGCATGAACACCATCGCGAGCCTGATCGCCATCAATCCAGACAAAGCCGAAGAAGCGGTGCTGGATCTGTCGGAACTGTTCCGCGCCAGCCTTCGCACCGGCGACCAACTGATTCCCCTGTCCAGGGAGCTGGAACTGTGCCAGCGCTACCTGACCATCGAGGCACTCCGTCTGGGTGACCGGCTGAAGCTCGAATGGCAGATTCAAGCGGGTCTGGAGCAACAGGCGATCCCCCCCCTCACCCTGCAGCCCCTGGTAGAAAACGCCATCTACCACGGTATCCAACCCAGGCCCGAGGGTGGCACAGTGCGAATTGAGGCCGAGGCCAAAGGCGACTTCGTCTACTTGCTGGTGCAGAATCCGAAACCAGGGCAGAGCACCCATCAGCATGACGGTAACCGCATGGCGCTGGCCAACATCAAGTCCCGGCTCCAGGCGCTGTTCGGGGAACCGGCCGTGCTCAAACACAGCCATCATAACGATGTGTATACCGTGACACTGCGACTGCCTCGCCAGAACGCCAGCGAACAGAAAATCCCCGGAAAGGGAACCGAGATCCGCCATGAGTGATACCCGCAGCGTCCTGATTGCCGATGACGAACCCCTGGCCCGGGAACGTATCCGCCGCCTGGTGGAGGCGCTTTCGGGTTACCGGGTCTGTGGTGAAGCCGCAGACGGCGACGAAACCCTGAAACAGGTTGCACAACTGGATCCGGACATTCTGCTGCTGGACATCCGCATGCCCGGCATGGACGGCATGGAAGCGGCCGACCGCCTGAGCCAGTTGTCCAACCCGCCGGCTCTGATTTTCTGCACCGCCTACGACCATTACGCCATACAGGCGTTCGACGTGCAGGCCATTGCCTACCTGCTCAAGCCCGTGCGCAAGGAGACACTGGCTGACGCACTGGCAAGGGCCGGCAGGGTCAACCGGGTGCAACTGCAAACCCTGAATGGCCAGGCCAGCCAGAGTCCTGAACAGCTGGCGGTGCGCACTCACCGCGGTACCGAGCTGATTGACCTGTCTGAAATCCTCTACTGTGAGGCCGACCAGAAATACGTCACCATCCACCATAGCCGGGGTGAAACCGTCTGCGACTATACCCTCAAGGATCTGGAAAACAGCTACTCCCGCGTGTTGCTCCGGACCCACCGGCACACTCTTGTGGGCGTGCGTTTCATCCAGGGGCTGAAACGAACATCCGACGGTCAGAACCTGGTTGTACTCCGGGACGGCCAAGGCGAACTCCCGGTCAGCCGCAGGCATGCCGGCAACGTGCGCCAGTGGCTCCAGGAGCACCAGCCGGGCTGAGGTGGCGCCTATTTTAAAGGTGGTACCTACGGGACTTTTTTGTCGTCACAAGGTACCCTTGGCGGACATTTTCCAAACCGACAGTGAGTGTCATGTCCAAACGTACCCTTCGCATTGCAACCCGCAGCAGCGCACTGGCGCTGTGGCAGGCGGAATTTATCAAGGCAGAACTGGAAAGGCTGCACGACAACATCGCCGTGGAGCTGGTCAAGATCAAGACCCAGGGCGACAAGATTCTGGATGTGCCCCTGGCCAAAATCGGCGGCAAGGGCCTGTTTGTCAAAGAACTGGAAGAGGCCATGCTGGACGGCCGCGCAGACCTGGCGGTGCACTCCATGAAAGATGTACCCATGGAATTCCCGGAAGGACTGGGGCTGGTGGCCATCTGTGAGCGGGAAGACCCCACCGACGCCTTTGTCAGCAACCAGTACGAGAACGTTGACGCCCTGCCCGATGGCGCCGTGGTTGGCACCGCCAGCCTGCGCCGGGAATCCCAGCTGCGGGCCTACCGCCCGGACTTGAAGATTCACGTTCTGCGCGGCAACGTCAATACCCGGCTGGCCAAGCTGGATGCCGGTGAGTACGACGCCATCGTATTGGCCAGCTCCGGCCTGAAACGCCTGGGTTTCCATGAGCGCATCCGCTACAGCCTGCCAGACACCGTCTCCCTGCCGGCGGTCGGCCAGGGCGCCCTCGGCATTGAATGCCGGGTTGATGATAACGAGCTGCTGGCCATGCTTGAGCCGCTGAATCACCAGGACACTTCCGATCGCGTCAGGGCCGAGCGGGCCCTGAACCGTCGCCTCGAGGGCGGTTGCCAGGTGCCGATTGCCGCCTACGCACTGCTTGAAGACCAGGACACTCTCTGGCTGCGGGGGCTGGTGGGTGCCGTTGACGGAACCCAGATCTTCCGCGTTGAGGGCCGGGCTCCCCGGGCCGAGGGAGAGCGTCTTGGCCGTGAACTGGCGGAAGATCTGCTGGCCCTGGGTGCCGACAAGGTGCTGGCTGAAATCTATGGCCATAAACCAACCTGAGCCTGATCTGAGCGGCCGGCGGATCCTGGTCTGCCGGCCCGAACCGGAAGCGTCCCGGCTCGCCGGCCGTTTTCGTGCGGCGGGTGCCGATGTGCGCATCCTGCCAGTGATTGACCGGCAACCTCTGCCGGAAACCCCGGAGCGTCGCACCCTCATTCTCAGCCTGGACGAGTACGCCCACATCATTGCGGTCAGCCCTTTCGCCGCCCGTCTTCTGCTGGATGAGGTAGACACCTGGTGGCCTCAGATCCCCATGGGTATCCGCTGGTATGGTGTCGGCGCTGGCACGGCAGCGGTGCTCGCAGAACACGGACTTAACCCCCGAATGCCTCCGGAAGGCTGGACCAGCGAAGCGCTTCTTGCCCTGCCGTCGCTGAACAATCTTCAGGGCGAACGGGTGTTGCTGGCCCGGGGTGAAACCGGCCGCGAGCTGATCCGGGAAACCCTGGAATCCCGGGGCGCCAGGGTCACCCCCCTGCCCCTGTATCGGCGTTTCTGCCCGGACTATACGCCGGAACAGATTCAGGCGACGCTTGAGACCTTCGCTCCGGAGGCCATCATCGTGCTCTCCGGAGAAACCTTGAACAATCTCATCGCACTCAGTGCGAATAGCAGCCATAATCTATACGATAGGTTATTGATTGTTCCCGCAGATCGGGTTGCCGAACAGGCCCGTGAGGCGGGGTTCCGAAATCCGTGTATACCAGGAAGCCTTGCCGATAACGACATCGTGGCTACGGTTGCAACGCAACTCGCCGGCCGGGACGGTGGCTCCGGAAAAGCCAAGTAAGGACGCCCGTGACAGACACAACGAATCAACTACCCGCACCCATTGCCAAGGAACCACCTGAGCGCCAGACACTGTGGCCGGTCTGGCTGGTAGCCCTCATTGCCCTGATTCTTGCTGTTGCCCTGGCACTCTGGAGCTGGCAGCAGTGGAACAACCATCAGGCCGTCATGCAGTCACTGCAGGCCTTGCAGCAGGACACCGCCCAGCTCGAAGATCTTTATGGCGACCGGGGCAGCCAGCAGAGTCAGCGCCTGCAATCCCTTGAAGAAAAACTGGCGAGCCAGCGCGAGCTGATTGCCACCCAGCAGCGCCAGATCGATCACAACGCCAGGGAGCTTCTGGAAGCCGGTAACCGGAGCCGTACCGACTGGTTGCTGGCCGAGGCGGAATACCTGCTGCGGATCGCCAACCAGCGGCTGATGATCGAAAAAGACATCCGTGGTGCCCTGTCGGCACTGGAAGCGGCCGACGAAGTGCTGAACGAGTCTGACGATATCGGCGTCTATCCGGTGCGCCAGCAGCTTGCCCGTGAGGTCCTGGCGCTCAAGGGGCTGACCGGTGTCGACCGGACCGGTCTCTACCTGAAGCTCGAAGCCGCCATCGGCAGCATTAGTCAACTGACCGACCAGGCCCTGATCAGCGAGAGCGCACCAGGCTTCTTCACCGGTTCAGATACCTCAGTGGAGGCCGACACCGGCGGCGAACCCGGCCCGATGCTTCAGGCCTGGAACAAGGTCAAAGCAACCCTGATGCAGGTCGTCGTTGTCCGCCGCCTGGACGAGCCGGTGAAACCCCTTCTCTCGCCCGACCAGAGCGCCTACGCCCGGCTCAATCTCCAGCTGATGCTGGAAGAAGCGGAAATGGCGGTCCTGCGGGGCAACCAGTCTCTGTACGAGCGGGCACTGACCAAGGCCCGCACAACCATCGACGACTGGTACGATGCCAGCAATCCCCGGATCACCGCACTCACCGACACCCTGGCCGAGCTGGCCCAGAGAAACGTGGATCCCGAACTGCCGGATATCAGCCAGTCCCTGGCCCTGCTCAAGGAACGGCTGGCCGGCCGCCTCAATGCCAGCAATGGTGATGGCGGGGACAACGCCAGCCAGGCTGATGGGGGCGGTGATTCATGATTCGCCTGCTACTGATTATCCTGCTTGCGCTATTGATTGGCACCGGGCTTTCCCTGGGACTACAGTATGATCTGGGCTATATCAGGATCAGCCTGGGTCACTACCTGGTCGAAACCAACTTCTGGGTGGGGCTGGGCCTTCTGGTAGCCGTTGTTGTCCTGACCGTATTGATCATCAACGTCGCCCGCCGGCTCGGGAAAAGTACCGGACTGGTCGCCGGCTGGATTGCCCGGAGCAATGAACGCAGGGCACGCCGCCGGACGACCCAGGGCCTGCTGGCTCTGGCGGAGGGTAACTGGCCCAGGGCCCGCAAATTACTGACCGCCTCGGCCGGCCATGCGGACACCCCGCTGATCAATTATCTGGCGGCCGCCCAGGCGGCGTTCGAATCCGGTGATCATGAAGCGGTGGATAACCTGCTGCGCCAGGCGTTCGACAGCACCCCGGGGTCGGATATGGCCGTCGGCATCACCCAGGCCCAGTTGCAGCTGGCCGGCAACCGCCTTGAGCAGGCCCTGGCCACGCTGGTTCGCCTTCGCAAACAGTCACCTCATCATCCCTTTGTGCTGAAACTGCTGAAAAACACCTACCTGCGCCTGGAAGACTGGCGGGAGCTGTCGAAGCTGGTACCGGAGCTGCGCAAGCGCAGCGTGTTGCCGGAAACGGAACTGAATGATCTGGAACGTCAGGTCTGGCACAACCTCCTGGAGCGTGCCGCGGAAGATTGCCGCCGCCAGCAGAAACAGGACCCGGAGGCATCTCTGGAACCGCTAACCCGGCTTTGGGATGAATTACCCGGCTTCCTCCGTCGCGACGAATATACCATCCGGGATTACGCCCGCCTGCTGGCAGGCCTTGGCGACGAAGTACAGACAGAAACCCTGTTACGCAAGGTGCTGCGCAATCACTGGAGCGACGAGCTGATCAACCTCTACGGCCGGGTGAAGGGTCAGAAGCCCGACGAGCAGTTGTTGTTGGCAGAACAGTGGCTCAAAGACCGGCCGAACAACGCCGAGCTTCTGCTGGCCCTGGGCCGCCTTAGCCTGCGCAATGAGCTGTGGGGCAAGGCCCGGGAATACTTCGAAACCAGCCTGCGGCTGAAACGGAGCCGGGAAGCGCTCGCGGAGCTGAGTCGACTGAATGCCCACATGGGCGAGGAAGAGGTCAGCGTCAAACTGCTGATGCAGGGGCTGGAGAAAGATAACGGACTACCGGATCTGCCGATGCCAAGGGCGTAAACATGGGGTCAGATGAAAATTTCATCTGACCCCATTTTCATCTGACCCCGATTTCACGCTCTGGGTGCGTATTCGAGCACGTCCGAGAAGAAGGCGCCCTCAGGCAGGCCGGCCTCCACAAGCGCATCCATCAGCGTGTACACCATGGTCGGCGAGCCACTGGCGTGCACTTCCACCTTCTTCCAGTTCGCCCCCGATGCCAGAACCGCGCGCACCAGCTGGGCGTGGTGACCGCTCCAGTCATTGTCTTCATCATCACCCACCACCGGCAGGAAGGTGAAGGGTGGCCACTCCTCCTGCCATTGCTGGGCCAGGGAACGAAGGTACATGTCTTCATGCCGGCGCACCCCCCAGTATAGTTTCACCGGATGCTCGTATGAGGTTTCCCGGAGATAATCCACCAGGCTTTTCATCTGCGCAAAACCGGTACCGGCCGCCACCAGCAGCAGGGGTTTTTCCGGTGTTGACGCCAGGCAGGCCTTGCCGTGGGGTAGTTCCACGGTCACCTCGCCGCCTGAGGTCAGGGCATCAATGACTTTCTGTGCCGACACCCACTCCGGCGTCGCCTGGATATGCAGCTCGATGTTCTGGGCCGAAGGGCTGCTGGCGATGGAAAAGTAACAGGGCTCTGCATCCGGCAGGTTGACTGAGAGATACTGCCCGGCGTGAAACGAAAGTTCCCGACGCCGCGGAAGCTGTAGCTCAACGCGATAGACATCGTGACTGATGGAACGAACGTCCACGACTTTCGCCTGGTACTTGCCAGGCTGCTTGTTTCCGGCGGCCATAACGGCGGATATCTCCAAGTCCAGGTCCGTGAGCGCTGTGGTTCTGCACATCATCAGCTGCTCGCCGGCCTCAATAGTCTGTTGGTTTCGGGTGTTAAGCGCGAGGCCGGCCATTAGCCGCGCCTCACAGATTTCACACACCCCGTTTCGACAGGCCGCAGGCACCTCAATGCCTGCGCTGGCAGCGGCACTGAGTAAGTCGCTCTCCCGGGCAGCGTTAAAGGCAATACCGGAGGGCGAAAGCACCACGCGCCGATGGTCATTGGCCATATCAGTCGGGTCGGGACAGCGAACTTTCAATGCCCAGGCTGCCCCAGAGATCGTCCACCCGCTGTTTGACCTCGTCGGTCATGGTGATGGGCTCGCCCCATTCCCGGCTGGTTTCACCCGGCCATTTGTTGGTGGCGTCCATTCCCATCTTGGAACCGAGCCCCGACACCGGCGAGGCAAAATCCAGATAATCGATAGGCGTGTTCTCCACCAGGGTGGTGTCACGCACCGGATCCATCCGGGTGGTGATCGCCCAGATCACGTCTTCCCAGTTGCGGGCGTTCACATCATCGTCGGTGACAATCACAAACTTGGTGTACATGAACTGCCGCAGGAAAGACCATACCCCCATCATCACCCGTTTGGCATGGCCGGGGTACTGTTTCTTCATGGTCACGATAGCAAGCCGATAGGAACAGCCTTCCGGTGGCAGGTAGAAATCGACGATCTCCGGAAACTGCTTCTGCAGAATTGGAATGAACACCTCGTTCAGCGCCACCCCCAGAATTGCCGGCTCATCGGGCGGACGACCGGTGTAGGTGCTGTGATAGATCGGGTCCTTGCGATGGGTCATCCGTTCTACGGTAAACACCGGGAACTGGTCCACTTCGTTGTAGTAGCCGGTGTGATCGCCAAACGGCCCTTCCGGGGCCATATCGTCGGGATAAATAAAGCCTTCGAGCACAATCTCGGCGCTGGCCGGCACCTGCAGGTCGCTCAGGCCACACTGCACCAGCTCGGTACGCCCACCTCGCAACAAGCCGGCGAATGCGTATTCAGACAGTGTATCCGGCACCGGCGTCACCGCTCCCAGAATGGTCGCGGGGTCCGCACCCAGAGCCACGGCCACCGGATAAGGCTTGCCCGGGTTGATCTTCTGAAACTCCTGAAAGTCCAGCGCACCACCGCGATGGCTGAGCCAGCGCATGATCAGCCGGTTACGCCCAATCACCTGCTGCCGGTAGATGCCCAGATTCTGGCGCTCCTTGTGCGGCCCGCGGGTAATCACCAGCGGCCAGGTTACCAGCGGCCCGGCATCCCCGGGCCAGCAGTGCTGGACCGGAATCTGGTACAGATCCACCTGATCTTTCTCGACCACCACGTCCTGACAGGGGGCAGATCGCAACACCTTCGGGCTCATGCGCATCACCTGCCGGAACAGCGGCAGCTTTTCAATGGCATCCCGGAAACCCTTGGGGGGATCCGGTTCTTTCAGAAACGCCAGCAACTTGCCGATGTCACGGAGCGCGGTCACGTTATCCTGCCCCATACCCAGCGCGACCCGCTTCGGGGTCCCGAACAGGTTGGCCAGTACCGGTATGTCGTAGCCTTTGGGATTCTCAAACAACAACGCAGGACCACCTGCCCGCAACGTGCGGTCGCAGATTTCGGTCATTTCCAGATGGGGGTCGACTTCAACGCTGATCCGCTTCAGCTCGCCCAGCTTCTCCAACTGGTCAATGAAGTCCCGCAGGTCGTTGTATTTCATCGGTTGCTCCGTTCATTTATGCCAGTATTACGGAGGTCGGTGGACTGCTTTTTCCGGAGTCGGAACAAGGTGGGGACCTGCTTTCCCAGACACGCCGTGAACCCATCCCTGGGGGCTTGGTCTTGCCATCCATGGCAAGACACAGTCTGGGAAAGCAGGTCCCCACCTCGTTCTTCAGATCACCAGTTATCCGCAACACAATGATCGTCCCTGCGGTTTTCCGAAACTCTCATTCTGAGACAATCAGAGCGCGCACCGGGCTTGAACGGCGGAGCCGGGGTGAGCCTCCCCGGACCGTGCATTGCCAAGGACGGCAATGCCGAGCCCCCGGGGATGGGTTCACGGCGTGCCCGGGGAGGCTCATCCCGGCTCTGCCCGCCCCACAGCCAGAGGCGCTCTTATTAAAAGGGCATCAGACCAGAAATCAACGACGCTTCATCGACTGGAAGAATTCGTCGTTGGTCTTGGTGTCCCGCAGCTTGTCCAGCAGGAACTCCAGCGCCGCTGTGTCGTCATCCATGGAGTGCAGCAGTTTGCGCAGGATCCACACACGCTGGATATCCGCCTCGGACATCAGAAGATCTTCACGGCGGGTACCGGACCGGCGGATGTTGATGGCCGGGTAGACACGCTTCTCGGCGATCTTGCGGTCCAGGTGAATTTCCATGTTACCGGTGCCCTTGAACTCCTCGTAAATCACCTCGTCCATCTTGGAACCGGTATCCACCAGTGCCGTCGCCAGGATGGTCAGGCTTCCGCCCTCTTCCACGTTACGGGCCGCACCGAAGAAACGCTTCGGTTTTTCCAGGGCGTGGGCGTCGACACCACCGGTCAGTACCTTGCCGGAGGACGGAATCACCGTGTTGTAGGCGCGAGCCAGACGGGTGATGGAATCCAGCAGGATAACCACATCTTTCTTGTGCTCGACCAGGCGCTTGGCCTTCTCGATCACCATCTCAGCCACCTGAACGTGACGGGCCGGGGGCTCGTCGAAGGTGGAGGCGATGACTTCGCCGCGCACGGTGCGCTGCATCTCGGTCACTTCCTCAGGCCGCTCGTCAATCAGCAGTACCATCACATGGCACTCGGGATTGTTTCGGGTGATGGACTGGGCAATGCTCTGCATCAGCAGCGTTTTACCCGCTTTGGGCGGGGAAACAATCAGGCCGCGCTGTCCCTTGCCGATGGGCGCCACCAGGTCCAGAACGCGGGAGGAGAGGTCCTCTGTGCTGCCATTGCCTGCTTCGAGCCTGAGGCGTTCGTCGGGAAACAGCGGCGTGAGGTTCTCGAACAGGATCTTATTACGGGCGTTATCCGGCTTGTCGAAATTGATCTCGCTGACTTTCAACAGGGCGAAATAGCGCTCGCCGTCTTTCGGCGGGCGGATCTTGCCGGCAACCGTGTCGCCAGTCCGCAGGTTGAACCGGCGAATCTGGCTAGGGGAGACGTAGATGTCGTCAGGTCCTGCCAGATAGGAGGCATCAGCAGAACGGAGGAAACCGAAACCGTCCTGCAGAATTTCCAGTACGCCGTCACCGTAGATGTCTTCGCCGCTCTTGGCATGCTTCTTCAGGATTGTGAAGATCACATCCTGTTTGCGCGAACGGGCCAGGTTATCGAGGCCCATCTCTTGCGCAATATCGAGCAATTCGGGCATGGAATTCTGCTTGAGTTCAGTAAGATTCATAGTTTATTGGATTTTCAGGAATGGAAGTAAACGAATATTGGAATGACAGGGGTGCCACTGAACGTATTGATCAAATAAACGCTGAACTGATGCTGGCCAGATGGAGCAACCGGTGTAGATGGAGTCCGGGATTAAGGTACTGAAGCCAGAGAGTGGGAACAACCGTTCGCCGGGCAAGGAGGATCATCGGCTACCTGACTGGCGAATGTCAAGTGCACTGCATAATTTAACGCCAATTTCACGCTAAACTGGCCTTAATGGCGGCTGGCCGCCTCCCCCTGATGGGTTACTCCCTTCCATTAAGAGCCTGTGATGACGATACTGGAAGAGCCTGTGATGACGATACTGGCGTATATAATTTTTCAGCGATTTGCGGAGCCCCGTCCATGAGCAGTGAACCCAGTACCGAACTGAAACCCCTGAACATCGCCATACTGACTGTTTCCGATACCCGCGGGCCTGACGAAGACACCTCCGGCCAGTTTCTGGAGGACAGCGTCGTTGACGCGGGGCACCGCCTGGTCGCCCGTCGCATCCTGCCCGATGACGTCTACCTGGTGCGGGCGTTAATGTCCGGCTGGGTCGCCGATCCCGAAGTGCATGTGGTGATCATTACCGGTGGTACCGGCTTCAACGAGCGTGACAGTACCCCGGAAGCAGTCGGCCCCCTGCTGGATAAAACCGTTGAAGGTTTCGGCGAGGAGTTCCGGCGCCTGTCCGCCTCTGAAATCGGCTCTTCGACCATCCAGTCCCGTGCATTCGGAGGTATGGCAAACCATACGGTGATTTTCTGCCTGCCCGGTTCTACCAGTGCCTGTCGTACCGGCTGGAACGGTATTCTCAGCAGCCAGCTGGACAGCCGCCACACGCCGTGCAACTTCTCGGCCCTGGTCTTGCGCAAACCCGAAAAGCCGATGCAGCGGCTTGATGAAGTCATTGGACAGCGCGCCGAGCGCTGAGGGCAACAGTAATCCGGATCGGAGTTCAGAACTGATGGCTAACCCAAACCTCATGTCACTGGAAGACGCCCTGTCTCACCTGCTATCGGAAGCGCCCGTGGTCACCCGGGTCGAAACCGTGGGGCTCGCCGACTCCCTGGGCCGGGTGCTGGCCGAGAACCATTATGTCCCGGCCGACGTGCCGCCGGCGGACAACAGTGCGGTGGACGGATACGCCCTGCGCAAACAGGATCTTCACCAGGATCAGGCGATACCGGTCTCGGCCCGGATTCCCGCCGGTGAAGCGCCGAACGCTCTGGCGCCAGGCACCGCCGCGCGCATTTTCACCGGCTCGGAGATCCCCGAAGGCGCAGACTCGGTGGTGATGCAGGAGCGAGTGGAGGTGACCGACGCGGGCATCCTTGTCCAGGCAGAGGTGACCGAGGGGCAGAACATTCGTCGCCGGGGCCAGGATCTGACCAGGGGCGACCTTGCCCTTGTGAAGGGCACGCAGGTGCGCCCGCACGAAATGGGTCTGCTGGCGTCCATGGGTGTGGCCCGGGTCGCCGTTCTGGCACGGCTGAAGGTCGCCATCCTCTCCACCGGCGACGAGCTGGTGGATCCCGGAACGCCCCTGGCCCCGGGGCAGATCTACAACAGCAATCGCTTCACCCTGATCGGCCTGCTCACCCAGGCCGGCTGCGAGGTGGCGCTGTGCGAGACGCTGCGGGACAAACGTGAGGCGACCCGGGAAACACTGCTCCGCGCGGCGGAGTCGTCGGATCTGATCATCACCAGCGGCGGTGTTTCCGTGGGTGAAGAGGACCACGTGCGTGCGGTGTTGGAGGAATCCGGCAGTCTGTCGCTCTGGCGCATGGCCATCAAACCCGGAAAGCCTGTGGCCTTTGGCGCCATCGGCGGCACACCGGTGCTGGGATTGCCCGGTAACCCGGGGTCTGTGCTGGTCACTTTTCTGGTGGTGGGCATGCCCTATATCCGAAAATGCCAGGGGCGGAACCATGAAGATCCCGCCGGAGAGCGGATACCGGCAGACTTTTCCGTAGCTTCGACGTCGCTGCGGAGGGAGTTTGTCAGGGCACGGAAAGAACCCCGGGGATCGGAGCTTGTGGTTACCGCCTTTCCCAACCAGAGTTCCGGTATCCTGAGCTCTGCCTGCTGGGCAAATGGTTTGGCGGTGATTCCGGAGAACACCACGGTCAGCCCCGGCGACCTGCTAACCTATTATTCGTTTGCGGAATTGTTGAGCTAACCATGAGTGATAACACGATTACGGTGCGTTTCTTTGCCCGTCTGCGAGAAGAGCTGGATACGGAACAGCTGGTCATCGAGGCCAGGCCGGGGCTTACCGCCGGCGATGTGCTGGCGGACCTGGCAAGCCAGGGCGGGCCCTGGGGCCAGCTACAGGGAGACCAGCCAGTGATGATTGCGGTCAATCAGGCCATGGCGAAGCCCGGCTCTGCAGTGGAGGCCGGCGATGAGCTGGCATTCTTCCCCCCGGTAACCGGAGGTTGAGATGATTTCGATTCAGCCCGGAGATTTTGATGCTGCCGCCGAATATGCCGCGTTACGGGCCAGTGGTGCCGGGACCGGCGCCATTGCCACGTTTACCGGTCTGGTCCGGGACAGCGGTGATTTGCAGGGGGTCACGGGGCTTTACCTGGAGCACTATCCGGGGATGACGGAGCAGGTGATTCAGGAGCTGGTTGATGAGGCCTCAAAACGCTGGGATGTGCGCAAGGCCCGGGTGATTCATCGGGTGGGGCGGCTGGCGCTGCAGGATCAGATTGTGTTTGTGGGGGTGTGCAGTGCCCATCGGGGAGATGCGTTTGCGGCCTGCGAGTTCATTATGGACGCCTTGAAGACCTCGGCACCGTTCTGGAAGAAGGAGATCACCTCAGGCGGTGAGCACTGGGTGGAACAGAAGGATTCGGATCTGGAGCGGTCTCAGGGCTGGGAGTGAATGGCAATAGAAAACCGCCCGTGAACCTGTGCTCAGGGGCGGTTTTTAGCGGCCTGGCTGCAATCAGAGATTGCTGTCCAGAAAGGCCGCCAGTTGGGATTTGGAGAGTGCGCCGACTTTGGTGGCGTCCACGTTGCCGTTCTTGAACAGCATCAGGGTCGGGATACCACGGATGTTGAACTTCGGCGGGGTCTGCTCGTTTTCGTCAATGTTAAGCTTGCAGACCTTCAGTTTGCCGTCGTATTCGTCGGCAATCTCTTCAAGCACCGGCGCGATCATCTTGCACGGGCCGCACCATTCCGCCCAGTAGTCCACCAGCACGGGGACGTCGGACTGCAGTACATCCTGCTCAAAAGACGCGTCAGTTACATTTACGATATTTCCGCTCATTACATTTTCCTGATTCATGCACGACTGCTAATCGCCGGTACGGGGTTTCGAAAAAGGATCCGGTACCGTCACAGGTGCTGTTGACTGTCGCTGAAGGCTGCCGTGGCTTGCAAGGCAACCCTTCACCCTCATCACGGTATGTCATACTTTACGCGATTGATCAGCCGGATGTGAAGCAGTAGATCCACCTCTATCAATCGATCCGGGGCTGACCCCGGTCAAATGCCGCGTCTGCCGGTTACTGACAGGCCTGAGGGATTTCGCTTATAGTACCCCGCAAGTTCATACCAAAAGGATTTCGACCACGTGACGGCCGCCTCCACCGCCGAAAACGCTGCCTCCTCGCCAGGGGTGCTTGCAGCCATCGACATGGGCTCGAACAGCTTCCACATGGTGGTTGCCCGACTCGTGCACGGGGAAATCCGGACCCTTGAGAAGATGGGGGAAAAAGTCCAGCTAGGCGCAGGTCTGGATCAGTACAACCGGCTGACTGAAGAGACCCAGGAGCGCGCCCTGAGCTGCCTGGGCCGGTTTGCTCAGCGCCTTCAGGGGATGCCACCGGAGGCTGTACAGATTGTCGGCACCAACGCCCTCAGAGTGGCTCGTAACGCCCATCAGTTCATGGCCCGCGCGGAGGAGGTTCTCGGCTATCCGGTGGAGATCATTGCCGGGCGCGAGGAAGCGCGCCTGATTTATCTGGGCGTCTCCCATACCCTTTCTGACGATATCGGGCGCCGGCTGGTGATCGATATCGGTGGCGGCAGTACCGAGTTCATTATCGGCCAGCGTTTTGAGCCCCAGGAGCTGGAAAGCCTGCACATGGGCTGTGTTTCCTTCCGGAACAGGTACTTCCCGGACGGAAAGATTACCCGGCGGCAGATGGACAAGGCAGTGACCCACGCCGAACAGGAACTGCTGAATATCCGCCAGCATTACCGCTCCGTGGGGTGGCAGAGTGCCGTCGGTTCATCCGGCTCGATCAAAGCGATTGCCAGTGTCTTGTCATCCCTGAAGATTACCGATGGCACCATTACCCTCCCCGCCATGCAGGAGCTGCGCAAGCGCCTGGTGGGTATGGGTAAAACGGAAAAGCTGGCTGATCTGGGTGTGCGATCTGACCGTCAGAGTATTTTCCCCGCCGGCTTTGCCATCCTGATGGGGGCGTTCCAGTCCCTGGGCATCACTGAAATGTCGTTTGCCGACGGCGCCCTTCGGGAAGGGCTGCTCTACGACATAGTCGGGCGGATCCGGCACGAGGATGTGCGGGAGCGGACAATTTCCGCCCTGCAGGAGCGTTATCACGTTGATCCGGAGCACGGTGCGGCAGTCGAAGCGACCGCCGTTGCAGCCTGGGAACAGGTGGCGGATGCCTGGGGGCTGCATACCGCGGTCGACGAAGAAGTGCTGCGCTGGGCCTGCCGTCTGCATGAAATCGGCCTGACCATTTCCCACAGCCAGTATCATAAACACGGAGCCTACCTGCTGCGGTACTCGGACCTTCCCGGCTTCAGCCAGCAATTCCAGCGGGACCTCGCCACGCTGGTTCGCGGGCACCGGCGCAAGTTCTCCCCGGCCATCTTCGAGGGGCTGGACCCGGACGATACCATCCGGCTTCGCTATCTCTGCGTCCTGGTGCGTCTGGCCGTCCTGCTTCAGCACCCCCGCAACATGGAGCCACCGCCGGAGTTCACCCTGAATGCCCGCAAGGACAAGCTGGTACTGACGTTTCCATCCGGCTGGCTGGATGATCGGCCGCTGACCCTGGCCGATCTCGATAACGAACGTGATTACCTCGCCAGACAGGATTTCACCCTGGAGTTGAACGGAGGCTGAGGGCAGTCAATCCGCCAGCTCCGCCTCCAGCGATTCCACAGCTTCACTGACTTCCAGCCACTGCGCCTCAACCTCTTCGAGGCGGCTTTTTGAAATGGCCTGCTCGCCGAGCAACTCTTTCATCCGGACCTTATGGCTTTCTTCATACAGCCCCGGGTCCGCGAGCTCTTCCTCCAGCACCGACAGTCTCCGGTGCAACTGCTCCATTTCCTTTTCCAGGGAGGTCTGCTGCTTGCGATAGGGGCTGAGCTTTTGCCGGAGGGCTGCCTCCGCGCGCTTGCGGGCCTTTCGGTCATCGGCGCTTTCGCCGGTTCCAACCGCGGGTTCCACCGGGTCTTGCTGGCCAGTCTGCAATCGCTTTGGTGCTTCGGTTTCGTCCTTGCGACGGTCTGCCAGCCAGCGCTCGTAGTCTTCAAGGTCACCCTGATACTCAACAACCCGGCCATCGTTCACCAGCCAGAATTCGTCCACGGTGTTTCTCAGCAAGTGCCGGTCGTGGGAAACCACCACAATGGCACCCTCAAAGTTTTGCAGGGCCATGGTCAGGGCCTGGCGCATTTCCAGATCCAGGTGGTTGGTCGGCTCGTCCAGAAGGAGCAGGTTCGGTTTCTGCCAGGCGATCACCGCCAGTGCCACCCTGGCCTTTTCGCCACCGGAGAACGAACGGACAGGGCTCAGGGCCTCATCACCATGAAAATCAAAGCCGCCGAGGAAGTTCCGGATACCCTGTTCCGAGGCCTTTGGTGCCAGCCGCTGCAGATGCAGGAACGGGCTGGCATCCAGGTCCAGGGATTCCAGCTGATGCTGGGCAAAATAGCCAATGGCCAGATGCTCGCCACAGGTACGTTCTCCGGACAACAGGGTGCCTTCGCCCCTCAGCGTATCCATCAGGGTGGATTTACCCGCACCGTTGGGGCCCAGCAGACCAATCCGGCTGCCGGGTAACAGGGTCAGGTTGATGCCGTCGAGGATTGTGGTATTGCCGTGTCCGGCCCTGCCATTGCGTATCGACAACAGGGGGTTGGAGACCTTTTCCGCGACCGGAAACTCAAAGCTGAAGGGCGAATCAATATGGGCCGGTGCAATGCGCTCCATACGTTCCAGGGCCTTCACCCGGCTCTGGGCCTGACGGGCCTTGGTAGCCTGCGCCTTGAAGCGGTCGATGAAGCGCTGAATCTCGGCAATCCTGGCCTGCTGGCGCTCGAACCCAGCCTGCTGCTGGGCCAGACGTTCGCTGCGCTGGCCTTCAAAGGCAGAGTAATTACCCGTATAAAGCTCCAGCTTCCGGCGGTCGAAATGCACCACATGGGTAGCGACCCGATCCATGAAATCACGGTCGTGGGAAATGAACAGCAAGGTACCCTGATACCGGCGCAGCCAGTTTTCCAGCCACAGACAGGCATCCAGATCCAGATGGTTGGTGGGTTCATCGAGCAGCAGCAGGTCTGACGGTCGCATCAGGGCCTGGGCCAGGTTCAGGCGGATCCGCCAGCCACCGGAAAACGCCGATACCGGCCGGTCCGCGTCCTCGTCCGAGAAACCCAGCCCCCTTATCAGCGCCTCGGCGCGACGGGCCGCGGACCAGGCCTCGTGCACGTCCAGCTCACCGTGTATGCGGGCAATGGCATGGTCATCACCGGCGGCTTCAGCCTGAGCCAGCTCCCGCTCCAGGCGGCGCAGATCGAGATCGCCATCAAGAACAAAATCCCGGGCGCTGCGCCCTGAGGCTTCGACTTCCTGGGCCATGTGGGCAATGCGGCAGCCCCCGGGCAGCGAAACCGCGCCCTGTTCCGGTGACAACTGGCCCAGCAACAGCTGGAAAAGGCTGGATTTGCCGGCACCGTTGGCGCCGACGATGGCCACTCGCTGGCCGGGCTGGACCGTGAGGCTGACGGATTCTAGCAACCAGACGCCGCCCCGTTGTAAACTGAGATCGGTTATCGTTAACATGTTTTCATTTTATCAACGTAAAGTGTTCAGGGAAGGCACAGCGCCTATGTCGCTCCGCTCGGCAACCATCCCGGATTTATCGACACCGCCGTTGGAATTGCCGGCAGATCTGGAACCGGAGAATCCACTCTGGTGTTTTGCACTGGCGTTCTGGAAGCTTCCGGACGTTCAGGACAGCTGCCTGGCGCTTCAGAACCAGGGCTGGAGCGTGACGCGGATTCTGACTGCAGCCTGGCTCGCACTGTCTGACAGGGCCTTCGCCGGGGTCGAGGACGCTACGGTAACAGAGTGGCGCGACCGTGTAACCGGTGCGCTGCGTAGCGCGAGAAAATCCCTGCCGGGCATGGCCGGCAGGTATCACCAGCTTCGCACCGGCATCGCCGGCCTGGAACTCGAAGCCGAACAGATAGAGCTGGCCCTGGCCTGGCGGACGCTAATGACCAACAACCCGGAACAATCTGACATGCAAGGACTCGATACGCTGATCAGAACCAACCTTGCCGCGGCTGCACCGGCATCGCGAATCGATGACCGTGCCGGGCCCCTGCTGAATGCACTGGGCACAGCCCTGGCCAACTTCCCAAAGGGAGACCACCAGCCATGATAATGAAATGGCTCATAAGGCTCTCGTTTCCCGCCCTCGGGTTACTGTTGTTGCTGATTATCTTCGGACTCAACGATCCGGAGCAGGTATCCGAACCGGTTGCAGACGAGGAACAGCCGGAAATCCCGGCCTTTGAAGGCCTGGTACCGTCCCCGATTCCAACCGAGGGTCCGGAAATTGTGTTCAAATGGAAGGACACGGACGGCAGTTGGCATTATGCAGACCAGCCCCCGAAACAGGGGCCCTGGTACACGCTGGCCATCGAGCGGCGGGACAAGGCTTCGCCACTCAACCGCACTCCGGAATCGGAGCCCGACTGGCAGTCCCCCTACACCGCGCCATTTTCTCTGGGCCCTTCAGCAGCCGACAACAACGACAGTTGATCTGACCCGTCCGGATTCTTAACACATGTTCAGTGGCATCTCGCGCCGGAACCCGTTACCTTCTCCGTTCTGACAAACACAACACGGGGCTCAGCCCCATGCACAGACGTTATAAAGGATGAAGCAATGAAAAAGACGCTCCTCGCACTGGCAGTGACCGGCCTCGTCGCTGGCTGCTCAACACCACCCGAGGCTCCGGAACAACCCAAACTGGAGTCAACCGACCAGAAGGTCAGCTATGGCATGGGTCTGGTTCTCGGTGAGCGCATGAGCAACGATCTGCCGAATCTGCAGATGGACCAGTTCCTTCAGGGCATTCAGCATGGCCAGGCCGGCGATGAAGAAGCCAGGCGCATGAGCCGTGAGGAAATCCAGCAGGCCCTGATGGCCTATCAGCAGCAGCTTCAGGAAGAGCAGACCAAGCAGACGGAAGAGCTGGCCAGCAAGAATCTTGAGGCTGGCAAGGCTTTCCTGGCGGAGAATGCCGAACGCGACGGTGTAAAGACCACTGAATCCGGCCTGCAATACGAAGTGCTGGAGAAAGGCGACGGCGAAAAGCCTGCGGAAACCGATACCGTCCAGGTACACTACACTGGCGAACTCCTGTCCGGCGAAGTCTTTGACAGCTCCCGCGAGCGTGGCGAGCCAGTAACCTTTGCCCTGAACCAGGTTATCCCGGGCTGGACCGAAGGTCTGCAGCTGATGAGCGAGGGCGCCCGCTACAAGCTCTATATTCCATCTGACCTGGCCTACGGCCCGGGCGGCAACCGTGCCATCGGCCCGAACGAGACCCTGGTATTCGATGTCGAGCTTCTGGACGTCAATCCGGAATCCGGAGAGTAAAGTACCGATCAGATCAGGCCGCAGTTTGTGAAATTGCGGCCATAAAAAAGCCCCGGTCGGCAACACCGAACCGGGGCTTTTTTTATATCAGACATTTCTCAGGCAGGCGCTACTTTACCCGCATGGGCATTGTGAAGGTGCTCAATCAGGAAATCTTCCATCTCGAACCGGGTCTCGAGGGTTTCGCCGAGCTTCGACAGTTCGCCAAACAGCGCTTTCACGTCCTCCTCAGACAGCTCCCTGTCGTCCAGGCGGTCATTGAAGTTAAGGGCGACCTCTGTCGTCTGCTCAATCCGGGGATAAACCTTCGCAGCCAGTTCCAGGCCACCATCGTTAAATTCACGGGCCTCGCTGACCAGTTGCTCATAGATTTCGAAATGGCCCGTGGAGACATAATCCACAAGCACTTCGCACAGGCGCACGAATTTCTCTCTCAGCGCTTCTGTCTGTGAAAAGTCGCTCTCTCCGGACAGATCACAGTAATGAACCAACAGCTCCTGACGTTCCTTGAGCCAGCGATCAATCAGTTCGCTGACGCCACCCCAACGCTCCCTGGCATTTCGGCAATTTTCCAACATGACGCCTGTTCTCCGCTTGGTATTCCGGCACTTCTGTTTCGGTTTTGATGTTTCTCAGGTTTCGGTCAAGTTACCCCATGCCAGCGGTCCCCCGCAACCGTTTCAGCTCCGAATCCACTCCCCGGACTTTCGCCGGCGAAACACCAGAATCAGCCCGATAATCACCAGCAGTGAAAAGAACACCGCTGTCCAGCCGGGAATACTCAGCCCCAGGAACCGCCACACTACCTGGGCGCAATCCCCGGTGCCTCTCAGGGCGGTGGAGAGCACCTCAAACCAGGGCAGCACCTCCAGCATATAGTCGACCGAAGGGCCACAGGCGGGCACCTGATCCGCCGGCAGGCTCTGCAGCCACAACTGCCGGCTGGCCACGCCAAGCCCGGCACCGGCGGTCAGTACCAGCAGGAAGCCATAAATACGAACCCCGAATCCGGTAGGCCCCTGCAGCAGGGCCAGAAAGCTGACCAGGCCAGCCCCCATGAATCCGAAACGCTGCAGCCAGCATAGCGGGCAGGGCTCGAGCCCCATCACATGTTCCATATAAAACGCGACGCCCAGAAGTGCGGCACACACAAGGAAAATAAGCCCGAAAACCCATCTGCTGGTCAAAAGAACACCTCGATTCGTGAATTGAAACTGCAACCTCGCACCGGGCCTGCTATTCTCGGTGCTACCGGCGATATCGCCTCCGACTCGTCACTAAACCCTAAACCACGATCAACTTCAAGCCTATGACACACCAGCCAAAACCTGTTCTCACTATGATCTTCCTGCTGCTTTCACTGGTCTCCCTGCCGGCGGTTTCCCAGGATGAGGAAACCTCAGAAGAGGAGGTAGTGCAGGAAGACAGTGGCTTCACCGACTACATCAGCATGGATCCGGCGTTTGTCACCCACGTGGGCGCTGCAGACAACAAGCCGACCTATCTGAAGGCAGCGGTCAGTCTCCGGGCCCGGAGCGCGAGCACCCGGCCGGCTCTGGAGGCTCACATGCCGCGATTGCGACATGAGCTGGTGATGCTTTTTGGCGAGCAAACGGATATCGAACGCCTGACTTCCATGGAAGGTCAGCAGGCGCTCCGTGAGGAAGCAAAACAACGGATAAATGCCGTACTGGAAGAGCAACAGACCGGCGAAAGCATCGCCGGCGTACTGTTTACGGAATTCGTCGTGCAGAAATAGTGCGAGACGCGGCCAGAGGCGAGGACTCAGGCGATTTGTGAAAACAGGTCGTCGCCTTTGTCCCGGTTTTCACAGGCAACCAGATCGGCATCATCCCATCCGGCCTCCCAGGCCGCGATGACGACATCGCCCCGGTAGGGGCAGCGTGTCTTGTCCATATTCATCGTGGCCGCCATGTAACCCTGGCGGTAAGCCTTGTTCAGAGCTTCCACATCCCAGCCAAGTTTGATATCCCTTGCCATGCCGACTCCTCCGATCCTGATGTTACAAAAATTAACAGGCTGACCGGAGGGTGACAAATCTTTGTTCAGTTTCTGTGCGTCAGGTCCGCAGACAAATGAGAAGGCGGACCTGGCCACCGGTTCAGGAGCGCAGGTAGTGCTCCAGAAACTCGCCAAACGCCAGGGTATCGGCCCGCTCCATTTGCTGCTGGTCCGACAGGGAGTCCGCGGTCATGGTTTCAAAGGCTTTGCGTACGTCGGCATCCAGGCCTTCCTGCCTCAGGGTTTGCTGATGCTGGCGCGCCATTTCCATACCCCACTCCCGGTGCCCCAGGCCAGACGAACGCATGGCGTCAAGCACCCGGGCCGAGGGCGCGGCCCCCTCGCCAGACATCACCTCTCGCTGGGCGGCCAGGGCCTTGCGGTAGGTATCGCCCCCTTGCCAGCCATCCAGCAGCTCCGCCAGGGGTTCCAGTTGCTCAAGCAGACCAGTCGCGGCCTCTGGTACCGGCGTGCGCTGCCCTCCACGGCAAAGGGTCAGTTCCCGATAGCGTCCACGGGCCACCACATCCTTGTAGTTATCGTCCAGCCGCTCGCACTCGGCGTCGCCAATACGGGGAGAGGCTGACAGCAGGCAATCCAAAAGAAACAGATCCAGGAAATCGATCTGGGCTTCGTTCACGCCGACCGGAGAGAACGGATCCAGATCCAGGCAACGCACCTCAATATATTCCACACCCCGGGCTTCAAGGGCCTGAATGGGTTTTTCTTCCCGTTCTGTGGTTCGCTTGGGCCGCACGGCACTGTAATACTCGTTTTCAATCTGCAGGACACTGGTGTTGATCTGAATGAATTGGTCGCCCCGGCGGGTACCGATCTCCTCGTAAGCCGGCCAGGCAGTATGGATGGCCCGGTCCAGGGTCCCGGTGTAGGTGCTGAGCTCATTGAAACAGATGTTCAGGGAAGCCTGGGCGTTGTTGTGGTAACCCAGATCACCCATACGCAGGGAAGTGGCGTATTCGCCGTACCAGGTGCGCTCATCAAACCGACTCAGATCATGGCTGACATCGACAACAAAGCTCGCATCCAGTGCCGGAGAAGCACCAAACAGCAGCATCAGCAGCCAGCTCCGGCGCCGGAAATTCCGGATCAGCCAGAAATACTGGTCCGATTTGAAGTCCTTCAGGCTTTGCTGATCACCCAGAGCCTCCTGCCATTTCCGCCAGAAACTGTCCGGCAATGACAGGTTGTAGTGAGCGCCGGCGATGCTCTGCATCATCCGGCCATAGCGAACCGCCAGCCCCTGGCGGTAAACGTGCTTGAGACGGCCAATGTTGGAGCTGCCGTATTCTGCAATGGGAATACTCGGATCTCCATCCAGCTCACAGGGCATGCTGGCTGCCCAGAACACTTCGTCGCCGAGATTCTCCTGAACAAACGTATGAGTATCCCTCAGGGAGTTGAGCATCCCGCCAGTGCTGTCAAACACAGGCGTGATCAGCTCCAGCAGGGCTTCGGAATAATCGGTGGTAATTCGCGGATGGGTCAGCGCTGAACCCAGGGCTTCCGGATGCGGCGTCTGGGCGATGAACCCGTTGCGGTCCACCCGCAGCCCTTCTTTCTCGACACCCTTGAGGAAACCGTGCCAGTCGCTGGCTGCGAACTGGCGAAATACGGAATGGCGGGATTCAGCCATGGTCGACTCCTGCTGCGACCGGTCCCTCCTCGTGAGCGGGACCGACCGGTGAAAAGATTAAAAGCCTGTTAACGGCTGTCCTTGCGGGCCGAAGCCAGTGCCTGGGCAAGTGCGCCCGCCATGGCACCCTGCCGGGATTTCTCGCCGGAGCCAGAGCTACGGCTGTTTCGATGACCGGCTTTCTGGCTGGCACCGGCGCGGTTTCCACCCGTCGGTTTGCCCTCATTTTTCTCGCCAGGCTGATCGTCCATGCGCATGGTCAGGGCGATCCGTTTGCGCGGGATGTCCACCTCCAGCACCTTCACCTTAACGATATCCCCGGCTTTGACCACTTCCCGCGGGTCCTTGACAAACGTGTGGGACAGCGCCGAAATATGCACCAGCCCATCCTGATGGACGCCGATGTCCACAAAGGCGCCGAAGTTGGTCACGTTGGTGACGGAACCCTCCAGTACCATGCCCGGCTTCAGGTCATTGAGGGTTTCAACGCCCTCCTCGAAGCTGGCAAAACGGAATTCCGGGCGCGGATCCCGGCCCGGCTTCTCCAGCTCGGAGATGATGTCCTTGATGGTGGGCAATCCGAACCGTTCAGTTACGTAATCCTGGGGGTTCAGACCACGTAAAAATGCAGAATCCCCGACAATATCGTCGACCTTGCGGTTGTTGCGCGCGGCGATAGCCTCCACCACCCCATAGGCTTCCGGGTGAACAGAAGACCGGTCCAGCGGATTCTCGCCACCGGCGATCCGCAGAAAGCCCGCCGCCTGCTCAAACGTCCGGTCCCCGAGCCGGGTGACCTTCAGCAGTTGCTTGCGGTTACGGAACATGCCGTTCTGGTTGCGGAATTCAATGATGTTCTGGGCGATGGTCTGATTCAGACCAGACACCCGTGCCAGCAGAGGCGCCGAAGCGGTGTTCAGATCCACGCCCACGCCGTTTACACAGTCTTCCACCACCGCATCCAGGCTGCGGGATAACTGCACCTGGGACACATCGTGCTGGTACTGCCCCACCCCGATGGATTTCGGCTCAATCTTCACCAGTTCCGCCAGCGGATCCTGCAGGCGGCGGGCAATGGACACGGCACCACGAATGGTCACATCCAGATCCGGCAGCTCTTTGGAGGCAAATTCGGAGGCCGAATATATGGAAGCACCGGATTCGCTAACCACGATTCGGGCCAGTTTGAGTTCCGGATAACGTTTGCTCAGGTCGCCCACCAGCTTCTCGGTTTCCCGGGACGCAGTACCGTTGCCGATAGCCACCAGCTCGATCTTATACTCCCGACACCAGGCCGCCAGCTGCTCGATGGAGCGGTCCCACTGGTTCTTGGGTGCGTGGGGGTATATGGCTCCGTGGCCCACCACCTGCCCGGTACCGTCGATAACGGCCACCTTCACACCGGTACGCAGCCCCGGGTCCAGCCCTAGTGTCGGGCGCGGGCCGGCCGGGGCTAGCAGCAGAAGATCTTTGAGGTTGGCGGCGAAAACATTAATGGCTTCGGTCTCGGCGGCTTCACGCACCTGGGCCATGAGATCGGTTTCAATCTGGGTTGAGAGCTTGACCCGCCAGGTCCAGCGCACCACTTCCGACAGCCACTTGTCAGCGGCACGGTCGTTATCCCGGATGTTCCAGCGGGCAGCAATCCGCTGCTCCGCCGGATGGGGCGTGCGGCGATCAGCATCAGCATCGCCAACCACGATACTGTAGGCCAGGATGCCTTCGTTGCGGCCACGCAGGATGGCCAGAGCACGGTGGGACGGCACCTTTTTCAACGGCTCGACATGATCAAAATAGTCCCGGAACTTGGCCCCTTCGTTTTCCTTGCCTTCCACCACGGTCACTTTCAACTGGCCTTCCTGCCAGATCAAATCCCGCAGGCTGCCCAGCAACTCGGCGTCCTCGGCAAAGCGCTCCATCAGAATGTAACGGGCTCCATCCAGGGCGGCCTTGGTGTCTTCCACACCTGCCTCTTTGTTCAGGTAGGACTGCGCGGTAATTTCCGGATCCTGTGTCGGGTCGTCATACAAGGCATCCGCCAGGGCCTCCAGGCCGGCTTCCCGGGCAATCTGGGCCTTGGTCCGGCGCTTGGGCTTATACGGCAGGTAGAGATCTTCCAGGCGGTTCTTGGCATCCGCCTCGTTAATGCTGGCCTTGAGCTCATCGGTCAGTTTGCCCTGCTCCTCAATACTCTTGAGGATGGTGGCGCGACGGTCTTCCAGTTCCCGCAGATAGCGCAGACGCTCCTCCAGGTTCCTCAGCTGGCTGTCGTCCAGCGAACCGGTCACCTCTTTCCGGTAACGTGCGATAAACGGAACGGTGGAACCCTCGTCGAGCAGGGCGACGGTGGCATTAACCTGTTGCTCGCGGACACCGAGCTCGTCGGCGATGCGCCTGGAGATACTGTTCATGCAACCTCTGTCTCATGCTTTGCCAATAAAGCAGCAAAGGTACAGCGGCTTACTGTTGCAGGCAAGCGGCCTGGCCACGCTTGTTCAGGAATTGCACAAGATCGGCCCAGGGCATGGGGCGGGCGTAATAGTAACCCTGGATTTCATCGCAATGCTGCTGACGCAGGAACTCCAGTTGCCCTTCGGTTTCCACGCCTTCGGCGACCACGCTGATCTGCAGACTGTGGGCCAGGCTGATAATGGCCCGGATGATGTGCTCCGCGTCGGCCGAGTGGCCGAGCTCCTGCACGAAGGACTTGTCGATCTTGACCAGGGAAATGGGCAGATGCTGCAGATTGCTCAGGGAGGAGAAACCGGTCCCGAAGTCATCAAGGGCAAAGCTGATACCCAGTTGGTTCAGCTCTCGCAGGCAACGCTGGGCATACTCGGGGTCGTGCATCATGGCACTTTCCGTAAGCTCCAGCTCCAGCAGACTGGTATCCACATTGGCGTTGAAAATAATCCGGAAAATGGTTTCGGTCATCTTGCGATCGTGGAACTGCCGGAACGACAGGTTGACGGCGAACACCAGCCCCGGAAATCCGAGCTCGGCAGACTCCTGCAGGCGTTTACAGGCCTGTTCGATAACCCAGTACCCGATCGGCACGATCAGGCCGCTGCGCTCGGCGACCGGAATGAATTCGTCCGGCCCCACCAGCCCCCGCTCCGGGTGGTTCCAGCGCAACAGGCACTCGACACCACGAACTTCTTCAGTGGCCAGATCAATCCGGGGCTGATAGTAAAGCTCCAGTTCCTTGCCCCTCAGGGCATTGCGCAGGTCGGCCTCGAGCCGAAGCTGATAGCCGGCAGAGATATGCAACTGCCGGTCGTAGAAGCGATAACTGGTGCCAGGATCCCGCTTGGCCTCGAACATGGCCCGGTTGGCCCGGCGCAACAGATTTTCGGCACTGTCACCGGCTTCCGGGTAAGTGGCAACGCCGAGGCTGACGCTGACCACCACATTCTGGCCGTCGATCGCGACCGGCTCATCCAACGCATTGACCACCTTGCGGATGATCTGGGTGATGTCGAGGGAGTCTTCGACCTTCTCGATGATGATGGCCAGCTCATCGCCGCCAATGCGCATCAGGGAATCCACCCGCCTCAGGGAGTGCCGGAGACGCTCCGCCAGTTTCATCATCAACTGATCGCTTTTCTGGTAACCGAAGGATTCATTGATACTGCGGAAATCGTCGACATTGAGGTGCAGAAGTGCCAGCCGGTGGCTGGCCCGCTCAGCCCGCAGCAGCGCCTGCTGGAGACGATCAAAGAACAGATCCCGGTTTATAAAACCGGTGGCGACCTCCCGCCCCAGCTGGCCGTAGGCCGACTCGGACAACTGTTCCCGGTACCAGAGGCACTTCACAGCCCGGCGGAAATTCCATTGGTCGAGATTCTGGCGGCAGAGATAATCGGCGGCGCCGGCGGCGAGCAGTTCGGGAGCCCGCAGTTCCGGCAACTCCGCACTGAGGGCAAGGACAGGCTTCTCATTGCTGCCAACCGCCAGGTATTGAAGAAAGGAGGCCTCAGAACCGCCATGAAAAATACAGTCCCAGACAATGACATCGAAACTGGCGTTGCGGATCAGGTCGTCACAATCCACCAGATCCGGGCACCAGGTAGCGTCCGCACTGATTTCGACGTCACCCGCCAGAAGATCATTCAGCCAGAGAAAATCAGCATAATCCGGTGTCAGAACCAGGAGGCGTAACTGTCCGGGCCTCATGGTTTCCAGTGGCAGAGTCATTAAGCAGAATCCATTTATGCGTGAACAACCGAGTCCGTTTTATCAATCATAGCCGATAGATCGTCAAGGTACAGGAACGCTGGTTGGTGTAGAATAGCCTCACGCCTGTTTCCCCCATTTCGTTCCATTCTGGCAACTTATTTGTGAACAAACTCAACCCGAGACAAAGCGAGGCAGTCCGCTATTCAGACGGTCCCCTGCTGGTACTTGCTGGTGCCGGCAGCGGCAAAACCAGCGTGATTACCCGCAAGATTGCCTACCTGATCGAGCACCTCGGTATTCCGGGGCGCCATATTGCCGCAGTGACCTTCACCAACAAGGCCGCCCGGGAAATGAAGGAGCGGGTTGGCCGGATCGTTGACCGAAAGCTGACCCGGGGACTGATTGTATCCACTTTTCATAACCTTGGCCTCAATATGATCCGGGAAGAGCACGCTCATCTGGGCTACCACCCGGGGTTTTCGATTTTCGACGCCGAGGATGCCAAGGCCCTGTTACAGGATCTGATGCTCCGGGAGGCCAGTGCCGAGGCCGGGGACGAACTCAGCGATGTCCAGATGACCATCTCGTCCTGGAAAAACGCCATGCGCGGGCCGGCCGAGGCCCTGAGCAAGGCGGCGGATGAGCGGGAACAGCGCATCGCCATCATTTACAACAAGTACAACGAATACCTCAAGGCTTACAACGCCGTGGATTTCGATGACCTGATCCTGCTGCCGGTGATGCTGTTTCGCTCGCACCCGGACGTGCTCGCGAAATGGCGCCGGAAAATCCGCTACATGCTGGTGGACGAGTACCAGGACACCAACGTGTGCCAGTACGAACTGGTCAAGCTTCTGGTGGCCGAACGGGCCGCATTCACCGTGGTCGGGGATGATGACCAGTCAATCTACGCCTGGCGCGGTGCCCGACCGGAGAATCTGGAGCAGCTCAAGGAAGACTTTCCCAGCCTGAAGATTGTCAAGCTGGAGCAGAATTACCGCTCCACAGCCCGGATCCTGCGCAGCGCAAACATGGTGATTGCCAACAACCCCCATGTGTTTGAAAAGGCGCTCTGGAGTGACCACACCATTGGCGAGGAGATCCGGGTTGTCCGGTGCCGCAACGAGGACGCGGAAACCGAGCGGGTTGCCACCGAGATCCTCGACCAGAAGCTGAAAAAAGGCCTGGATTTCCGGGACTTTGCCGTGCTTTACCGGGGTAATCACCAGGCCCGCCTGCTGGAGATGAAGCTCCAGGGCTACCAGATTCCCTACCGCATCTCCGGTGGCCAGTCGTTCTTCTCCAAGAACGAGATCAAGGATGCAATGTCGTACCTGCGCCTGCTGATCAATCCCGATGACGACGCCGCTTTCCTGCGGGTCGTGAACGTACCCCGCCGGGAGATCGGGCCCCGTACCCTTGAACAACTGAGCCACTATTCCCGCTCCCGGAACGTCAGCCTGTTCAAGGCCCTGGGCGACATGGGAGCGGAAACCCATGTGACCGAGAAGGGCCTGGATCGCCTGCGACGTTTTGCCCACTGGGTAGATGCCACTTGCGAGCGCTTGCACAGCGAAAATCCGGTCCCCGTGATCAAGCAGCTTTTTACCGACATCGAATATGAAGAATGGCTGCACCAGCACTCCGGCACCCCGAAACAGGCCGAGCGCAGGATGGAGAACATCTGGTATCTGGTGGAGTCCATTCAGCGCATGCTGGATGATGGCAAGGGCACCGCTGACGAACTGGGTATTGAGGATGCCATCACCAGGCTGATCCTCCGGGACATGATGGAGCAGCGTGAGGAAGAGGACGACAGTGACAAGGTTCAGTTGCTGACTCTCCACGCCTCCAAGGGCCTGGAGTTTCCCCATGTATTTATTATGGGCCTGGAGGAGGAGATTCTTCCCCACCGGAGCAGCATTGAAGAAGGCAACATCGAGGAAGAACGGCGACTGATGTACGTGGGCATCACCCGGGCCCGTGAAACGCTGACCCTGACCTACGCGGCGGCCCGGAAACAGTACGGCGAAAAGCTGGAAACCATCCCCAGCCGGTTCCTGGATGAACTGCCTGAAGAAGACCTGAAGTGGGAAGGCCTGGGCGATCTTGATGTGGAAGCCAACCAGAAAAAAGGCAAGGCAACCCTCAGTGCCCTGCTGGGAGACCTTGGCCTTTAGCTGCGCCAGGAAGGCAAAAAGCCCCGCAAGGGGGCTTTAAAGGTAACAGGCAAGATTTCCCGGTTACTGGCTTTGCTCAACAATATGCTCAACGGCCGCCTGAATTTCCTCGTCGGGGCAGCTTGCACAGCCGCCTTTTGCAGGCATGGCATTGAAGCCGTTAATGGCGTTGCTGACCAGGGTTTCCAGCCCCTTGTCGATCCGGGGAGCCCAGGCATCCGCGTCACCAATTACCGGGGCGCCGGCAGCACCGGTGGTATGACAGGCCATGCACACGGCATCGTACACTTCGCTGCCCGAGCGAGGACCGGAGCTGGCTGTCTCGGTCGGAGCAGCTGCGCTACCACACTCTTCACCCTGCAGACATACTTCGCCCACCGGCTGAATACGTGCACGGATTTCATCTTCGACACTTGCCATTACGGCACCCGCTGTCAGGCCAAAACCAACCAATACAGCAGCCAGGACTCTCTTCATCTTCACAATGCACCTCGCATTTGAGCGTTATAATCTTCGGTCGCCGCATTATAGCGACTGAAACCAGGCAAAAAAACCAAACAGCAAAATCATAAATTGATTTCAACCATTTTAATTGCGATTTCGTAAGTCAGAGGGTGTTTCACGGACAATCCGGTTACCATGGTGTTCGCCGATGTTTAACCTTTCAGGACCTGTTTCCATGACCACTAAGGAACCAACTTCGCCCCACCCGCTGCGCAAACCGCTGCTGATTACTGAATTTACAGCACTGGCCGTTTTGCTGGCTTCCATGGGGTGGTTCTCCAGCCAGACCGGCGGCGGCCAGACCATCAGTGCGGCCTGGCTGCTGATCCCCGCTCTGGCAAGCCTGGGCGTCTTCCTGAGTTTCATCGGGCTGATGTACCTGCGCTGGGTGGCATCCGCCGACAGCGCCAACCGGTTTCGCCACAAGGTCATTTTCTTGCTTCTGGCGGTTACCCTTATCGGCGTCTGGATCTATGGCATAGCGAATACCTGGTTCAGCCTGAACGCCAGCTAGGAGAATTATTGCTCATGACGCCCTTTCGTGCCTCATTTGCCTCACATCCGTTCATTCTGGCTTTTGTGCTGGCCCCCGGCGCCGTCCAGGCAGAACCCACACTGGAAAATCCGATCGATTCTCCCGAGCAATGTGCATTGATCGAAGACGGCATCCAGAGGCTTGCGTGCTTCGACAGCATTTTCGAGCCGGAGAAACAGCAGGCACAGGCTACCGAGGCACAGAAAGAAGAAGTCCGCAGACGCGTTGACAATCTTGCTCCGGATGACGAGGCGCTGAAGCAAGTAGGCGGCAACGCCCTGGAAGACGATTCGGACACCGGCGTAATGTCTGCGCTCGTGGATCGATATGTCGCTGCCGAAAAAGCGATATTTTCATTTTCCGGCAGTTTTGTCGGGCACCGGCCCACTTATATCCTGCCGGTGACCTGGGTGGAGAAGCCGAACTCGACACCATCCAGCCCACGACTGGGTTCCGTCGGCTACGATTACGAGCTGGCGCGGGAAGAAGCAAAGTATCAGATCAGTTTCAAAGTTCCCCTGCTGACGGGACTTCTGGATAATCGCACCACAATGTGGTTTGGCTACACCCAGCAGTCCTACTGGCAGGTCTATAACCAGGACGATTCTGCGCCTTTCCGGGAAACCAACTACGAGCCGGAGATCTTTGTGCGTTATCAGGCCGATTGGGACATCGGCCCTGGCAGGTTAAATGGAGTGACACTCGGCTTCAATCACCAGTCAAACGGGCAGTCTGAGCCGCGGTCACGGAGCTGGAACCGGATTATGGCCAATGCAGCCTACAGCTATGGTCGCTGGCTTTTCATGGTGCAGCCCTGGTATCGGATTCCGGAGAACAGCAACGATGATAATGCGGACATTGAGCGGTATCTGGGCCATGCCAACTATCAGGCGGTTTACAAGCTGACGGCGGATCGTACGTTTTCACTGCGGCTGATGAATAATCTGCGGTCGGATGACAACAAGACGTCGGTGGAGTTTGGGTACAGTTTCCCGATGGGGGATACGGTTAAGGGGTTTTTCCAGTACTACAACGGGTATGGGGAGAGTCTGATTGACTATAACCACCGGATTCAGAGGTTTGGTATCGGGATTATGCTGAACGACTGGCTCTAACCGCGCTCTGATAATTCGGTGCAAGACCGCTCGTCGCGGCTCCCTCTCCTGAAACACGCTCCTTGCGGCACATCCCTGTGGCGCTTGGGCTCCGCCATCCATGGCTCCGCACAGTTTCAGGAGAGGGAGCCGCGCCGATCGGCCCCGTGCCGTCAGGCTAGCCCTTTTCATTCAGCCTTCGCATTTCAGCCAGTAATTCCTCTGTTTTTTCTTCCATCAGCGGGATATTCGCCCTCGATTCCACGTTCAGGCGCACAACCGGTTCGGTGTTGGACATCCGGAGGTTGAAGCGCCAGTCGTCGAATTCGATGCTTACGCCGTCCACGTGGCTGACGTTTTTGGCGCCGACACTGTATTTGGCTTCAATCGCGGCGATGACTTTGGGGGGATCGTCGATGGTGCGGTTGATTTCACCGCTGGCCGGGTAGGCTTCGATTCGGGCGTCGATCAGGGAAGAGAAAAGCTGGCCGGACTGGCAGAGGCGTTCGGCGATCAACAGCCAGGGGATCATGCCGCTGTCGCAGTAGGCGAAGTCCCGGAAATAGTGGTGGGCGCTCATTTCGCCGCCGTAGACGGCGTCTTCGTCGCGCATTCTCTGTTTGATGAAGGCGTGGCCGGTTTTGCTTTCGACGGCTTCACCGCCGGCGGCTTTGACCAGATCCAGGGTATTCCAGGTGAGGCGGGGGTCGTGGATGACTTTGCCGCCGCCGGTTTTGCGCAGGAACTGGTCGGCCAGTAATCCGACGATGTAGTAGCCCTCGATAAAGCGGCCGTTTTCGTCGAAGAAGAAGCAGCGGTCGTAGTCGCCGTCCCAGGCAATGCCCATGGCGGCGCCCTGTTCGATAACGGCATCGGCGGTGACTGCGCGGTTTTCCGGGAGGATCGGGTTGGGCACGCCGTTCGGGAAATGGCCATCCGGTTCGTGATGCACTTTTACGAATTCGAACGGAAGATGCTGTTCGAGTTCGTCGATCACCAGGCCGGCGCCGCCGTTGCCGGCGTTGACCACGATGGTCATGGGGCTGAGGGAGGCGGCATCGACGTAACCCAGCAGGTGATCGATGTAGGCGCTCATCACTTCCAGCGGTTCGTAGCGGCCCTGCTGCGGTGCATCCGCAAAGGGCTCCAGTACCCGGTCACGGATGTCGTTCAGGCCGTTGTCGGAGCTGATGGGCCGGGATTCGGGGCCGACCATTTTCATGCCGTTGTGGTTTTTGGGGTTATGGCTGGCGGTGACCATAATACCGCCGTCCATCTTGTAGTGGCTGGTGGCAAAATACACTTGTTCGGTGCCGCACAGGCCAATATCAAACACATCCGCGCCGGCAGCCATCAGGCCAGAGCTCAGGGCCTCGGCGATGTCCGGGCTGGACAGGCGGATGTCGTAGCCGACGATCACTTTTTTTGCGCCAGTAATGTCCACGTAGGCGTGCCCGATTTTCTCGGCCAGCGCCGGATTCAGTTGATCCGGCACTCGGCCGCGCAGGTCGTAAGCTTTAAAACAGGACAGATCCATTGTCTGATTTTACTCCGAGGCGGATGACTGAAGCTGGATGTAGTTCTGTATACCCATCTGGGAAATCATTTCCAACTGGGTTTCCAGCCAGTCGATGTGATCTTCTTCGCTGTCCAGAATGCTGCGGAAGAGCTCACGGCTGGTGAAGTCCTGAACCTGCTCACAATAGAGAATGGCTTCTTTCAGGTCGGTATGGGCGATCTGCTCCAGCTTGAGGTCGCAGGAGATCATTTCCTCGACGTTCTCGCCGACCAGCAGTTTGTTAAGGTCCTGGAGGTTGGGCAATCCTTCGAGAAACAGGATCCGCTCGATGAGCTGGTCCGCGTGCTTCATTTCGTCGATGGATTCTTCGTATTCCTTGGCGGCCAGCTTGGTGATGCCCCAATCCTTGTACATGCGGGAATGGAGAAAATACTGGTTGATGGCGGTCAGCTCGTTGGCGAGGACCTTATTGAGATACTGAATGACTTTCTTGTCGCCTTTCATAATGTGGCTCCCTGATGGCCGGGTGTATCAGCCTTTTAGGATAGCCCCTTATCGGACAGGAGAAAAATAGAGTCAGACAATCAGGAAGGTCAGGCCGGCTGGGCGAGCATATTGGCCATTGCCAGGTAATCAGGTGAACGGCTCTCCCGCAGTATTTCACGGGCGGTGCAGGCGCAGCGCCCGCACTGGGTACCAACACCCAGTTCCTTGCCAAGCTGGCGCATGGAAGAAACACCGTTATCGGCAGCTTCGCGAATTTCCCGGTCGGTTACGCTGTGACAAAGGCATACGTACATAGCAGTGACTCACCAATGACAATAAAGGTTAGTGATAATTATTGTCATTAGCATCACAAATTGCAACCCCATTGGCTTAATTTTGTGCAATGGTTTGTTGCCCCGGAAAACACCTACGGCAATCGAAACTGCGATATGGAGGCATGCGCCAGGGGAATGGCCTGATTTGGCGCAGCCCTACAGGCGGAAAACCAGCGGCAGGATCAGCGCGGTGAACACGCCAGTGAGGCCCATGCCCAGCGAGGCAAAGGCACCGGCAGTATGGCTGATCTCAAACGCCCGGGCCGTACCGACGGCATGGCCGTTCAGACCCAGGGCGAAGCCCAGGATTCGTTCGTCCTTTACCGGCAACAGGCGGGCGAGAAGGTCAACAAAGAGGGTTGCGACCACGCCGGTAATCAGCAGGCCACCCATCATCAGGGGAACAGAACCACCCAGCTGTTCGGTGATACCGATGGCAATCGGTGCCGTGACCGACTTGGGCGCCAGCGACGCCAGCACCTCCGGCGTGGCACCCAGGGCCCAGCCAATCACCACCGCATAAACCGCCGCCAGAGTGGCGGCAATTGGCAGCGTCACCAGGATGGGGCGCCACATGGCACGGATATGGTGCATCTGCTGATACAGGGGAATACCCAGGGCCACGGTGGCGGGGCCAAGCAGCACGGTGAGCCAACGAGCACCCTGCTGATAGTTCTGGTAACCCACCGCCAGAACAGCGATCACACCGGACAGTAGAAATGCTGATAACACCACAGGAGGCAGCCATAAAGGCCTGCCCATGCGAGCAAACAGCCAGTTGCCGGCAAAGAAAGCGCCCAGGGTTAAACCAATGGCGAGAATCGGCGTGGCTGCGAGGATATCCGGCAGCGCCTGGAATCGGGCGAAGAATTCACTCACGATCGCCATCCCCGCCGGCCGTCACCAGCTTCATCAACAGTAACGTAGTGAGAACACTCAGGAAGGTGCCAACAAGCAAAGCTGCCGCAACTGCCAGCCACTGCCCGGAGAACTGATCCGCCATGAAGAACACGCCGACAACACCCGGCATGATCAGCAGCACCAGTACCGAGATCAACCCCTGACTGGCCGAGGCCAGTTCATCGCTTACACTGCCTTTCACCATCAAGGTGAAGGTGATGACGACCATACCCAGAACACCGCCACTGACCGGCAAAGCGAAGAGCACCCGTATGGACTCGCCAAGAATGAAGAACAGCACCAGGACCAGAAAACCACGCAACATCGACATGCGTTCCCACTCAGCCACGGAAGAATTGCACTACACTAGCCCAAACCGACACCCCGATACCAATGCAGGAAGCTCATGGCGCTCAAAGCAACCATCTTCAAGGCAACTCTCAACATCGCCGATATGGACCGGCACTATTATGCCGACCACCACCTGACCATCGCCCGGCACCCGTCGGAAACCGATGAGCGGATGATGATCCGGCTGCTCGCATTTGTCCTGAATGCCAGCGAACATCTCGAATTCTCACGAGGCCTCAGCACCGACGACGAGCCGGAGCTCTGGCAAAAGAGCCTGAGCGGTGAAATCGAACTCTGGGTCGAACTGGGCCTGCCGGACGAAAGCCGCCTGCGCAAAGCCTGCAACCGGGCCGACCGGGTTATTCTGTACACCTACGGCAGCCGCGCAGTGCCTCTGTGGTGGGAGAAAAATCAGGGCAAACTGACCCGCTTCAACAACCTCACCATCATCAACCTGCCACCGGAAGGCACCGAGCCACTTGCCGGCCTGGCGGCACGCGGTATGAATCTGCAGTGCACCATCCAGGACGGAACCGTGAATATCGGCAACGAGGAAACCCTTGTCAGCCTGACACCTGAACCACTGCACCCCGATTAAAAAATCTGCGCTCCGGACCTACCAGAGAATCGCAGTTTACGTTAAGGTAAACTCTAGCCGACAGTGACGTGGGCCACACCAGGCCCGCTCAGCTTGGCTATACTAAAACCAACGACACCCTCACAAGGGGTGTTTTGTTCCTCAGGCCACCACCCCAGGAAGAGGATTATGACAACAACAAAAGCCAAAGTTGTTTACTCCCCGGTCTTTACCGACGGTGCGGAATTCCGTATTCCCACCTTCAAGTTACTGAAGCAGGACGGCTCCCTTTATAAGGGCGCCAAAGCACCTGATCTGGATAAAGAAAAGGCCCTGCGCATTTATCGTGCGATGGTCACCACCCGAATTCTCGATGAGCGCATGCTCGCCGCCCAACGCCAGGGGCGACTGAGTTTCTACATGCAGTGCACCGGCGAGGAAGCCGCCGTGATCGGCAGCGCCGCGGCACTGGACGACGCCGACATGATCATGGCGCAGTATCGGGAACAGGGCGCCCTGACTTATCGTGGCTTTTCCATCGATGAATTCATGAACCAGCTGTTCGGCAACGAACTGGACTATGGCAAAGGTCGCCAGATGCCCGTTCACTATGGTTCCAGCAAGCTGAACTACATGACCATCTCATCGCCCCTGGCCACGCAGATTCCCCAGGCCACCGGTTATGCCTACGGCCAGAAACTGGCGGGCGACGGCCACTGCACCATCACGTATTTCGGCGAAGGTGCCGCGTCGGAAGGCGACTTCCACGCCGCCCTGAACATGGCCACCGTTCATCGCGTCCCGGTGATCTTCCTGTGCCGCAACAACGGCTACGCCATTTCCACCCCGTCCACCGAGCAGTTCGCCGCCGACGGTGTGGCACCCCGGGCCTATGGCTACAAGATGGATGTAATCCGTGTCGACGGCAATGACATCCTGGCCGTCCACGAGGCCACCAAAGCGGCACGCCGCCTGGCGGTGGAGCACAACCGCCCGGTGTTGATCGAAGCCATGACCTATCGCCTGGCCGCGCACTCGTCTTCCGATGACCCGTCCGGCTACCGCAGCAAGGACGAGGAAGCCGTATGGCGTGACAAAGACCCGATCCTGCGGATGCGTCTCTGGCTCGAGGGCAGGAAATGGTGGAGCGAAAACGACGAGAAACAGCTTCAGGAGAGCATGCGCCGCGAGGTTCTCGAAACCATGAAGCGCGCGCAGAAACGGCCACCCCCGGCGCTTGATACCCTGGTGAGCGATGTCTACGACGAAGTGCCGCCTGCCCTGGCTGAACAGTTCGACAAGCTCAAGGCGCACATCCGCCGGTATCCGGACGAGTATCCGAAGAGTGCCGAACACGTAAAGAGGGAGGCCTGAGATGACCAAGATGAACATGCTCCAGGCCATCAACAACGCCCTCGACACCGCCATGGCCGCCGACGAGCGGGTACTGTGCTTCGGTGAGGATGTGGGCGTCTTCGGTGGGGTTTTCCGGGCCACCAGCAACCTGCAACAGAAATACGGCAAGGCCCGCTGCTTCAACACGCCGCTGGTGGAGCAAGGCATCATCGGCTTCGCCAATGGTCTGGCGGCGCAGGGTTCCGTGCCGGTAGCCGAGATACAGTTTGCCGACTACATCTTCCCGGCCTTTGACCAGATCGTTAACGAGTCGGCCAAGTTCCGGTACCGCTCCGGCAACCTGTTCAACGTGGGCGGGCTGACCATTCGCGCACCCTACGGCGGCGGGATTGCCGGCGGGCTCTATCACTCGCAGTCGCCGGAAGCGTATTTCGCCCACACACCAGGCCTGAAAATTGTGGTGCCGCGCAACCCCCATCAAGCCAAGGGCCTGCTGCTGGGGGCGATCCACGACCCCAACCCAACCCTGTTCTTCGAGCCCAAAAGACTCTACCGCGCCTCCGTGGGCGACGTGCCGGAAGAAGATTACCGGCTGCCGCTGGGCGAAGCCGAGGTTCTCAAGGAAGGTACGGATGTCACCGTGCTGGGCTGGGGCGCACAGATGGAAGTGATTGAACAGGCCGTCGAGAAGGCGGAGAAAGAAGGTATTTCCTGTGAAGTCATCGACCTGAGAACCATCCTGCCGTGGGATGTGGAAACCGTCGCCAACTCGGTGTTCAAAACCGGGCGCCTGGTGGTTACCCACGAAGCCCCGCTGACCGGCGGTTTCGCCGGCGAAATTGCTGCGACCATACAGGAGCGTTGCTTCCTGTACCTGGAGTCCCCGATCGCCCGGGTGACCGGGATGGACACCCCCTTCCCGCTGGTGCTGGAAAAAGAGCACCTACCCAATCACCTGAAGGTCTGTGAGGCCATCAGGTCGAGCGTGGAATTCTAGGTTGATATCAGGACAGGAGAGCAATCATGAGTGATTTTATACTGCCCGATATCGGCGAAGGTATCGTGGAGTGCGAACTGGTCAAATGGCTGGTCAGCGAAGGGGACATCATCGAAGAAGACCAGCCGGTCGCCGAGGTGATGACCGACAAGGCTCTGGTGGAAATTCCGGCGCCATACAAGGGCCGGGTGACCCGCCTGTACTACAAGGAAGGCGACATCGCGAAGGTTCACACCCCGCTGTTCGAACTGGTGGAGGAAGGTGGCGACGGTGAACAAACTGCGGAGTCTCAGACAACACCCGCCGAAGCCGGGATTACCACCAGCGAAGCTAAAGCTGCGCAGGAACCCCCTGGCAACACCACGGCCAGTGACGATGTGACCGAGGACTTTATCCTGCCGGATATTGGCGAAGGCATCGTTGAATGTGAAGTGGTGGAATGGCGCGTGGCCGAAGGTGACGAGATCGAAGAAGACCAGCCGGTGGTTGATGTCATGACCGACAAGGCCATGGTCGAGATTACCGCGCCCAAGGCTGGCCGCGTCACCAAGCTATACCATCAGCAGCAGGCCATGGCCCGGGTGCATTCCCCGCTGTTCGCTTTTATTCCCCGCGACCGTGACGAGCCCGCCGAGACAAAAGCACAACCAAGGCCGGCACCGGAACCCACACCAGCAACGGCAAAACCGGTCGCAACGGGAAACCGGCAGCGGATTCCCGCCAGCCCTGCCGTGCGCCGCCTGGTGCGGGAGCACAACCTGGAGCTCACGGACATCGCCGGTTCCGGCAAGGACGGACGGGTACTGAAGGCCGATATACTGGCCCACCTCGACAAGCCCGCCGCGTCGGCCCAAAGGCAGGCACGCGCAGGCGACTCGCAGCCCGCAAGTTCAGGCCGTGAACGCAGGGCGCCGGATCGTGAGCAGGAACTACGGATCGAGCCAATAAGGGGCGTGAAAGCGGCGATGGCCCGCAGCATGGTGGCGTCGGCAACCACCATCCCTCACTTTATCTACAGTGAGGACATTGATGTTACCGACCTGCTGAAACTGCGGGAACAACTCAAACCCCAAGCCGAAGCCAGGGGCGCGCGGCTGACCCTGATGCCCTTCTTCATGAAGGCCATGGCCCTGGCGGCTCAGGAATTCCCGGTACTCAACAGCCGTGTCAACGACGATGTTACGGAGATTCACTACCTGCCCAACTGCAATATCGGCATGGCCGTAGACGGCAAAGCGGGACTGATGGTCCCCAACGTCAAGGGCGTCGAAAGCCTCACACTGCTGGGCATTGCCAACGAAGTGGCCCGCCTGACTGAGGCCGCCCGTTCGGGCCGGGTCAGTCAGGACGACCTCAAGGGCGGCACCATCACCATCTCCAACATTGGCGCATTGGGTGGCACCTATGCCTCGCCCATCATCAACGCACCGGAAGTGGCGATTGTGGCCCTGGGCCGGACCCAGAAACTGCCCCGCTTCGACGCCAACGGCCAGGTCGTGGAGCGGGCCATCATGACCGTAAGCTGGGCGGGGGACCATCGCATCATCGATGGCGGCACCATTGCGCGCTTCTGCAATCGCTGGAAAGGCTACCTGGAATCGCCGCAATCGATGCTGTTGCATCTGGGCTAACGGGGCATCATGGCGCAGAAGACGCAACTGCAGCAGTTCTACATACCTGAAGAGCAGTCGATCTACCTGCTCAGCCATGACGATGCGAAAAAGCTCAAAGACTGGGTGGCGCTTTGCGCCACCCAGCTCCGCCAATTGGGTTACCAGGACATCGAACTTATCGGCAAGGGCGCCTACGGCTTCGTATTCGCAGGCCGCCTGCCACGCCAGGGCGAGACCGGCCCGGAGCACGTTTTCAAGTTTACCCGCATCAATCTGCCCCAACACCTGCAGGACCGTCTGGAGGATGAAGCCTACATACTTGAGCAGGTACGCCACCCGAGGGTACCCCGGCTGATCGCCTACCAAAGGGCGCACAACCAGCCCATCCTGGTGATGGAACGGGCGGCCGGCCTTAACCTGGAGGAAGTCTCCCTGCGCGAGGGCTGCCTCAAACCACGGGTGGTGATGCGGATTGCCGACCAGCTTGCGGACATCCTGCGCAACCTGCGCCGGGAGAACGGCCCCGCCGGACGGCCCATCGTGCACGGCGACATCAAACCATCGAACCTGGTATTCGACGCCAGCACAGAGAACATCGCCCTGATCGACTGGGGCTCCTCGGTGTTCGCCCAACTCGACGCCAACCAGCAGTTCCTCGCCACCAATGTCATGGAGCTGATGTCCGACAACCTGCAGCAGACCAACGCACGACTGGGGGATGTCTACTTCATAGGCGAGGAACAGCTTAACGGCGGCCTGTCGTCTCCCCGTTTCGATGAACAGGGTGCCGCAGGAACACTCTACGCGCTGGCTTCCGGCCAGTCGTGCCGGTTCGGGCACCAGGCGATTCCCGCCACCTCCCTGGGGCTTCCCATGGAGTTCGCCCGCATGCTCGACGGCATGCTGGCCCCAGATCCGAAGACTCGCCTGCGGGCCGGCGATTACTATCTGAATGAAATGCCAAGAATGGCGCGCACGGTGATGGTTGACCTGCCGGAGCCCCCGGCAAACCCACTGGTACCGGTCTGGACACGGCCCTCGGACCACGAGATCGACACCGTGGTGTACAGTTCCCGCAAATCCTTCCTTCGGCAGGAAGGCGCCCCGGAAACCCTCAACGATGTTAACGACGTACAGCTTGACCGCTACTACAAGAACTTCATGCAGGGCATGGGGGAAACGGAAAAGGCATTCCTGGCCGCCGTCAGCCGTCTGGGGCGATACCCTGTCGAGGGGGGGCTGGCCGTGCGCTGGGAGACCGACGGTGTCTACATCGATACCTCGCTGAACCTGCACGACCCCAACCTCAAGACCGCCTTCATCAGGGCCGTCAACAATATGGTCTACCTGGCCCAGGCCATTTATCGCCAGGGTATCTTCAAAAGCTGCCTGTTCAACGCCCGCAACACCCTGCACATCGACCGTGCCGAACCGGACCAGCCGTTCCTGACCGAACCCGGCATGCAACTGCGCTACGAGGTCAGTGCGGCACCGGAAGTTGAAGACGAATCCCGGGTGCATTCCTATTTCGAGGACGGCCCCGACCCGGAGGAATTCCTGGTGCTGCCGCAAACCATCATCACCGCGCTGGAGTCCCTGAACGATATCCACCACACCGGCATGATCATCTTCGAAGCCCTGCCCCGCCACCTCAAGATCCACAGCCACTACCGGCTGCTGGCCCCGGACCGGGAGGGTGAGTTTTCCCGCCTGCTCGACGAGATCCTCTCCGCCGTGGACCAGATCACCGGGCTAGGCGTCTCCGGCTTCATGAAAATGCCCTACAAGGACACCCGCTTCTTCCCCCACATCGAACGCCTGCCCGAACGCTACTACCCAAGAAACCCCAGAGCGGAGGCCGATTCCGCCTGAACGTTATAACTGGCCAAACCGGCGCCAACAGGACTAGACAGAGCACTCCATCACACGTAAGATTGCGCACTCGAAATTGACGCGAAGGCGTTAATGACGACACCCGCCCGTAGCTCAGCTGGATAGAGCGCCGCCCTCCGGAGGCAAGGGTCAGAGAAAAAATCCGGAACCGAAGGCAACGGTCAAACATGCCAAACTTGTTGAAATCCGCCCGTAGCTCAGCTGGATAGAGCGTCGCCCTCCGGAGGCGAAGGTCTCAGGTTCGAATCCTGACGGGCGGGCCATTAACATGGCAAATCAATGAGTTATCACCAAGGCAATACCCTCACCTGTATCGCTCGCGCTTGAGCAGTCCGAACACCTCCGATTCGATCAGTGACCTTTGCACGGTAAGATTAAAAGCAGGAATTTTTCTCGATTATTGCGCCTGTGCCCAAATGGTGCCCTGGCAGTGCCCAGTTAATTTAGGTGAATGCATCGCAACCTACCGACGTGACCTTTGCACTGTTTTCACCTGACTCTCTTCATGGCACAGCCGCGCTGCGCCATCCAAGCAGACATTTTCACTTGGCACCCTCAGCTTTGGTCGCCAAGCGAACATTCAGATGAGCCTTGTAACGCCAGCCATTGGCGGTGCCTACACCAGGATCGTCCGTTAGAGTGCCACCAGCCCTTAAAAGATCTAATAGCCTTGATTTATACGGTTCAAGACTCACGCAACTGGCCTCCGTTGAGCCTGAGGGGTGTCATGCCTTTCGGGGTAGTCCAGTTCATGAGATTTTGTCCACAGATTCCGGCAAAGAAAGTGGCAGGAACAGTTCTTACGAAGCCATTTGTTGCTGATCCCCGTCAGTGAAGGCAGGTTCCAACGCGACGTGCAGCACAGTGCCCTGCTTGTGATTGGACATGAAGCGTATTTTACCGCCCTGCACTTCAGTCATCAGCTTTGCAGAATAGGTACCCAAGCCCGTCCCTTGTGCTTTATTGGCAGTCGTATACTTGTCGAAGAAAGTGTCTCGCAGATTCTCGGGGATTGTTCCTTTATTGTGGATCAGGAGATTAATCTTGGCTTTTCTGTTCACCATAATATGCACCGTATCGCCAGGTGGAGAAGCTTCGACGGCATTCTTGAGTAAGTTGCGCAACAAGGAAAGACACAGGCTTTCCTCCCCGAGACAAACGCAATTCGAGGCCGGCCGCAGTGATAAGCGGACCTGTTTCTGGTCTGCCTCACTCTGCAGCTCACGGACAACCCGCTTTGCCAATTTGATCAGGTTCACGGATGCTGGCTCGAAGTGGTAGGCACCCGTCTCCATTTTGTAGAGATCCAGGGTTCGGTTCACCATATTAAGGGCATCAAAACCCGCGTCTCGCATCGTTTCCAATGCACCTGCGACATGCTTGGTCCAAGGCCCGTTTTGTAACAGCGCGTCAGCGGTAGAAATAATGGCAGATAGCGGACTTTTAATATCGTGGCGCGTCATGCGTTCCACATCTTCGCGCAGGCGAGCATTCTCCAATAAAGCATCAATGTGGTTTCGCAGGTCCTCTTTTGCATGGCGGATTTCAATATGTGTCGCGATGCGAGCCTGCAGCACCGTCGGATCAGCCGGTTTGGTGATGTAATCCACGCAACCGGCCTTGAATCCCCGGGTGATCTCCTTGGACGTTGCATGTGCAGTAAGAAATATAACCGGTATGGCAGCAGTAGAGGGGTCACTTTTTAGCTGGCGACACACCTCATATCCAGATGTATCAGGTAGCGCCACCTCCATCAGGACGAGGTCGGGTGTCGCCTGAATATGAATCATCTCCAAGGCCTGCTCGCCATTGGCAGCTGACTGAACATTGTGAAGACGGCCTATGGTAGTGGCCACCGCCCTGTCCGACGAAAGATCGCCGACCAGCAGAATAGTGGCGCTCCCAAAATCGTGGCCAAACGCCTCGTTTGGTGTTTCATGAGCTACTTCCGCAGTTGGGACAATCTCTGCGGGGCCAGCGTGTTTCACCTGATTGGTAATCTTGTTGACCCGATACTGGAGATCCGCGTAGGTAAAAGGCTTAATCAGGAACTGGGTGACGCCCTCCTGAATGGCCTCACTGACCAACGTCCTGTCGCTTTCCGCAGTCACCATCATAAAAGGAATGCTGCGCCAGGCTGGAGTTTTGCGGATCACTCTCAGCAATTCCATGCCGTTCATTTTTGGCATGTTGCTGTCCGAAATAATTAGGTCGACTCGAGTGGTCCCCAACAGGGTTAGTGCCTGTTCACCATTTTCAGCCAGTGAAACATTGTTTAACCCCATCAATCGCAGGCTGTCTTTTACCATTTTTCGCATTGCCGCAATGTCCTCGACAACCAATATGGACATAGACTGGGGAGGAAAAATCATGCCGGCCTCTCAGTGGTTCGGTGAGGGTCACGTACCAGACCAGGTGCACATAGCGGTTTTTACGGTGCGACCCTTTTCTGGAACAACCTGCGACTTGAGCTTAGTTGCAGCGGTTTAGGAACTCAAATTTGCTGAGAGCGTCTGCGTTTAGGACATGGGGCGTGACTCCTACGATTTTCAATTCGAATCAAATCTTCCTGGTAATTACTGACGTAACAAATCGTTACAGGATGACCGTTCTTTTTTCAACTACGCTCACAATGGCCGCCTTAAATAGCAATACTAAGGCAGTCTGCAATTGTCAGTCTTTTGGGTAAACCATCAACAATGAATTGATTATTCCTGCGAGGACCGGACTATAAAAGGCAGTCGGATGAATAAAGAGAGTAGTAGCTACCTTCCTACCTTCAACAGTATTTGGCACTCGCAGAACTGGCCACAGATGTCGGAGTTTGCGAGGTCTATTTTTAGGCTCCTGTTTATTATCATTTTTTTGCAGGTGGCACATGGGTGGTTTACTTCACTGGTGGAACAGGATATGCCTACCCCTATGTAATCCTGCTGCCAATTCTGTTATCCACAGTTTGGTTTGGACTCCCCGGGGCAATCCTCGGTGCGGTGGCGGGTGGACTTCTCATCGGCCCGTTAATGCCGCTGAACGTATCAACCGATACCTACCAATCGACGGACAATTGGCTGGCGCGAATCGCTTTCTTTCTGCTTATCGGTGTTTTTTCAGCAGGGATTTTTCAGAGCCTTCGGCTAGCCAATCAGCGGCATCTCCATGCACTCGAAATCGATCATAAAACCGGCCTAGGAACACAAGCAGCCCTTAACCGCGACCTCAAAAGGTTACTGCGAAGGACGAGCCAGGATAATCCCCCCTCATCCGCGATATTATTGGTCCGGATGCAGGACCTGTGGGAGATCTTGCAGTCAATGGGTGCTGATACAGCGGAACAGGTGGTCAAAGACCTGGCCAAGCAAATCACTCAGAACATCGAGATACCTCATCAAGTCTACCGGTTCAGCAAATCGGAGCTGGCAATTCTGTTCTCCGTTGAGTCTCAAGAGGAGGTTGATCGCCAGGAAAAAGTGGGCGCCGTTTTTGACATTGCCAAGCGAGTGGGCGAAGAAGAAACCGTTGTGAAGGGCATCCCATTTCGCGTTCAGATAGTTGCCGGAAGTTACCTCATCAGAGATAACGATCAGAATCCGGAAATCGTCATAAACCGCGCGAGAACCGGCCTGTCCGTGGCAATCGAGAAAAATGTTCCCTATAGGCGTTACGATCCCATGTTCGACCAGAAGACCGCGGAGCGCGTTCAACTGATAGCGCGAGTCCGTGATGGACTTGTCAAACAACAATTCCAGCTGTTTTACCAGCCCAAAATCTGTATGCGAACGGGCCGCCACGTTGGATCTGAAGCCTTGCTGCGTTGGTTTGACCAGGATAATAAGATGGTCATGCCCGGGCTGTTCATGCCCAAGGTTGAAAGTACTTCGTTGATAGACCCTGTAACGCGATTCGTGATCGCCAAGGCCTGTGAAAACATCAAATCACACAATCTCATGTCGGTGAGCATAAATTTCGCGATCGACAACTTGATGAACTCGGCTTTAATCGAGGATCTGGGACGGATCGTAGCTTCCTATGGTGTCAGTCCTGAATCTCTGGAAATCGAAATTACGGAAGGCGCACTGATCCGGGACCCTGAACAAGCAAAAACAGCCGTGAGGAGCTTGCGCGACCAGGGTTTCAAAGTCAGCCTCGATGACTTCGGAACAGGGTATTCATCCTTTCAGTACCTGACTCACTTGCCGCTGTCGGGGTTGAAGATCGACCGGGCGTTTGTCGAAAACCTGGAAACCAGCGCTGATGGCCGCACTATCATGGAATCCATGATCTCCATGGCCAAGGCACTAAAACTCGAAGTTACCGTTGAGGGCATTGAGACAGAAGAACAAAGGAAGATTGTCACCGACCTAGGGGCGGATCTGGTTCAGGGGTTTCACTACTCCCGGCCTCTTCCCCTGACCGAGTATCAACAATGGGCGAAAGCCCGTAGTTAGCCTTTTGACAACTATGGCGCGGATTTCAAATTAGCAACTTTAGGAAGAAACAGAAGCGGCCCTGGCCACGGGGAAAAGAGTCCAAGGGTCGCAAAGCGGACATTCAAGGCTTGCAACCAAGGCCTCTTAACTGACCCTGACCCCGTTTTAGTACCGCTCATTGTCAGAAAAATCCGGCTCAGCGCTGATGCATTACAAATCCCGCAAACGCTCAGCTTCCGCTCGGGAAACCCACTGCACAGTCATTTGGTTCTTACACACGCTAACCACACCCCGACTCGCATTAGGCTGTTTGTGCTGGGCCCGATATACCAAGAGCGTGTCCAGCAATTCCAGCAGGTACAACTTGAAGTCGCTTTTCATTAGACGCGCCTTGGCCTCTTCATCTTCGAATCGCCATGAGGTCAGCTCAAGTCGATTATCCTCGTCGTCGCTAAGGAAGATGACCTTTCCCGTTCCTGTATTGTCAGCGAGGCACTGATCGGCCAACTGATCCAGTCGAGTTTGATCGAAAGTCGGATCGTAAGTCATTGTAGGCATCCTTTGCTGTGAAACTGGAGTGTTGTTTTAGCGCACCGCGCTGCCGGGCAAACATTCCTGGATAATTTCTTCCAAGAATGACGGCATGCCGATGTCGACCCAGCCGCTCTTCGGTTCCTGCCGGAGCTGTGTCGTAAAGCCTTCGTAGTCGTAGTAAATGGCGTAGACACCCCCATCCTGCATCTCAATCAGGTTGTAGCTCCATTCGTTCGACCCATAGACCGGTTTGAAAGCGACTGACCGGATTAGCTCTGGGAGTCCCTTTTCCTGCTGCAATTGCTTGAGCTTAAGGTCCAGGACGTATGTACGCAGTTCGGCATGGAAGCCTTTAAAAGATGCCTTGCTGAGCAAGCAGACATGATCACCTTCCCGGTGAATCAGTCGCTTTGTGCAGTAACGAATGGCCTGCGGGTTTTCTACCACCAGCTGTCGCCAGCCACCACAGTCGCATTTGACAATCAGGTCTCTTAGGGAGGCCTCAGTGTCGTGGATGTCAATGTGGTCAAGCAGTGCTCTGAATTCCGGCTTTTTAACCACCCTTAACCAGTTCTCGGAGCGTTCCCGGTAAGTCCCCCGGTTCGGAAGACAGAAGCTCGATCTGTGGAAGGTATGGAAGACCAGGTAATCGCCGAGGGAGAGCAGTGCCCGCTCCAAGAGCTGTTCTTTGGAGGCCCTTATTTCGTCACTGAGAACCGAAGCGGCCTTCGTAGCCAGATACTCAAAGGTTTCGTAATTTATGCTGTCGTCAGGCTCCCTAGCCATATCCAGCAAGAAGCCAAGCTTTCCCTTGAGGTAGACGTGGACCTCAAAACGTTCGAAAAGCGATTCCCAGGACGGATCTTCCAGAATCAGGCTCGCCTTCAATTGTTCCTCTTCCCGCTGGGCCGGGGTGAAGCCACTCTCAATCCCGGAGTCCGCAACAAATTCATAGAGGTCTGCGCAATGATCCGAAAGCTCATTCAGGCTCTGGAGGGAAGGCACGATAGACGACATCTCATCAACAGGCACGGTAAAACGCCATCAAATGGAAGAATCGCAGATAAAGCTGGTCGAACGTCGCCTCTTTGGTTCGACGGCTTAGCTGCCAGAAGAGATCCGTCCATTGCTGATCCAATTTGCTTTCCAGCTCTTTGCCACCGGGGATATGCTCAAGCTGACCACACAGCCAGGCTTTGAAATTTTCGAAGTCAGTCAGGGGCCTGCCCCGAGCGTTCATCTTGATGTACAGCTCATCGGAAAGCCCGAAGTCATTCAGTTTGAGAAACTGAAACGTGATGCGTGGTGACTGGGAATCCGTTAACCGGTCATAAGAGCTATTCGGGCAATCGAAGAAAGCGTCATGGATTGAATCGAGCATATTCAAACAAGCGTGAACGGTGGGGTCTCCCTTCCACGAAAGCATGAACCAGCTTTTGTCCACAATGGCCTTAGAAAGAGTTGCTGGCAGAGTGTTCGGATTCACATCCTCAGCTTTCGCCAAGGCGTCAAAGAACTCAGAGGCGCTGGTTCGGGTTTTGTATGTAAAGCGAGCGTGTTCTCCTGCAACAAACGTGTTTCTGAACGATTCAAGGACCCCCTCCTTTGCCGCAAGGTACCAATGGAGCAAAAACAGGGTCGTTATCCGCTGCTGACCATCGAGAATTGAAAAGGTCTTTTCGTTGTCGTCCTCAAAGTTCCCATAAACAAAGTCCAGGTTTAGCGGATGCGAGGGGCTTTCCTTGGTGAGTGAGCCCCGAAGGGCCGCCAGAAATTGTCGACGAACCTCCCAGGCCTCCTCGCGTCCTTGCGCGTAGTCACGCTGAATGACAGGAATTTGGGCCGTTTCCAATTCGCCAAACATCTGGCTAAAGCTGATTGTCATCCCCTGATTCATGAGACCCCCTTGTCGTCTTTAAAGAAACTGCGGAGCGTTGCTGTCATGGCATCTTTGTGACATTCGATATCACGTGGATTCCAGAAAAGCATGTTGTCGACTTCATCGCTGTAATACTTCAGGAACACATTCTTCGTGCAAATGGGGACGAAGGTCGCGTCCCGGTCCAGGGCGATAATGCGGTTCCGCTTGATGGGGAAGATCGCGTTTTTGTAGCTGCGATTGGTGGTGCTATCCAGCAGTGCAAGATTGCCAATGGAGTGTTCTGCTTCGCCATTAGAATCCTGGGCGTAGAGCTTGTGGATGGCTAAGAACAGTTCTTCAAAACGGTCGGAATTGAACGTTTCGCCTTCCAGGAGCTGCGTAGCTTCTTCCAACATGCCACCTACTTCTGGTCGAAGCTCAGAGCCCTCCCCGGGGGGCTCCATAGGCTTTTTATTAAAGTATTCGATAATGTCCGACAACCACTCTTTTTGTCGGCTTGGGGCCCGTGGCATATCGCTGGTAACCGAGCGAATGTGTTCGATATCCCAGGTGCCGGTTTTGAACTGATCAAATTGAAATCGAGCGTTGCTACTAGGGTTAAGAAACAGCGTGGCTACGTTAAACATCAACAGGATCGAAACCACCGTCTCCCGCTTGTTTTCATAAGAAAGCTGGTCCACAAAATCAGAGATGTCCGACTCCAGATGGTCAGGATCTGTGTACTGATTCAGAGGCTCCAGGTCAGGGAAAAGTTCTTTGAAAATTGTCGCTTTGAGCCAGGCTCGGAATTCGGTTTTCGTTGAACAGCCATTGAATGCTTTCAGGATCGAACCAAGATAGTTGACGCCAGACATTTGCTCCGAAACAAGAAACCTCAGTGCCAGAAAGACGTGCCTGCATGCTACAACTTGACGCAATTCTTCGACCAAATGGCAATGATCGGGAAAACCTTGCGCATTGGATGCAGAACTACAATTTGGCGCTGAAAGGATTGCCACTGGAACTAATTCAGACGCCCGGAGGGTTTAGGGCAGTTATGAATTATCTTGACTGGTTCATCGAACGATAGCTTAGAGCTACCAAAATGTTGGTCGAACACAGCCAAAAGACAAAGTGGACGAGGAAATCAATAAGAACGTGGTTTGCATCGCTGAAGCGGCCCAAACAAACCGAAGACACTAATAAACCATGGTGTATTCTGCCTCACGGAGAGCCTCTCCGTGCCTAGGAGATGGCCGGCTTCGCTATTCCAAAGGTGCCCTTAGTATGCTTTAGTATTTTATACTACTAATATAGTATAATGTTTACTAAACATGACTATTGGCCGCCGAGACACTTTATGAATGCACATGTGGACTGGCACTTTCCCCGCCACGAGCTGACCGATCAGTTTCTGTCGACCTTCGCCAGCGGTGTCTCCAACACTCTGACGCTCTTTGCGCCCCGGCGCATGGGCAAGACGGAATTCATCCTCTTTGACCTTATCCCTGAAGCGCATGAGCAGGGGTACCGTCCCATCTATGTGAGCTTCTGGGACAACCCCAGGAACCCGGTTACCTGTCTCAAAAAAGGCCTTGAACGGGGTATCGGGGAAATGACCTGGCTGGAACGCCGGCGCTGGGCTAACTCCCACCTCGGGGCTCTTAAGCTAGGTGGAGAGGTCGGCATTGACGGGACAGTGAAGGCCTCCGCCGAGGTCTCCGGACAGAACATCCCGCCACAAGAGGATGACTTGAGCCAGCTTCGCAGCCGGTTCGAGACGTTACTCAGCGGAAAAAAGAAAATTCTACTGTGCCTGGATGAAGTCCAGCATCTTGCCACCGACCGGGCCTTCGAACCCCTGGTGTTTTTCCTTCGGACCCTGCTGGATGAAAACAGGGACAAGCTTTATGTCGTCTATACCGGATCTTCCCGGGACGGCCTGTATCGTCTGTTCAATCGCAGAAAGGCACCGCTGTTTCGCTCGTCCTCCCAGATCGACCTGCCAGAGCTGGGCTCGGGCTTTGTCAAGCACATGCTTGATGCTTTTGATCAGGCCACAGCCCGGACTCTGAGCTACAACAACGCCTTGAACGCCTTCCTTCTACTGAATCGGGTTCCACGGGACTTCCGAGCCGTCATCGAAGGCATGGTGCTCTCCGGCGAAACGGACATCACCTCCGCAACCGAGCGGTACCGGCAATTCACCAGTGATACGGATGAGTACGAGAAAACCTGGTCCCAGCTCAAGCCTATTGAGCAGGCCATCCTCGCTGTCATCGCCCAGGACATCGCCGGGCCCTACCATGAGGAGGCCCGTCGATTCATTGCCACCTGGCTGGGGATGACAGAGTCCAATGTGGCAACGCACACGATCCAGAATGCGTTGAATCGGCTGCGTGGCGAGTTCCTGGCGCCGGTCGAGAAAGGGGTCTGGGTATTCGAGGACATGGATTTCAAAGTTTGGGTTGCCGAGGCTTTCGCACAAGACCCCACTGAGCGCTAGGTCTACGGTCGTCGATACCGAGGCCAATTCTTTGCTCCTGGTCAAGAAGGCATTTTTCGAATTCCTCCTCGCTCATCCCTTCCTTGATTCGCCTCAAGACCTCGGCACTGACATTATTGTCAGAAAAAGTAGTATTTTTTCTGACAACTCTCAAGGTTTAACCAAGCAGCTTTCGGTAACTAACCACGGTGTTGGCGCAAATGTTCGGCGAAAGCCTGCAGTTGGGGCTCGGGCTGAAAAATACCAACCATCCCTGTTTGCCACGGCGGGACTTCAACGCCTAAGGCGCTTAGTCCAAATGCCCAGGCTCGCAGTGCAGACTGTGCTTCCTCGCAAGCACACTCCGTATCGACCTGCCGTTGTCGTGCGTACCACTGAGCAAAATTGTTTACGCCGGCCTGGGTCAGTTGCTCATCGGGACTAAGGGCTTCCACCATGCAGTAACGATGAAAACGGCGTATCCAGTAAAGATACTGAACAATCGTAGCCTGCTTGAGGCTGCGGTTATCCCGCCATACGTCTTGAACCTTGGCTAATCGAGTCTCAAAATCGGGTAACACCTGCTTGCTGTGCACCGTTCATCTCCGGCGGTTGCCTCAATGCTCCGGTGACAACATTAATGCCGATCGGTGGGCGAGTCTGCCCCAGAGTTGTGTTGGATGCATTGAAAGTGCTGGCCTCGTTCGGCGAACCCCAGGGGCGCTGGTAGCATTGGTAGAATCAAAGCTGTAAAGGTGGCTCAAGTCACGAAAACCAGCGCCTTCAACGAATCGATGGTCGTCACCGGGCGTCTACTCATACACAGATCGATCCACTGGCATCAAACGTCCGTCTTCCGGACATCAAATCCTTATCAGGCTTGTGCCCAAATAGAGAAACTGCTTAATAGCTGATCACTGCCGCAAAAGCCCATTAAGCCAGGAGATAGCCTCAGGATAACCCGAAGCGTCAAGAACGAACTCCTGACCTCTGGAAGCGCTCATCAGATGACAGTACTTTCCAGCCCTGGACCAGCGAGCCGGGTTGCTATGGAAACTCAATGTAAAACCAGAGCTATTGGGATAGAAAAAACCGGGCAAGCGCCAATGTGTTGGGGAAGTTACCCCTGGTGCGGTCAGCCTATACTGGTCATGCATTTGTCTGAATGTTCCCGCCCCCGGTAACCCAATATCCAGTCCATCCAGGCGCAAGGTTTCAGAAGCAAGATAAAGTGTGTTGCTTGCATCAATTTGACCGTGAAAGTGAGGGTGATAACGGGCCCAGGCCAACTCTTTTTCTGCTAATTGGTCAACCTTACGAATCTCTCCGATCTGGAGCCAGCCCCACAGGGCATGAAATGCGGGTGCCGACTTAATGAACCTCCAGTTCTCACCACTTTTCTCAACTGGTCTGAATAGTCCGAAAAACATGAAGACGTCACCCACGCCTACTTCTTGCTTACGCAAATGCCCTTGAGCACTACCCGACTGCCCAAGCAGAGGTCGCCAGTCAGTATGTCGCGGGTAAACATGATCAATGAGATCAGGATCGAGGTGAGCGTAATGCGCAATGCGTCGGGGATCGCCCGTTAAATCTGCAACGAGCTTACCGATATTTATACCCTGATAGTTCAGCTCTTGATAGGTAATGCGTGATTTCTTGTCCGGGATAGGTAGTGCGTAAAAGGAGTTGTCGGGAAATACCGGGCTGGGACATCCACCGGCGGATGAATCGAATCCTTTTCGGCTCAAGATCAGCTTCACCGTTGCGCTCCACAGGAAGACCTATTTGCAGTTAATTTGGACGGCCATTTATGTGGCGCTCCATTCCTATCAGGTGCAGTAGACAACGGCCTTCGTACCAACATGGTCTGGAGCCAGACTTGCACGCTTGGGTACTGCCTTCTCTAAAGATCTGCAGGGGGCACCAGGGACAACTGGTAACCCAGTGGCTGCACGGCCTTCTTGACAGATTCGAGCAGGACCCGGGGGTCGTCACGCTCAATATTCATAAGGGTGGTCTTCGACAGTCCACACAGCCGAGCGTAGTCTTCCAGCGTGATACCGACAAAGCGCTGGCGGATCTCACGCACTGCGGCCCCCACCGAGATCTTGCCCTGCTTCATGCGCTTTTCCAGATCAGCCTGGGCCGCCTCGCGCTCATCATCTTCAACCTTTGGTGGCATTCTGGGCATCATCGCCTCCCGCCTCGGTCTTCAGGGTCTCCAAGAACCTCTCCGGGCGCTCAAAGACGATGTTCTTATGTTCCAGGACCCGCCCGGGTGCACCCAGGTCCACCACCTTTTTCTTCAGGCCCGCCAGCTTTTCCAGCTCAGCAATGAATCGGGCCCGGGTGATGTCCGGGTTTTCGGCAAAGTCCCGGATGATCTTGTGGTAGTTCGGTTCATAGACCGAATGCTGGTATTCCTGCGGCCAGACTGTCGTCCGGGCAATGGCCTCCTTGTCCAGCACCATGGGCGCCAGGTCGTAAGCCGGGGACAGGCTGATCCGGCCGTCGCGCTTGATCAGGGCGGTATTGCGCCCGTGATTGTCGCTGTTGCCGAAGGTGTAGTTGATGACGTCGCGCACCAGGTACTCGCACAGGGTTGTATCGAACTCCGGTGGGTGCGTGATCGCCTCGCGCAGCCGGACTATAACATCAGGGTGTTCCATCCTGGCGCCGTCGCCAATCATCTTGTTGAGGCTGTACATCGACTCGACCCCGTACCGCCGGACCCCGCCCGGGGCTACCTCCCGATCAAATCGCGGCAGCCACAATGCCGGGACCCTGCCTTCTACCACATGGGCACCCCGAATAGTGTTTTGGCCCAGCTGATCTAAGGCCTCGTAGAAGATTCCCTCTGCTCGCAGGATGTCCTGATCCTCTGGCATCATCCGGCCCCGGGGAAACTTCACCAGCCAGTGATTGGCGATTTCCAGCTCCGGGAGGGTCCCCTCCAGGTAGAATCGACCGTCCCGGTCCTCGACGACCAGCAGCTTTGGCGCATCGCCGCCGGCGCCGGTGGCGCCACCGATGACCACACCCAGCTGATTGGCGTACTCCAGCAGGTACTCATCCCGATCGCTGATGTCATCCTGAGTGAACGAGATCACTTTGGTGTCTTTTACCTGCGCCTCGAAAGCCTCCGCGGCCTCCTTGATGCGCAGGTTGCCGATCGGTGCGATGCACCCTTCGCTGAGCAATTTGAAGTCAACGGACGGACCCGGATCCCCGGTCACGTCCCAATGACGGAGCAGATACCGTCGCCCGGCACCCTGGGGGATGATGTCCCGGAGTACCGGGGCAACCGGTTCCCGGGGGTACCTCTTCATCAGGTGTCCGGGGACATGGTGGCCAATGGCCCGCTCATCCCTGAACGACAGGCCTTCCTTCGCCGTGGTGACCGCATTCACATACTTGCCGTTGTAGGTGAACGCCATATCACCAGTGAGGCCGGTCTTGGGGTTCGGGAACCGGACGGTGCCGGCGTCGTGCCACTGATAGTTCCAGTAGACCTGTAGGGTCAGGATCTTTTGCTCGCTCTGCATAGCCATATCTAAATATCAGCATAGTAGACTTTACCATAGCTATTAACGACCTTAAATACCAGCATACTGATATATAATGCCGCTAAGCCGGTATCTATAGTCTATCGTGATGGTATATAGAACCAAACCGGAGACAGCTCGCGGAATAAATGCCGCTCAACGTTAACGGACACTGCAACTTCGGAGTTAAGATAGAGAAACGCCTGCTCAGCCATGGGCTCGCCCTGCCTCGTATTCTCTGAACGCCTCGCTCATCCAGGCCGGCATTCTTGAGGACCGAAGTTTAGTGCCTTACCGACAGCAGCACGCGACCCCAGCCGCAGGAAACGGCTGTTGGTCAAGGGCTCACCTTGGGGGAGTTTCGCAATCTGGTGCTGAACAAAGAAGAAATCCAGCACATTCACATCAAGGATGATGATGCTAGCTGGACAGTCCGAACGCTTCAGGCAAGCGTTTTAATGCCTTTTGGGCTTTCGCTCTCGGTTCCTTGCAGTCCATGGATTTTCTGGCCGCTCTCGGTTTATAGCGGCAATTTCCAGCCTTCCCTTTCTGCTTGTCTTGTCTCCAGCTCATAATGCAGATCATCCACAGTATTCCGTATGACCGGTTTGTCCGACCAAAACGCTCCTGGTATCAAATCATCCCGATCGACGCTCACATCCGCGGTTGTATCCAGGCTAGTTAAGCGCTTGTAGTTGGCGTACATGGAGGTTAGCGGTTAGCAGTTCCCAGCCAGCAGCCATCCTCTTACCGTGAGGTGCTCCTGCATTACCGCCAGCTCGGCTTCTCCCATGGCGACCACGACAGACTCCCAGTCCGTGCCTTTCGCCAACGCTTTGAGCCGAGTCATGGCTCTGGATTGACGACGGTGGGCATCGCGCTGACTGATTTCCTCGCGTAAGTCCTCGTCCTCGATGAGGCGCCCCCAGTCGGCGGGAATCAAGACCGTGCCTTTCCCGGTGCCTTACGCTCTGCATCCTTGACCAGGCATTCCCGTATGGCCGACTCTTCCCGCTCAAATGCCTCAAGGCTGCGGATATCGTTGACCAGATCGCGCTCATGCAGGATGGTTGGTCGCTTGTTGATGTGAATCGAATCGAACATGGTCTCGCAGATCATGCCCTTGAAGCTGGAAAGCAGCCGATTCTTGTTCAGGACGACATGGGTCAGGCGATCAATATGGCTCATCTTACTGTCAGGGCCACCCAGACCATAATCGCCCGCCAGCGCGACTCACGATCCGATCCGGTTCTTCTCCGTAGAAGGCAGGAATCAAATGCAAGATGGAGGTTTTTCCAGCTCCGTTGGTACCGCCAACATGTGTCCGCTCTCTGCACTGGATCCGAACGGTGCGTCCAGCAAACTTTTTGAACGAATGGTGCAGGACGATGTTCTCAAGTCCATAACTTTCAGCGGGTGATTCCATGCGGTTCTCCATACATCGGGGCGAAGTGACACGGCGGCCATTCCAGACAATCCAGAGGCCTGCCACTCCGTGATATGCTGCTGCCAAAGTTGTTCTCGTTCGCGGGTCATGCTGATTCCTCCTGGAGTTGAAGAGGGAATCAGTGTGTTCAATCTCAGGACTGGAATGTAGGTGCTGATTTAGTGGCGTGTATGGACTCCTCTAACAGCCCGGACCTGCAGACCGAATTGCTCATCTACCAGGCTTGGTACAACCGCTTGCGGCCACACCAGAATCTTGATGGCCTCACGCCAAAAGAAGTCTTCCGAGGCAAACGGCACAAGGATACCGAGCCTCTCTGGGCCAGCGCCTGGGATGGGGTGCTGACGGGGTATTATTTCCCGGATTGATGGATACAAGGCGCCATCTAACAGAATGAAACAGCAGACATAGACCGCGTTCGCATCGAACGAGGGTTATACCTGCCCGGAACACGAAAAGTCAGGCTGTTAAAGAGCGGAAGCCGTCAAAATCTGGCTGACATTGCCAACTTTTTAGGCTTACCTGGCCGAACCTTGACCAGAAATTGATCAAAATTCGGCCTTTCCCAACCGCTCCCATCATGCGAACGGTGTGAACGGGACTGTGGCTCAAACTGTCGATATTGGGCGCTCTCAGAGCAGGATATGATCAAATTCCTGCCGATCCCAACCACTCCAGTGGGAACGGGACAAAAATGCCCGCGAAGATGGCTCCGCAGGCTTGGGGGTTAGACCAGTGCGTCCAGTCCCTTCTTATCCACCAGGTTCAGCAGTTTCAACGAGGGACCGTTCGGCTTTTTGCCGCCAATCTCCCACTTCTGTACTGTGGAGAGGCTGGTATTCAGATAGGCGGCGAATACCGCCTGGCTGGCCCTGGCTTTCTGCCGGATGCGCTTGATCTGGGCAGGGGTGTAGACTTTCACCGGCGGCAGGCACAGGGCATCAAACTCGCGCAAGGTAACATCGCCCATCACACCGGCGTCGTGCAACTCTTTGGCACCTTCGTGGATGGTGTCCAGGATTGATTTATCCATCGCTAATGACCTCAATCAATGCGCCGCTTTTCACGGCTTTTCTCAACTCGGCCTTGCTGTAGTGCAGCAAGGTATCCGCATATAACTTTAGGGCCTTCAGTTCCTTGTCGCTGATATTGGCTCGCACGTTCTTGGCGAAGCCGTAGACAAAGAAGGCCTTGTCACCCGCCCGATAGGCCAGCAGGGCTCTGCCCCCCCCCCCGCTCTTACCCCCTCCTTGGGGGCCCACCTGCCGAAAGCCTTGTTCTTAAATACCTGCATTCCTCGTCCTTATTATTGACAGCAGGTATAGCACTTAGTGATACAACCGCAATCCCTTCTTTCAACTGTGTTGGTTGCTGTTGGGCAGGCGGCACAAGGATACTGAACCTCTTTGGACCAGGGCAGGCTTCCCAGCGCATGCCATTCCTTGCGGATCGCGTGGCTCGACAGGGAACACCACGAGCGCTAGGTTATTTGCATTGAATAACACCTTTCAGACTAGGAATTCGGCTTGCCGGAGGTGGCTTTGCCAAAACTGGAGAAGAGAGGGCCATAACCCGGCCTGATCTGGAGAGTCTTAATGGAACAGATTGCCAACCTGCATATCGAAAAGCTGCCCGAAGGCGTCTATCTGGCGACGTCGGATGATATTCCCGGCCTGATCGCCCAAGGGCGTACCATTACCGAAACCCTCGAGATTGCCCGCGATGTCGCCAAGAAACTGCTGGAAGCGCAAGCGGAACGCCATCAGCAAGCCCACTTGGCCACCACCCAAGATCCCTTTGATTACCCACTGATCCTGGGCCTCTAACCTCTAATGGGTAGATTGGCAGGCTTCAAGTACCGGCAGATCATCAAGAAGCTCAAGAAATTGGGATTTGTATTTGACCGGTAAGCAGCCGGCTCCCATGAAATCTGGTATAACTCCAGCACCGACCGCTACACCACTATCCCCAGCCACCCCGGCGACATGCCAGAGGGCGCTGAAAGCCATTCTGAAACAGTCTGGCGTCGACGTGAACGAATTTTTGAACGCCTAATGACCAGGCCCCGCAACACGGGACCTTAGCCCACTCGACAACTTGACGTGCCACTGCGGCGGGTTAGCCTGCCCCTTTTCCGCAATCGAACTGTAAATGAACCTGTGGCGATCACACCATTAAATGGGGACCACGCCGTCGCCGCCATCTTCACACTGGAACTATGATTGAAACGGAAGATCTTGCCAGCGGCGCGGAGACCGATCACGCTGTCTGCTGAGTGTTCCTGTTTCCGGAAGCTGATGCCCCAAGTTCCTTAACCGCCGTTGCGGAGATCAACGAGCCCGCGAATTTGCACAAAAGAGTATCGGCGCTCTTTACCAGGCGGCCTGCCCTCTTTAAGGGGAGCGGACAAGACAGTAAAGGCCAGTTTTATCGCTGTCTGATGAAAAAAATGAGGTTGCCATGAAACCCAGATTCAGTCTGGTGGGCCGTTACACTTTTCTCTCGCTGACACTGATGGTTGGTTCGGTTGCGTTGCTCAGCGCGCTTTACGCCGCAGTCTCGGACTTGCTGACTGAGCGTCTCGCCGGGGAGCGCCTTGAGGCCCAGGTCGCCGGCAATGTCAATCGTTTAACCAATTTTATCGAGAACCGGATCTACCAGCTTGAAACCCTGTCCACCCACCCCTCTACCCCCCTGTATCTTTCATACAACGATGCGGTGCCCGAGGGTGTCAAAGAACTGGTTCGGGTGGAGGCGGATTCACCGGACCTCTACGGCGTTCTGTTTTTCGACGGCAATGAGGAGCTGACTGATGTTATTCCGGGTCAGGCCGCTTCCGGCAGCCCCTACTGGAATCGTGAGAGCTGGTCACTGAAGGGCCTGCCCACCATCACTTTTGGCAGCAGTGAGATCATCGGCCCCCACCTGCCCGATGGCGATGGCCCCGCCTGGCTGTTAATCCGTCAGCCTTTGCGGAACAGTGCCAATCAGGCTATTGAGGGCTCCATTGGTCTGCATGTGCGGTTAGCGTCCCTCACCGAATTGATGCGCACCGAAAACCTGGCCGGCGTTCTGAAATCCTTTTTGCGCACCCCCGCAGGCGACCTGCTCGATGCCACCGGCAACCTGCAGACAACCGCGCCGGAGGCCCTGCGTACCGGGCCGGAAGTGCTGCCCGGCTGGCGTATTGATTACGTGGTTTCCGCGAGTGAAATCCTGAGCCCGTTGCGAGATGCCCAGCTCGGACTCTATGCTTTGGCCAGCGTAATGGTCCTGGGCACGGTGGCCTTATTCTGGGCACTGGCGAGGAGTCTGCGTCGGCGGGTTGCCCGGCTGACCGAAGGCGCCGAAGCCTTTGCCTCCGGTGACCTGAAATTTCGCCTGCAGGCACCAAAAAACGATAAGGATGAGATCGATGTGCTGGCACACGCCTTCAACGCCATGGCAGACCGCCTGCAAGAGATGATCCAGCGCACGGTTCAGGCGGAAAAACTCGCTGTGTTGGGGGAGTTCGCCACAGGGGTCGCCCATGAGGTGCGCAATCCGCTGGCCACCATCAAGCTGACGGTTCAGGCACTGGAAAAAGGTGAAACCGATGACCAGCGACGGGATCTGCTGATCTCCGTGGAGGATGAAATTGATCGCCTCAATCGCGTGGTCGGTAACTTGCTCGATTACGCCCGTCCGGTTGCTGGGGCACCTCAGCAAGTCGATATCAGGCGGGTATTCCGCCATACCTCCGTGCTCACCACCGGGCTGGCAGAAACCCATGAGGTGACGGTAAGCGCCAGCGGCGATGCACGGCAGTCCATTTACGCCAGCCCCGACCAAATCATCCAGTGCCTGGTGAACCTGGTAGCCAATGCCATTCAGGCCTGCGAACCTGGGGGCGTCGTTCAGCTGCGGGCATTCCGCCACGGGGATCGGATCACCATGGATATCAACGATAATGGCTGCGGCATGCATGAAAGCGTCCTGCAACGGGTCACAGAACCCTTCTTCACAACTCGGCAGGAAGGTACCGGCCTCGGACTGAGCATCACTCGCCAATTGATTGAGCTTAATGAGGGTGATTTGCTGATCCAGAGCACCGAGGGAGAGGGCACCACGGTTTCCGTCACCCTGCCGGCAGCAAACAGTGATAACCTTTTACTACAGCAGAAAACACAAAAACAACGACCCACCGACAACCAACATGCGCTCACAGATTCTGATCGTTGATGACGAAAAACGTTTTGTCCGTTCACTCACCTTCGCCCTGAACCAGGCCGGCATCCAAAGCCAGTGCGCCTATACGGGTGAAGCGGGCCTGGCAGCTCTGGAAGAAAATCCGCCGGACTTGATGCTGCTCGATTTGCGGCTTCCGGAAATGAGCGGCATGGATGTCCTGTACGAAGCGGTCCGACTGTATCCTGAACTACCTGTGGTCATGATATCCGCCCATGGCGATACCCGGGCAGCGGTACAGGCAGTAAAGGCCGGCGCTACCGACTACCTCACCAAACCCTTTGCACTTGACGAACTACTTCACCTGATCCAGAACATCACTGAGCGCACCCGCATGCAGGAAGAGCTCACCTACCATCGCACCCGGGGGGCCTCCTCGTCGGGCCTGGTAGGCTCAAGTGAGGCCATGACCCATCTTTGGCAGACGATCCAGCGCGTCGCCGGCAGCAGTGCAGGCAGAATTCTGTTGCTGGGCGAGTCTGGCACCGGCAAGGCCGTCGTGGCCCGGGCCATCCATGAGCAAAGCACGCGATCCTCCGAAGCCTTTGTTGAGATCAACTGCGCCGCACTGCCAGAACAGCTCATCGAAGCGGAACTGTTTGGCGCTGAAAAAGGGGCCTACACCGGCGCTCACCAAAAGCGCTCGGGCTTGGTGGCTATGGCCCACCGGGGCACCCTGTTTCTGGATGAAATCGGAGAATTGCCTCTCCCATTACAGGCAAAGTTTCTACACTTTCTGGAAAACGGTGACTACCGGCCGGTTGGCGGCGGCAGCAACCATATCGCAGATGTACGGGTCATTGCGGCCACCAATCGATCCCTTGAAGATGAAGTCCGCCAGGGCCACTTCCGGGAGGATCTCTATTTCCGGCTGAATGTCATTGCAATGACGATCCCGCCACTTCGCGAGCGAGGCGAAGACCTTCGTGAATTGCTGGACGCCTTCATTGACTCACAGGCCCGGGAAGAAAGTTGCCGTCCTATCAAGATACCCCTGGAGGCCCTGAATTTAATGCTGGCCTATAGCTGGCCGGGCAATGTTCGTGAGTTACGCAATCTGGTGGAGCGCCTGACCATTCTCTACCCCGGCCAGTTGATCCGGCCGCAGCACCTCCCCGCCGAATTCCACGCAGCCAGCGCGCCTAAGGGAGACAACAAGCAGTTGAGGGAATCCTCCCTTGACCAGCACCTTCAGCGTGCGGAGCGTCAGCTGGTGCTGGAGGCCCTGGAAAAAACCGACGGCCACAAGGGTAAGGCGGCCGAACAGCTGGGGCTTTCCCGGCATGCCTTCAAACGCCGCCTGCAACGCCTGGGGATTACCTGAGCAATTGAGCGAAAAGCGCTCACTCCAGCCGCCCGATCTGAGCGCTTTGCGCTCACAATGCCGCCTGGTGTAGCGACAGGGAAGCCTCATTCGACTTGCGTCCGGCCTGAAAGCGTCTTTCACGTACATTGGCACCCGTTTTGCCTTTTGTCCTGCCAGTTGGTTCACAATAAAAACACATAACCACACGCCGGATACGTTCGGCCCGGGAGGCTGAGTTGCCGGGACTGCTGGCCCGCTTACGCCAAGCTCCATTCATTGATTGCACAACGACCTGCCTGGGTAGCTTGCCAGTCTATACGGGTTTGGCTGCCGTTATACTGCTCGGCGTGAGCTCGAGCCAGGCCGCAGTCCGGGTGCCGGCCACACCACCAGTGGGGCGGGTCGAGTTAGGTGCCGCTATACATGCAGCCGATGCTACGGTCGCCTGCATGTATCCCATGACCGGTCGCTCCGCCAGCTATGGCCGGGACAGCATTGTCGCCATAAAACTCGCCCTTGAAGAACTCAGCGCTGATCCTGCTGCGCCCAGGCTGCGGGTGATCGTCGACGACTCCCGCTCCAAGTCTTCCTTTGCCGTTCGCATGGCGGAAGACTTTATTCGCCAGGATAACGCCAACATCCTCTGCGGCATGGTTAGTTCGGGTGTGGGCATGGCCGTCAGCCGTCTGGCGAAACAACGAAAAATCATTCTGATCGGCACCGACCACGCCTCCTCAAGAGCAACTCTTGAGGAGGGCCACGAATACTACTTCCGGGTCTCCAGCGACACCTGGTATTCCCATGCCGCTGGCGCCCGTTACCTGCAAGAACTGCAAAAGAAAACCGGTTGGAAGAAGCTGGCTTTTCTGGGTCCGGATTATGAGTACGGCCGGGTCGCCTGGCGCGACCTGCAGCAGGCGCTGGAACTGCTCGGGGTGGACTATGAGGTGACAGGTACATACTGGCCCAAGCTCTATGAGCCGGACTACTCACTTTACATCCAGGCTCTGCTTGAGTCACAACCGGATGTACTCGTGGTGTCTCTGTGGGGTGGCGATTTTACGGCCTTTATCGCTCAGGCCCGCACAACACGACTGTTCCCGCAGATGCGCGTGGCCAACTTTGATGCCGGCGGCGACTACGAAACCCTGGTCAGTCTGGGCCCGGAAGCCCCAGAAGGGCTCATTCTGTCCGCCCGACACCACGTGAACTGGCCCGACACCAAACTGAACCGCCAATTCGTCAACCGGTTCCACGCCCTGTCGGGACGCTATCCCAGTTACTCCGCGCAAGGGGCCTACGCAGGCATGCTCATCATAGCCAGCGCGATTCGCCAGGCCGGCAAGGTCACCGACACAGACGCCATGATTGCGGCACTGGAGGGATTGCACATTCGTCTGCCCAAGGATCCCGACGGTTATGTCTCCTATATTGACCCGGACACTCACCAAATCGTCCAGGCGCAAGCCGTCGGCATACCGGTACCCAACACACAATATCCGCCAGCCCGGGTCATGCTGGGCAACTGGCACATTTACGATGCTGAATCCCTGAAACCGTCCCCCGCTCTCGTCAAGAAGCGACGCGGTGAATCCGGCAACTGACCTCTGGTCAGCTGCTTTTTCACAAAAACAATGAAGGAGAAGACAATGGGACACTCCCTGCAACCCAAACCATGGCAGCGGAAGCTCCTGGGCACCGCCACCTCGCTGGCCATAGCCTCTGTCGGTGTCATGGGCTTCGCGGGCTTCGCCAGCGCCCAGGAAGGCACCTTCAAGGTCGGACTTGTGACGTTCCTGTCCGGCGGTGCGTCCGGTCCATTCGGGGTCCCGGCGGCGCAGGCCGCTGAGACAGTGATCAAGGCAATTAACGAGGGCACCCTGCCGGCGCCTTACAACACCAAGGGTATCAACGGACTGCAGCTGGAGTCGGTCGTCATCGACGAAGCCGGTGGCCCCACCAAACAGGTTGAGGAATACCGGAACCTGGTCCAGCGTCAGAACGTTGATGCGGTGATCGGCTATATCTCCAGTGGTGATTGCCTGGCGGTCAGCCCGGCCGCCGAAGAACTGAAGACGTTCACCATCGCCTTTGACTGCGGCACGCCGCGCCTTTTCCCGGAACTGGACAACCCGCAGTACTTTTTCCGGACCGGCCTTGATGCCACCGCGGATAACGTTGGCGCCGCCCACTACCTGAAAGAAACCCGCCCGGACATCACGCGTGTGGCCGGTATCCAGCAGAACTACGCCTGGGGTCAGGATTCCTGGAATGACTTCCAGGAATCCATGAAGCAGTTGATGCCAGATACCGAGTTTGTGGATAACCAGACGCCCCAGATTTTCCAGGGCAGTTACGGCACTGAAATTTCCGCCCTCCAGACCCGCCGTCCTGAAATCATTCATTCCAGTATGTGGGGTGGCGACATGGAGGCGTTCGTAGCACAGGCCAATGTGCGCGGCCTTCTCGAACAGGCAACCGCTGTGCTGACTACTGGCGAATCCGGTTTTAACCGGTTTAAAAACCAGGCACCTAACGGCACTGTCATCGGTGGCCGTGGCCCCTTCGGTGCCTTCATGCCAGACAACGACCTGAGTGAATGGTTCTCGAAAGCCTATGAAGCGGAGCACGGTGTACCGCCCAGCTATCCTTCGTCGAAGATGGCCCAGGCGCTGCTGGCACTGAAGTACGCAGCTGACAATTCCGGGGCCAAGGACAAGCCGTCGGATGAGCAGCTTGCGTCTACTCTTAAAAGCGCAACCTTCGAATCCGTGAGTGGCACGGTTCGTATGGCACTGGCCAATGGCCATCAGGCGTTGCAACCGATGTACTACGGCGAGTACTACTATTCACCGGATTCCGGACCGGAGCTGCGTAACGTTCGCTCCTATGCCGGTGAGTGTGTCTCTCCGCCCGATAATCACAATGCCCAGGAGTGGATCAAGGCAGGCTTCCCTGGAGCCAGGTGCGACTGATCCATCACTCTGGTTCCGGTGACTCTTGTGAGGTACCGGAACCCTTCCAACAGGAGTAGACGCAGATGTTAACCATCTGGGCGATTCTGATAGACGGCCTTATCTACGCGTCCTGGCTGTTTCTTGTTGCAGCCGGGCTGACCGTCATTTACGGCGTTATGCGAATCCTGAACATGGCGCACGGCAGCCTCTACGCTCTCGGGGCATACGCGGCGGCTTCATCCATAGGCTGGTATTACGCCAGTGGTGGGGATCAACTGTGGATTGCCTTCGCGCTCCTTGCCGGTTGTGCCATCGCCATCGGAGCAGTGGCCGGCCTCATCATGGAGCGGGGAATCCTCCGACTGATGTATGGGCGTGACGAAGTACTGATGCTGATCGTTACCTTTGCCCTGCTGTTAATCCTGGAAGACCTTATGAAGCTCGTCTGGGGAACGACACCCTATTTCGCCTATCAGCCTTACACCGCCCTGGGCCGCTTCAATATTGGCGTGCTGACGGTATCCGGCTATCAGATCATGGTGATCGGCGTATCCGTGGTTGTTGGCGCCATCATGTGGTTCTGGCTGGAGCGTACGCGTACCGGGAAGATTCTGCGCTCCATTATTCACGATCGCGAAGTGTCCGAGGCCATGGGAGTGAATGTCCGCCGCATGTTTACCATGACCTTCGTAATCGGTGCAGGCCTCGGCGCGATTGCCGGTGGCTTTACCGCACCCATTATTTCGGTGGTTCCCGGCATCGGCGTTGAGGTCATTGTCGTGGCCTTCGCGGTCGTCGTTACCGGTGGGCTGGGCAGCATTACCGGTGCCGCCATCGGGGCACTGATCGTCGGCCTGGCCCGGGCGGCCTCGATCCATACCATGCCGCAACTGGAACTGTTCATCATTTATGCCGTGATGGCTGCGGTACTGATCTTCCGTCCCCACGGACTGTTTGGTCAGGCCACGGCGAGGAAAATATGATGCGCCTGCAAAAAACAGAAATGTTGCTGATGGTGGCGGCCCTGTTGCTTGGGCTGTCATCGTTCATCAGCCCCGACTGGATGGTCTTCACATCGACCCTGGCGATTGCCGCCGCCCTCGTCGTCATGGGTGTGGTCATGCTAATGCGGGCAGGCCTGATTTCCTTTGGCCAGGGGCTGTTTTACTGCATGGGTGGATATGCGGTCGGTCTCGGTGGACGCTTCCTCGGTGTGACCGATGCGCTGGCCCTCATTGGCATGGGCATCATCGCAACAGTTGCCCTGGCCATGGTGTTGGGGCTTTTGTTGACGCGATACCGGGAAATCTTTTTCGCCATGCTCACGCTGGCTTTTTCCATGATTCTCTACGGTGTCCTCGTGAAGAGCCAGGGGCTCGGCAGCACGGACGGCTTTGGCGTGGTGAAGTGGTCAATCCTGGGTTATCAGCCCGGCCAGGGCCTGGAAAGTGCCACGACCCTCTGGCTGGCGGTCGTCCTGGCTCTTGCTGCGGCACTGTTCCTGAACCGCTACTTCCAGTCCAGTATCGGGCTGGCTTGCGAGGCGATCCGTGAGAATGAGGTGCGCGTTGAATACATGGGTATCTCGCGGCGCCAGGTGCTGTACGTCAATTACATCATTGCTGCAGCCCTGGGGTCCGTTGGCGGTTCACTGACGGCCCTGACGGCCGGGCATGTCGACCCCACCATGGCTTACTGGACGATTTCCGGTGAGTTTGTGTTCATTGCACTGCTTGGCGGGACGGGCCACGTTGCCGCGCCGTTTATTGCCGCGTTCATCTTTATCCTGGTGAGGACCTACGCGGTCGAGCTGTTTCCCAACTCCTGGCAACTCATTCTTGGCATAGTTCTGCTACTGATTATCCTATTCCTGCCCAAAGGTATCTGGAGCCTGTTCACCCGCAAGCGGAGCGCTGCAGCATGACCGACATACTGAAGACGGAAAGCCTGTCCCGCTATTTTGGGGCCGTGGTTGCCGCAGAGGATATCAACGTCACCATCACGGATGGGGAAATCGTCGGGGTCATCGGCTCGAACGGGGCGGGTAAGACCACCTTTATCAATATGGTCACCGGTTATCTGCCGCCCTCCTCCGGTGTCATCAACTTTGATGGCCAGCCCATCAGGAATCTCGGCCCCCGGAAACTTATGCGCCGTGGTCTGGCTCGCTCGTTCCAGGTTCCACAACTTTTCCTGGAACTTTCCGTTCTGGACAATCTCGCGATCGCCCTGTCCGCCGCTGAAGGCCGGCAACTGAACATGACGCGCCCAGTGCGCACGCCGGAACGTATTTCGGCAGCGGACGAGATTCTGGAGCAGATGAATATCACTCAGTACCGGGATGGAATGGTCACGGCCATGCCCCAGGGTGCCCGAAAACTGCTGGATATTGCGATTGCCATGCTGGGTGAGCCGAAGATGCTGCTGCTGGATGAGCCCACCAGCGGCGTCAGCACGGAAGAGAAGTACACTCTAATGGACACCGTAATGGAGGTGGTTCGCCGGCGGGGCCTGACCGTGCTTTTTGTCGAGCACGACATGGAGATTGTCCAACGCTATGTTACCCGGGTTCTGGCCTTCGCCAGCGGCGTTGTCATCAAGGATGGAGCCGTCGACGAGGTCCTTGCGGATGAACAGGTCCAGGAGTTGGTGACCGGTAAACGCCACCAGCCACAAACCGAGCAGGGAGACGTCTGACATGAGTCTTAACATCACCCACCTTGACGTCTCGATCGAGAAAATCGGTATTCTGCGGGATATAAACCTGACCATTCCCGGCGGGGAGATGGCGAGTCTGATCGGCCATAACGGTGCCGGCAAGACGACGCTGATCAAGGCCATCATGGGCCTGCTGCCGGCGACCGCCGGCAAGATCGAGTTCAAGGGAGAGAACCTGACCCGCTATGCGTCCTATAACCGTGCCAGTATGGGCATCAGCTATATGCCGGAGGACCGCCGCCTGATCCCGGAACTGACCGTTACCGAAAATATGCTGATGCCGGCCTGGGCGAACAAAATCAAAGACGGTGAAGAGCGACTGAAGTGGATTTATTCCCTGATGCCGGAGATCGCCGATTTCGGAGAGCGCAAGGCCCTGCAGCTCTCCGGTGGTCAACAAAAACTAGTCGCCCTGGGCCGCGCCCTGATACCGGGTCGGGAGCTGATCCTGCTGGACGAGCCATTCGAAGGCGTGGCGCCGGTACTGGCCAAGCGACTGACGTCTGTCATTGCAGACCTGCGCGGGGAAGGCCTGACGGTATTGATCGCAGAGTCGGACGACACCCACTCTGCGGATCTGGTAGACGCCACCTGGCGCATCGAACGCGGCTCCGTTTCGGCGGGTCGTGAACACGCATCGGCGTCAGTGGACTGAGCCCGAACAACGATTGACCGAGGAGAGATTCAATGAAAATTCGTGCCGCCGTTCTGCAAGCCATTGGTGCCGAGCGCCCTTATCAAGACACCAAACCGCTCGTCATTGAAGAACTGGAACTGGACCCGCCCGGCGATAATGAGGTGCTGGTGCAGATCAAAGCCGCCGGCCTGTGCCACTCCGACCTGTCGGTGATCGACGGTAACCGGCCGCGCCCGGTGCCCATGGCCCTGGGCCACGAAGCCGCGGGTATTGTGAAATCGGTCGGCAGCGGAGTCCGTGACCTGAAAGAAGGTGATCATGTGGTCGCCGTATTTGTACCCAGCTGTGGCCACTGCGCCCCCTGTGCGGAAGGCCGGCCGGCCCTGTGCGAGCCTGCAGCGAAAACCAATAACGCCGGCACACTGGTCAGCGGCGAACACCGCCTGCACCGGGCGGATGGCACCGCCATCAATCACCATCTGGGGGTTTCCGCCTTTGCCGATCATGCAGTGGTATCGCGGGACTCCCTGGTCAAGGTCGATCCAGCGCTACCCCTGCATCACGCTGCACTGTTCGGTTGTGCGGTACTGACCGGCGTCGGTGCCGCCATCAACTCCGCGAACATCAAGGCGGGGCAGGCCGTGGCCGTCATTGGTCTCGGAGGGGTCGGCCTCAACAGCGTACTGGGCGCCCTGGTAGCCGGAGCCGGCGAGGTGATTGCGATTGACCTGGACGAAGACAAGCTCGCGCTGGCGAAGGAACTGGGGGCGACCCACACCTTCAACTCCGGTGAAGATGGTTGCGTGGACAAGATCAAGACCCTGACCAGCGGCGGCGTGGACTGCGCGATTGAAATGGCCGGCTCCGAAAAAGCGTTGGAATTCGCCTACCAGATCACCCGCCGCGGTGGCACCACCGTCACCGGCGGTCTGGCCCATCCGGAAAAGAAAGTCGCCATCCAGCAAGTCAGCCTGGTTGCCGAGGAACGGACCCTCAAAGGCAGCTATGTCGGTAGTTGCGTTCCCGTACGTGATGTCGCCCGCTACGTCACCCTGTTTCGTCAGGGCAAGCTGCCGGTGGACAAACTGCTCAGCGGCACGCTAACCCTGGACCAGATTAACGAGGGATTTGAAAAGCTGGCCTCGGGCAAGGCAGTCCGCCAGGTTGTCCTGTTTGATTAGTCGGAGCGGTCGGGCCCTGTTTTCCGGAACGATTTCCGGACCGGTTCTCTTTATGTGAGAACATTATGTCCTTACAGTTGAACAATCCGGCCTAACACAGATTCAGGAGCCCGACATTGGAACGAGAAGACTTCACCGTTTTTTATCCCGTCACCACGCGATGGATGGACAACGATGTGTATGGGCACATCAATAACGTCACCTACTATTCCTACTTCGACACGGCCATAAACCGGTATCTGATTGATGAGGGAGGCCTGGATATCCACAATGCCCCCGTCGTCGGATATATCGTCAGTTCAAACTGTCAGTTCCGAAAACCGGTAGCCTATCCTGAGGCCATCGAGTCAGGACTCCGCGTGGTAAAAATCGGCGGAAGCTCGGTGACTTACGAGGTTGGCGTTTTCAGGGAAGGCGATCCGGAAGCGGCCGCATTCGGTCAGGTTGTGCACGTGTTCGTGGACCGCAGGAAACATGCATCGGCCCCCATCCCCGGCGAAATCCGGGCGGCACTTGAGCGGATACTGGTGGACTGAAACATAAGCCCGCTCAAAATCCTTGCGAATCTTGGGCAAAGAGGCTTGAATCCTCAATGTACTAATTCAGGACTATCCTTATAAATGGATGCATTGGCTGAAGCCTTCCGACTGATTATCACACTGGACGCGGATTTATTTGAAATTCTCTGGCTGTCCATCCAGGTCAGCCTGAGTGCGCTGGTCGTATCCGCCGTCATTGGTTTGCCTCTGGGGACCTGGCTGGCGATCACCAGATTCCCGGGACGCAAATTCTGCATCCTTTTGCTGAACGCCCTGATGGGCATGCCCCCCGTGGTGGTGGGGCTGATTGTGTATTTGCTGCTGTCACGGTCCGGTCCGCTGGGTTGGCTGGGCCTGCTGTACACACCCTCTGCCATGATCATCGCGCAAGTGGTGCTGATCACCCCGATTATCGCGGCTCTTTCGAATCAGGTGATTGAGCACCTTCATCAGGAGTACAGGGATACATTCTACTCGATGGGTATCACCGGGCGCCGCGCGGTGGGGGCCTATCTGGTGGATGCCCGCTATGCGCTGACCACCTGCATTCTGGCGGGCTTCGGCCGGGCCATCGCCGAAGTAGGCGCCGTTATCATCGTCGGCGGCAATATTGATCACCTGACCCGTGTCATGACCACCGCCATCGCACTGGAAACCTCGAAGGGCAACCTGACCCTTGCCCTGGGCCTGGGTGCGGTGTTGCTGACTCTGTCATTGCTGGTCAACGCACTGGTGATCGGCGTCCGTGAATACGCTGCAAAGCGCCAATATGCCTAACCTGCTCCTGCCTATCATTATCAGTGACCTGCGCCTTATTAAAGGTGATCGTGCCGTGTTGCAGGGTGTAAACCTGCGGATTGATGAACCCGGCATCACGGTGATTATGGGCCCGAACGGCGCGGGAAAAACCATGCTCCTTCGCTGTTTGCATGGACTGATCACTCCGGATGAAGGATTGATTACTCTGGGCTCCCTGACGGTGGCCGCCAGTCGCGATGAACAGGCTATGGTCTTTCAGCACCCGGTACTGCTGCGCCGAACGGCGCTACAGAATCTGGCCTTTGCGGCCCCCAGGATCGCCAAGACCGCCCCCCGGCGTTTGATTCAGGCTCTGGAGTCTGTCAACTTGGCTGACCGGGCCGATCAACCGGCCCGGATGCTGTCCGGTGGAGAACAACAGCGACTGGCCCTGGCTCGGGCCCTGTTGAGTGAGCCTGCGTTATTGCTGTTGGATGAGGCGACGGCTAGCCTGGATCCGGCATCGGTGCTATTAATTGAATCGTTGGTCAAAGCCCAGAGCGCCCGGGGCACCAAGGTTATTCTGGTCAGTCATGACCAAAGTCAGGCTAGACGTTTAGCCGATGAAATCGTATTTATTTCCAATGGGCAGATAGCCGAGCAGAGCCCGGCTGGTCAGTTTTTTACCGCGCCCAAAACCCCGATGGCTAAAGCGTATTTAGCCGGCGAAATCCTGTTTTAGAGGACGGCTATGAAGCACCTGATCATCTGCGTTGCGTTGGCTTTCAGCGCTCACACTCTGGCGGATACCATCATCGTTCAGTCCACCACCTCAACCCAGAACAGTGGCCTATATGACTACCTGTTACCGCTATTGGAAAAGGACACCGGCATAAAGGTGAATGTCGTCGCCGTAGGCACGGGACAGGCGATCAAAAATGCCAGGCGCTGTGATGGCGATGTGCTTCTGGTTCACGCCAGGCCGGCCGAGGAAAAATTGGTTGCTGATGGCTATGGCGACTATCGCCGCGACCTGATGTACAACGACTTTGTCATCATTGGACCCAAAGCCGATCCGGCAAATCTGGCAGACGCCCGCGACGTCATTGACGCTCTGCAGAGAATCAAGCAAGCCGGCGCTAAATTTGCCTCACGCGGTGATGATTCGGGGACACACAAAAAAGAACGCTCATTGTGGCAGGCGGCCGCTATCGACCCTGACGCCGGATCCGGTCAATGGTACCTTGAAACCGGCAGCGGCATGGGCGCAACCCTGAATACCGGTGTGAGCCTGGGCGCCTATGTGTTAACGGACAGAGCCACCTGGATCGCCTTTGCCAACAAACAGGACGCCGCCATTCTATTCGAGGGAAACCCCGCCCTTTTCAACCAGTACGGTGTTATTCCCGTCAGTGCGAAAAAATGCCCGAACGTTAATCGAGAGGCGGCGGAGACCTTTGCACAGTGGTTGCTGTCTGACACCGGACAAGCCGCGATTGGTGCCTATCAGGTTGACGGCAAGCAGCTGTTTTTCCCGAACGCCGACTAGGCCAGCCAGATTCGAGCACGTGTATTTCCTGAGCGGACTAAAGCGATAATGACGAGTGCACCCCTTCTACCTAACCCGACCGACCCCCGGCTGTCCCGCACCGTCGAGGGCGTTGATGAAGCCGGCCAACCGAAGTCGATCAGCGTGATCGAAGAGCGTCCCCTGACCATCTATCTGAACAGCCAGGAGATCGTCACGGCAATGACTATCGGCGATCACCCGGAGTATCTGGCGCTCGGTTTTCTCCTGAACCAGGGTATGCTGAAAGAGACCGATCAGGTCACGAAGATTGATTTCGACGAAGAGCTGGAAGTCGCTGTGGTCCGTACCGCAGGTGTTACCGATGTAGAGACCAAGCTGAAAAAGAAAACCCGCACCTCCGGCTGTGCCGTGGGCACTGTGTTTGGTGATATGATGGCCGGGCTTGACGGGCTGTCATTGCCGGATACACCGGTGCACACCAGTACCTTTTACGATCTCTCGTATCAGATTAACCACACGCCCAGCCTGTATATGGAAACCGGTGCCATTCATGGCACTGCCCTGTGTCAGGGACGCCAGATCCTGGCCTACATGGAGGATGTCGGGCGTCACAATGCGGTCGACAAGATCGCAGGCTGGATGCACTTAAACGGCATCCCGGCGGCCGACAAAGTCCTATACACCACTGGCCGTCTGACCTCCGAAATGGTGATCAAGACGGCCCTGATGGGCATCCCGACCCTGATCAGCCGATCAGGCTTTACCGCCTGGGGTGTCGATATTGCCCGGCAGGTCGGGTTAACGCTGATCGGAAGGATGCGAGGCAGGAAATTCACCTGCCTCGGCGGCCAGCATCGCCTGGTGTTCGATCAGGATTTGTCGCAGGTTCCCGATGAAGACAAAAAGCTGCGGCGCAAAGGCGCGCAGCATGATTGACGGAGGCACAGCATGACTGAGTGTGCGGTCATTCTGGCCGGTGGCCAGGCAAACCGAATGGGCGGTGGTGACAAAGGACGATTGATGCTGGGCGATCAGTCATTGATCCATCGTGTCATCGACCGAATCACGCCGCAGGTCGACGCCGTGGTGTTAAACGCCAACGGGGATCTGAGCCGGTTTGATGATCTGGGTCTGCCGGTGGTGGCCGACTCGATTGGTGATTTTCCGGGCCCGCTGGCGGGTGTGCTCGCGGGCATGGATTGGGCTGCCGAACAGGGCCATGAGTGGCTGATCAGCGTCGCCGCGGATACCCCGTCGTTCCCTCTGGACCTGGCAGCACGATTGGCCGAATGCGATACCCCGGTGGTGCTGGCGGCCACGCCGGATCCGGAACGCGGCCGACTGCCCCAGCCAACCTTTGGCCGTTGGCAGGTCGCGTTGCGGCATAATCTGAGAGCCGCCCTGAACGACGGTGTCCGCAAGATTCGTCAGTGGACCCAGGCCCAGGGTGAGACGCTGGTGATTTTTGGTGAGGACGACTTTTTCAACATTAATACGCCGGAAGACCTGGCCTGGGCGGAGAAACACCTGAAGTGAACGTTATAGGCATCGTGGGCTGGAAAAACTGCGGAAAGACCACCCTGGCCGCCGCTCTGATTCGTGAGCTGTCCGGCAGGGGATTAACGGTTAACTCGATCAAGCATGCCCATCACACGGTGGATGTGGACCAGCCCGGCACCGACAGCTACCAACACCGTGATGCCGGGGCGCGAGAGGTCATCCTGGCGGGTGGACAGCGTTTCGCCATCATGCACGAGCTGCGGGGCGCCAGGGAGCCGACGCTGGATGAATTGCTGGCCCGGCTGGGCCCCTGCGATTGGGTCGTGGTCGAGGGGTTCAAGACCCATTCACACCCCAAAATTGAGGTGCACAGGCGGGAAAGCTCCCGTGCGCCCCTTCACCCGGAAGACGCCAGTATTATTGCCGTGGCGACGGACTATGCCTCGGAGTTTGCGGGCCCCTGCTTTGATTTGAACGATGTGCCCGGAATCGCTGACTTTATTCTGACCCCTGGAAAACCATGAACGGGAGAGCTATGAACCCGCTTCGTAACGACTGTTTTGCCCTGCCCCCCGGGGTGAACTGGACGCCGGTAGACGAGGCCCTGGAGCGGCTACGTTCACGCTTGCATCCTGTGGTGGGTGTGGATCGCGCTGTCCCGCTGTCACAGGTCAATGGCCGGATACTGGCGAGCGACGTCCATGCGCCTCGCGCTCACCCCCCGAGCAACAATTCGGCGGTCGATGGCTATGCGTTTGCGGGACCTCTAACTCAGGTGCCCTGCGCCCTGCCCCTGGTTGATGGCCGCAGTGCCGCCGGGGAGCCGTACATGGGGCATGTGCCCGGGGGCCATGCTATCCGGATTCTGACCGGTGCGGTGATTCCGGCCGGCACGGATACGGTGGTGCTGGAAGAGGACTGCGAGGTCACAGAGGGAAAGCTGCACCTGAACGGCACACTAAAAGCCGGCGCCAACACACGCAAAGCCGGAGAGGACATCAAGGCGCAGGATCGGATTCTTACCGCAGGTACCCGCCTGACGCCTACCCAGATTTCCGTCCTCGCCAGCGTCGGTGTCGAGTCGGTGGATGTGTATCAGCGGCTGCGCGTCGGTGTCCTGTCCACAGGTGATGAAGTGAAGCCGGTTGGTTCAGCGGTCACCGACTGGCAGATTTATGACGCGAACCGCCCGATGCTCAGTGCCCTGGTGGCGCAACTTGGCTATCAACTGGTGGACCTGGGCCATGCGCTGGACCGGGCCGAGGATGTGAAGGCTGCATTGGAGCGCGGTGCTGAGCAGTGCGACCTGATCCTGACCAGTGGCGGCGTTTCTGCCGGGGACGAGGATCATGTGTCGAAAACGCTGAAGGCCCATGGCGACATCAGCAACTGGCGCATCGCGATCAAGCCGGGCCGGCCCCTGGCGCTGGCCATGTTCCGGGGCACACCCGTGGTGGGCTTGCCGGGCAATCCGGTGGCGGCCTGGGTCTGCGCCCTGCGCTTTGGCGCGCCGGCAATGGCGCTGTTGGCCGGGGGTGAATGGTTTGAACCCCAGGGTTATGTCGTGCCCGCCAACTTTACCAAGAACAAGAAGCCCGGGCGCAGCGAGATGTTGCGCGCCCGGGTCCGCAACGGGCAGGTTGAGGTCTTCGGCTCTGAGGGATCGGGCCGGGTGACCGGTCTGGCCTGGTCCGAGGGCCTGGTGGAACTGGATGAGAGCGCCCGCCAGATAGAGCCGGGAACCCCTGTGCGGTTTATTCCCTACGGCAGCTTCGGGTTGTGATTACTCGTAGCTGCCGTGGACGGCAAAGGCTTCCAACGAAGCATCCTGCGGCACCCGGCTCTGGTAGGTTTCCTCAACACCCAACTCGGTCAGCCGGCGGCTGACCATCAGCAGGGTGTTGTCCTCAAAATCCTCACACATGCTGCGCATCTGGTCGATTTCGTCGCAGGCGACAGGATAGGCGGCGTCGATATCCGGCGCACCGTACACCTCCACAAAGGTTTGAGCCAGGGTCTGACGCAGCCGCTCCAGTTCGGCCCCGGTAATGTCGCACACGCCCACAAAACTGGCGCGGCCACCGGATTCGATGCTGTACCAGCCGTTACTGAACGCCTGGCGAGCCTTCCCCTTCAGATCCGCTTCGGTCCAGTTGGAGAATTCAAATCCGCCCGAGATGGCCCATTCGCCGCTGGCGGCCGGCACTTCAAACACATTGTCATCGGAGATATCCAGTCGCAGGGTTCGGGCCAGTTTCATAGGTGCTCCGCGAATTCAATCAGACTCACTGTCTCGGTCATGACACCCTGACGCAACAGCATCCGGCCTTTTTCATCCAGGCCGACAAACACACCGGACCGGGGCTGGCTGATCGTCTCGCCCAGGGTGTCGCAGCGTGGCCGCCACTCGTTGTGTACGCGCGCGAATCCGCTGTCCATGAAGTAGGTCAGCCACAGCAGGGTATGTTTGGACCAGCTTTCCAGCAGCGCCATGGGGGTGATATCGACGCAACCTTCCTCATACAGACAGGTTTGATTCGGGTTTTCGCCCGGCTCGCCGCTCAAATGCATGAAGGGCACCTCAATGCCAATGACCAGCCAGTCAGGATGGGCTTTAGGATCCGACACATCCGCTGCAAAGCGAACGCCACCGCAGACCGCACCATTGACCTTGATCCGATCAGGCCATACAAAGTGAACGGGCACTTCGGGCGGGGCCAGCGCGCCCAGACTTTCGGCCAGGCCTATCTGGGCAACGTAAACGGCCTGAATAGCCTCTTCCAGAGGCGTTTCCGGCGCCAGCACCAGGGCCGCGCGCAAGGTATCAACCGCCTCGGAGTAAAAAATCGTGCCTGAATCAACCCCTGCGATGGCCCGGCTGACGGCCTTATCAAAGGGATCCGTGTGTTTGGGCAGCACTTCGCCGGTGAATAGCGGCGGGAATTGAGGTGACTCACTCATCGGATGGCCCGGGCGTAGACATCAGAGGCGACAAGTTCATCGGCGATGCGCTGGAAGGCCTTGGCCTGAGGGCTATCCGGCTTTGACACCACAATCGGAACGCCGCCGTCCGAACCGACACGGATATCCAGATCGAGTGGGATTTCACCGAGGAAGGGCGCTCCGAGCTTTTGCGCCTCAGCCCGGGCGCCGCCGGACCCAAAGGGGTGGTGTTCTTTGCCGCAGCCATCACAGACAAAAGATGCCATATTTTCGATCAAGCCAAATAGCGGCACGTCCATCCGGTTGAACATGTCAATGCCTTTGCGCGCGTCCATCAGGGCGATGTCCTGAGGTGTCGAGACCACAACCGCGCCCGCCACAAAGAATTTCTGACTCAGGGTCATCTGGACGTCACCGGTGCCCGGGGGCAGATCCACCAGCAGCACGTCCAGTCGGCCCCAGTCCACCTGGTTCATCATCTGTTGCAGGGCGCCCATCAGCATGGGGCCACGCCAGACGATGGCTTCGTCATCCGGGACCATCAGGCCCAGAGACATCAGGGTCACGCCATGATTGCGCAGGGGCAGGATGGTCTGCCCGTCGGGGCTGGACGGGCGACCTGAAACACCCAGCATGCGGGGCTGACTGGGCCCGTAGACGTCGGCGTCCAACAGGCCCACCTTAAGACCTTTCGAGGCCAGCGCGACAGCCAGATTGGACGCCACTGTGGACTTTCCCACGCCGCCTTTGCCCGAGGCGATGGCGATGATGCGATCAATGCCCTTCGGGTTTCTGTCCTGTGGCCGGGGCGCGTCGGTACCGATCAGGTTTGGTCGCGCTGCGTCTACGTATTGAACCATGTTGTGTCCTGTTTAATGTTTAGCTGTCCAGGTAGTCGTCACTGGTGCGAACCCGGGGACGCTCGCCCCCCGCCATGGGCGCGTTTTCGCCGTGGAACTGGGCTTTGACCCGACAGTCGTCACACATCTTGATGAGCTGAACGTTGTCAGAGTTCTTGTACATCCAGTGCTGGTTTTCCAGTTTTTCAACGATTCGGCTAATGGTGCTCGCGACGCCAAACGGCGTGCCGCATTTGATGCATTCGAAGGGGTCCTCGCCATGCAATGTCCGGGCACTCAGGGCGTCCTTCGACAAGTCCAGCCGGGGTTTGAGAGTAATGGCCGTCTCAGGGCAGGTGCTTTTGCAGACGCCGCATTGAACGCAGGCGTTTTCCGTGAACTGAACCTCAGGCCGGTCCGGATGGTCGCCAAGGGCACCGGTGGGACACAGCGATACGCAGGCCAGACAAAGCGTGCATTTGTCGGAATTGATTTCGATCGCGCCGTAAGGTGCGCCCGCTGGCAGGGGGATCGGCGCTTCGAGCTTGTCCACCATCGCGCCGACGGTCACCCGCGTGATGTCACGGCGGCCTCCGACCAGCAGTACCGGTTCGCTCACTCGCCCGGCGTTGTCGCCGGCGTCGCAGAGTTCGATGGCGGAAATAATCCGCACCCGGCTGGGGGAGTTATGAGTACCTTTGAGCATGGCCTGGGCCAGTTCAACTTCCGGAGCCACCGCCCGGCGGTCTATCTCGTTGTCGGCAAGGATCAACACTTCGGCGTAGCCCGCGCCCAACGCGGACATTATCTCGGCATGGCCGACCCGGTCTGTATTCTCCAGCCCCAGCGGAATCAGATCATCCGCCAGCCCATCGTCATATCGAGCCAGGTAGGCGATGGCATCACCACCCGTTTTCAACGTGTGAAAAACCAGACGCGGGGCTTCATTGGCATGTTCGCGATAAACCCTCGCCATGACATCCATGGCTTTGACCAGAGCCTCGAACGGGGTTTCGTTCATGGTCACCGCAGACGTGGGGCAGACCGCCGCACAGGACCCGCAACCAGCGCAAATATCCGAATCGATCTGGATGTGGTCCCCGGCGGAAAAAATAGCCTCGGAGCAGCAGGCGTCCAGGCAGCGGGTACAACCGGTCTTGTTTGCCCGGGAATGCGCACACAGCGATTCTTCCAACCTGAAATACACCGTTTTCTCGAACTCACCGACCCGCTCTCTCGCCGTCAGTGCTATACGCTCCAATTCCCCGGTTTTGACCGGATCAGCCCAGAAGTAGCCGTTGCGTTTTTGATGACTGGGAAACGCGGGACCAGCACCGCGCAGGTCGATAAACACGTCGCACTCGCTCCGGGCGGTGGCCTTAACCTCGCCATAACCCAGTGCACCGCGACCGGCGGGATTCAGGGTCTGCAACTGGGCAAATTCCAGTTTGAAGTTGCCCAGCGCGCCATAAGCCCCCGTCAGTTGCCCCTTGGCCACGTCGTAGGCGGCGGAGGGTAGCTGTATCGGGCCTGCATCATTGACGATACAGGTGACGCCCAGCTCGTCCTGGACCAGCTCGGCCATTCTGATGGCCTGCTCGGTGGGGCCGACAATGCAGCACACACCGCTGGACTGAATGGTTTTCGCAGGCGCCATGGGAGCGGGCAGTTGGGCCGCGGCGATCAAGGCCGCCTGCTTGGCATGTAAACGCCCGGGCTTCGCGCTGGCGGCACTCCAGCCGGCGCGATCCCGAATGTCGATGGTACTGAACGGCGCGCAGTGCTGAATCCCAGCGTATACGTCCTCACCCAGGCGCTCGAATAAAGCGGCCTGCTGGCCACAGGCTATGAGCAATTCGTTACTGGCGCCCAGATGATCAGCGGCAGTCTTCATATCGTTGCCGCACAGTTGATCCACCGCGATCACCTGCCCAGCTGCCGCGGCCGTCCGCAGTGCCTCTGGATCAAAGGACTGTGTTTTGTCGCAGGTACATAACAGTAGGGTCTTGTGTGCCGTCATCAGGAATTCGACTCTTTTCGTTGTTGTTATGCGTATACGTATCGGTTCGCTTTTTGAGCATGCCACAGCTATTTACTTTTGGACAATTGGATAATCGTTCGGGCCCTGCTAGTTTTAAGCTATAACAGAAGAGACATGCCATGAGTAGTCGTACAGATCATTGGAAACGCGAATTACAAGTCGGTGCCGTCGTTCGCCGGTCACCCGGCGTAACCCGGTGGGCGCGGGACATCTGGAAGCCAGTAGCCCTTATACCGGGGGCTCCGGAGGCATTCTGGAAAGAGCTGGTCCGCAAGGGCGAGGTGGTCGATTACCACGCAGGCACCGTGGCAATGGAATTATTTCGCGCCGATGTAGAGGGTTACCTTGTATCCTTGAATATGATCGTTCCCTCCGTCTGGGTCATATTGGATAAGGACCAGTCCAATCGGTCTCCTTCAGGGTGGGTTGTCAGCACCATTACCGCCAGTGCCCATGAGGCGCTGGATGCCCTGGATAGTGGCGAGAGCATCGTCGAAGCGGTTCCGATTCCCGAGTCCCTGGCGGCCTGGATCAAAGAGTTTATCGACATGCACTATATCGAGGAGCCTTTCAAAAAGCGCCGTCGTGACGAGATCCGTGTCGATGGTATCGAGGACGCCAAAGGCGATCCGCGTATCCGTCAGCAAAGCGACGTTTATCGTGCCCCTTCCAACATTAAGAAACCAAGAGTTCAGTGATGACTGAGTCACGTCTACAGCGTTGGTCGCGCAGAAAAACCGAAGCCGGCAGAAAAGCTGAGCCCGCCCCCCCTTCGGCTGCCGGCTCCGGGCCGTCTCCCGAAGCAGAGGAACTCGCTCGTAATGAGGCCCTGCCGGAACACGAGGTGCTGGAGAAGTACGGTTTGCCTGATCCGGATACCATCGGGCTGGGTACCGACATCGCCGGATTCATGGGCAACGAGATTCCTGACTACTTGCGCCGTAAGGCCCTGCGAGCACTCTGGAAATCCAACCCCGTGCTGGCGGTGCTGGATGGCCTTAATGACTATGACGAAGATTTCACTGACGCCGGAGCCGCGGTTAAAGGCGCAAAGACCCTATACAAGGTGGGCCAGGGCCTGATCGATAAAACCAAAAAGATTGATGAGCAACTCGAAAACCGGATCGAGGCGCACGCCGAAGACCCGGAACCGATTGAGTCTGAAGGGATCACGGAAGAATCGGAGCCCGGGATTGCGGTTGAGCTATTGCCCGATCCCGGCAGCCTCGAACGGGTAGTTGGCGAAGCTGAGCCGGAGCCCGAACCTGAACCGCGCTATCGCCCCCGGATGCGTTTTGAATAACCATGTTCGGGAGCAGGTTGCGCCAGAGCCCGATCAGCGCTATAAAGATTAATAGTGCAAAAATCAAACAATAATACTAAGGACTGAGACTTGGTCAACACTGCTGAAGTTCAGTGCCCTCGCTCGATCAGCGACGAAGATCGCGCGCGAGCCCAAATATACCAATTGCTGGGCGTCTTGCTGGGTGACCCACCTTCGAGAGAGCTGCTTCAGGGATTGGCATCCTTACAGGGTGACGGTACCACTCTGGGCTCCGCCTCTAAAAATCTGGCCGCTCTTGCCGAGCGCACCACGCCTTATGACGCCGAGCGGGAGTATAACAACCTGTTCGTTGGACTCGGCCGCGGCGAACTGCTGCCGTACGCCAGTTATTACCTGACCGGTTTTCTGAACGAGAAGCCCCTTGCGGACTTGCGTACTGATCTGATGGCCAGGGGCATCAAGGCCAGTGACGACGTTAAAGAGCCTGAGGATCATATAGGCACGCTGTGTGAAATCATGGCGGGCATCATCACCGGCGAGTTCGTGTGTGACAGTGATTTGTCTTCACAGAAAGCCTTTTTTGACGCGCACCTGGCAAAGTGGGCGGCGTTGTTTTTTACCGATTTAGAAGAAGCGCAATCCGCGATCTTCTACGCGCCTGTGGGCTCGCTGGGGCGGGCTTTCATGATCGTAGAGGCCGAGGCGTTTGCAATTCAGTAACCGGGATCACCCCGATCCCTTAACTCAGGTGGAGGTGTCCTGTGGATAACCCAAAGTGTGAAAACAGCCGTCGCGGTTTCTTGCGCATGACAGTCGCTGCCGTTCCAGCTGCCGTTGCCGTGGCGGTTGCACCGAACGCCGCGGCCGAGATCGTCAAAAAAGACGTCCCTAAAAGCCGCGGCCTCCGTGACACGGAGCACACACGCAAATATCTGGAATCGGCTCGCTTTTGAGGAAGCGTGAATCATTCAAGGTTGCGTGACGCTCTTGGATGATCACACCTCCGGGAAAACGAGAATAAAAAAAGAGAGAGGTATGTGACATGTTACGAAAGAAGACCAACGGGGTAGCGAAAGGCCCCCGTGCGGGATCTTTACTTTCATCCCTCGCTGCCAGCACGATGGACCGTCGTGGGTTTCTGACGGCCTCCGGTGTCGCAGTGGGTGGCCTGGCGGCGTTGTCGCTGACATCTACCCGCGTCAAGGCCGCGGCCCCGTCGACGGCGGGTGGCGAAGTCGTTCGCAAAAAGTCAGTGTGCCCGCACTGCGCGGTAGGCTGTACGGTCGAGGCTGAAGTCCAGAATGGCGTATGGACGGGCCAGGAACCTGGCTGGGACAGCCCCATTAACCTGGGTGCCCACTGCGCCAAGGGCGCATCGGTGCGCGAGAGTGCGCACAACGAGCGCCGCCTGAAGTACCCGATGAAAATGGTCGGCGGCCAGTGGCAGAAGATCTCCTGGGACCAGGCGATCAACGAAATCGGCGACAAGATGTTGCAAATCCGCGAAGAGAGCGGCCCCGATTCGGTCTATTGGCTAGGCAGTGCGAAGTTCAACAACGAACAGGCTTATCTGTACCGTAAATTTGCTGCCTACTGGGGTACCAACAACGTCGATCACCAGGCCCGGATCTGTCACTCAACCACGGTCGCCGGCGTAGCGAATACCTGGGGCTACGGTGCGATGACCAACTCGTTCAACGACATCCACAACTCCAAAGCGATCTTCATAATCGGGGGCAACCCCGCCGAAGCGCACCCGGTGTCGCTGCTGCATGTCCTGAAAGCCAAGGAAGAAAACAACGCGCCGCTCATCGTCTGCGATCCGCGTTTCACGCGCACCGCGGCCCATGCCGATGAGTTTGTTCGCCTCCGGCCGGGTACCGATGTCGCACTGATCTGGGGCATCCTGTGGCACATCTTTGAAAACGGCTGGGAAGACAAAGAATACATCCGCACCAGAGTGTGGGGAATGGACGACATCCGTGAAGAGGTGAAGCGCTGGAACCCGGCAGAGGTTGAGCGTGTAACCGGTGCGCCCGGAGGACAGCTTGAGCGCGTTGCGCGCACCCTGGTTAATAACCGCCCGGGCACTGTCATCTGGTGTATGGGTGGTACCCAGCACTCCAATGGCAACAACAACACCCGCGCATACTGCATACTGCAGCTGGCGCTGGGGAACATCGGTGTTTCCGGTGGCGGTACCAACATCTTCCGCGGACACGACAACGTGCAGGGTGCCACTGATCTGGGTGTCCTGGCCGATACCCTGCCCGGTTACTACGGCCTGAGCGCTGGTGCCTGGGCCCACTGGGCACGGGTCTGGGAGGAGGACCTGGACTGGCTCAAGGGTCGGTTTGCCGTATGGGACAAAAACGGCAAGTCCAAAGCCATGATGAACGAGAAGGGGATTCCGGTGTCGCGCTGGATCGACGGTGTTCTGGAAGCCAAGGAAAACCTGGGGCAGCCCGATAACACCCGGGCCATGGTTCTGTGGGGCCACGCGCCCAACTCGCAGACCCGCATGCTTGAAATGAAAGACGCCATGGAAAAGCTGGACATGCTGGTCGTCGTGGACCCCTTCCCAACCGTTTCAGCGGTGCTGCATGATCGCAAGGAAGGCGCCTACCTGCTGCCAACGACCACCCAGTTCGAGACCTATGGATCACTAACCGCTTCGAACCGGTCGCTTCAATGGCGCGAAAAGGTTGTCGAGCCACTGTTCGACTCGAAAGTCGATCACGAGATCATGAAGCTGTTTGCCGACAAGTTCGGTTTCACCGATCGCATGTTCCGCAATATTGCGATTGAAGGCGACGAACCGTTGATTGAGGACATCACTCGCGAATTCAACCGCGGTATGTGGACCATCGGCTACACCGGCCAATCGCCCGAACGCCTGAAGAAGCACATGCAGTACCAGCACCACTTCGACAAGACCAGCCTGCGTGCGATAGGTGGACCCTGTGATGGTGATTTCTACGGTCTGCCATGGCCATCCTGGGGCACGCCGGAAATGAACCATCCGGGAACAGCGAACCTGTACGATATGTCCCTGCCGGTGTCCCAGGGCGGTCTCACCTTCCGTGCCCGGTTTGGCGTCGAGCGCAACGGCGAGAGCCTGCTTGCTGACGGCGTTTACTCGAAAAACTCCGAGATCAAGGACGGGTACCCGGAGTTCACCATGCAGATGCTGATGGACCTGGGCTGGGATAAGGACCTGACGGCCGAAGAGCGTGCCACTATTGATGCGATTGCGGGTCCCGAGACCAACTGGAAGACCGATCTTTCAGGCGGAATCCAGCGTGTTGCCATCAAGCACGAGTGTGCCCCCTTTGGTAACGCCAAGGCGCGCACGGTGGTCTGGAACTTCCCGGACCCGGTGCCAATTCACCGTGAACCGCTCTACACCCCGCGTCGGGACCTGGTCAAGGACTACCCCACTTATGAGGATAAGCATTTCTGGCGCGTGCCGACCTTGTACGAGTCCATTCAGAAGAAGGACTTCAGCAAGGACTTCCCCATCATTCTGACCTCAGGCCGACTGGTTGAGTATGAAGGTGGTGGTGATGAATCCCGTTCAAACGCCTGGCTGGCGGAACTGCAGCAGGACATGTTCATCGAGGTGAATCCGCGCGACGCGAACAACCTGAACATTCGTGACGGCAAGGACGTCTGGGTTTCCGGCCCCGAAGGCGGGCGCATCCGGGTGAAGGCAATGGTCACCGAGCGCGTTGGCGAAGGCGTGGCCTTTATGCCCTTCCACTTTGGCGGACATCTGGAAGGCAAAGACCTGAGGGACAAGTACCCCAAAGGTGCCGACCCCATAGTCCTGGGCGAATCCACTAACACGATTCAGACATATGGGTATGACTCGGTCACGCAGATGCAAGAGACCAAGGCCACCCTGTGCGCGATTATGCCGGCATAACAAGAGGTGTAGATCATGGCACTTGAAGGAAAAGCACGCGCAAAATTCCTGGTCGATGCCGAACGCTGCATCGAATGTAATGCTTGCGTAACGGCCTGTAAGAATGAGAATGAAGTCCCCTGGGGTATCAACCGTCGACGCGTGGTGACCATCGGAGATGGTAAGCCTGGCGAACGTTCGATCTCGGTAGCTTGCATGCACTGTTCAGACGCGCCTTGTATGGCCGTTTGTCCTGTGGATGTCTTCTACCAGACCGAAGACGGTATTGTGTTGCACTCCAAGGATCTGTGTATTGGTTGTGGGTATTGTTTTTATGCCTGCCCCTTCGGTGCGCCTCAGTTCCCCCAGGCGGGCAACTTTGGCAGCCGGGGCAAGATGGACAAATGCACGTTCTGTGCAGGTGGCCCTGAAGAAGACAATTCCACAGCCGAGTTCACCAAGTACGGCCGCAACCGCATTGCCGAGGGCAAGTTGCCAATCTGTGCCGAAATGTGCTCGACCAAAGCGCTGCTGGCCGGTGATGGCAGCGAGGTGGCAGACATCTATCGCCAGCGTGTGGTGAGCCGTGGTTTCGGCTCGGGCGCCTGGGGATGGGGCACGGCCTACGGGAAGAAGGTCCTTTAAGCCCGCCTGGGTGTTCCGGGGCCCTCGGGCCCCGGATTCCTCAAGGCAACGAACTCTTCTTCTTGATTCTTTTGGGGTGCTCGCATGAAGCGTAAGTTGTTAGGTGCTGTCGTCCTTGCACTGGCGACACTGGTGTTTAATCCTGTCTGGGCGGAAGAGGCCCCCGCGGTTGATCGCACGTCTACCGGGGGTGCTCAAACCCTGGAAGACATCCTGGCTCGTCAAAAACAGTTGGAAATTGACGAGTCCTTTCGCTCGGAAAACCTGGGTAATCCTGCCAATGCGGCACCGATCAGTGGTCGACTCGGCACCCTGGGAGGGCGCTCGGATTCCGACATCTATCGTGCCATTCGATTCAACAAGATTGACCCCAGTACCCAGGCCCGGGGGCCTGCCGCTGACGTCCTGATCCAGGACGGAGGCATACCCTGGTACGAGTTACGAGAGGGGCCGGTCATCACTTACGGTGGCAGTGCAATCCTGGCTATCATTGCGCTACTGGCAGTGTTCTATTTTGTGCGCGGAAGAATCAAAATTAAAGGCGGCCCTGCGGGCACCACGGTTGAACGATTCAAAGCCATCGAACGATTTGGTCACTGGCTGTTGGCGGGCTCGTTTGTCGCATTAGCGTTAACAGGGTTAATCACCTTGATGGGTCGCAGTTTCCTCATTCCGGTTATGGGGCCCGAGGCCTTTGCCACTCTGGCTGCCGGCTCCAAATGGCTTCACAACAACATTGCGTGGGCCTTTATGTTGGGGCTGGTGATGACCTTCTTCATGTGGGTGGCGCACAACATCCCCAACAAGCTCGATTGGCAGTGGCTCAAAGTGGGCGGCGGCATCTTCACCAACGCCCATCCGTCAGCGAGGAAGTTCAACGCCGGCCAGAAAATTGTTTTCTGGACCGTGATGTTGCTGGGTTTTTCTGTCTCGTTGTCGGGCCTGTCACTGTTGTTTCCGTTTGAAATTCCAATGTTTGCCAAGACGTTTGGCGTCGTGAACAGTGTTTTGGGAACGGATTTGCCGACAGTGCTGACGCCGCACGAAGAGATGCAGTATGCCAACATCTGGCACTCGATTGTGGCATTCGTGTTGATGGTGGCCATCATTGCGCACATCTATATCGGCTCGATCGGTATGGAAGGGGCATTCGATGCCATGGGTAACGGCAAGGTTGATCTGGAGTGGGCGCGCCAACACCACGATCTGTGGGTGGCCGAGGTCAAAGCCAAACAGGGCGAGGGAGGTTCATCATGAAGGTTATGATTTCCGCATTTATCGCCGCCCTGGTAATTGCCTCTCTCGCGCCACCAGTTCTGAACCAGTTCGGCTGGTCCTCCGCCGAGCAAAGCCGCAGTGAGAGCGTCCGCCTTGACTGATCAGTCAACGGTACACCAGATCGATGCCGTCGGCCTGGTGTGCCCGCTCCCTATCTTGCGTTTCAAAAAACGGACTCAGGGTTTGCCTAGCGGGACGCAGGTCGAGTTCCTGGCCGATGACCCCAGCGGCCGTCGGGATTTACAGGCCCTGTGCGAGATAACCGGTCACAGGATTGAATGGATTCGGGAGGAGGACGCGGGCGTCCTGCGTTATCGTATCTGTTTAGCATAATTGACGCTCGGGAAAGCTAGCAAGCCACCAAGAAGCGCCCCGCTGTGGTAATCAGCAATGCCGCTTACCAGCAAGGCCGCCCGGATGTGATCCTGATGGCCATCACCAGCCAGATACGTCAACCACTGGCTTTTAGCGACTATCTTTTAACAGACTGGCAGCAGGCCGGACTGCTCAAGCCCTCAGTACTTTGATTATTGAAGGTTATCCGAGCTTCAATTTTCTGGTCGGCGTCAGTCAGTGATAGAAACTGGCCTCATCCCGCAGTTGACACTTTCTGGGCGTGTCGCCTACAGTTCCGGGCAGTGCGGTTGCGATGACCTTCTAGAGGCCTTGGGGATGTGACTCATCCCTGTGGTTCGCTCGTATTGAGCAGGAAGACCCATCGGACCGGCAGGCCTTTCGGAATGCGCTGCAAGGTTCTGTGCTACGCCGTAATCACCCCATTCCGGGGAAAGTCAAATGTCTCAGCTTTGCCACTCCGTGGTTATTGCCACGTCTTGCCGCTTCGAACTCCTCAAGCGCGCCCTCCGCTCCATAAAAATCCAATGCCTGCGGCCTCAGCACATCGTCGTAGTCGTCGATCAGAAAGAAGCAGAATTAGATTCAATTCGTCGCCTTGGGAGGCAACTAGAACTGCCAGTGGAAGTCCTTGCGAACCGGCGTACGCCGGGTGCAAGTGGCGCCTGGAACACAGGCCTGGATCACCTCGCCCGTTTCGTGTCGGATCCAACCTCCCACATCGTATCCATCCTCGACGATGACGATTGGTGGGACGGCAATTATCTCGCCTCGGTACATGATGTCGCACGATCCGGTGCAGATGTTATGGCCGCGGCTATAACTCGCTACGACACTGCTACGCCTGAAGGAAGAGTCTCCCTTCCTCCGGCACGCCTCCTCGCCAAAGACTTTCTGCGTGGCAACCCGGGTATTCAGGGCTCGAATTTATCGGCGCGTTTATCCACTCTCCTCCTGGCAGGACTCTTCGACGAGGCCCTTAGCAGTTGCACTGACCGGGATCTGTGCCTCCGCCTATCGGACCTTCAACCCGCATACCGAGCCATACCCAACGCTGTTGCGCACCACGACACCCTGCACGGTTACTCACGGCTATCGGACAAAGGTAGTGCTGCAAAACTCAAGGGTCTTGACGTCTTTCACGCCAAATGGCAGCGACGAATGAGCGCAGAGCAGTATGGAAAATCCTGTGCACGCGCACAGCGACTCTTTGGCTGGTCGCCGGCACCCGAACCTCAAGCACCAGAGCCCCTCCAATCGCCAACCCTTCCTGAAACCGAAGGGGCTTGCGAGCCACTAACACTCATCGTCGGGGTCATTGTTAGCGGCTCCCGGCCTGAACGTTGCTTTCCCCTGCTCGAAGGACTTCGGAGGCTCACGCAGCACCGGCAAGTCCGCGGTATCGAAATCGTCCTACTGGAAAATGGCGAGGCATCCGGGTTTGGCACCATCATTGAGCATGGTCGCGAACTCGGCCTCAACCTATGGCCGGTAGGAATGGACGCGCAACATGCAGCCGTGCCGGCGGTGCCTTTGCAGCCCGAAGACATCACTCGTAAAAAGCCGATCGCCATCGCCCGTACATTATTGCAGCGGTTCGTATTCGAGGTGTCGCATGCCCGCAACTACGCGCCTGCCTGGATTCTTGACGACGATTTCCGGCTACCCAATGACCTTGATGAACTGGTAGAGGCTATCTCCGCCTGCCGCAACAGTGGCATCCATGTGGCGTTGGGCGGCAACTCGGGCGCGGCTCCAGTGCCCGCTTCCTCTCTACTGCGAACTCAGCTGGTGGACATTACGCACTTTCTGCAATGGGCGAATTGCCATCATCCAGATATGGAGATGCCTGACGCCGACGCGGAAAATCATCGCTGGCTGAAAGACCATAACGACTACCACTATGACCTGACACGCAGTTCGACCGACCGCCTGGAAACACCTTTCCTGCCTCACTTCGAAGCAGACACGCTGGCAAGCGCGACAAGCGAGCTCCTGCGCCGCGCTGAGCGCATCATGGCCGGAGAAGCGGTCTCACGCCCGGTGCTCCCTCCTGCTGCCTGCCCGCCTCAACTGGCAAAAGATTCCTGCCTGCGCGGAGGGAATACGCTGGTTCTCGATTCCACGCTCTTGCGGGATATTCCCAACATGGCACCGCGCGTTAACGGCCGCCCGACCCGCCGCTCAGACATGATCTGGGCCGCCAGCGCAAGGTTCGTGTTCGGAAAGAGCGTGAAGGCCGTTTCCTTGCCCATGAACCATGATCGAAGCACGGAGCGGGCCGACGAAGATGACACGCAGCGATTGATTGACGATATCGTCGGCTACAGTTTCTTCCGCAGCTATGAAGAAGCTTTAGGCGCCCGCTCGGGCACCTGTGCCGCTCTTTTCACCAACGATGAGCGGAAGCAGATCGACCGCCGGACGCGCAAGTACGCGCTTGAGCGTTTGGCCGCTTATCGACTCAGCTTCTGGAGGGTCGCGGGATTAACGAAAGTGCTGTCGGGGTTGGCGAACGACGAGCCATGGTGGCTCAAACATGCTTCAGCCAACGATGATAGGGCATTCCGCAGATTCATCGAGCTCTTGCGGTTTACTAGCGACCCGGCCCACTTGAAGCGCGTCGAGACTGGCGTAGAAGAGTCGCTTGAGGTCGGCGATTTTAACGGCTTCTTAAATGACCTAGAGAACGTCAGCCCGAAAAATCTTCGCATGACACCTTCGGGACTGCAGTTGGTCGACATTGGAAAATCACTCGAGCTTGCGACGCCCGTTGGCCAGGAAATGATGATCCGACGGGCCTTTTTGTCCTGGCGCTTTGCGTACCGCAAAGACCTTGTTGAATTAATGCGGGCTTCGCTTAAATCTGAGCGACTGCCGGAGCTCACAGGCTGGCGGGCACTGCAAGAAGCCGTCCTAAGCGAGCCAGCAAAGACTCGTCTGGACCAGCACATTCACGGCCGGCTGGAAGCCTTCTCTTCCCAAAAGGTACTTGATTATGGATGCGGGAAGCCTAGAGAGGCCAGTCATTGGGCCAAGACTTGCCACCTGACGGTCTTTGATATTGATCCTGCGCTCCCCGGGAGGTGGCAGCGAGAGGCTCCAGATATCCCCTTCTGGACAACGCCACTATTAGAACAAGCAATTGAAGGGGAAGAATCGTTTGACCTGATCATCTGCTCGCTGGTGCTCTGCGCTGTCGACAACCAGGACATGATGGAGATTCTCCAGAACATTCGTCGTCTGACCGGCGAAGCGGGGCGCGTTGTTGTCGCTGTCTGCGACCCGGCGGCGCTTAAGGTCTCTCATGCTGTAGACCAAACCCGGCACGAAACCGAAGATCTTAACCCTTCCCTCTGTTCCAGCTATAAAAAAACGGTCACAGGATCATCGAGGAGCCGAACTGAATTTCACCGCCCTATCGAGGCTTACCGGCGCGCCTTTGCGCGCGCAGGTCTGGCGATCAGGGAAGAGACCGTCGTTAAGGGATTCGACGCAAAGCACCTTGAACGGGCTCCGGAGTTCATGGTGTTCGAACTGGGCACGTCATTGGACTGGGCAGGGGGCACATCATGCCCATTGCGCCAACGGACAGCCCGCAACCGCCATCCTCATGGCGTTCGACCAATGTCAGGGCGACTACATCCTTCATGCGGATGCTGACGTTCTTATCAGCAGGCCCGACCCTTGATGCGACCATGTTGCTCAAACCGTGCGTTTATTCGATGAAAACCCCGAAGCGGTTACCCTAAGCCTGGCCGTCAACGGCGATCACACCACCGTTGCTCGAAGCACAGATGCCCACGGCCGTCCGTATCGAACCGAGGCGATGGCCGGATGGATTGCCAAAAAACGACTCGGCCTACTAAGGCCTCTTCCAGCCACAGTTACAGGTAGCCGGCTCGACCTTCCATGGCACCGATTAGTTGATAAGTTGATCAGTCGTGGGCATGCAACTTCTCTGCGAAGGGGCTCCGGCGAAATTTGGTTTACGGCGCCTGACAATGCTCGCAAGCGCAACGTGGACGAGCTGTTGCTGCTCATGGAACGCATTGAAGCCGGACATTTTCCTGTTGCTCAGCAGCAAAAGCCGCTGATTCAAGGTGCTTTGCATGACTGGCTCCAGCCCCAGCGGACAGAGCCACTGGTTGTCGTCATCTGTGGACGCAACGTTCGCCCTGGCGCGATTGATCGCTGCCTGGCTTCCCTCTCAGAGCAAACCCATGTCGATTGGGGCGCCGTTATCATCGATGACGCCTCAGACGACGGATCAGATGAGGTCATTGCACGCGCCCGCGCCCGACTCGGAGATCGCGCGACCGTCATTCGGCGGCGCCGACGCATGGGTCTGCTCGCCAACACCTTCCTGGCGGTCCGAGACTTGGTCAGCTGCCCGGATGCAGTGATCGTTCTTCTCGATCTCGACGACGCTTTGACCGACCGCGACGCCTTAAGCAAGGTTGCCGAACATCATCGAGCCGGTGCGGACCTCACCGTCGGCTCAATGGTCCGCACCGACAAAAAAATTCGTTATCCCGTCAACTTCTCGGACCCGAGAGCTAACCGCGGCGGAAACGTCTGGCAACACTTGCGCACCTTCCGAAAATCGCTCTTCGATCGCATTGAGCCTCGCGACCTTAAAATAGATAATGAGTGGGTCGATTTGGCCAACGATTGGGCGTACATGCTGCCAATGGTGGAGATGGCCAAAAATCCGGTCTGGATCCGCGATGCGCTCTACCTGCACGAACCTTCGACGTGCCGACCTCCGGAAGAGAAGCTCGCTCGCTACCTGAAAACGCGCTATTGGTGACCATTGATGACGGCTATCGCGATCTCCAGGACATTGCTTTACCGATGCTGTCGCAGGTGGGAATAAAACCTGTGATATTCCCAAGGCTACCAGTCGCAGACGGTTACCCCGCTTGGGCCCCTCTGGATCTCCTTTATGTTGGCCGGGCACTGAACGGCGCCGACAGCGCTGTGCCCAGTCTTGAATGGCGTGAATGCTTGCTGCCCCTTCCTCTGGAGGAGCAGCTTATGATGGTCAGAAAGCAATTCGGGAACATTCCAGAGGAAGTACTCTCGGCGGAGCGCAAGCGACTCTACCTGTCCGACCAAGAACTTCGCTCTCTCTCAACGGCCACCGTAGGCACTCACGGCATTGAGCATATCCGGTGGACCACACTGGACGCCAATACCTTGGATGAGACGTTGCGTCGCAGCCTGAGGTGGCTGGAAGAGATCGGAGGGCTGCCGATTGCTGCGTACCCCGATGGGGCATGCAGTACAGATGTGGCTGCGCGGGTCGCCGCCATGGGATTCCAGGCTGCCTTCACATTGAATTCGACACCGTCGTCGGTTCCTTCAGCCTATGCGGTCCGGCGCATCGTCATGCCGGACAACCCCGAATACATTGCCAAGGTCATCAAACCCACAAAGGAGAACGCCGCATGAACAGACGTCCCGTTATCGCAGTTATCGGCAGTGCCGGTGTAGCCCCCGGGTCCGAATGCTACGAAGCCGCCCGACTCGCTGGAAAGCTCGCAGTAGATCATGGTTATCGTATCGTTACCGGCGGACTGGGCGGCGTAATGGAGGCCGCGAGCATGGGCGCCCACGAGTCGAATCAGTATCGAGAAGGAGACACCGTCGGCATCCTGCCCCATGACGATCCGCGGGAAGCAAACCCTTGGGTTGACGTTGTCATTGCCACGGGCATGAACCACGCCCGCAACGCATTGGTTGCCAACGCAGACGCCGTCATCGCGATTGGAGGCGGCGCTGGAACCCTCTCCGAGATAGCCTTCGCATGGACGTTACGCCGACTCATCGTTGCGCTGGAGACACCAGGGTGGGCAGAGAGGCTTGCCGGTGCACCACTGGACCAGCGACCGCGCTACCCCGACATTCCGGACGACCAGATCTTCAGCGCGCCGACGCCTGGTGATGCAGTCACGCTCATCAATGAACGGTTGCCTCAGTACACAACCTGGGGACGCAGATTTCCAGTACGGCAGTCTGCTGCCGGTGTAGGTTAGAACCTCCCCCCTCCGCGTTCCACGTACCCGGCCCACAGCAGTTACAGGGTGACACCCTTGCTCTTCAGTTTCTGATGAACCTGGAAGTAATCAGGCCCGGCTGGTTACCTCGCCCGTTTGGGCTTGCGTACTTCACCTTTCCAGAACTTTTGCTTCTTCTCGGGCGTCATCAAACGACAAACACCGTGCTCTAGTTCCGCACTGAGCGTTCGCCCCTCGAATTCCACGGTTTCGGCAAATTCGGAAAAATGCTGGATACCCCACAAAACCGCTTCTATGCACTGATCAATAATACCTTGGGCCATTTTATCTGTGAGGTTGCAGTGCTCGCGACCAAATCTTTTCATCGTTGTACGGTTTGGAAAGTCTTTAGTCTTAGAGAGCTTCAAGGCAAGGGTATCTCCCTCTTGATAAACCGTAGTATTCACGATGTCATACGCTGGCGACAACCATCCCTTACCTGTACTGGGGTCTTTATACAGCATGGCGAAGTTTTTCAGATGAGCGTCCCCGTTCCCCAACAGCACTGAGACGCATAAAGAGCGAAAGAAGTCCTCGAGGTCGTCGTTGGGGGCAATCGAAAAGATTTTTATCGCCCTCGCCACCTGCTCATAGCTGCGATCATACTTATGGTCAGCAGGAATGCCCATAAGTGCGCATACGTCCTCCATACCGAGTCGACGCCCGTCGTCTGTAATATCAAACCGTCGCATGATGAAAAGACGTCGGTCCTCAGACAAGTAAAACTCCGGGACTGTAAGACCAGCCTTTGCGGCGATCATCATGCAAACGTATTCATTTATGGCCAGGTCGGGGAATTCAGGACCACTGGTTTTCACAATCAATTCAGGAAGGTGAATAGCAGATTTTGGTTCGGTGTTTTCTGGAACGAGCACCTTTGGCTGAACGCCGGCAATAGTTGTCTGACCGATGTAGCGGTCGACCAGCTTTTCAAACATCCCTGGATCATCTGTCGAAACAAGCTCCTGAAGGTTAAGGCCCTCGACCGAATCCCGCTCCATATCTTCCGATTCAAATCCCAGGCGACCAATTGATGCCGAACCTTGCAAGGCAAGAAAAAACATTTCATCAACTTTCGCATGCTTACGAAACCGCTCAACTATGCGCTGGCGTAAGTACCCCTCAGGAAGGTTCATCTCAAATACGGGGTGCAGGGAGTTTCTAGTCACCGCCTCCCCATTGACAGGCATGACCAGAGATACAGCGTCTGCGGCCAGGGCAGATGTGCTGTATTGAAAGCTGAATTGGGCGTCCTTGGCCAGCTTCCCGGCTTCCACTTGCCCCGCGATCACGCGCAGGGTTTTTATCTTGCCTGACATTAATTTTCCTCAGCAGGAAATAACGACTCAAGATCATCGAGAGTCGGCCGGGTGGTCACCCTGAAATCCATTTCGAGACCTAGCTCAGCCAGAACGCGATAAAGGTCTGTGATTCTGCCGGTGTACCGTCCAGTCTCCATTTCACTAATGCGTTTTCTAAGCACGCCCGTTGCTTCCGCTAGAGACTGCTGAGTTTTGAAGCCGAGAGCCTTTCTTCGCTCTGCTAATTGTTGGCCGAGCTCTTTCTCTCTAGAGGCCATGGAAATCACCGTGTTATCTGACAAACGCAAAATGCACCAATATATTCACATAAATATTCTGAAAGCTCAATTTGCACCTATATTGGGACAAAAGATGAGACAACTAGTGAAGACTTTGAACAGTTGTCCTTTCTGTGATTTGCCTCAAGACAGAGTTGTTCATGAGAGCGAGAAACGTGTTGTGGTAAGGGATGGGTATCCAATATCTCCTGGACACACGCTCCTACTCGCCGGATTCCAACAACCTGAGGAACCTAAGCCGCTCCGTCACGAGTGCCTGATAACGGGCCTTCATCTCTTCGGGCATGTACGACGCCTGAATAATGGTTGAAGCCTCTTTCTCCACTCGCTTGAGCAGTGCCTTCAGGCGCTTTTTGATTGCCTTCTCCACCAACCCGGCTTTGGTCCCCAGCTCCACGAAGTCCGACCCCGCGTAATAGCCATTGCCCATAGATCCGAAATACTCCGGCACACCGTCCTTGAGCATCGGCAGGGCCAGGGGGCTTTCGACGTTGGAGCGACTGTAAAGAGACGACGCCAATACGTCGTAGCAGGGGGTCAACTTAACCACCGGGTCGTAAAGGAAACTGATGTTTTTCAGGTGATGGTCATCGTTGCCCACCAAATAGCTGAACGCGATGCGCTCAAGAAGCTCCACGGCCACGGCCACGCCCGCCCTCTCGATGACCAACTCAATCACCGACTGGTAGCTGGCGGCAGTGTACTTCTGTGACGAATCGGAATTGGAGATCCCAAGTGCCTGCATGGCGTCTTCTTGATGGAGCTTGCCGCCGCTCTCAAAATCTCGGTCGTAACGCCGAATCAGAAAGACCAGGTGATCGTCTTTAAGCTTTATCAGGCCGCAGGGCGGTACCGGGAACCCCACCTTGTTCATCAGCACGAGGGTTGCGTGTTCATTCTCGGCGACGTTGGGGTATTCCTCGGGAGAGGGCTTCATGATGAATTGCCCGCCGCTATCGACCAGCTTAAGGTGATCCTTCTTGATGGCGACCTGAGCTTTCATCTGGACACCACTGATCGAAAACCCATGCGTCTTCTCGGGCATAGATGTCACAAGATCGCTCCGACTCTCCGCCAGCTCCAGACTCAAACTACGGATGCCAAACATCCGGTCAAGGCAATAGCCGTGGTATTGCGATGCCGCAGTCTCCGGCAACTCTTTAAGGCAGATCAAGCAGTTCAATGGTTATAGCTCCGGGTAAATCGTCCCCGTTGTGTACCAGCAGGGAAAAGGCGTCTTCAGGATCAATGCGTTGTTCTGTGGCCTGCACACGCTTGAGCCATCCCTCACTGACGAGGCCACAGAAATACGGCAGCAGCCCCTTGGACTCGAAGGGTTGCTCACGCAGCGGCAGACTCATGCTCAGCGGTGGCTGGCGGAGTTGCAGGTACTTTTTGTCGTACTGAAACCTAACCGTTTCGCCGTCGCGCTCCAGGATACCGGCCATCCGACCATTCATTCGTACTTCCGCTCTCATTTCAGCTCGATCCATAGCTTGAAGTTGAGAACCGAACCTATGCCTTGGAGGGTCCGGATCGTCGGATTACCTTTACCTTTTTCGATGACTCGGTATGTATTGGGGGCTAAGCCGCACAGCTCCCCTACCTCGGTGGGGTTGAGATTAAGCGCATTCCTGCGTTTCTCCAAAAGCTCGGACAGCTCCGAAAGAGGGCGCAGATCTGGCTCATCTGATGCCTCGATTCGCCCCGCCAGCGCCTGCAAGTGCTGGATCTCTTCATTGACTGCTTCCAGTAACCCCTGTTTGGTCTTCATGATTTTAGTCGCCTGTCATTACTTTGCCTAAATGGTTAACAGTTACCACTCTTTGATCACTATACTGCACTTATTCAAGTCTTGGCGCAATAAATTCACGTTTAGCTACATTAAAATGCTTTCCAGGCATTGTAATGCTTTTCAGGCGTGCATAATCGTTCTAACCGCACTTCCCATTCGAAGGGCGCCGGGGTGGTATTCGGAGCTTAATCAGAGGCTCCTTAGTTCTTTAAAAATTCAGCCAGTAGATGGGTGGGAAAGGTTACCCGCCACCCTGGCCAGGTTTGAATACGGCGGCCAGCGGCCGTTGTACTTGTGGTCAAGATAGAAAGTGTCACCGTCATCCACCAGCCTGGTGCGGGTGACGCGGCCCGATGCCATCAGCAGAGGCAATCATGTTGCCGTAGTTGTAAGTGGCGAGAGTGTCAGTGTTTCAGGTATTATTTTCGCAAGCGGGTGATGTCGGTCATTTCCTTAACGCACTGTACCTTAAGCATTTTTATTCGACTTCTTTTGTGTCGTTGTGAGCGATCCGGATTAAAGGGGGTTCAATATGCAACCGCAGGTAGAACACATGCTGGAAAAACTGGAACACCTCTCACCCGGCCGCCTGGCGGAAGTGGAGGATTTTATCGATTTTCTGAGTCAACGGGACCAAGACAAGCACTTGCGCCAGGATTACGCCCAGGCTTCCCAGGACACATTCAACAAAGTCTGGGATAACGATGACAATGCCGTCTACGACAGCCTGTAAGTTTGGCGATGTGGTGTTGGTGGGTTTTCCCTTCACCAACCTGCAAGCCACCAAGAAGCGCCCCGCTGTGGTAATCAGCAATGCCGCTTACCAGCAAGGCCGCCCGGATGTGATCCTGATGGCCATCACCAGCCAGATACGTCAACCACTGGCTTTTGGCGACTATCTTTTAACAGGCCCTACAAGTCAGGGGTGTGTTCCGTGAGGTTCTCAGCCGGGGCGTGGACGATACCGAATCCATTGAACTGGAAATCAAGTTCTTACCAAAGACACCGGCTACGCCATTACCAACGAGGAAGACTTTGGCAAGCAGGATGAGGAGCTGGAACGGGCACCATCAGCCCAGCTTTGTCACTGGATGAGAACCGGTCCGAAAGTTTTAATCAGTTGATTGGTGGCATCAAAAGATTGGCAGGTATCGACCTTTGAATAGCCGACCGCCGAGATACCAATGTGAGCCCCGCGTCGCTACGCTCCGACGGTTGGCAGCCATGCTCCGGTCCGGGTGGCAGGCCTCACGTGGAATGGGGAGGCAACCTTCAGCGGTTTACGCAAAAATTGCCAACTGGCCAACTATCCTGCCAGAGGGGGCAGGGCTCGCTCTCATAGTCAGTTTCCCTGGTCGTCATTTGCATTCTCCAGAGTTGATTCCATTAGTAAGAAAGTTGTTGTTGGTTCGCTGATTTTCGATCACCACCTCTTCTGTTCTGTCCTTGAGACCTACCCCTGAAAGCTTCAGGCGATCGGCTTCACGAATCAGATAAAGGAGGCGTTGGCTGGCATGTTCAAAATCAAGACCGGCAGGCCGGACGTTGGATATACAATTCCGTCGCGCGTCGGACAGGCCCGCCTGGGGCCCAAACGTGATGTAGATTCCCAGGCTGTCGGGCGAGCTAAGACCTGGACGCTCACCGATAAGCACCACCACAATGCGGGCTTTGAGCAGTTCCCCGACCTCGTCGCCAATGGCCACCCGGCCCTGCTGCACGATGGTCAAAGGCGCCAGCTGCCAGTCCCTGGGCTCGTGAGCCAATGCATTGAGAAAACTGGCAAGAAACGGAGCAACATTGTGCTGAACGGCAGACGAGGACAGCCCATCAACCACAACAATCGCCAGATCGGGCGCCGGCGCGTCCGGATCGAGCCCCGCCGTTAACCGTTCACGATCCGGCTCGGACAGACGCCGGCCCAAATCGGGCCGCTGAAGATAGGTGAAGCGATCCTCGGCCTGGCTATGCAACAACAGCGGTGTGTTTGGGGTGGTCACTGCGTCCCGAGTGTTCAGATCGTCAACCAGGCGGTTTACATCCAGTGGAAAATGCACGGCATCCCGCGCCTGTGCGTGTGCCAGTTGGAAGGTCAGCAGTTCCGAGGTCGGGAGGCTGATTCCGGCCCGCCCCAACCCGATCCGGGCGTCGGTGTAACGGCGCAGCGACCGCCAGACATTCTCAGTCACCAGGTCTTTGTTGCGATCAGTCATTGCCGCTCTCCCGGGCCAGGCCCTTGAGACTGTTCTGAAAGACGGCAGGCAGTGCGACGCTGGGCTCGTACCGGGCGGTGTCCTGGAAAATGTTCATGCGCTCAAGCCAGGCGTCAAACTCCGGCGCCGGCTTCAGATCCAGCACACGTCGCGCATACAGGGCGTCGTGAAACGATGTGGTCTGGTAGTTCAACATGATGTCGTCCGAACCGGGAATGCCCATAATGAACGTGCAACCGGCCACGCCCAGCAGCGTCAACAGATTGTCCATGTCGTTCTGATCGGCTTCTGCGTGGTTGGTGTAACAGATATCACACCCCATCGGGACGCCCAGTAACTTCCCGCAGAAATGATCTTCCAGACCCGCGCGGATAATTTCCTTGCCGTCAAACAGGTATTCGGGGCCAATGAAACCCACCACCGTGTTCACCAACAGCGGATTGAACCGGCGGGCAACCGCATAGGCACGGGCCTCGCAGGTTTGCTGATCAAGGCCGTGGTGGGCGTTGGCCGAGAGCGAGCTGCCCTGGCCGGTTTCGAAGTACATCACATTCTGGCCGACCGTCCCCCGCTTGAGGGAGAGAGCCGCCTCCCGGGCTTCCTGAAGCGTGGACAGATTGAAACCAAAGCTGCTGTTGGTGGCTTCGGTGCCGCCAATGGACTGGAACACCAGGTCGACCGGCGCGCCCTGTTCAATCGCTTCGAGGGTGTTGGTCACATGAGTCAGCACGCAGGACTGGGTTGGTATGTCGTATTTGCGAATCACCTCGTCCATCAGGTGCATCAGCTTTGTGGCCTGCGCCACATTATCGGTCGCCGGATTGATTCCGATCACGGCATCACCGCTGCCGTACAGAAGACCGTCAAGGATACTCGCGGCAATACCGGCCACGTCATCCGTGGGGTGATTGGGCTGCAGCCGTGTCGACAAATGCCCGGGTAAGCCAATGGTGTTCCGGAAAGCTGTCTGAACCCGGCATTTGCGTGCAACCAGAATGAGGTCCTGATTGCGCATCAGCTTACTCACCGCAGCCACCATTTCCGGGGTCAGGCCGGGCCGCAGGCCGAGCATCACCTCGGGTGTGGCGTGATCACTGAGCAGCCAGTTCCTGAAATCACCGACCGTGAGGTGAGCGACGGTTTGAAAAGCACTGGCATCGTGCTCATCCAGAATCAGGCGTGTCACCTCGTCCTGCTCATAAGGAATCAGTGCTTCTGACAGAAACGTTTTCAAAGGTAGCTCGGCCAGGCACATCTGCGCGATCACACGTTGTTCGGCGGATTCGGCAATCACACCCGCCAGCCGGTCACCGGAGCGGGCCGGTGTCGCCTTCGCCATCAGGTCTGCCAGGCTTCGAAAGTGCCAGGTCCGCTCACCCAGCCGGTATGAGTATTTGTGCTGCATGCCTTCACTCCAACAGATCGCCCCGGCATCACCGATACACAGCCGGAAGGAATGGATATTGCCCACTCTTTCATTCTAACCGTGCGGCCGATGAACGGTTATCGAAATTCGGCAAACCTCAGTCGGGACGAAAGGAGTATGAAACAGTGTCCCGTCTGGCTATTCATTCTGCTGTTAAGCCGAGGCCTCAGAAGTATCGGGCAACCCGAAAATCATTCAGGTGGTGCCCATGATGTTTGCCAACGAACGTGGTGCCGAGATGTAGAATTCGGAGCTGTAGAGGAAATTTCCAGATGATGAGGAAAACCTGACTCGGATGACCCAGTCAGAGATTTGCACTGTTACAGCCAATATCAATAGCCTTAACGTGTATTTCCCGGCCCCATAAGATCCGACAGCTGTTTGCGAAGCGAATCCATATTGTCTTCCCCGCTCTGCTTCAGTTCATCCAGTTTTTTCCGGCCATCGGAGATTTTCTCCTCCACAGAACGCAAGGCATCGGATGCGCTCTGCTGGATGTCCGCACTGGCCTTCTCATTCTGGGCCTCGGCTTCTTTTGCCTTGGCCTTGGCTTTCAGGGAATCCGCTTCCTTCTCCCACGCACCCAGCTGGTCTTCGGCTTTTCTGATCAATTCGTCCTTAAGGGACATAGATCGCCTCCTTTGAAGATGGGATGAGTATTCAGTCAGCCATGTTTAAGAACGAACAAAAGGAACGCAACCCACTACAAGGCCAAGTGGTAATCGGGGTTATCCGGAAGGAGACGCTCGGTAACCTCCAGCTTCAACGAATACAGAGAGACGCCCGCGCGCGGGGGTACTGATCGCCCCCACACAGTTCGTCAACTCAGCAACAACGCCGATGCCAGTGCTGACCGGCCACCCTGCAAGATCAGAACTCTGCCTGAATCCTGGTAAAGGCGAGGCGCTTGTCACGATCCTCGCCAGCGGCCTGGTTGAAAGCACCGTCGCCAGCCCTTCGCCCCGCAGCACCCCGCCAATACCCGCTGACACTGTCCTCCAAGGCAGCTGCGGCCAGCCCGAAGTCCAGCGCCAGAACCTTGTTGAAATGGTAGGTGGCCATCATCAACAGGTCGGTGCCCACGGAGCCGCTGCGCCCGGCCGCGTCGGTGTTTCCGAACCAGCCCGCCGCTACGTAGCCATCCAGATCCGGCATGATCGGAAAGCTGTAACGGGCCTGCACGGTGGTCATCCCATAGCCATTGTTGGAGATGTTGACTGCGTCACCGTCGATGCCGGTATCGGTCGGGCCCTGCACTGTCAACACCCCGGTGTAACCCCAATAGCCATAGGTCCCCGGCAGGGCCATGGTCGGAAGGAATCCACTGCCATCACCCTCCCCGCTGGCGTAGGTTACCATCACTCCCAACCGGCCAATCCCCAGCGGTCCACTCAGCGCCGTCTTCAGTGCCACGCCACTGCCGTCTTCGGTTGTGCCCAGAAGTTCCTTGTCGGTACTCGATGCCAGCACGAAAGCATCCAACTGCCAGTGATGCAATGGGTAGCTCAGGGCCAGCCCGTAGTTGGCATGGTTGTAGTTGCCGCCAGGCGAGCCCGTGAAGTCATCGGGCATCCGCAACAGCACGCCGGACAGAGTGAGCTCGGCAGCGCCGGCGGTGAAGCTGAAGTCGGCCTGATAGTGGTTGGCGTCATCGTCTCTGAGCGTCTCTGAGCCCTCACTGAGACTGCCGGCGACCAGGCGCAGACTGCCATTGGTCAGCGGGATGTCGGCGGCCGCCGCCAGGGGATTGTAATCCCAGTCGCCGGAGAACAGGGCGTCACCGAACCGGTCACTGAGCGGTATAATGCCCGCGCGCAGCACCGTATCGCTGTCGGCACGGTAGCGCATCACGCCATGGCGGACCCGAACCTCACCGGTCCCGGGATTGTCCTGATCACTCAGCGTACCACGGCCGGTAGTGCCGATATTGCCCGTGGTGTGTCCCAGTTCGAGCTGCAGATGCGTGTCAAACTGCTCGCTGAGCCGCAGGTCAATATTCTGGCGGATACGTAACCGGTTCGCCGCCTGATTGTTATCTTCAGTCGGAAGGTCGTTGTCGGCGCTGTAGGAGTTGATACGATACTGGCCGCCAAAGCTGGCCTCCGGACCGCGCTCCGCCCGCAGCTCATCGATCTGCCGCTGCAGCGACTCGAAGGACTCCTCGGCGGCAACCGGCGCGTTCATTAGCGGCACCGCCACGGCGGCCGCCAGTAATGCGCTACCTGGTCCACGCCTCATTGCTAATCTCAGCTGCTCACTCATCCCTACTTCTCCTGTTTTTGTTAGATTGACCCTTGGCTCGGGGCAAAAACCGATCCAACTTGATGCGGTTCGTGCCGGACCAGGTGTAATTGTCCTCGCGTCAGACAAAAAAGAGGAGCCTCATAGAAGGGAGTGGTATGACAGGTCATTTGGGAGGGGCCATGAGTGGGACTCTCTCAATTTATAGGGGTACCACCTCGTTACCATCAGGTGACTTGCCTACCCTACCGTCACCCCGAGAGGTTACCTTTCGGTAACCATGGATTTGTGATGGTCAAGCCCCAGCTCATCGGGTTTCCGCTACGGCCTGATCGTGCAGATCGGCCGCCTGAGCCACGGCCTGCTCCAGCACCAGGCCACTCTCGACACCGTCCATGATCATCCGTTGCAGGATCGCTCCCAGCATGGTGATGTTGTCGCCCATATGCTCGTTGATTTCCTGCAACGCAGGCGCATCCAGGAAGGCTATCTCATCAAGTGTGGCCACAAAGCCTGAAAACTCACGACCGGTTGCCTGCCAGTAACAGAGGTCATAGATCAGGTTGAAACTTTGTTGCACAACATGCGCCTCGTCGCTGGGCAGGTTTGCGGCAACCTCCTCGAACAGATCCTGGCGAAATGCCTTTAGATCGTATTCCAGCTCCCCCCTGACCACATCTTCCGGTGTAAACTCCCACTGCATGTTACCTACCTCCTCAGCCAAATATGGCGCCAAAATTTTCTTCGTCATCGCGGCAGACCGGGCAGCCCTCACCCTCCAGCCCGATGAAGAAACGACCACAACTTTCACAGCGGCAGCGCCCGAGTTCATGCAAGGGAGAATCTGGCTCAACAGGTCCGGGATACCAACGAGGTTCGATCTGCAAAGCCTGGGCGCCACAAGCCTCAATACAGACGCCGCAACCCACACAACGGGCGGCATCAAAGCGCAGCACCCAGCGATTCTCTGTCTCGTCGATTTTCAGCGCGCCGGTGGGGCAGACCCTCGCACACGCCTCACAGCCGGTACAACGACCGGCAATCGGAGTCACCACCGCAACTCCGAACAGTGCCGGTAACGGCGAGGCGGCATCGATCCCGCCGAGCTGCTCCAGCACAGTCTCAGCCAGTTTACGTCGGGCCGGCACGAAATGAGGCGCAGCCCTTATTGCCTGTTGGGGTACCACCTCCAGACTATCCTCGGCACGAAAATTCTCCACGGCACGATTGCTGAAACGGCGAAAGAACTGTCGCCGATCCGCGCGATAGCCTGAACCACCAACACTTTCGCTTAACACCGGCAGGGTCGACTGGGTGGACGCGGACTCGGCCAGTGCCTGCATACCCTCCAGCAGTATCCGCAGCACCTCAGCACCCTGTGGTGCATAGGCACACTCGGCGCAGTGGCCCGCACCGCGTAGTGTTACGGCGATTTTGCGTAGGGACAGACTGGCCAGCAACGCCGGTTCAATATCGCCGAGACAGGGGATAAGCAAATCGCCTTTCTCGCCCGACGGTTTGCAGGCCACGGAGAGCCGTTTTTCGGCAGGCTTTGCCAGGGCAGCAGTCGGAAAGGTGGGCTGACGAAAGGCGCCCACGGGACAGGCTGCCACACACAGACCGCAACTACTGCAGCGTGTGGCATCCAGCTCCACCCCCTCCTCGCCAAGTGTCAACGCCTCCGACGGGCAGTTGTCGGCACAATCGCTACACTGGCTATAGCGAAAGCGATAACGCACACAGCGTGAATTGCGCAGTTCGGGCAGATCATCCACCATTGGCAGCGGCATAAGGCTTCAGCGTTCCTTATCGGAAAAGGTTTGTAGAAGCGGCCACAGCATTACTCCCGGCCGGCAGCACCATCTGCCGCGCCTTACCGTAACGGGCCCAGAAGCGCAGATCCTCTGCATCAGCCGAACCTGTATCCAGCCAGAAATGCTCACCGGCGCACTCCGCCATCTCGGCGCAGGCAGACAGGTCGTCATCCTCCGGCTCCACCACCGAGACCAGCACCTTGCCACAACCGGCCCTGATCATCTTCCCCGCCCACCAGCAGGCGTCAACATCGCTGAGCGTGCCGTCGGCCAGGCGGATCATCCAGCGCGGTATGGGATTGGTAATGGCAAGCGTACTGAAGTCGGCATTGCTGACGGTGTCGAAGCCCCAACTGGCCACTGCGCGGCGCACCGGCAGCCAGAGACCGATCCGTTCGCCGCCGTGGCGGGCAATCGCCTCGCGCATCAGTGTATTGTCTCTCAGCGCCGCCTCGCCCAACAGGACTTCCTGCGCCCCGGCGCCAAGCAGCATATCGACTCGACTGAGGTCACCCGTGACGGAAACCACGGAGCAACCCTCCAGCCGCTCCTCTGCTGAAATGGCCGCCTCGTGAAGGAAGCAGGGGCCCTGGGTGGTGACACCAACGTCACGCCAGCATGAAAAGCGGTAATCGTTCATTGCACTACCCTCCCGGCGAAGCGCAGTGCCCGTACTCCAGAGATGACCGGCGGGATGGGCAGGCCGGAGCCGGCGGCTGGAAGGCCGTGACGAAGCTCCGCTAAGGCGTCGATGATCGGCGCCAACTCAACGCCGGCATAGGATAGAGGGAATCGCGACAAAGTACTAAGACCGTCCTCGACAAAGATGGCAGCGCTTTCGCCGTTCTGCTCCCCGGCAAAGTGGAACGCCAGGGCCGCAAAGGCGATTCCTTGAAGAAAGCGGGCAAAGGGATCGGTATCCCCTTGTGGCGACTCCTGCACAGTGCGCGACCAGCGTTCGTTGATCCAGTCGTGGGCGCCACGGAAGTCGCCTGACTGCCAAATCGCGGCCAACTCATCCCACAGCAACAGACTCATCTGGCCGCTCCCCCACACCACATCGGCTCGGTCACAGCCTTGGGTTTGGGAGCACGCAGCCTACCTCCATCCTCATCGACCACAGCCAGTCTCATAATATCCAGTTCGGCAGTGACAAAGGCGTCGAGCAGTCGCGCCATCTCGCGGTAGAAGCTGTGTTCAGCGGCCTCTTCCACCAATTGGGCATAGCCCCGGCACCAGCGCCCCAGGTGCATCATCCAGAAGCGCCTGACGGTCGCCTCCAGACGCCGTTGCTCCTGCTCATCAGCAGCCACCAACGCCTCGGCCTGACGCTCGAGCAGCGCCGCGACGAACTGCATCTGTGCCGCAAGATGGTCATCGAAGATGGCAAAACGCCCGGACTGTACGCTGAATCCCTCGGCAGCATAGGCATAGCGCACCTCATTTGACGCGCTCTGGCGGTACCCGCCCTGCAGCCGCACCGATTCTACCGGTGGGAAGCCACCAGGGGCGACAAAGAGCATGGTGTACTCCGCGGCCAGCTCCTCAATCAGCGCCTCTTCATTGGCAGCACGGAAATCGTCGCCGAAACTCACCCCGACCTCCGCCAGAGCCTCTAAGCACGCCTGGCTGCGCAGTTGGCGCACAAAGGCGGCCTGCGGTTCCTCGGCGAAGACGCCCGCCAGCAGGCGATACCAGTGGGCACGGCTGCTCAGAGTCTCGACATTCCCCACCTGATTACTTGCGTCCTGACTAATTGCCACCAGAATAATACTTGAATCGTTCATATCCACCCCCTCTTAAAGCAAGGCTGCGCATGGAGCGGAGCCTTGCTTACACCGGTTCGGCCTCAGTGGCTACCGGACGGCTTCTTCGGCTTGACGCTCTCCGGGCCGGCCCAGGAGGCCATCTCCGGGTGCATCTTGCGGTGCTCATCGCCCACATAGGTATAGCTCATGGTCTTTTTGTACCACTCAAAGTGCTTGTCCCAGGAGGATTCCATATCGCCATACTTGTCCCTCGCCTTGGCCCTGGTCACCCTCACCACGGTGTCATAGTAGCCGGCGGAGCCGCCGATGGGATCGGCTACCGGGGGAATGATGAGGTTGGGGTGCACACCCTTATCTTCCCACCAGACGTTGTTCAGATCCGGATCCTCCTGTGCGCCGAACTGCCCACCTTTCTCCTTGAGCTTGAGCTGTGCCAGACGACCATAGCCCCAGTGGCCGCAGCCGGTGGAGATAGCGATGACGTTGGGGTGCTGCCCCTCGGTGACATAGGCCTTGGTAACCAGGTAGCCCACCGGGCTCTCCACCCGAATCAGGTCGCCGGTCCTGATGCCTATCCGCTTCGCCGTTTCGGTATTGATCGGTGCCCAGTTGCGGTGGACGATCTCCGCCAGCCACTTGACCGAAGCGGTACGTGACTGTACGTGAACATTGTACTTATAGGTGGTGAGAATCATCTCGTCATCCTTGAGATTTTCATGCCACGGGATGCGTTTGAAGGCGGGCATCGGGTTGAAGCCGTACTCCGCCCACTCATCGACACGGACATTGATCAGCCGGCTGCCGCTGGGGAAGCCGACATGGTTCTTGCCATGGCGCTGCACGCCGATTGCCTTGCCGTTTTTGTGGATGATTCCCTGCTCATCGACCGTCGCTCCCAACATATCTGAGGCCGGGAGTTCCTTGCGATGAAGGCCGTACTCGGCACGGATCTCACGACCGGTCTTGTCGCTGATCTTACCGGTGGCGGGGTTGAGCTTGCCGTAGATGGGCCAGACGCCGTGCTTCTTCAGCCAGTCCAGACCGCCGGCCTCTTTCAGCCCGGGAACGTTCTCGAACTGCTGGCGCATGTAGTCCTCGGAGTCCTTGAAGTTCCAGTACTGCTTCATCCCGCGGGAGCCGTCCGGATCGAGGCGGTGGATGATCTCCTGCATGTAGACGCGATGCTCCCTGCCCTCACCCAGCGGTTCGATCACCGGCTGGCGGATCCCCAGCCACGGCCACAGAGAGTTAGGCATTGACTCGGGCTCCCAGCGTTCCAGGTAGGGCAGCTCTGGCAGAATGATGTCCGCCGTCTGTGCCTCTTCGCCCATGAACGGAGTTAGCACCACACGAAAGGGGATCAACTCCTCGTTGCGGAACAGTTCGCCCCACACCGCCTCGGAGCCCGGATTGCTGTAGACCGGGTTGTCCATATAGTTGATATAGACACTAATCTTCTGCCTTCCCTCGGCGATCCAGAACGGCACCAGGTGGCTCACCTTGTGCGAGGCGAGCGGAAACTCAGGCGGCGACGCCAGCACCGAGACCTTCTTTGGTGCTGGCGGCTGCGGCTGCGGCTGGTCATAACTCATGCCCCGGGGCAGACAGTAGCCGCCTTGCTTCTCAACGTTGCCGGTCATGATGGAGAGCATCATGCAGGATCTCTCGTTGTAGGAGCCGTAGAGGTGCTTGGCAGGGCCCCGGTATGTATAGGTGGTGGCTGGCTTGATAGTGGCGAACTCGCGCGCAATGCGCTCGATGGTATCGGCTGGCACGCCGGAGATTTCCTCGGCCCACTGCGGAGTGAACTGAGTGTAATGCGCCTTGAGCTCCTCCACCGTGACGTTGGTCCAGTCTGTGATGAACTCCGAATCCTGCAGATCCTCGCGCAGGATTACATGGCCGATGGCCAGCGCCACCGCACCGTCGGTGCCCGGATAGACCGGGATCCATTCGTCGGAGAAGCCGGCGGTATTGGAGAGACGCACATCGAAGGAGACAATCCTGGCGTTGCTGTCGACCCGTCCCTCGGTAATGCGCTGTGAGTAAGGGTTATGGAAGTAGGCGGCCTCCAGGATGTTGGATCCGAAATTGAGGATATATTTGCTGTTGGCAAAGTCCGGAGTCTCGATATCGGGCCCCCAGGTCGGCTCCATACCCACTTTCTTGGATGATTCGCACACCGAGGTATGGTTGAGGATGGTGTCCGAACCAAGTGTATGCATGAATCGGGTCAGCACCCCGCCGGTGCGGTTGCGGCCCCATTTAAGCATGATTTCGTTGGGGTCGCCGTTCTTCAGCACATCGTCGATACGGGCGGTCACCTCGGTCAGCGCCTCGTCCCAACTGATGCGTTTCCACTTGCCCTCGCCGCGCTTGCCGACACGCTTGAGCGGATACATGATCCGGTCCGGGTCGTAGCTGTGCCACATTCCGGCGTTGCCCTTGGCGCAGAGACGACCGCGGGTGGAAACATGATTGGGGTTACCCTCCAGCTTGACCACGCGACCATCCTCGACGAACGCCAGAGCACCGTCCTGGATGTTGCAGACGTGGCAGTTGGTGGGGATCGCCGTGCGCTCCTTCAGCGTATTGGGGTTATAGTCCCGCCCACCGAGCTCATTTTCCATCGCCCTGAGTATCGACGGCGCCGCCAATGCCGCTGCCGTGGTGCCGGCGCTGGCCTTCACGAAATTTCTGCGCGTCATTTCCAACATGGTATTCACTCCCCCGCATTTACCACGGTTTTCAATAATAGGTATGAACAATTTGCGGCCCGATCAGAATGGCGTAGCGCAGCGCCATGACACCGATCAGCAACAGGGTACCGGCGGCCATCACGCTCGCCGGCTGCCGCCCAACCGGTGCCAGCAGCAGTGCAATCGGCGCAGCCAGCCCGACCACCATCCCCAGCCCGATGAAGATCATCCCCATGGCGCCGGAGGTCAGGAACATGAAGGTAAACTCCTCAGCCGAGCCGCCGTAGGCGGTCGTACCGAGCAGGGGGATAAGCATCACTGCGGTGGCGCCGCCGGACCAGAGCATGAAGTAGCGCAGCGTCACCATCAGCTTGTCGTTACCCCGGGCCAGAAACGAAGCGAGCGCAGCACCAGAGAGCAGGGAGAGCGCGACGAACAGCACCGGCATCAGCGGTGTGTTCCACACCGGCCGGTGTTGATGGACGGTCAGGTCGAAGCCGGTGTAGATCGGCAGACCCAGCGCCAGCAGCGCACCGATAACTGCTGCCTTCTTCGCCAGACCGTCATTGCCGTTGTTCATGAAGAAAAAGTAGGCAACGGAGACGATACCGAAGCTCATCAGGTTAAGACTCCCCCAGGCCAACGGCGACCTGAATTGCAGGTAGGCCGGATTCAGCATGTTGAGAAAGCGCAACGGCTGCGACAAGTCGCTGATCAGCAGCAATCCACCAACAACCAGCAGTGCGAATGAGAGGTAGAGCCCCGACTTTCGCAATGACTGGAACTCCTCGCGAAACCAGGACAGCGCCGAGAAGAAAAAGAGCGCCGCGGAGATCCCGATGACGAAGAAGTACCAGGCGTACGCACCTGGCCAGGCGATGGTATGAAAAACGTTATAGTCAAGCATCGTTCATCTCCCTAAACTTCGTTTTTCCGGTTGAATATGACGCGTTCCTCGTCCTGCTCAGGAACAGGATCATAGATGTTTCGGCCATACTCGGTCAGATTGCGGTCGGCGCCGATGTAGAAAACCTGCGGCTTGGTTCCCTGCTCGGGTCGCAGCGTCTGGCTGCCGTGGCGGGCTACCAGCTGCGAGACCTCGCTGTTCGGGTCGTTCATGTCGCCGAACACACGGGCACGGCCAACGCAGGTCTGCACGCAGGCTGGAACGAGCCCCTGAACGACGCGGTGATAACAAAAGGTACACTTGTCAACCACTTGGGTGATGCTGGTACGGGTGCGGTGCTCCGGCAACATGAAACGAGCGTTGTAGGGGCACGACGCCATGCATGCCTTGCAACCAATGCAGCGATCATAGTTCTGCAACACGAAGCCACCGTCCTCTACCTTGAAAGTGGCCTCCACCGGGCAGGCACGCACACAGGGGGGATCGTCGCAATGGTTGCACAGACGCGGCAGAAACTGCTTCTTGACTGTCGGGTACTTGCCCACGACGCGATAAGGAACCCAGGTGCGGAAAACCCCAATGGGTACATCAAACTCGGCCTTACAGGCGACCATGCAGGCATCGCAACCGATACAGCGCCGTAAGTCGATGACCATCCCAAAGCGCCGCACCCCCGCCTTGCCACGGGTCTCATGCTCCGATATTCTCAGCTCCTCACTCATCCCCACCCCTCCTGTTCTTGTCATATCCGTCTGATGGTCTCCAGCAAAAACCGATCCAACTCAACGCAGCACAGGTATAGAGCCTGATACATCACCGCCCTCGCAATCGGGTAGAGAGAACTAGGCCAGGGAGGAGCTTAGTACGATGGGGAGTACAACGGATTGTTCGAGAAGGGGGCTGCGTACAGGGTTTATTCTGACTGACGTTACCTGCTGCCACGTCGTTACCATCAGGTAACCTGTCTGCTCTCCATCGCCTGGAGGGGTTACTGTCTGGTAACGGTCGGGCATGTCACCTGGCGGCGGGTGACCGCGCGGCTGATGTCGATCACCGACGCTTGACGCTTGAGTGTCAAGTATTTGCTGTAATCTGGATGTCTGATATATTTCTTATCAGTGCTACTCCCCATCACTGGCCGATTGATGCCCATGCCAAGCCGTCGCCAACTGCTTGTATACCTTGTCTCCTTGTCACTGGCGCCATGGCGGGCTTTGGGCACGGTGGAGCGCGCACCGGTGCGCATTGGAATCACCCCAGTATTCCAGACCGAACGTACCTCGACTATCCGCGCCTGGCGTGATTATCTCGAACGGCGCCTCGAACGACCGGTAAGCTTCGAACAGAGCAACACCTACCGCGACATCATCAATAACCTGCTTGCCCGCCGACTCGATTTTGCCTGGATCTGCGGCCTGCCCTACGTCAGCAACCGGTCCCGCCTGGCTCTGACCGCTGCGCCCCTTTATCAGGGCGCTCCACTCTACCGCTCCTATCTCATCGTACCGGCCCGGGACACAACAACGGAAAGGCTCGCTGATCTGCGCGATAAGGTCTTCGCCTATGCCGACCCCGATTCCAACTCCGGTTTCCTCGTCCCCCACTTTCAGCTGATACAACAGGGCCTCGATCCGGACACATTTTTCCGCAAGACGTTCTTCACCAGTGGCCACAGCAATGCCATCAAGGCGGTCGGCGTGGGTCTGGCCGATGGTGCCCATGTTGACGGCTATATCTGGGAGACCATGCAGCGCTTCAACCCGGAGATAACTGACTTGACACGGGTGGTCACCCAGTCAAAACCGTTTGCATTCCCGCCGATAGTGGCCGGGCCCAAGGCCAGTCCAGAACTCAACACAAGGATGCGCGATGTGCTGCTGGCCATGGGCAGCGATCCGGATGCGGTACAGCTGCTTGACCACCTGAACCTGGACGGTTTCACCCGCATCACTCCCGCTGCCTATAAAGACATCGCCGAAATGGCGCAGCTCATTGAAGAGCGTCAGCATGTTCAGTGATCTGAGTTTCCGCTACAAAATCCCCCTGCGGGGAACCGTGCTGATCCTGATCACCTCCTTCGCAATTACCGCGGCCCTGATCTTTCGCGCCTATGACGATCTGAAACAGGACCTCATCGCCAACGCCGAGGGGCTCGCGAAGGTCATGGCATACACCCTGGTGCCAGCTATACTCAAGAACGATATCTGGCGTGCCTTCGAAATCGTCCAAACGCCGTTCAATGCCGTGACAACGGAGAACTCATCCCTTCAGGCGAAGGACATCCTGATCATCAATAATCAATATCAGATCTACGTCGCCTCCAACCCGGAACAATTCCAGATGCAGTTTCCCATCTCATCGGCCGGACCCGAATTCGCTCAATTTGAAACACACTTGCGCCAGAACCTCGCTGCCAACACTGAGGTGCTGGATCTGCCACTGACCGAAAACCTGTATGTCATCACACCTATCATCTCCGACAAAGTCCGCCTCGGTACGCTGGTGATCAGCTACCCCCGCGAGAGTTTTACCCCCCGATTTGCCCAGCTTGCCAAACGTGCTGCCTTCGCCACACTACTGGTCCTTGCCGCCCTGTTACCGCTGAGCTGGTATTGGGGAGCACGACTGGCCAAGCCGCTGGTCAAACTGGCCGACTGCCTTGGGCGTGTAGGTCGTGAAGCGCCCGAGAATCTGCGCTACGAACTACGTGAATCAAAGGATGAGATCGGTCAGGTCAGCGCCCGCTTCAAGTCGATGCTCCACGAACTGCAACTCAAACAGGAGCTGGAAAAACAGGTCATCGCCACTGAACGTCTTGCCGCTATCGGACAGCTGACTGCCTCCATCGCCCACGAGATCAACAACCCTCTGGGCGGTATGCTCAACACCATCAGTACCCAGAAGCGCTACGGCAAAAATGACGCCATGACCGACAAAACCCTGGCGATGCTGGAACGGGGACTGCTGCAGATCAAGGACACCGTCTCCGCCCTGCTGGTGGAGACACGCCAAAGCAGCCGCGATTTTGGCCCTGAGGATATGAGTGACATCCGCACCCTCATTAGCCCCGACATTCAGCGCCAACAGGCGGGTCTGGTGTGGGATGTGCGCATGGCAACTGTTCCCCTCCCCGCCTCGCTGATCCGACAGGTACTGATCAACCTGCTGCTCAATGCGGCCAAGGCCGTGCCACCCCATGGCCAGGTTCTCTGCCGTGCCACTCATGCCGGTGCCGATGAACTGGAGCTGCAAATCTGCAACAGCGGCCCCCCCATCCCGGACAAACAGATGAAACACCTGTTCGAGCCCTTCGTCCACTACCGGTCTGGCGGTAACGGCCTCGGGCTTTGGGTCTGCTATCAGATTGTCAGTCAACTCGGTGGCACCATCGAGACTCACAGCAGCGATGGTGAAACCTGTTTCACCGCAACCATTCCCATACCATCATGACCACGCCACCAAAGCTCTGCCTTGTCGAAGACGATCCGATTATGGGTGAATCACTCCGCTACCGATTTGAGCTGGAGGGCTACCGTTGCGACTGGTTCAAGAGCGCACTGGCCGCGCAGGCGCACATTGGAATTTCTGACTATGCCGCCATAGTGAGCGATATTCGCCTGCCTGACATGGGCGGCAATGAACTGTACCAGCAACTGCTCGACGAAGGGCGTACGCTCCCTCCGGCCATATTCATCACCGGCTTTGGCAGTATCGGCGACGCCGTCGAGTTGTTGAAAAAGGGGGCAGCCGACTATATTACCAAACCCTTCGATCTTGATGTGCTGATGGAGAAGCTGCACCTCATCTGTCGTGACAGCTCACCACAACGCGAGACACTGCCTCCCACGCTGGGTATATCCGCCACGATGCGCAGACTGGAACAGACCCTGTGCCGGGTCTCCGGTCATAATGCCACCGCCCTGATTACCGGGGAGTCGGGGGTCGGCAAGGAGTATGCCGCGCGCTTTCTGCACCACTGCGCCTTTGGCGACAGCCGGCAACACCCCTTCATTGCCGTCAACTGCGGTGCCATTCCCGAAGGGCTGATGGAAGCCGAGCTGTTCGGATCGGAAAAGGGCGCTTTCACCGGTGCTGTGCGAACCCGCCACGGGGTATTCGAGCAGGCTAACGGTGGCACCCTCTTTCTTGACGAAATCGGAGACATGCCGACAAACATGCAAGTTCGGCTGTTACGTGTCATTCAGGAACGGCAGGTGGTTCGCGTCGGTGGCGAAACCCCCATCCCTCTGGACCTTCGCATAATCTGCGCCACCCATCGTGATATCAAACAGATGGTGACCGAAGGCGCGTTCCGCGAAGACCTCTACTACCGCGTCAACGTGGTACATGTCCATATCCCGCCACTGCGTGAGCGGCGCGAGGATATCCTCTGGTTCACCCACCAGTTCCTCAGCGAGATCGACCCGGAGAACGAACACTACCTGCTGCCCTCTGCTGAACAGCAACTGCTGCAACACGACTGGCCAGGCAACTTACGGGAACTCCACCATAGCATCGAACGGGCCACCATCCTCACCCCTGAGCCGGCCATCGGCGCCAGCGCCTTCAGCATGAACGGTGAGCAAACAGAGGACAACCCGGATATGAGCGGCGATCTACACAATCGCCTCATGAACTATGAATATCAGATCATTAGCGAGACACTGCACCGCCACGAATTCCATATCAATGAAACCGCAAGCGAGCTGGGGATCAGTCGCAAGAACCTGTGGGAAAAGATGAAGAAACTGGGGATCAGTAAGCAGGACTGAGGCGGTCGCGACCAGCTGGCCAATGAGTTACAGCACATGGCCGAGGGGCAGAGGACGTCCGCTTCCAGGCCACCCCGTGCTCAGGCGTAGAGCGACTCGATCAGGTCCATGTATTTTTCGTAGATTTTGCTCCGGCGCACCTTCATGGTCGCAGTCACTTCATCATCATCATGGTCGAGCTCCTTGGCAAGCAGGTGGAAACGCTTGATCTGCGCCACCTGGGGCAGCTGTTCATTGCCCTTGTTCACCTCGGCCTGAATCAGTTCGTTCACCCGCTCCTGCTCGGCCAGGCTGCGGAAGGTGGTGTAGGCAATCCGCTCCTGCTCGGCCCACTTGGCAACCGTGTCGAAATCAATCTGGATCAGGGCGGAGACATACTTCCGGGCCTCGCCAATCACAATGCATTCCTTGATATAAGGGCTGGCTTTGATGGTATTTTCGATCCCGGTCGGGGAAAGGTTCTTACCCCCTGCGGTGATGATAATGTCTTTCAGGCGATCAACAATTTTGAGCTGGCCGTCCCGCCATTCGCCCACATCACCGGTGTGTAGCCAGCCATCTTTCAGGGTTGAGGCGGTGGTCTCGTCGTTCTTGTAGTAGCCCTTGAACATGCTGCCGCCGCGCATAATGATCTCGTTGTGCTCGCCGAGTTTGACCTCTACGCCGGTAATAGCGACACCCACGGTTCCGAGATGCACATCGTCCACGGGCTGGGCGGTGGCAACGCCGGTGCTTTCCGTCTGGCCATAGACTTCCACCAGGGGAATACCAATGGTCCGGAAGAACTCAAGAATACCGGTGGAAATGGGGGCGGCTCCGGTCATTGCGATGGTGCACCGGCGCAGGCCAATGAAATTCTGCAATGCACGAAACACCAGCCAGTAACTGAGGCCGAAGAGGCACTTTTCCCTCAGGCTCCACTGGCCACGGGACTTGGTCGCCATCGGCGAACAAGCCCGGACAGCCCGGTTAAACAGCGCCTGCCGGAACCGGCCGGTTTCCTGGATCTTGATGTAAATGGACGAATGCAGCTTCTCCCATATTCTGGGCACCCCCAGGAAAAAGGTCGGCGCAATTTCTCGCAAATCCTCCTGGATTGTCCGCAGACTCTCGCCAAAGCTGACCGTGCTGCCCACGTAAACCGGTGCAATGTTGGTAACCGCCTGCTCCGCCACATGGCATAGCGGGAGGTAGGAAAGACTGGAGCCGTGCTCGTCTGCCTGCAGCAGCTCAATGAGGCCGGGCGCTGCCGCATGGAGATTGCCCCAGGTAATCATCGCTCCCTTGGGCCGACCGGTAGAGCCGGAGGTGTAGACCATCAGGGCGGTGTCGTCCATCTGCTGGCCATCCAGCAGTTCATCCACCAGCCCGGGGTGCTCTTTTTCAAACTCCCGGCCTCTGGCTTCGATATCCTCGAACGCCGCCGGGGGCTCCGGATAGTAACGAAGGCCCTTCCTATCAATGGCGATGGTGTACTTCAGCGTTGGCAGTTGGGGCCAGGCTTCAAGCACCTTGTCGGTCTGTTCCTGGTCCTCACACACCACAATTTCCGCATCACTGTGCGCGAGAACGTAGGCCACCTCGTTCCACGGGCTGGTGGGATAAACGCCAACGCAGATCCCCCGAACCATGCCGATGCCCATCTGGGCGATCACCCACTCCACCCGGTTTTCCGAGATAATAGCCACATGGCCGCCCTCTTCAAGGCCGAGGGCACGGAGCCCCAGCCCGAAATGCCGGGCACGCTGGTAGTAATCCTGCCAGGAACAGGCCTGCCAGATGCCAAACTCTTTCTGGCGCAGGGCCAGCGCGTCGGGCCGGTCTTTGGCGTGGGCCCGCAGCATTTGAGTCAGGGTAAGATCGGGTATGGAAGGTGTTGTCATGAAAGCCACCGTTTACGGCGTTTGTAGTGCTTGATGTCACGGTAACTGCGGACCTCGCCTTCCCTGCCGCCGACCCCGAGGTAAAACTCCCGGACATCCTCGTTGGCGGTGAGTTTATCCGCCGGGCCATCGATCACGATCTTGCCGTTCTCCATGATGTAACCGTAAGAGGCAATCGCCAGAGAAACGGCGGCATTCTGCTCCACCAGCAGAATGGCGGTGCCCTGCTCCCGGTTGATCCGCGCCACGATGGTGAAAATTTCCTCCACCAGCAACGGCGCCAGGCCCAGTGACGGCTCATCCAGCATGATCAGCTTCGGCTGGGCAATCAGTGCCCGGCCAAGGGCCAGCATCTGCTGCTCACCGCCGGACAGATACCCCGCCAGCTGTTTGCGGCGCTCCTTCAGGCGCGGAAAGTAGTTATAGACCAGCTCGTAGCTGTCGCTCAGGGAGGGCTTGTTGCCACTGAGCGCGTAGGTGGCGGCAACCAGGTTCTCTTCCACCGTCAGATCCTCAAACACGCGGCGGCCTTCCATCACATGGAACAACCCGTTACGCACCAGCTTCTCCGGTGGCGTGCCTTTTACATCCTTGCCCTGGAATCGGACTTCCCCGGCGGTTACCTCACCGTCTTCCAGGGTCAACAGGCCGGAAACGCTTTTCAATGTGGTGGATTTGCCGGCCCCGTTGGAGCCAAGGAGCGCCACAATGGCGCCCTCCGGCACCCGCAGTGACAGGCCCCGAAGGACCTGTACCGACTTGTTGTAAACCACCTCGATGTTATCGATTTCCAGTAAGGCTTCCATACAGCCCCTCAGTCGAGGTGAATCCAGTCCGATACCGGCTCGTAACGGCCTTTCCCGGCATTCACACGCCAGATACGCCCAACCGGGAACGACATATCCTTCACCGTGACCGGAATGCCGATGATACCACCGGTGTCCCAGTCCTCGATGGACGCCAGGGAGGCGGCCATATTGTCAGCCGTCAGCTCCTTGCCAGCATCGAGGGTACGCTTGACCACTTCGGTCCACACCATGGCGTTGAACCAGGCCTGCATATAGCCGGTCGGGCGGTAGCCGGCCTTCGGGTCGCTCTTCTCGGCCTGCGCCCTCAGCGCATCCAGCATCGGCCCGCTTTCCTCACTGTCGTAGTAGTTGTAGGGCATCACGCCCATGTAGCCATCGGCATCCGCACCCATCTTGTCGATGATCAGCTTGTCCGAGGACCAGAAGGTGCCCATGAACTGGGTGTCCAGCCCCATCTGGCGCATCTGAACCATGAACTCATTGATCGGAGACAGCACGTAGCCGTGGAACACCACGAAGTCGGGGCGAACGCGACGCAGCTTCAGGACTTCTGCCGATACGTCCACGCTACCGGGCTTGGTAACAATGTCCTCAACCACTTCAATACCCAACTCGGCGGCCCGGGCCTTGCCGTTTTTGATTGGGTCCTTGCCAAACTCGGTATCGCTGTAAACGAAGGCCACCGTCGGCGTGTCGCCGTCCTTACCCTGGTTTGCAATGTACTCCAGGATGATGCCGAACATCTGGCTGTAGCTGGGGCCAGGGATGAACTGGTAGGGGTATTGCTCGTTATCGGTCAGTGCAGTAGCAAAGGACGCACCGCTCATCAGTGTGGTGCCCTGGCTGTTCAGCTCCGAGGCGATGGTCTTCATAAAGCCGGTGCTGTCACCGTAATAGGTGGCCGGCGAGCTGCTGCCGGAAATCTTCTTGAAAGCGGCCACTGAACGATCCACCTCGTAGGCGGTGTCTTCCATCACATACTTTACCGGATGGCCATTGATGCCGCCCTGGCTGTTAATCCAGGCCGTGTAGTCGGTCAGACCGGCGTGGATATGGATGCCGGCAAAGGCAAACACACCGGACAGTGGTATGGAGCCACCGAACACGATGGGTTCCTTGTCCTGGGCCATGGCCGGGGCGGCTATCGTTATTGCAGCAACCAGACTGCCAAGCCCGGCAAGCCGGCGACCTTTTTTGAGGATGTTTCTGAACATGTTTCTTCTCCTTGCTGCTTCTTGTTGTTGGTGTTGCACGGTTTCTCGGTGAAAAGCCCGTTGAAAGGCTCGTTGAAACACGATTAATTCCGGAACGGCCACAAGCGGAAAAAACGGCGGATGCGATGCCATATTTCCGCGAGGCCATGGGGTTCAAAAATCAGGAAGCCCACGATCAGGGCGCCAAAAATAATCTCCAGCATTGGCGACATGAACACAGGTGCGTTGGGGTAAAAGGGCGTCAGGGCTGCGGTCAGCAGTTTCAGCGCTTCCGGGACCAAAGTCATAAAGGCCGCACCGAGTATGCCTCCGAGCAAATTGCCCATGCCGCCCACGATGACCGCAGCCAGATAGAAAATCGACATCGACAGCGGAAAGCTCTCCGGCGTCACCACCCGGAAGAAATACGCGAAAAGGCCGCCGGCCACTCCGGCATAGAAGGAGCTTAGCGCGAATGACATCAGCTTGTAGCGAAGCAGGTTAATACCAAGAATCTCGGCGGAAATATCCCGATCCCGGATGGCGATAAACGCCCGGCCAATCCGGGTCCGGAACACATTGCGGGCGGCAAACACCATCAGAACCGCCAGCGGCACGATGATGAAGTACATCATGAAATCGCTCTGGAAGGTCCACCCGAACAGGTGAGCCGGTTCCAGGCTCAGGCCGCCCATGCCGCCGGTGACCGATTCCCACTCGGCAAAGATGAAATGCAGGAACACACCGGCGGCCAGGGTGGCGATCGCCAGGTAAAGTCCCTTGACCCGAAGCGAGGGCAGGCCCACCAGAATCCCCGCCGCGGCAGCCATAAGCCCTGCCAGCACCAGGGTTACCGGGAACGGCAGGCCGGTATTGAGGGACAGCCAGGCCACGGTGTAGGCCCCCACGCCCATGAAACCGGCCTGCCCGAGGGAAATCAGGCCGGTAAAACCGGTCAGGATGTTCAGGCCGGTGGTGCTGATCACGGCAATGCCGACAAGGCAACCAAGGTACAGCAGATACGAATCAACCATGAACGGGAACAGCAGCAGAATCAGCAGGAACAGCCCGAACCACAGTTTCTGGGTCTGGCTGGTCCAGATTGCCTCATCGGCCTCGTAACTCTGTTTTGCGTCACCGATGCGCATCTTACACTCGCTCTATTTCGTGGGTGCCAAAAAGGCCATAGGGGCGGATCACCAGAATCACCGCCAGCACCAGAAACGTCGCCGGCATCCGGTACTCACCACCCAGATAGGCGCCGGCCACCGTTTCCAGCCAGCCAATAAACACGCCGGCCACCAGGGCACCCAGAATGCTGTCCAGGCCGCCAACAATCACCACCACCAGCACACTCAGCCCAATGATCCCGAACTGGGGGCTGAGGCCGCCGGTCGCTGCCACCAGCACACCGGCCAGTGACGCGGCAAGAGAACCGAACACCCAGGCCATGTTGAAAACGCGACGCACGTTGATGCCCATGGAATAGGCCGCGGCCTGATCCGAGGCGGTCGCCCTCAACGCGACACCACCCCGGGAGAACCGGAAATAGAGCAGGTAAATAATCAACAGGGTGGCACCGATCAGGAAACCGTAGGCAATTTTAGGCGCGAGATAGAGCGGGCCGATAAACACCGGCTCCCGGGGCAGGAAGCTGGGCAGCAGCTGCGGATTAGCGGTCCAGATGAACTCCACCAGGCCCACCAGGATACTGGCGATACCGATAGTCACCATCACCACCGAGATCGGGGATTCACCCAGCATTGGCCGAATCATGGTTTTTTCAATCACCCCGCCCAGGATGCTGCCGCCGATTACCGCCATCGGCAGCGCGATCCAGGCCGAGAGCTCCATACCACCGGCAAACGCCAGGAACAGGTAGGCTGCAAACATCATAATTTCGCCGATGGCGAAATTAATCACCCGGGTCGCCTTGTAGATGATCACAAAGCCCAGGGCTATCAGGGCATAGAGCCCGCCCATGGCCAGGCCTGCCAGGCTGATTTCGCCGAAGAACAGCCAATCCATCAGGCAGCCTCCCCTTCCGGATTGAGCTTCCTGCGCAGGCTGTCGATGTCACTGTTGCCCAGGTAGGCCCTGATCACCTCGGGGTTTTTCTGAACATCCGCCGGTAAGCCCTCGGTAATGACCTGGCCAAAGTTGAGCACCGCAATGTGGTCGGAAATATCCATGACCATGCCCATGTCGTGCTCCACCATCAGCACGGTGATGCCCCACTCTTCCCGGATATCCAGGATAAAGCGGGCCATGTCCTCTTTTTCTTCCCGGTTCATACCAGCCACCGGCTCATCCAGCATCAGCACTTTCGGCTGCATGGCCAGGGCCCGGGCCAGTTCCACCCGTTTTTGCAATCCATAGGAAAGACTCGCCACCGGCTGACGGCGGATATGGTCGATTTCCAGGAAATCGATAATCCGCTCTTCAACATCCCTTCGGACCGCCATTTCCTCCCGACGGGCGGGGCCGAAATAGGCCAGTGCGCTGAGCAGGCCGCTCTTCATGTGTACGTGGGCGCCAAGCTTGATGTTGTCGAGTACCGTCATACCCCGGAACAGGGCAATATTCTGGAAGGTCCGGGCCAGACCCAGTGAGGCTCTCTGAGGCGGTTTAATACCGCTTGAAAGCACCTGGCCCTCGTAACTGACCGTACCCTGCTGGGGTTTGTAGAACCCGGAAATGCAGTTGAACAGGGACGTCTTACCGGCACCGTTCGGGCCGATAATGGTCGTGATGGTGTTTTCGGGCACACGGAAACTGACATCCTGCAGGGCCTTGACACCACCAAACGACAGAGACAGGTTTCTGATATCGAGGATGCTCACGTTACCTCCCGGCACCCCTGGCGCAGGGTGCACAGATACGCGAACACGCTCTGCCCATACCCATTCCACGCCCGAAGATGATTGTAATTTTTGTTATTTCTTGTCGCCGGGGTTAACCCCGGTCCAGATTTAAAGTAGTCCAATCAGGCAACATTAAGCAAACCGCTCTATCCTGTTACCTGAGAAATAACAGAAATGAATACGCAGGGCTCAGGCCCTCAGACCTGCAAAAAGAGACCGGGTACTTATCGATGACAGACAGTCTGGTAAACACGGCAGTCGACGCCAAAACCGGCGTAGCAACACTGACCTTCAACCGGCCAGAAGCCCTGAACGCGATCAATGTACCCCTGGCAGAAGCCTTGCTCGCCGGTGTCCGGGAGCTGAAAGCGCAGCCAGGCTTACGCTGCGTGGTGCTGACAGGGGCGGGACGCGCCTTTATGGCAGGCGGTGACGTAGCCAGTATGGCCGGCACACCTGAGCAGGCCGGCGATGCAATCGGCGCCATCCTGGATGCCGTCAATCCGGCCATCCTGCTGTTACGCAGCATGGATGCCCCGGTAATCGCAGCGGTGAAGGGCGTAGCCGCCGGAGCGGGGCTCAGCCTGGCATTGATGGCGGATCTGGTTGTAGCCCGGGAGGATGCAAAATTCCTGGTGGCTTACAACGGCATTGGCGCCGTCCCCGACTGTGGCGGCAGTTGGTTCCTGGCGCACAGGATCGGCGCAGGCCGGGCGGCGGAATTGATGCTGCTGGGGCGAACCCTCAGCGCAGCGGAAGCGAAAGCCTGGGGCATGATCACCGAGTTCGCCCCTGAGCAAGAGTATGAAAACCTGCTGGCCGGGATCATCGAAAAAGTCGCCAACGGGCCGACCCGGGCGTTTGGCGCTTTCCGCCAGCTTACCGACCGGGCCAACGGCAACCAGTTGGCGGCGCATCTGGAGGCCGAACGGGCGGCGTTCCTTGACATGACCCGGACTGAGGATTTTGCGGAGGGTGTGTCGGCGTTTATTGCCAAGCGGCGCGCACAATTCCGGGGTTACTGATCAGACCGGATCACGCTGTTTTTGCGTTCAACACTGGAAGGATCGTAACCTGCACACTTCGATTTTTCTTTGGCCCCGAGTCTGAACCAACTGCGAGTCGTCATGAATCCAACCATCGAACTCTTGAAATCCCACCGTTCCATCCGCAAGTTTACCGACCGGAAAATTTCCCGGGAGCTGCTGGAAGAGCTGATTCGTGCCGGCCAGTGCGCCGCCACCTCCAACCATGTGCAAGCGTATTCGGTTATTCATGTGATCAGCCCGGATAACCGCCGGAAAATAGCCGAGTTGGCTGGCGGCCAGAGCTACATCGCCGACTGCTCGGATTTTCTGGTGTTCTGCGCTGATATGAGGCGCTCAACCGATGCGGCAGGCCGGGCCGGGGCTGAGGTTATCCGGGGCATGACCGAACAGTTGCTGGTCGCCACCATAGACGCCAGCCTGATGGCACAGAATGTCGCCATAGCCGCGGAATCTGAGGGGCTCGGCCTGTGTTACATCGGCGGCATACGTAACAATCCTGCGGAAATCAGCGAGACTCTCAGGCTTCCGGAACATGTCTATCCGGTATTCGGCATGTGCCTGGGCTACCCGGATCAGAATCCCGAGGTGAAACCCCGGCTGCCAGTGGAGGCAATTCTCAGGGAAGATGTTTACACCGATGCCAGGGACGAGGAACTGGTAGCAGGGTTCGACCGCACCATGAACGATTACTATCAGGAGCGTACCGGAGGCAACAAGGACACTACATGGTCCGAACAGCTCAAGCCACTGTTCACCTCAAAATTACGGCCGCACATGCGCGAATTCCTGCGCAAATGCGGCTTTGAAATGAAATAGCCGCTAAGGAGTTGCCCGTGGTCTGGTGACCCGGTCTACCAGGTATACCAGCCCGTGGTAATCAACCCCGCTGTGCCGGCTGAGGCCAATCTCGCAGGTACGGCTGGTGGATATCCCCTCCTCGCAGTCGGCGGTCTGCTCCGGCAGGGTCCGCAGGGCGTGGGCATTGAGCTCCGGCACGTTAAATCCCTTGTCGCCGGCAAAGCCGCAGCAGTGAATGCCCTCGGGCACAACCACCCTGGTGCTGCAACGCCGTGCAATGTCGATCAGCCCCTCGGCCTCACCCAGATGCTGGGTACTGCAGGTTACATGCACTGCCAGCGGCGTCTGTTCCGGCTCAAAATCAAGGCGCTCGAGCAAGTGCTCTCGGATGAACTTCACCGGGTCAAACAACGCCAGTCCCGCCTCGGCAGCCGCCTCCCGGATCTGCAATGTACAGGGGCTGGTGTCGCAGTAGATGGGATCCACCCCGTTTCGGCTCGCCCTCAACAGCGCCGCAAGCAGTTCGTTTTTCTTGGTCGCAGCCTGCTCCGGGTAGCCTTTGGAGGCAAACGGCTGACCACAACACAGGTTGTCGACGGCATCCGGATACACCACCTGATACCCGGCTTTCTCCAACAGCCGTCGGGTAACCGCAATCAACGGTTCCTGAGCCTTGTCACCCCGGGCCGGGCCCATGGTTCGGGACACACAGGCGGCCATATAGACCACCCGGGGGCGGCCATCATCTCCGGCTTTCGGGGCCGATGATACAAACCGCACCGGCTGGGGCATGCTCGGATCCCACTGGGCCACCCGGCCGCCGGAAATCTTGCGAACCCCGGCGCTGATACGGGTCAGCAGCGGTGCGCCCAGGAGCCGCTCCACGCCAGAAGCTCCGGCCAGCACAAACCGGGTCGCCTTCAGGGCAGCCGAAAAATGCCTGGCCAGTTGGTTGGCCACGGCCTGTCCAGAGGCCTTTTCACTGCGCAGCTTACGAACCAGATCTCCGGTATTGATGCCCACCGGGCAACGCTGGGCACAAAGACCTGTTGCGGCGCAGGTATCCAGGCCGTGATACTGCCAGGCCTTTTCCAGTTCCCGGGTATCCTCACCGGCACGCCGGCGTGCCTGGATATCCCGCCAGATCACGATGCGCTGGCGCGGAGACAGGGTGAGCCCTTCGGAGGGACACACCGGCTCACAGAATCCACACTCGATGCATTTATCCACCAGCGGATCCGCCTCTGGCAGCGGCTTGAGGTTTTTCAGGTGAATCTGCGGATCTTCCGAGAGCACAACATCGGGGTTCAGCAGATTCTCGGGATCCAGCAGGCGCTTGATCTGCCACATCAGTTGCCAGGCATCGTGGCCCCATTCCAGCTCCACGAACGGCGCCATATTGCGGCCAGTGCCGTGCTCGGCCTTCAGCGAACCGCCAAATTCCACCGCCACCAGCTGAGCCACGTCTGCCATAAACGCTTCGTAACGGGCCACCTCGGCGGGGTCACCAAAACCCTGCGAGAAGACAAAGTGCAGGTTGCCCTCAAGTGCGTGGCCGAAAATGATGGCATCGTTATAGCCGTGCTTCACGAACAGCTGCTGAAGCCGGGTGACACCTTCGGCAAGCTGATCGATGGGAAACGCCACGTCTTCGATAATAACCGTGGTGCCGTTAGGCCGAACCGCGCCCACCGCCGGGAAGGTGCCCTTGCGAATGGCCCAGAGCTGGCCGGAAACCCCGGCATCCCGGGTGAAATCAACCTGCTGCTCCAGAGGGAAGCCCGCCAGTGCCTCACGAATGCGGGCCAGTTGCTCGTCCAGCACACCGGGACCGGGAGCCCGGCTTTCCACAAGCAATGCACAGGCGCCCTCGGAGAGACCATGTATCCAGTTGGGCAGGCCCGGCTTGTCCTGCACCGACCGGAGGCTGCGGCGGTCCAGCAGCTCCACCGCTGCCACCGGCTGGGATCTCAGAACCGACGCCGCACGGCAGCAGCTCTGGGCATCCCGGAACACCAGCAAAGCGGTGGCCTTGTCCGGGTACTCCGGTACGGTGTTGTAGGTGACTGCGCTGACGAAACCGAGCGTGCCCTCGGAACCCACCATCAGGTGCGTCAGGATATCGACGGGGTCGGTAAAATCCACCAGCGCGTTCAGGGAAAGCCCGGTGGTGTTTTTCAGACGGTACTTGTGGCGAATGCGGTCTGCCAGCTCCGGATTCTCCCGGGTGTTGATAGCCAGCTTGTTCAGGGCAGCCAGCAATTCACCGTGGCTGTCGCGGAAGGCCGCGACACTCGCCGCATCTTCCGTATCCAGCACGGCCCCATCCGCCAGCACCAGGCGCATGCCGGCCAGGGTGTGGTAGCTGTTCTGGGCGGTGCCGCAGCACATGCCACTGGCGTTATTGGCAACAATGCCGCCAATCTTGCAGGCGTTGATGGAGGCCGGGTCCGGGCCGATCTTATAGCCCCTGGGCGCCAGCCAGGCGTTGGCCTGGGCACCGATGACCCCGGGTTGCAGACGAATCTGACGGCCGTCATCGCGGATGTCGTGGCCGCTCCACTGGTCACCCAGCACGATCAGGATGGAATCGCTGATCGCCTGGCCAGAGAGGCTGGTACCGGCGGCCCGGAAGGTCACTGGTACGTGATGTTTGCGGGCCAGGGCCAGAAGATCGATCACTTCTCCCTCGTCCTGAACGCGTACCACAACCTTGGGAATCAGCCGGTAAAAACTGGCGTCGGTTCCAAAGGCGAGGGTGGAAACCGGATCATCAAAAACCCGGTTGTCCGGAATCCGCTGGCGGATCTCCGCCAGCACCGCTGAAGAAAAGCTCATACATCCTCCAGAATCAGCACGATGAGCTCACGGGGGCCGTGGGCGCCATAAGCCAGAACCTGTTCGATATCGGCGGTCTTGGACGGGCCGGACACCAGCAAGACATTGGTGGGCAGCCCCGCCGCCCAGTCCTGAGCCACCATCATGTCATACAGATTGTCATGAATCTCACTGGCCTTCAGCAGGGCAATGTGCACCGGCGGCACCAGGCTCATCAGCCGGGGTTCCTGGCGATCCGGCCACAGCACCAGTGTGCCCGTTGCGGCGATGGCGCCGAGGGTGCCGGTCAGGCTGGCATCCACGTTCCAGAACAGCTCTTCTTTCCAGGCTTCCACCGGCTGATCGTAGGCCAGCAGGCGGACCGGCTGCCCGGTAGCGTCAAAATGCGTCTGCAGCGCCCGACCATGCTCTTTGCCGGGTGCGCACAACAGGTTGGTGAGGTTCCGCCTGGCCAACAGCCCGGCCACGAGCTCCGGCCAGTTGTCAGAGCTGCACGGGTGTACTTCAGTGTGAACCGCTTCCATCAGGCTGCGCAACCGGGCGATTCGGTCTTGCGGCGCATAACGCCAGGGTTCAGTCACCAGGCGCTCATCAAACTCGTCCGGGCGGGGTGTGGTACCGGCCAGGCTGTTTCTCAATTTACCAAGGATGTTCGCGCGGGCGCTCATGATGGCCGGCCTCCGTTGTGATCGAGATGCTGCGCCGCCAGGTCGTGCAGGGACCGGCGGGCGGGCACCGGCGCACTGTGATTTTCGGTCCAGGGGCCGGCCTTTTTCGGCGCCAGCGCCCGGAAGCGGGTAGCGGCCCAGAGGAAGCTCCGATACAGCGCCGGCCGGGTATTGAGCATCTGCCAGCCGCGCCAGAGCCACCGTTCCGTTCGGGAGAATTTGGCGCCGCCACCCTTCACCTGCTGCGGCTGCCCAGGGTTCTTCACATTTTCCTGGCGCAGACGCTGCAGAAGCTCTGGGATCGGAATCTTGACCGGGCATACATCACCGCAGGCCCCACACAGGGACGAAGCGCTGGGATGGTCGGGCACTTTATCCAGGCCCGCCATGTGCGGCGTGATGATCTTGCCGATGGGCCCGGGATAGACCTCGCCATAGGTGTGGCCACCGACTCGCGTGTATACCGGGCAATGGTTCATGCAGGCGCCACAGCGGATACAGTTGAGGGTCTGGCGCATCTGGGCATCGGCAAAGGCACCGCTGCGGCCGTTATCCAGCAGCACCAGGTGCACCTCTTCGGGCCCGTCCAGTTCGTCCGGCTTGCGGGGGCCGGAAATCAGGTTCACGTAGGTGGTGATAGGTTGGCCGAGGGCGGAGCGGGTCAGCAGCGACACCAGGGGCACCACGTCCCGGAGGTTGGCGACCACCTTTTCGATACCGGTTACTGCGATGTGAACCGGCGGCACCGTGGTGCTCATGCGTCCGTTGCCTTCGTTCTCCACCAGCAACAGGGTGCCGGTTTCGGCGATGGCAAAGTTCACGCCGGATACCCCCACATCCGCTTCCATGAATTTCTGGCGCAGGGTCCGGCGACCGACCTGGATCAGCTGATTGACGTCTTCGGTTTCCGGCTCGCCCAGCTTGTCATGGAACAGCGTTGATACCTGCCGGGCGTTCTTATGGATCGCCGGCATGATGATGTGGGAGGGCTTCTCGCCATCGAGCTGGACAATGTACTCCCCCATGTCGGATTCCAGGCATTCGATGCCCCGCTCCGCCAGGTAGTCGTTCATCTCCATCTCTTCGCTGACCATGGACTTGCCTTTCACCACCTGGCGGCCGTTGCGGGCTTCGATGATGCCATGCACCAGGGTATTGGCTTCCTCGAGGGTCTCCGCCCAGTGTACCTTGACGCCGTTCTCGGTCAGTTTCTGCTCGAGCCGCTCCAGCAGGTCCGGTAAACGGGACAGCGCACCGGCCTTGATGCGGTTGCCAAGCTCCCGCAGGCCTTCCCGTTCGTCGGCATCCGGAAACGCACTGGCCCGCTTGTGCATCAGCGAATCCATCGCGGTGCGGAAATTGCTGCGCAGCTGCCCGTCCGCAAGTGCTTCCTCGGCACGGCCCCGGAAGCTGGAAGACAGTTCGGTCACCGGAATGCGCTGGCTCATGCGACCTCCCCTTCGCTGGCACCATTGACCCGTTCCCAGAGGAAACTGGCCAGGTGCCGGCCCCGGAAGGCTTCCTGCTGCTTCTCCAGGGAGCCGTTGATGTTCATCAGGCAGCCGCCATCAGCGGTAACCATTTCAACCGCGCCGGAATCCACCAGCGAGCGGGTCTTGTCTTTCACCATGGCACCGGAGACTTCCGGCATTCGCACCGAGAAGGTGCCGCCAAATCCGCAGCATTCGCTCTCGTGGTCGTGATCGACCCGCTCCACCCTGTCCAGCTGTGTCAGGAGCTCACGGGCGTGCAGGTGGGTGTTCATCTCCCGGCGGGCCGAGCAGGAGGTATGCAGGGCAATCTTTTTCGGCGCTCCGTTATCCACCAACTCCACCTTGCAGACCTTCAACAGGAATTCCGTCAGCTCAAAGGTCCGCTCGGCCAGGGCTTCCACCCGCCGGAGGGTGTCGGGCTCATCGGCAAAAAGCGCCCGGTAATGGTGCCGGAACATGCCCGCGCAGGAACCCGAGGGCACTACCACGGGCAGGCCGGCCCGATCCAGGACATCCAACTGGGCAAGGGCCACGGCTTTGGCTTCATCCCGATACCCGGAGGTCCAGGCGGGCTGGCCGCAGCAGCTCTGCTCCTGCGGAAAATCCACCCGGATGCCTTCCCGCTCCAGCAGGCGAATAGCGTCCAGCCCCGCCTCCGGAAAGAACAGATCGACCACGCAGGTGCCAAACAGCGTGACCGCCTCCGGTTTTTCCGGGTAATGGCGTTCCGGTTCTCGCGCTGGTGCAACCCGGGTGGCGTTGGGGGCTGCATCGTAAAACAGTTCACTCATCAGGCGGCGCCTCTACGAAAAGCTCAGGACTGCGCATTGGAAAATTGGTAATACCAATTGACAAAGATACTCATCCAAGGTATGGGATAATTGATACGGATGTCAAAGGATTTAACCCAGACATTAGTCGCACTGGTTAGGAATTCAGACTGACTCGTAGCCGCGGAGGGGATTTTTTGGTATTGGTATGACCAATACTCAGTCACCGAAGCACGAGACGAGCATCAATGGACATCGGACACATCGCACCCCGCAGACTCGCAGACACCATCGTTGAGCAACTGGAAACCATGATCCTGGAAGGCACCCTGCAGCCGGGTGAACGGCTGCCTCCGGAACGGGTCCTGGCAGAGCAGTTCGGGGTGTCGCGCCCCTCCCTGCGGGAGGCAATCCAGAGAATGACAGCAAAGGGCCTGCTGCTGAGCCGCCAGGGCGGTGGCAATTTCGTAACCGAGGCCCTGGGCGGCAGCTTCAGCGACCCGTTGATTCCCCTGCTTGAGAACCGGCCCGAAGCACAACGCGACCTGCTCGAGTTCCGGCACACGCTTGAGGCCGATTGCGCCTACTATGCAGCACTCCGGGCCACCGAGGTGGACAGGAACCATCTGAGGAGCGCTTATGAGGCGCTGCAGGCCTGCTATGGAAAAGATACCGACCGGGACCTTGAGGCCGAGGGAGCGGCCGATGCCCAGTTTCACCTGGCCATTGCCGAAGCCAGCCACAATGTGATTCTGCTGCACACCATCCGCAACCTGTTCAACATGCTCAAAAGCAACGTGGTGACCAACATCGGTGGCATGTATCAGCGAGAAGCGGAAACCCGGCAGGGCCTTGTGGAGCAGCACCGGATGCTGTTCGAGGCGATCATGGACGGACGGGCCGAGGATGCCCGGGAACTGGCCGGCACCCACATCCAGTATGTGCAGAAAGTGCTTTCGGAAAGAACCGAGAATCATCGGCGGCTGGAGCGCTCCCTGCGCCGGGAAAAGCTCTCGCGCACCTGAATTCAGAGCAGGCGGCGGATCTCTTTCCACAGCCTGCGATAGGCGTCTGCCGCCACCGAACCGGGCGCCAGCAACTCCACCGGTGTGCCTTCCTCGCCCATTTTCTCAACCACACTGGCGTTCGGGATGATGGTTTTCAGGCCCTTGGGCAGAATTTCATCCTGGGCGTCAATCAGCTCCCGATGCAGGCCCTTGCGCCGATCCGCCATGGAATAGAACGGGTGCAGTTTGGAGGGCTTCAGTTTCTTGTCCTTCGAGAACTCCTGCAACTGCTTCCAGCTGTTGAGGGAAAGCCAGGTAGGAATTACCGGCACAAACACTTCGTCGGCAGCTTTGAGCACCTGCTCGGAAAGCCTCGACAGTGAAGGCGGGCAGTCGAGAATCACCAGGCTGGTCTCCTCCGAGAGCGGCGCCAGCCACTGCTTGATCAGGTTGCTGCCGTCTTCCTGACCCAGCTTCACATCGAGGTTACGGAAACTGGTATGGGATGGAATGAAATCCAGATTGGCGTATTCGCTTTCGTGGATAAACTCGGCGATGGGGGTTTTGCCCTTCAGCAGGTGTGAAAGTTTGTGCCCCTTCACCTCGTCAGCACCCGCCAGATACCAGCTGGACGCCCCCTGGGGATCCAGATCCCAGAGCAGGGTGGCGTAGCCGGCCTGGCTGGCCAGATAGGCGATGTTCACCGCAGCTGCAGTTTTACCCACACCGCCCTTGAGACTGTAAAACGCAATGGTCCTCATCCTGCCATGTCCTTACTTTTTTTCAGGCATAAAAAAACCGGGGAAGTCCCCTGCCCTCACTCCGCTCACTGGCTCACTTTTTCCCAGACCGTCAGCTCGGAGAAGCTGTGCTGGAATTTGTTCCGGGTTTCCCGGATAACGAACGGCAGGCTGCGGGGCTCAACCAGCAGCCGGAAATGGGGCGCCAGCATCTCGGCCAGACCATCGAACGTGAAGAAGTCCTCACCGTTCTTTTTGAACCCGCCAACCCACTGAGCCCTCGGAGTGTATTCCTCCAGCCAGGTGTAGGGTGAGGCAATCACCAGCAGGCCGAGTTCGTTGATCCGCTCGTGGATGGTGGTCAGAAAAAGCGACGGCTGATACAGGCGGTCAATCAGGTTGCCCGCCAGCACCAGATCGTAACCGGTAAACCGTGGCTCCAGATTGCAGGCGTCGCCCTGGTGGAATGCCACCCGGCCGGCTGCCTCTTCCAGCCCCAGGGAGGCCAGAGTCCGCTCCTGATGACTCACCAGTTCGCCCTCTTCCGGACGGGCATAGCGCACCACTTTTTCCCGGGCCAGCTCCTGACACTTGCCCACGAAGGCGCTGGAGAAATCGATGCCGTCCACGTGCTGAAAATAACGGGCCAGCTCAAAGCCGGTTCTGCCACAGGCACAGCCGATATCCAGTGCGCGTTTCAGCGGCCGGCCGTCCATCGCATCCATGGCCGCATCGGCCAGAGCCTTGGGAAAATTGGCCTCGCCATGCCACCGTTCGCCGAAATGAAATTCCAGGTACTGGGCGAGGGTGGTATCGTTTTCATAGAACGCGCTTTGCTGCACGGAGGTTCTCCTTCGGCTTGCTATCCACTCAATCCCGCCAGTTCAACAATAACAGGATCGGACGATGAATGAACAATCCGTACTCACGAACCATCACAATGGCGCTTTTACCATCACCCTCAATCGACCGGAAAAACGCAATGCGGTGGACGGCCCCACCGCCGAAGCGCTGCGCCGGGCGTTCACCGAATTCGAGGAAAACGACGCCTTGAACGTCGCCGTACTCGCCGGTGCCGGGGGCAACTTTTGCTCCGGGGCGGATCTCGAGGCGATGGGCGACGAGAACAGACGTAACAAAATCGACCCCCACGGTACCGGCCACGGACCGATGGGCCCGACCCGGATGCATTTGTCCAAGCCGGTGATTGCCGCTGTCTCCGGCTATGCCGTCGCCGGCGGCCTGGAGCTGGCCCTGATGTGCGACATGCGGATCGTCGAGGCATCCGCTGTCTTTGGTGTGTTCTGCCGCCGCTGGGGCGTTCCCCTGATTGATGGCGGAACCATCCGGCTACCCCGGATCGTGGGCCATGGCAGGGCCATGGACATGATTCTGACCGGCCGCCCCGTCAATTCGGAGGAAGCTCTGAGCATAGGCCTGGCCAACCAGGTGGTCCCGGACGGCTCAGCCCTGGCAACGGCGCAGGAACTGGCAAAAACCATTGCCGGCTTTCCCCAGCGATGCCTCCGTGCCGACCGGGCGTCCGCCATGCACCAGTGGGACCTGGCAATCCGGGAGGCGCTGATCGCGGAAGGTGCATCGGGCTATCCAGTGGTGTTTGAAGAAGCCATTGCCGGCGCCCGGAAATTCAAAGAGGGTGCTGGCCGCCACGGCCAGTTCTGAGCATGCCGGCAAGCCAGTCGGTCGCCCCGGATTGCATGGATGGTCTTTGGAATGCCGGCGAGAAAGCCAGCGTCAAAGACTTCCTGAGGCTGCAGTTGCTGGGCGGCTCCTGAGCACCCGGAGCACCGATTCCATCGCGTCAATCAGCACTGGAGCCGTATTAACCATGACCGACATCACAACTCACGTCTTCCTCTCCCACGGCCTGGAAAGCGGGCCAGGCAGCACCAAGATCCAGGCCATGAAAGCCGAGGCCGAAACCTTCCGAAACGTTCAGGCCCATGCCATCGACCACCGCGGCACGAAAGACCCGGCTCTCCGGCTGGCGCAAATGCGCGAAGCCATGGCTGGGTGCGGCGCAAATCCGGACAACTCCATTCTGGCCGGCTCCAGCATGGGCGGCTGGGTATGTGCGCAGACCAGTTCGGAAACTCCGGTCCTGGGCTGCTTCCTTCTCGCACCGGCGCTGGCCATGGCGAAGTACCCCCAGTCCAGCCCGACGATCCGGGCCCGCCATAGCCAGGTCATTCATGGCTGGGACGACAACGTCGTGCCGGTTGCGCCCGTGCTTGATCTGGCCCGGAAGCAAGGGATGCCCATTCTGGTTCTGCCCGATGGCCACCGGCTGGAAAACAGCATCGGGCGTGTGCTCATTGAGTTCCGCCAATTCCTCGAAACCTGCCTTTCAGATACAAATAAACCGTGATTTCATAAACTTGCGAAACCGCTAAACCCTGTGCCCCTGAAATTATTGTTTTGGCCGTTTTCTTGCGAAAACCACGTTGTTTTGCCAGTCTTTATTAATGTAACAATAAATTTCAGCAAAAAAACGAACGGAGAAAACCCGATGAGCAGCATGAGTACGTTCAAGAAACTGGCCGGAATTTCAGCGTTCGCATTCGCGGCCATGACCGCGGCAAACTCTGTGAATGCCGCCAACTGGCGGTATGCCCATGAAGAGTATGAAGGCGACGTGCAGGATGTATTCGCTTACAAGTTCAAGGAATACATTGAGGACAATTCCGATCACACCCTGCAGATTTACCGTTTCGGTGAACTGGGCGAGTCCGACGACATCATGGAGCAGACCCAGGCGGGCATCCTGAACTTCGTAAACCAGTCCCCCGGTTTCACCGGGTCCCTCATTCCCGAGGCCCAGATCTTCTTCATCCCCTACCTGATGCCGACCGACATGGACACGGTCATCAAGTTCTTCCGGGAAAGCGAAGCCATCAACGAAGACTTCCCGAAACTTTACGCGGACAAAGGTCTCGAGCTCCTGAAGATGTACCCGGAAGGGGAAATGGTTGTGACCGTCGATGAGCCGGTCACCAAGCCTGCTGACTTCAACAACAAGAAGATCCGGGTTATGACCAACCCGCTTCTTTCCGAGACCTATTCCGCCTTCGGTGCAACCCCGACCCCGCTGCCCTGGGGTGAAGTATACGGCGCCCTGCAGACCAACATGATCCAGGGCCAGGAAAATCCGATCTTCTGGATCGAGTCCGGCGGCCTGTATGAAGTGTCCCCGAATCTGGTCTTCACGAGCCACGGCTGGTTCACCACCGCCATGATGGCCAACCAGGATTTCTACAACCGCTTGTCTGATGCGGACAAGAAACTGGTTCAGGACGCGGCGGATTACGCCTTTGAAGAAATTATCGTGCACATCGACGGCCTCGCGGACGAAGCCCTGGCCAAGATCAGGAAGGCCAGCGATAATGTCACGGTCACCCGCCTGAACGAAGAACAGATTGAAGCCTTCAAGGCCCGTGCGCCGCAGGTTGAAAAGAAGTTCATCGAGATGACCGGTGAGAGCGGTAAAGAACTGCTGAACCAGTTCAAGGAAGACCTTAAAGAAGTTCAGAACGACTGAACCTGCAACGAACCATTCCCGCCGGCCCTCGCCAGCGGGAAGCGGATTAAACCCCGCCCCGCCGGGGAGGTCCTACCGGCCGGGAGCGACATGTTCTGGAGCAGACCCCATGTCCGAGAATTCCCCGGATCTTGAAGACGACACCGGCACCTACGAGTCCGGCCTGCCCGGGTTTCTGGGCACTATTGATGTTTTCATCAGCAAGCTGGAAGCCGTCATGCTCGCGGCAGGGGTGCTCTTGATGGCGCTGAACACCTGCGCCAACGTGATATCACGGTTCCTCCTGCAGCAAAGCATGTTCTTCACCGGTGAAGTCAACCGCATACTGATCATTCTGATTACCTTTGCCGGGATCGGTTATGCCGCCCGGCACGGTCGACACATCCGCATGTCGGCCATATTCGACGCGCTTCCGGTGATGGGGCGCAAGGTGCTGATGATCATCATTGCCCTGTTCACCTCCGCGGTAATGTTCTTTCTGGCTTACTACTCCTATGAATACATCGTGACACTCGCAGGGCGTGGCCGGATCTTACCAGCACTGGGTTTCGATGTGTGGATAATTTACGTGTGGGCACCCATCGGGTTCACCATCACCGGTATCCAGTATCTGTTAACGGCCATCAAGAATTTCCGCAGCCCGGATGTTTTCCTGTCGACCAGTGTAAGAGATGGCTACGCAGACACCGAGTCGGAAGTGTGAATCCCCAATCCGCCAGTAACCCGTAAGGAAGGACTCGCTCATGGCGACCACTCTGATGCTTATCATGCTCGTGCTGCTGCTCCTCGGCTTCCCGATGATGATCCCCCTGCTCGTCGCCGCGATCATCGGTTTCATAATGAGTTTCGGCGGCCTCAGCCAGATGGAAACCCTGATCCAGCAGATGATGGGTGGTATCCGGCCCGCTTCGCTCATTGCGGTTCCCATGTTTATTCTCGCTGCGGATATCATGACCCGGGGCCAGTCGGCAGACCGTCTGATTCACATGGTCATGTCCTTTATCGGCCACATCAAGGGCGGTCTGGCCATCAGCACCGCGACCTCGTGCACCTTGTTTGGCGCGGTGTCCGGCTCAACCCAGGCCACCGTGGTCGCTGTCGGCTCCCCACTGCGTCCCAAGCTGTTGAAAGCGGGCTACTCCGACTCCTTCACACTGGCACTGATTATCAACTCCAGTGACATTGCCTTCCTGATCCCGCCGAGCATCGGCATGATTATCTATGGTGTGGTCGCGGAAACGTCCATCGCCGAGCTGTTCATCGCGGGTATCGGCCCGGGCCTGCTTATTCTCGCCATGTTTTCCATCTACTGCCTGATTTATGCCCATGCGAACAAGCTGCCGACGGAAGACAAGGCCGGCTGGAAAGAGCGGGCAGTGGCCACACGGGACGCGCTCTGGCCACTGGGTTTTCCGGTCATTATCGTTGGTGGTATCTACGGTGGCATCTTCAGCCCCACTGAGGCGGCTGCTGTATGTGTGCTCTATGCGCTGATTCTGGAATTCATCATCTTCCGCTCACTGAAGAGCGCAGATATCTGGAAGATTGCCAAATCCACCGGCCTGATTACGGCGGTGGTCTTTATTCTGGTAGCCGCAGGCACCGCTTTCTCCTGGATCATCTCGTTCGCCCAGATCCCGCAAGCCATCCTTGAAGCCGTCGGCGTCAATAACGCCGGACCGGTTGGTGTGCTGATCGCCATCAGCATCTCGTTCTTTATTGCCTGTATGTTTGTTGACCCGATTGTGGTAATCCTGGTATTGACCCCCATCTTCGCGCCGGCCATCCAGTCCACCGGCCTGGACCCTGTGCTTGTTGGGGTACTAATTACCCTGCAAGTGGCCATTGGCTCGGCCACGCCGCCGTTCGGTGTTGACATCTTCACCGCCATCGCGATTTTCAAGCGTCCCTACTGGGAGGTGATCCGGGGTACGCCACCGTTCATTGTCATACTCTTCGCGGCCGCTGCGCTGATCATCACCTTTCCGCAAATCGCTCTGTTCCTTCGTGACCTGGCTTATCGCTAGGCCGGGCTACAGGAAACCCACAGGGAGACACACTCATGTTCAAACGGATTCTGGTAGCGGTGGACGGGTCGAAAACGTCTTTGAAAGCGCTCAACAAGGCCATAGATCTTCAGAAGCTCATTCCCGAGGCCGAAATCTACATCCTCTGCGTGTACAAGCACCACAGCCTGTTCGAGGCCTCGCTCTCACGTGGGCGGCCTGCGGGCATGGACATTCCGGACAAGGCGCTGTCAGACTTCGCCAGGGATGTGGTCAATGACGCCAAGGAATTGGCCAGGGAGCAGGGTGCCACCAAAGTTCGTGGGTTTGTGAAGGCGGGTCGCCCTTCAAAGGTGATCACCCGATTCGCCCACGATAAGGAAGCCGACCTGATTGTCGTGGGCGCCCAGGGTACCAACAGTGACAAGGATGGTATGTTCCTGGGCAGTGTGTCGCACCGTGTTGCATCCCATGCCAAGTGCCCGGTTCTGATCGTCTGAGAGATCAAACAGGGGCATCAGGAAGGCGAACCGGCGTTTCCTGGCGGGCAGCCCTGATTATGGAGCACTGCCCGGAAAATCCGTAGGCCGGTATCAGGGCATCCGGCCGGTGCGCTCAAGACGCCTTGTGACCATGCGATGATAGAGCCGGCGCAGTAGCGGTCGAACCAACGGCAGACTGATCAGCCAGGCCAGGGGTTTGAGTATTGGCGCCCGGGACATTAACAGAACATAGGCGTCCAGCTCACTGTGGATACCACCGTACTGGTCCTCCACATGCAGTTCCTGAAGCGCCGTTTTCGGATCGATGCCTTTGGCCTTCAGTTCCTCATCCCGCCCGGTAATGTCGACCCATTCCACCTGATCCGCGGCACGGCCCGCCAGGCGTTCATACCGGCGCCGGTCTCGCCGGCAACCGGGGCAGGCGCCGTCATAGAAAACGCGGATGGTGTTGCCTGATTCTGTCACGGGGGGCATCACAACCCATTCCGGGTCCTCGAACTCACCAATGGGCCTGATCTCCACAAACGGCGCTGCGCTGCGAATGATGGCTGCCACGTCCGGATCATGTTGCTTCTCCATGACGTCCCGCTGTTTTTTGCTTTCCCAGGATGCAATCGCAATCAGGGTATTGGGGGCGCCGATCTTGCGGTGCAGCTCAGTGCCCCGGGCACCCGGTGCCTGCTGGATGATTTTACTGGCCCGGACCCAGGCGTCCGCGTATTCCTCAGCGGTGTGACCTTCCCGGACATGCACTTCGAAAATGAACTTCATAGGACCTCCCGGCTTCGTGGCTTTTCCTGACTCAGGAGATTCTCCACCGAAAACCAAGGCCGGGAGGCCCCCAGCAGCCTGTCAGACTCAGTCTTCAGCGACGCTGTTCAGGTATGCCTTGTCTGAAATATTGGTCCACTGGCGCACCTGCTTGAGATAGCCGCGCTGTGACTCAATGATTTCCCTGGCCAGCTCATCCTTCTCGGCGGCCTCCGCCAGCAGCCGGTTCGTTGTACGGCGCAGGGCCTCGATGACTTCCGGTGGGAACACCTTGTGGGTGACATCAGGGTAGTTTTCCTTCATGCGATCCCAGGCCACACCGCTTTCATGGGTGCTCTGGATATACATGTCGTAAGCCGCAGTGCGCATGGCGACTCTCAGGATCTCCTGAAGATCTTTCGGCAGCTTGTTCCAGGTTTTCTGGTTAATCAGGAACTGAACTTCCGCACCCGGCTCCTGCCAGCCGGAGTAGTAGTACTTGGCGATCTGGTGGAAGCCCATCTGGAAATCCAGAGCCGGGCCAACCCACTCCACCGCATCAATGGTACCGCGCTCCAGGGCGCTGTAGAGCTCGCCCGGGGGAATATTGGTCACCGCAACGCCGAGCTCAGACATCACCTCGCCGGCAAAGCCCGGAGTGCGCATCTTGATACCCTTCAGGTCCTCCAGGGAGTTGATCTCCTTGCGGAACCAGCCCCCCATCTGGTTACCGGTGTTGCCGCCCGGGAACGACAACAGTCCATAGGGCTCATAGACTTTCTGCATGAGTTCCATGCCGCCACCATAATAGAACCAAGCGTACATTTCAGGTGCAATCAGCCCGAACGGGATGGTGGTGAAGTACATGGCATTGGGGATCGTGCCCTTGTAGTAATAGGACGCGGTATGCCCCATGTCGTACTGGCCGTTACGCACCAGATCAAAAATTCCGAACGGCGCCTTGTGCTTGTTGGACGGATCAATGCGGATTTCCAGTCGGCCAGCCGACATGGCCTCTGCCATATCCGCCATATTCTGAACGGTCTCCCCCAGAATCGGAGAATTGGGGCCCCAGGTTTGCGCAAGGCGCAAAGTGAAGTTTTCCTCGGCAACCGAGGACATGCTGAAGACGGTGGCTGCAGCAGCGACGGCCGCAAGCAGTGTTTTCCGGATTGTCATTGTGTTGGCTTCCGTTATTGTTGGCATGAAAACAGGTATCTCTGTTACGCCTCCATCATAGCTTGCTCACGGTGTTCCGCCAATCAGCGAAGCCGCCAGTCAGCGAAATACCGGGAACAGATATCAGACCTTGAACTGCCCTACCAGCTCACGAAGGCTCTCGCCCAGGCGCGCCAGTTCGTGGCTGGCTTCGTTGGTCTGGGTCACACCGGTATCGCTGCGCTGTGCGGCATCCACAATCCGGACCACGTTCTGGTTGATCTCTTCCGCGACCTGGCTCTGCTGCTCAGCCGCCGTGGCAATCTGGGTAACCTGATCGTGGATCTGGCCGACAGAGGTCTCGATCGTTTTCAGGGCGTCGGTTGCGTGATTGATCCGCTCGACCGTTTCGGTCGAGTGTTTCCGTGATGTGTTCATGCGTTCAACGGATGCCTTGGATTCCGTAACGAAACCATCAATCATCTCGCGAATCTGATCGGCGGATTCGGCACTACGCCTGGCAAGCTGGCGTACTTCGTCGGCGACCACAGAGAACCCACGGCCATGCTCACCGGCTCGGGCTGCCTCGATAGCGGCGTTCAGGGCCAGCAGGTTGGTCTGCTCGGTCACCGCGTGAATAACGTCCAGAACCTGCTGGATATCGTCAGATTTTTCAGCCAGCGCATCAATAATCTTCGCGGTATCCTGAATCTCTTCCGACAGCTGGTTTACCGCACCCTGGGCACTACTGATGGTTTCACCGCCTTCCCGGGCCATACGGTCCGCATCTGACGCAGCACTCTCGACCTCGTTGGCATTGCCGGAGATCTGCTGAATCGTGGCCGCCATTTCATTAATGGCGGAAGCGATCTGATCTGTCTCCGAGCCCTGCTCCTGCACCGATGCCCGGGTTTCATTCGCGACACGGCTCAGCTCTTCCGCGGCCGAGGCCACCTGATCGGTCGTAGCCCCCACTTCCCGCATGGTGTTCTGGATCTTGACCACAAAGGCATTGAACCGTCGGCCCAGCTCGGCCAGTTCATCTTTGCCCTCATCCGGCAGGCGCTGGCGAAGATCACCTTCACCGTCGGCGATTTCCTGCATCATGTTACTGACACGTTTCAGCGGCGTGGTTACGCTCCGGCCAACAAAGATCCCGATCACCAGCGCGATCACGACAACAATCGCGGTGACCAGCAGGATGAATCCGAGGGTCGCCGACATACCCCTTTCCATCTCCTGCCGCGCGGCTGCCAGCTCCCGTTCGATATCGGTGATGTACACGCCGGCACCGATCATCCAGTCCCAGTCCGGGATGACGGTGGAATAGGACAGCTTGGGCTCTTCGTTACCGGAGGCGGGGTTCATCCATTCATAACCGTAAAAGCCATCGCTCTCGGCGGCATCGAAGAGGTCACCCACCAGGCGTTTCAGCGTCGCGTTGTTGGTTGGCCCCTCTTTGGACGGATCCGGTGCATAAGCCAGGTTGTAGACATCGCGGGTGTAGGCGAACACATAGTTGGTTTCATCGAAACGGATTGAGCGCAGGCGCGCTGCAGCCGCCTCTTTTGCTTGCTCTTCGCTCAGGGACGGATCGTTCTTGGCCTCCAGAACCACCGCTTTGGCGGCATCGATCAGGCTCTGAAGGCCGGCCTTCCGGGCTTGCAGAAGGCTGGCCTCAAGGCGTTTGATTTCCTCTTCCGCGTTTACCTGAATCTGGCTTGCGGTAATCCAGGCCAGGGTGGCGGCCGTAATCAGTACCGGCACCAGTACAGCTGCCAGCAAACGCGTTCGTATTGTCAGGTGACTCAGAAATTTCATCGTGCCCGCTCCCAGGGAATTGTTCTTGTGGCGAATTATCCACAGACCCTTCAGCCAGATCTGTTCCGGTTTGTTAAGACAGGTTTCAGGAACTCATGGCGCGGCCCCCATTTCCATGACTAAACTGTTATTCGCAAATTATTTTCAGGTAATTAAGCTATCGGCAGTAACCTGATTATCTTGAGGAATTCCTAGACTAAAGAACCACTTCGAAGGTAGGCCCATGAAGCACCTGTTTCTTGTACGCCATGCCAAATCCAGCTGGGCCGATGAAGGGCTGGGCGACCGGGATCGTCCGCTCAATGCCCGGGGGGAAAGCCAGCTCGCGCCACTGGCAAAAGCGCTGCAATCTGCAGGCGCCTTCGGCGGCGGCATAGTCAGCAGCGATGCCGCGCGGGCCCAGGCCACCCTGGACGGTGTGTTGCCCGACAATGTCCCGCCAGGACGACGCCACGCCCTCAGTGAACTCTACACCTTCGACTACCGGCGCCTGCTCTGCTGGCTGCAACACCGGGATGACCAATCCCGGGTTATGCTCATAGGCCATAATCCCGCCTTACTCGAACTGGCCCAGTGGCTGCTGAAGCGACCGCCGGAGCAGTTACCGACCGCCAGCTTTATTCACATCCGGCTGCCGATCAAACACTGGCACCAGCTTGACCGGGGTAAGGGCAAACTTGTGGCCCTGCTGACGCCGCCGGACTTCAGCTACGCCCACTTCTCACGAAAGCAGAAAAAGAAAGCCAATACCGATGGTGACGACCCGGCCAGAGACATCCCCGCCGCACTCCACCATCAGTTAAAACGCCTGAGGCAACTGGAACAGGGTGTCATTCTGGGCCTGGATGACGAGTTCCTGCACCAGTACCGCATTGCCATTCGCCGCAGCCGGGCCATCGCCGAATCGGTGCTGGAAGTGAATGGCGACAAGACACTGGCGAAGGGCGTGAAAACCCTGAAGCGCCACGCCAAGGCCACCGGGCCACTAAGGGATCTGCATGTCTTTCTGCAGGATCTGCCGGAGCTATGCGGCGACAACCGCGAAATGCAGGTGGCCTTACAGGTCTGGTTTGAGAGCGAAGCCGCCAGCAAACACAGCAAACTGGTGAAGCGCCTGGGCAGCAAACGCTACCACGACAGCATGGACCACTGGCAAAACCTGATCGATTCCCGGAAGTTTCACAAACTGGCCGGAACACTCAGCCCCAAAGACATCCGAAAGGCTGTGGAGCGTCGTACCAAAGATTTCAACAGGCATACCGTTGAGCTGATGCACACCTCGCCGGATGAGGATATCCACCGTTTGCGCAAGCAGCTCAAACGCATCCGATACCTGATGGAGCTGGATGCAAAAACCTGGAAAAGCAACCTGAAAACCCTGAAAGCCCGGCAGCAGCTCTATGGCCGCTTCCAGGACCTGCATGTGCAGATTGAGATGCTGGAACATTTCCGGAAGGCGGCACCGGCGGTTTTCCCTGCGGCGCTCACGGGCATCATGCAAACCCTGGAAGATCGTAAGGCGGACGCCCGAAAACAGATTCTGGCCCTTGGCGGACTCGATGCAGCCCCGTTATGACAGCACCAGGTTTCTCAGCCGCGAAACTCTGCTCACGCGCCTGCGCCTGCGCCATAGGTAATAACAAGGCAGCCTAGCCGGCAAACCCTATCTGCTTCAGATTTGGCGGCCGGTAATCCGGATCCAACCGCCAGCGCTCGGCCACGGACGGGTGAATGGCGGTCTCGACATTGTCCGGTTTCAGGTTGCGAACCAGAGGCGTTGAAAACCGGAAAATATGGCGCCGTGAGTTGTGCAGCCTGGCCCTGGCGCTGGGATTGATACCGGCGGGCAGGTGCTCCTCAATATCCAGGCCGGCGCTCCTGGCCTGCTGCACCATCCATTCCAGGGCGCTGTCGGAAGCCAGCAGCCCCTGATCGTCTGCCGGGTAACCACCGCCGATATCACTGTGGGAACCGGCAAACCACACCTGTTTCAGATCCAGCTTGTCCCGGGGCTCCCAGAGCGTAGGTTCGAAATCCTCCCGGCGCTCATCAATGGCCAGTGCATGGCGGGCAATACGCACATTACTTCCCAGCTTGGTGTCGTAAAACTCGTCCTTGCGATCAAACAGCCCCATCAGTGAGAAGGGCACACCCAGGGCACCCACCGTATCCCAGGCGCCCACAAAGCGGATCTCCCGGGACTCATGGCTGTGGGCATTCCGGAACTCGACGGATTTGGCGCCGGCCGGCTTCCAGGCATCGCCGGTTTTCTTGTAATGATCAAACGCCTGCTGGATCAGCCGGGCATCGGGCCGTTTGAGAATGCCGCAGTTGTTGATCAGGCCGCAGAGGGAGCGCACGGTGTAGGCTCCGCGGCTGAAACCGAACAGATAGAGGTCGGTGCCGGGCGTGAAGTTCTGAACGATGTAGCGGTAGGCATCCATGATGTTCTTGTGAATGCCCTGCCCGGTAATGCCGCCAATCACCGCGTTATGGTACGAACCAATGCCCCAGTCATAAAACACATGCTGGGGCTGGCCATCGGCCGCCAGGGGGCGAATGGCTCTGGCCATTCTCAGCACATTGGTGGGAACGTCTTTCTGAAGATCTTCTTCCGGGCGGTTCCATGTGCCATCGGCACAGACAACAAGGCGCTTAACCATGGCAGACTCCTTTGCCAGCAATATGATCAGATTCTGATCATATTATAGCTCAGGGCCGGTCATCCGGCGGCGCGTCTTCATCACATTTCCGGCAGTCCAGTTCAAACCCCTGCATGGACTCCCGGCCTTCTGCCGTTGTCACCCACGGGCGGTTCACCCAGGGCGGTGTATGGCGCACATGTTGATTGTGGCCACACGCCAGCTGGGCGACCCAGTGATTTTCTTCGTCTTTGTGGTAGGCGGTGATGGGTTGTTTCATAACTTCTCTATGGAAAGCAAATGACCAGGCCAGCGGCCATCTTCAAGATAGAAACCTACTTTAGGACAGATCGGTTCCTCAAGCCAACCTGCCTCGCCTTACCAGCGGATCTGTTCATAGGTGACGCCAGCCCGCCCAATCCCTTATCCTGAGGTATATAGTTATTCCACACTCACCCGCAGGAGCCCCCCATGAAAACAGCCCACGACCTGGTAGCAGCTGCAAAGAAAGAAATTCAGGAAGTTCCGCTTGAGCAGGCAGACGATGCCATCAAAAACGCGGACCTGCTGTTGGATGTCCGCGATGCCGATGAATACCGCTCCGGGCATATTCCCGGAGCGGTGAACATCTCCCGGGGGTTGCTGGAGTTCAAGTTCACCAATGATCCTGCGTTTGAAAGCCGGGATCTCAACATCGTGTGTTATTGCAAGACATCCGGTCGGGCGGCACTGAGCGCGAGGGCCCTGAAGGAAATGGGCTACCTGCACGTGCAGTCCATTGCCGGTGGTTTTGATGCCTGGCAGGAGGCGGGGAAACCGGTGGCCAAGCCGGAGCTTCCGTCCTTCGAATGACAGTCGGCTACAGGCAGCAGGCCTCGTACTTCTTCCCGCTACCGCAGGGGCAGACTTTGTGTTCAGGCTGTTGTGTCATCGGGCGCCAGGATTTTCGGCTATGCTGCTTTACCGGCGGTGTATCAGTATCAACCCGATTCCGGCCCTAACCTCCAAAATATCTGGTGATTTCTTTTGTCAGATGTCTCGCTGTTACAGATTCTTCTGGCCAACCTGGCGGTTTTCGCCGGCGCCTGCCTGCAGGGCGTGGCCGGCTATGGCATTGGCACCCTGGCGGCGCCGCTGCTGTTCCTGATCAGCCCGCTGCTCGTGCCCGGCCCGCTGATACTGAATGCCTCCCTGCTGACCATCTTCATGCTGGTCCGTAACCGTGGTGCCCTGCAGGTTCGGGAGCTGCGCTTCGCCATCGGGGGTGGGGTTGCCGGCGCGGTTCTGGCGGCACTGACCTTGCTGGTGATTTCCACCAAGGGATTCGAGCTGATCTTCGGCATCCTGATTCTCGCCGCAGTGTCACTCAGCCTTGGCGGGCTCAAACCGGCCCTGAACGCACGCAATAGTGTGATGGCCGGTGCCGCCTCAACCTATATGGGCACGATCACGGCCGTCGGTGGCCCGCCCATTGCGCTTATCTATCAGAACGAAAAAGGCCCACTGGTGCGTGCAAATATGTCCGCTTTCTTTCTCGTTGCAAGCGTATTCAGCCTGTCTGCACTGCTTACCTCCGGCTATCTGGGCACTCGCGAGCTGGCTCTGTTTGCGGTGACCTTCCCGGGCGTTGTGGTGGGCTTCTGGTTATCCGGCAAGCTGTTGAACCACATGCCCTTCGAGGGGCTTCGCCCGGTGATCCTGGCGATTGCCGCCGTCGCAGGAACCGCGGCCCTTATTCGCGGCCTGCTTTCCCTGTAGGTACCTACCCTGCCCAGAGCCGAACCCGGAATCGGTTCTTTCGCCACAGCAACGCCAACCAGAGAGCGTGGGCGTTGATCAGCAATGCGAGAATCCATTCAAAGGCATCATCCTTACGGCTGTAGAACTCGGGCGCGACGCCGTTGAGGACCACCGAGAGAATGCCGACACCCAGAATCAGCTGGCACAGGTTCAGCAGTCTCATGCCGGTGTGTTTCCAGAGCGGATGGCCTCGCAATCCGGCACTGACGAGCAGCTCGCAGATAAACGTGAGCGAAAAGTACAAAACCACACCAATCCGGCGGATCAGATTAAAACCATCCCCGGCATGGCCCAGCGCCAGCGTATAAGCGCCCAGGGATAGGCTGGCCACCAGCCCCAACCAGGGAACCCAGGCAACGCCGGCCGAATGAACGCCCAGCTGGCGCAGCCAGCGGCTATTCAGCCACCAGAACAGAATCCCCAGCAAAGCCGCGGGCAACATGGTGCCCTTGAAGATGAAATAAGAGGTGCCATGGCGGCCGGTTCGGCTGATGCTGGTGCAGCTGTCCCAGTAGGGCATGCACAGCTCGACGTACCCTTCCAGCACCGAGACCACAAAGGTGGTGTGGATAGTAAGCAACGGCACAAGCCCGGCGGCAAGTGCCAGCCACCAGAGATGGAATGAACGATGGTCTGCCATGGCAGAAGGTCCTCAGCGCATCCCCGCCAAAGGGAGATCAACCTACAAAAACCGGTCGCTAACATCTTGAATGAACATTATTTGACCAAATTTTGCAATCGAGTCCATGCTGTCAGGGTGCTTTTGCCTCAAAATAGGGTCTCAGGGAGTCAGGATCGGTTTATGAGTACACCGCATCAGGAAATTGTTGAGAGCCAGATCGATGTGTCGGAACTCGCCATCGGCATGCATGTCATCCGTCTGGACCGGCCCTGGGAGGACACTGACTTCCTGCTTCAGGGGTTTGTGATTCGTGATCAGTCCGAGATCGATGCGCTGCGCGCCCAGTGTGATTTTGTCGTTATTGAAGGACGAGTCAGCGGCGCCCCCTTGCCAAGGCCTGAAAAAAGCGGCCTGAAGCCATCAGGCCTGATGCGCCTATTCAGGCGAAATACGGCTCCGGAGGTCTCCAGCAACACGGCCAAAGCAGTGCCACCACGCAAACGTGTCACGTACATTAACAAGGTCGAAGCCGGGCGGGAGATGAAAACGGCGGTTATCCGCTTTGAGGAGGCCCAGAAGACGGCCAAGTCGATCATGTCTGGCCTCAGGGTAGGCCGCACGCTGGACCTGAACAATGCCCGCACCGTGGTCAACAGCTGTGTTGAGAGCGTGCTTCGCAATGAAAACGCGCTTCTACTGCTCACCAAAATCAAACATCAGGACGAGTATACCGCCGAGCATTGCATCAACGTGTCCATTCTGGCGGCTGCGTTTGGCAAGCACCTCGGCTTGCTGGAAGGCGAGATCCGTAATCTGGCACTGTGCGGTTTGCTGCACGATGTGGGCAAGACACGGATTTCCGATGAGATCCTCAACAAGCCGGGGGCTCTCACCCCCCAGGAGTTTGACGTGATGCGCCTGCACACGACTCACGGGCGCACCATTCTGATGGGTACCAGCAACTCCCTGAATACTGCCGTGGATGTGGCATTCAGCCACCATGAGCGCATGGACGGTTCCGGTTACCCCCGGGGCCTGCAGGCACAACAGATCCCCTACTTTGCCAAGATGATCGGGCTGGTGGACACCTACGACGCCATTACCAGTAACCGGGTGTACGACAAGGGGCGAGCCTCCATGCAGGCACTGGAAATCATTCACAAGCACCGTGGCACCCAGTTTGATGAGGAGTTGGCCGACGCCTTTATCCAGATGATTGGGGTGTATCCGCCGGGCTCGATTGTTGAAATGGTGAATGGGGAGGTGGGTATCGTTGTCGAGAGCTACCCCAGCCACAAACTCAAGCCCAGAGTGCTATTGGTAAGAGACATCGACAAAAGCCCGCTTATGCCTTTCCGCACCCTCGATCTGAAAGCCTCGCCCGAAGATGCCGCCGGCGACATCTACCGCATTGCCCGTGAAGTCCCGGATGGTACCTACGATATCGTTCTACAGGACTTCGTGGACGAAGGCCTGATCGTAGTCAAATCACAGGAGGACTCGAACCAGGCTTGATCTGAGCGGCTGAGCCAGGCTACGGGCGCCTGGTTACCGCCATGGTCAGCCGGGAAATGCAGGTGGTTTTCCCTCCTTCGTTCTCAAGCCGGATTTCCCACACCTGGGTCGTACCGCCGATATGAATGGGCTTTGCAGTGCCGTACACCCAGCCTTTGGTAACCGGGCGGATGTGGTTCGCGTTGATACCCAGCCCCACAGCGACAGTCTCCGGGTCTTTCAGGCAACAGTTGGCGGCCATGCTGCCGAGGGTTTCTGCCAGCAATACCGAGGAGCCACCGTGGAGAATGCCAAACGGTTGAACGGTACGTTCATCAACGGGCATGCGGCCTTTTATGTAATCATCGCCGATTTCAAGGTACTCAATACCCATGTAGCTGACAGCCGTGCTTTCGCTGGCTTCGGCGAGGTGTTCGAGGTTCGGGGTCTGGGTCCAGATTGCCATACAGATGCAGCTCTCATTTATCAGGAACAGGGTTAGAAACAGGGCATTCAGTTTATACAGATAGGATGCGAACTACCAAGATCTCTTTAACCTGTGCTCAAGACGAGTATGTGCGAAGGTTTTCTTCGGCGTAGTGGTCGAAATTCCGCCCGAAACTGTTATTGATCGGGGTGCTTCCGCCGATAACCCATATCGGTTTACTCAACTCTGACAAGTACCCCTTTTCCCAGCTCGGACAACCGGTTTCTGCCATCTGGCGCCGGATACCGATACCCGGCACCGGCCGTATCATGAAAAGGTCACCGTTTCGGCCAACCATGGCCCGGGGGACGCCCTTCGCCTTGGTAATGTCTGCCGGGAATCATCGGGGGGCTCTGCCCAGGTATTTCAACACCAGGTCCTCGTGTATACCTTCCATTTCGATCAGTTTGAGTGCCGCCCTGATATCATCAGCGTATTGGAGCACTGGCGAGTTTTTCGCCACCGCGATGTAGGACCGCTCACCAGGCACGAAAAATGGGGAGATATCGGCTTTAATGTCCAGTTTGTCAATCACATAGAGTCCTGCAAGTTCCGGAGCAATCACCACATCCACCCGGCCTTTCTGCATCATCCGCATCAGGTTTTCGTAGCGCGGCGCAGGCTCTTTCAGCAAATTTTCATCCGTGTCGAACCGCCGGAAATAGGAAGCACCCTCAAGAACACCAATGGCCCGGCCATAGAGATCCGAGTAGCGTTCGATCCTGTGCTCCTTATGCAGGTAAAAGAAGAGGCGGCGTTCAGGTGGAAAAGCCGGGGTCACCAACTCCATCAGCTCCGCCCGCTCCTCGGTCTCCAGAGGGCCGAGCATTACATCCACCGCCCCCTGCTGAACCATCCTCAAAACCCGGCGGAAAGGCGCCTCCCGGTAATGCACTTTCCAGCCCAGGCGGTCTGCGATTTCCTCGAATATTTCTACGTAGAGGCCAGTTCTCTCACCATTTTCGATAATCCTGTACGGAGGTGCATGGCTGGCGCCCACGGTTACTGTCAGGGCTTCCACGGTTTCCGTGCCCTGCTGGGCCGTGGCGGGAAGCGCCAGCGCCATCACGAAGGCGGCTATGAATACTCGCATTCCTGTCGTCCTTGCCTGTGTGCTTTTTGCGTTTTTTCAGGATCTGGCCATATATGTCCAGAGTATAGACGGTTCAAGATCTGCGGGGGCCGGATTTACGTAACGGTGGTTGAATTCAGCCACCGACGGCACAAGGTTGTTTCACAGACCAGTCAAGAAGTGCCATTCATTCGTTAACGTTAAGGACAGACACCATGAAGATTCTGATGGTTCTCACCTCACATGACCAGATGGGCGATACCGGCCACAAGACCGGCTTCTGGCTCGAGGAGTTCACCGCACCCTACTACGTTTTCCGGGATGCCGGCGCGGATATCACCATTGCCTCGCCGAAAGGCGGCCAGCCACCGGTGGATCCCAACAGCGAGACGGAAGAAGCCCTGACCGAAACCACCCGGCGCTTCCAGGAAGATCCCCACGCCAAGGAGTCCCTGGCCAGCACCAGGAAGCTGAGCGACGTGGACATGAACGAGTACGACGCCATCTTCTACCCGGGCGGCCACGGCCCGCTGTGGGACCTGGTCAACGACGACAAATCCGTCGCCCTGATCAAGACTGCGTACGAGCAGGGCAAGGTCATCGGTGCCGTATGCCACGCGCCGGCCGTGTTCAAGAACGTGGAAATCAAGCCCGGCCAGAACATTGTTGGCGGCCGGGAAGTGACCGGCTTCAGCAACAGTGAGGAAGAGGCGGTGGGCCTGAGCGGCATTGTGCCTTTCCTGCTGGAAGACATGCTGAAGGAAAACACCGCCACCTACACCCGGGGTGACGACTGGGCACCGCATATTGTGGTGGATGGCAAGCTGATTACCGGTCAGAACCCGGCGTCTTCCGAAGGGGCGGCGAAGGCCGTCGTGCAGGCCCTGCAGGAAAGCTGACCGGTTGAAATCGGGGTCAGATGAAAATGGGGTCAGATGAAATTTTCATCTGACCCCATTTTCATCTGACCCCATTTTCAGTCCCTCTCTCCGGCGTGGCTGATCAATCCGCCGGGCGCACCCGCCTCCAGCAACTGCCGTATGTGGTCCGGTATTGTCACCTTCCCCATAACCGAAGGCTGAATCACTACATAGGTGATGTCGGCGTCGGCTATAAAGGCCTCATCTCCGTACCGTAAAAACTCCAGATGCAACGTGAAGGACGTGTTGCCGATTCGCCCAGTGCGAATCCGGGCCTCAAGAACCTCATCGAATTTTGCCGGAGCTTTCCAGTTCACCGTGAGACTCACCACCTGGATGTCCAGATCCTGGTCCAGCAGATTCTGGTAATCCCCGAACAGCATGCGGATGTATTCGTTGACCGAAATATCAACAAAATCCGCATAACGGGCATTAAACACCACACCCTGGGCATCACATTCGCCGTAGCGGACGCGGAAGCGAAAGTGGAAAGGCAGATCACCAGCCATGAAGCTCCCCGATTAAAGTTCAGTTACCGATCCCAACAGCATCTCATATCTGTGCTAACGTGTTGAGGAATATCTCAAAAGGCTGGCCCTCTCCATGAGCAATCCCAAACACACCCTTTTCTGGATGACGATTTTCCTCGGCGTGGTCGTGGTTGTCGGCGCCCTGATCCACAAACCCCTGATCTCCGCCTTTATGGCCAACTGGGTCTTCAACCTCCTGATTCTGGGCGTACTGATTGTCGGCATTGCCCTGACCTACCGACAGGTGTTTGTGTTATTCCCGGAGCTGAAGTGGATCGCCCAGTTCCGCACCGGCCACGCCGGGCTCTCGGTAGTCCAGGAACCGCGGCTGCTGAAGCCACTGGCCCGGCAGCTGGGGGAGGACGCCAAGCGCGATCGTTTTACCCTGTCTACCATGTCCCTGCGCACGGTGCTCGATGGCATTCATTCGCGTATGGACGAACAGCGGGAAATTACCCGATATTTCATCAGCCTGCTGGTATTCCTCGGTCTGCTTGGCACCTTCTGGGGGCTGCTTGGCACCATCAATTCGGTCGGTCAGGTGATCACCGGCCTGGACATGAGCCAGGAGGACTTCGGCAAGGTGTTTGCCGAGCTTCAGGAGGGCCTTTTGACACCTCTTGAAGGCATGGGCACGGCCTTCAGTTCATCCCTGCTGGGTCTGGGCGGATCGCTGATTCTCGGCTTCCTCGACATCCAGGCCGGCCATGCCCAGAACCGGTTCTATGACGGGCTTGAGGAGTGGCTGACCGGCGTGACCAACCTGGTGGACCGGGTGGATGACAGGAAAGACCTGTCATGATCGGATCCAGACGCCGCAGCCGAAGCACCACCAACGTCTGGCCGGGTTACGTCGATGCCCTCTCGGCGCTGCTGATGCTCGTGATCTTCATGCTGCTGGTCTATGTGGTGAGCCAGCTTTATCTTTCCCAGACCCTGTCTGACCGCGACACCCAGTTGGCCCGCCTCAATGCCCAGTTGAACGAATTGTCGGAGCTTCTGGGCCTGGAGCAGAACAAGACCGATGCCCTGGAAGACCAGATGGCCAGCTTTCAGGACGATTACAGCGCCAGCCTGACCCGAAACGACAAACTGGTGAACCAGCTCGAGTCCACCCGCGAGCAACTGATGCAGCAGACCGCCATGGCCGAAGCCCGGGCCGAGCGGCTGGCAAGCATGGAGCAATCCATTGATGAGAAAGAGGAGATGTCCGCCAGCCAGCAGGCGATGATCCTGCGGCTGTCCAATCAGATTGCGTCGCTGCGGGAGCAACTGAGGCAGATCGCCTCCGCGCTGAAGTTGCAGGAGCAGATGACGGCGGAAAAAGAGCAGAAACTGGAACAGGTCAGCCGGCGGCTGAATACCTTGCTGGCCGAGCGCGTAAACCAGCTCGAACAGTACCAGTCGGAATTCTTTGCCCGACTACGGGACATCCTCGCCAGCAACGAGAACATCCGGGTGGTGGGCGACCGTTTCCTGCTGCCCTCGGAGTTGTTGTTTGCCTCGGGTTCGGCAGAACTTGGTGAGGATGGCATGCGCGAACTGGACAAGCTGGCAAAAGTGTTGCTCGCTGTCGCCGACAAGATTCCGGAGGATGTCGACTGGATTCTGCGAATTGATGGCCATACCGACGTTGTGCCCATCAACACCCCCAAATTCCCCTCCAACTGGGAGCTTTCCACCGCCCGCGCCGTGGCCGTGGTCCGCTATCTGGCAGCACAGGGGGTGCCCGAGCGACGCATGGTGGCCGCTGGCTTCGGCGAATTCTTCCCGGTGGCAGAAGGCACCTCGCCAGAAGCGCTACAGAAGAACCGGCGGATTGAGCTCAAGCTGACGGATCGCTGACCGGGCGCGGCCCGCGCCGCCAGCCCCGATCAGCGGCCCATCAAAAATGAATAACCGTCCGGATGCTCTTACCCTCATGCATCAGATCAAACGCCTTGTTGATATCCTCCAAAGGCATTTCATGAGTAATAAACACAGCCAGCGGAATCTCGCCCTTCTCGGCCTTTTCCACATAGCCCGGAAGCTCGGTACGGCCCTTTACACCACCGAAGGCTGAACCACGCCAGACCCGGCCGGTCACCAACTGGAACGGGCGGGTGCTGATTTCCTCGCCGGCGCCGGCAACGCCGATGATGGTGGATTCGCCCCAGCCCTTGTGACAGGCCTCGAGTGCCGCGCGCATCAGTTTCACGTTACCCACACACTCGAAGGTGTAGTCCGCGCCGCCGTCGGTCATCTCGACGATCACTTCCTGAATCGGCTTGCCGTAATCGTTGGGATTGACCACATCGGTGGCACCCAGCTGTCTGGCGATGTCGAACTTGCCCGGGTTGATGTCCACACCAATGATCCGGCCGGCTTTCGCCATCTTGGCACCGATGATGGCGGCCAGGCCGATGCCGCCGAGACCGAAGATGGCCACAGTCGCGCCTTCTTCAACTTTGGCGGTGTTCAGAACCGCGCCGATACCGGTGGTCACGCCACAGCCCAGCAGGCAGACCTTGTCCAGGGGTGCTTCCCTGGGAATCTTCGCCAGGGAGATTTCCGGCAGCACAGTGTACTCGGAGAACGTGGAGCACCCCATGTAATGGTACAGCGGCTGGCCCTTGTAGGAGAAGCGGGAGGTGCCGTCCGGCATCACGCCCTTGCCCTGGGTCGCCCGCACGGCACCACACAGGTTGGTCTTGCCGGAGGTACAGAACTTACACTCTCCGCATTCGGCGGTGTACAGGGGAATCACATGGTCGCCGACTTCCAGGTTCTTCACGCCAGGGCCTACGGCCTCGACAATACCACCGCCTTCATGGCCGAGGATCGTCGGGAACAGTCCCTCGGGATCAGCCCCTGAGAGGGTGTAGGCATCAGTGTGACAAACACCGGTGGCAACGATACGCACCAGGACCTCGCCCTCCTGCGGCGGGGCAACATCAACTTCAACGATTTCCAGCGGTTTGTTGGCTTCAAACGCCACCGCGGCACGGGATTTAATCACTGGCAGGCTCCTCTGGATCGATCGGGAATCTCGGCTATTGCGGATCCCGGTTATTTGACGGACTCTAGACGACCGGTCTAATATAGCAAACATGACAACGAACGACACCCGCACTCACATTATTCACACCGGCGCCGACCTGATCGGCGAGAAAGGTTTTGGCGCAACCGGCATTAATGCCGTGCTGACGGCCGCCGGCGTGCCCAAGGGGTCGTTCTACCACTACTTTAGCAGCAAGCACGATTTCGGCCTGGCGGTCATTGATACCTTCGCGGAGGAATACGACGCCAAACTGGATCGGATTCTCAACGACACCAGCCGCACCTGCGTGGACCGCTTGCGCGCCTACTTCGATACCGGCTTTGAGACCATGACCAGTTGCGAGTACACCCGGGGCTGCCTGATCGGCAATCTGGGCCAGGAGCTGGCAGGGCAGAACGAAGCCTTCCGGCAACGGCTGGACACGGTCTTTGCCAGTTGGGAAAAACGGTTCGAACAGTGCCTTCGTGAGGCCCAACGGGCCGGGGACATCAGCGCCGGCATAGACCCGGCCGACGCCGCCAGCTTTCTGCTATCCGGTTGGGAGGGCGCCATCCTGCGCTCTAAGGTTCTCAAGTCCACGGAACCCATGGAGCGGTTCGTGCGGGTCTTTTTCAAGCAGTGCCTGAACATCGACTGAACTTTTTTTCGATCACTGACTAGTAGACTGGTCTAATTAATAGCATTTAATCTTAAGAGTATTTCATCTGAAGGAGGATGCCCGATGAGCAACCAGAACGATCCACTGTTTCAACCGTGCCACCTGGGCCAACTGGCCCTGCCCAACCGGGTTCTGATGTCGCCACTGACACGCTCCCGCTCAAGCCAGCCCGGGGACGTTCCCAACGACATGAACGCCCGCTACTACCAGCAACGGGCCAGCGCCGGCCTGATCATCAGTGAAGCCACCCAGGTATCACCACAGGGCAAGGGCTATGCCTTTACCCCCGGCATTCATTCGCCCGAGCAGGTTGAAGGCTGGAAGAAGATAACCGGTGCGGTGCACATGGCCGGTGGCCGGATCCACATGCAGCTGTGGCACGTGGGCCGGATTTCCCATCCGGATCTGCAGCCGAATGGTGAGCAGCCCGTTGCGCCTTCCGCCATCAGGCCCGAAGGCGCCAAGACCTTCATCAGCGCCGACTCTGGCATGGTGGATATTCCGGAGCCACGGGCCCTGGAAACCGGGGAAATGGCCGATATCGTCGAGCAATACCGCCAGGGCGCACTGAACGCAAAGCAAGCCGGCTTTGATGGTGTTGAAGTCCATGCCGCCAACGGCTATCTGCTGGACCAGTTCATCAGGAGCGGCAGCAACCAGCGCACCGACGAGTATGGTGGCTCGGTGGAAAACCGCCTGCGCCTGCCGCTGATGGTGATCGAAGCCGTTATCGACGTCTGGGGCAAGGACAAAGTCGGGGTTCGCGTCAGTCCCACCGGCAGCTTCAACGCCATGAACGACGACAACCCGGTTGAGACCTTCGGCGCCTTCGCCCGGCACCTGAACGACCTGGGCATTGCCTATATCGAAGTGGTGGAGGACTCCTTCCAGGGCAATCATGCCAACGGACGCCCGGAAGAGGTGATCGATGCCATCCGTGCCGGCTTTAAAGGCACCTATATCGCCAACGGTGCCTACACCGCTGATGAGGCCCGGAAGCGCATCAACGAAGGTCGCTGCGATCTGGTCAGCTTCGGTCGCCCGTTTATCGCCAACCCGGATCTGCCGGAGCGCTTCCGCCAGAATGCGCCGCTGAACGAGTGGGACGACAGCACCTTTTACGGCGGCGACGAGCACGGATACACCGATTACCCAACGCTACAGGAACTCGAAAAGAGCGCCTGAATAAAGCTTTCACTCCCAAAGGAGACACGCCATGAGCAATACCAACGACCCGATCAACAGCAAAGTCGTGATTATCACCGGTGCCAGCAGTGGTCTCGGTGAAGCCACTGCCCGCCGCCTGGCCGACAGGGGTGCCAGGCTGGTACTCGCCGCCCGCCGTGAAGATCGCCTGAAAGCCCTGGCGGAGGACCTGGAATCCAGGGGCGCCGAGGCAATCTGGCAGGTCACCGACGTGACCGACCGCGCCCAGGTGGAATCCCTGGCCGCGGCGGCTAAAGAGGCCTTCGGCCGGATCGATGTGCTGGTCAATAACGCCGGCCTGATGCCTCTGGCGCCGCTGGACGCCCTGAAGGTAGACGAATGGGAACAGATGGTGGACGTCAACATCAAGGGCGTGATGTATGGAATCGCGGCGGTGTTGCCAACCATGAGGGAACAACACAGCGGACACGTCATCAACCTGTCGTCCGTCGCCGGCCACAAACTGTTTCCGGGGGCCGCTGTCTACTGCGCCACCAAATACGCCGTCCGGGCTCTGTCTGAAGGGCTGCGCATGGAAGCGGGTGACGAGATCCGCAGCACCAACATCTCGCCGGGGGCGGTGGCGACCGAGCTCACCAGCACCATCACCGATCCGGACGCCAAACAGGCGGCGGATGAGCTCTACAAGGTGGCGATTGATTCCGACGCCGTGGCCCGGGCCATTGTTTATGCCATCGAACAGCCCGCGGACGTCGATATCAACGAAATCATCCTGCGGCCCACGGCCCAGGAGCTGTAACACCAACCCGGTCCTTCAAATCCGTCGCAACGCCGCAGTGCCCCATCTAGCGGCGTTGGCGACCCATCTTCAGAGATTTCCCTTCCTCCCATCCCATATCCTTGTGCCCCGAAACTCAAAGCCATTCAGCCGTATTTGATTATCCCGTTTGAAATCCTCAGGAATCTGGACTACCCATTACCATGTATCTGGAATCACCGCACCGGCTGATTTTCAGGCGTTGGCACGGCATGTTCAGAGGTACAGCAAGGCACTGAATTCACCCATTGGGGGAGCAGGCTCATGAGTCATAAATTTTCCCGCAGGAAGTTTCTCAGAAATTCCTTACTCGGCACCGGCGCAATGACCCTTGGTTTTCCGGCGTTAAACGTTAACGCGCAAGAACACAGGATTCGTTGTGGTGTCGTCACCTCATTATCCGGCGCAAATCGTTTTGGTGGTAACCTGACCCGCCGGGGTTACGATCTGTGGGCCGAGGAAATCAACAAGCTTGGAGGCATCGAGATTGCGGGAAAACGGTATCCCGTGGAGATGTTTTATGGTGATGCCCAGTCGAGACCGGCCTCTGGTGCAGATGCCGCAGAAAGACTGATCATCCAGGACAAGGTCGATGTCCTGTTCGGCCCCTATACCTCTGGCGTCACCCTCGCAGTGCAACCCATCAGTCAAAAATACAGGGTGCCGATGATTTCTGGATCCGCCGAATCACCGAATGTCTGGCTGGCAAAACCGGCGTTCAATTTCGGGATGATTCCGGCCGTGGATCTCACGACAGACAAGTCTATGGTGGTGCTGGCCGACACACTCGGTGATCGGGCAAAAACCGCTGCGGTTATCGGAGTTGATGAACCATTTTCCAAGGAAACAGCGGAGGGTTTCCGCAAGGGTGTCGAGGAGTCTGGGCTGGATCTTCTGAGTTATGAGCTGTTTCCTGCCGAATCCGATCTGTCGGCTATTGTATCCAAGCTCAAATCGAGCAACCCGGATATCGTGGCTGTCGGTGGGCATGAAAGCGTCTTTATTAATTTCGTAAATACAGCCAAGGCACTGAATTATAAGCCAAAGGCCCTCATCATGCACTACGGTGTAACCTCCGCAGCGTTTATCAACGAAACTGGAAGCGGGTCAAACGGCATTCTCGGTGTTTCCGTGTGGACCGCCGGATTACCGTACAAGGACGAACTGTTTGGAACCGCAAGTGACTACTCAGACCTGTCCTTTTCAAGGTGGGGCACGCGGCCTGATTACACCGAAGCGGCCTGTTCAGCCAGTGGCCTTGTGCTCCAGGACGCTGCACGCCGGCTCGGGAAAGCGCCGCCCTGGGATCAGGGAACCCGTGCGGAGCTCGCCAAGGCGATTGAAGATACCGACATTGAAACCTTCTACGGCCCGGTGGGATTTGCCAAGGAAGGCAGTCACTACCACAACAATACCAGGCCCGTACCGGTTGTCATCCAGATCAAGAATGGCGATGTCGTGCCGGTGGCTCCGGAAAAGGCGGCCAAGGGAGAGCTTGTCTACCCAATCCCCGGCACTTCCTGACGTCGAGCCGGATGTATAATCGCCGATAGCTCTCCTGACGGAAAAGCTGCCGGCGACGGTAACAACGCGTGGATAAGGAGTACCGACTTGGACCTTTTCCTGCAAACACTTGTAAATGGCATCCTGATCGGCGGGATCCTGATTTGCCTGACGATCGGATTCCAGCTCACCTTCGGCGTGCTCCATGTAATCGACTTCGCTGTCGGGGGCTGGGCGATGCTTGGGGGTTACACCGCCTACTGGCTGGTAACCCTGGCCGGCATTGACCCCTTTATCAGTATTTTCCTGGTTTTTGCACTTTTCCTGCTGATCGGCCGTGGGCTGGGCCCTTTGATATACCGTGTCAGAACCAGCCGGTATGCCCGACCAGACCTGATGGCACTGGCCTTTACTTTCGGCATATTCCTGTTCATGCGTGGGGGCGCCCTTTGGCTTTGGTCCTACAACAGCCGCAGCGTCGAATCCGTATTGTCGGGTCAGTTCCTGAGCCTGGGTCCAGTCACCATTCCCCTGATGCGATTGTCCGCCTTTCTCATGGCGCTGCTGTTCAGCCTGGGACTGTTTATTCTGCTCTACCGGAGTCGTTTTGGCATGGCCGTAAGGGCCCTGGCTCAAAACCGTGACCATGCCGGACTGATGGGCGTAGATGTGAAGCGGGTTTCCGCCTGGGTGTACGGCATATACACCGGTTTGACTGCCTCCGCCGGGGTACTGATCGCAACCATCTATTCCGTCAACCCGACCGTAGGCATCCGCTATACGCTCTTTGCATTTTTTGTCGCAGTGCTCGCCGGGCTCGGATCGGTTGGTGGCGTTCTGGTCGCCGGCCTCGCTCTTGGTCTGCTTGAGGCCTATGTCGCCACCTATATTGGCGCCCGATATTCCTTACTGATTGTTTTCGGAACCCTGTACCTCGCCCTTCTGGTTGCACCGAAAGGAGTTCTGGGACGTGGCATCTAAACCTGTTCTGACCCCAAAATTCATCGTCCGGGCGGTTCTGATCGGCGCCATTGTGGTCGCCCTGGCGGTATTGCCCGCCTTTATCGACTCTTACACGCTCAGAATTGCCACCGGCGCACTGATGTGGGCGGGCCTGGCCTGTGCCTGGAACATTGTGGGTGGTTACGCCGGGTATATCAGTTTCGGACACTCGGCCTTCTTCGGAATCGGTGCCTACACCACCGCCATCCTGATGCAGTCTGATGTTGGCGCCTCGTTCTTTGTCACCCTGCTGCCGGCGATTATTCTGGCAATCGCCGTCGCTGTGGCCATTGGCGGGCCGACCATGCGGCTCAGGGGCGCCTATTTTGCCATTGCAACCTGGGCGTTCGCCGAAATGCTGCTGCAACTGGTCACGGTTCTGGACGTTACCGGTGGCACAGCCGGGCTCTCCCTGCCTGCCTACCTTAATGAATTTTTCTTCTACTACACCATGCTGATCGCAGCGACGGCCAGCTTCGTCGGCACCTGGCTGTTAATCGAACATTCACGCTTCGGGTTCAGGATCAAGGCCTTGCGGGATGACGAACCGGCCGCCGAATCGCTGGGCATCCGAACAAACCTGGTCAAAGTCCAGTCCTTTGCGCTCTCGGCAGCCATCACCGCACTTTTCGGAAGCATCTACGCATACTGGACAACCTATATCGACCCCCACTCCGTCATGGGACCGGAGATTACCGACCAGATGGTCGTTATGGTACTTCTCGGCGGGCTTGGAACCGTCTGGGGCCCTGCCCTGGGCGCGGTATTACTCTGGATCACCAATCGTTACATCTGGTCGACGTTCGGGGACACCGTCATATACCTCCCCATACTCGGCGTTATTATCGCGCTGGTGGTTCTGTTCCTGCCCAACGGGTTGATTAGCCTTGTCGTGGGTCGCCAGCGCGGCAAGGAACTTATTTCCAGCATTCTCAGCAAACTTTAGGAGAAGGCCTCTGATGTCACCTGCTTCCCGTAAAGCCGAGTCACCAGGGCACCCACCGCTGGCCATAGAGTCGGTTGCCAAGCACTTTGGTGGGATTACCGCAGTCGACGACGTCTCACTGTCAGCCGGTGCTGGTGAAGTGGTTGGGGTGATTGGCCCTAATGGCAGCGGTAAGTCGACGCTGTTCAGTCTCGCGGCAGGAGGCCAGAAGCCAGATACCGGGAAGATACGTCTGCTGGGAATCGACGTTACTGGCTGGCCCACCTGGAAAATCGCCCGTACCGGCATAAGCCGGACCTTTCAGATTCCTTCCCTGTTTATCAATATGACGGTCAGGGACAACTTACTGGCAGCCGCCGTCGAAGGAGACTGGCAAAATGCCCGTGACAGGATGGAAGATACTCTGGAAATGCTGGAGATCAGCCACGTGGTCAACAACCTGGCCTCAGAGCTTTCCGGCGGTCAGCAGAAACTGGTGGAGTTCGGCCGGGTCTGCATGCGCGACCCGAAAGTGATTTTGCTCGATGAGGTCACTGCAGGCGTGCACCCGAACATACGCCAGATCATTCTGGGCGCCATACAGCGATTACGAAAAACCGGCATCACTTTTTTGGTCATTGAACATGACATGGAAATGGTGAAAGAAATCTGCGACCGGCTAGTGGTGATGGATCAGGGCAAAATCGTCGCGGAAGGCGATTTTGAAACCATTGCCAGCGACACCAATGTCCAGAAAGCCTACCTGGGGCGCACATGAGCAACGAGTTGAGAGTCGACAATCTGATTACCGGTTACGGCAAACAGGAAATCGTGCATGACATTACCGTTTCTGCCCGGCCGGGGCAGATAACCTGCATTTTCGGACCCAATGGCAGCGGGAAGTCCACTGTTATAAAGGCTATTGCCGGCCTCCTACCTGCATGGTCCGGGCGGATAACTCTCGGCAATACCGAGCTCACCGGATTACCGGTACACAACATGGTGCGCAAAGGCATTGTGATGATGCCCCAGGGCGGGGGGGTATTTCCGCGATTTACCGTCATGGAAAATCTCAGAATGGGTGGCTATGCGCTGGACAACAAGCGTGTCATTGAAGACCGCATTGAATCATTGATTGCGGATTACCCGAACCTGCAGCGCCGCAGGAATACCCCGGCGGGCTCACTGTCGGGGGGAGAACAGATGATGGTGGCCATCGCCCGGGCTCTGGTAACAGACCCGGCGTTTGTGATGCTTGACGAGCCATCGGCCGGACTCTCGCCGGCGCTGGTCCACGAAACCATGGAGCGGGTTGTCAGCCTGAAAGAGCGAGGGGTCGGCGTCATCATGGTGGAACAGAATATTCGTGAAGCCTTACCCGTCGCCGACAGTGTTTATATCTTTGCGGGTGGGAAGCGTAAATTTGCAGGTACAAAGGAGGACATCAAGGATGACAATCATTTGATGTCGATCTATATGGGCGGCAACTGAGACAAGCCACGGCAACCTGTTTTCGACCCTCTACCGCCTTCTCCAATACCTTTACGATCTGGTTTTCAACACCTCCGGCACTTTCCATGCTCATCGCTTCAAGGACTGGCGTTACGGCGCGGCATGGCGTGAAGAGCAGCTGATCGACTATGATGTGGGGAGCAACTACGGTAGCCGGCAATACCTCGTCGGCGTAGGAGCCGGCCCCAGAGGTCTGAGGCAGTTCAACCCCGATAAGCCGACGCAACAGCACGATCCCACGGGCACCTTCGTGGATCACTGGGGCGGACAAGCGGAACAGCCCGCGGGATTACACAGTGGATGCAGCAGACTGGCCTCTGTTGTGACAGGCGTGGCAGCTATGACAAATTCCGGAAATACCAGCACAGCGCGGGACACCCTGGCCCGCATTATCGACACCACTGCGCCGGGCACACTGCTAAGCTGCGGAGCTCTGGCCACAGAGGTATCCCGGTTCTGGCAACAGCATCGGGAAGACATTCACCTGCACACCCTGGACACCAGTGACCCCAACGCCAGCCTGCCAATGGACCGTGTTGCGGATCTCGCACTGATCAGCGACACCCTGGAACATCTGCCCCACGGCGAAGGGGCGCTGCTGCTGGGCCAGCTCAGGAACTACAGCACCCATCAGATAGCCGTGCTGGTGGGCGAAGCGCCGGACTGGGCCTTTACCGATTTCATCGGCCTGGGCTTCCGGCGCCATGCCGAGCTGGAAAGTGAGAACGGCGTACTCACGCTGTACACCTACAACCTGGATACTTACAACCATAAACGGACCTGGAACAATCCAGAGAACTGGGCCAATCCGGAAATGTGGGGCAAAGCATGGTGGTAAAAAACGAGGTGGTGAACAGCCCGTCTTCAGGAAAACTCAAACCCAGCACCATCCGAATCGGCACCCGGTACCGGGCCAACCGTCTGAAAGGTCCCTACGATGCCATCGTGATCGGCTCCGGCATTGGCGGCCTGACCACGGCAGCGTGTCTGGCGAAGGCCGGCAAGAAGGTTCTGGTGCTGGAACAGCATTACACCGCCGGTGGCTATACCCACAGCTATGCCCGCAACGGTTACGAGTGGGATGTGGGTGTGCACTATATTGGTGACATGGGCTTACCCCATACCCTCGGCCGCCGGCTGTTCGACTACATCACCAACGGCAAGCTGGAATGGGCCCCCATGGACGAGAACTACGACCGGTTCTTTCTGGGCGACAAGGTGGTCAACCTGCGCGCCGGCAAGGAAGGCTTGCGGCACTCGCTGCTCAGCGCTTTCCCCGATGAACAGAGCGCCATCGACCAGTACCTGAAGCTGCTGGACAAGGTAGCCGACGGCATGCAGTGGTACACCCTCTCCAAACTGACCCCCGGCATTCTCGGCCCCATTGTTCGCAAGGGCCTGGATGTGGCACTGCCGGAGTGCTTTAACAAGACCACCTGGGACGTACTGAGCGAGCTGACTGACAACCAGGAACTGATTGGCGCCATCACCGGCCAGTGGGGCGATTGCGGGGTTACGCCGAAACAGTCCAGCTTTATGGTCCATGCGCTGATTGCCAAACACTACCTGTATGGCGGTTTTTACCCTGTCGGCGGCGCCTCGGAAATCGCCAAAACCATTATTCCGGTGATTCAGGAGTCCGGCGGAGAGGCATTCACCTACGCCGATGTTACCGAGATCCTGGTCGAAAAAGGCAAGGCGACGGGTGTACGCATGGCCGATGGCGAAGAGATCCGCGCGCCCCTGGTGATCAGTAATGCCGGTGTCATCAATACCTTCGAGAAGCTGCTGCCGGCCGCTGTAGCCGAAAGAACCGGCTATCAGGGCAAACGCCAGCACATCACCCCGTCCATGCCTCACATTGGCCTGTACATTGGTCTGAAAGGCACGCCGGATCAGCTCGGGCTGCCCCGCACCAATTTCTGGATATACCCGGGTGCCGATCACGATGGCAACGTGCAGCAGTTCCTTGACGACCCCGAGCACGCGGATTTCCCGGTGGTGTACATCTCCTTCCCGGCCGCCAAGGATCCGGATTACCAGAACCGCTGGCCGGGCACCTCCACCATCGAGATAGTCGCCCCCACCACCTGGGAGATTTTCGAGCCCTGGCAGGACACCCCCTGGGGCAAGCGTGGCGAGGACTATGAAGCCCTGAAGCAGAAGATCACCGACCAGTTACTGGAGGTGATGTACGAAAAGCTGCCGCAGTTGCGGGGCAAGGTGGATTACGTGGAAACCTCCACCCCGCTTTCCACCGCCTGGTTCTGCCGTTATGGCCGGGGCGAACTGTATGGCCTGGATCACAACCCGGAACGGTTTGAACAGGACTGGCTGAAACCCAAAACCGACATTCCCGGCCTTTACCTTACCGGCCAGGACATCCTCACCTGCGGGGTGGTGGGCGCCATGATCGGTGGCCTGGTCACCACCCTGGCCATTCAGGGCTGGCGCGGTACCGGACTGGCGAAGCGAATCTTCGTGGGTTAATGCCATTGGCAATGCCTCCGGGGTTGCGCGATCATGGCTGCCCAACATCTCAGGTAATAAAGGGAACCTGTTCATGGCCCTGTTCAGCCAGAAAAACGCAGAGAAACAGTTAAACGCGGAAGCCAGCAAGGTCCATCGGGAAGACCTTGAAAAACTGCTGGACCGGCAACGCGCCATTGAGGAAAAAGTGAAAGGCAGCGGCAAACTGAAGCGTTTCAGTGCGGATATCCAGCTGATGTTCTCGATGATCCGGGACTACTGGTACGGCAATTACCGCAGCGTTCCCTGGAAGACAATCGCAGCGGTGGCGGGAGCGCTGCTGTATGTCATGAACCCGCTGGATGTTATCCCGGATCTGATTCTGGGTTTCGGTTTTCTCGACGATGCCGGCGTGGTCGCCCTGTGTCTGAAGCTGGTGGAATCCGACCTGCACCGTTACGCGGCCTGGAAAGAGCAGCAGGAAGAGGTGAAAAGTGTCCCTCAGACGAATTGATTAAACTCTGAACTGAAGGTAACCTCACCCCCCCAGTTCTGTCGGCACGTCAATCAAATCTGGAGTTCCCGTGGATTTCGCCACTCTTATTGGTCTTGCTGGCGCCATAATACTTATCGCCTCCGCAGTGATTCTCGGCGTATCGCCTTTGGTTTTTATCAATCCTGCGTCACTCTTGATCGTTGTTGGCGGCACGTTGCTGGTGGTACTTGCCAAGTTCAGCATTGCCCAGTTTTTCGGCGCCTTCAAGGCCGCTGCCAGGGCATTCAAGTTCAAGTTACCGGAAACCCAGGCCAGCATTGAAGAACTGGTGGATATCGCCAATGTCGCCAGAAAAGAGGGCGTACTCGGCCTTGAGGGCCGGGAAGTAAGTAGCCCGTTTCTGGGGCAGGGCATCCAGATGCTGGTTGACGGCCAGGACGGCAATACCATCAAGCAGCTGCTGAGCAAGGAACGCCTGATGACACTGGAGCACAACCGCTCCGGCGCCAAGGTTTTTACCGCCATGGCGGACGTCGCTCCGGCCATGGGCATGATCGGCACCCTCATCGGTCTGGTTCAGATGCTTTCCAACATGGAAGACCCGAAATCCATCGGCCCCGCCATGGCCGTTGCGCTTCTGACCACACTCTATGGCGCCATGATCGCCACCATGATCGCTACGCCCATCGCAGACAAGCTGTCTCTGCGAATGACAGAAGAAGCCCGGATGCAGTCGCTTTACACAGACGCTCTTGTGGCCATTCAGGAAGGCACCAATCCGCGGATTATCGAACAGATGCTGTCAAGCTACCTGCCACCGAAGGAGCGTGAGAAACTGGTCGAAGCCGAGGGCACATAGGCATGGATGAGCTGCCGGAAGAGGAAAAACCGGGCATCCCCGCCTGGGTAGTCACCTTTGCAGACCTGATGTCCCTGCTGATGTGTTTCTTTGTTCTGCTGCTTTCGTTCTCGGAAATCGACGCCCAGAAGTTCAAGCAGATTGCCGGCGAACTTTCCAAGGCCTTCGGGGTCCAGCGCGAGGTACCGGTGCTGGAAATACCCAAGGGCACCAGCCCCGTTTTTGACACCTTCTCGCCCGCCCCTCCGGAGCCCACGGTAGTAAATGAAGTAAAGCAAACCACCACGGATGAACAGCCGGAGCTGCAGACCCTGAAAAGCCCCGCAGACCTGGCCGTGGAGGCCGCGATCCAGGACCAGATAAAGGAAACCATGGGCGATCTTGCACAGGTGCTGGAGCCGGCCATCGCCGACGGACGCATCAACGTCAGCCAGGACCAGCGGCGCATCGTGATCCGCGTCGAGGAAAAAGGCTCGTTTCCATCAGGCTCCGCACAGCTGACCTGGGAGTTCGAGGGCCTCCTGCTGGAAATGGCGAAAGTTCTGGCCACGATTCCCGGCAACCTGACCATTGAAGGCCATACCGACAACGTGCCCATCCGCACAGAACGCTTCTACAGCAACTGGGACCTGTCCGCGGCCCGGGCGGCGGCTGTCGCCAATGTATTGCTGGCCCGGGATTACGTGCAGCCCACCAGGCTTGCGGTAACCGGGCTGGCGGATACCGAGCCGAGAGTGTCGAACACTTCCCCCGGGAACCGCGCAAAAAACCGCCGGGTGGAGATCATCATTGATCTTTCCGAGCCCATGCAGGAACAGGAAATTCGCCTGCGGGAGCTTATTGAGTCCGAATCCGTGGATCAGGAAACGATCATTGGGATCGAGTCCGGCACCCCCTCTTCCGGCGAAATTAGCTGGTAAAAACACGCCAGATTGGTGCATTCACCCTGAAAACGCACAACTATAGTGCGGTAAGCGCCAACCATACCCCGCCAGCCGCTTTCAATATTGCCGCAACCCCCGTCCCACTCTCGAAATGCATTGTTTTGGAACAGCTCTTGCTTATCCTGCACCTCATCAATGCACAATTCCATGCCCTTTCCATGCACAACGGCCCGGAAGAGGCCCGATACCCAACATCAGGAGCGAAAACCCGTGGACATCACGAGTGCAGTAAACACCCTGACTGAAAGCGCCAACACACTGTTCATCCTGATCGGTGCCGTTATGGTGCTGGCCATGCACGCCGGCTTTGCCTTTCTGGAAGTCGGTACCGTCCGCCACAAGAACCAGGTAAACGCGCTGGTCAAGATCATGACCGACTTCGGCATCTCCGCCGTGGCCTACTTCTTCATCGGCTATTACATCGCCTACGGCACTCATTTCATGAGTGGTGCCGCCGAGCTCACCGCCGCCAACGGCTATGATCTGGTGAAGTTTTTCTTCCTGATGACCTTTGCCGCGGCCATTCCCGCCATCGTATCCGGCGGCATTGCCGAGCGGGCAAAGTTCTACCCCATGCTGATCGCTTCGGGCCTGATCGTGGCGTTCGTCTACCCCTTCTTCGAAGGGCTGGTCTGGAATGGCAACTACGGTTTCCAGAGCTGGCTTGAGAACCAGTTTGGTGCACCCTTCCACGACTTTGCCGGCTCCGTTGTGGTGCATGCGGTCGGCGGCTGGATTGCGCTGGCGGCGGTACTGATACTCGGCGCCCGTAAAGGCCGGTATCGCCACGGCAAGGTCGTGGCGTTTGCCCCTTCCAACATTCCGTTCCTGGCCCTCGGCGCCTGGATCCTCACGATTGGCTGGTTTGGCTTCAACGTCATGTCCGCCCAGACCCTCGATGGCATCAGTGGCCTGGTGGCGATCAACAGCCTGATGGCCATGGTTGGCGGCATCCTGGTGTCAATGCTGCTGGGCCGGAGAGACCCGGGCTTTATTCACAACGGACCGCTGGCCGGACTGGTGGCCGTGTGTGCCGGTTCAGACCTGATGCACCCGGTCGGGGCACTGATCACCGGGGGCGTGGCCGGTGCCATCTTTGTGTACCTGTTTGAATGGGCCCAGGCCAGGATTGAACGCCTGGACGATGTGCTGGGCGTCTGGCCCCTGCACGGCGTCTGCGGTGTCTGGGGCGCCATCGCCTGCGGCATCTTCGGCCAGGAGGCCCTGGGTGGCCTCGGCGGCATCAGCCTGACGTCCCAGATCATCGGCTCGGTGGCCGGTGTCATTGTCGGCTTTGTCGGCGGTCTGGTCGTCTATAGTGTTATTAATGCGATCTCCGGCCTGCGGCTGACCGAAGAAGAAGAGTTCAACGGTGCGGACCTGAGCATTCACCGCATTGGCGCAACGGCTATCGAATAGTCTTGTCGGTGGCCCGTCTTTTGCGGCAGGTTTTCATGCCGGCTTTGATCAGATCGCTACCTTTCGCAAGATGCACGTGTTTGAAAAACCGGGCGAGCGCTATTTGCCATACCCCGTCAGTTCCATGTAGCCCACACCGGAGTGACTGCCCGAGACCGTGACCGGGCTCTCCCAGTATCGATAGAGCCCGTCGTTACGGTAGTCTCCGGCCGGCGCGGACACTTCCAGGTGAACCCCGTAGCCGGGAACCTCCAGGCGCCACCGGCGCGGATATCCGCCCTGGCCGGCAATGGGTGCCATACGGATCTGGTCCGGCGTGAGCGCCACGGGCCCTTCCCCTGCCGGAATCCAGGTGCCGGACCGGAAGGCACCGTCGTCCTCCCTCAGTTGAAAGGCCATCAGCCTGTCGCCCGAATCCAGGTGCAGGGCGAACCAGTCCCAGCCCTGCTGCCCGGCCTTGAGAAACTGGCTGCTCCATTCCCGGTCAAACCAGCCCTGGCCCGAGACTTCCAGTGTCTCACCGGCCAGGGTAACCGTGCCTTCAATCTGCAGGTCCACCAGGCTGAAGTACATGGAACCCTCGCCACTGGCGGATTTGGCGCTGAAGCCCTGATTGCCATGGGCGACGGGGCCACGGTTGATGCTCAGAAACAGATCGTAGGACCAGCCATCCGCTGACACCTGCAACCGCCAGGGGCCGTCACCGGACGGGCCGCTGAGTTGCCAGTCATCCAGCCACACCGCCAGTGGCTCCGCAGTCGCGCCGGCATGGCCAACATCGCCGCGGGCCAGTTTCTCCGCAAAATGGTGTCGGCCCTTGAAACTGACCGCGCCATGGGCCATCCAGGCGGCCTCCAGAGGCCATTCGCTGGCGGGAGGCGGTTCGGCATCCACCGGCCTGGGCTTGATGGCCTGACGGAACTGGGTCCATTGCAGACCCAGAGGGTCGCCCCCGGCGGTTTCCAGATTGGCGGTCAGATACCACCATTCAACCCGGTACTGGGGGTGGGCTCCGAAGTCGGCCGGGAAGCTAAGCCGGTTACCGGGACCGGGTTGCAGATACGGCACTTGCGTTTGCGAATCCCGGTCCCCGACCAGCCCAGCAAAGCCGGTTGTTTCCGGTCGATCCGAACAGCCGCTCAGGAAAAGCATGAACACCAGCCAAGCGCTCTTTGTCATCGCTCACCCCCCGACAGGGCACTGGCACTCTCCGGTGCCAGGACTGGGCTCGTGAGCTGCCGGCGCATCAGCAAGGCAATGCCGAGGCCCACCAGCAGGCTCAGCACGCCAAGCTCCAACCAGAACCGCGGATACACTGCCATGGGCAGGGACCAGCCAAAGGCCAGCGGGTTGATGCGATGCACCAGAACCCAGGTCAGCCAGATACCCAGAGGCAGTGCCAGCAACGCGATCGCACTGGTCAGGGAAAGCGACAGCCGGGTCAGCTGAACCGCGGCCTGACGGGGCGAAAGTCCCCAGACCACCAGCAGCCGGAAGTACCAGGCCCGGGTGGAAAAAAACACCCAGCCCATCATCATCAGCGCAATGGTGGCCAGTATCAGGGTCAGTATCGTCATCGCCCGGGTCAGCAGGAAGGTCTGGTCGAAAATCGCGGAGGCCAGGGCTTCGATCGCCCGGTTGTCCCTGACAGTCAGTTGCTCCACAGCCCAGACCTGCTTCAGGCCACTGGCAATCGTATCGATCGGCAGGTTTCCCGGCGATACCGACAAACTCTGGAAACCCGCTTCGAAATCCGTGGGAAGCATGGACACATTAATCAGAACCTCGCCGGCAGGCCGGCCATAATCCGGGTAAACCGCCAGAATCGGGAAATCGCCAACCTGATTGCCGAGTTTGAGCGACAGGAGATCGCCAACCGCCAGTCCCCGCCGGCGGGCCAGCTGTTCATTCACCATCAGCCCCTGTCCCGCTGCCAGCTTTTGCCAGGGCGCGCCGGTGGATTCAAAGAGTTGCCACCCGGTAACCAGGGGGCCAATCGGTCCCAGCGCGAACACATCCACGACCGGGCCCGGTTCACCGCCAGGCTCCATAACCGTGGCCTGGCCCCGAACCACACGATGCCACACCCCGGACGATACGAGTTTCGGCTGTTCCGCCAGCCAGTCCACAGCCAGGCCCGCATCCACTCCTTCCGGTACCTCGATGTAGAAGTCCGCCTCCAGGCGCTGGGCCAGCCAGCGATCAAAGGTGCTTTCAAAGGTCGTGACCAGGGCCTGCACCGCCAACACCATGGCCATGGCGAATTGCAGAGCCACCAGAGGTAAGGCCAGGCGCCGGGCCAGTACCGACAGTTCCCGGTGGCGCCAGCGCGATAGCGGGTCAGCCTCCCGGCTGGCACGCCAGTCCGCCAGCCGGGCAATCAGCAATGGGGCCAGAATGCCGGAGGCCACGAATACCACGGCCACCGCCACGAACAGCCAGACAAGGGCGGGCGCCCAGACAGACAGGCCAATACCCGCGAGCAAACACAGCATCAGGAAACCGCCTTGCCAGCGGCTGCCCATGGACAGCCCACGGGCCAATGGCCGGAGAAAATCCGCCAGGCACGCCACCAGAACGACCACCAGCATGGTGACCACCGGCACCAGCCAGCCACCCTTCTGCCCGGCGTACAGCGGCCTATCGAAAAGCCCTTCCAGCGCCTGACCGAATCCGGTGCCAAGGCCGGTCGCCAGCCACCGGCCGAGCCAGACCCCGGGCACAATACATACCAGCGCCAGCAGCATTATCTCGAGCATTAGCAGGCGGTTGATGCGGCCTCCGGGGACCCCGAAACGATGAAGCAGGGCGAAGCTCTCGCGTCGTTGGGCTAGTCCGAGGAGATAGACGCTGCGTAGCAACAGCGCGGTGATCAGCAACACAAGTACGCCTAACGCATCCATATTCAGGAGGAAGCTCTCTCCCAGTTCTCCGGAATCCGGCCCTACCGTGAAAGGTTCAACCCGGTAACCGGATGGCAAACCTGCATCGCTGTCGGCCCCGGACACCAGTAACGACAACTCGCTCCAATGCTGTTTCGCCAACCCGGCGGCTTCACGGATATCCACAAACGGTGCGCCATCCAGTTCACCGCGCCAGGGCCGGTCTTCCCCGGGGGAGCTCTCAAAGCACCCGGCCGCCAGCGGGTCCAGACCCACAACCCGCCCGGTTTCCGGCGTTGCCACCTCAAGCCAGGGCATGACGCACAGACCCGCCCGCCTGAGTTCAACAAAATCCTGCACCGAAACCGGCTTACCATCCGCCCGTGTCACCTGCCGGCGCTCGGCCACCGCCAACTCACTCCGGTCCAGACTGGCCCGGGCCTGGCTGGTCAGGTGATGAACACCGGTCCAGAGCATGGTGGCCAGCACAATCAGGGCGGCCAGCGCCAGCAGCTGCATGGGGTGGCGGCGGTAGTGGCTGAATAAGGCGGCCAAAAGGGTCATGGCGGGTTCAGGTTCCGGGCTGGTGCCCAAGGTCCAGGCGGTGGCTGCAACGGGTGGCTAATTCGGTATCGTGGGTGGCAAGGATCAGGCCACAGCCGTGGCGGGCCTGAAGATCAAAGAGCTGCCGGGTAACATCTTCAGCCGTGTGGCGGTCGAGGCTGCCCGTAGGTTCATCGGCAAGGATCAGGGCCGGCTTCATGGCAAACACCATGGCCAGGGCGGCGCGCTGGCGCTGGCCGCCAGACACCTGATCCGGATAGCGTTCGGCGAGTTCGCCAATATCCAGGCGTTCGAGCCAGTCCTGGCAGTCAGCCTCACTCTGCCCGGCCAGCCGGGCGCGCAGGCGAACATTGTCCAGCAAAGACAGGGCGGGCATCAGGTTCGCGTCCTGGAATACCACACCGATCCGCTGCCGACGAAGGCTTGCCCAGCGGGCTTCCGCCTGGCTGCCGGCTTCAGGGGCCCGGCTGTCGAAGACTTCACCCAGCACCTGCAACCGGCCGGCGTCCGGCTTTTCGAGGCCGCAAAGGATATTGAGCAAGGTAGTCTTGCCGGAACCGGAGCGGCCTGTCAGCGCCAGAGATTCACCCCGTTCCAGATGCAGTGCGAGATTACTGAGCACGGCAACCGGTTGATTGGCACTGCGGAACTGCTTGTTCAGGCCGCGGGCTGTAAGTAAAGAATCCACCATAGCTACCCATTCAGATTATTCCGGAGCGCCCAGGGGTTCGGCAGCCGTACCGTGGCGACTCGCCCGCCATTCCCGGAACTGCTCCAGCCATGACAGCAGCGCCGGAACCACCAGCAACACCAGCAATGTTGATAACCCCAGCCCAAAAGCGATAGACGTGGCCATGGGAATCAGAAACTGTGCCTGCAGGGACGTCTCGAACAGCAAGGGCAAAAGTCCGCCGATGGTCGTCAGAGATGTCAGCATCACAGCTCGCACCCGCTGAACCACCGCTTCGTTGAGCGCATCGGTAATGCCGAGCCCTTTTTTCCGCTGCTGGTTGTAGAAAGCTACGAGGATAATGGCGTTATTGACCACAATACCGGACAGGCCGAACAAACCAAACAGCGACAATATGGTCAGTTGCAGTCCCATCAGCCAGTGGCCGAGCAACGCCCCCACCAGGGCAAACGGAATAATGGCCATGACGATCAGCGGCAGACTCCAGGAAGCAAACACCCAGGCCAGAACCACATACATCAGCGCCAGGCCGATCACCAACCCGGTCTGCATATCGGACATGGTTTCCCGCTGATCCGCGGCCCGTCCCTCAAAGCTGTAACGCACGTTATAGCGGCTGGCAATTTCTGGCAGCGCCACGGCCTGAAGGCTTGCCAGAATCTGGTCTGTGGTGCTGACCCGGGTATTCAGGCCAGAGGTTACCTCAACCGCCAACCTGCCCTCGGCATGGCGCAGAGCCTGGAATCCCTGGCGGTGGTCCAGGTTCATCACCTGAGTCAGCGGAACAAAGCGCCCGTCCGGAACCCGAACCGTCATCCGGGACAGGGTGGACAGACGCTCACGCTGATCCCGGGGCAGTTGTACGCGAACTTCCACTTCGTCCCGGCCATCCTGGTAGATCTGGGCAATCCGGCCATCAAAGGCCGCCCTGAGCTGCCGGCCAAGATCTGAAGTGCTCAGCCCCAGGGCCTCGCCGTAGGCGCTGACCTGATAGATCAGCTGTTCCCGCCCCCAGGGCATGTCGTCTTCCACGTCCAGCACCCCGGGCAGAGTAGCAAGCGCCTGAATCAACTCGTCCGCTGCCTGTTTCAGGTTCTCGGCATTGTCGCCGGTCAGGCGGACGTTCACATCCCGACCCGGCGGCCCCGCCTGCCGTTCGGATATGGTCAGGCTATCCAGCCCGGCCGGTGTCTCCAGCCGGCTGCGCCACTCGGTTATGAATTCGGGGTTACGGACTGAACGCTGGTCCGAGGGCACCAGCTCGATCATCATTGAGCCCAGCTCATCGCCACTTCGTGAGTTGCCTTCGGCGCCCTGGGTTGCCCCCCGGGTAGTGACCGCATGGAGGATGAAATCGCCCCCCAGGGCCTCTTCGGTATCGTTGAGGGTTTGTTGCATCTGCTCAAGGAAGCCGTCCACCGTTCCCCGGGAAGTTCCGGCCACGAAACTGGCATTGGCGTAGAACACCGACGGCTCCGGCGTCGGGAAAAAGTTGAAACCGAGTCGGCCGCCAGCCAGTAGCCCGACGGTCACAATTGCCAGGGCAACCGCACCGGCAACCGTCGCGCCCCGGTGCTCGAGGCTGTAGCGGGAAAACCGGCGAAACCGGCCCTCCCGGAACTGGTCAAAACGTTGCTCAAAGCCGCGCCGAAACCGCTCGATCGGGCCCGGTTTTTTCGATTCGGGTGCCTCAGATCCTGTTGTTTGCTTTCGACGGGGAACAAAGGCGTGGCGCAGGTGCGCCGGAAGAACGATAAAGCACTCCAGAAGAGAGGCGACCAGTACGCAAATCATCACCAGCGGAATATCACCCAGGATATTGCCGATCACACCACCGACCACCAGCAGGGGCATGAAAGCTGCGACGGTAGTCAGGGAAGACGCCAGCACCGGCCAGACCATCCGCCTGGCGGCACCCTCGGACGCATAAATGGATTCCTCCCCCATTCGGGCGTGGGCATCGGCGTCTTCACCGACCACAATGGCATCATCCACGATGACCCCCAACGCCATGATCAGGGCAAACAGGGAAATCATGTTGATGGAGCCACCGATCAGCCAGAGTACCGCCATCGCCGCCAGGAACGCCGTCGGGATGCCAATAGCCACCCACATGGCCACCCGCCCCGGCAGGAACAGGTATAACAGACAGACCACCAGCACCAGACCGCCCAGGCCGTTTTTCACCAACAGGGAAATGCGATCGTCCAGCAACTGCCAGGTTTCATCGTAGACTTCCAGTGCCACCGTCGGCGGCAGCGCCGGCCGGGTGTCCGCCAGCCAGGTTTCCAGCACCTTGGCGGCCGCCAGTGAGTTACCGTTTTCTGACCGCTGCAACTGGAGCTCAACCGCCGGCTTGCCGTCTTTTTCCAGGGTTATCTGGCTTTCCCGGGCTTCCTGCCGGATGCTCGCAACATCTCCGAGGTTCAGTTGGATGCGCTCACCACTGAGCAACGGGATATTTTCGAATTCCTGGGGGCTACGGCGCTGCTCCACGGCCCGAAGTTCCCGGGTCGCATCCTGTTGCGCCATCATGCCCGCTGGCAGATCCCGTGAAATGGCGGCAACTCGCTCAGCGACCTGCTCCAGCGACAGCCCCAGCGTCTCCAGCCGCTCCACCGGCACATCGATGCTGATTTGCTGCTCCGGCAAGCCCCGAATGGACACCCGGTCAATGCCCCGCTGCAGCAATTCGTCCTCGAACCGATAAGCCAGCTGTCGCAACTCACTACGGTCCACATCACCAATAACCAGCAGCCGGGCGACGGGCTCATACCGTTCTATCCGGGTTACCTGGGGTTCCTCCGCCTCGGCGGGGAAGTTGGTGAATTCGTCCACCTGTTGGCGAACGTCGTCCAGGGCCAGAATCGGATCGGTGCCCTCCTCGAATTCCAGGGTGATGGACGACACGCCCTGGGCCGATGTCGAGGTCATTTTTTTCAGGCCGTCGACACTGCGCAGGCGCTGCTCCAGCGGGTTGGTAATGCCCTGCTCCACGTCTTCGGCGGAAGCGCCGCTCCAGACCACGCGAACGCTGACCACATCCAGGGCAAAGGTGGGAAAAAACTGGATGTTCATCCGGGTCAGGGCCAGCACGCCACCGAGCAACATCACCAGCATCACCAGGTTGGCAGCAACCCGGTGATGAACGAAAAAGCCGATTACCCCCTTTTTGCGCCTCATTGGGCCGCTGCTCCGGAATCTGCCACGTCCACCCTGAGGCCGGCAATGGCATTGGGCAGATGTGTGGTGATCAGGCGCGCCCCGGAGACAAGCGCCTCACCGGACACCAGCAGGCGACGCTCGCCATTGCTGCCACGGGCTTCGCCGACCCGCTCGATCCTGGCCCGCTCCATCCGGTTATCCGGGGTCATCAGGTAGACGCTGTCGGCACCATAGAGTGCACTGAAAGGAATCGCGACAGTATTGTCCCGGGCAGCGCGTTCGAGGATCACCGGCGTCAGCTCTCCCGGGCGAAGCCCCCCGGGTTCGCCCTCAAGTTCCAGGATGGCCTCGGTACCGGAGGGATCGCTGGTACCGGCGAATCGAACCAGCCGGAACCGGTGTTGACCACCCGTGCTGGTCGCCATCAGGGTTTCTCCCCGCTCCAGGGCATCCAGCAATTCGCCACGAAACATCTCCGGCACCCGCGCCCTGAGTTCGAGACCGTCGACGGGATACAGCGACAGCAGGGACTCGCCGCGGCTGACCTGGTCACCCTCGGCCACCTGAATGTCGGTGACGATACCATCGAAGGGCGCGATCATCCGGGCCCGCCCGGCATCCCGGCGGGTGCTGTCGAGGTTGGCTTCGGCCTGGGCCAGCTTCGCCTCCAGGCTCTGCAGGCGGGCCGGATGTTCCTCAATCGCCCGCTGCCGGGTAGTCACGGTCAGTTCTGCCCGGGCGGCGGCGTCAGTGGCCGCTTCCAGCCCCTCCCGGGACGCCAGGTTGCGGTTCACCAGTGACCGCGTACGCTCAAGCTGGCGACGGGCGTTGTCGAGAATGGCCTGCTCACTGGCCAGCGCCACCTGATCATTCCGGTAGCGCACCTGTTCCGAACGGATCTGGGCCTCCAGGTCCGCCACCTGCGCTTCCGCCTGGGCAAGCGCCGGCCGGATGTCGGCATCCTCCAGAGCCACCAGCAGGTCGCCCTCCCTCACCCTCCAACCCTCGGTCACGGGGCGTTCCCCGATACGCCCGGCGAGCGTTGCAATAACCGTCAGTTGCTCCGGGGCGGTGACCTCCCCATACAGCGGCAACACCGGAGTGTGGGTGCCCGGTTCAATCCGCTGTACCTGAACACGCCAGCTACGCTCGGTGGTGCTCACTTCGGCGGGCTCCGGGCGAGTCATCTTGAGAAACAGGAAACCGGCAATGCCGATGGCGAGAATCAATACAGGAGTGAGTCTTTTGGACATTACGTGCTGGCCAGCTATGGTAAATAAGGCCCGTCGGGCTGTTAGGTTCAGGCTACTATACAGTCAACCACCGTTTTCGGATCGGCGAGCCAGAGTGTAGTACAGCAGGGGAACCACCAGAACCGTCAGCAGCGTGGACATGGCCAGACCAAAGATCAGCGAGATTGCCAGGCCGTTGAATATCGGATCATTCAGAATGAAGTAAGCACCTACCATCGCCGAAATGGCGGTCAGGACAATGGGCTTGATCCGAACCGCACCGGCCAGAACCACCGCTTCGTCCAGTTCCACCCCTTCCTCGATCAGTTGCCGGATAAACACCACCAGCAAAATGGAATTACGCACGATGATACCGGCCAGGGCTATCATGCCGATCATACTGGTTGCGGTGAACTCTCGCCCCAGCAGGGCATGGCCAGGCATGATCCCGATCAGCGTCAGCGGAATGGGGGCCATGATGACCAGTGGCAGGATATACGAGCGGAACTGCGCCACCAGCAGAACAAAGATCATGAACACACCCACGCTGTAAGCGGCCCCCATATCCCGGAAGGTTTCATAGGTAATCTGCCATTCACCGTCCCATTTGAGCGCGCCTTTTTCCGGGAGCGTCGGCTGGCCGATAAAGTATTGTTCCGGGGCGCCTTCCAGCTGCTTCAGGCGCTCCACCATGGCAAACATGCCATACAGCGGTGAATCAGTCTCGCCAGCCATATCCGCCGTCACATAGGTCAGCGGCAGCAGGTCCTTGTGATAGATCGCACCCATCCAGTCCGCTTCACGAATGTCGGCAATGCTCGCCAGCGGGACCAGATTGCCGTTACGGCTGCGCACCTGCAGGGAGAGAAGCACCGACGGCTGAGCCTTGTCGCCCTCGGCAAGAATCACCCGGATCGGAACGGGATACTTGGCGTGATCGTCATGCAGGAAGCTGACACTGGTCCCGCCAAGCGCTGTCTGCAGGGCACCGACGACCTGGGCCTGAGAAACGCCAAGCCGCGCCGCCCGTTCACGGTCCACCACAACTTCCCACTGCCGGGTCGGAGCTTCGAGGGTGGTGTCGATATCCACCAGTCCATCGACTTCCGTCATACCCTCTGCCACGCCGCGGGCCAGTTCCGCCCGACGGGATTCATCCACCGCGTAGATTTCGGCCACCACCGGAGACAGAACCGGGGGCCCCGGGGGCACCTCCACGACCTTCACGCTGGCACCGTATTTGTCGGCAACCGCCTTCAGTGGCGCCCGCAAGGACTGGGCAATGTCGTGGGACTGTCGATCCCGGTTTTCCTCGCTGCTCAGGTTGATCTGGATATCGCCCTGGTAGGGATCATTGCGCAGGTAATACTGGCGTACGAGGCCATTAAAGTTGATAGGGGATGCCGTGCCGGCGTAGGTCTGCCAGGTGGCGACTTCGTCTACCGATTCAAGGTACCCGCCCATTTCCATCAGTACCCGCTGGGTCTGCTCCATCGGGGTGTATTCAGGCATGTCGACCACGACCTGCAGCTCGGACTTGTTGTCGAAGGGCAGCATTTTCAGGATAACCGCCATAAAGACCGGCAACGACGCAGCCGCAATGGTCAGTCCAACCACACCCAGCCCAAGCAGTCGGCGACGCCAGGGATGATCACCGAGAAACGGGCCCAGGACCGTCCGGAAAATGCGCAGGGACAAGGGGCTGACGCCGTCAGCGGAACTGGAAGCCTCGTCCGCTTCGGAGGCCATTTCTCCTTGCTTGTGTTTCAGCAACCGGAAGGCCAGCCAGGGCACGACAACAAAGGCCACGATCTGGGACAGCACCATCCCCGCCGAGGCATTGATCGGGATGGGACTCATGTACGGCCCCATGAGGCCACTGACAAAGGCCATCGGGATCAGCGCCGCCATGACGGTCAGGCTGGCCATGATGGTGGGCGTTCCCACTTCGTCGACGGCGACGGGAATGATGTCCTTCACCGCCTGGCGGGAGTTCCGGATCCGACGATTGATGTTCTCGGTGATCACGATACCGTCATCCACCAGTATGCCGATGGAGAAAATCAGCGCGAACAGGGACACACGATTGAGGGTAAAACCCCAGGCCCAGGAAAACACCAGGGTCAGCAACAGGGTAATCAGGACCGCAACACCGACGATCAGGGCCTGGCGCCAGCCCATGGCCGCCAGCACCAGCAGCACCACGCTCAGGGTGGCGGAGATCAGATCGGTGATCAGCTTGCGGGCCTTCCGGGACGCCGTCACGCCGTAGTCCCGGGTAACCAGCACTTCCACGCCCTCGGGTAATGCCCGGTTTCGCAACTGCTCCAGACGCTCTTCAATGGCCGTGGTGATATTGACGGCGTTTTCTCCCGGTTTCTTGGCGATCGCCAGGGTTACCGCGGGGTACATTTCGCCGGGCCGACCGGCGATTCCGTTTTCATGTGCCGGCCCGAAGCCCGTCATTACGCTCTGATCGGCCACCGTGCCACCCCGGCTGATTTCGGCCACATCCGCCAGGTAAACCGCTGAGCCATTCTGCATACCCACCACCAGACGGCGAACATCGTCGACCGATTCCAGCAGGGTTCCGGCCTGAACCGGGATGGAGACGTTATCCCTTGTAATCCGGGCCTCCTGGCTGCTGGCATTGGCGGCAGACAGCGCATTTCGTAGATCGTCAATGGTCAGGTTGAAGCCTGCCAGCAGTGCCGGATCAAACCGGATATCGACCCGGTCGGGGATGCCCCCGGTGGTGTAGACGTCCCGGGTGCCCGGAACCCGCTTCAGGACGACCTCCAGCATATGGGCAAGGCGGGTAAGCTCTTCCCCGGTGTGCCCGTGAACCGGATCGTAAAGGGTCAGGGTCATCACCGGAACATCGTCAATCCCCTTGGGCTTGATGACCGGCTGGCTGGCTCCGAGGTTGGCTGGCAGCCAGTCCTGATTCGAATACACCTGGTTGTAGAGCCGCACCAGCGCCTCCTGGCGCGGCACGCCCACTTCAAACTGGACGGTAATCACTGCCTGGCCCTGCCGCGACACCGAGTAGACATGCTCCACGCCCTGAATCTCGCTCATCACCTGTTCGGCGGGCGTGGCTATGGCGTTTTCCACCTCGCGGGTGCTGGCTCCGGGAAACGCCACCATGATGTCGGCCATGGTGACATCGATCTGGGGCTCTTCCTCCTTGGGTGTGACCACCACGGCCAGGATACCGAGAATAATCGCCAGAATAGCAAGCAATGGCGTGAGATGATTGTTCTGAAACACCCGGGCAATGGCCCCGGATGGCCCCACAGGCGGCAGCTCCCGGCTCACGGATTCGCCTCCGGGCCCGACTCTGTACCTAACTCCGTGACAAGGTTCAGCCGATCACTGCCAACCAGCTCCGATGGGTTGGTAACCACCCGTTCGCCTTCGCTCAGGCCCGCCAGGATTTCGAGCCGGCCATTATCGCGGACCCCGGTGCGCACCTGGCGGAGCCGGGGCCGGCCCTGATCATCCAGCACAAAAACCGCTCTCAGTTCGCTGCGCTGAATCAGGCTGCTGGCCGGCACCCAGAGGGCCTCACGACTGGCGACGGGCACGCCGACTTTGACCAGCATGCCGGGAAACAGGGAGCCGTTGGGCTCACTCAGGCGCATTCTCAGGCGGAAGGTGTGGGTTTCCGGATTCGCGTAGGGGTAAAAGGTCATCTCACCGGTCTCCAGCACCCGGCCATCGGCAAGAGTGACCTTTGCCTGGCGCTCGGTCCGCGCGAGTTCCGCGTATTTCTGTGGCAGTTCAACCACGACCCGGAGCTGCTCCAGGGAGAGCCCGCTGAGCAGTGGCTGGCCGGGATTTACGGACTCTCCTACTTCCACATGCCGCTCGGTGAGGATGCCGCCATAGGGCGCCAGCACCCGGGTGTAGGACAGCTGCTCCCGGGCCTCGGCAACCGTGGCGCTGGCACGCTCCACCCTGGCCCGGGCGGCCGCCAGATTGTTGCGAGCCTGATCAAACTCCTGGCGGGACACCAGTCCCCGTTCATGAACCGCCTCGATACGCTCAAAGCGTTGGCGCGCATCCGAGAGTGCCGCTTCGGCTTCCTCCAGTCCCGCCTGGGCCTGGCGCAGCCGGGACCGTTGTTCACTGTCCTCGAGCTGAACGATAAGGTCTCCGGCGGCGACAGAATCGTCAACATCATAGGGCAGGCTCTGGACGGTACCACTGGTCTGGGCAGAGACAGTGCTCTGCTGAACAGCCTCAATAACACCATCAAGATGGACGGTCTCATGAAACTCGCTGCGCTCCGTGACCGCTGTCATCAGCGCCCGGGCGCCGTCCTGCCCCTGGACCGCAGAGGCCAGCAGCCCCAGAGTGACGATAAAGCCCGCAGCAGCTAACCGCCCCATTGAGCACCTCCTGGATGACACATTTGGTTATTAGTTAATAAGCCAATGTTATCAGCAATCCTCCCCTGAAAACATGCGGGGGCTGCTCATAACGCTGGTGATTCCTTTTTCAGTGCCTCAAAACCGATAATGATGTCCATGAGCTCATTGGTAATCTCATCCTGACGCACCAGCCTGAATTGCCCTCCAACCTCCTCAAGCCGTTCATCAACCGCCTGTTCCGCCTGCTGCATCAACGCAAGCCTGGCCGCGTTCTCGGTGACCATTGCTTCCGCCGATGCCTGAAAAACGCTGGCAAAGATATGGTTACGAAGCAGCGCTGCAAGCAGCGGCGTCGCCTGCATCGTGTAGTCGGGGAGGGACCGGGACTGCCAGCCCACCTTGCCCGGATCCGACAGCAGCGAGGGTGGCAAGGGCAACAACGGGCTTACTGCCGGTTCACGCTGCCCCTTTCCTGCCCGCCGGGTGAACACCAGGGTTACGGCAATCCGGTTATGTACGTCGCCACCCCCGATCTCGTCCAGCCGGGTCACGATGTCACTGGCAAGGCGCCCGATGCCATCGGCCGACGCCGGCGGCAGGAAGGTGACTTCCGGGCCAAGCCCCTGATCGCTGAGGGCGTCATTCATGCGGGCGCCGACGCACAATACCCGGGTACCGCCCTCGCTCCGGGAAGCCTCGATCAATGCCCTCGCGGCAAGCACCTCGTTGTAATTGCCACACAGGCCATGATCAGAGCCGAACACCACCAGAATCCGTTCAGCCCGCGCAGCGACAGGCATCGCAATGGGGCCGGTTTTGGCAACAAATGCCCGGATGCCGGTCAGCACCGTCTGGTGGTAGGACTCAACAGACCTCGCCGCATGCTCATACGGTACCGCGTTGATCGCGGACATGGTTTTCATGGTGTGAACAATGCCGCGAATACTGGTCAGCGTGGCGGTGAGGCGGGACAGGGTTTCAAGTGTCTGGGTCATGGCCATCGCCTCCAGGCAACTTTAACACCTCACGGGCCACCCGCAGGAGGGTTGCCTTTTCGTCGTCGTCCAGAGAACGGTTTTGCCCGATGCTCCCGGCAACGCCTTTCAGGGTGTCGCCGACACCTTCCCGGATCCTGGCCATGGCCTCGGCAACGGCGGTTTCGGACAGTCCGTCGAGCAGCCCTTCCATCGCGGCCATCAGCACCAGAAGCTGTTCCACTGCCGGAACCGGGTCCCGCTCGGGCTGACGCAACGCGGCACGCACGGCAGCCCCGCGGCTCAGGCGGGCCCGGGTGTTATCATCCAGGCGGGTACCAAAACGGGCAAAATCCTCCAGTTCCTCAAACTGGGACAGGGTGACGCGCAGGTTGCCCGCCACATCCCGGAACGCCCGATGCTGGGCCTTGCCCCCTACCCGCGATACGGATAACCCGATATCCACCGCAGGAAACTGGTTTTTTCGCACCAGCCGGGGCGACAGATAGATCTGGCCATCGGTAATCGAAATCAGATTGGTCGGAATGTACGCGGACAGATTTTCCGCCTGCGTTTCGACAATGGGCAGCGCGGTGATGGCCCCCCCCCCAGCTTCCGGCGTGAACTGTCCCGCCCGTTCGAGGAGTCGTGCGTGCACATAGAATATGTCACCCGGGAAGGCTTCCCGACCCGGCGGGCGACGCAGTAGCAGGGACAGCTCGCGATAGGAACGGGCATGGTGTGTCAGGTCGTCGAGAACAACCAGCACATCCCTGCCATGGTTTGAAAAGTATTCGGCCATGGTCATCGCCGCATACGGTGCGATGTAGGCGAGGCCCGGCGTGTCCTCATCGCCGGCAGCAACCACGATGGTGTTCGCGATCTGACCACTTTGCCGAAGGGTTTCAATCACACGGGCAACCGCGTCACCGCGCTGGCCGATCGCGCAATAAATGCTGAGAACATTCGAACGGGCCTGGTTGAGAATGGTATCGACAGCAATGGACGTTTTTCCGGTTTGCCGGTCGCCGATAATCAACTCCCGCTGGCCCAGCCCAACGGGCACCGCGCCATCAATCGCCTTGATGCCGGTGGCGAGGGGGCGGGTGACCGGCGCACGGCTCAGTATACCCGGGGCGCTGGCCTCCACCGGCCTTTCCGCGGTCGAGGCCACCCTGCCTTTCCCGTCCCGGGGCTCGCCGGTGGCATCGACAACACGGCCGATGAGGCCAGGCCCCACCGGCACACTGAACACTTTATGAGTCCGCCAGACATCCTCCCCGAACATCACCCGCTCCGAGGGCCCAAGCAGGATAACGCCCAGCCGGCCTGGCTCCAGATCAAGCACCACACCCCGGACACCCGAGGCAAAGACCAGCAGCTCATCCGCCAGGGCCCTCGCCAGGCCAGACACCACGGCAATACCGTCACCCACCTCCGTAACCATGCCCACTTCGGTCAGTGCCAGTGAAGGACTCGGGATGTCCATCAGGGTATCAATGAACCTCTTTGTTGCGGTCATCGCCGGTTCTTCAGCCATGATTGTTTACCCTGCCGGATCCACCGGCGGCCAGCCGGTCTGCCAATAACCCGGTCAGCTCGTCGGTATAACTATCGACTGTCCAGGCCACCTGAACACTGCCAATCCGCAGAATCAGACCAGGAGCCTGACGGGCATCCGTGGTAAAACTCAAGGAAAGACCGGGAGCCAGACGTTCCAGCGCGGCCCTGATCTTTTCCTGCGTGTTCTCCGGAAGCGGCGTATGGGTAGTGGCAATGGCCTGTTCCGAACGGCCAGCAGCGGAGGTAAGCTCCCGTACCAAAGGTTTCAGCTTGCCGATCACATTCAGGGCAATGTGTTCCTCCAGATCCTCATCCGCCAGATCATGCAGTGCCCGGCGAACCAGTCGGTAGAGGGTTTCGGCGCTGGCCAGGTGCAACTCCCTGGTGAATCTTTCCCGCTCTGCCTCCAGATGCGACTGCCAGTCCTGTTTTTCGCGTTCCAGGTTCTTGCGAGTGTCGGCCAGCAGGGCATCTTTCTCTTGTTCCGCCTGCTCGCGAATCCGCTCCGCATTAACGGAGTTATCTGCCAGCAATTTCTGCTTCTGTTCCAGAAACGCGGCTTCGGCTGCGGCGGCTTTTTTCCGGGCGACCTCCGCCTCACCCATGCGTGTTGCGATCTCCGCCTCACGGGCATCAATCCCATTCAGGATGGGCTTGTACAGAAAGCGCTTGAGCAGCCAGACCAGCACAAGAAAGTTGCCAACCTGGGCAAGGATCGTGACCCAGTCAACAGACATGGTTCAACCCGCGGCCGACTGGGCGGACTGCAGAGCCTGATCCCAGAAGGGATTGGCAAACAGGACGATCATCGCCACGACAAAACAGTAAATTGCCGTGGACTCAATCATTGCCAGGCTGACGAATAGGGTCCGCGAAAGTGTCGATGCCGAATCCGGCTGCTGGGCAATGGCGGCAAGGGCCGCGGCTGCAGCCCTGCCTTCTCCCAGAGCAGGGCCGATTGCACCAAAAGACACGGACAGGCCAGCGGTCAGAATCGAGACCGCAGCAATAAGCGCAAAGTCAGTCATTTGTCGTTCTCCTTGCTCAGGGACTTTCCAGTGGTGGCTGTCGCCGATGAGATATAAACCGTCGCCAGGATGGCGAATATGTAGGCCTGGATCAGGCCCGTCAGCAAACCGAGTACATCCATAACCACGGGAAAAAAGAATGGGGCGACACCCAGCAGGATGCCCGCGATGACCGCGCCGCTCATAACGTTGCCATACAGACGGATGGCCAGGGAGATACCACGCGAGAACTCGCTGATGATATTGAACGGCAACATGATGACGGATGGCTGGATGTAGGTTTTGAGATAGCCACCGATGCCCTGCCGGGTAATCCCGAACAGCGGCACAGCAATCAGTACCGACAACGCCAGGGCAGCGGTGGTGGAGAGCGAGGCAGTCGGCGGGGAAAAGCCCGGCACCACCAGCAGCAGATTCGACAACGCGATGAACAGGAACAGCGTTCCGGAAAAATAGAGCACATGGCGCGAAGCGTGCGGCGAGATTTCCTCGATCTGGCTCTGGATGACCGTCACAATCACTTCCAGGGTGGTGCGCCAGCGGTTTGGTGGCACATCCGGCCGTAAATTGCGGGTAATGAGAATTGAGGCAACGGTCAGTATGATCATGACGATCCACGTATTAACGACCGTTTCGTTAATGCCCATGCCCCAGATCGTGAACACTATGGTCTCATCGGGTGTCAGTTCCATCAGATATCCTCCGGACGTGGCAGGCGGGCAAGCGTGGTAGCAAACAAGCGCACGAGGAAAAAGGCCAGTCCATAACCGGCAAAGGCCCAAGGCAGGGTTACACCGGCAGTCACCAGCCAACCAACGGATAGCAGCAGCCCGATCCGAACCAGAGCGCTGGGCAGAAGCACCGAACTGGGACGGGAGGCACCCAGTGCCACACGCACAGTCACTGCCAGACCCGCAAAATACAGAATGCTCACCACCACACCGGCACCAAAGCCCATCAGCGCGCCCGGCCAGTCAATGATCACCATTGTCATCCTCCTCTTCCCTGCTTTCCCTGCTGATCCAGGCCCAGGCAATGAAACCACCCAGGGCGACACCGCCCAGAATCAGCGCAATAACCCACGGAAATTCCTGGGGCAGGTTGCGATCAAGCCACATCCCCAGGAAAGCGCCACCCACGGTCGGGACGGCAATGGACCAGCCAATCATACCGAAGGCCCCCAAACCGCGCAGCGGGCTGACCCCGGGGTTATCCCTGGTTTTTTTCAGACGTCGGGCCCGACGGCCAATATCGTCCTCCGGGGATCCGCGCCGCCGGGTCATGGCTTGGGCCGCTGCAGGTCGGCAAACCGGCGCACCATGCCGGCCTCCAGCCTGGACAGTGCGGATCGGGCCACGCGTTCGTCTTCGTCCACCTCGATAAAATTCTTCTTGACGCTTGCCTGCAGGGAGTCGAGGTTCTCGCCGAGGACACCTCGCCGGATGGCGATATCCACCTGATGGCCTTTTTTCACCAGAATGCCCTCGTCGATGCCGAAGATCTGCTCATTGCCATCCGCCAGGGTCAGAATCAACACCGACGGTTCCAGCGCGGTGACGAAATCAATGTGATTGGGCAATAGCCCGAAGGCTCCGTTTTCCGCCACGGCGAACAGCTTGCGGGCCATGCCCTGATAGAGAACCCGGGTCGGCAGCCTGAGGCACACCTCCATCTCCGTCGCCATTGTCATGCCACCACCTCCGGCAATGCGCCAATCATGTAGTACTCACTTTCGCTCTGCCCGAACTCAGTCTGCTCCAGAATGGTTTCACAGCCATCAAGTGTCTCAGCGATGGTCACACGCTTGCCTTCGGCACCGGTAAAGGCCGCGGTGGTAAAAAACGGCTGGGTCAGGAATCTTTCCAGCCGGCGGGCACGGGCAACGGTTGACCGGTCCGCCGCCGACAGCTCCTCAATGCCCAGCATGGCGATGATATCCCGCAATTCCTCGTATTCAGCCAGGGTTCGGCGCACCGCCCGGGCAATGTCGTAATGTCGCTGCCCGACCACAGAGGGCGTAAGCATGACCGAGGACGATGCCAGGGGATCTATCGCCGGGTACAAACCTTCGCTCGCACGTTTTCGTGACAGCACCACGGAACCGGACAAATGGGAGAAAATATGGGCGGCAGCAGGGTCGGTGAAATCGTCGGCCGGCACGTAAACGGCCTGAACCGACGTGATTGCGGCGCTGCGGGTTGAGGTGATTCTCTCCTCCAGCTCGGCCAGCTCGGTCGCCAGTGTCGGCTGATAGCCAACCCGCGAAGGCATCCGCCCCAGTAGCCCGGACACTTCCGAGCCCGCCTGGACAAAGCGGAAAATGTTGTCGATCAGCAACAGCACATCCCGGTGCTGTTCGTCGCGGAAATATTCCGCCATGGTCAGCGCGGTCTTGCCGATCAGGAACCGGACACCCGGAGCCTCGTTCATTTGCCCGAACAGCATGACGGTGTTATCAAGTACACCGGCCTCGCCCATTTCCCGGTAAAGCTCTTCCGCCTCCCGGGACCGTTCGCCAATACCGCAAAACAGGCTGACGCCCTTGTGTTGCTGAACCGTGTTATGGATCAGTTCGGTAATCAGAACCGTCTTTCCCACCCCGGCGCCACCGAACAGGCCGGTTTTTCCACCCCGCTCAATGGGAGACAGCAGATCAATGGCCTTGATGCCGGTTTCCAGAATCTGGCTTCGGACCACACGGTCTTCCAGCAACGGCGGGAGCTGATGGATAGCGCGGCGCTCACTGGTAGCCGGGACCGGTTTGTTATCCACAGGCGCACCAAATACGTTGAGCATACGCCCCAGTATGGCATCACCCACCGGCACGGTGATCGACGAACCGGTCGCCCGAACCGGCATCCCCAAGCCCAGCCCCTTCACCGGGGCCAATGCCATGCAACGGACCACGCCCTTGTCCTCAAGTGCGGCCACCTCGAGGGCAATCTTGCCAGCGTACAGGAGCTCGCGAATGTGGGGTACCGGCTCAGGAAACCGGACACTCACAACACCGCCCCTGATACCAACGATGATGCCGGTGCCAGGCCCCGGCGACGCGTCCAGCGTATCCTGACTCATAACAGGAACCTGTTACCCGGCAGACACACGAGTGCCTGCCGCCCCCTGAAGTATGGCAATGGCATCCCGCAGCCGGCCGATGCCGCTGAATCCGCCGGCTTCCGCAAATTCACAGGCGGCGGCCAGCTTCGGCCCCATCGAGCCGGCGGGCATATCCAGTGCTCGCGCCTCGGCCACCGTCAGTGTGGAAACCGGCGTCGACTGATCGGTGCCAAAATCCCGGTAGACGGCATCAACATCGGTCAGCAGGAGCAGCGCATCCGCGCCCAGTTGTCTGGCCAGCAGCGCGCTGGCGGCGTCCTTGTCGATGACCGCTTCAATGCCCACCAGACTGCCGTCTTCCCGGCGCAGCACCGGTATTCCGCCACCACCGGTGCAGACCACGACCACACCCTGCTCCAGCAACATTTGCAACACTCGCAAATCCGGTATTTCCAGGGGTTTGGGGGAGGGCACCACCCGTCGCCACTTGTCACCGTCCGGCGCAATACTCCAGCCCGCGCCTGCTGCCCGGCGCTCGGCCTCAGCGCGTTCGTACACCGGCCCGACAAACTTGGCCGGTTTCGCAAAGGCGGGATCTTTCGGGTCCACCACCACCTGTGTCAGTAAGGTGGCGACCGGACGGTCATGTTCCAGGGCGTTTTCCAGCTCCTGTTCGATCATATAACCGATCATGCCCTCGGTTTCCGCACCCAAAACATCCAGCGGATAAGCCTCATCCGGCTTGTAGGACGCGCCCTGAAGTGCCAGCAACCCCACCTGCGGACCGTTGCCGTGGGTCACTACCAGATCGTGTCCGGCACGGACAATCTGTGCCAGCGATTTGGCCGCGACCTGCACATTACGGCGCTGAGCCTCTGCCGTCAGCGGCTCTCCGCGCTTCAGAAGGGCGTTACCACCCAAAGCTGCGACCACCAGCATGTCAGCCTCCCAGGGTCGCCACGAGGACGGCCTTGATGGTATGCATGCGGTTTTCTGCCTGATCGAAGACGACGGACGCCGGGCTTTCAAACACCTCCTCGGTCACTTCCATGGCGTCGATGCCAAATTCGTCCCGCATTTCCTTACCCACCGTGGTCTCGGTGTTATGGAACGCCGGCAGGCAATGCATGAAGCGCACGCGGGGATTGCCGGCTTTCTCCATCAGCGCGGCGTTGACCTGATAGGGCATCAGCAGCTTGATGCGCTCGGCCCACTTCTCCCTGGGTTCCCCCATGGAGACCCAGACATCGGTATAGACGAAGTCGACACCGGCCACGGCCGCGTCTGTGTCATCGGTGATGGTGATCCGGGCGCCGGTTTCGGCCGCGATTGCCTTCGCCTCATCCTGAACGGCCTGTTTCGGCCAGCAGGCTTGCGGGGCGCACAAGCGCACATCCATCCCCATCTTGGCGCCACCGATCAGCAGGCTGTCGCCCATGTTGTTGGCGGCATCGCCGATAAATACATAGGCCACTTCGCGCAGGGGCTTCTCCACATGCTCCTGCATGGTCAGGAAATCCGCCAGTATCTGGGTCGGATGGAACTCGTTGGTCAGCCCGTTGTAGACCGGCACGCCCGCGTATTGCGCCAGCTCTTCCACAATGGTCTGCCCGAAGCCCCGGTACTCGATGGCATCGTAGACCCGGCCCAGCACCCGGGCGGTATCCTTGACCGATTCCTTGTGCCCTATGTGGGTACCGGTCGGCCCCAGGTAGGTCACCCGAGCGCCCTGGTCGAAGGCGGCAACTTCGAACCCGACCCGGGTTCGCGTGGAGTTTTTCTCGAAGATCAGCGCGATGTCCTTGCCCTGCAGCCGTGGCACCTCGGTGCCGGCATACTTGGCGGTTTTCAGATCCGCCGCCAGCTTGAGCAGGAAACTGATTTCGCGCGGGGTGTAATCGCGCAGGGTCAGAAAATGCCGGTTCTTGAGGTTAAAAGCCATTACACGTCTCCTTCGCTGTCAGACAGCATCCCTGATGGTTGGGCAGCTCATGCAGCGGCCACCGCCGCGGCCCCGGCCCAGCTCGGCACCGGGTATTGCCAGGACCTCGATGCCCGCCGCGGACAGGGCGGCATTGGTATCGTCATTTCGGTCATAACCGACAACCACGCCAGGGCTCAGCGCCAGCACGTTGTTACCGTCGTTCCATTGTTCACGCTCCCGCTCTTCCAGACTGTCGCCACCCGTGGGCACAACCTCCAGGGCCGGGTACCCGAGAATCTCCGCAACCACCTCGAACAAGTGTCGCGATTCCTGCCGGAAGGACAGCGTTTTTGCGCCCTCGCCCGGCCTCAGGTCAAAGCAGATCACGGCATCGGCCACCTCCTTGAAGGCAGTGACCACGTTGCCGCCACAAAACGTAAATACGGTATCCAGATGCATCGCTGAACGGGCTTTCGGCAACTGGCAGGCAACAACCCGATCCACCATGCCACCGTCAAACAGTGCTTTTGACAGCTGGCCAATGGCCTGTGGCGAGGACCTCTCGCCCATCCCGACCAACACTGTACGATTGCCCACCGGCATGACGTCCCCGCCCTCCAGAGTGGCCAGGCCATGGTCCGCCAGAGGATCGCCCCAATGCACCTCTACCTTGCCCGCGAACCTTGGATGAAACTTATAGATAGCTGCCATCAGAAGGGTTTCGGGCCGGCGGGCGGACCAGTACATCGGGTTCAGGGTCACGCCACCATAGATCCAGGCACTGTTGTCCCGGGTGAACAGGAAATTGGGCAGCGGAGGCAGCACGAATCCCAGACGTCCGAGATGGTTACCAAAAAGCCCCACCGGATCAAAGGGCAGATCCGCCACCTCCAGGCCGCCAATCAGGAAATCGGCCAGGGCTTTTCCGGGCAGCTCGTCCATCCAGGCCCGCAGGTCCGACACCATGCCGACACCAATGTGGTTCCAGTTGATCCGGTGGTCCAGCACCCAGGCCCGGCCTTCAGCAATATCCAGGGTTTCCGCCAACAGCTCGTTGACATCCAGGACCTCCGCACCCCGGCTCCGGATGACACTGGCAAACACATCGTGGTCTTTCTGTGCCTGCTTTACCCAGAACACATCGTCAAACAGCAGGGCATCGCAGTTCGACGGCGTCAACCGCCGGTGGGCCAGGCCAGGTCGGCAGACAACGACCTGTCGCAGGGTTCCTGTTTCAGAATGCACTCCAAGGCTTGGTTCAGACATGGCGAAACTCCTTTTTCAGAAAATTCACAGCATGGTGCCGATGCTGATTATCACGCTGATAAACACAGTCAGAATGAGCAGCAAGGGCCAGATAAAGGCGATCCAGCGATCGTAGGAGACCCGGCCGATGGCGAGACCGCCAACCACAACCGCGAAGGTGGGATTGATCAGGTTTACCAGACCGTTGGCAGACTGGTAGGCGGTAACCACCAGATCCCGCCCCACATTCGCGAAGTCCGCCAGCGGTGCCAGAATTGGCATGGACAGGACGGCTAGCCCCGAGGACGAAGGCACAAAGAAGCTCATGCCTACCTCGATCCAGAACATGAGGTTGATAAAAGCCAGCTCCGGCAGACCACCCAGCGAGGTTTCCGCGCTGTGCAGAATGGTGTCGGCGATCATGCCCTGCTCCATGATCACCACGATGCCACGGGCAAGGCCGACCACCAGGGCGACACCTAGAAGATCCCGGGCGCCATCCACAAAGCTGCCGGTCAGTTTCTTTTCGCCCAGGCGGGCAATAAGGCCAATCACAATCGCGGCGCCGAAGAACAGGGCCCCCATTCGTGCCATCCACCAACCCTGGGAGGACACGCCCCAGATCATCACCGCAAAGGTCAGCCCGAAGATAATCAGGGAAATGATCTGAATGGTGGTGAGGCTTGCGCTGTGAATCTCTTCATCATGCCCCTGCAGGAACAGCTTACGGTGGGCTGCCCACTGCTTTGACACCACCGAACGTGACGGGTCTGCCTTGACCCGGTGGGCATACCGCATGACATAGGCAATGCAGATCAGCAGGCCACCGATCAGCAGAATGAAACGCAGCACGATGCCGTCGGTAAACGGTATGCCGGCTGCATTGGCGGCGATCACGGTGGCGAAGGGATTGATGGTGGAGCCAAGCACGCCAACCCCGGCACCGACCAGGATAATGGCAACACCGGTCACTGCGTCGTAGCCGGCCGCGAGTATGACGGGAACCAGAATCGCGTAGAAGGCCAGGGTTTCCTCGGCCATCCCGTAGGTGGTGCCACCCAGGGCAAACAGGGTCATCAGGATAGGAATCATCCAGATTTCATGGCCTTCCAGGTGTCGCATGGCGCTGCGAATGCCGGTATCTATGGCACCGGTTGCATTCATCACCCCGAGAAAGCCCCCGAGAAACAGCACGAACAGGGCAACATCAATGGCGTTGGCCGCGTAACTGTCGGGATCGTAGAACCCGGCAGTCGGTGCCAGCATGACATCAACAAAGCCCTGGGGATTGGGATCCACCGTTTGATAGGTGCCAGGCACTGCGACTTCACGGCCGACCTCTTCATTCATCGCCCGTTCATATTGCCCTGCCGGGATGATCCAGGTCAGAGCAGCGACCAGGGCAATCAGACAGAACAGAATGGTGTAAGCTGTGGGGAATCGCGAAGCAAGATCGTTTTCGGTATTTTCGGGCGGCGTTTCGTCTTCAGTCACGATGCGGTCTCCTGTCCTTAATCGCATTGTGCAGACAGGTCCCTTCCAGGAACCTCGGGGGGCTGAACACATCCTCACGTGGCTGCGCGCCACCGGTTCAGGTCTGCATGGCAACAGCATAGTTCATCAAGTCATTTCCGAAGTTGAGGTAGAGCAAGTTTTAACAGCCCCCGAAAAAGCCCCAAAGCCCCGGTGGCCCAGCTGGCGACAGTGAACATCGACAACAATCTGGCAAAAAACTGACACCCATCAATTCCCTTCGACCAACAACCAATAGTTTTCCAGCGCCGTTCCGGTACCCTATCCTGCCCTATTGGACCCGATTGGAGAATCCAGAGCCAAACCTCGACCCGTTGCCTAAACTACAGACGGTGAATGTTTGCTCAGCTGCTACACTTACAAAAGTGTCTCGAAGGCAGAGGAGTTCGCAACATTTACCCGCCGATGATCCGGAACCCGCTCTTATGGCCAGACGCCCGACTGCGACAAAGCCCCTCTCAGACATCGACCCCGGTCGGCTCGCCCTGATTGCCTCGGTAACGCCCAACTTTCTGGTCATGCTGGACAACGCGGGGCGTATCGAGTGGGTCAATCCCAGCTTTGAAAAGCACACGGGTTACCGCCTTCATGAGGTTAAGGGGCGCTTCCCGGGAGACGTGTTGTACGGGCCCGGCACGAACCCGGAGACTGCGAAACGCATCAACCAGAAGCTGCGCCAGGCGGAGGTTATTGAAGAGGATATCCTTCACTACACCAAGGCCGGTTCTCCCTACTGGGTGCATACCTATTGTGTTCCGATCAGTGCCGATCAGGACGTTGGCCAAGGCTTTATCGCTATCCACAACAATATTTCAGACCGCAAACACAGTGAACGCAGTCTGCGCATTGCCGCCAGCGTCTTTGACCACAGCCACGAAGCCATTCTGATTACCGATCAGTCGAACCAGATTCTGGATGTGAATCCCGCGTTTTCCCGGATCACGGGCTACAGCCGCAACGAGGTTCTGGGGCTCAACCCCGCCATTCTCAGTTCCGGGCGCCATTCGGCGGGCTATTACCAGTCCATGTGGCGATCAATCGAGAAAACCGGTCACTGGTGTGGTGAAATCTGGAATCGCCGGAAAAACGGGGAAGAATACATTGAGCTGCTCGCCATCAGCCGCGTACACCTGGACGAACCCGCCCAGCACTACCATGTTGCGGCGTTTTCAGACATTACGGCGATCAAGAACCACGCCAGGGAACTGGTCCGGGCGGCCAACTACGATGACCTGACCGGCTTGCCGAATCGCCAGCTGCTTGAGGAGCGGCTGCGCACCGCCCGGGATCATGCTGACCGGCAAGGCCGCAGCCTGTCGGTATGCTACCTCGATTTGGACGGCTTCAAGGCCATCAATGACCAGCTTGGGCAACGGGCGGGCGATCAGACCTTGCGGACCCTTTCCGAGCGGCTGACACGATCAATGCGCAGTGGCGACACGGTGGCCAGGATCGGTGGCGACGAGTTTGTGCTCCTGCTACAGGGCGACGACAATCACGACGCGGTCTATCAGCGCCTTCTTGCCACCGTTGGCGAACCCGTGCCAGTAGGCGACCAGAGCGTTACCCTGACGGCAAGCCTCGGCATTACCCGCTACCCGGAAGACGGGGCAGACGCCGAAGGTCTGATCCGTCACGCCGACCAGGCCATGTATTCAGCAAAAGAAAAGGGCCGTAACCAGTATCACTTCTTCGACCCCGGCCTGGATGAGCATCGCCGGAACCGTCGCAACCAGCTGATGGAAATCAGCCGGGCGCTCGAAAATGAGGAATTCGAGCTCTTTTTCCAGCCCCAGGTCCGGGTTACCGACTGCCAGTTGCTTGGTTTCGAGGCGCTGATCCGCTGGAACCACCCGGAAAAGGGCCTGGTTTCTCCGGGTGAGTTTCTGCCCGTTGTGGAAAACAGCCACCTGGAGGCTCCCCTGGGCCAGTGGGTGCTGAAAGAGGCCATCCACCGGATGAACGTCTGGAGGGAAGCCGGCGAGAACCTCGCCATCAGTATCAACATCAGCGCACCACACCTGATGGACAGAAGCTTTATCGACTATCTGGAAAGCTACCTTCACAGCCACCCTGATCTCGATCCGGCGCAGATTACCCTGGAAGTACTGGAAACAACGGCCCTTGAGGATACCAAACGGGCCAGCAATGTCCTCACTCGGTGCCGGAAACTCGGCCTGCAGGTGGCCCTGGATGACTTCGGCACGGGATTTTCATCGCTCACCTACCTGCGCACGCTGCCGGTGGACATCATCAAGATTGATCAGAGTTTCGTGCGGAACATGCTTGAGGATGCCAGCGACCACGCCATTGTGGAGAGCGTGATCTTCCTGGCCCAGCGGTTTGCCCACCCGGTACTCGCTGAAGGGGTGGAAACCGCGGAACACGCCCGGGCGCTGCGCCAGATGGGCTGTAACTTTGTTCAGGGTTATGGTATCGCCCGCCCGATGCCCGCAGGGGAGGTTCTGGACTGGGCACGCCAGTGGCAGGAACGGGTGGCGTCTGGCAAACACGGGGATGCGTTCAATCCGGTTCTGGCTTCCGGCGAAGGCCTCTGAGCCGGGATGGGCTTATCGGTAACGCCTCTGATCGAGTGTTGTCAGCCGGTCCGGGTGAAACACCATCAGCCCGGTCACCAGGGTGCCATTCACAAAGCCCTCCGGAATCATGAACAGAGGCAGATAGCGCAGGTATTCATGCACCAGCTCATCAAAGGTATAGACGCCGCTGGTCCATAGCATCAGGCACATGACGGTGCCGGCAGCGGCCACCGAAATGCCCGCGCCGAAAAAGCCGCAGAAAAAGATGTAGGCGAAAAAATTCCGGAAATCCCGCCGACGCTCCCAGAGCATGATCCAGTGACTGACAAGTGCCGGCGCCATCACCGTAACCAGGCCGTTGGCGGCAAACATCAGCAACGGCTCGCGGCCGGTAATCACGGTAATCACCAGGGCCAGCAGCCCCGAAAGAACCGCCAGAGCCCAACCCAGCATCAACGTTAAAGCTGTGATACCGAAAATATGGATGGCCAGGCCCGGAGAAATCCCCGCCCGCAACTGCCAGACAAACCCCAGCACCACGGCTGCCCCGAAAAACGAATGCTGGAGTGCGCTATCCTTTCGGAACGCCTGCCAGTCAATCGAACGCACTGCCCGGACCAGAATGACCAGGAAAAGCAGAAGGGTGGTGATCCACTGGCTGGTCGATAGCAGGTTTTCAGTCATGCCCATAGCGAAAATACCGCAGAAACCAGGTCGGGAATGACATCATAACGGCCGGCCCCACCCCCGGCGCAAGCGGATCCTGATTAATCAGGCGACCTGTTTTTCGAGCTTGCCAGGGTCGGTCAGGCGCTGCCAGGCTTCGTAGGTGCTCAAATACACCTCGCCGCCCAGGTGGGAAAGCAGTTCCGTACCCTTCAGCCTGTCCATCACCGGCCCTTTCACCTCGGAAAGATGCAACCGGACCCCGGCATCCTTCAGGCGCTCGTTGATAGTTTCAAGGCTTTCCAGCGCAGAGGCATCCACCAGGTTGACCGCCGGACACACCAGCACCAGGTCTTTCAGTTCCGGTTCCCGGGTCAACAGATCCATCACGGTTTCCTCGAGGAAACGGGCGTTGGCGAAGTAGAGGCTTTCATCCACTCTCAGGAAGGTGACCTTGGGGCACAGCTCCACGTCGTGGCGGAGCACATTGCGGAAGTGCTCAGTGCCGGGCACCCGGCCAACTACCGCGCTGTGAGGACGGCTGGTACGATACAGGAACAGCCCGATGGACAAGGCCACACCCGCGATGAGGCCCGCCTCCACACTGTGCACCAGTGTCAGCACGATAGTGGCGAGCATGGCACCGAAATCCGTCCGGGAATAACGCCAGGTGCGGCCCAGGGCCGGAAAGTCGATCAGGGTGGCGACGGCAACAATGATGGTTGCCGCCAGAGTCGCCTGGGGCAGATACGCAATCGCCGGCGTCAGGAACAGCGTTGCCAGGGCAATGCCCACCGCCGCATAGGCGCCCGCGGCCGGCGTTTCGGCACCGGCATCAAAGTTGACCACTGAGCGGGAGAAACCGCCGGTTACCGGCATACCGCCGGAAAAGCCGGCGCCCAGGTTGGCGGTACCCAGGCCAATCAGTTCCTGGTCCGGATCGATTCGCTGGCGCCGCTTGGCGGCCAGAGTCTGGCCGACGGATACCGATTCCACGAAACCGACCACGCTGATCAGCAGGGCGCTAACCGCCAGTTGCTGCCACAGCCCCATATCCAGACTGGGCAAAGCCAGCTCCGGCAATCCCCGGGGAACATCGCCCACCAGGCGCACACCCCGGGCATCAAGCTGGAACTGCCAGGCCACCAGGGTGGTGGCCAGAACCGCCAGAATGGGAGCGGTTTTGGTCAGGATATCCGCCCTTCCCGGCGCCAGCCCCACAGCCATCAGAAGCGGCTTCAGGCGCTTGCGTGCCAGCACCAGAAACAGCAGCGCGCCGATGCCAACGGCCAGGGTCGCCGGATTGGTATCGCCGATCGACCGGATCAGGGACTGGCCAATCGCCAACAGGTTGTGGCCGGAGGCCTGAATCCCGAAAATATGCTTGAGCTGGCTGGCCGCAATGACAATACCGGAGGCGGTAATAAAGCCGGAAATGACCGGGTGACTGAGGAAATTGGCGAGGAAGCCAAGCCTGAAAATACCCATTAGGGTCAGCATCAGGCCTGACATGACCGCCAGCAGAATCGCTCCGGAAACGTATTCTGGAGTACCCGCTTCCGCCAGCGGCGCCAGCGCGGCCGCGGTCATCAGGGAAGCCACCGCCACCGGTCCTACGGACAAGGTGCGGCTGGTACCGAACACGGCATAGATCACCAGCGGCAGGATACTGGCGTACAGCCCCACCTGGGCGGGCAGGCCTGCCAGCAAGGCGTAAGCCAGGGACTGGGGAATCAGCATCACGGTCACGATAACCGCGGCCACCAGATCACTGGTGGCCTGATTGCGCCTGTACTGCGGCGCCCAGTCAAGAATGGGCAGATAGCGTTTAAGATTCATCGTGAATCTCAGAACAGGTTAACTGGCACTTTCAGGTAAACCTGCCCATTGTCTTCGGCAGGCGGCATGTGCCCTGCCCGCATATTGACCTGCACCGACGGCAGAATCAGCTGCGGCATATCCAGTGTCGCGTCCCGTTCGGTCCGCATCTTCACAAACTCTTCCTCGGAAACACCCTCATGAACATGAATGTTCGCTTTACGTTGTTCAGCCACAGTGGTCATGTGCTGGTATTCATCACGTCCCGGCGCCTTGTAATCGTGACAGAGGAAGATGCGGGTTTCCGCCGGCAGGGCCAGCACCTTCTGGATGGACCGGTACAGGGTGCGGGCATCTCCCCCGGGAAAATCACAGCGGGCAGTGCCGTAATCCGGCATGAACAGGGTATCCCCGACAAAGGCGGCGTCGCCGATGACATAGGTCAGGCAGGCAGGTGTATGACCAGGCGTATGCAATACCCGCCCTTCAAGGCCGCCAATGGCAAAGGTGTCCCCTTCGCGGAAAAGCTGGTCAAACTGGCTGCCGTCGCGCAGGAATTCAGTACCGGCGTTGAACGCCTTGCCGAAAATCTCCTGAACGTCACGGATGTGCGCGCCAATGCCGGTTTTACCACCCAGCTTCTCGTGCAGGTAGGGCGCGGCAGACAAGTGGTCTGCGTGCACGTGGGTTTCCAGAACCCACTCAACGTTCAGGTCGTTACTGCGAATATACTCAATGATCTGGTCGGCAGACCGAACGTCGGTGGTACCGGCGGCATAATCAAAATCCAGGACAGAATCGAGAATGGCGCAGGCCTGGCTTTCCGGGTCCCGCACTACATAACTGAAGGTGTTGGTGGGTTCATCAAAAAAATGCAGAACGGTCGGGTTGCTCATGACTGTCACCTCTATCGGAGTTGATATCTAGAGATTTAATTCTAAAGATATACTATCTAGTAATATGAGGTGAAATGATCTCTCCTTATATGCGCAATGTCCCTGATGCATCGACAAGGCAGCCCCTGCCCGACTGCTTGGCAAGATACAGCCGGTCATCTGCCCGGGCAATGAGGGCATCCGGGCTCGCCGGGATCTCGGCCAGCTCTTCAATACCAGCCACACCGGCGCTGACCGTGACGGGAACGATCTGGTCATCAAACACAAACGTCTCGTCATACACCGCTTCCAGAATCCGGAGAACGAGCTGACGCACATCGTTGACTTCAACAGCGTTGAAGACAACGATGAACTCCTCCCCTCCAAAGCGGGCCACAACATCCATGGACCGGGTCTGCTGGTTCAGGATCTCGGCAAACCGCTGGAGGATATAGTCTCCCCCCAGATGTCCGACGGAATCGTTTATCCGCTTGAAATGGTCAATATCGAACATTGCCAGGGCAAACCCCTCACCACGCCGGTTACTCCGGCTCAGCATCTCGTTCAACCTTGGCATCAGGTAGCGACGGTTGTGCAGCCCGGTAAGAGGGTCCCGGATTGACTGATTCAGCAACTCCTCTTCCAGGCGGTGACGTTCCAGCGCCCCCGACAGCAGCCCGGAAACGATGATAAGCAGATCAGCCTGATCCTGGCGCCATTCACGACGCCGTAATGAGTCCACGCCAAAGAAACCGGTGACCCGGCCACGGACCCGGATGGGCATACAGAACATGGAAGAAACACCCTGCGCCTGAAGCAGTGCACGTTCCGGCGCGGCTTCGTGCGGAAGACTGTCTACATCTTCAATGAAAACCGCCCGATTGCCGGCCACCATGCCGTCGATTTTTTCCTGCCACCAGTAAAAGTCCTCAATCGAAACCTCCTGCTGGGAGTCGATCAGCGCCTGAACGCCATCACGACACCATTCATGGGTGTTGGTCATGAGCGCATAGTTGTCTGAGAACCGGTACAAGTAAGCCCGGTCTACGTCGAAGAATTCACCGATCGACCTGAGCAGTTCGTCAATGCACTCATCAATGGTGCCAAAACCAAGGTTGATAAACTCGGTGGACAGACGGGCAATCAGTTTCTGAAAGCCCGCCTGGAAGGAAAACTCGGACTCGCTTTCCCGGAGGCTACGCTCCAGGTTTTTGTAATGCTGAATGTTGTGAAACTGACCGTACCAGACAGTACTGCCGTCAGGCTGGCGTTCCGGTGCCGAATACGCCTCGAACCATTCGTATTCCCCATGACTGAGCCTCAGGCGGGCGCAATAACACCAGGGCTCCAGTTTGAGTGCCGATTCCTGAATGCTTGCCATGACGGCGGAGGCGTCGTCCGGATGAATCACAGAGAACACGGCATCGGCGTTTTCATTGAGTACCGAAGGATCGATACCAAAAAGCGTCTGCACCTGATTGCTGACAAAAGGGTAGTGGTGGGACTGTCCGTCAGCACTCAGCCAGTAGGTAAAGAGCACACCAGGAACGCCCGAAGCCAGCTTCTGAAAAAACCGGGCAGACATGGGGAATTTCTGCCCGTTATTGGACCTGGTTGCCATGGACAATACGTCTCCCTGACAGAGGCTTTGCCCCTTCTCATAAAAGAGTGTAGTTCACCATGACAGGGGCAGCGAACCCATGGGAGTCTGATACCGTCCGGATTAATGGCCAGTGCTCTCTGCAGGTAGTTCCGGGCTTTGTCGTCGTCACCGAATCCCAGTGGCCAACCGGGTACCCGATAGTAGAGACTGCCGAGGGAGGAGCACCCAGGCCATCATCAGAACCATCCACTTCATGACAATACCCCTGAATTGAGAAAACGCCGGATGATCGGCAGTTGCTTGAGCATGGCTTTATCGACGAGGCGCGGGAGCACTCCGTTGATGACCACGAACAGTTTCTCCGGCCAGCCAAGGAACCGGCGGCGGTCATCATTCACCATGGCTTCCAGAATCTGGGATGCCACCGCCTCCGGTGTGTCGACGCTGTTGCCGAGGGCCCGGTTAAGCTCATTCACTTCTTCCGGATTCATTTCCGTGGCGGTGGCCCGGGGCGCCACGTAAACCACCTGAACGGCGGTATCCGCCAATTCCCGGCGCAGTGCCTCGGTGAAACCGCGAAGGCCGAATTTTGTGGCGCAGTAGGCGGTATAGCCGGGGAAACCGATGCTGCCGAAGGTGGACCCCACAAACACCAGAGCACCGCTCCCGGACTTCTCGAATCTGGGTGCAAAATGCCTGGCCACCAGCATGGCAGAGCGAAGGTTCACGGTGAGCTGGGTGTCCAGTTCACCAACGGCCATGGCCGGGAGCCCGGCGAAGCGATTCTGGCCGGCACAGTGGATCACCCCGTCAATATCCGGATAGGCTTCACTCAAGCGCAGCAACTGCTGGTCGAGATCGGCGGCAGCCAGATCCAGGTGCACCACGGACACCCCTTCCCGGTGTCCGATCTTTTCCGGATGCCGGGAAGCAACAATCACTCTCGCTCCGGCGCGCACCAGCGGATCCACCAGCGCCTTGCCAATACCACCGGTGCCACCGAGCAGGAGGAATACCCGGTCATGCAGCCTCATGATTCTGCCCCTTTCGGCTGGCCGGCAGCGGTATACTGTGCAACATGTCGCCATAGAGCCTGTACACCACCCGGGCGGCATCAATAATGGCCTGCTGGTCGTCCGGGTCTGTGACGTCATTCATCAGGTTGCGGAAAAACTCAAAGTGTTCCTGGTCCAGGGCACCATGGGAATACAGGTAGCTGAATGCCTCATCAGCAAGGCCCAAAAGCTTCTGGATCTGCTCACCCAGTGGTGTCGCCAGTTCGATGGAAGTGCCTTCAAGCACCTGAACCATCCCGAAGAACACCGCAGGGTTGCCCCGGTTAATCTGGTCGTACAGATACGAAACCATGAGCTCGATGGACAGGTCCGGCTTGCCGTTGCGAACCTGTTCCTTGTCGGCACCGCAGGCTTCCAGATCATTCAGGATCCACTCGTGGTGGCCATATTCCTCGTCGATGTATTCAACCAGCGCCTTGCGGACGAACTCCATCCGTTCGGGCAATCGGGCACCGCAGGCCATCATCAGAGGGACCGTGTGCTTGACGTGGTGGTAGGCCTGGGTCAGAAACCAGGTGTAGGCCTCAAGACTGAAACGCCCCTCGGCAATCGCCTTGACCACAGGCGCGCCGGTGACGTGCACCCGGGCCCCTGCTGTTTCCTGCTGCAATCTGTCAAAAAATGCCATGTGAGATTCTCCTGGCGTGTTGGATGAGGCTGAACAAGCAACCGTTACGTTCATGAAAATCTGAAAACTGTCGGAAATCAGCGTCGGCAGGTCGGCCTGGATTCTGTGGCGTACCGGCCTGCCGTTTGTGGTCAGATGGCCGCTAGCCTGTGTCAGGAGCTGCCGGCGAATGTAGAGTGCTTCCAGCCGGGCATAGTCCGGCAAGCCGGCATTGAGCGCAGTCAGCGCTGAACGCAACTGCTCCGGCGAGCGGCCATCCCGGATAACCACCAGCGCGCCCGGGTTCGGATCGCCGTCTCCAAATACCACCGCCTGCTGGGCACCGAGGGCCTGGATCAGTTCGCTCTCCAGCCATTCGGGGCTGATGTTGCGGCCGAAACTGGTAATCAGAAGATTCTTGGCACGGCCATTCACCATCAGAAATCCGTCAGGACTGAGGCGCCCCAGATCCCCGGTATCCAGCCACTCGTCACCTTCGGGTTCATCGCCCAGATAGCCCAGGTGGGTATTGCCACGGACCAGAATGTGGTGGTCCGAATCCACCATCACTTCAACGTGGGGAAGCGGCTTGCCAACGGTGCCTTCGCATTCATCACCGGGTACGTTGAGGGCAACCACAGAACTGCATTCCGACAGGCCATAGCCCTCGTAGAGGGGCAGTCCGACGGCACGGCCACGGGCCAGCAACTCCGGAGACACCCGGCCACCGCCAACGGCGAGAAACCGGAACCACCGGTTGTCCAGCTGTCCCTGTTCGGCGGCCGCCACCAGCGCCATGGCCAGCTCCGGCACCAGAATCAGTGACTGCGGCTTGCTCTGGTTGATGCCCGCCACCAGCCGACCAAGGTCCAGACCGCTGCTGCCGGTCATCCCCAGGCTCAGCAGGGGTTCCACGGTGACGGTGGCGCCCATCAGCAGGGGCAGGTACACACCCGCAATATTCTCCAGCAGCGTGGCCAGTGGCAGGATGCACAGGTGCTGTTGCAGCTGTACGCCTGCCAGTCGGTCTTTCAGGGCCAGCGTGGTTGACGTCATCTGTGCTGAGGACAGGCACACACCTTTGGGCGTGCCAGTGCTGCCGGAGGTGAACGTAATCTTGGCGGTGGTTTCCGGCATCCAGGCCCCGGCTGCGGTCACCGGCAGGTGCTGGAGCCAGACACCATGGCCCAGATGCTCACTGCCGGTACCCTGCTCACCGGACAGCAGGCAGTCGAGGCCCGCCCGTTCGATCAGGTGCGACGCCTGGAATTTCGAGAAAAAAACCGGCACCGGGACGCACACGACCTCTGCCAGCAGGCAGGCAAGATCGGCCAGAATCCAGGCCAGGGAATTGTCCCCGCACAGGCCAACACGGTTTACTCCCAACAGCCGCAACTGATCGGCCAGAGCTTCGGCCGCCTGCATCATCTGGCTATAACTGATTGCCGAATCCAGCCCCTGCAGGGCAGTGCGTGAGGGGTGAGCCAGTGCCTGGCGCTGGAGCAATTCAGGCAAGGCGGCCATAAGCACCCTCCTGAGCCGCGCCTCCGGCATCAATGACCGGAGCAACCGGCTGAGTTACCCGTAAAAGGCCCGCCTGGCGAAGGGCGGCAAGCCCGTCCGAGACCCTGATAGCCATCACCACCGGGTGGTGATCGTAGTACCGGCCCCAACCGGCGCCGCCGCCCGGAAGCCGGGCAGGGTCCGCATCACCCAGAACCTGCGTGGCGATCCCCAGGCGATGGAAGCTATTGCGGAGCTGGTCAGTGCCGGTGCACACCACCCAGTCGTAACCGGCGCCATCCAGCCAGACCGACAGAGAGGCAAACAGAAAACGGCTGACACCGGCCTCGACACCGGCCAGGTGGGCAATCTCGGCGATCCTGTGGCGCTCGATACCCGGAACCGGCATCATCGTTTCCACCGGAACCGACAGATAATCCTCCAGAAACAGCTTCTCCAGCGCCGCATTGCGCACACCCACTGCCGCCAGCAAGGTTCCCTGAGCCGTCGTCAGGGCTAGAAGAGCCGGCAGGCGTAGACAAGGTTCGGCGCCATAAGCATGAAGAAAGCGGCGGCGTATAAAACCCGCGACTGTCTCAGCCATCGGGGTATCCGGGCGGATTTCGTTAAACCAGCGACCGGCACAACGGATGACAGGCACCACGTCCCCGGAATCCGGTGGGCAACAGGTCGACATTGTCAGCGGGTCTGTCATGGGTATTCTCCGGTCACACGGCCTTGTGGCCCCTTCCATCACGACCGCCAGATTAGAAAGGCAGCCTTAAACGGGCCTTAAGACATCACCGCAAAAACCTTAAGACCGCCTTAAGGTTTTGCCGGGAGGTTTTTCAGGTTTGTTTAAGAATGGCTGTGTAAAGTGACGGGCCATTATCCGGATTCCCCCCGGATGGGCTCGGGTGCTGAAGCGAGGCTGCATGAAACTTCCGGATTTGCTGACAAACGAATGGGGCAGACTGCCCCGCTTCCTGCTGGCCGGAGGATTCGCCACCCTGCTCCATTGGCTGACCATGCTGGCACTGATTGGGTTCGGCATGAGCGCGGTGGTCGCAACCACCATCGGCGCAACTATTGGCCTGTTGATGAACTACCTCGCCCAGCACCGCTATGCTTTTTGCTCTGGCCTGCCACACCGGATCGCCTTCCCTCGTTATCTCACCGGAGCCAGTTTAGGCTGGATTCTGAACCTGCTCAGTTTTTCCCTGCTACTGGCGGCGGGGATCAGCGTTGCGCTTTCCCAACTCATTGCGACCGGCCTGGTGGCATTCGCCAACTATCTCTTTGCCGAGAGGTTTGTTTTTCATGAAGAACCGACAACCGACATTCAGTGACCCAGTGCTCAGCGTCATCATTCCGGTTCACAACGAGGCGGATGTCATCCCAACCCTTCTGACTCGGCTGGACCTGGTGAGCCGGCAACTGGAGGGCACGGTGGAACTGCTGTTCGTGGACGACGGCAGCCATGACAATTCCGTCGCCCAGTTGATGCGGGCCAGAGATCGCCAGCCCGGCATACGGGTAGTACAGCTGTCACGGAACTTCGGTAAGGAAGCGGCGGTGACCGCGGGCCTGGAGCATGCTCGCGGAGACGCGGTCGTGCTGATGGACGCTGATTTACAGGATCCCCCCGAGCTGATCCCGAGAATGGTTGCCGAATGGCGTAAGGGGGCAGACGTGGTGTTGATGAAGCGCCGGTCCCGGGCCGGCGAGAGCTGGCTGAAACGGACAACGGCCAGCATCTTTTACCGTTTAATCAACCGGATCAGCGATGCGGCGATACCGGTCGATACCGGCGATTTCCGACTGATGAGCCGGCGCACGGTCGATGCCCTGAACCGGTTACCCGAACGCAACCGCTACCTGAAAGGGATGTTTGCCTGGGTCGGTATGCCTACCGTCATCCTGGAATTTGACCGTGACCCGCGAGCGGCGGGCAAGACCAAGTGGAACTATCTCAAACTGATGCACCTGGCAATGGAGGGGATCACCTCGTTCTCCACCCGGCCCCTGCGCCTTGCGCTGGTTCTCGGCCTGCTCGCCGCCGGAGCGGGAGGCCTGTTCGGAACCTGGGAAGTATTGAGGGCGCTGATTTTTGGCATTTCCACGCCGGGCTATGCGTCCATGATTGCCATGATCACGTTTTTGTCCGGCGTTCAACTGCTCTGTGTGGGCCTGCTGGGGGAATACGTCGGACGCATTTACATGGAAACCAAACAACGCCCGGTCTTCATTGTTGCCGAAGACAGCGAGGACCTCGCCCAGCCGGTTGTGCCCCAACTGAGAGTTGCCGGTAATGACCAGAAACATTAACACCCTGCTCTGGCTGTTGTTTTCGGTTCTGGCTATCCGGCTTGGCCTGACCGCAATCCTCCCGCTGGCCGACACAACTGAACCCCGTTACGCCGAGATTGCCCGCATCATGGCCGAGACCGGCGACTGGATCACGCCCTGGTTCGATGACGGCGTGCCATTCTGGGGCAAGCCACCCCTGTCTTTCTGGGCGCAGGCAGTGTCGTTCAATGTATTCGGTGTGAGTGAATTTTCCGGCAGACTACCCTCCTGGCTGGCCAATGCCGTCATCGTCTATCTGGTCTTTACCCTGCGCCGTTTCCTGCACCCTGATCGCACTGGCGATGCGGCAAAAGCAGCCGGCCTCTGGGCTGCTCTCATTTACGCCACCACTGCCCTGGGCTTCCTGTCGGCGGGCACGGTGATGACCGACTCCTTCCTCGCCCTGGGCTCAACGCTGGTACTGACCAGCCTGATTGTCCGTCTTCAGGGCGGCCCGGCGCCGTGGGGCTGGCTGTTCTTCGTCGGTCTCGCCATCGGCTTGCTGGCCAAGGGCCCGTTGATTCTGGTTCTGACCGGATTACCGGTGTTTCTGTGGGTCGCCGTTACCCGGCGCTGGCGTACCCTCTGGCAGTGCCTGCCCTGGATCCGTGGTTCCATGCTGATGCTGGCCATTGCAGTACCCTGGTATGTCCTGGCCGAGCTCAAGACCCCCGGTTTTCTTGATTACTTTATTGTGGGCGAGCACGTCAAGCGGTTCCTGGTCAGCAGTTGGCAAGGTGATCTGTATGGCAACGCCCACGAATTTCCCCGTGGCACCATCTGGCTGTACCTGGTTGTGGCCAGCCTCCCCTGGGGTCTGGTGGCGTTGGCGGCATTTCTGCTCAATCGCTGGCGTGGGCACGACACCGTGCATGAATGGCAGGCCCGTGAAAAAGGCATTGGCGGACTGGTGCTGGCATGTACCCTGAGTCCGGCGCTCTTTTTCACCTTGTCGGGCAATATCCTCTGGACTTATGTTCTTCCCGGCTTGCCGTTTCTCGCAGTACTGGCATCAAGCCTCTGGCCACAGAGTCCCGCCAGGCCAATGCAACACTCCGCACTGGCTGCGATTCTTTTGATACCAATGCTCGGCACAGTGGCCGTGAGTTGGCTTGCCTTTCATCCGGAACAACTGAAAACCGAACGTGAACTGATCGCTCGGGTTGACCGCCTGCCCGACATGAGCGCCAACGAACTGGTCTATGTCGGCAAGGCACCATTTTCAGCCCGCTTCTACAGTCTGGGAAAAGTGCGTACCGTAACCCCGGAGACACTAAAGCGCCAACTGGAGCAGCGAGCGCTTTCCAGATCGATGTTGCTGGCTGTGGAGAAAGGCAACACAGCGATGCTGCATCGGCTTGAAACGCTTGCCGATCCCATTGATGAGAACCGGCGTTACCGCGTATTCCTGTTGGATACCCGGCTCCGGAATAAAGCGCACAACGGCGACCGGGAAAGCAAAAGCAGCAGAATCGATTACACTGCAACCAAAGAACACCCGCTGAGCTGAAAACCAACCGGATTCCTGCTACATGCGAATACTGCTGATAGAGGACGATCACCTCCTGGCCAAAACCATGCTCGGGATGCTGCGTGACGACCAGAACACCGTCGACTGGCTGGATGACGGCCAGCAGGCCCTGAACGCCCTGCTCAACGACAGTTTCGATCTGGCCATCCTGGACCTGACCCTGCCGCGAGTGGATGGTCTGGATATCATTAAGAAGGTCCGCAACGAGGGCATCGAGACACCGGTGATTATCCTCACTGCCCGGGGTGATCTGGATGAGAAATTGCGGGGCTTGAATGCAGGAGCGGACGACTACCTGACCAAACCCTTTGCCATGGCAGAACTGAAAGCCCGAATCCGGGCGGTTACCCGGCGTGGCTCCGGCGTCCGAACCGCCGGCCTGAAGGTGGGTCGGCTAACTCTGGCCCCGGACTCCGGCCAGTTAGCGGTTGGCACCGAGACGTCGATTCTCCCGCGCAGCGAGTTCCAGATCCTGCACTACCTGATGCGACATCCGGACCAGGTCGCAACACGACGGCGCCTGGAAGAACAGCTCTATGGTTGGGAACAGGGCGCCGAAAGCAATGCCCTGGAGGTGCACGTTCACCATCTCCGCCGCCGTGTCGGCAAGAAAACCATTCGAACCGTTCGGGGAGTGGGCTACCTTCTGGACAGTGAGGCTGCGGCGCTTGGGGAACCCGAATGAGCCTGACCCGCAAACTCACGGTCCTGGTTACCAGTACCGTCCTTTTCATCACTCTGATCGCCGCCGGGTGGGGTTTCTACGTCACTGACCATCAGCTTGAGGAGTTGTTCGACGCGGAACTGGCACAGAGCACTCGCATCGTCCAGGGATTGGTGGACCACTTATCAACGACCCAGCCGGCTGATCAGCTCTCCCACACCCTGTCGAAAACGCTGAAACTGCCCGAGAGTGCATACCGTGGCGAGGAGGAAGAAGACGAGATCCTTCCCGGCGGAGCGGGCCACAAGTACGAACGCAAGATTGCCTTTGAAGTCTGGTCGCCGGACAAAGAACCGATTCTCGATACACTCCGCGCCAACGATTCCCATGGGCTCGATCCGGGTTTCGCCTGGCAGGAGGTAGCAGGCTATCAATGGCGCACATTTACCTTGAGGGATCCGTCTACCGGCTACTGGATTCGCACCGCCCAGCGTGAAGATGTCCGGGACGAACTCAGTCAGGAGATCGCAATGGGTAATGTATTGCCCTTCCTGGTTGCCCTCCCGCTGCTTGCACTGGCCGTGCTTGTGTCGATACAGGTCGGCTTCCAGCCCCTCAGGAAACTTGAGAAACCGGTGCGCAATATGGCACCGGAAAGTATTCATCCGCTGGACGACCGCCAGGCTCCCAAAGAAGTGGCCGGACTGGTGCAGGCGGTGAACGGCCTGTTGCGACGACTTAACCAGGCTCTGGAACGAGAGCGCAGATTCTCCGCGGATGCCGCCCATGAACTGAGAACGCCGCTGACGGCACTTCGACTGAATCTGGAGAAAGCCTGCGAGGACCACCCGGAGCAGTATCAGGATCTGATCCGGTCGGTTGACCGTATGGTGCACCTTGTTGAGCAAATGTTGTTGCTGAGTCGGGTCGATGCAGGTACCGATTTTGCTCCGGCGTACCACAACCTGTCAGCGATTATTGAACAAAGCATTGCCGATGTGGCACCCCTGGCCATGAAGAAGAATATTGAGCCGGTGCTGGAAGACGATGCAGGCCAGGTCCTGGTTTGCTGCCACAGCGCTCTGATCAATACCTTGATGCGCTCCCTGCTTGCCAATGCCATTCAGTACAGCCCCGAACATACGGTTATTACCACCCACATCACGCCTTCCGGCGACGGCTACCACATCACCGTATGCGACCAGGGCACCGGCATCCCAACCGAAGAGCGGGAACGGGCGCTCAGCCGTTTTGTCAGGCTTGATCAGCGACTTGGTGGCGGCGCCGGGCTCGGGCTCGCCATCGCCCGCCGCATCGCAGAACTCCACCGGGGCCAGCTTACCCTCGCGGGAAGGGCAGACGGGCAGCCCGGACTGTGCGTCAGCATCTGGCTGCCCGCACGCCCCTCCTCTCAAAACAGCCGTTCTTAAGGTTGACTTAAGGTTAAGGGTATACGATATCCGGTCTTATTAATGGGGAGCATTCAATGAACCCGTTGATGTTCTGCTTTCGAGGATGTCTTGAAATGGGCCAGAAACGAACCCTGTCGCTGATTATTCCGGCCAAAGATGAACAGGAAAACATTGCTAACCTTCTGACAGAAGCCTTCGGTGTCATGCGGGATTACCCCGGCTTCGAAGTCGTTCTGGTGGACGATGGCAGCCGCGACCAGACACTGGACACCGCTATTCGGACGGCCCGGTCCCTTGGTGGCCGCCTCATCACGGTTCGTCATGAGCAGAGCATCGGCCAGAGTGGTGCGCTGGCCACAGGCATCAGGCACGCCCGAAGTCGTCTTATCGTGACGATGGATGGTGACGGCCAGAATGACCCCGCTGACATTCCGGCACTGCTGCAAAAAGCAAACACAATCCGGGCATCGGATTTCTGCATCGCGGGCTATCGAAAGAACCGCAAAGACACTGCCTGGAAACGGTTCCAGTCGCGTCTGGCCAATCGCGTGCGCGACGCGCTGCTGCATGACGGCGTGCCGGACACCGGGTGCGGCCTCAAGCTGTTCCCCCGCTCCACGTTTCTCAAACTGCCCTGGTTTGACCACGGCCACCGCTTTATACCGGCGCTGGTGCGGGGTATTGGTGGTGAGATTGCGGTCGTGGAAGTAAACCACCGGCCACGTACCGCGGGCACCTCCAAATACAACGCGTGGAATCGGACCTGGGCCGGCATACTCGACCTGCTCGGCGTTTTATGGCTGCTACACCGCATCCGTACTCCCGTCATTGTCAACCCCGTCGATTCCGACACGCCGGTATCAGTAACGGAGCAGTCCTGACATGTTCAACTGGTCCCGCTGGCTGGCGTTTGCTGTGCTGGCGCTGGTCGGCTATCTGGCAATCCAGAATGGCTGGCTCGATTTTATTGCGGACAGGGCCCAGGTAGCCAGTTACCTGCACAGCCACGGAGTTGAGGGCCTGCTGGCTATTACCCTGGCAGGCGCGATTTTCACCGGCATCGGCGCCCCCCGCCAGTTGCTAGCGTTTGTGCTCGGTTTTGCCCTGGGCGGGATCAGCGGTACCCTGGTCTCAACACTGGCAGCCACTATTGGCGCCACAGGGTGCTTCTTCACCGCAAGATGGCTGCTGCGAACATCCCTGACCCGCCGGTTCAGCCGGCGCATGCGCCAGTTTGACGAACTGTTTCAGGAGCAGACCCTGCTGAAGGTGCTCATGGTCCGCCTGTTACCTGTCGGCAGCAACCTGGCCACCAACCTCGTTGCCGGTTGTTCCGGCATCCGTTTTCTGCCCTTCCTGGCCGGCAGCACGCTCGGATATCTTCCGCAAATGCTGGTGTTTGCTTTGGCCGGCGCCGGCATTGGCACTGCTGACGAATATCAACTGACCCTGAGCGTTGCCCTGTTCATTCTGGCCTCCATGCTTGGCGCGCTGCTCTACCACAATCAAAGAGCCAGAACCCTGGCCAATTCCGTTTCCGATCATCCCTGAGACCGAACCATGCCCGCATCGCCTTTCGTTCGCCATCTCCCCGAATACCTTTTCAACCTTTCGCGGAACCGGCTACTGCTCGTGCTGCTGGCATTTGCCACAGTGATGATCTTCACCGGTATCGGCCTGCGCTCACCCTGGCCGGCCGATGAACCCCGCTTTGCCGAAGTTGCCCGGGAAATGGTGGCTTCCGGACAGTGGCTGATTCCCATGAGAGGTGGCGAGTTCTATCCGGACAAGCCTCCGGTCTTCATGTGGAGCATTGCCCTGTTCTATTGGTTAACTGGCAGCCTGAAAGTCGCCTTCCTGTTGCCAAATGCGCTTAGCAGCCTGCTAACCCTGGGACTGGTTTTTGATCTAGGCACGCGGCTATGGAACCAGCGTACCGGCACTATCGCCGTGTTGCTGTTGTTGCTTGCGCCGCAGTTCCTGATTCAGGCACAGAAGGCCCAGATAGATGCCATGGTTGCGGCCTGGATTACCGTCGCCTCCTATGGCCTGATCCGGCATTTTTTCACCGGACCGGCCTGGGGCTGGTACTTCGTGGCCTGGGCATTCATGGGCCTTGGAATCATTACCAAAGGTGTCGGCTTCCTGCCCGCATTCATGTTTATCCCGATCCTGATACTCTGGCTCCGGAACCGCCAGCTTTTTTCCGACACACTTACCTGGCGCTGTGCGCTCGGTCCGCTGGCCATGATAGCCGTCGTTGCGGCCTGGCTGATCCCAATGGTGCTCTACGTGAACAACCTGGGTACAGAAGAAGCCCTTGCCTACAGGAATAACATTCTGTTCAGGCAAACCGGCGAACGATATGCCGACTCCTGGGGCCATATCCAGCCCTGGTATTACTACCTGACCAATGCTATCCCCTCGCTGTGGTTTCCTCTGCCGTTACTGTTGCTTGCATTAGTACGCCCCCTTGCGGGAGCCATCCGGCGAAACCCGGTCCTTCCCGTTCTGCTGGTCTGGATCGCACTGGTTGTGGTGTTTTTCAGCATCAGCCCCGGCAAGCGGGGGGTCTATATTCTGCCGGCATTGCCCATGTTCGCCCTGTGTCTTGCGCCGGTGTTGAGCACTCAGCAACCAGCCCGCTGGTTTCCGGCCGTTCTCACGGGACTGCATTTTCTGTTGGCCACAGCCCTGGTCGTCGTCGGAGTCATGGCCTGGAACGATCATCCCAGGCTGGTCGAAAAAGTGGCGGACTACAGCCGAGACCCGGCGCGGCTGCATGAGGCCGGGACACTGGTTTTCAGCGTTGGCCTGGCATGGTTGGTCAGCCTTGCGGTGTTCTGGCGCTCTAATGCGCTGGGGCGCCTATTCGTGGCCATGATGATCAGCTGGCTGCTATACACAACCTGGGGTTACCGGGTTCTGGAACCTTTGCGCACGCCTCGCAATATCCTCGCGGCTGCGGAACGGAGCATTCCCGCCGATGCGCAACTCGGCATGATCGATTTCCGGGAACAATTTATCCTGTTCTCCAGGCTCGATTTCACCCACTTCAGCTATTTCACCGGCCTTGAACAGGAAAATCGCAACGCATGGCTGTGGATGAACGAAACCGCAGATAGCTATCTCATCGTGGCGGATCAGATTGAGTTGCAGTGCTTCACCAAAGAAGGTGCTATCCCTCTGGGAACAGCTCACCGGGAAAACTATCTTTTACTGGGTGATCAACAAATGAAGCCCAGCTGCGCGCCGCCAGACAAGGTTAAACGGTTTACCACGCGCACTCCCGGTAGTTGGCAAGACTGAGCCGGATGCGCCGGGATTTGCACGGGCGGACGTTCTGTTTTAATCGGATCTACCCGGTTTTTGGCAGCGTCACCGAAACCTGCAAACCCTGGTCTTCCGAGCCGGTATCGAGCCGAATGTCTCCTCCCATGCCACGAATCAGGGTGCGTGCGATGGCCAGCCCCAGGCCGGCGCCGCCAGTTTCACGACTGCGGGATTGTTCCAGGCGGTAGAAGGGCTGGAATACCCGTTCGCGTTCGGCTTCCGGGATGCCCGGGCCCTGGTCGGTGATGGTGATGACAGCCTCTTTTTCTGTGGCGTCGAGTTTCACCACGGCCCGCTGCCCGTAGTTCACCGCGTTCTCGATCAGGTTGCGCAGGGCGCGTTTGACGGCTTCCGGCTGCCCCTGAAGGACGCATCGTGGGCTGTCCTCGTACTCTACGGCCATCCCCATCTCCTGCAGATCACCACAGAGACTGTCCAGCAGGGTGGCCAAATCATAACGCCGGTGTTGTTCAGTAGTGCTGCCACGAATGAAATCCAGGGTGGCTTCGGCCAGGTGCTGCATCTCCTGCAGGGTCTCGAGCAGGCGGTCCCGGTCCTCGCCTTCAGGCAGCATTTCCACCCGCAGCCGCATGGAGGTAATAGGTGTACGCAGATCGTGGGCGAGGGCCGCCAGCAGGCGCCCCCTGTCTTCCTGCGCGCGGCTGACCTGATGCTGCATCTGATTGAAGGCGCGCGTTACTTCGCGAATATCTTCAGGACCACGCTCCGGAATCCGGACCTTTTCACCACGCCCGAAGGCATGGGCGGCATTACTCAGTTCGTTAACGGGGCGCAGAATGTGGCGGATAGCCAGCAGGAGCGTGAGTATCAGCAGTATGGCAGTAATGCCTACACTGGTGAGCGTTGCCTTGAGCCAGAGCCACGAGGGTGCAGGCGGCTGAGCCCGGGCGTTGACCCACTGCCCCGTGGGCAATGCCAGGGACACGCTCAGAATGGGCGGGCACTCTTGTCGTTTCTCTTGCCGCTCCTCTTCTCTTTCCTTGCGGTGTTCCCGGCGCTCTTCATCCTCTAGATGCTGCTCATGGTCATCGTGTTTCGCGCGTTCGTCATGTTCATCCTGCTCCGATTCGTGCCATGACAAACATTCCTGTTTATCGGCTTCCATTGCGGCTCTCACCTGCCCCCGGGGCAGACCCAACTCTATAGCCAGTTGCTCAGTCATTGTTGGGGACAGGTCATTGGTGAGATGCGCTGACGGATCGATGGAAAGCTGCAGGGAGGGGCTGGAAAGTGCCCGTAATATGCGTTCCTGCCGCTCCGGGTCGGTAGTGTCTAGCAGGGTGTAGGCATCCGTAACCCGTTGCAGCACATGTTCGAGGCTGGCGCTGCGCAGAGCGCCCTGTCGCTCTCCGGCCAGAATCGCGATGGTGATGATCTGTGCCACCAGCAGCACCAGGATCAGCAAGAGTGCCAGCTGCCCGCCGGCACGCCGGGGCCACAACTTCATTGCCCTGCGCCTCCCACGCTGGCAATCCATTGGTACCCGCCCCCCCAGATGGTCTTGATCAGCCGGGGGTTGCGGGGGTCCGGATCGATTTTCCGGCGTAGCCGGCTGACATGATTATCGATACTGCGATCGAAGGCGTCTGCTTCCCTGCCGAGGGTCAGGTCCATGAGCTGATCCCGGGACAACACCCGACCGGCGTGCTCCAGAAAGGCCAGCAGCAACTTGTATTCGGCGGTGCTGAGAGACACTTCGACGCCTTCGGGATCGATCAGTTGATGGCGATCGACGTCCAGGGTCCAGCCCTCGAATGACAGGCACTGCCCGGCCATCGGGCTGCGTTGGGGTGGTAGCGCGATGGTGCGGCGCAGAACCGCCTTAATGCGGGCCAGAAGCTCCCGCGGATTGAAGGGTTTGGTCAGGTAGTCGTCGGCGCCCATTTCCAGGCCGACGATGCGATCGGTCTCCTCGCTCATGGCGGTCAGCAGAATAACGGGCAACCCGGTGTGTTCGCGCAGGTAGCGGCAGAGAGTCAGGCCATCCTCTCCCGGCATCATGATGTCCAGCACGACCAGGTCCACAGAGTGGTCTCTCAGCTGGCGCTTCAAGGCATCCCCACCATCGGCCAGGAGCACGCGCAGCCCGTGTTCCTGCAGATAACGGCCTACCAGGTCGCGAATGTCTCGGTGGTCGTCGACCACCAGAATCGTGGGAGAAGTGCTCACTCATTACTCCGTCTGTGTACTCACTGTCCCGATTATAGGGGAGTCATCGCGGGGCATGGGCATGAGGTTGTCAAAAATCATCCCAATTCAGGCTGTTGAGACAATTTGCGACAAATTCGGCTGCCACCCGAGACAATTCTGCGACGTTTTTCTGGTGCAATAGCTCGCACCGGGACTGATACGCCGTAATTAGCGCGAGAGCCCTGGAGGGGGAGTTCGCCAACATTCTGAAGGAGATCGACGATGACAATGATGGACGCTGGAAGCCGTTACGGTGCCGTTTCCCGTGCCTTGCACTGGATTATGGCAGTCCTGCTGCTGGCCATGCTCGGCAGCGAGGTGTGGTTCGAGGCTCTGGAGGATAGCCTCTCGGAGGCCTCCTTGATGGCCTGGCATCAGAGTGTGGGGCTGGCATTGTTCGCGCTGGTGGTATTTCGTGGTTTGTGGCGATGGCTGAACCGGTCGCGCCTTACAGCGCCTGCACACTGGGCGACCATGGCAAAGTGGGGGCATTTCGCTCTGTATGCACTGATGATTCTGATGCCTCTGTCAGGGCTGGCGACGGCCCTTGGGGAGGGAGACACTGTCACTTTCTTCGGGTGGACGGTTTTTGCTTCCGGCCCGGAAGTGGCGTGGCTGGAAGACAGTGGCGAAGACATCCATGAGGTCCTGGCAAACGTGCTCTGGCTGATGATCGGATTGCATGTGACTGCAGCGCTGGCACACCAGTACCTGCTCGGTGACCGGATCATGAAGCGTATGGCCGGATCGTAGGCCACAGCCACCAACATTTCTGTGGCACCTTTTTGAAACCGGTAGCCAACAGGCTGCAACGAGACAACAGGAAAGACGCGGACCTCGGACGCAACTCTGCACAGCTCCCGCATATGGGTTATGTTTCGTTTTCTGGTAATTCGAGTTGTCTCTCACTCCGCCAGATTCGAATAAGCACAACTTCGGTGGCTTGCCTCAGGTAAACAACTCGAAAAGGCGAGTGAATCAACTCTCGAATATGATCCAGACTGAATTCAGGAACAGCTCGGCCAGCCTCAGGATGATGCTTCAGCATTCCCGAGTGCTCCAAAATAGCAGTCACATACCCGTCACCAATATGCGGCACATCCTGCTCTGTGTAGTACTCCTGAATAGCCTGCAAATCTTCAAGGGCAGACTGTGCGATGCGTAATTCCATTTACTTGATGCCTAGCGTTTTCCTGGCTTCCTCCAAAGATACAGTGTTGCCCTCACGAACGTCCATGAGCCCTTGCGCCACCGCCTTTACGAACCGTAGTTCCTCTGCGGTTCGCTCGTAATCCTCAAGCCCCTGAACAACAGCGACACCACGGCCACGGCTAGTAAGCAGGATTGGACGATGCGTATCCTGAGCTCGACCAACCACCTTTCCGGGATTAATCTTCAGGTCTGAAAGAGGAATAACATCCTCAGAAAATTTCACTTGCATGGCAGTCACCAAATCGACAGAACTGGTATAACTACTAGCACCAGTTAACAGGTGCGGTCAAGAAACGCCAACAGCACGCGCGGCTGCGGAATGGAGGCGAAGCCGCAATGTAGTAATAGCCTTCGCCGTGCCTGTGTTATGCATTCCTGGGACCCTGCTCATGATACTGAGTCGCTGTATCGGGCAGTATTTCCCACGTAAGCAATGGGATGGACTCCTCCTCACCTCACCGCAAAAACACTCGCCGGTTATTGGCACTTCACTCTCCTTGGTGCATGGCGCCGAAGCGCACCTGGTTAGCTACTCCCAAGTATGTATGCACGAAGCTGCCGCTCCTCTCTCATAACACAGAGTATGAGAACCCGTTTCTTATCTTCACGAAAAAAAATTCGACAAGGGGGCACCACTACTTCTCTGTATACCGAATTGGGGAGCTCCGGAGGAATCCGTCCGGATTGGGGAAAATCCTGCAAACGCTCGGTTTTATCGAAGACTTCTTCGACCAAATGGCTTGCGGCAGCAGGATTATCCAGATCAACGTACTCGGCAATAGCGTCCAGTTCCTGAAGCGCGGGCTCCGTCCAGATTACTTCAGCCATTTACTCATTTTCGCCCTGGCCTCACTTTGGCTGCATGTTCTTCCCTCAAGTACCGCACGCTCTCCCCGTGAGAGCCCCTCAAGCAGCTCAAGCCGGCGCTGCATAAACTCGTAATCCTGAACATCGACAAGATAGGCCGATGGCTGACCATGCTCCGTGATCAGTATCGGCTCCTTTGACAAATGCAGGTCCGCCAGAATCTTCGTGGCTTGGCGCTTGAGGTTCGTAACAAGCTCAACTTTCATCGGCTCCCCCTGAATCAGACTATTAGTGACACTATAGTATCACTATTCGGGTGGGGCAATCACAGCTAACGCCCGCCATCACCGGTGACAAAACCGGAGCGAAGCGGAGATTTTGGCATCCGGTGCATGGCCTTGATGCAATATCAGTTTGACTCAACTATTTCTCTGATAACGCTTCCAAGCTCAGCTATCGCTGCATTTCTTTCGTCAAAGGATGCTGTGGTTTCAGCTATATAAAATGCAACAATGATTGGCTCGCCCTCTGATTTTACGCGGATTTCCAGCAAGTACGGAACTTTCCACAGCCTTTGGGTGGCCTCGAAATTAATTCCGTGCTTTTCCAGATTGACCTGGCGTTGGCACTGGCATGCAGAAGTTAGCATCGACTCTTTTCATGGTGTGCTCCACCGAAGGACTGTCTATACAGTATTGTTGAAGCGTACCATCAGAAGAAGCCAACATAGACATGGATGTACAGCCTTAAGAGAGTCGGGATGGGGTCTTGAGATAGGTGACCAGCGCATCAAATGGCAGAGGTTTTGTGAACAGAAATCCCTGGCCGAGCGGGCACTGAAGCTCCGCCAGCATTTGCAGTTGGTCGTCTGTTTCGATGCCTTCCGCCACCAGATTCAAACGCAGGTTGTCCGCCATTTGCACGATGGTGGTCACCAGTTGGCGAGCCATGTCGCTCTTGTGCATGTCATCCAGGAAGGACTTGTCCAGCTTCAGGGTGTTGACCGGAAGGAAGGCAAGTCTGGCGAGGGACGAGTAGCCGGTTCCGAAGTCGTCGATGGCGACGGTAAATCCGTGATCGTGAAATTCGTGCAGCATCCTTTCCATGCGGGGAACATCGCTCATCATTGACGATTCGGTGACTTCCAGTTCCAGTGCGCCGGGCGGTAACCCTTCATCCTGGATGGTCTGCTGGATCTGTTGGGTCAAGGTCGGTTGCCATAGCTGGCGCACAGACAGGTTCACGGCCATGCGTAGATTGGGAGCAAATTCCCGTGCTTTGCGAAGATCGCGACAGGCCTGCTTGATGATCCAGGTTCCCAGGCGCACGATGAGCCCGCTTTCCTCCAGCATTGGAATGAAGTGGGCGGGGCTCAGCAGGGTGCCATCTTCCTGTGGCCAGCGAAGCAGTCGCCTGCTTCGTGACCCAGGCCATCGTTGACTCTCTTGAAGCCGTCCAGGTCAATAAAGAGCACAGCGGCGTGGGCCTGCTCCCGCTCTGATTTCGCTTCCAGCGAGCCCAGCTCTTCCAGCACCCACTGACGGTTCGGCAATTTGGTTAGGGCATCCCGGTAGGCCCGCTCTTCGGCGCGCTCCTTTTCCGCATCCAGGGCCTGATGACTGCGCAGCGCGCTTAGCCCAAGGGCGATGTTTTTGGCCAGGCGCCACATCAGTTCTATTTCCGATTCTCCGAAGGCGTTCGGTTTTTCGGAATAAAGTGCCAGTACACCGACCGTGTTCTCTGAGATCAGCAGAGGTAACGCCAGCACTGAGTTCATGCCGTGTTGGGCGGCGCTGCCCCGCCAGGGGTCAAAAAGGGGGTCGGTGTGCAAGTTCTGCGAGACTTCCGGCTGGCAGCGGCGTATGGCGCTGCCAGCAGGGCCTTGCCCCTGGGCGTTGTCGCCCCAGGAGAGTTGCATGTTTTCCAGGTACTCCGCCGCGCCGCCACAGTGAGCAATCACCTCAACGGACTTCTGTTCATCGTGTTGCGCTATGCCGAACCATGCGAACCGATAACCGTGATCGCCCACCAATTGCCCAAGCATCTCATCCAGAAGCTCCGTTTCGGTCTTGGCCCGAATCACCAGCTCATTGCAGGCTGAGAAAATACGGAAAGCCCGGTCCATATTCTCCAGCGCGCTTTCGCTCTCATTGGCCCGCTGGCTCAGTTCCACGGTGGACTGCCGCAGCCGGAGCATGTTTGCGATTCGGGCGATCAGCTCGGGCGCACGCAGAGGGGACACCACGACATCCTCGAACTGGCCGTCCAGCGTACTTCTCGCCCGGCTTAGCTGGCTTTCCCTGACCACAAGCAGAACAGGAATCAAGGCGGGCGCCTGCGCTTCACGATGCGCTGCCAGCGTGTCCCGCCACTTTACAAGCGCCCCCAGATCCGCAATAACCATGTCAAAGTTTCGGTCCGGAATGAGGCCATTTTGGGGGCCAAGCAACTCGTGGTTCTCCAGAATCTGGGACAACAAGCGCTTGTTACCGGAATGCCCAAGTAAAACAAGAATCTGCGCCATTAGGTATTTCGCTTATATGGTTTTTTCTTCGGGCGCTGTCTGGTTTCGGTGGGTATCCACAAAATGAGGCTGCCCGTGCAGAATGCCCTGGAGGCCTTTTAGCGGCTCGCCGACATTCAGGCCATTGGGGGTGATTTCGAATGCCCGCAACGATCTTTCGAAATCACTGGTGCGCTTTTTAAGGACGCCAATGGTTTTGCGAAGTTCGCTGTTGAATTCCACATAGCGCAGCATGACGATGGTATCGGCCAGATAGCTGATGCCGGAGTCGGTGGCTCGCACCTCATTGCCGGCAATTGATGCAATTTCGTTAAGAATCAGCACGGTTACGCCACGGCTGACCAGATACCGACACAGCGCGTGGAGTCGTTCAACCACGTCATCCCCCGCCACCGAGAGGCGACCCACGGACAGTTTATAGCCGGAAAGGCTGTCCAGCATGACCAGGCGGGTATTGTTGATTTCAACTTCTTCACGAACCGAATGCGAAAGCTCATCCGGGGAATAGCTCACCGCCTCAACGGTCTCGATATGCAGCTGATCCTGTTCCAGAAGATCGTCCAGCGGCATGCTGAGGCTGCGGCAACGGTGCTTGAGAATACGGGGCTGTTCCTCAAAGCTGTACACCACGGCCCGCTCGCCTTGCAACGCCGCTGTGCGCATGATCTGCATACCCAGAGTTGTTTTCCCCACGCCTGTCGGCCCGGAAAGAACCGACACAGTGCCACGCTCAATTCCCCCGCCCAGAGATAGGTATCAAACGCGTCGCAGACCTGCGCAATCAGGGGTTGAAGCTCTATATCAGACGCCGGAACCAGGTCGTCTTTCCACCACCGGGGCCCCCTCTGACCAAGTACGCTCGCTGTGGAAGGAGGCCGCCGCAGGCGATTTCATCCAGACCTTGAACACCGGTGGAAATGCGCTGTTCTGGTGACGTCACTGAGATTAACCTCGATAAATGTCAGAACATTGAGCGACCAACATAGCCATTGAGCCCACAGCATACAATAACCGTGCGAAAGAAAATCACGGTTATTGTGTTGCTATCTGGCGGGGCCCTGTGGTGCGATTCTGGCCAGTGCTGCACGGATCGCCTGGGGAACTGGTGCTGCCGGGCGCATCTTCCACTACTATCAAGGTACGTTCGCGCTAGAGACGACGTTACCGTGGGACTGTCGATCAAAAAATCGGAATTTACGGCGGAAGAGTTTGAACGTTTTGCTGCCAAGGTCCGGACGGACCTTACAGCACTCTTACGCCTTCTGAACCGGCCCGGCTTTGGTGAGGGAGAAAGTTCCATTGGAGCCGAGGTCGAGTTCTACATCGTAAACCCTGACCTGCGAGTTCAACCCATCAACACAGAAATCGCCGCCAGCGTTCAGGATCCCCAACTGACGGTTGAGCTCAATCGCTTCAATCTTGAATACAACCTCAGCCCCCAGGCTTTCAAGGGAGCTCCGTTTGCCAGAACAGAGCAAGAGCTGCTCGCTGCCATCAAACGAATCGACCAGCACGCCGCACCACTGGAAGGGGAACTGGTACCAATCGGCATTCTGCCCACACTCCGGCAGTCCGATATGGGCGCGAAGGCGATGACAGACGAACCCCGCTACCATGCGCTATCCAACGCCCTGCTCAAGCAACGGGGCGAGCCCTTCAGCATTCATATCGGTGGCAACGATGTCATAGATCTGGAGGCGGACGACGTCACCATGGAAGGGGCCAATACCTCGTTCCAGCTGCACTGGCGTGTCCCCGCCCACCGTTTCGCCGACTATTTCAATGCGGTCCAGCTGGTCATGCCGATTGTTCTCGCTCTGGCCAGCAATTCGCCCAGCCTGTTTGGCCACCACCTCTGGGACGAAACCCGTATTGCCCTGTTCAAGCAATCCATCGACAGCCGACCCCCCAATCATAAAACCTGGCGCCACCCGCCAAGGGTCTATTACGGAAACGGCTGGGCACGCGGCGCCTGGGAACTGTTTGCGGCCTCCGCATCGCTGTATCCCCCCATCATTCCACTGATGTCAGATGAAGATCCGATGGCCGTGATTGATCGTGGCGAAGTACCGGAACTGGCCGAGCTGCGCCTGCACCAGGGAACCACATGGCCCTGGAACCGGGCCATCTTTGATCCCGCAGACGGTGGTCATCTACGCATCGAAATTCGTTCTATGCCTGCAGGTCCGACTGCAGTGGATATGTGTGCGAACGGACTGTTTGTGATCGGCGCTGCGTTGGCAGTGCTCGATGACATCCGTCATCTGACGTCGATACTCCCCTTCCATTACACCGAACACAATTTCTACCGCGCAGCAAAATATGGCATCGGCGCAGAAATCATCTGGCCGCACAAGGATCAGGTTCAGTTGCAGGATATGCCCCTGTTGGCCGTGGCCCGTGAGCTGCTGCCCCGCGCCCGGGAAGCACTGCAACGAACCGCCGTGGACGAGACAGAAATCCACCACTTGCTGGGAATCATCGAAGGCCGCATTGAAGCCAACATGTCTGGCGCCCGCTGGCAGCGCCACATCACCGAGTCTTTTTTCAGGTCCCTGAGCCCCGATGAGGCGTTCCGGAGTATGCTGTCTCTGTACATGGCCAACCAGAAGAAAAACATTCCGCTCCATGAATGGACACTGTCACCGTGAGTAACTCGAACGTTCTTGATTGTCTGAATCACCCGTCACCCCAGACGCTGGGCCGCTCACCCCTTGAGTGGCTGGACCGACTGCACAAGCCCACGGTTGTTCGTGTTGCCGGTCGTGATCGCTCCCGCACCCGAGCCATGGCAACGCTTCTTCACGGCAATGAACCTTCGGGTCTTTTTGCGCTTCACCGGTGGCTACTTGAGCAGCACACGCCCGAGGTCAACATGCTGTTTCTGCTGGGAGGCGTCTATCCGGCGAAGATCCCACCCAGGCTTTCACTGCGCCAGCTACCCGAAGGACGTGACCTGAACCGGTGTTTCAAAGAGCCCTTTAAGGGGGAAGAAGGTGCGATTGCCGAGGCCATGCTGGCAGAGCTTCGCAAAGCGAAACCCGAATGCCTGCTGGACGTGCACAACACCTCAGGCACAGGCCCAGCCTTCGCTGTGACCATCACCAATGACGCCGCCCACCAGGCGCTGACCTCTCTCTACACCGACCGCCTCATAATGACGGATCTTCGTCTGGGTGCGCTGATGGAATATTCTGAACAGGAGGTGCCCACGGTAACCATCGAGTGTGGTGGGTCCCAGGATGATCAGGCTCATCAACTGGCGTACGAGGGACTCGTTCGGTATGCCTCAAGACCAGACGTGCTGTCACTGGAAAAAGCGGAGTGGGGCGTCGCCGTACTGCGAAATCCGATTCGGGTGGAGCTGGCGCCTGAAGCGACCATAGAATACCGCCGTGAGCCCACCGGTCAGGCTGACCTCACGTTTCCGCCAGACATCGAACACCGCAATTTCGGGATTGTTTCCCCAGATGAGCCGCTGGGATGGATTGGCAAAAAAGGCCTCGGCATACTCACAGCGATCAGCCACAACCGGACCGAGAACATGGAGCAGGTTCTTCGAGTCAAGGATGGGCAGATCTACCCCGCACAGGCCATCAGAGCCTTTATGATTACCACCAACCCGGTTATTGCGAAGAGCGACTGCCTGTTCTATGCGGTCAAAGCAACAGGCGAACCCATTTTTTAGAATCCAAAGAGTCCCAGAGCGACGCTGCGGGCTTCAGGCACCCGGCATTTTCACTCCCTGGCAATCATTACTACGCACTGACCCTGACCCCGGATTAGGTCCAGCTAGAGTGGGGAAAGTCCACGGATACGCAATGGCCAAGGTTAAACCCGACCTGACAGACGACGATCAAAATCGGTAGCTGAACTCAATCATATGAAAATCCGCCCCTATCGTGTCAGATCCATTAACGCCGGCATCTGAATAATGAAGGAACCGATATCCCAGCCCCAGATTTCTATAAAGCGGAACAGCGACACCCGAGGTCAGGGCAAACTGGAAAGGCCCGCCATAATCCTGGGTGCCGAAGCGCCACCTGCTGAACAAAGCGCCACCCATGCCCAAATCCAGGACAAAGCGCCCGTCCTCACTACCCAGCGTCAATTCCGGGATGAGCGAAACGACGAGCGCATTTTTACCCGCTCCCCGCAAAAGTCCGCCACTCGCCATTAAACGGCTGCCGATACCCCAGCCTGAAGTGGAGTAGTTATTCCAGGGCAAATGGAAGTTCGCCGACACATCGTATTCCTTAAAATCCTCCGGAGCCTCTTCTCCAAGCAAGGTCTTCTCTGAAATCCGTGCGCGTATGCTGAGACTCTGTAATTCCAGGTCTTCGGAGTACGAGTAGCTCGGGCCAGGAATGAGAAGGCCGCAGAGGATGATCGGCAGCAGTCCGAAATGAAAGAAATGGCGAGAAAAAACCATTGCTGGCAGCCCATGCTTATTATGAGGAAGGCTTTCGCTGCTACGCTTGTGAGCGGTGAAGAGCCTTATAACGTTCCTCTAACTCAACTCGAATCGCACGACGTTCCTGGCCGTTAGCAAAGCGCCTGATTTGCTCATCAGTGCGTGGTTCCAGTTTAGGCACTGCAACGGCTTTTCCGTTTTCATCAACAGCTACCATAGTGAAAAAGCAACTGTTGGTATGTCTGACCAGCTTTTCACGGATGTTTTCCGTGATCACTTTAATGCCCACCTCCATTGAGGTGCGCCCTGTGTAGTTGACGCTGGCCAGAAAGGTAACCAATTCACCGACATGAACGGGTTGAAGAAACATTACCTGGTCTACGGACAGGGTAACCACATACGTACCTGCGTAACGGCTGGCGCACGCATAGGCCACTTCATCAAGACACTTAAGCAAGGTGCCACCGTGCACGTTGCCAGAAAAGTTGGACTTATCCGGCGTCATCAAAATGGTCATGGTGAGTGTTGTAGATTCGAGTTCCATAATGCGCTCGTTGTTATCTGACAATTCAGTATATGCGCAGTTCCTGTCCGCCACCCCCCAATTTTGCGTTGGGCTTACTTCCGGCCGGCGCTCCGGAGACATCCCCTCGCGGGTTTGCCCTTCCCCCTTTCGCTAACCTTCGGCTCTGCGAATACCTGGTATCGGGACTTTCACCCGACGAGTCTGGTGCCATGCCTGCCAGAGAGCGGTCCGCCTTGCGGCACGCCCTAGCAGCCTTAAGTCCGACAGGCTGCTAGGCAGAAAATCCCTTCAGGTCAATAACTTCCCATTACTTTCCCTTTTCGTTTTCCAGACAAAAATGGTCAGTAAGACTACTATCCTCGCCCAATGGGTCCAGGGCATGCCACTGATTCAAAAAGAATTTATGAGTTCGTTCAAATTCCGCCAGGTTCATGGTCGCAACGACCATTTCCCATACCTTCCACAGCTTCGCCGCCAACTTGCTCAAAGGGGGTACAGACATTCGCAGTATTCAGGAGTTGCCGGGCCACAATGATATCTCCACAACACAGATTTATACCCACGTTGTTGGAACACACCAGTGTGGCATCAGCAGCCCGCCGGATGCTTGAGAGGCATTTTTTACGCTAACCCGGAACAAACACCGGAAAGCCGTCCAGTTCGGCAGAAAGCAGGCGCTGGCCAAACAGCTTTTCCAGCGCCGGGGCAACCAGCATGTCCCGGGCCGGTCCCCAGCATGCCTGGCCGTCAGGAAACATCAGCAGGATCTGGTCACACCAGCGGGCGGCCAGATTGAGGTCGTGCAGGCACAGGAATACCGCCCGGCCGGATGCGGCCTGATTGCGCAGCAGCTTCATCACCGAGGTCTGGTGCCGCAAGTCCAGATGGTTGGTGGGCTCGTCCAGCAGCCAGATTCCCGGCGCCTGGGTCATCAGCGTGGCAATGGCCACCCGTTGCCGCTCGCCCCCGGAAAGCGTGTTGACCAGCCGGTCCCTCAGGTGGCTTACATCCAGCGCTTCCAGTGCCTGCTCTGCAATTGCCAGGTCTTCGCCACGCTCCATCTGCCAGGGTGACAACCAGGGATGGCGCCCGATCAGGGCGGTTTCCAGCACCGTGGCCGGGAAACCGTCCTGCCGGTCCTGGAACACCAGGCCCATCTGTTGCGAAACCAGTTTGCGCCGGATTTCCGTCAGCGGTTTGTCATCCAGAGAGAGTTCGCCGCTGCGGGGCTCCCGGAGACCCGCCAGTGTATGCAGCAGTGTGGTTTTGCCCACGCCGTTGGGGCCAAGAACGCCCCAGACCTGGCCCGGCTGCAAGGACAGATTCAGGGGCACACCCGGGGCGCGTCCGGGAATGTCGATGATCAATTCTTCGGTGGTCAATATTGCCATTATCGACTCCGGTAGAGCAGGTACAGGAAGGTCGGCACCCCAATCAGCGCCGTGATCACGCCCACCGGCAACTGTTCCGGCGCGATCACCACCCGGGCCAGCGTGTCCGCCAAAACCAGCAACGTACCGCCCGCCAGCGCGCAGGCGGGCAGAATCAGCCGCTGATCATTGCCCAACGCCAGCCGGAGCATATGGGGCACCACCAGGCCGACAAAACCAACGGCCCCTGCCATGGTCACGGCGGTCGCCGTCAGCAGACTGGCCATCAGATAAATCAACCACTCCAGTGGCCGGACCGAAACCCCCAGAGCCGCGGCCTGCAATGAGCCCCGGGCCAGAACATTCAGTGCCCGCCCGAGCGGAAACACCAGCAGGCAGACCAGAACCAGAATAACCAGACCCGGCCAGGCCGTGGTGGCGTGGGAAAGGTCCCCCATCAGCCAGTAAAGCATGCCGGGCAGCCGGCTGGCCGGTGTCATGGACAGGATCAGGGTAATGACAGCACCCCAGCCGGCGGCCACCACCACACCGGTAAGCAGGAGACGGGAGGGTGTCCAGCTTCCGCTGCCATGGGCGAGACCAAAGACCAGCAGGGTCGCCAGCATGGCACCGGCAAAGGCCGAACCGGAAACCAGGTAACCGGCGGCTCCGGCCAGCATGGCCAGCAAGGCACCGACGGCAGCACCCCCGGACAATCCGAGCACATAGGGGTCTGCAAGCGGATTGCGCAGCAGTACCTGCATCAACGCTCCGGCCACTGCCAGTAAACCTCCGGTGGCGAACGCGCTCAGCGTACGGGGCAGCCTCAGATCAAGAATCAGGGTTTGCTGCAGTTCACTGCCGCTGCCGGCCAGCACCCGCAAGGTGTCCTCAATACCGATGGCGCTGCTGCCAATGCTGACCGACAAAAAGCCCGCCACCAGGCTCGCCAGCACCAGGACCAGCATGGGTTTCAGGGGACTAGAGATTGGCACGGGCCTGCTCCAGGGTCTGGCACAGGTGTCTGGCGCCTTCTGCCATGCGAAGCGTGGGTCGCGCCAGCAGATCGGGCGGTTCCAGGAACAGGTTGCCGGCTGCCGCCGCCGCAAGGCCCGGGAACTGGCGCCATGCTGCCAGCCACCCTTCGTTCTCCGCCGACCCGGCGGTGACAATCGCCTCCGGATTGGCCTCCAGAACCGCCTCCCGGCTGACCCGGGGCACCAGTCTCGGCAACTGGCCGAATACATTGGTTCCCCCACACAGCGTGATGGCCTTGCTGATCAACTCCTCCTGGTTCACGGTCATCAGTGGCTGGTCCCATATCTGGTAAAACACCCTGACGGGCCTGGCACCGGCAAAACGGTCCTCCAGTGTCGCGATTTCCTTTCGGAAGGATTCCGCGCGGGCCTCACCAACAGCCGGTGAGCCGGTCAGTAACGCGAGCGCCTCAACCGCCGTGGCGATATCATCGAACGCCCGCGGGGCAAGCCAGAATACGGAAACGCCAAGCTCTGACAGCCGTTCCAGCTGGCTGCGGGAGTTGCCATCCACCCAGGCCACCACCAGGTCCGGTGCCATCGAGACGATGGCCTCCAGATCCAGCCGGCTACTGTCGCCTACCTGCGGTAACTGCACCGCTTCTGCCGGATAGTCGCTCCAGGCACTCACCGCCACCACCTTCCCGCCGGCACCGGCGGAGAACAGCAGTTCGGTGGCGCCCGGTGACAGCGAGACAACCCGCCGGGCGGGATCAGCCAGGCACACCTCATGGCCGAGCGCGTCGCGAGCACACGGGCCGCCTGCCTGCGCCGACAAGGACGCAGGCAGAACCAGGACAAACAGTGCGGCGAGCCCGAGATGCCTCATCAAGACAGAAAGCCTTTCCGATCAATAAAGTTACTGCTGAAAATCATAGCGCACCGAGGCCATGAAGGTCCGGCCAGCGGCCAGATAGTCGAAAGGTTCGAAGGTCACGCTGTCATTGCCCCGACTGGTGGCATAGCGGCGGTCCAGCAGATTGTCGACCTTGAGTGACGCCGACCAGCCCGGCTGAAAGTTCCAGGCTGTTCTTATATCGACTGTGCCGTACCCGGGCAGAAGGCTGGTGTTGGCTGCATCATTATAGCGGTCACTCTCGGCGATGAAGCTGGCACCGACAGACCATTGCGCAAACAGGCGATCAACGTCGAGACGCACATTCTTTTCGGCACGGCGCGGCAGGCGGGCACCGCTATCCCGATTTTCGGTGTCCGCGTAGGTTACGGCTGCTGCCAGGTTCCAGTCCGCGGTTTCAATACCCGAGGAAACTTCGATACCGCGGATCCGGGCCGTCTCTACGTTTTCCATTGTGCCCTCAAACGTTACCGGGTCAGAGACAAAGGTAATGAGGTCTTTCACATCGTTCTGATAGAGCGCAATGTCCCAGTACCAGTGGTCATAACGCCCCGTAAAACCGGCCTCGATCATCTGGCCTTCTTCCGCATCAAGGTCGGGATTACCGGTGTAGAATGGTACTGTCAGATAAAGATCATTGAAGGTTGGAGCCCGGAACGAAGTGGCATAGCTGAGGCGCAAACGATGGGCCCGGTCCAGTTGGTGGCCAAGGGCCACACCCCCCGTCTCATCCTTGCCGTAGGCTTCGTTGTCATCAAGGCGAAGGCTGAGCATCAGGTCTGTCGCATCGAAGTTCAGGCGTCCCTGACCAAATACCGCGCTGTTCGACCGGCTGTTTTCGAGGAAGTCGCTACTGCCGTCCACTTCGTCGATCACCACCTCCGAGCCAAGAACCAGTTCGTGGACGCCGGCAGTCAACGTGTTTTCCCAGCGCGCAGAGCGGGACAGGGTGTCGAAGGTGCTCGGAAAACTCCCGAAGGTGTCCTGTTCATCCCTGGCCTCTGAGAACTGAATCCGGGTGCGCCAGTAGTCACTGGCAACCGCCTCCAGATACAGCCCCATGGCACGGATCAGGAAATCGGTATCACCACCTTCAAACTCGGTATTGCCCTCGGACTGGAACACCGTCAGCCCGGCACCGCCGCCCTGGCGAAACTCGTGGCTGATCTTTGCCAGCCCGCCGGCATTGCGAAACCCCTTATCCTCGCCACCGGCCCGCAAGCTAGTGCCCTCGGTATCGGAATAAACCCCGCCGGCCAGAAACGCCGACTGCCCTTCCCTTCCGGCCACGCCGGCCGTGGTTTCAAGCGTCTCGTGGGAGCCACCGGACAGTTCCGCCCAGCCCTGGCGGCCCGCTTCTGGCTCGAGGGTAAACGCCTGGATAACACCGCCCACCGCATCCGCCCCATACAGGGAGCTTTTCGCACCGCGTACAAGCTCGACCCGCTCCATCAGCTCCGGCGGCAGGAACTGCCAGGGCGGGATGCCGGCGGTGGCTGAGCGCAGGCGGATACCGTCCAGCAGCAGAACCGTACCGGAACTGCCGGCACCGCGCAGGAATACGCTGGTGGTCTTGCCATAGCTGCCATCGGAAACCACATTAACACCTGGCTGGGCGTCCAGCAGATCCCGGAATTCGGCTGGTTGCTGGCGACGGATGTCGTCTTTTTCGATGACCGTCACCGACGACAGGCTTTCACCCACGGTTTTCGGACCAAGGGTTGCCGTGACGATGATCGGATCAAGGGCTTCGGTGTCATTGTCATTCTGGCCCAACGCAAGGACAGGCAGGGTTAACAGCGACGTTGCCGTCACCAGGGCAGGGAAGGAAGGTTTCACAGTCATTATTCGTGGCTCCGCACCGCGCGCACCCGCGCAGGAATCTGGGTTTTGTTGCGGAACGGGAAAGCAGGGGGCGGGCGGTCATCGGGTGGCAGGAAAGCGGAACCGGACTATCACCCACCCAGGTCGCCCACCGCAACATCGGGTGTTTTTCCAGGCCGGTCTCCGGGCTGGCAGGCGGAACCGAGGTTCCCGGGCAATCACCTTCCCATGCCATGACGACACAGTGGCGCATCAGATTGCCGTTATCCTGCTTACCGTTGCGGGGGCAGCATCGGACTTGCGCTGGCAATGCCAGGCTCACCGATTTCCCGTTTCACCCGTCGCGCTGTGCGACGGACACCTGAAAAAAGTACCGGAAGGCTAGCAACACCGACGAAAGCGGTCAATGAGATCCGTCAAATGTCGACATGGCCGCTGCTTCCTACCACTGCTATATTGCTTATCTCAGATTGATTTTCCTCCGTCAAAACAGGGAGTTTTATGCAGGCCGAGCTTATCGACATCCGCAATCACATGGCGCAGTACCCGCCGTTTGACGAGCTGCCCGAGGAGCTGCTCGACAGGGTGGTTGGCGGCATTGAGGTGGTGTATTTCAAGGCCGGCACCCAGATCCTGGAGTTCGGTGAGCAGAACACCTGGCTTTGCTATGTGCGCAGCGGGGCCGTGGAGATCTATCGGCGCACCGGCGAGCTGTATAACCGGATCGGCGAAGGAGAGATATTCGGCCAGTTTGGCCTGCTGATGCGCAAGAAGGTGCGGTTTCCGGCGAAGGCCCTCGAAGACACGCTGATCTACAAGATCCCCGGTGAAACCTTCCACTACCTGTGGGAAAACGATGAGAATTTTGCCGATTTCGTGGAAATCGAGGACCGCAGCCGCCTGCGATCCGCCCTTTCCCGGCGGGAAAAGTCGAACCAACTGATGACCTCAAAAGTCACCCGCCTGATTGCCCGGGAACCGGTCTCGGCGCCCTGCACGGTCCGGCTCCAGGAAGCCGCCCGGATCATGACGGACAATGGCGTTTCCGCCCTGCTACTGATGGACGAGGAAGGTGAAAAGCCGTTGCTAAAGGGCATTATTACCGACCGCGACCTTCGCACCCGTGCGCTCAGCGAAGCCCTGCCCTCGGAGACACCCATCAGTGACATCATGTCGGAGGACCTGATCACCATCCGCTCGAACGCCTTCATCTTCGAAGCCATGCTCACCATGCTTCACAACAATGTGCACCACCTCCCCGTGATGGATCGGGACGAGGTGCGGGGCGTGATCGCCCTGTCCGACATTGTGAAATACGAGAGCCAGAGCAGCCTTTACCTGGTCAGCAATATCTACCATCAGCAGGATGTTAAAGGCCTGAGGAAGATCAGCCGGGATGTGCGCGACAGTTTCGTGCGGATGGTAAACGAAGACGCCAATTCCCACATGATCGGCAGTGCCATGGCCGGAATCGGGCGCAGCTTTACCCAGAGGCTGCTTGAGCTGGGCGAGGAAAAACTCGGCCCGCCCCCGGTTCCCTACTGTTTCATGGCCCTGGGTTCCATGGCCCGTGATGAGCAACTGGTAGTGACGGACCAGGACAACGCCATGATCCTGGACGACGGGTTTGTTCCCGAACAGCACGATGAGTATTTCCTGGCGCTGGCGAAATTTGTCAGTGACGGACTGGCCGAATGCGGATACACCTACTGCACCGGCGATATCATGGCCACCAACCAGAAGTGGCGGCAGCCGCTGCGGGTGTGGAAAGGCTACTTCACCGACTGGATTGACAACCCGAAGGCCCAGGCCCTGCTCAACAGCAACATCTTCTTCGATCTGGACGGCATCTATGGCCAGACCGAATTTGCCGAGCAGCTGAAAACCCTGGTGGCCGACAAGGCCAGCAACAGCCAGCGGTTCCTGTCACTCCTGGCCCGCAACGCCCTGAACCGGACACCGCCCATCGGCTTTTTCCGCACCTTTGTGCTGGAAGAGGACGGCAAACAGCAGAAAACCTTCAACCTCAAACGCCGGGGCACCGCTCCGCTGTCGGACCTGATCCGGGTCCACGCCCTGGCCTGCGGCTCCCGGGCCCAGAATTCCTTCGAGCGGCTGAAAGCCATCGGCAATACCAAGCTGCTGCTGGACGATGATCTCGGCAACCTTCGGGACGCCCTGGAATTCATTTCGATTGTCCGGATACGACACCAGGCCCTGGCCATTGAGGCGGGGCGGGAGCCGGACAACAATGTCCGGCCGGAAGACCTGTCACCCTTTGAGCGCAGCCACCTCAAGGATGCCTTCCAGGTGGTCAGTAATGCCCAGAAATTCCTGAAATTCCGGTACAACACCCAGGTGACCCGCAATGTCTGATGACTCGCGGGCTGAACACTCCCTCACCAGCCTGCCATGGCCGGAGCAGTATCAGGCCATGGCCGACCAGAGTAAGTCACCGCTTCTGAAAGCTTTTTACGAGAGCGGATGCGTATCGCCCGATACGCCGCTGTCAGAGGTTCCGTTGGTGGCTGTCGACTTTGAGACCACAGGCCTCGATGCCAACCAGAACTCGATTGTCAGTATCGGTCTGGTGCCCTTCACGCTGGACGGGATCCGGTTGGCCGAGGCCAGGCACTGGATCGTGCGCCCGAAACTGCCCCTGCACCAGACCTCCATTGCCATCCACGGCATCACCCACAGCGATATCGACAAGGCACCGGATCTGGAAGACATTCTTGAGGATCTGTTTGCCTGCCTGAGTGGCCGTGTCCCTGTTGTCCACTACCGGAATATCGAACGACCGTTCCTGGATGTGGCGCTGAAGTGGCGGCTTGGTGAAGGCATCCGCTTTCCGGTCCTCGACACCATGGCCATTGAGGCCCACCTGCACCCGAACCGCCAACCTACCATGTGGCAGCGATTCCTGGGGAAATGTCCGGTATCGATCAGGTTAGCGGACAGCAGGCTGCGTTATGGGCTGCCCCATTACGCGGCCCACAACGCGCTGATCGATGCCATTGCCACGGCGGAGTTGTTGCAGGCCCAGGTGTTGCATCACTTCAGCCGGCAAACGGCGATTGGCGATCTCTGGCTGTAGCCTTATTGTCGGATTACGCTGCGCCAATCCAACCTTCCCAGATGCCCCAATCCCGCCGCCTGGGCGTCCGGCCCGGCTACTGACTGGCCATATCGGCCTTGGGTTGGACCTCGTTGATCCATTCGCCATAACCCGCCGAAGCCATGTCCTCCAGGGGAATGAACTTCATGGCAGCGGAATTCATGCAATAGCGCAGTCCCGTGGGGGCCGGGCCATCGTTGAACACATGGCCCAGGTGGGAGTCCGCGTAGCGGCTGCGAATTTCCGTCCGGCTCGTGAAGAATGAGCTGTCATCCCGCTCAACCACCGCATCCGGCGTGATGGGACGGGTAAAGCTGGGCCAGCCGGTGCCGGATGTGTATTTGTCCCGGGAGGAGAACAGGGGCTCACCTGAGACAATATCCACATACAGGCCCGCCCGCTTGTTGTCCCAGTACGGGTTATTGAATGCCGGTTCGGTGCCGTCTTCCTGGGTGACCTCATACTGCCTATCGGTCAGCCGCTGTTTCAGGGTTTTCTGATCAGGCTTCACAAAGCTCTGGCGATCAAAGCCCGGGTCCGCCTCGCCGGTCGCCATGGCTGCCGGCCTGAATCGGGAAAAGTCCAGTTCGTAGTCTTCACCATACACCTTCTCGATAAACTGATAACGGCCTGAATTGAAGGTGTAGAAGTTATAGCGAATCGGATTTTTCTTGTAATAGTCCTGGTGGTACTTCTCTGCCGGATAAAAGGTTTTCAACGGCACAATTTCAATCAGCACCGGGTTGTCGTAGATACCTGATGCCTCAAGCGCCTGCCTGGCCGCCTCCGCCAGGCGCTTCTGCTCATCGTTGTGGTAGAAGATCGCCGGGCGGTACTGCCGACCCCGGTCCACAAACTGACCCTTGATGTCGGTCGGATTCATCATCCGCCACAGCCCGGCCAGCAGACCTTCGTAGGTCATTTTCTCCGGGTCGTAATACACCTGGACTGCTTCGGTGTGGCCAGTGCGGCCAGACGAGACCTGCTGGTAGGTGGGATTCTGTTCATCGCCACCGGCGTAACCCGAGACCGCCTCGACCACGCCGGGGATCTTTTCGTAACCGGCCTCGACACACCAGAAACAGCCGCCGGCAAAGGTGGCCACCGCCAGCCCGGGATCATCCGGTGCGAATTCTGTGTCTTTGCGATCCTGCTTGTCAGCGGTCGCGTAAGCCGCAAACAGGCCACCGAAAGACACCAGCGCCAAGGCGGCCAACATACCCGTAATCGTGCGTTTCATGATAACTCTCCTCTACGTGATTCCATGCCGACAGCGTACCGCCCCGGATTCACGAAAGCGTTCGGTAGTTGTCACGAATCCATAACATCGTGGATTATTTACCGGCGGCACCCTCTGGCTCATCCGCCAGCGGAAGCCAGACAGAGAAAACAGCGCCGGTGTCACTGCGGACCGAGAGCCGGCCCTGCTGCAGGGATACCATCCGCTGGGCAATGGCCAGGCCGAGCCCGGCGTGGCCGATGCGAGAGGAGCCAGGGGCCTGATAGAAAGGTTCGAACAGGTGATCCATATCGGCCGCGTCAATACCGGGGCCGGCATCAGCCACGGTAATCTCCGCGCCATGCTCCCTGGCGGCGACGCCAAGGGTGATCTCGCTGGCCCTGGGCGAATGGTTGATGGCATTTCCTATCAGGTTATCCAGTACCCGCTCGGTCATGGCGATGTCGGCCAGAACCCGCACAGGAGCAACCTCGACAATGGACAGGGACACGCCGGCGTGTTCGGCTTCGGGCCGGTGTTTCTGCACCACATCGTGCAGCAGTTCGGCAACCACGAACGGCTCGGGTGTGGGCTGCTTTTCCCGGGCATCCAGGGCTGCCAGCTCAAACAGTTCTTCCACCAGGCGTCCGAGCCGGTGAGTTTCCGCCAGTGCCACATCGAGAAACCGGGCGCGCTCATCGCCACTCAGGGTATCCTGCTTAAGGCGTAACGCCTCAATGTAGCCCTGGATCGACGCCAGGGGGGTGCGCAGGTCGTGAGACACCTGGGCTACCAGTTGGCGGCGCTGGGCGTCCTTGTCTTTCAACTGGTCCAGTTGCGCGGCAATGCGCCCCGCCATCTGGTCAAACCTGGCGGTCAGGTAATCGATATCGTCGCCTTTACCGTCGACTGCGGGCGTTCGTTCAGGAGACATGCCGCTCTCAAAGGCCTCAACCCGCTCGGTCAGTCGGGACAACCGACGGGTCAGCAGGCGGAAAAACACCAGGCCCGCAAGCAGTCCGACAACCAGGCTCACCGCCAGAGCTCCGGCCCCCATCTGCAGTAACCGGTCGCTGTGCACCATGCTTTCGGCCAGATCGTATTCCTCTCCCCGAAGCACCACATACAGGTAGCCGGTGGGATCCTCTGCGGAAGGGACAGGCGTTACCGAGAACACCTTGTGCCGGTCATGGCTGCGGGGGTCGTCACCGGGCAGCGGGTAGGCCTCCGGATTTTCCAAAAGGGTCCGGATCGGTTCCAGGGAAACCCGGTTACGCTTGATCTTGTCCGGGTCGGCGGAATAGGAAAGGATCTGCCCCTCCCTGTCCAACAGGTAAATCTCAATGCTTGGATTGATGGTCATGTACAGTTCGAACAACTGCCTGAGGGCATCCCGGTTGAGCTTGCCGTCGGTAACCAGGTTGCGATCTGACACCAGGTTACGGGCCAGATCGCGATTGAGCTGATGGCTCACCGCCGCGGAATACTCCCGGACCGAGGCCAGGCTCAGGAAGGTAAACAGCCCCCCCACCACCAACAGCAGAAGGAACAGGCCAATTGCCAGCCGGGCATAGAGCGTTCGGAACACCGACAGAGCCATGATTAATCCATGAACCGGTACCCAACGCCCCAAACGGTCTGCACATACCGGGGGGCGGCGGGATCAGTTTCAATCTTGTTGCGCAGGCGGTTGATATGGGTATTCACGGTATGCTCGTAGCCTTCGTGGTTGTAGCCCCAGACCGCATCCAGCAGTTGCGCCCGGCTGAACACCCGGCCCCGATGGCTGGCAAAGTGCCAGAGCAGATCGAACTCCCGGGCGGTGAGTTCCACTTCCACCGCCTGCATAAAGACCCGTCTGCGGACAGGGTCGATACGCAGCCCGTCGACTTCGATTTCTCGGGCGTCATTGTCGGAAGCACGATGGGAGGAAAGGGCGTCCACACGCCGAAAGAGCGCCTTGATGCGGGCCGACAGCTCAGCCACGCTGAACGGCTTGGTGAGGTAATCATCCGCCCCCATTTCAAGCCCCAGAACACGGTCGAGCTCGGTACTTTTGGCCGTCAGCATCAGCACCGGCACGTAGCCACCTTCGGCCCGGATCTCCCGGCACACCGCCAGACCATCCAGCCCGGGCAGCATCAGATCCAGAATCACCAGATCGATGCCGCCCTCACGGAAACGCTCCAGACCGGTGTCGCCCCGATCCATCAGGACCGCCTTCATACCCAGGTCCGATACCTGCATGCGGACCAGCTCTCCGATGCCGGGGTTGTCCTCAATAATCAGTACGGTTCTTGTCATGATCTCCGGACTCGTTGTAACCACCGGTGGCTTTCACTGCTATTCAAAGGGGAGTGTAGGCTGAAAAGTTCACAAAACCATCACAGCCCCGTTTCCGGGCCTGCATAGCGGCCTCCATGTTTAGTCGTTAGAATGAATCGAAATTACGGCACGAGGTTCCAGTGGCAGACAAAACCATAAGCAGGGCGACACCCGCGGATGCGTTCAAGCGGGCACGGCGCATGTGGCTCAAGGGTGAGCGCATTCACCTGGCATCTCTGTCTGACGAACTCGGAATTGGCCGGGCCACCCTGTTCCGCTGGGTCGGCAACAAGGACCTGCTGATCGGAGAGGTTCTCTGGTCCCTCTACGATCCTCTGCGGTTGGAAGCGCTGGAAAAAACACCCGGTGACGGCGTGGATTTTATTGTCGGCGTTTACCGCCGCACCAACTCCACCATCCTGCACTTTGAGCCGCTTCGGCGCTTCATCAATCAGGACCCTGAGTACGCCCTGAAAATCCTGACATCTTCCCAGTCTGTCCTGCACACCCGCACGGTGGAAGCCAACACCCGGATGCTGAAGGAGCAGGTGGCGGCCGGGCATATCAACCCGCCGATGAATATCGACAGCCTGTCCTACTTCATGGTGCGGCTGGCGGAATCCTGCTTGTACAGCGACATAATCGGCGGCCGCGACCCCCGGGATGAGGAGCTGGAGGATGCCTGTACGGCTGTGCGGATTTTGCTTGGAGGGAAGGCCTGACGTCGGGAGCTGGTCGTGAAGGCGGGGTCAGATGAAAGCTTTCATCTGACCCCATGTTCGGACCCCATGTTCGCGTGAATTTGCAGGCTGGTCGGCTGAGGGCGGGGTCAGATGAAGGCTTTCATCTGACCCCATGTTCGTACTATAGCTGCAGCGACCGAACTTCCAGGAACTCTTCAAGCCCCCACTTACCAAACTCGCGGCCGATGCCCGAATGCCCGAAGCCGCCAAACGGCGCCATGGTGTTGAACGCGCCACCGTTGACGAATACCTGGCCGGTGCGCAGTTTGCCGGCAATTGTCTTCGCCTTGCCGGCATCCGCGGACCATACGGCTCCGGAGAGACCATAGCGGGTACCATTGGCGATTCTAATGGCGTCCGTCTCATCCTTGTAGGGAATGACGCACAACACCGGCCCGAAGATTTCCTCCTGGGCAATGCGGCTGTCAGGTTTCACGTCGCCGAAGACCGTGGCCTTCACAAAGTAGCCTTTATCACACCCTTCCGGGGCTTCCGGACCGCCGGCAATCAGTGTGGCGCCGTCCTCGATGCCCAACTTGATGTAATCGATCACCTTGTCACGCTGCTGCGCGGAAGCCAGTGGGCCAAGACGGGTGGTTTCTTCCAGCGGGTTGCCGGGGGTCATTTTCGCCACAGCAGCAGCGGCCAGTTCGCAGGCTTCGTCGTGCTTGTCGGCCGGCACCAGCATGCGGGTCAGTGCGGTGCAGGTCTGACCCGAATTCAGCAGGCAGTTGTTCACGGTGCCCTTGACCGCTGCGGCCAGGTCGGCGTCCGGAAGGATGACCGAGGCGGACTTACCCCCCATCTCCAGGGCAATCCGCTTGAAATCCTCCGCGGCAGCGTGGCCTATCTGATGCCCGGTCCGGGTGGAGCCGGTGAAGGACACCATGCGCACATCCGGATGCTTTATCAGAGTGTCGCCGACGGTCTGTCCCAGACCACACACCATGTTGAAGACACCCTTGGGCAGGTCGGTACCGTCCAGGATCTCGGCGAGAATATAAGCGGTCTGGGGTGCAACTTCCGACGGCTTGAGCACCACCGTGCAACCGGCCGCAATCGCAGGTACGACTTTCAGGATCACCTGGTGCAGGGGATAGTTCCAGGGGGTGATACAGCCCACCACACCCACCGGCGCGTACTGCACTTCGGAGTTGCCGGACTGTTCGGTAAACGGGAAGTCCGGCAGCATCTTCAGGTAGCTCTTGGTCACAGCGGCCGGCATGCCCGCCTGGATCGGGGCAGCCAGTTTGATCGGCATGCCCACTTCCCGGCAGACGGTTTCGGCAATTTCGGGAGCGCGTTCTTTGAGGCCCGCGTGCAGCTGCTCCAGCACCTTAATACGCTGCTCAAGCGTGCTCTCGGACCAGTTGCCAAAAGCAGCGTCCGCCGCCGCAACCGCCTGTTCCATTTCTCCAGGGCCGGACGCGGGCACCCGGGCAATGACCTCGCCGGTGCCGGCTTCGTGAACATCGATCATCTCGCCGGTCCAGGAAACCCACTGGCCGTTGATGTAGTTCTTGCTCAGTTCTCTCATATTCTTCCCCTTACTCAAATACGATTACGCCCCGGCCGTTCTTACCTGCCACCATATCATCGAAAGCCTGGGCGGCCGCCTCAATAGGGTAGGTCCGGGTAACCAGCTCAAGTAGAAAGTGGGGTCAGATGAAAGCTTTCATCTGACCCCGTGTTAAAATCAAAGGTCACCGAATTTCCTGCCCTCGCTGACCAGCTTCTCCAGCAGGGCTGAAGGCTCCCACTGCTCACCGCCGACGGTATCCCGGTATTTCTTCACCGCACAGAGAATGGTGTCCAGACCTTCCTGGTCGGCCCAGAACATGGGGCCGCCGCGGTGGGCCGGGAAGCCGTAACCGTAGATCCAGACAATGTCGATATCCAGCGGACGGTCGGCGATACCCTCCTCCAGGATCCTGGCACCTTCGTTGATCATCGCATACATACAGCGCTCGAGGATCTCCTGGTCGGTAATCGCCCGCGGCGTAATTCCCTGCTCCTTGCGGAACTGCTCGATCAGCTGCTCCACTTTCGGGTCCGGAACCGGCTTGCGGCTGCCTTCTTCATACTTGTATACACCTGCCAGGGTCTTCTGGCCAAGACGGCCCTGCTCCGCCAGCTTGTCCATCCAGCTGGCCGGAATGTCCTCACCCGCCTTGCGGCGCTCTTCCCGGATACGGTAACCCACATCAATCCCGGCCAGATCGGACATCGCAAACTGGCCCATCGGGAAACCCAGATCAGTCAGCACCTTGTCTACCTGCTGCGGGGTTGCCCCCTCGTCCACCAGTGACATGGCTTCGGTGCCGCGCTTGTGCAGCATCCGGTTACCGACAAAGCCATAACCGTTGCCAACCATGACACCGACCTTCCTGATCTTCTTGGCCACCGCCATCACGGTGGCTTTTACCTCATCGGAGGTCTTGCTGCCGCGCACGTTTTCCAGCAGCTTCATGACGTTGGCGGGGCTGAAGAAGTGCATGCCCACAACGTCTTCCGGACGCTTGGTGGCAGAAGCGATCTCGTCGATATCCAGGGTCGACGTGTTGGACGCCAGGATGGCCCCGGGCTTGCAGACCTCATCCAGCCTGGCAAAGATTTCTTTCTTGATGGCCATGTTCTCGAACACCGCCTCGATCACCAGGTCGACATCCCGGAAATCGTCGTAGGTCAGGCTCGGGGTTATCAGCGCCATGCGCTGTTCCACCTGCGCCTGGGTCAATTTGCCCTTCTTCGCGGAGTTCTCGTAGTTACGGCGAATGATGGCCAGGCCTTTGTCCAGGGCTTCCTGCTTTACCTCGACGATGGTGACCGGAATCCCCACGTTCACGAAGTTCATGGCAATACCGCCACCCATGGTGCCGGCACCGATGATGCCGACACTCTTCACGTCACGGACCGGGGTGTCCTTGGCCAGCCCCTTCACCCTGGAGACCTCACGCTCACCAAAGAACGAATGGATCAGACCCCCGCGCTGGGGCGATTCCATGCATTCCATGAACAGTTCCCGCTCGCGCTTCATGCCTTCATCGAAGGGCAGGCTGAACGCGGCTTCCACGGCATCGACGCACTTGAACGGAGAGAACAGACCCCTGGCCCGCTTCTTCAGCTCGTCGCGGAACTGATCGAAAACATCGCTGCCCTTATCCGCTTCAATTTTGTCGGTAATGTCCCGAACCCGACGCACAGGTTTGCCCTCATCGGCCACCTTTTGCGCATAAGCCAGGCCCGCCGCGCGGATATCATCGCCATCGTCCACTGCATCCAGAATACCCAGAGCCAGGGCATCCCTGGCACCGACAAATTCACCGGTGGTGATCATTTCCAGCGCTTTCCTGGCGCCGGTCAGGCGCGGCAGTCGCTGGGTACCGCCCGCGCCGGGCAGCAGCCCCAGTTTCACCTCCGGCAGTCCCACCTTGGCACTGCTGACCGCAACGCGATAATGGCAACTCAGCGCCGTTTCCAGGCCACCACCCAGGGCCGTGCCGTGGATTGCGGCAACCAGCGGTTTGTCACTGTTCTCAAAGGTATTCACCAGCGCCGGCAGGGTCGGCTCCTGCATCGGCTTGCCGAATTCCCGGATATCGGCACCGGCAATAAAGGTGCGCCCTTCACAAACCAGCAGCAGCACCTTGGCGTCTGCGTCCTTCTGACCTTGCTCCAGGGCTGCGAGCAGACCGGAGCGGACAGCCTGGCCGAGGGCGTTCACCGGCGGGTAGTTCACGGTAATAACGCCGATCTTGCCTTCCCGGTTATAGCTAACGACTTCTGACATAATGTCTCCTCGCGTTATTTCTGAAATAGGGTTTTAACTAGCGAAATATGAGTACGATTCAACACAAGTTCCGTGACGGTTTCAACCACCCGTTAAACTACAGATATAAAAACCGCAGTTTCTTCTGCGGTTTTTCTGATTCGGAGTTCGTCGGCAAGGGGCTCCCACAAATTACGGGAGCCGTCGGGCAGGGCATTCCCCAAGGTTACGAAAATCAGACGCCCAATGATTCTATATCACCTGCCAACATCGCCAGCTGGTGAGCAATGGAACCCCGGAGCTTTTCAGCTGGGACCAGGTAGGACGGTGCGGCACAGGTCAGGGCCATGATGGTGCCATCCTGCAGGTGGATGGGAACGCCGGCGGAATTGATATTCCGGTCCCACTCGCCAATGGACAGGCAGAAACCGTGCTCCTTGTAGTCTTTCATGGCCTGATCGAGGCTCTCTTTCTTTTCTGGCCAGGCATCGCTGTATTTCACGGCCATGGCGTCGTCGATGACCAGGCGGGCCTTGTCGCTGATGGCGCAGTAATAGGCGCGGCCAGCCGAGGTGGTGGCCATGGGCAGTTTCAGACCGATGTCCATGCGCAACAGGGAGGCCTCAGGCGGCAACCGGTTTTCCACATAAATCATGTGCAACCGGTCCCGGCAGGTGAGGCCAACCGACATACTGGTCTGGCGGGCGAACTCGTCCATGTAGGGTTTGGCCAGCTGGCGTACCTTGAGGTTGGAAACATAGGCATAGCCCAGCGCCAGCACTCCGGAACTCAGCTGGTATTTCTCCAACTGGGTGTTGTAGCTCAGGTAACCGAGTTTGGTGAGGGTGTAGGTCATCCGGGAAACGGTCGGTTTGGGCAGCCCGGTGATGCGGGCAATGTCCTGGTTGCCCAGAATGACCGGGCCCTGGCTGAACGCACGGAGCACATCCAGGCCGCGGGACAGGGCCTCGACAAACTTGCGGTCTTTCTCCGGCTTCACGGGTTCACCGTCACTGGATGCCACTTTCAGTTCTGGTGAACTCTGCTTTGTTCTTGCCATAATGGGACGCCCTCCAACCGCGTCGCCTGCTCCGGTGTCCGGGCGCGGATTGTCCGGCAGCGCCATCGGTCGGGCTTGAACACGCTTGCATTTGCCCAACACCCGGATTAGTCTTTCGACTCTCAATTACAAAACTGTATTTCGCTAATCGAAACTATGTTAGTGCATATTGCCAGGAAATCCCAATGAAAGGGTTTTCCGATTGTTGCTTTCAGGAGAATACACATGGCTTCCGCACCCTGGGATGACCTGCTGCAATTTGACAAACAACTTGAAGAAACCGAGCGTCAGGTCCGCGACAGCATCCGCAACTTCTGCGATCAGCAACTGATGCCCGGCATCGTCGAGGCCAACCGGCATGAGAAGTTCGACCGGAACATCTTCAACGAGATGGGCGAGCTGGGCATGCTGGGCGCCACCCTGCCGGAAGAGTATGGCGGCCCGGGTCTGAATCACGTGTGCTACGGCCTGATTGCCCGGGAAGTGGAGCGGGTGGATTCCGCCTACCGTTCGGCTCTGAGCGTACAGTCCTCTCTGGTTATGCACCCCATCCATGCCTTCGGCCAGGAAGCCCTGAAAAAACGCATCCTGCCAAAACTGGCTTCCGGCGAATACGTGGGCTGCTTCGGCCTGACCGAGCCCAACCATGGCTCCGATCCCGGTGGCATGGAAACCCGCGCCAAAAAGGTCGACGGCGGGTACCTGCTGAGCGGCTCGAAAACCTGGATCACCAACTCCCCGATCGCGGACATCTGCGTGGTCTGGGCCAAGCTTGACGGCAAGGTAAACGGCTTCGTGATCGAGCGTGAAGGCGCAGAGGGTCTGGACACGCCGAAGATCGAGGGCAAATTCTCCCTGCGGGCGTCCGAGACCGGTTCCATCTTTATGGACGAAGTGTTTGTGCCGGACGAAAACAGGCTGGAGGTTGAAGGTCTGAAGGGTCCGTTCAGCTGCCTGAACAAGGCCCGTTTTGGCATTAGCTGGGGCTCACTGGGTGCGGCCGAGTTCTGCTGGCACGCCGCCCGCAACTACACCCTGGAGCGCAAGCAGTTTGGCAGGCCCCTGGCCGCCAATCAGTTGATCCAGAAAAAGCTGGTGGATATGCAAACCGAGATCACCCTCGGCCTGCAAGCGGTACTGCAGCTCGGCCGCATGATGGATGACGGAACCGCCACTGCGGATGCAATCTCGCTGCTAAAACGTAACAACTGCGGCAAGGCTCTGGACATCGCCCGGGTTGCCCGGGACATGCACGGCGGCAACGGCATTGCCGATGAGTACCACGTGATCCGCCATGTCATGAACCTGGAGGCGGTGAACACCTACGAGGGCACCCACGATGTGCACGCCCTGATTCTTGGCCGGGGCCAGACCGGGATCCAGGCATTCAACTGATACCCACGGAGACGCCCGAAAACGAAACAGCCCCTCACGATGAGGGGCTGTTTCGCGTCAGGCGATAGCGCTTTTATTCAATCTCCATCAGCACCTCGCCGGGAACCACCCGGTCACCCTTGGCAATGAACACGCCTTTCACCGACCCGGCGATGGTCGCCTTAACTTCGGTTTCCATCTTCATCGCCTCGATGATCAGCACCGGATCGCCGGCCTGGACATCGTCACCTTCCTTGACCAGGACATCCACGATATTGCCCGGCATACTTGTAGTGACATGGCCTTCTTTGGTCGCACTCGCGCGGCCACCGCCCTTGCCGCCAGCCTGGTTTTCATCACCTTCCGAGGCCAGGTGGATTTCCTCGGGCACGCCATCCACAGTCATGTAGAAGCGCCGCTCATTGTCGCTGACCGGGTTGGCACCGGTCACATGAATGTCGTAGCTCTCACCATGCACCGTAATCTTGAAGCGGGTCGCCACCGGCCCGCCGCTGCCTTTCGCTGCTATCGGCTCCAGCGGCTCTGGCTGCAGGTTGCCATCGCGGCGCTGCTCCAGGTAGCCCCGGGCCTGATCCGGGAACATGGCGTAGGTGAGCACATCCTCTTCACTGGTCGCCAGCTCTCCCACCTGTTTTCGCAACTCGTCGAGCTCACGGGGGATCAGGTTGGCCGGGCGCTCATCCACCAGCTCTTCCTTACCCACGGCCCGGCGCTGAAGCTCCTGATCTACGTTGGCGGGCGCCTTGCCGTACCAGCCCTGCAGGTATTTTTTCACCTCATTGGTGATGGACTCGTAGCGCTTGCCCCCCAGCACATTGATCACCGCCTGGGTGCCAACAATCTGGGACGTGGGGGTCACCAGCGGTGGATAGCCCAGATCCTTGCGGACACGGGGGATCTCCTCGAACACCTCCTGGATACGATCCAGGGCGCCCTGCTCCTTCAGCTGGTTGGCCAGGTTGGACATCATGCCGCCGGGCACCTGGGACAGCAGTACCGAGGTGTCCACGCCGTTATAGTCGCTTTCGAACTGGTGGTACTTTTTTCGCACCTCCCGGAAGTGGCGCGTGGCCTTGTCCAGCAGCTCCAGGTTCAGACCCGTTTCGAAACCAGCATCGTGCAATGCCGCCACCAGAGACTCGGTGGGCGGATGACTGGTACCACCGGCAAAGGCCGACAGGGCGGTGTCAATGTGGTCGACGCCCGCTTCCATCGCGGCCCACTGGCACATGGGCGCCATGCCCGAGGTGGCATGGGAGTGCAGGAACACCGGGAGGTTCAGCGTCTGCTTCAGCTTGCCGACCAGCTCAGCGGTCACCGCCGGCGTCAGCAAACCGGCCATGTCCTTGATGGCGATGCTGTCAGCGCCCATATCAGCCATGGCTTTGGCCTGCTCCAGATAGGCATCGCTGCCGTGTACCGGGCTCACGGTGTAACAGAGGGTGCCCTGGGCATGCTTGCCGGCCTTCTTCACAGCCTTGATGCTGGTTTCCAGGTTGCGCACGTCGTTCAGGGCGTCAAAAATGCGGAACACGTCTATTCCGTTTTCGGCGGCCTTGGCCACGAAGGCCTCGACCACGTCATCGCCGTAATGGCGGTAGCCCAGCAGGTTCTGGCCACGCAGCAACATCTGCAGACGGGTGTTGGGCAGGGCCTTGCGCAGGGTACGCAGGCGCTCCCACGGATCTTCCTTCAGGAAACGCACGCAGGCGTCGAAGGTGGCACCGCCCCAGCATTCCAGCGACCAGTAGCCAGCCTGGTCCAGCCATTCACAGGCCGGCAGCATGTCTTCGGTACGCAGTCGGGTGGCTATCAGTGACTGGTGGGCGTCCCGCAGGATAACGTCGGTAATATGGATCTTGCGCTTGGTCATGGGATCTCTCCGATATTCTTTTAAAGGCCCGCCTGGGCCGCGATGGCAGCGGCAATGGCTGTGGCAATGGATTCGGGGCGGGTCTTGGCGCTGTACTCGAGCAACTGCGGATTACGCTCTACGAAGCCGGTATTGAATTCAGCGGCCTGAAAATCCGGATGCTCCAGAATCTGTTTGTAATACGGAATGGTGGTCTGGACACCGTAGATGCCCATGTCGCCCAGCGCACGGCGGGAGCGGGCAATCAGCTCCGGCCAGTCCATGGCCCAGACAATCAGCTTGGCGCACATGGAGTCGTAGTAAGGTGGAATCTCGTAGCCGGTGTACATATTGGCATCGGTACGGACACCGGGGCCGCCGGCCGAATAGTAACGGCTGATCCGGCCAAAGCTGGGCAGGAAACCGTTCTTCGGGTCCTCGGCGTTGATCCGGAACTGGGCTGCGAACCCCCGATAGGAGATATCCTCCTGCTTCAGCCCAAGAGGCTCACCCGCGGCTATTCGAATCTGGGCCTTAATGATGTCCACACCGGTAATCTCCTCAGTGATGGTGTGTTCCACCTGAACCCGGGTGTTCATTTCCATGAAGTAAAAGCTGCCATCGTGGTCCAGAAGGAATTCCACGGTGCCGGCATTAACGTAGCCACACTGTTTTGCGACCCGCCTGGCGAGATCACCGATATACTCCCGCTGGCTCTCCTCCAGCTGGGGGGACGGTGCCAGCTCGATCAGCTTCTGGTTGCGGCGCTGGATCGAGCAGTCCCGTTCATAGAGATGAACGACGTTGCCATGAGTGTCCGCAAGAATCTGAACCTCAATGTGACGGGGCTCGATGATGCACTTTTCCAGGAATACCTCGGCGCTGCCGAAGGCCTTGGTGGCCTCGGAAATCACCCGCTCGTAATTCTGCCGCAGCTCCTTCTCGTTATCGCATCGTCGGATGCCGCGCCCGCCACCACCGGAGGTGGCTTTCAGCATCACCGGGTAACCAATGTCGGCAGCCTGGGCCACAGCGTCTTCCACGTCGTTGAGATTACCTTTGGAGCCGGGGGTTACCGGCACACCAGCGGCTAAAGCCGTTTGCCGGGCCTGGGTTTTGTCCCCCATCGACGCGATGGCGTCGGCCGTGGGTCCCACAAAAGTAATGCCACGCCGCTCACAAATAGCCGCAAGCTCGGCGTTTTCCGACAGGAAACCGTAGCCGGGATGCAAGGCATCGCAGCCGGTTTCCACCGCCATGTTCACGATGTGGTGCGGATTCAGATACCCCGACAGGGGATCCTTGCTGATCTGATAGGCTTCGTCGGCTTTCTTGACGTGCAGGGAGTACTCGTCAGCCTCCGAATGAATGGCGACTGAGCGGATACCCAGTTCGCTGCAGGCCCGGGCAATCCTGACCGCAATCTCTCCGCGATTGGCGATCAGCAGCTTCCGTATAGCCATGGAAAATCCTCCAGGTGATGGAAGTCGTTTGAATCGAAAGGTCGGTTGGAGTGGCACGAGTGCCGCTCACACAGATGGCCGTCAGGCCAGGGGCGGTGCCTGTGGCAGCACCGGGAAACTGGCGCAGGGCACCAATCCGGAAAAGCTCCGGATCTCGCAAAGGATACCGCCGGGCGTCAGAGTGAAATCCCGGAGACGGTCGCTGCCGGGCACGTCTCCTTCCTGAGCACCATCGCCCATCGCATCTGAGCACAACAGGCAGGAGACCGGCTCACAGCCCGGGAGCACCGGCGTATTTTCAGCAGAATAGGCGAGCAATGAATCCAGACCCAGTGCCAGAATGATAACGAGGCGTAGCATCTGAATCCGGCAATTTTGGTGGGCGTCCTGCATGGGCGTCCTTTAAGGTGACTAAAGTCTTAGTCAGTGTCACGTGATTATCACATCGGTTCAATACGGTTTTTTGGGTGAGAAGCATCGACTTTTTCGATTGATGAAAGCTTCGGCGCCGTATGGGCACCGAAGCCGTTGCCCGATCTAGAAGCCTCCTTTTACCACATGGACAATTTCATAGAACTTGGTTGCCCGGTGCTCCAGATCGATGGCCAGGTCAAGCCGCTGCAACAACTCCCGGGCATATACCAGGCCTCTGAGATAGGAACGGGATTGCTGGTGCCGATCATCATCCAGCACCAACAGATACTCCTCACGGACCTCACGGAAAGTGCTGACCAGATCCCCGACAGTTGCCGCCCGCAAATCACGGTAATGAATGGCCGGCAAATCGCTGATGGGGCGCATGATGTCTCGCACCCGCAAGTCTTTCAGGGCCACACCCTGCCGGCTGGCCACACTCATCGGCTTCTCGCCGTTCACATCCTCGATGGCCAGAATACCGAGGCAGTCACCCGCCTGGTTTTCCACTACCTTGAAGGAGTTGTCGGCAAGCTTCATCCAGAGTCTCGCCTCGGAGACGGACATATCGGAATTCAGCTCCGACAGTTTCTGCTCGGCAAAATCGGTGAGCAGGTGAACGGCCGAATCTTCTCTACCAATGTGCGACAGCGGCTTGGCGGTCGGTAACGCACCGGTGCGCGCCAGATCCCGCACTGGCAATGCATTGAATACACTGTTCATGATAAACCTCGTGAATCTGAATTCAGGTTGGAACAGCCCTGCGCAGGCATGAGCAATCCCGTTGTTGTCAGAATCAGGCGAGGCGGGGCGGCCCTTGAGGCAGTACCGGGTAGCTCAGCAACCTCAATGGCGGCCGAATAAAATCAAGGCTGGCGGAGAAGACGGGCCGAAAATCCCCTTCCGGGAACAGAAGGGACGACGTGATGAAGACGGAAGCATCCGGCGACGAGGAATCCCCCGCACCATCAACCGAAATCAGTGTCGGGGTAAAGTGGTCATCAATCTGGGGATCAATTGCCGGGTGGGACGGTCCGTTGAGGAACAACACAAACAGACCGGTGACCAGCAGTGCCAGGAGGCTGAGATTCACGCTGCTTCTGTTAATGGAGCAACTCGGCATATGGAGGGTCTGCTGTCGTTATTTGAACGTCTCGTCTATTACAAACATATAGCCTTTTGGGTCCAATGCAAACTCTCGACCACGTTAAAAGTGCGCAATGTGCTCAAGTGATCTGGCTCGCCGGGCCATTGGCCCCTATGCCATTCCGTTCGTGGAAGAGGAACTGGAAATGGACTACGACGGCGACTTCCTCTCTGACTAGAACGCGGCGCCGCTGGCTGCCCAGTACTTCAACAACCGCAAGCTGTCGATTTTCGGCGGATCCAACGAGATCCAGAAAAACATCGTGTCGAAAATGATTCTCGGGCTTTAAGGAGGCGACCATGGATTTCCGACTCAACGAAGAGCAGCAGATGCTGCCGGACACCGTGGTCACCTCACACTTACCGTTCACCCCGAAGGACCTTTCTGTTTGCGCTCCGACAAAACTGAAACAAATCAAAACAAATAATACACAACTCGCAATATGCGGTTTGCCTTTAAGGCAAATGAAAACTTATTTTTTGCGCTCGATGAATATAACTTCCCCCCCTGAATAATCGAATTAGACATTCCATTATCAAGACTATATTTTACTATACAGCCCAGTCATTAAAGAGTATTCACAATAAAACCTGTTATCCTAATTTCACATAAAAATCAGAAGCATAATTTTTAATACGCTGCAATTATTCACTTTAAATATTAGGTTCTGAGAATGAATAATGTTTTATTAAACATGCCTGTGAAGCTCAAACTTTTAACAGCCTTCGGTTTGTTACTACTACTAACCGTGGGCGCCTCCCTGGCCTCTTATTCGGCGTTCGACAACCTCACCGATGGAAATAAAAAGGTTAAAGACGTCGCTTCTATCAACAATCTTGTTAAAGACGCCCGGTTTAATGAAAAAAACTTCTTCATGCGCAACGATCAGCGCTATGTCGAGAACACTCTAAGCGCCATCAAAGCCGCCGGCGAGACCGCCGAACTCGCCGCCCAGACCCTCGAAAGCCCCGAGCAAAAAACAGCCATGGAGAAAGTGCAGAAGGATCTCGTCGGGTACCAGGCAGCACTTCTACGCATGGTGGAGCAACGCGCCCAAAGCGGAGCGGCCCTGAAAGCCATGGAGGCGAGCGCCCGGGAAGCGGTCGAAGGCTTCACGCACCTGGAACAGTTTTTCCAGGCTCGATTGCTGGAACAACTGGCAGCGGGCCAGGACAATGATGCACAGGAAACGTTGCGGCTCGTTCGGCTGGCAGGTGAGCTGGCACGAGACGTACTGGATGCCCGCCGTATTGAAAAAAACTTCGTGATTTCGGAGAACCCTGAAGCGGCCGCTGAACTGAACCAGCGGATCGACTCCGTCGAGGACGGTCTGTCAGAGCTTGCCGGCTTTGCCGACACAACGGCAGCCCAAACACGCATTGAGCAGCTCGAAACCGCCCTCGAATCCTACGGACAGCAATTCGTCAGGCTGACCCGCAACGTTGAAGACATGAATCAGGATGAAGCCCGCGTCACCGAGCTGGCAAGGGACACGATAGCGCAGGCCGGGGCGGCCCTGGCCGAAGAACGGATGATCATGGACGAAGTCAGGGACAATGCACTGCTGATTCTCTTTGGCGCAACCATTACGGCTCTGGTTTTCGGTATCGGGGCGGCCCTGCTGGTTACCCGAACGATTGTCGGGCCACTTGATGAGCTTGTCTCTCATGCCGGGAAGGTCGCCGATGGCGATCTGTCCAACAACATCCATACAGACCGAAAAGACGATCTGGGCCGACTGATGATGGCCATGCAGGTTATGACGGAAAACCTGAGACACATGGTGAAGGAGGTCTCGGACGGCATCTCGCAGATCGCCAGTTCCGCGGAAGAACTTTCTTCCGTGACCGAACAAACCAGCGCCGGTGCCAACCAGCAGCGCGACGAGACCGACCAGGTTGCCACGGCCATGAACGAGATGACCGCGACCATCCAGGAGGTGGCACAGAACGCGGAATCCGCGGCCAGCTCCGCCTCCGAATCGGACACGGAAGCAAAAGAAGGCCATGAGGTCGTGTCTTCAGCCATGGCGAAAATTGAAACCCTGACGGAGGACATCAACAGCAGTGCCAAACTTATTTCCAAGCTGAGAGATGACAGCGCAAATATCGGAACCGTTCTTGACGTCATCCGCAGCATCGCCGAGCAAACCAACCTGCTGGCACTCAACGCCGCAATCGAAGCCGCCCGGGCGGGAGAACAGGGCCGGGGCTTTGCGGTCGTTGCGGATGAGGTCCGTGCGCTGGCCCTCCGGACCCACGAATCCACAGGCGAGATTGAAACGCTGGTGCAGACGCTTCAGCAAGGCGCGAATGAAGCGGTTGAAAGCATGCACGGCAACAGTGAGAGCGCGGAATCAGCCGTTCGCGTAACACGCAGCGCCGGAGAGGCCCTGTCCAGCATCGCAGGTTCAGTGTCCACGATCCAGGCAATGAACCAGCAGATCGCGACCGCCGTGGAAGAACAGACATCGGTTGCCGAGGACATCAGCCAGAGCGTGGTCAACATTCGTGAAGTGACCGACCAGACCGCTACCGCCAACAGCCAGATTGCGATCTCATCCAACGATCTGGCGCGCCTGGGCAGCGATCTTCAGCGGGTATCCGAACGTTTCAAGGTTTCGTAAGTAACAGTAATTAAAAATTTTACTGGACGCCTATGCATGAATCCCATACCACAACCACTGACCAATAAACCGCCTCGGACACCATCACCGTTAGTCGCGGTGATGGTGGACCAGAAAACCGGCTTGTCGTTTCTGGAGCAACTGGCCGGCTATAGCTGCATCGAGCCCGACCTTCAGGCCCTGAGAACGACGCCCTTTACCCTTGCTATCTTTGACATTGCCACACTGGCGAAGTGTGAAGACGAAGTTCGCGGTATCAGGCACAGCGCGCGGCCTTTTCCGGTGCCGATCCTGTTGCTTGTTTCCGATGATGATCTGCCACAGGCAGGTCATTTCATCGGAGACCTTGCTGACGATGTGATTCGTGTTCCGGTCTCAGCCGTTGAGCTGACGGCACGGATCGAATGCCTGATTCGCCTGACCCGCCTTGCTGGCGGCTGCAGGCCGAATACTGAGCCAGTCACGGGGGAGCCAGCCGGAGATTCGAGGGTATTGCAGGCGCTTATAGCCTGCAATGATCGTGTCATTCATGCTTGCAACGAACAGGAAATTCTGTCGGATGTCTGCAAGAGCCTGACCCGTGAAGGAGGCTACCCATTTGCATGGGTTGGCACGACTCATGGCGAAAGAGGCGGTACCATCAAGCCAGTCGCCGTTTCCGGCGTGGTCCTCAGCCAGCAGGGTGCTTCAGCGGTGGGTGCTCTTGACACCCGTCCGATGGAACACACCTTCGGGAGCGGCCGCCGTTTTCTGAAGACCCCCAACGCAGACGCCGGGTAGAGGCATTCACGCAATGCCCTCTCAGGCCGGAATGCGGTCACTGTCTTTCCGCTGACCAGCAAAGATGGCAGTCCCGAAACCTGTCTGGCCGTTTACACGGACTCGCCGGGCGGATTTCATGAACCTGAAATCCACCTGTTGCAACAGATGGTCGATTACACGATTTACGCCATTGAGGCCCTGCGCGAGAAATCCCGTCGTATACAGAGCGAACAGGAAGCCCGCAGACTGGCCTACCTGGACGGGTTGACCGGCCTGGCAAACCGCACAGCCGCGATCGAAGTCCTGGATCAGCACCTTCGTTCAAGCGGCCCCCACTCACCGGCCACCGGCCTGCTGTACCTCGATCTGGATGGCTTCAAGCTGATCAATGATGCCCTGGGCCACGACGCCGGAGACCAGGTTCTGAGCCAAGTCAGCCGGCGACTCCAGTCGTCCGTAAGGGATACGGACCTGGTCGCGCGCCAGGGCGGCGATGAGTTCATAGTTATCGCCTTTCATGACACGGGCATCGGCGAACCGGCCCAACTGAGATCAACAATGACCACGCTGGCCCAGCGGTTACTTGACTCGGTGGAAGCGCCGGTTCAGGTCCGTGGCCGGGATTATCACATCGAAGCGAGCGTAGGCATCAGTCTTTGCCCCCTGCACGGCAAGGACGCATTGTCGTTGCTGATGAAGGCAGACAGCGCCATGCACGAGGCCAAGAAACTCGGAGGTAACAGCTTTCAGGTTTTCTCTTGTGAGCATTCCGAGCGACAGCAGCATCGTCTCGAACTGGCAAACCGTTTGTACCGGGCCAGCGAAGACAACGCCTTCCAGCTTGCTTTCCAGCCTGTCATTGATCTGGCCGATGGACACATTTCGGGCGCCGAGGCCCTGCTACGTTGGCCACAGCCCGATGGATCCAGCATTTCGCCCGCCGAATTCGTGCCCGCTGCTGAAGAGAACGGTCTTATCCTGGGCATTGGCGAGTGGGTCATCGAAGAGTCACTGAAAACCATCAAGCGGTTGCGGGAGGCGGGCTTTCCCGACCTCCAGATCGCGGTCAACCTGGCCATCAGCCAACTGTGGCAGGCGGAGCTGGTCAATAGCATCGTTGCTCGCCTGAACGACCTGGAGCTGCCTCCGTGCTCACTCATCGTGGAACTGACCGAAGGCTCACTGATGACCGATGTCGATCGGATGGAAGGGATTGTAAAAGAGTTTCGAAGTGTCGGAATCGGGGTGGCTATCGACGACTTCGGCACCGGCTTCTCATCCCTGGCCCGACTGAAGTCACTGCCTATTTCAACTCTCAAGATTGACAGAAGTTTCCTTATGGGAACCCCGGAAGACGAAAATGCGGTCAAGATGGTGCGGGCAATTGCCCATATGGCAGAGAGCCTTGGCATCCAGTCCGTGGCTGAAGGCATTGAGACCGAGGCGCAATGGCGCATGCTGAGTGGTCTGGGTTGCCAGTTCGGGCAAGGTTTCTATTTCGCCAGGCCCATGCCGGAACCCGACCTTCTGGCATTGCTCGCCAAGCGGGGAAAGGCATAGCGGAACAAGTGCTGAACTGAGATAACAAGGCGGGAGTACTGCCGCGAGCCCGAAAGCGGGTTACAACCAGGCGCTTTGGGAATAGGATGGTTGAAAGCTAGGCACATGAATCACCAGAGATGATTTAATGCTCTGAAGGCTTTTTTTGGCCCGGTTTATATGCATTTTGCAACTTTGTCTGTCCCGGATTTTAGCTGTAAAATCATCGTCTTGGAAACCGAGGCACAAGATGAGTTTAGGTCAGGCAATCAGGCGTTTAAGAAAACAGCGGGGAATGACACTGGCAGACCTGGCAGCGCGTTGTAACTCTCATGTGGGCAATCTGTCGCGCATTGAGAGGGAACAGGCAAAACCGAGCCTGGAGCTGCTCTACCGCCTGGCGCAAGCCCTGAGCCTATCTCTCACCGACATTTTCTCGGTTGCCGAGAAAAAACAACTGGATTCCGGGCAGGTCGCATTAAACGCAACCTTCATTTCCCTCCTTGAGGAAGACCGTCAGCTTCTCCTGGAGTTTGCGCAGCTTCTTCAGCGCCGGGCGTCACACCCCATGGATTCAGTGAGTGTGGGCCAGGACTCCCTGCCCGCCGATGCAACGGACGCTGACGCCCCAAACAACGACACGGAAAAATCGCCGGATTGACACAGGGCCTCATGGTGGCACCAACCGGGTAACCCATGCAACGGGGACAAAGCGGGGCAGGTTCACAGTGCAGGTAATGCGCCTGCAGCCGATGTCGAAGCCGTTCGTCCCCGCATCAATGCCCTGAGAGCCATCGCTGAGGAAAAGGCCCCTTAGACAAAACAAAGAAAAAGCCCGGCCATAAAACACGCCGGGCTTTTTCTGTAATGCCAGTCAGCTAACCGATCAGGATGGTTTTCACGCCACCAGGTTGTAGACGAATACGACAGCAACCGCGATGGGTGTGACAAACCGGATCAGGTTGTACCACAGCGTGAAGGCACCGCCTTTCAGGGCCAGGTCGGTTTTAAGTGACTCCTTCGCCACAAACCAACCGACGAATACCGCCGTCAGCAGGCCGGAAAGCGGCAGCAACACATTGGCGGTAAAGAAGTCCAGCAGGTCGAAGATGGTCTTGCCCTCAAAGCGCTCGAACATGGCCAGCGGAGCAACATCGGCCCAGACGTTGAGGGACAGAATCGAGGCAATACCCAGGGCCCAGCAGAGCACACCTACCAGGATGGCACTGCCAGTTCGGGCCAGGCTGGTCTTTTCTTCCACCCACTCAACCACCGGCTCCAGCAGGGAAATGCCGGAAGTCCAGGCCGCGAACAGCAGCAGAATGAAGAACAGGGTACCGAACAGGCCACCCATGGGCATGTTGCCGAACGCCAGCGGCAGGGTCTGGAAGATCAGTCCGGGCCCGGCGCCGGCTTCCAGACCATTGGCAAACACCACCGGAAAGATAGCCAGGCCAGCCAGCAGTGCCACCACGGTATCCATAAGGGCGACACTGACCGCTGTGCGACCGATGGAGATATCGCGGCCAAGATAGGACCCGTAGGCCATCATGATGGCCATACCCAGACTGAGGGTAAAGAAGGCATGGCCGAGGGCAATAAGAACCCCATTGATCGTGAGAGCTCCGAAATCCGGTGTGAACAGGAAGCTGACAGCCTCGCCAAAGTGACCGGTTGTTGCGGCATAGCCGACCACCAGCAGCAGCAGGATAAACAGGGCCGGCATCAGGATGGTCACGGCCCGCTCCAGGCCACCCTTGAGGCCGCGGGAAACCACCAGAATCACCAGCGCCATGAAGATCGTGTGCCACAGCAGCAACTGGCCGGGGCTGGCCAGCAAACCACCAAACAGTTCGCCGATGGAATCCGCCGTGCCGCCGGTAAAATCACCCATGGCAGCGTGGCCGACATAGGAAGCAGACCAGCCACCAATCACGGAATAGAAAGAGAGGATAACAAACGCGGCAATCATCCCGATGATCGCCGAGATCCGCCAGCCCGGGGAACTGAGGTTGCGTTCGGCGACCAGGCGCATGCTGGTAATGGGATTGTGCCGGCCATTCCGACCGATGAACACTTCCGCCATCATGATGGGAATACCGATAACCGCGATACACAGCAGGTAAACCAGCACAAAGGCGCCACCACCGTTTTCACCGGTGACGTAGGGAAATTTCCAGATGTTGCCAAGACCAACGGCAGAACCGGTTGCCGCCAGAATAAACGCCAACCGGGAGGACCAGAGACCACGAGCGGCCCCTGTACCGTTACCCGAAACCGAGTTGGACTGAGTCATGTTGTGTTCCTGTGCGTTTGGCTGAGAAAGGTCTTAAAAAAGACACAGCCACGGCGCTGCCGGGGCAATTGCTGCAAGATTTTGCCAGCACTGGCGCTGCGATGCCAGTGCTGGCGGCAAGGACGATGAACAGGATAAACCCCGATGCCCTGATAGGGACCAAATCGGGTAGGATGCTTGGTCTGTGCGGCGCTGCCGGCGCGCATCCAGGAATCTGAAGGAACACGGGACCCCACGCCCTATGGATGAACGACACCAGCCATTACCGGAAGCACGTCAGACGCTGTTCGCCCGAACACTCACGGAATGGCGGACCCTGGCCATTCTCGGTGGGCCAATCCTGATCGCCCAGGTTGCCCAGATGGCCAATGGCGTGATTGATACGGTGATGGCCGGGCACGCCAGTGCCAAAGATCTGGCGGCCGTTGGCATCGGCAGCAGCCTGTGGATGCCGCTGTTCCTGTTCTTCATGGGAATGCTTGGCGCGCTGCAACCCATTATTTCCGGCTACAACGGTGCCCGGGCCGTCGGAAAGATCATGCCGGCCACCTGGCAGGGCCTGTACCTGGCGGGGGCCGGGTCCGTCATCATGATCCTGTTGCTCACCAACGTGCACCCGGTGCTGGCGATTCTGAACCTGGAAGCCAGCACGGCACGCATTACCCAGGGCTACCTGGACGCCTTCGCCTGGGGTGTACCGGCGTTGCTGCTGATCACAGCACTGAGGGGACTCACCGATGGCCTGGGCCATACCCGGGTAATCATGGCGTTCTCCGTGCTCAGCACACTCATCAACCTGCCCATGAATTACATTTTTATTTACGGCAAGCTCGGGCTGCCAGCCATGGGCGGCGTCGGCTGCGGCTGGGCCACCGCCATCTCCAACGGCGTCGCGGCCATTGCGTTGCTGGTGTATCTGAACCGAAGCCGTGTCTATCAGCATTTCCATCTGATTTCAGACTGGGTGAAGCCGGATTTGCCGGGCATTCGGTACATTCTGGCAATCGGTGTACCCATCGGCTTCACTATTTTTGTCGAGGCCAGCATGTTTTCGGTGATCGCCCTGTTTCTGGCCCCCCTCGGCCCGGTGGTCGTGGCGGGGCATCAGATTGCCCTGAACGTTGTGTCGCTGTTATTCATGCTGCCGCTTAGTATCGGTATGGCACTGACGCTCAGGGTCAGTTTTCTGGTGGGTGCCGGGGCGCCGGAGACAGCGCGCCTGATCTCCCGCAGTTCCCTGATTCTGGCCGCGGCAACGGCGCTGGTCTTCGCGCTGATGCTATTGGCTCTGTCCCGCGAGATCTCGGCACTCTATACCCGTGATACCGACGTTCGGGACGTGACCGTCAGACTGCTGATGTTCGCGGCGATATTCCAGATTGCCGACGTCATTCAGGTGACCTGCATCAGCGCATTGCGGGGTTACAAGGATACCCGGATTCCGATGTTCATCATGCTGTTTTCATTCTGGGGGCTGGGCCTCCCACTGGGCTACCTGCTGACCTTCACGGACTGGCTGGTACCGGCGATGGGGGCGGCCGGCTTCTGGGTCGGGCTGACCGGCGGGTTGGCCTCTGCCGGCATCCTGCTTGGCTGGAGACTCTTTCTCTATGCGCCCGGCGGTGGTCAGGCCGTGGCCGTTACCAGTTCCGGTGGTGAGTGACTATCCGCAAATACGATCCGGTCACGGCCGGTTTCCTTGGCCTCATAAAGCGCGGCATCCGCCCGGGCCAGCCAGCTGTCTACGCTTTCACCTTGTTCGAGCAGCGCGACGCCAAATGAGACAGTGACCGTCCCTCCCGGATGTTTCATATACTTGCGCAAGACCTGCTGAAGATTGCTCATCACCGCGTTCAGACTCACGCCATCGACCCCGGATAACAACAGCACAAACTCCTCACCACCATAGCGGAACAGCTGGTCCGACTTGCGGGTGTTCTGCTGCAGCAAGGCGACGAGATCAATAAGCACATTATCGCCCACCCCATGACCGTGCTCGTCGTTGATTTTCTTGAAATGATCGATATCCAGCAGCGCCAGGGCATAGGGCAGGCCGGTGCGTTCAGAGTTTGCCACCGCCAGGTCCAGCTCCTGATCCATGGAGCGGCGGTTCTTGATTCCGGTCAGCGGATCAATCGTCGCCAGATGCTCCAGGCGCTGTCGCTGATCGTGGTTCCGGTGCGCAAACACATAGGCACAGGCGCTGACCACAAACGCTGTTGAGGCAAAAGACCACATCTGGGCATCCGACCGGAAGGCGCCGCCATGCACCATCAGGGCCACCACGGAGGCAACGTTAAGGGCAACGGCCATCCTGGGATTGACGAGAAAGAAGGTAGTGACCAGAGCGGGGTACAGCCAGAAAAGTCCGGGCTCTCCCACCACGATTCCCACAACCACTGCACCACTGCAGGCAGTGCTCGCCACTACCAGCCCGCTTCTGCGCGTATCACCCGTTACCCAGGCGTAGACCAGCGCTGAACCGATAGCGAGGAGGATGGCCGTGTCGACCAGCCCCGCCAGCAGATTGCCCTGCAGAAAACGCATCACGGCGAACGGCGTGACCCCCAGAAATGCGCTTACGCCGAGCAGGGTAATGATCGACAACCGGAAATCGGTCTTGAGGCGCTGGAGCATACAGAGTGATCGTCCGACAATAAGAGTTTTTCAGGGCTCCAGAGTAGCGCAAGTCATGTGAGCGGTCGTTGTTCCGCTACGATTCTTTACATATTCTCTATCTATTTCCACAAATTGTGGATGAACGCCCAGCTTCCATGGCCCCAAACCCTGCACACTTGTCAAATCAGGTAAAACCCGGGAACAGAGCAAAAACCGATACCTTCCCCGAGTGGAGGGAGACTGTTATTCAGGGTTACACTTGACACATCATGAACCTGTACCCGAGACACCTGTTTTGACCAATCTCGTCCGGATCGCTCCCGGCGCCCTCACCATTGGCCGTCCGTTACCGTGGAACGTCTACGACGCCGACGGCAATGTGCTGTTGCGCCAGGGCTATGTGATTCAGACCAACTCCCAGTTGGAGCAGCTGTTCGAGCGGGGCCGATTCAAGCCCCGTAAGATTGAACGTCCACAGGAGGAAATCTTCGAGGATAACCGGGAACGCAACCCCTTCGCGGACTACCCGGACCTGCTGCATACCCTGGAAGCCACGCTGAACGCCATTACCGGAGCCGACCCTTCGGCACATAAGCGTCTGCTTGGTCTGGCACGAATGATTGAACGCACCTGTACCGAGTCACCTGACGCAAGTCTGGCGCTGATCCATCTATACTCCATCGGTCCGGTCATTCATGAACAGATTCTGTTTCACGCCATCCTTTGCCAGTTCATTGGCCGGCAGTTCGGGCTGGAAGAAAAGCGCATCAGTGTTCTCACAACCGCGGCACTCACCGCAAACCTTGCGCTCGTTCCGATAGCAGACAAACTTAACGCGTCAAACAAGGTACTCAGCAATGAGCAGCGAGGTGTCATCCGCAAGCACGCGGAGCGCAGCATTCAGGCCCTCCGATCAGCGGGCATCAATAACAAACTGATGCTTACCATCATTGCCCAGCACCATGAACAGGCCGACGGCAGTGGCTATCCGAGAGGCCTGAGCGGCACCGACATCCGACCGGAGGCGGAAATTCTGGCCCTGGCCGAGCGCTATATCGCCATGATTACCAAACGCGCCTACCGCGACCGGATGGATGTGGCAAACGCCCGAAAACTCATTGCCAATCTGGCCGATGGGAAATTCCGGCCGGCGATACCAAAAGCTCTGTTGCAGGTTCTCGGCGAATTCCCGCCGGGCATCCTGGTGCGCCTGGAAAACAATGAGGTGGGCGTAGTCACCGGGCGACCGGTGAGGGCAAGAGGGCCTTTCGTCAAGGCGATCTTCGGCCCCCGGGGCAACCGTTATGCCGGAACCTTTGAACGCGATACCAGCCTTCCGGAATTCAACGTCCGGGCTCTTGAGGAGCCCGAAATCATGCCATCCATAGACTTCGGCCTGGTCTGGGGACTGAATTCATAATCCCAGCGCGTCGGCATGATGGTCCAGGTGATCATCAATAAACGAGGCAATAAAAAAGTAACTGTGGTCGTAACCCCGATGCATACGCAAATTGATGTGATGGTGAAACTTCTCACAGGCATCAGCCAGGGCATCAGGGTTAAGCTGACTATCGAGGAACTCGTCCGCAGTGCCCTGATCCACCAGTAACGGCAGGCGCTCCCGGGCCGTCGGGATCAGCAGGGTCGCATCCCACTCTTCCCAGTTGCGGGTATTGTCACCGAGGTACCCTGTGAAGGCTTTCCGCCCCCAGGGGCATTCGGTCGGGTTGGCGACGGGCGCGAAGGCCGACACCGACGCATAGCGGCCCGGGTTTTTCAGGGCACAGACCAACGCGCCGTGACCTCCCATGGAATGGCCACTGATCGCCCGGTTGTCCGTTACCGGCAACTCGCTCTCGATCAACTGCGGCAATTCCTTAACTACGTAGTCGTACATCCGGTAATGGGGTGCCCAGGGTTGCTGGGTGGCGTTGATGTAGAACCCGGCGCCTGAGCCAAAGTCGTAACTGTCGTCTTCGCCGGGCAGGTTCAGTCCGCGGGGACTGGTATCGGGGCACACGATCGCCATGCCCAGTTTCGCGGCCCGTTTCTGGGCGCCGGCTTTCTGCATGAAGTTCTGGTCGGTGCAGGTCAGCCCGGAGAGCCAGTACAGAACCGGCACTTTTTTCGGGTTCAGGCCCATCGCCGCTGGCGGCAGATACACCGCAAATTCCATGTTGCATTCGAGGGTAGCGGAGGTATGCCGGTAACGGCGATGCTCTCCTTCGAAACTGACGTTCGTGGATAAGAGTTCCATAGTGTCCTCGATCTTTGAGAGGGATGTGGATCAGTCCTCCGCGCTGGCGTATTTGGGCAGCTCAAGCCCGAAACCGGTACGCGCCAGTTCTGCCAGGATGGCACTGCGCGTCACAATGCCGATCAGTTTGCCGTGATCCACGACAGGATACACCTTTGGCTTGCCGGCACCGAGGTTCTGGGCGAGATCCACAACCGCCATCTCCGGCGAAATGGTCAGCGGCTTCCGGAACATGACATCGTCGACGATCGGGTCCCCCTCGCAGTGATAGCTGCTCACCAGCAGGGCATGGATGCAATCGTGCTCGGACACGAACCCAAGCACATGGCGGTGCTCATCAACCACCGGCAAACCGGTCACATGGTTGTGCAGCAGGATTTTCACGACCCTGGTGAGCGGCACACCACACCGAATCGGCTCAATGTGATTCCACATAACATCTGAAACTTTGAGTGAACGCATGGACACAATCCCTCCTGTTTGTGGATGCTCGCCTCTGCTATGAGCATAGGCAATCACACCCGAATCCACCACTTTTACCGGCCTATCAGTTTACACGGGAATATAACCGACTAAACTCAGTCGGTTATACCCTCTTTGGGCCAAACAGTGAATCCAATACATGGCACGCACAGGGAGAACCCATGGAAGCCATTGAACAATTTGTCAAAGATGTAAACGGACTGGTCTGGGGCCCCCCCATGCTGGTCCTGATTCTGGGTGTCGGGCTGTTCCTCAGCCTGGGCCTCAAATTGATGCCGGTCCTCAAACTTGGCGCCGGTTTCAAACTGATGTGGAGTGGCCGCACCGCGGCGGGTGCTGAATCCGAAGGCGAAATCCCTCCTTTCCAGGCCCTGATGACGGCTCTGTCCGCCACTGTCGGCACCGGTAACATCGCCGGTGTTGCCACGGCCGTGTTCCTCGGTGGCCCGGGCGCCCTGTTCTGGATGTGGCTCACGGCCCTGGTTGGCATGGCCACAAAATATTCCGAGGCGGTCCTCGCGGTCCGTTTCCGGGAGGTAGACGAACGCGGCGCCCACGTCGGCGGCCCCATGTACTACATCCGCAACGGGCTGGGTAGCAAATGGGCCTGGCTCGGCATCCTGTTTGCCATTTTTGCCGCCATTGCCGGATTCGGTATCGGTAATACTGTCCAGGCCAACTCGGTGGCCGATGTGATGCAGACGAGTTTTGGTCTGCCGCACTGGGTAACCGGCCTGATCCTGATGGTTCTCGTCGGCATGGTGCTGATCGGCGGTATCCGCCGGATCGGCCACGTCGCCAGCACCCTGGTGCCATTGATGGCGGTTTCCTACCTGATCGCGGGGCTGGTGGTTCTGGCCATCAATGCCGCGGACATTCCCGCGGCGTTGGCCCAGGTGCTCGGGCATGCCTTCAGCCCCATTGCCGCCGAAGGCGGCTTTGCCGGTGCTGCCGTCTGGGCAGCGATCCGGTTCGGTGTTGCCCGGGGCATTTTCTCCAACGAAGCGGGGCTGGGTTCCGCGCCCATTGCCCACGCTGCCGCGCAAACCAGGAATCCCATCAATCAGGGCATGGTGGCCATGCTCGGCACCTTCATCGACACCATCATTATCTGCTCCATTACCGGCCTGGTGATCATCACCTCCGGCACCTGGACTTCCGGGGAGTCCGGCGCAGCCCTCACTTCCATGGCTTTCGAGGGCGCGCTGCCCGGTATTGGCAACTACCTTGTGGCCATTACGCTTGCGGTCTTCGCCTTCACCACCATTCTCGGCTGGTCGTTCTATGGTGAGCGCAGTGTCGAATTCCTGTTCGGCGTGAAAGCCATCGTGCCCTACCGGGTCGCCTGGATTCTCGCCATACCGGTGGGGGCCACCATGAACCTGGGTTTTGTGTGGCTGCTGGCAGACACGCTGAATGCCATGATGGCACTGCCAAACCTGATCGCCCTGTTGTTGCTCAGCCCTGTGGTATTCAAGCTGACCCGGGAGCACTTTGAAAAAGAGAAGGCAATGGGGCTCTGAGCCCCTTGTAATTGCCTCACCCGGCACCAAGGTCTGTCTTATACATTCGGAATGTAACCCCGGTCACTGTTGAGCCGGAATGACAAACGAAATCGTCACAACCATGATCACAGGAGAGTAAACATGACTTTACGTCTCGGAGACACCGCACCGGATTTTGAGCAGGAGTCCAGTGAAGGGAAAATTTCGTTTTATGACTGGCTGGGCGACAGCTGGGGCGTTCTGTTCTCGCACCCGGCTGACTTTACGCCCGTGTGCACCACTGAGCTGGGCCTGACCGCCAAGCTCAAGAACGAGTTTGCCAAACGCAATGTCAAAGCCATCGCCCTGAGCGTGGATCCGGTGGACTCCCACAAGGAGTGGATCAAGGACATCAACGAAACCCAGGGCTGCGCAGTAAACTTCCCGATCATCGCAGACCAGGATCGCAAAGTGTCCGAGCTGTACGACATGATTCATCCCAACGCCGACAGCAGCCTGACTGTACGCTCCCTGTTCGTGATTGATCCGAACAAGAAGGTTCGGCTGATGATCACCTACCCCGCCAGCACCGGCCGTAACTTTAACGAAGTGCTGCGGGTTATCGACTCGCTGCAGCTGACCGATGAACACAAGGTTGCCACCCCGGGTAACTGGGAGCATGGCGGCGATGTGGTCATCGTGCCGTCCCTGCAGGATGAGGAAGAGATCAAAGAGCGCTTCCCGAAAGGCTACAAGGCCGTGAAGTCCTACCTGCGGATGACACCGGATCCGAAATCCAACTGGAGCGGTGATTGATTGGATAACTGAAATTGGGGTCATGAAATTGGGGTCAGATGAAAGCTTTCATCTGACCCCGGGCTTCCGGGCTTCTCCGACCTTCTCGGTTATCAGAATGCCGGAACCACGGCACCTTCATACTTCTCCATGATGAATTCGCGAACGGCATCAGAGTTCAGCGCGGCCGCAAGCTTCCGCATCGCGTCACTGTCCCTGTTGTCCGGACGGGCAACCAGGATGTTCACGTAGGGTGATTCGGAACCCTCAATCACCAGCGCATCGTCAGATGGGTTCAGGCCCGCTTCCAGTGCGTAGTTGGTGTTGATCAGTGCGAGGTCAACCTGGTTCAGGATGCGCGGCAGAGTGGCGGCCTCAAGCTCTTTGAACTCGAGACCTTTCGGGTTCTCGGCAATATCACGAGGTGTCGCTGTGATCTTGCTGGCATCCTCAAGCCTGATCAGACCGGCCTTCTGCAGAAGCAGCAGTGCACGGCCACCGTTGGTGGGGTCGTTCGGAATAGCGACCACAGCGCCCTCTTTGAGGTCATCCAGCGAATCAATCTTGCTGGAGTAGGCGCCGAACGGCTCAACGTGAACGCCGGTCACGGTCACCAGACTGGTACCACGGCCGTCATTGAACTCATCCAGATACGGCTGGTGCTGGAAGAAGTTCGCATCCATCCGCTTCTGGTCCACCTGGATGTTCGGCTGGATGTAGTCGGTGAATACCTTAACGTCCAGTTCCACACCCTGTTCAGCCAGCTGCGGCTTCACAAATTCCAGGATCTCCGCGTGGGGTACGGGAGTTGCGGCTACAGACAGCTCCCCGGCAGCAACTGCGCCAGAGAAAGTAGCGGCCGCAGCCAGTGCTGCGAATGTTTTCTTCAGATTCATACGTCTGTTCTCCTTTGAGAAATTACGAACAATGAAATCAGTCCGGGAGTACGGCCCACGGCCGGAAACCCCTTCCGAAAAACGCCCGTAAATACATCCATGTAGGGCTCGGTCGCGCCATCCCTGGCGCTCCACGTTTTCGGAAGGGGTTTCCGACCGCGTGCCTATATCTGGCTGTACCTATTTGCGGCTGAAATACAAAACCAGACGGTCGCCGGCCATCTGCAGGATCTGGACGAAAATGACCAATAGGGCCACAGTAATGACCATAACATCGGTCTGGAACCGTTGATAACCGAAGCGGATGGCCAGATCGCCGAGACCGCCGCCACCGATGACACCGGACATGGCGGCGTAAGATACCAACGTGATGGCTGTCACCGTAATGCCAGCGATAATGCCAGGAAGCGCCTCTGGCAGCAGGGCACCGAAGATGATCTGGCGCACGTTGGCGCCCATGGCCTGGGTGGCTTCGATGATGCCCCGGTCCACCTCCCGAAGGGACGTTTCCACCAGCCGGGCAAAGAACGGCGCACCACCGGCCACCAGCGGCGGAATCGCACCGGCAACGCCGAGAGACGTTCCGATCAGCATTACGGTGAAGGGAATCATCACGATCAACAGGATGATAAAAGGCACTGAGCGCAGCACGTTCACCACGAACGACAGCACCGCGTAGGCAACGGGCTGCTCCAGCAACTGGCGCTTGCCAAACAGGAACAACAGCACACCGGTGGGCAGGCCAATCAGCACGCTGAACAACAGCGACAGGCCGACCATGACCAGGGTATCCCAGCTGGCCCAGCCGATCTCACTCCAGTCTACATTGCTCAACAGGGCTTCCATCAGCGCAGCACCTCCACATGAACGTCGGCGGCATCCAGCGCCTGCATGGCAACGCGCAGGTCACCGCCCACCAGGGACAGTGTAAGCTGGCCATAAGGGGTGTCCTTGATGTGGTCAATACGCCCGGACAGAATGCTGAAATCCACGCCGGATTCCCGGGCCACGCTGCCCAGTAATGGCTTGTAGGTTGATTCACCCTTGAACGTCAGCCGCAGGATCCGGCCATCGGCCTTGCTCAGGTCCTGCCGCAGTTCGTCCCGGTCAACACTTTCACTCTCGAACACAAAATCCCGGGTGGTCGGGTGCCTGGGATGCAGGAATACCTCGCTGACCGGTCCCATTTCCACCACCTGGCCGGCGTCCATTACCGCTACCCGGTCGCAGACACGGCGGACCACGTCCATTTCGTGGGTGATCAGTACAATGGTCAGGCCCAGTTCCCGGTTGATGTCCGCCAGCAGCTTCAGGACCGACTGGGTGGTTTGCGGGTCCAGGGCGCTGGTAGCTTCGTCGCAGAGCAGGATCGTGGGCCGGCAAGCCAGAGCCCGGGCAATGCCTACCCGCTGTTTCTGGCCACCGGAGAGCTGTGACGGGTATTTGCTGGCATGGTCAGTGAGGCTGACGCGGGCCAGCAATTCCCGGACCCGCTCCCGGATTTCCGTTTTCGGGTAGATGCCCGCCAGCTTCATGGGGAAGGCAATGTTGTCGGCCACGGTTTTCGAAGACAGCAGGTTAAAATGCTGGAAAATCATTCCGACTTTACGGCGGAAGGCCCGCAGTTCGGCGGCGTCATAATCGGTAATATTCTCATCGTCGATCAGAATGCGGCCGCCGGTGGGTGGTTCCAGCAGGTTGATCAGACGCACCAGCGTCGATTTGCCCGCGCCGGAGTGGCCAACGATGCCGAATACCTCGCCGGTTTCTATGGTCATATCGGTGGGGTGTAGCGCGGGGATCGCCCGGCCGCCTACCTGATACGACTTCTGTACCTGGTCAAATACAATCACGGTCAGCGCCTTGTGGGTGCAGCGTTAAAACCGGCGATTATAGCCGATACGGCGGGCAAACCCGAATTCCGGCAGAATTCGCCGGGTGGGTAGATATCCCTACACAAACGGTTACCTGACACCGGACACCCGCCTGAACTAGACTGTGGGCCACAGAATAACCTTCCATTTCCCAGAGGCGCGCTGCCCAGAGACTCACTAACGTGACCAACGAAAAACAATCAACGCCCCCAAGGATGAACTCCACCCAGGCATGGGTCACCTATCTCAGCAAAGTCGAGCTACCGGTACTGGCAAATACGCTCCGGCGCATCAGCGAACTGACGGACAGCCGGAACAGCACCGTCAACGAACTGGCCAACGTTATCCTCAATGATGCCCAGTTGACCTCCCAGGTGTTGCGGCTGTCCAATACCGTATTCTACAACCAGACCCGCACCCAGGTGAGCACCGTCAGCCGGGCCATTACCCTGATCGGTTTCGACGCCGTGAAATCCATGGCGATTTCCTCACTGATCGTGGACACGCTACTGCAACGCAATGACCGCCCCCACTTGCTGCGCTGCCTGGCCCGGGCAATCCATGCGGCCGTGCAGGCCCGGAGCCTGATGCCCAAAAGGAACGAAACCGCGCTGGAGGAAGTGTTCATCGGGGCGCTGCTGATGAACATTGGCGAGCTGGCATTCTGGTCCTGCGAAACTCAGCAGGCCACCGAACTGGAGGAACGACTTCGACTGGATGAGCCCCCGGCGGAGGCGCAAAAGTCCGTACTGCATACAACGTTTACCGAAATTACCCGCGGTCTGGTAGAGGCCTGGTCGTTGGGGCCGTTCATCCGGGACGTCGTTTCCCCGGGCCAGGCCAATTCCGTGGCGTCCAGCCTGGTGCGCAACTCCGTAGAGATGGCCAGGCTGTCGGAACAGGGCTGGAGCGGCCCGGAGATGAACAAGGTTCTGGAGCGGCTTGGCAGGAATATCGGCGAAAGCCCGGCCGTGGTCCGGGATCAGCTCAAGGTAAACGCCTCGGAAGCAACTCGCGTCGCGGTCTCCCTGGGCATTCCCCAGGTCACGGCCATGATGCCGGGCGCGGAGCGAGACTCAGGTGATGCCGCACGGGCACCGGACATGGACGCCGAACTGCAGTTGGAAATCCTGCGTGAGTTAAGCCAATGCCTCACGGAAAAGCCGGACATCAACGAGGTGTGCCAGCTTGTGATCGAAGGCATCCACAGGTCAATCGGCATGCAGCGGGTGGCCCTTTTGATGAGCGACCGGACCGGTAACGAACTGGTGCCGCGGAAACTGGGCGGGCGCGGAACTGAGGAATGGCGCGAGAACCTGGTCATTCAGAAAGATGGAACGGGGCCTTTGGGCTCGCTTCTGCCTCCTGCCCACTGCACCATTTATGAACCCGAACCGGCATCGGAAGGCGTGCCTTACGACCGGTGGCTTGGCAAGGTGCCCGCCCTGACCGGCCCGATCACGGCAAACGGTCGGCTGGTAGGCTTGTTCTACGCGGACAACGCAGCCTGCGCCTATGTGCCCTCGAAGGAGCAGCTGTCAGCGTTCGGGCATTTTATCCGGAACGCCCAGCTTTGCCTTACATTGCTCTCCAGCCGCTGATATCCGGGGCTTTTGCCCCGGGTAAAGGGTGTGCCTGTCAATGCAGAGCCCGCAACTGCCTTGGGTAGAGTGCAGCACTCACTTCGGGCTCCTCCAGAAGATCCGCCAGTTCGCGGTCCACATCGGTCTCCGCACCGTCTTCAGGCAGCGGCTCAAACAGCGTACTCAGCCACGAGGCAACCGAAGGCGCTTCATCACGCTTGTAGTCGGTGGACAGCGCCTTGATCCGGCGAAAGCCGATAATGCGCTGGTGTTTGGGATCCCGGATCTGTTCAAAACCCCGCCAGTAGACATGATCCCGGGTGTGCAGCTGCACAAACAGGGTATCGATGGGCCCGTCTGAGTCGTCAAAGTCATCGGACTCGTCCGGCACATCCTCGGAGGCCGCTTCGGCTTCCAGGTCCGGTTTCTTATGGCGGATGGTAGTCCAGGCCGGATAGAGCACGGCCACGGCATCCGCTTCAACATGCTCGCGGGCGGCGCGGAGGATTAACCCCCAGCGGGCCTTGTCGGCATCGGTTTCAAGGGAATTGATGGGCAAGTCATAGCTTTGTTCGCTGGACAGGACAATGGCCATCATCGGGGCGTCAAGCTCCCCCATGGCCTCGGCCTGTGCTACTGATACCAGTTCGTCGATTGCCATCGGTTGGTTCATAATACGCTCGCCTCCTCGATGCCATCAGGATCTGTCAGGAAGAAGGGCCTTCCTGTCTGACAGCATAGCCTGTTCCGCCTGCAAAGATAAACGTGGAATTTCACCAGCCGGATCACAACCCCTGCTGTCTCAAAACGCGTCCTCAAGCTTTTCGTAGTTGCTGAACCAGGGGTTCGCCTCTTCCAGCTGGGCCGCCAGCTGAAGCAAAACCGCTTCGGCCCCGTGGCGCGCACCGAACTGGACACCAACCGGCAAACCTCCGGAAGTCCAGTGCATGGGGACAGACATGGCCGGTGTTCCGGTGAGGTTCGCCAACTGAGTGAATGGCGTACGGGCCAGACTTTCCAGGGCCATCTGGTCTACCTGGCCGGATCGGTGCACCAGTTTGCCTGCATTGAGCTTGAGCATCAGCCGGGCCGCCAGTTTCAGATGGGGCGGTGTCTCCAGCTCCCCGATCACCGCCGGCAGTTGCCCGGTGGTGGGACTGAGATAGAGATCATAGCTGCCAAAAAAGGCCCCCAGGGCCCGGGCAAATTCATTCCACTGCTGGCGACGGCGGACATACTCCGACAGCGGCATGGTTTGGCCCAGCATGCCGATCAGGCGGGTATCCAGCTCAAAATCACGGTCACTGGCGCCGAATTGCTCTTTCGCCTTCGCCATCAGCGCCGACACTTCGCCGAAGTACAGGGCCAGATAACAGCGCGCCAGGGCCATGCCGTCGAATTCCGGCGCAGCGTACTCGACCTTGTGGCCCAGGTTCTCCAGGACCCGCGCCGTTTCTTCAACCGCCGCAACGCACTCGGGGGCCACCTCGGTGTTGTAGGGAGAGGAGGTGAACACGCCGATTCGCAGGCTGCCCGGCGACTTCTGCATCAGATCAGCATAGGCCGAGGCCGGCGACGGAATCGCAAAAGGATCACCCGGAGCAGGGCCACTGAGTACATCCAGCATGGCCGCGCTGTCTCTCACCGTCCGGCTGACCACATGATCGGTGGACGCGCCGGTCCAGGCTTCCCCCATGAAGGGGCCCACGGAAATGCGGCCACGGGACGGCTTCAGGCCGAACAGGCCGTTGTAGGCAGCCGGTATCCGGATGGAACCGCCGCCATCGTTGGCGCCGGCCATGGGCACGATACCGGCCGCGACGGCGGCACCTGAGCCGCCACTTGAACCGCCAGGCGTCAGTTCCGTGTTCCAGGGATTGCGGGTCGGGCCCCACAGCTCGGACTCTGTCACCGCTTTTAAACCAAACTCGGGGGTTGCGGTTCGTCCCAGAAAGACCAGCCCGCCATTGCGGGCCCTGCGGACAAATTCCGAGTCCTGGGGCGCGACGTTCCTTTTCAATCCCCGGCTGCCATAGGTACACGGGTGCCCCGCCTGCTCCTGGGCCAGGTCCTTGAGCAACAGGGGCACGCCGGCAAAAACGGCCTGCCCGGGAAAGTTCTGGCCAAGCGCCTCGGAGAACTGAGGGTAACAAATGGCGTTGAGCGTACCGTTCACCTGGGTTGCCCGTTCCACAGCCGCCTCGCATACTTCCCTGGAGCTTACCTCGCCCCGGCGGACCAGATCAGCCAGTGCAGTTGCGTCGTAACGAAGGTATTCGGATTGCTTCATGGCAGGTTCCATTTGTTATTGTATTTTGGGGAAGGTCACGGACAAAACACTTATGATCAGATTTCTCAAGAGCTTACGCCAACTGGCCTGGTTTTTCATCCTGACCGCAACAACAGCCGCCCTGGCTCAGGAGGGTGAGGAGATCTCGGCCGGCGACAGTGACTGGACCCGAATTGTCCGGACATCGCCCTATTGGGTCAGCCAGGGGGTATTCGAAAACATTCTGACCATCCGGCGCTGGGTGCTGAAGGAATCCGGCTACTGTTCAAGCCCCGACCGCCACATCATATTCGACATGCGTGGCCAGTTTCTGGCCTGGATCAGTGACGGGGATGACCGCGAAGCGACCCAGCGCCGTCTCAACGAAGCCCGGCAATCCCTGTACGACAAGGGCCGTGTGGAAACCTGGGTGCCGGGCGATGCCGGACAAACCGGCTATCCCTTTGCCCTGTCGTGTAACCAGCCACACGTGAACATCAATGAGGCGGTTGCCCGCTACCTCGGAACGCTGCCCGGCGACCGTATCTGGGGCGCCTGGGATGATCTTTCCTTCGCCACCAGTGGGGCGCCGGGCGCGCTTCATGATGCCCTGCTTTATGTTTCACAATACCGGAACAGCCAGAACCGCCTCTCTCTGCCCAAAACCCTGCCCCGGTATCTGGCCGGCCAGATTCTGATCGAAAGCGGGGCACAGGCCCGGGCCCATTCCCGGGCTGATGCCCGAGGCATACTGCAATTGTCGCCCGCCGCCCTGGGTGACTGCGAAATCGCGCCGAGAAACACCTGGCACCGGCTGGCCCAGATTGACTGCGCCCTGCGCCTGATGAACCAGAACGCTCGCAACCTTGAGCCGGTATTCCAGCAACGTTTCGGCGATCTGCCCGACAGCAAACGGAACCGCTTGTTCAGCCTCTTGCTGATTCAGGCTTATCACGGCGGCGTTGGGCGGGTTCAGGCTCTGCTCGAAGACCCTGTTCTGTCACAGCCGTCAGAGTACTTTGCCGACAACCATGAACGTTTTACCGCAGGCGACATTGCCTTCGGCCTGATCTTCCACAACCTGGGCCGCGATAGACTGGGGCTGGCTTCACTTTACTATGTTGCCGATGTGCAGCTGGCTACCGAAGCGCTGTGCCGCACGCCGCGCCTGAAACCAACGGAATTCTGTGAATGGAAGTAGCGTTTATTCCCGACTACCTGATTCCCGAAAGCCTGAGCCTTCCCGTGGCGCTTTTCCTGCTTGCCAGCTCCACCATCACTTCCATGATTACCGCCAGCCTGGGCGCCGGGGGAGGCGTACTGTTGCTGGTACTGATGGCTACCTGGATGCCGCCAGCGGCGATTATTCCCGTGCACGGCATGATTCAGCTGGGTTCCAATTTTGGCCGGGCCACACTGACCTGGCGCCATGTGGACTGGCGGGTCATCGCCGCCTTCGCCCCCGGAGTTCTCGTTGGCGCGGCTCTGGGCGCCTGGTTGCTGGTAAATCTTCCGGCCCATATCTGGCAGCTCACAATCGCCCTGTTTGTGCTTTACCTTTGCTGGGGCCCGGCTTTGCCCAAGGGCGCTTTCGGAGCACCAGGGGTTTTCCTGGCCTCGGCGCTGACCAGCTTCGTGAGCTTATTCGTGGGCGCCACCGGGCCACTGGTTGCCGCCTTCATCAAGCAGATTCACGCCGACCGATTCAAAACCGTTGCCACCTTTGCCACTGCCATGACGTTACAGCATGCACCCAAGGCACTGGTGTTTGGAATTGCAGGGTTTGTGTTCCTGGAATGGCTGCCGTTCATTCTCGCCATGATCGCCTGCGGGTTTGCCGGCACCTGGCTCGGATTGCGTGTGCTGAAATCCCTGAGCAACCGCTGGTTCAGCCTGATCTTCAACCTCGTGTTAACCGCCCTGGCGGTTCGCCTGCTCTGGCAGGCCAGCGCCTCAGCCGGCTGGTGGTGACGGCACCACAACAACCGCGTTACGGCCGCGGGACTTGGCAAGATAGCAACCCTCATCGGCCCGGCCCATGGACTCCCTGGGGCTGCTGTCATCCGGCGCCAGCTCGGTCAGACCGATACAAGTAGTGACACCAAACGACCGACCGTCGTGTTCTATGCGAAGGTCTTCAACATTCGCCCGTATCTTCTCGGCAAGCGCCTCGGCTCTGGCAAGCCCACAGGCCGGCAGAATAATGCCGAATTCATCTCCACCCAGCCTCGCTACCGTATCGGACTGGCGGACGGATTCCTTGAACAGGTCCGCGAGCCGGCGTAACAGCTCATCCCCGAGCAGGTGCCCACCCTCATCGTTTACCGGTTTGAAGTGATCCAGGTCTATCAGCATCAGCACTGAGCGCACCTCCTGGCGGCCGGCCTCGCCCATGCACCTGACCAGGGCGGCATTGAATGCCCGGCGATTAAGCAGCTGGGTGAGACTGTCGTGGGTCGCCTCCCAGGAGAGCCGCTCCTCTTGCCGGCGGCGATCACTGTCGTCACGCAACACGAAGACCAGACGTTCATCCTCGAGGCCCCGGCGGATGTGGAGCAGGGTCAGGTCGATATCGAAGGTTTCACTGGCCGTGTTCAACAGCGTTACATACAGGCTGCCCAGATCCTCGCCAGTGAGAAACTCCTGCCGTGTCAATTCGCGGTCGTGGTCCTTGATTGTTACCAACTGGAAAAAATTGCGAAGCAGGCATTCGCCTTCCGCACCCAGAAAACGGCAGGCTGCGTCGTTGGCGTAACGAATGGCACCCTCGGTATCGACCATCAGAACCCCTTCCTGAAGCACACCGAGGAGTGTCTCGGCCCGCTGTTGCTCATCCCGAAGAGCCTCTTCCACCTCCAGTTCATGAGAAATGTCCCTGACAACGGTAACCGTACCCAGTGCTTTCTCCGGCGTTTGAATAGGTGCGGTCATCACGTCTCCCCAGATCAGCCGGTCAGGCTCGCGGGGCGCGAGACGAAACCGCCCCCGGAACACACTCTGGTTACGGATCGCATGTTTCCAGCCGGCAATGGCAGCGTCACGGTCTGCCTCGTGCACGCGACCTGCAAGCCAGGTTTGAGTAAGGTCCTCCGAGGGACGGCCGATAATGGCTTCAAAGGCAGGATTGGCAAATTCGATGCGACCCAGAACGTCGGTCTGCACAATGCCGATAGGCGCACTCTGAGTAAGTGAACGAAAGAACGCTTCGCGCTCAGCGAGCGAGACCAGCACTTCATCCCGCTCATCCATGACGGTATTGAAAATCTCCGCCACTTGTCGGATCTCGGTACCCCCAGATACATCGACCGGGTCAGACCGCATCCCGAGATGACGCTCACGAATCTGATTGCCCAGCATCTCCAGCGGCGCCATCAGCCGGCGGAACCGCCACAGGGCGATGGGTGCTATCAATACAATCACCAACAACAGCACCCAGATAAAGGCATCTGCGGTGCGGGTTATCGGCGCGTAGGCTTCACGGGATGGCCAGACTGCAGACACGAACCAGGGTACCTGGGTCAGTTGCCGTACCGACATAATCGTGGCCTCCCCCTCACCATTGCGGGTTTGCAGCGTACCCTCAAAACCTTCCATCGCATCCCGCAAAACCGGATTGGCGACCCGCACCGGTGCCATTGGCCGGCCAGAACGACCGTGAGCAACCGTCACCCCGCTTCGGGTAGCAACGCCAAGGTAGCCGGTTTCACCGATCCGGAGGTTAATGAACTCTTTCATAAAGTTATCGCCATCCAGCAGGATGGCACCGCCAATCATTCCGACAAAACGCTGGCGATGATCAAAGACCGGCGTCGCCACCATAACGGCGGGTTTATCCTGATAGTTTGATATATATGGCTCACTGATCACCGGTGTCAGGGTGGAGGCGACCCGCCGGAAATACTCTCGGTCACTGACATTCAGCCCGGTTTGCTGGAAGGATTCCGGGTACTCCGCCAGTACCTGGCCTGACTCATTGATCAGGTAAATGCCATCAAACAGATGCTGCAGTGCCGTCTGGCGCCGAACCAGCAAGCGGGCGCGGGCATCCAGAGCGTGTATGGACATGGTAAGGCTCCGGGCGACATGGCTCAGGGTTTCAAGCCTCAGCACCAGCTTGTCATTCAGTTCCCCCGCCACCAGTTCGGCAATGGTCTCAACCTGGCTACGGGCCTGTTGCTCCAGCTCTGCCCGGCTGAGAAGGGCGCCAGCAACGGTGACCAACAGTGCCGAGAGAACAATTACCACAACCACCAGGGCAACCGCCCGGTTAACCAGACTGCCCAACCAACGCTTGATCAACACAACAGCCACATTTTCGGGTAAGCCCGACCAACAGTGATGATCTTTACCTCCGATTCCAATCGCATACCTTTGCTTCTTATTTCTGACCGAATTCTAACAGAGGCATCACCGGTATCAGGTTACACTCTTGCATATTAAATAATAATCTTTATTATTTAGATCCAACTTCATTGCGCCTGAGGGTCATGCCATGACAGACATTTCCGCGCCTTTTAGCAACGGCCTGCTGGCTCAACTGACCGAGATGGGCGGGCCGGTGATGGTCGTGCTCCTGGTGATCGCCGTGCTTGGCGTCGTTACCTTTATCTACCTGATGTTGCTGGGGACACTATACGCACCCCGCTTGCCGGGTAGTCTTAAAAAAACCGTAATCAGCTGGCAACAAAACCCCGGCTCTGTGTCGCCCGCCGCCATTCGTGAACAGGCTGGTCGCTGGGGCAGGCTGAATCCGTTGCTGCACCTGGTTACCAACACCTTTGAAGCACTGAACAGCCAGCAGGATGAGCGGCAGATTCGTGAAACCGCGGCACGGGACGCGCAGCAGTCACTGGAGCCGTTCGAAGCGCCCCTTAAAATCATTGAAGTGATTGCGGCCCTGGCACCCTTGCTGGGACTTCTGGGAACCGTGCTGGGCATGATGGAAGCCTTCAGCGCCATGGCAGCCACCGAAGGACGCGCCAACGCCACCCAGTTGAGTGGCGGTATTTATGAGGCCCTGACCACCACTGCAGCCGGCCTGGTTGTTGCCATACCCTTTGCAGCACTGGCAGCCTGGGTGGAATTCCGTTTACGCCGCATTCACAAAACCATCAACAGCACCCTGGTTTCGATCCTGAACGTAACCGTTGACCCCGATGCCAAAGCGCAGGCTGATGCCCGGCAGGCCGTGGCAACCCGGGAGTGTGCGTCAACCCAGCCCGGGGCCGATCTCTCATACGACAGCGCCAGCGATCGACGATTCGCCCATGCAACTGGTTGAACCCCGGCCGAATCGCCCGATACCAATCCGCATCACGCCGTTGATTGATGTGGTGTTCATTCTACTGGTGTTTTTTATGCTCACCAGCCGCCTGCAGCCGGTGGATCACCTGGAACTGGCCAACAACCCGTCCGCCCGGAGTCCGGCGACTGGTGAACCGCTTCCGGAGCTGACCGTTATCGCAAACGGTCAGATTCAGTGGCAGGACATGACAATGCCACTGGAGCATCTCCTCCCTGAACTTGCACAGGCCGGGATAACCGAGGTCAACCTCGCCACGACGAACGACGCCAGCCTTGGCGCCTTCACCCTGGCACTCAGCCAACTGACCGACAGTGGCATCGACACTCACTGGAAACGGGAAAACGACAAAGCACCATGACCGACCTGGTTCCACCCCCGTTTTCTTCTGGCAAATCCCTGATGGAGCGAGTGGAAGATGCCCTTCTGCCGCTGATCAACCTGGTGTTCCTGCTGCTGATGTTTTTCATTGTGGCAGGCCAGCTTGCCGACGACCCGCTGCCCGAGCTCCCCGCCACAACGCAGACCCGGGAGCAGCGGCCACCCGATGCCGATCTGACAGTGGATGCCGGGGGCAATTGGCGGATTGCCGGAGAGACACTTGATGAAGAGTCCCTTCTATCAACTCTGCCTGCCCCGAATGAGCTGCACCCCCTGAGAATCGCTGCAGCACAAACGATCACCATGGCGGATCTGGAAACCCTGTTCCGGGTGCTTGAGAAGGGTGGCCACACGGATATTCTGTTGCTGACGGAGCCGGGTGAATGACTCTGCAACCCCAACCCTCACGCTTCGTTTTGCTGATGCTTGCAGCGGCAATTACAGCCGGCGCTCTGGTCTTGACCGCACCCGGGAAAACCGTGGAGCTCAATTCCCTGGGCGAGGCCGCCATCAACACGGCACCGGCCATCCGCATCAAGCTTGCCGCGGAACCTGGGCCTGAACCGGAAGTTACGCGCGAGCCCAGCCCGCAACCCGAAGCGAAGCCAGAGCCAGAGCCAGAGCCAGAGCCAGAGCCAGAGCCAGAGCCAGAGCCAGAGCCAGAGCCAGAGCCAGAGCCAGAGCCAGAAATGGTGGCGGAGGTACCGGAGCCGGAATCAACCCCCATAGAGCCTGAGCGTACCCAGACTGGGGCAGCGGCAGAATCTTCCACTTCCCAACCGGCGGAAAGTGAGGTGGAGGAAGCCGAGTCCCGCGCCACCATTCCACTGCAAAACGCAGGCGAGCGCTCCGAGGTCGATCACTATCTGAGCCGCCTCAGGCGCCACCTGGCCCGTTTTTACGACTACCCCCGGCGGGCCAGGCGACTAGGGCAGGAAGGCACACCGGTGATCGTCTTCGAATTCCGGCGAGATGGTTCTCTGGTAGCACACAGCCTGCAAACCGGCTCCGGCCACTCGTTGCTGGACGACTCTGCCCTGGCCATGCTGGAACAGGCCGCGCCTCTGCCCGCCGTGCCCAGGGAGATCTCAGGGAATCGCTTCCGCTACGCGCTGCCGGTGCGCTTCAGTTTGCGCTGACAGCTTGCCCCGCTGATTGCGCCAGCCTGCAGCATAAGGGGCCGGCCACGCACCGAACAGGTGCGCAGGCTCGGGTAAGCGCAGTTACCATGACGACCACCACAAACCCGCCACCGACCTTTACCTCATTGAAATCAGTGCTGTTTGGCAAACCATAATCACTCTGGCACGGTCTCTGCAATCTCTCCTGCTAACGGAACCAATGTGGGTTCTGTTCACGGCAACAGCTTCATTCAGACGACGGCGTCTACTTGCACCTGCGAAATGCAGGCGGCGGGTAACGCCGTTTTTTGTGGCCAGTCCATCGGGTTGGTTATCAGGTTAAGGTCAGAGGAACACACTATGTCTTACATCGCGCCTTCAGAGTTCGTCACCAAAATGGTCGACGCGGGCGAATCGAAAATCTATATGTCCACCCGGGACACCCTGATCCGGGCCTTCATGGCCGGGGCCATCCTGGCTCTGGCGGCAGCTTTTGCCATCACCGTTGCGGTCCAGACCGGCGTTTTTCTGATCGGGGCGATCCTGTTCCCCATCGGGTTCTGCATGCTGTACCTGATGGGGTTTGATCTGCTCACCGGCGTGTTCATGCTGACACCGCTGGCGCTGCTCGACAAACGGCCCGGCGTGACCGTGCAAGGCATCCTGCGGAACTGGGGCTGGGTCTTTCTCGGCAACCTCGGTGGTGCGCTGACCGTTGCCTTCATGATGGCGTTTATCTTCACCTATGGTTTCAACACAGATCCTGGCGCGGTTGGCACCAAGATTGCCAGTATTGGTGAAGCCCGTACCCTGGGTTACGCTGAGTACGGCGCTGCCGGTTGGGCCACCATCTTCATCCGCGGCATGCTGTGCAACTGGATGGTTTCCATGGGGGTGGTTGGCGCCATGATCTCCACCAACGTCAGCGGCAAGATCCTGGCCATGTGGATGCCGATCATGCTGTTCTTCTTCATGGGTTTTGAGCATTCCATCGTCAACATGTTCCTGTTCCCGTCTGCGCTCATCATGGGAGGCGAGTTCTCGGTGATGGACTACCTGTGGTGGAACGAAATCCCGACCGTTCTTGGCAACCTGGTCGGGGGGATCGCGTTCACCGGTCTGACCCTTTACACCACCCACGTCCGCACAGCACCGAAACGTCAGGCTCCGGCCGCCCGTAACGCCGCCGCCCTGGCGCGGTCCACCTAAGCCCGGCACTCCCGCAACTCCGGTAGCCGCACCCGCCGGAGTTGCCTTTTCTTTTACAGTGGAAACCCTGCCTGACGATGACAGCTTTCCTTGCCATCTCTGCCGGCCAGCACTCAGAAGTCGGTAAAAAACCGGTCAACCAGGATTTTCACGGACTGCTGGTGCCGGACAATCATCAGTTGGTGACCAAAGGCATTGCCGTTGCCATCGCCGACGGCGTCAGCTCCAGCAATGTCAGCCAGATCGCCAGCGAATCCGCGGTCGCCGGTTTTCTCAGTGATTATTTTTCAACGCCAGACAGCTGGTCCGTCAAGCAGTCTGCCCAACGTGTTTTGCGGGCAACGAATGCCTGGCTGTATGCCCAGACCAGGCAAAGCCAGTACCGCTATGCCCGGGACCGTGGCTATGTCTGCACCCTGAGCGTGATGGTGTTCAAATCCGCCACGGCACACCTGTTTCATATCGGTGATTCCCGCATCTACCGGGTTCACCCGGCTCAGCTTGAGCTCCTGACCACCGACCATCGGCTCTGGCTTTCACGGGAGGACAGCTGCCTGACCCGGGCCATGGGCATCGGGGACCAGCTGGATATCGATTACCAGAGCCTGCCGATCCAGCCGGGCGACACCTTCCTGCTGGCAACGGACGGCATCCATGAGCACATTGATGAGCGCGGCATGGCGGCCATCATCCGTGAATCCGGAGACGATCTCGACGAAGCCGCCCGCCGCCTGTCGGCCGCCGCCCTTGAGCGGGGAAGCGATGACAACCTGACCGCACAGATTATCCGGGTTGACTCGGTGCCCTCGGAGCGCGGGAACGACGAGCTGTTCCGGCAGTTCGCGGGACTGCCCTTCGCACCCGAGCTTCGCCCCGGGCAAAGCCTTGATGGCTATCGGATTCTGAGGCAGATACATGCCAGCAGCCGCAGCCATGTTTACCTCGCTGCGGATGAAGCCACCGAAGCCCGCGTGGTACTGAAGCTGCCATCCATGGAGCAGCGGCATGACCCGGTGTACCTGGAGCAGTTTTTTACCGAGCAGTGGATTGCCCGGCGACTCAACAATGCCCATGTTGTGCGCCCGTTTGCGCCGGACCGGCAACCCGGGTTTCTGTACCTGGCCACGGAATTCGTGGACGGCTGCACACTCCGGCAATGGATGCTGGACAACCCGGCTCCGGACCTGGAAACCGTGCGCAATCTGGTAGAGCAGATCGCCCGGGGCCTGCGAGCCTTCCACCGGCTGGAAATGGTGCACCAGGACCTGAAACCGGACAATGTTCTGGTGGACGCCCACGGCACCATTACCCTGATTGATTTCGGCGCCACCCGGGTCGCCGGCCTGGAGGAGTCCGAAACCCCGGAAGAGCAGACCGGGCCACGGGGTGCCGCCCTGTTCAGTGCTCCCGAGACCTTCCTCGGAGAACCCGGTGGCCCCGAATCCGACCTGTTCTCCCTCGGGGTGATCACCTACCAGCTGCTTACCGGCCGCTTGCCTTACGGAGCCGAAGTTCCGAAACTGCATAGCCGCAACCAGCTGCGCCGACTCAATTACCAATCGGTCCGGCTGTTCCGGGAGGATGTACCCGGCTGGTTCGATGAGGCCATCGGAAAGGCGGTTCATCCACAGGCCCACAAACGCTACCCGGCACTCTCGGAGTACCTGTACGACCTCCGCCACCCTGCAATGGACTGGCACAGGCGGCAGCGTCCGCCGCTGATCGAGCGGCATCCCATCGCCTTCTGGCAAGGTGTATCCGCCTTGCTATTGTTGGCCTTGCTGACCTCCCTGGCCTTTGACTAACGCAGGGGCCACTCGAGCAATTTCTTGCCTCGCCAGCAATCCGTTGCCTGGCAAGCGGGCGCGGGATTGCCCGCCAGTGTGGAAAGCAATCCCGGAAATCCGGCAACCATCTGTTTTAACTCGTTTTAACTGGCTTTAACTGAATTGGCACAGGCTTTGTAATATCAGTAACCGTCCAGGGAACACCCCGGGGACGTTACTCACTCACCCGTCATGGAGCAGACTATGCCAACTCCTTGTTATATCAGCATCGAAGGCCAGACTCAGGGCAACATCACTGCCGGCGCATTCACGTCCGATTCCGTAGGCAACATCTACGTCGAAGGCCACGAAGACGAAGTGCTGGTCCAGGAATTCAGCCACGTTGTCACCGTACCGACCGACCCCCAGTCCGGTCAGCCCTCCGGCCAGCGTGTGCACAAGCCATTCAAGTTCACCTCGGCACTGAACAAGGCCACCCCGCTGATGTACAACGCCCTGGCTTCCGGCGAAATGCTGCCGAAGGTCGAACTGAAGTGGTACCGCACCTCCGTTGAGGGCAAGCAGGAGCACTTCTTCTCCACCATTCTCGAAGATGCCACCATCATCGACATCAACTGCAACATGCCGCACTGCCAGGATGCCGGCAACGCCGACTTCACCCAACTGGTCACCGTTTCCCTGTCCTACCGCAAGGTCACCTGGGAGCACGCCGTTGCCGGCACTTCCGGTGCCGACGACTGGCGCTCGCCGATCGAGGCGTAAGTCAGACCGCCACTAGCGGAATGGATGCTCCGGAGGCCGAGAGGTGTTCGGAGTATCCGCTTTGGAACTCCAAGGAACGAAGAGCATGAGCGACCCAATTATTCAGAATGATGTTGATATCATTCAAGCAATCATCAGGTCGTTTTATGGGCAAGGCAATGCCCGTCTGTTTACCTCATCCACAATCACGGATGGAACTATTATTAAAGTGGTGGAATTATTGGCAGAAACGGAAGACTGCAGCACTTGGATTGACGCAGTTCCCAGCCCGCAGGATTTGCTTATGCCCGGCAATAAATTAAGAAAGTGGGCTCTGCGAATCATCAGAAAGTCTGGAGAGCCCTTTCTACTGGGAAACGTGCGCATTAACCTAATGTGTAAGCGCTTCCGCGCTGCGCAATTCAAACCTGGTATCATCGACTCTTTAAATTGAACAGGGATCCGTTTAATGAAAGCGTTCATCGCTTGCGGGATTTTTTGGGTCAGCCTGATCTCAGGTTGTGCCTCTCTTAATCAAGAATCCATCGAATTTCACACTTCCAATAACATCAAATTTGAACTCAGTAGTGGACGATTTGATAGTGTCAATGTCCAACCGTTTGAGACTCAGCTCTGGCTCGACACGGAATTGGTGGGCTCTATACTGACGATGGAAACCAACCCAGACTTCTCAACGGCAGTAGAAGAAGTCAGACAGGGTTTTCGGGAAGCGCAGAAATCCTCCGGTAACGTGACGGAACTGGACTTAGGCAAGGGAATCTTTGGCTTCTCTGTGGCCGTAAACCGCTACACCACTGCATTTATAGCAACGTCGCAACACCCTTCATCATGGATTATTATCAGCACTACTGATAGCGTTTCCGACGAAGTGTTATCCACTTTGAAGGTCCACTAAAGGTACGAATTATCTACGCCGTCTATGTCTCGTCTGCACGGGTGGCGGTAAACATGGACGCATCAACAACCGGGGTCAAGTCTTGCCTTTTGCCTCTCGAGGAATTCTACTGACACGGGAATAATGCCGCCCAAAGAAATCACCAATCTCTTTCATGCGGTATGCCCCGCTTGCACAGGATAGAATGATTGCCTCGTTCCGGAAGGAGGCGATGTCAGCATAGCGTTTCAAGGTGCCTTTAAGTCCTGTTGATAACCCACCGTCGCTCGATAACTGCTCCATAGCCAATCAACAGCGGGTCGAACCATGGCAGCGCGAACCGGATTTAGAACAATGTACCGACAAAGCTCCAGAAAATAGCTGTCTTTTTTGACGAGGATGGCTTTGTAGTGCCCTGCCCCGGTACGCTAGTAGTAGTTGGCTTTCCCGAAAATGGCTTCTATTTCCTTCGGCCACTTGTATTTGAAAGGAGAGAATTTCCACCAAATAACGGTTGGCATAAGAAAAATAAAAACCAGATGACCAAAAACTTTGGCTCTTAAAGACTTCCCTTGCATCTCATCCAAATATGAATCGTAGTTAGCCAAAGCAAGATTATCAGAATCTTCAGGAAGTCTGCCTCGATTAAAGAATCTCAATACAAAGTTCCACCTCCGATAAAGATCTTCCTCTTTATAACAAGAAAAAAACTTCTTACGCTCCAGTTGCTTTTTAGGGCGTCTACCACATAAATAATTCTTATCCCGAAGATAGATATGGGCGTAATATTGCTTATCCCACATCACGCCTGAACCAAAATATTGCCAATTGTATGAAAAGGCCACCTCTAGCTCTTGCCAGGGGATCTGGTAACAGGTACCCCGACGGACAACGTAGACACACTTGCCCTCGCGATCTATTCTGACTGGCAGCGTTAGCGGAAAGAAGATCTCGAATAAATAGCACGCAGCCCATACGGGCACAAGGAAAGCCGCTGTTGCCATTAGCGCTTCCGAATAGAAGTTATCCATTAACCACATTAGTAACAGGATGGCCACCATAAATAGATTTACGACAACCAGCATACCTCTTCGGAAAAGGGAAAATGCCGTCCGTAAATCTATAAATCGTTCGCAGATGTAAGCAACGGCCAATTCCATCTCTTCCGACGAATCAGATACACCAACCACTGGCTTCGCCGGTGGACTCGCAAGCCGTGCTCCCCGCGTATGGAATACCCTGGTTTCAAGCAGGTCTTCCAGATCCGTTTCTGGAAAATCACAAATCAAAGGTGAGTCTTTCATCGACACTCAACTCCTCTACGTCATTTCCATTTAAAATGAGGCGGAGTCCGTTTTCGCCCGTGATTTTCCGGCCATCCTTTACGTACTCAATCAGCATTTCAAGCTGCTCCCAATTGTCGTGGTTGTAGTGGGTAAACCGGTAAATCGCCCCATGGGAAGTAGCCTCTACCTTCTTCCTATTATCAAACAGACGGGTAATCTCGTTCGAATCGTCGTCAGAGAACCAGTTTCTATTCGCCTCGAACAGCTTGATGGAAACCGCGCAAGTCCCCTCGATAAAACCCGGGAAATACACTACGAGACTCGTGAATTCCGACAGAACTCGTTGTTCGCCCTGTTGGGTAACGTCCCAATGCTTGGGCATGTACTCGGTTATCTGCACTATGGGGGAGAACAGCATGTAGTAGAACGCATCCAGTTCCGCTTCGAAATAGCGCCTGACTTCAACGCCCTCATCCGGCGAAATTACGGTTCGGCTTTCCTCCAGCAGCTCTCCGCTCAATGGCCTGGACTGTTCATTCCAGTATCGCAGCGTGGGCGCGTTACCCCAGAAACACAGAGATAGAAAATCTTCAATCTGGGATCGGGCAATATAGGCCTGTACCATGCCAATCGCGATGGAAATTATGATCAACGCAACCCCTACGGCCACCCCCACACCTAATGAGAAAACCCCAATCGCAGCCAAGCCGGGTAAAACAAGAAGACTGACACTGAGCCCGAATTGAACGTTTCCTAGGGCTGTGGAGGCGTGGTGTCCAGTTTCCAGGGATCTGTTAATCGTCCTCAACTCCAACCACATCGTTAATATCGGCCCAGCTATTGCAACAGTCTTAACCATTCCTTTTGCAATTATCTTCGTTACAAGCCCCACCACCCTAAGTTCTTTAGATGCGCTAAGGGCCACTGAAGCCTTTGACCCTGTTGCCAATGACATCCTCGATTTCAGAGCATGCACGTGTTCTGACTTTGCCAATAAAGCGCTGCCGTTAATGACACCCTCGGCCACATTGGCCAGACTATCCATAAAAGGCAGCCAACGGTCGAGTACCGAGCGATCCCCCAGCATCACGTCTTCCCGGGTCTCTTTCAAACCCGAGAACAGGTTGGCCATATTGATCGCCTGAAAGAAGGTCACCGCCCCAATAAACTTTCCCCGGTTCTCCTTGATACTCTCAACAAACGGACCAAGGCGTGTGTGAAGCCACCCGAATGGGTTGTCTCTTAGATTCGGATCAAGGTGGAACACGTTCATCAACCCTTCGCGCAGATAACCCCTGATCCTAGCATCGGCCATGCCGGCTGCCAGTGGTGTCATTGAGAATTCAGAAAGGTTGTGACCCAACGCCGCGTCCAGCGATCTGCGATTAACTTCCAGAAGTAATTCTGTTGCGTCATTCAGATTGATTTCACGCTCGTGGAGCTCGATGCCGTAACGTTTCGAGACATGCCTGATCCACTTCTTCCACTGTGGACGGGTTTGTTCGTTTTTCGCCCACTCCCCCATGACGGCAGCGGGGGCGGCAAACTCCAGCATTAGAGTGTCGGTAGAGAGATTTACCGGCACATACGACGGCATGTCATAAATCCGATCCACCACCTTCAGGCTGCCATAATCGAATTCGGGGAGATCTTGCAGTTTTCGAGTAATCTTGTTTGCAGCCGATGTTAGGAACAACACACTTTTGAGCAAGGTTTCTAGAGTACCGGCCCCATCATCTTCTGCGACCATCCATTTCTCTGCATCTTGCCTGCCCTTTTCTGCGCCGACGTAACCGTCGAGGATGTCTGCAAGCTCTTTCTCGACGGCTTCAAACCCAGTTGCACAATATATGTCGTTGAACTCCAGCTTCTTTGCCAGTTGCACAGAGTCGATCCATCTTTTCCAATCATCAAATATGCGGCCACGTGCCTGGTCGTATTCCTCAATTTTCTTATGGTAACCCTCTATGAACGCGTCCTTGTCAGCGGAACGGATGCGTTCCTTGAGTTCCTCTATTGTCTCATTCCGTTCGTCTTCCGTTTCCTTCTTGCTGGCCTCACGGGCAATGAGCGCGTCCACCATCTGGGAGGTGGTGTAGGCGTAGGCGTTCTCCTCCGCGTAATTCATGATCAGATTTACATGAAGTGCATGCAGTTGGCCTAATTCGGAGGTGATACCGATTTCATCATCAAGAGCAACGCAGTACGAAAATTCAGTTTCCTTTTTGCACTGCCCCTGCAAATCCGACTCTCCGATTCCCTGTGCAAACTCCGTCAGGCTCCACTCGAAATCCATTGGCTCTGGCCGAAAATCTTCAACCACCCCGCTTATCGCTTCGGTTTCGCTGATATTTACGCCTTCACGCTTTTCCGGGAGCCCGCTCAAGTCGAATGACTGCATGTGTTCTTCACGAACTTGCACGTCCGTTCGCACAAGTTCCTGCAAACGCACAGTCCATCGATGCTGCACGAATTTCAGAAGCACCTTGCCTTCCGCGGGGTGGTGTATGGCGGGCAAAGCACTTTGCGCTTCAATATCTGGCAGCAGTACAGAGTTTACACCAGGCTGCACTTCCGTTATCTGGCCCTGCTCATTGACCCGGTACTCATGCAACGTTCCGAAGGCTTCGGAGAACATGTAGACCCAACCGGCCGTCAGTTTGCGAACGCAGTAATGAGTAGTTCCAAGCGCGACGGAAGGTGGTTGGAAATTGGCGGGCAAAGCAACTTCTTCCTGACTGATCGCCCAGCGCACCGGATACAACGCAACGGTTTTGAGCTGGAGCGGGCAGACCTGTGCCGCCGAGTCGATGTCATCGGCACCCTGCAAAAATGCTGAGCTGTTAGCACTACCCATGAGCCAGTCCCTCCTTTGACTTTTTCTCGGCAAATTCTGCAATTCGCACTATGGCTTTAGCCGGTGATGCGGAATTCTCCCTCCACAGGCTCTGCACATCACTGTCTTCGAATGCATGGTGCCCAAGCCAGCCAATCGTATTGATGTACAGAGCAATATCACGGGTGCTGTATAGACCTCGGCCTCTGGCCTGGCTGACCAGATCAGATATCACTCCCCAAGCCTGACCGGTTGTATCAGGATGGTGAAGCAGATGCGGAAAGTATTTTGCAGTGTGAATTTCCAGCTTGCTTCTGGCTGTCCGCTCTGCGGCGCGTTCCATGGCAACCTGGTGTTCCTTGTGAACGGTGAACACCTCTTGCTGACTTTCATCCGATGGCTGGTGATTGTATAGGCATTCCCACTCGCCCGAACGGCGGTCCTGGATGGCAAAGACACTGCAGGGCCCCATAAACCGCCTGACACCCTTACCTGATGAATCGCGCTTCAACAGGTGCCGCGCGATTTCAGGATCATAGAACCGAAAAATCACCTCTTCTCCCGTCGCCAGCCGGGCTATAAGCAGCCCGCGCAAATGGTCCAGAACATCTTCGAACGGGCAATCGGCCTGCAAAACGATAGCAGCCCCCAGCTGCTTCCACTCCTCAAAACACTTCCGTGCCAGTGCACTGTTCAAGTGTGTTTCGACCAACCAGGGCGATACCTCCAACAAATCGGCGAGTTCAGTTCCCCGGTAAAGCGCATCACAGCGAGGGTTCGCTTCTTCGCGGTAGATGGCCTGTGCCAGGTCTTTCACCTTGGCGCCATCAATTAGCAGGAAAGTTTTACTTTCTTCTGCAAGGCCAGCCAGATTGCCCATCAGGTCGTTCCTCGTGGTTCCGGTGAGCAGACCTGGCAAATCCCCTTGCCCTGATTCGCTGCATTCTTGATGGCCCGTATCTGATCTGGTTTGGCCATCGGCCTTTGGGGGGCCTCTGGCAGTTTTTCAGGCGCGTTACTAACAATCCCTTCCCTGGCCACCGACCCAGGCATCTCCGGCACCTGCACCTTCTGTCCGCTACCCTTCCCTGGCGAACCTCCGGCATTCAGTTGGATCGCCGCCCCGCCCATGGCCACGCCGCTGGGATCGATCATCACAAAGCTGCCACCAGCCTTGAGGGTGATTTCGGCGCCGGCTTCAATCACGGCTTTCTGGCCGGCCTTGATGTGCAGTTCGGTGCCGGATTCACTGAGCCAGGCGGTGCCGGCTTTCAGGTGCAGGGTGCCGGTAACGTTGAAGCTGTGGTCCTTGCCAGTCTGATCACGTTTTTCGCCGTCCACGGTGTGATGGCTGCTGCCTTTGACATGGCTGAAGCGGTTGTTTTCTACCGTCAGGTGGCTGTCGTTCCGAATGACTTCGGTGCGATTGTTTTGCGTCAGCAGGTCCAGGTTTTTCTGGGCGTGGATGTAGATCTGTTCCTGGTCTGCTTCGTCTTCGAATCGCAGTTCGTTACTACCCTCGCCCTTGTGTGTCCGGGTCTTGAGGGTGGTACGTGTCTTGTGTTCCGGCAGCGCGTAGGGCGGTGTGTTGGTGGCGTGGTAGGTGTGCCCCGTGATGATGGGCTGGTCCGGGTCGCCGTCCAGGAAAGAAACAATCACTTCGTGGCCGATTCTGGGCAGGGCCATGAAGCCATACTGGCCGCCGGCCCAACCCTGGCTGACCCTGAGCCAGGCACTGCTGTGTTCGTCATTTTTTGCGTAGCGATCCCAGGGGAACCTTACTTTCACCCGGCCGAACTGGTCGCAATGGATTTCTTCGCCTTCCGGGCCGGTGACCATGGCCATCTGGGGCCCATCCATCAGGGGTTTGTGTTCACACAGTGGCCGCCAGACGCGGTCCGCCGGAATGGCGTTGAAGTGATTGCCGTAGGTTGTCGGTTCGCGGCCAGCCTCTTCTTCAAGGGCCTGGGGCTGTGAGCCGGTATGGGTGATCGCCATGAGCAGCCAGTCCCGGTTCAAGGTTTCGCTGTCATGGTCGGTCAGCAGGACCCTGGCGCCAGGCGCAAAATCCGGGCGATTGCTTTCACCACGGGCGGTGCTGGCGTCGCTGCGCAGTGCCTCCAGCCTCGCTTCGGTGAAAGGCCGGCCGCTGGCGTCCTGTTTGAATCGGCCGGGGTAGTCGTAGTGCTGGTAATCCTCCCGGTGGACGAGCTGGTCGCCGGACGGTTCATGCATCAGGGCGTAGGCCGGGTTTTTGAAGGTGTAATCCTTCATGGCGACCGAAGCAGGACGCACCCGCTCTCGGTACGCGAAACGGAAAATACAAGGCGTTCGGGTATTGCCCCCTGCTTTTCCGTTGTATGGCACAGCCTCCAGCCGTGGCGCGTCACCATGGTGATCGGCAAAAATCAGGGCAGGTGGTTCCTGACCATCCAGGCTGCCGTGTTGGTAGCGATAGTGCCACCCTTCCTCAGCAGCCAGTCGTTCGACAAAGGCCAGATCGCTTTCCCGATGCTGGACGCAGTATTCCCGCTCCTGGGGCCTGCGTTTGAGATCAAAGATAGTGTCGACGATCCCCCGCTCCTCGAGCAGGGTGCGCACGATCACGTCCGTGCCCTGGTTCTGGAAAATGCGGCTGTTGTGCATCAGTTCCAGGCGCCAGAGCGGCGGCAGAATAACCAGTTGGTAGCGGGTGCGCCGGTGGCCGGAATCGCCGCGGGCAAATTCGCTGACCACACCGGTGAAGCGCCGCAGCGGTGCCCCGTCCCGCCAGATCACCAGATCCACCGGTTGCTCCAGCACGTCGGACGCGCCAACGGACGGATCGGTACTGGCCAGGTCAAGGCGGCCCTGGAACAGCTCGGACAGCCGTTCTGTCAGCGCAAAGCCAACAACGGAAAAGTGATCAGAGGGGAATTCGCCAATGGTGGCGGTAAACTGCAGTCCGCTTGCCTGGGGCATGTCTTCGGTCCCTGAAGAGTGAGGATTTTCCTGAGGCCCGGTGACAACATCCTGCCATCACCTGGGCCTGGATAGTCTAATACAGGCTGCGGGGTATACGGTACCCCGCCAGCAGTTGCTGTGTGAACGGGTTGGTGTTGCTGGCGGCATGGAGGCGATAGCGCATCTCGCCGTCGTCGACCCGGAACCGGACATCCACCGCGCTGCTGCTCACGCCGGTAATGTCGGCTTTATCGAGCAGGCGGAACAGCGCCCAGGGGCCGCTCTCCGAGAGGCTGCGGGGCGAACGGTTGACCTGGACCGGAACCAGGGTAATGCGGCTCTCCACAGAGTCCCGGAGGGTATTGGGCCAGACCAGCGGAATACTCTGGCGCGGGCCGTGGCTGAACTCCACCAGCTGTCCATCCACGTTGACCACACTGCGGCGCTTGTTGGATGAGAGATTGAGAGGCTCCAACGCGAACTCCACATCCAGGGCGCCACCGCCGGTGAAGTAGGCCCTGCGGATCCGGTCTGCGTTTTCCAGGGAGGCCAGTACCTCACGGCGCACCAGTCCGGCACGCCGGGCATCGCCCACCTGTTCGGGGTGATCCTCGAGGAACAGTTTCAGGTTGTCCTGATAAAAGGTGTCCAGTGCCCCGCCCGGGGCAAAGAACTGCTCAAAGTCCTGCAGCGCGACATCACGCCCGGAATCAGGGTTGAACGGATAATGGCGTGCCAGGTTCTGCTGGAAGGGCTGGTATACCTCGCGGTACCACTCACGCTCCAGCTGTGCCACGGCCTGGTCCAGAACCACCCGCCAGCTTTCCGTGGCCAGCCGGCTCAGAAGCCGGTTCAGGGGCTCCGGCTGGTTGCCGGCCATGCGCTGCAGGGTGAAGATCGGATCGGCGCCCTGCAGGCCCATTCGGGCCCGGGCAGCGGCGAGGGCGGCCTTGCCCTTGTCTGGCGCTTCCTGGATGTTGCGCATGTATTCGTGCAGCTCACCGACCACCATCATGACCTGTTCGAGCCCGGTTGGCTGATCGCCATTGTTCCGGGTCAACTGGTTGAGGTCCGCAAACTGCCGCTCAATGTCCTGCAACATGCGAAAATGGGGCGACTGCTCCAGAAGCTCCCGGGCCGCAGCATTCTCCCCTTCAGCCGAGGGAACAAGGCGCGTGTTGAGGCGAACCTGCCCAAGCAGGTTTGCCAGGGGTTTGTGGCCGCTGGTCAGGCTCTCAAGAATGCGTACGCCGTGGTTCAGGTCCTCAAACCGCTGAATATTGATGCGGCTGAGTGCCATGCGCCAGGCCTCGGCATAGTGCTCTGCATAGAGGGTCTGCAAACTGGCCAGCAGTTCGGCTTCGTCCGCCTTGCTGAAATCGACGTTGTCCCGGCGGCCCAGCACCCAGGCATCCACCAGGGCCAGATCCGTTACCGAGCCGGACTTGCGCAGGAACCACTTTTCCAGCCCCGCCCGGGTCAGCAACGCGGGGATGATCAGGGGATCGTCATCCACCACTGGCCCGGAGTCGGCCGGCTCGCCATACTCATCCACCCGGGTGAACACCGTGCTGAATGCCGGCCCGGATGCCCGGGCCAGTTCCAGCGGAGCCCGGAATTCCCGTTCCGCTTCGGCTTCCAGATCCCGGTAGACCCGGTCTGGCGTGGCAATCCGGCCAAGCTCGTGTTGTGCCCATTGAACGCTGCTGCGGAACGGCGCCAGGGTCATGTCGGCGACGGCATCGCCCTGGCGGGTCAGCTGTGCCAGGTCGGTATGGGCCATGGCATAGTCCAGGTGACCCAGTAACCGCTGCTGCAATTCACTCTGGCCGGGGAACGCGTGCTGCCAGTAGTCCTGCATGTAGCGGGTCACGATATCGTCCCGGCGACCACTGGCGTCGTAAAGCATGCGCAGCACCCGCAGGTGCTCCAGGCGCTCAGTGCTATTGTCCGGTGCCCGGCCCATTTCAGCCATCACACCAAACATCAGCGCCGGCAAATACTGGTAAGCCAGCATATCCAGGTAGGATGCCTCCACTTCCGGCCCGACCTCGTGGCCACGGTAAAGACCCATGTCGCTGAGCAGCGGCCACTTCCGGCGATGATCACCAAAAGCCAGGGTCGCCTCGCGAAGCTCGTCCAGCGGGCCAAGCAGGTTCCGGCCAGTGTTGTCCGGTTCAAGCCCCACCGGTTGCCAGTTGTCGATGAACCCCCGGATACGGGTTTCAACGGCAGTGGCAGCCTCCGCATTCCTGATAAAGAAATGCTGCCAGCCGGCGGTCAGGCCCGCGCCGGCAAATACTGCCACCACTGCGGCCACGGCCAGCCTGCGTTGCCGGGTCTGAACCACCCTTCGGTTATCACCGGCAAGGCCGGCCTCCGGATAGATGATCTCCGGAAACAGTGCCCGGGTGAACAGGTTGGCTGACTGCCCCGCCCTCTGGGCAGGTTGGATGGGGCCAGCTATCTGGTAGTTGGCAGCAGCCGCTGATACAAACGCATCCTCCGGCACGCCCTCCTGCAACACAGATGTAAAATAGGTGCCGCGAACCATCGCCGGCGTCGAGAACACATCCGCGGACAACAGGTCGGTCAGGAAATGCTCCAGTACCGGCTTCAGTCCGGCCAGTTGGCGGGTAAAGGAGTAAGCCGCCGCCCGTTCCTCGGCGTCCCGGGTATTGGCCAGGACATCCGGCAGGCGATCAGTGAGCCGCTCAACCATGGCTGTGTATCCGTCGCCAAACTGGTTCAGCCAGTCGTCATTAGCCGGCTGACCTCCGAGGCTGAAGGTAAAGCCAAGGGCCTGCTCCTTGTCCTGCTTGCTCAGGGTTCGCACCAGCGGACCAAAGCCATAGAGCAGGTCCATCTTGGTAAAGGTCACATAAACGGGCAGGCGCGAACCGATCTGTTCCATCAGTTCCCGAAGACGCGTGCGCAACAGGATTGCCCGGTCCTGCCTCTGGCCGGGATCTGCCACGCTCAGACTGGCCAGATCAATCGCCAGCACCACCCCGTTCAGGGGGCGTTGTGGGCGATTTCGCTCAAGCCAGGCAATGAAATGATTCCACAGGCGCTGCTGGATCTCCGCGCCAGCGCCCTCGCCTTGACTCTGGCTCAGCAGCTTACCATCCGGATCAATAAGCACGCCCTCATCGCCGATCCACCAGTCGAAGCCGAAGGGGTTGCGATCAACCCGGTTGTTTCGGGTTACGTTGGTGAGCGTGTACGTCTGCCCGGAGCGCTGAATCAGGCTGGTCTTGCCAGCGCCTTCAAGGCCCATCACCAGATACCAGGGCAACCGGTAAATGCCTTTGCGGCCCGGGAGATTGCTTTTCAGGGCCGCCAGCTGGCGATCCAGCAAACGCTGTTGTTTGCGCTCCATCGGCAGAACCGGATCTTCCTGCTCCTTCTGTTCTTCCGCCTGCTTAACGTTCACCTTGCGCAGGCGGCGCGCCAGTATCATGCCCCACACCATGGCGACAACAAGCACAACGCCCAGGGTTACCAGAGCCCGCATCTGCCAGGCCGCCAGAGGGAATTCGCCATTCACTTCCCAGCGTGGTCCCAGCCACCAGGTGGCCACCAGCAATGCAATAACGCCCAGTGTCAGGGTGACCGGGGCTGCGTTTTTAAGGTATGGCAGAAGCCAGCGACCGATGAGTAAAGCTTTTCTCCACATGGTGTCCATTCCTGCTGTGATTCCTTGGTGTGTTCCGGGGATCAGCCCAGCTTTTCAAGCTGCCTGATCAGGGCGGGCTCCCAGTCCTCGAGAGCCAGCCCGCGGACCTGTGCCTGAAGGTCCTGAACCTGCTGCGCGGCGAGGGATTTCAGGCCCGCGTCTTTCATCAATCGTGCGCTGGCAAGACGCCAGTAGAAACGGGCTCTTGGCTCCCTGGCCTCCGCCAGACCGTCTTCCAGAAGCTGCATCGCGGCAGCCAGCCCCTTTTGCGCAACCAGGTCCCGGGCCTTGTCATAGGCCTGTTCCCAGGCATTGGCGCTGCCGGCAGGACCGCCGCTGGCCGGCGCGGACCAGAGCCATTCTTCAGCTTCCGGGGATAGGAACGGGGTGCCGTCGTTGAAGGTAAGCTCCGGCAACTGGGCAAGCCGCTCGACAAAGTCTTTTGCGGCAACACGAATGGCTTCGGCGCAGGCAGCATGGCCGAGAGCAACTGCCGCCCGGGCACTTAACCAGTGCCCATCGAGCCAGAACGGACTGACCGACAGGCTCTGCTCGATCCGCTGCCACAACGCCAGGTCCGGAGATTTTTCCAGCGCTTCCCGGTAATCGGCCACACGATCAGCGCTGACGGCCGCAAGATCGGTCCGCTTGCCGTCCCGTGTCGGCGGCACCGTGGTGATGTTCTGCCAGATAGCGTACCGGCGAAGCTGATACCCCAGAGGTTGGTCCGGTCCCGTTTCGGTAAGCATGTCGGCAACTTTCAGAAGACTCTGCCGGGTTGCCCGCTCGTCGCCCGGGTCCAGGGTGAGCGAACCCAGGGAAGGCGTTGCCTGTGCGGGTTTTGGATCCCGCGTCTCAGTGTCTGAGTCCTGGCTGGCCCGCGATGCTACCGGACGGGTCTCGGGCGCTGCCGTGGCATCATTGACCCTGGGCAGCTTTTCCACGGCCCGCTTGAGATCCAGCAGTGACTCCTCCGGCAATTCCCGGCTTGCCGCCTGGTCCATCAGCCTGGCCAGAACATCAAGACAGAACTCGCGGCCGTCGCCAACACTGCCATCGAACGCCAGGCTATCCACACCCTTGCCGGCGCGCTGGAGCATCTGGGTGAACATCATCTTGCGGGCCCGCTTGCCCTTGTCCCCGGGGTAGGGCCAGGCCTGCTCCCACCATCCGTCCAGAACCCTGTGCAACAGGTACAGGGACAGGGCAAACCGTTCACCGTCGCCACCGCGTTGCAGGGCAATCAGCAGAAAGCCCAGCACCTTCAGATCCTTGCTGCGGTCCGAGAGAATGGTCAGGGCAGCGCTTTCGACTTTGCTCCAGTCGATGTCGGTATGGGCCAGCGAGCCCACCTTCATGATCTCGTTTTCCAGATACTCAAGCGCTGCATCGTCTCCGAGTGCCTCGCCCACATCCGACTCACCGGGCAGTGGCGGGACAACCAGTTCAACGTAGGGATGTTGCTCAATGATCTGCATATTTCTATCCTGACTTTCTGTGTTCAGCCTGCGTTTACCAGCCACAGGTCTCGCGTAACGGTTCGATCGCCTGGCGGTATCCCGTCAGATCAAACAGCAGGCCATGGATGCGACCGTTGGGCGATTCGATGCGAACCTCTGTGCTGGCTATCATGGCCTTCACGGTGCGAATGGCCGGCAGCCCCCGGCCACCGCTGAGTACGAAACCGTTGTCCCGCACCCGCCAGACTGTCTGTGCCCCGCCAAATCCCAGACGCACCCGTTCCTCGTCCAGCGCCTCTGGCAGCATCAGGGTGAGTTCGGTGATGTTGTTGTGGCACTGCAGGGCCAGCAGAGGCCGGGGAGGCTGCACGCCCAGAGCCGGAACCGTGACCAGCTGGCCGGCCGCCCGCCCGGTATTCCGGTAAATCACACCGGAGCCACCGTTTTGCTCATCAAGGCCGGCATAGGCCTGTCGCCAGCGTTCAGACCGCCGGGCATCCGGGGCCGTGCTATCGGCTCCGGGTGCCGCCAGCGGCGTACCGAAAACGTCATCAAAGCAGGCCAGCCGTTCAAGTCGCTGAGGCTCGCCTGTACAAAACCGGGCATCCTCAAGCTGGTCAGCGGAAGCATGCGACAGCAGGGAAAACAGCAGGGAAACCAACGCCAGCGCCGCCGGAACGCGACCGGGAAAACGCACTTTCCGGGACATCATAAATCCGTCACCCGATACTTCAGACATTTGTGGGCCAGGGTCCGCTTTGGCAGCCCGAGGCTTTCCGCCGCCTGGGCGCGGTTGCCACCGTACTGGCGCAGACGCTCACGAATAATCGTCGCTTCGAAGGCCTGGGCTGCAGCTTTCAGGTCCCGGATCTCGTCCAGGGCCGGCCCCTCAACGGACGCGCCACCTCCGGCATCCCAAGGTGCGGTACTCCAGCTATCGGGTTCTTCAAACAGATCATTGAGCCTGAGAACTTCCGGCTGGATATCATCCCCGCCCGGCGTCTGCAGGCAGGCCAGCTCAATGATGTTGCGCAGCTCCCGGACGTTGCCGGGGAAGTCGTAACCGGCCAGCAGGTGCAGGGCGTGGCTGGAAATGCCCATGGGGCCGTTACCCTCACGCTCGGTATATAGCCGGATGAAGTGACGGCTCAGGGCTTCGAGGTCGTCGGGGCGTTCCCGCAAAGGGGTTACCCGCAGCGGAAACTGGCTAAGACGGTAAAACAGGTCCCGCCGGAAGCTGCCGCCTTCGATTCCTGCCTGCAACGGTTGGTGGGTGGCCGCCACCAGGCGGAAGTCCGAACGCTGTTCCTCACGGGCGCCCAGGGGGCGGAACTGGCGGCTTTCCAGCACCCGGAGCAGCTTCGATTGAAGGGCCATGGGCATGTCGCCGATTTCATCAAGGAACAGGGTGCCGCCATTCGCCTGGGCCAGAAGCCCCTGTTTGTCCTGATCGGCACCGGAAAACGCGCCTTTGGTGTGGCCGAAGAGTTCACTTTCCAGCAGGGTGTCCGGGATGGCAGCACAGTTGACCACGACCATGGGGCCTCCGGCCCGGTCGGACAGCTCGTGAATACCGCGGGCAACCACGTCTTTGCCACAACCGGTTTCGCCCTGCACCAGCACCGACAACTGGCTGCTGGCAGCCCGGACGATCTGGGCCCGGAGTCTGGTCATGGCTTCGGAGTTGCCTACCAGGGTTCGGGCCAGCTGTTCGCAGCGGCTGCGGACGGTTTCGGCGTCGTGCAGATGATCCAGGGAGCGTTTGAGCAGGCGGCGCTGCCAGACCTGGTCACGGCTCTGCAACTGGGCAATCCATTGATGGATAAGCAGTTGCCGGAGGCCACAATACAGGGGCTGGCCGGTGATACCGTCCCAGTCGGGCTCGTCCCGGCAGAGCACGAGTATGCCGAGGGTTCGGCCGTCATTGCCGGTCAGGGGCTCGAGCCAGAGGGATCGGGGGCGGTCACTGGCGTCGAACAGTGCCTGGAAGCCGGTGTGGTCGAGGCGGTAGCTGGCAACGCGGGTCAGTTCCCGGGCTTTGCCGGTTTGCAGTACGTGGGCAAAGGGGTGGCTGAAGTCGCCACAATCGAATTCGCCCGGTTCGGCGAGGTCGCTGCAGTGCAGGGTTCGGCCGCTGAGGTCGAGTTCGAGTGCCCAGCAGCGGGTCAGGCCGAAGGCGTTTTCCAGCTGTCTTGTGGCGGTTTTCAGCAGATCCGGCAGGTTGTCCTGCCGGATCAGTGCCACCGCCAGGTCGATGCCGGTGTGCAGTTCCATCTGCATCCGTCCCATTCTTCTTGTTCCCTTTGTTGAGTCTTCGCCGACCGCGGCCCCTGTGGTTCGGCTTTCCAAAACACGCTGTGAATACGTCCCTGTAAGCTCCGCTCCGCCATCCATGGCTCCGCAGGGTATTTGGAAAGCCGAACCACAGGGGCCGCTACCTCCCAGTTGCCTCAAACAACGGTCCCCACGAATCGGTCCTCATCTACCCCAAGAGTCACCTTTGTTACCGGTTCCCTGGCCGCCAGTTTCTCAAGCAACGCCAATGAAACCGGTGGTAGCAACTCACCCTCTATGATCGACTCCAGCATCCTTGCGCCGTTTTCACTTCGTGTCGCCCGGCTTCGGATGGCTTCGATAAGGCCTTCTTCCAGTTCCACTTCGGCGTGGTAACGGGCTTTAATCTGGTCCGCCAACCGATGGAGTTTGTCGCCGACGATTCGGTTGAGGGTGTCTTCGCCCAGCGGCAGGAAGGGCACCACTTCCATTCGGGCCAGTAATGCCGGTTTGAAGAAGTTGGCCAGTTCCGAGTAGAGGGCCTGTTCCAGGCTGGCCGGGGACTCGGCGTGGTTGACGATGGTCTGGTAGCCGAGGTTGGAGGTGAGGAAGAAGACGACGTTTTTGCAGTCGATCAGCCGGCCTTCGCCGTCGGCCAGTTCGCCCTTGTCGAAGGCCTGGTAGAACAGGTTGAGGACGTCCGGGTGGGCTTTTTCGACTTCGTCGAGCAGTACCACGGAGTAGGGTTTCTGGCGGATGGCTTCGGTGAGGATGCCGCCTTCGCCGAAGCCGACGTAGCCCGGCGGTGAGCCGATCAGGCGGGAGACGGTGTGCTTTTCCTGGTATTCGGACATGTTGATGGTGGTGAGGAACTGGCGGCCGCCGTAGAGCAGTTCGGCCAGTTGCACCACGGTTTCGGTTTTGCCGACGCCGCTGGGGCCAACCAGCAGGAACGCGCCCATGGGGCGGCCGGGCCGGCGCAGGTCGGCGCGGGCGGTGAGCAGATGCTGGTGCAGGCAGTCGATGGCGGTGTCCTGACCTTTGATGTGGGTCTGGAGGTACGCCGGCAAGTGGGTGATTTTTTCCAGTTCATCGGCGGTCATGCGGTTGACCGGGATGCCGGTCCAGTCGGCGATGACTTCGGCCACCTGGCGGGCATCGACGCGGGCGTGCACCAGAGGTTCGTCGGCCTGGAGTTCGGCCAGTTCCTGCTCAATGGCCCCGGCCTCGCTTTTCAGGTCCGGGCATTGCTCATCGCCCTTTGCCGGCTGATCTCCAGTATCCTGTATTTCAGGCTCTTCACCGGTAAGCAGTTGTTCACGGATCTCCACCAGGCGGGCCACCAGCACGCGTTGGTCGTTCCAGCTCTGTTCCAGGGTTTCCGATTCCGCTGTCAGCTCGGCGATGCGCTGGTCCAGTGTCTGTTCACGCTCATTATCAACGCTCTGGCCCAGGGCGTGTTCGCGGTTAAGCAGGCCCTGCTCCATGGCCAGTTGGTGCAGCTCGCTGCGCACGTGGCTCAACCGACGCGGAGGCGTGCTGAGGTTCAGGCTGACCCGGGCGCAGGCGGTGTCCAGTACGTCAATGGCTTTGTCCGGGAGCTGCCGGCCGGCCAGGTAGCGGGCAGATAGTTCGGCGGCGGCTTTCAGGGCGCTGTCGGCGACCAGAACCTTGTGGGCCTGTTCGTAGACGCTGCGCAGGCCACGGAGGATGTGAACGGCTTCACCCGGGGTTGGTTCGTCCAGGGCGACCGGCTGGAAACGGCGGCTCAGGGCCGGGTCTTTTTCGAAGTATTTCTTGTACTCGCGCCAGGTGGTGGCGGCGATGGTCCGCAGCTCGCCCCGTGCCAGGGCCGGTTTCAGCAGGTTGGCGGCATCGGAGCCGCCTTCGCTGTTGCCGGCGCCGATCAGGGTGTGGGCTTCGTCGATAAACAGGATGATCGGGGTGGCGGAGCCTTTGACCGCTTCGATCACGCCTTTGAGGCGCTTCTCGAATTCCCCTTTCACCGAAGCACCGGCCTGCAGCGCTCCCATATCGAGGGTCCAGAGCTCCACCTGTTTCAGGCGGTCTGGTACATCGCCGTTAACGATGCGAAGGGCAAGGCCTTCCACCACGGCGCTTTTACCCACACCGGCGTCCCCCACCACGATGGGATTGTTCTTGCGGCGGCGGCAGAGGATGTCGATCATCTGGTCGATCTCGGCGTCCCGGCACACCACCGGGTCCAGTTTTTCTTCCCGGGCCAGTCTGGTGAAGTCGGTGGCGTAGCGTTTGAGCGGGTCCAGATCAGCACTCGCCACCGGTTCTCCGGACTCTTGCACGTTCAGTTCCGGATGCTCCGCGGAGCCCTCGGTGAGCCGGTCAAACTGCTTGCGCAACTGCTCACGATTGATCTCCACCAGGGCCTGGGCCACCCGGGGCATCAGGTAGCGGTCGGCGTTCATCAGCAGGGCCAGGAACACGGCGCCTGAGCGCAGTTCGCTGTGGCCCAGTTCGGTGGAGGCCAGCAGCCATGCGTCCTGCATCAGTTCCACCAGCAGTGGTGAAAACGAAGGATAGGCCTCGGCGGTTTGCGGTTCGCCGTTCAGGCTGTCGCCCACGACTGGCCGCAGTTGCTGATGATCGATTCCCGTGTGTTCCAGAATCTGGCGTACGTCGGAAAACGGGGTTTCCAGCAGTTTGAACAGCAGGTGCGCCGGGGTAATCTCGGCGCCCTGGCGGCTGATGCACAGGGCCGCGGAGGCCTCCAGGGCCTGGCGTGACAGTTCGTTGAGGCGCCCGATCAGCGCCGGCAGTTCTACCCGAATCACAGTGATGTCCTTATTTCGGTAGTTGATCCAATACGCGCAATACGTCCGTGATGCGCTCGTTCAATGCCATGTTATACAGGGAGTAGATCCCGGCCATCGCGGCCACAAACAAACCGGCGATCCCCCAGACCGGCAAACCACTCCGCAGCCGGTTACGGGTTGGCGTGACGTTGGTGCGGGCATCCGCCAGGGGGGCGTGATCCTGCTGCTCCCGCAACGCTTTCAATTGCTCGTGAAGGCCGCGGACAATCTGGTCGTATTCATCCCGGCCGTTCTCCATCACCTTGTACCGGCCCTCGAAACCGAGACAGAGACACAGGTAGATAAACGACAGCATGTCGCGGTAGCGGGCCGGTTCCTGCTCCATCCGGGCGAGGATGGCAAAGACCTTTTCCCCGCCCCAGGTTTCGTTGTGGAAACGGGACAGCAGGGAATGCTGGGACCAGACACTGTGGGCGCCCCAGTCGGTTCCCAGCACTGCCTCGTCAATGAAGGCGCAGAGAACGTACCGGTAGGCCACAACGACCGGCCGGTCGTAACCCTGCTCCACCAGTTCCCGGTCAATGGCGGCGATCTCATCCACCACCTGCTGATAGAGGGTTTCCACGGCGCGATAATCCACCAGTCTGCGTATCCGGATAACCAGGCCCAGCAATGGCGTGGCGGCATCAATCAGGCGGTTGTGTTCCAGTCCCCTGAGCTGGAACTGTTCATCGACCTGGCCTTCACGGTTGCCCTCAGCGGGGCCCTGGCTGTCGGCAAACATCAGATCACTGAACGCACTGCGGCCGGGATGCGTGCTGCCATCGGGTAAATCCATTACCTGTGCATCTGCCATGGTTTAGCTCCTGATTGCCCAGAACTGCATTTCCATGCCCGGGAAACTGCCGGCCACGTGGAACGCGAATCCGCTGGCGTTGTCGAGCATCTGCCAGGCCTGGCTCTGGTCGTCCAGCCGGAAGTACACAAAACCGGCGTGATACGGCAATTGCCGGGGTGCAACCGGTAGCGCAGAGAGCGGAATCCCCGGGAGCTGCAAGCTGATGAGGTCCCGTATTTTCTCGACCGAGGCCACCTTGCACTGCTGGGTGAACTGCTTGCGCAGATCGTCCAGCGGCATGTCGGCTTTGACCGCAAGAATGAATTCCGCGCCCTGGACCAACTGGGCATCCTGAACCGGCGCCACCGTCAGGCCGTACTGGCGCTGCTGGAGCTGGATGGCCAGAGCCCGTGGTTCCAGCACCGTGCTCAGGGACTGTCGCAGTACCTGCATGAGCGGCGTAAAACAGTCTTCCGGCAGATCGTGATCATAGGCCGGGTACTCCCTCGGCAGGCGCCCCTCATCGGTGAAGGTCACCAGCTCGCCACACAGCTCAAGCAGGGCTTCGAACAGTCGCTCCGGATGCAGCTGACGCAGTCGGGCCAGGTGCATGAACCTGGGATGGGCCCGGTTCAGCATCTGCAGCAACATGAAATCCGCCACATCCGCAACGCCGCCCTGCCCGGGCGCACCGACACGCTCGGCGATAGTGCGTGCGCGCTCCCGCATCAGGCCCGCCATTTCCCCGACAAATCGCTGCAGCCTCGGTGCCGCTCGCACACTCAGCATGGTCGGGATGAAGTTCGGGTCCATCACCAGGCTGCCGTCCGGGCGCTTCTCAAGAATCCGGCCGATGGCCAGGGCCGCATAGGCACTGCGATCGTCCCGCTCCAGCATCAGGCGGGGTGCAACCCGGCCCACATTGATGGTGTGGGCATCACCGTCGACCGAATGCAGATCCCGGATTTCCAGGGAGTCGGCACGGAACCGGCCCGCCACCGGGGCGTCCGGCCATTCCACTTCGGCGAGGCTGTCACTGCCCAGTGGCAGGGCCAGGTACACGATCTGATTGGCCACGGAGGCATCGGTGATTTCCATCGGCTCCGGCATCACATCGTCCTGGGGCAGACTGAAGCGGGTGCCATCGGGAAACAGTCCGGATGCCCGCACCAGACCGACCCGGCCGAAACTCAGATACTCCGCGTTCAGTTCCAGGTCACTGAAGCCGTACAGATAATCGGAGATCGCCAGGGCGCACTCGTTGATCTGGTGCTCCAGGTACCGCTGCTGTTGCTGGAAGTGCTGGGGCTTGATGAACAGGCCGTCACTCCAGACGACTCGATTGGTTACCGCCATCAGGTGTCATCCGAATGCTTGAGTTGAACTTCCCGCTCCCGAAGGTTCACCAGCAGGTTGTAGCGGCCTCCGATCGGATCCACCTTCACCACCTTTTTCCACTGGGACAGGTTCGGATAGGCGTAGAAGGCGATCACACCGATAAAACGGGTGTCCTTGCCGATTTCAAAGGGCTCAATGAACTTGAACTGGCCCGGCACCAGGGAATAGTCGCTGTGGTCCACATAGTTCTGGCCCAGTGACGACTCAAGATCACTCAGCAACTGGTCGAAATCTCCGGCCATCAACAGGGAGCTGTCGCGCATCTCAATGACCTGAAATGCAATGGGGGTGGGTGCCAGGGATTCATTCGGGTTTACATCCGGCTCGGCGACCATGGTCAGCCCCACCCGGCTGGGCAGATCTTCCGCGTACCCCACTGGGATATCCGGGTCCCAGAGTACTTTCGCGGTTTTGGTGACCGCGTTGTAGGGGGTACTGCATCCTGCCAGCACGAATACGATGGCCAGCAAACTCCATTTGCAGGTCTTCACAACGGGTTCTCCCTCTGTAGTTGGCGCAGGTGTTGGTCGTAAGCCTGTTCGAACACCTCCCGGAACAGGCGCTCGAATCCCTGCTGACGACTGGATTTCAGTTCACGGTAATAGTGCTGGTACATGTCCCAGGCCCAGTGGCCTTCGTCTTCGTTCTCCCGCAGGCCACGACGGTATCCGTGAAAACGGCGTAGCAAGGCCTCCGGCGAAAAGGCATGCAGGATGGCTTCCAGTGCTTCGCTGATCGCTTCCCGGGTGGCCTGCTGGTGATGATTCAGGCTCTGCAGGCTCTCCCGCACCGCCGCCGGCGCCGACAGGTGAACCGGGCTGCGGTGGCTGGCGAACAGGGTCTGTACCGTGTCCTCATAATCCTCACCCAGACGCAGTGGATTGTCTTCAATGGGTTGCAGACGGGTCCTCAGCGCCTGATGCCGGCTGTCTTCGCCCTGGTGCAGGGCCAGCAGGCCTTCCATGGTGGCCTTCAGGGTTTGCCCCGCCTCCTCCAGGAACAGCCGCATCTCGTCGCTGTCGGCAAAGTCCAGCCCGGCTTCCATGCCCCGCAGCAGGGGGGCACCACTGATGTGTTTGCTGCTCTGATCTGACGCATCCCGGCGATCACCCGTCTTTGTAATCTCAGACATCCTGTCTCTCTCTCCTTTGCGAACGGGTAGGCCGACCGCCACGTCGCGGTTTTCCCGGTACTCATCCGACACATTCCTTTCCGCGGCATACCAGGAGGCCTCGCCGGCCATCAGGGCGTCGGTATCCGGCTCTTCTTCACCGGGCTGTCCATTCCAGGGCGCCAATGGGTCCTCACTCATGGCCGCCACGGCTACCGAAGCGAGTTTCTGCAACGGCTCCGGATTCTCGTTCAGGCCCATGGGATCCGGCCCCCGGACCAGTTGCCCCTCGCCCACATCAACCAGGTGAGTGGTCTGCTCTGTCTCACCGCTCTCAATGAATGTCTCCGAGACGGCCTCGGCCAGCTCGGCACGAAGCCGGTAGCGCCCGACACTTATCCTGTCGCCATGCTTCAGTCGTGCCCGGCGGCCCCGCCCCACGGGCTGACTGGCGCTGTTGATGTAGGTCCGGCCACTGCGATCAATCAGGCAGAAGCCACCATCCAGAAACCGGATTTCCGCGTGGCCCGGAACTGCGCCCGTTCGCTGGGGCGACAATCGCCAGGTATCGCTGGCGGCCGTGCCGATGGAGCCGCCGCGAACGCTGAAACAGTGCTCGATGGTCGCGCCACCGCCGGCAACGGTCGGATTGGTGATGGTCAGTTTCAGGCCCGCGGCCTGTTGTTCTTCCATGAGTGCCTTCCCTGCCGGATCTACCGGCGTATCTGAATCCGGACCGCCGGCCGGCGCTGGGCCTTGTCGGGGGTGACAAAGGAATTCCAGCCCAGGCACACATCCTCACCCAGTTGCATGGGGCGGATATCCTTCGGACGCATCTGGAGTTCCAGGTCGTAGGCCAGTTGCTCCCGCGTGGCGAACTCCACCAGTTTGACCAGGCGCTGATGATCCTGGCCATTGGGCAGGAAATCCGCGAATCGTTGCCGGCTGAGGTTCCGCAACCGGAGCACGAACTTGCCACTGCGGTCCCGAATGGCCGATCCCACCAGCGTGTCGTTGCCCAGGCAGGCGTTAGCCTGCCCCAGCCGGGTCTGTTGATCGCTGGCGATGGCCACCTTGCGCAAGACCCATTGCTCAATACTGACGTCATCCAGATCAAAGCAGTGGGCCACGATGCCACTCACCACCTCTGGCGAGCGGCTGCGGCCCGCCATCAGACCGGAATACGCCAGCATCCTGGACCAGTTTACCGGCGTGGCCTCCCGCAACCGGCTGTCGCCGAGGCCCACCAGGGCAAAGATCAGTTCCGAAAAACCGTCCGAGGCGCCGGGCTGAAACCGAACGTAGTAGCGGTACTTGCGCCACGCCCGGTGAAACAGGGTGACCAGGCGATGGTTGAAGAAATCGAGAAAATGGCGGCGGATGCCCAGATTCTGGCCCGCCTCCCAGGCCAGATCCTCCAGATAATATCCCGGCAACGGCGACTGGGAACCGTGCAGCCCCAGAAAGCTGACTTCCATCTGATAAGGCCCGTGCTCGTGCTCCGGGGACAGTGCCGATACCACGTCGCTGCCGGGAAAGCCGAGACCCGCGGAGGCGGAAAACCGGATCCGTTCCTGGCGGGGCTGATCGTCGCTGTTTCGCTCGAGATCATCGCCATGATGCCGGTGAATCAGGTCCACCAGCTGGAAAAAGCTGTATCGCCGCGCATTGCCCAGAACGGGTTGCAGCCCGGCTACATCAGCGGCTGCTGACCTTGCTGTAACGTCCATGTGTACCGTTCCTGATTGTCGGTATTCACCACTTCCAGTTGGTGAAATGCGTTGATACTGGCGTAAAGGGCAAAGAACTGGCTGAGAACCGTGCCGAACAGGTAAAGATCACCCTCGGAAGCAAATGCCTGCTGGTCCAGCTTCAGCACCGAGCGGATGCCCCGCACGGGCAGCCCTTTCACCATCCGGTCCACCGGGCTTGTCTCGATGCCGGTGATACCGGCCAGGCGCTTCCGGGACACCCGCTCCGCCTGCCGGTCCACAAGTGCCCGGAAGTCGTAGACCCGCAGCACCGTGCGCAGGGCATCCACATCCAGCATGGACAGATAGTTGAGGGACAGATTCGATATCAGCGTCCACAACAGGCTGCCGTCGAGGGTCGGCCTCAGGGTGGCGGTGGGCCGGGTAATATTACTGAAGGTGGCAAACGCCGGCGTGCTCTCGGTTGCCATGCAGATTTCGCCCACCGCCAGCTGACTTGGCAACTGCCGGTTGGTGCAGGTTAGTGTCAGGGAAATCGCTTCCTGCCGGCTCAGGCACTCGGACTCGTCACCCCGGACGAACGACATGTAATGATCAAAGCCGTCGCCGCGAACACTGTTCCGCGCCCGAACCCGGTAGTACAACGCCGTACGGCCCCGATCCCGCTCCACCTCATGCTGGAAACTCTCGAAGGCGGTGTAGATGCGGGGCTCACCACGCCCGGACCGGCCTTCCAGCCAGCCTTCCACCTGCTCGATGCTGAACACCTCAAAATGGTCCGGCGACCGGCTGGACGGTGAAATCCGGTACTCGGTCTGCCGGCCGTTCAGATCCACCGGTTCGCCTTCGTGGGTAAAGAGGTTCACCGCCGGCGTGCAGTACAGCTGGAAATTGTCTTCCCGAACCTTGGCATCCGGCGGCAGTATCCGGCTGAAATGAAAACGCAGGCTGATTTCGTCCGCCTGCACGGCCGGCAGCCGCCGCCCGAGATCCTGAATGTCCACAAACCGGAACGCCTCGGGGAAGCTCAGATATTCCTGCAGAATGCGGTAGCCTGGGTAGGCATTCTTTGGATACGGCAGCAAGGCTTCGTCATCGCCGAAGCCGACCGGCTGCAACAGCGAGGCGGGCAGGCGGTAGACCGATTCACCCACCACCAGTTCGATCCGCTCCAGATAGTGGTTGAGCCAGAGAAACAGGGTTTCCGCAATGTGGCTCTCACCGCCCAGGTAAAAGCGCAGGCTGTCCATGCCCATGGATGACAGCGGCTGATCGGTGTGTAACGCCAGGTCCAGGGTTACCGAGGACACTTCCCGTGAGTGCTCGGCGTGGGCCGCGGCCACGCTCACCGGAAACACGTCCACAGCCCGGCAGGTCCGGAACCGGCACTGGGTCTGGCGGGTGGTGTCGCCCAGGGGCCGGCTCTTGATCTCGGTGTGTCGGTCCACCCGCTGGCGCTCACTGATGGCGTGCAGCTGCGGATCAAAGCGCATGATGGTGCAGCTGGGCACCGGCCGCAGATAATTGGGCCACAACATGTTCAGCAGCGAGTGGGTAATCTCCGGAAACTCGTCCTCGACCTTTTCCCGGAGCTTTCCGGTCAGGAAAGCAAAACCTTCCAGCAGCCGTTCAACATCCGGATCGGTACTCTGCTCGGACAGAAACCGGGTCAGCTGCGGATGAGCATCCGCGAATTCCCGGCCCTGGAGCCTGAGAAAGCTAAGCTCGTCCCTGTAAAATCGATTCAACTTCATCGTTACTGCACCTTGTCTGGCTCCGAGCAGGGGTGTGGTTGGTCTTTCCAAAAGACGCTTCGAGCCCGTCCATGGGACGCTTGGGCTCCGCCATCCATGGCTCCGCACACTTTTGGAAAGACCAACCACACCCCCGCTCTCATCCTTGCCTTCAAAACAGTCCGGAGCAAATACCACTCAGGTTTGCCGGAGGGGGTGGGGATGCTTTTCTGGCGGGAAAAAGATGTCTGAGCGAAGCGAGTTGTTTTTCCCAGAAGAAAAGTGTCGCCACCCCCTCCTATCCCTGCTGTCTAAATCACGCGGTAATACCGCTTGTCATCCAGAACCAAATCTATGGTTGTTTTGTCGTCGTTGTCACCGACGTTCAGATAGACCGTCACCTGAAATCGCAGCTGCAGCGGATCTGGTCCCTGGGGCAGATTAACGACATCCACCCGCTTCACCCTGGGTTCGAACTTCTCGATGCACTGCCGGATCGCGCCGCGGATCTGAACACTCAGATCGTGGGTGCCGAGCGTGGCGTCGTTGAAATCCAGCAACCCCAGATCTGGTACGCTGGCGCTGTTGCCCGGATGGGCGTTCAGCAGGCGGACCAGGTGGCGTTTGATGGATTCAACAACATGGGTGACGTCTCCCATGCTCTGACCGGGCGGCGCGGCGGCCTGTTCCAGTCGTTCGAACAGGCTGCCGCTGCTGGCCTGCGATCCGTCGCTGGCCGGGTGATGGAACACGGATTAATCCTTGTCCAGTCGGCCAACCAGTGACAGTTCGAAGTTGGCGCCCATGTACTTGAAATGCGGACGCACCGCCAGGGAGACCTGGTACCAGCCCGGATCGCCTTCCACGTCGGAGACGGTGACCTGCGCGGCGCGCAGGGGGCGACGGCTGCGGACTTCCGCCGGCGGGTTTTCCTGGTCGGCCACGTACTGGCGGATCCAGGTGTTCAGTTCCCGCTCCAGGTCCTGGCGTTCCTTCCACGAACCGATCTGTTCGCGCTGCAGCACCTTGATGTAGTGGGCCAGGCGGTTGACGATCATCATGTAAGGCAGTTGGGTACCCAGCTTGTAGTTGGTTTCCGCTTCCTTGCCTTCCTTGGTGTTCGGGAACTGCTTGGGTTTCTGCACCGAGTTGGCGGAGAAGAAGGCCGCGTTGTCGCTGCCCTTGCGCATGGTCAGGGCGATGAAGCCTTCGTCGGCCATTTCGTATTCGCGACGGTCGGTGATCAGTACTTCGGTCGGGATCTTGGCTTCGAGCTGGCCGAAGGATTCGAACAGGTGCACCGGCAGGTCTTCCACCGCACCGCCACTTTGCGGGCCAATAATGTTCGGGCACCAGCGATACCTGGCAAAGCTTTCGGTCAGGCGGGTGGCCAGCAGGTAGGCGGTGTTGCCCCACAGGTAATGCTCGTGGTCGGCGGACACGTCTTCCTTGTAGTTGAAGCTGCGCACCGGATTTTCAGTGGGGTCGTAAGGCACCCGCAGCAGGAAGCGCGGCGATGCCAGGCCCAGATAGCGGGCGTCCTCGGACTCACGCAGGGAACGCCACCTGGCGTATTTCGGACCTTCGAAAACCGCCTTCAGCTCCTTGATGGCCGGCAATTCCTGGTAGCTGTCGACACCAAAGAACGAGGGTGCCACGGAGGACAGGAATGGCGCGTGGGCCATGGCGCCTACGGAAGAGACATACTGCAGCAGCTTCATGTCTGGCGTGGACGGGGTGAACGCGTAGTTACCCACCACCGCGCCGACCGGCTCACCGCCGAACTGGCCGTATTCGGTGGAGTAAATATGCTTGTAGAAGCCGGTCTGGGTGACGTCGGGCGCGAACTCGAAGTCTTCCAGCAATTCGGTCTTGGTGGCGTGAAGAATATCCACCTTGATGTTCTCGCGGAAATCGGTGCGATCTACCATCAGCTTCAGGCCACGCCAGGAGGACTCCAGTTCCTGCAGTTTGGGCGCATGCAGGATTTCATCCATCTGGGCGCTGATCTTGCGGTCCAGTTCAACCACCATCTGGTCCACCAGCGCCTTGTTGACCGGCTGGCCTTTCTCATCGCTTTTCAGCAGGTTGGCAATAAACGTTGCCACGCCCTTGCGGGCGACATCGTAACCCTCATCGGCCGGCGCCATTCGGCTGTTGGCCATCACCTGGTCCAGCAACGAGCCCTCAGCCCCTGATTGAATAGCATCTGCGGCGGATTCGGAGGCAGCAGATTGCTGCACGGCAGTATCAGACATACCACATCCCTTCAGTACGTGTTGAAAACAGAGTTTTGTGAACCTGGCGTTACCCGCCGGCTTCGATTACTCGCTGTCGGTGGCCAGTTCCAGTTCGGCCAGCAGTTTGTCCCGGGCGCCATCGTTGTCCAGCAGTTCCTGTAGTTTGGACCGAAACGACGGTACATTACCCAGCGGGCCCTTGAGGGCCACCAGAGCTTCCCGCAGTTCAATCAGCTTGTTCAGCTCGGGCACCTGACGGGCAACGCTGTCCGGGGAGAAGTCGTCGAGAGTCTGGAATTCCAGGTTCACCGGCAATTCGTCGGCGTCCTCCTCCAGCTTGTTGGTAACCGTGGTGGAAAGGGTCAGGCCGGCTTCCTTCATGACCGAACGGAAATTGTTCTTGTCGACGGAAATGGCCTTGCGATCTTCGATGGGGGTTTCTTCGGCGTGTCCCTTGAAATCGCCAACCACGAACATTTTCAGCGGTAGCTCGGTTTCAGCCTGCTGATCGCCGGTGGCGGGGACGTACTTGATATTAATGCGCTCTTTCGGCGCGACGGAACCGTCTCTAGAAGACATGCGCTTGCTCCCTGTGCAAATCATTTGCGATTTTTCAATCCCTTGCACGCACCGTCCTGGCGCGCAACGATCAAGACTCTACACAGATCACTTGCCTTTCTCAAGCAAAAACTGGCCAGTATTCTTCCAGAATGTGCGCCCGGGCAAGCTTTTGCCAGAATACCTCCGTTTCGCCGCCCGTGCAGGGTTGTAGAGCCAATGACGGACCACCTGGCTGTGGCTATACTCGCCCAACTGACAGGAACAAAGTGTAACCAGTAAGGAGATCAACATGAGTGACCTGAAAACCCGCTTCGACGAAGCCGTCAACTACATCCAGACCGCTGAGGGTGACGTCAAACCGTCCAACGAGATGAAACTGGAATTCTACGCGCTCTACAAACAGGCTACCGCCGGTGATGCGTCTGGCAAGCGCCCGGGCATGATGGATTTTGTCGGCCGTGCCAAGTTTGATGCCTGGGAAAAACTCAAGGGCATGTCCGGCGACGATGCCATGCAGAAGTACATCGACAAGCTCGAATCACTAAAGTAAGCCGCACTGCCCCGGATCCCGGTCAGGAGCCTGATCGGGATCAATCCCCTTCCAAAAGTTTTGCGACGGTCAAAAGACTGTCATAAGATGCGCGCACTATAACAATACCAATTCATCAGGAAGAGTTTCTCATGGACATCACCGAGGCGCTGGAACAAAGCCAGCCGGGCCTTGTGGGCCGGGTCAAGGACGCCATCCGCAAACATCAGCTCAATCAGCGTTCCGAACAGACATACCTTCACTGGATCACCCGATTCGTGCTGTTCCACGATCCGAAGAACCCGGAAGCCCTGGCCAATGAAGACCGCCAGCTGTTTCTGGATTATCTGAGCGATCGCCTCCGGGTATCCCGGGCACGATTCAACCAGGCCAGTCAGGCACTGGCGTTCTTTTACGAGGATGTGCTTGGCAAGGCGTCGATGGACAGTACCGGCTGTGCCGCTGCCTGAGACCGGGATCAGCGCTCGTTCAGGTTGATGTTCAGGGCGTCGTAAGTGCGGTTCTCGCCCGGGCGGATCACATAGTTGTTGCCATGGGTTTGCCCGGGTATGGACTTGGGATTACTGAACCGGAACTCCACCGGAATCTCGGAGCGGCCCAGGTCGGTGCGGTTGTCGCCCGGGCGAAGACCCAGACGGTCCAGATAGAAATCGTCCTCTACCCGGGGCTTCAGCGGAACAGTCATTGCCGGAACCGCAATGCCGCCCTCAATCACCGTGTTCGCCAAGGCTTCTTCCTCAATGGAACGAAGCGGAATGGTGTGAATCGTCGACCGCTCTTCAAACTGGAAGGCGCTGACTTCACTCTCAGCGGATGACGCTTCCTCGGCCAGGGCAAAGGCCGGACACATCAACGCTGTCACCAACCCGACAAAAGCCAGCGAATGACTGGCATTCCTTTCCGTTTTCCCGCATTCCGAACGCATACCCATGATGACAATCCCGGCTGGCAGATCCTTGCCAGTAAAAAGCAGTGTGACGATTTTTGATCAGTCTATCGCCAAAACACACCGATTGCCTGGCCAGGCGACGATTCTGTGACGCTTTTCACTTGTCGTCCAAGAGCTCCTGATAGCGGATGCCAACCACAAACACCGATTTCCAGCCCTCCGGGGTGCGGACACTCACCTCATCATCAAGGCGCTTGCCGATCAGGGCCCGGGCCATCGGCGAGTTGATGCTCAGATAGCCTTTATCCAGATCAAATTCATCCGCCCCTACCAGTCGATAGGTCTGCTCGTCGCCATCCTCATCTTCCACCGTCACCCAGGCGCCGAAAAATACCTTGTTGCGATCATCCGGCAACCGGTCCACAACGGTGAGCTCTTCCAGTCGCTTGCCCAAAAAGCGAACCCGGCGGTCGATTTCCCGTAACTGCTTCTTGCCGTAGATGTATTCGGCATTCTCGGAACGATCGCCAAGGGCAGCGGCTTCCCTCACCGCCTGGGTCACTTCCGGCCGCTTCACCTTCCACAGGTACTGCAATTCGTCACGCAGTGCCCGCTCACCGTCCGGGGTGATGTATCTGGGGCGCGGAGCACCATTTCCGGGAGCCTCGGTCATCGGTTCACAACGTCCTGTGCCTGTATGAAAAATATGAGGGTAATCGGGATAGGGGGGAGCCACTAGACTCCGCCCCTCCCACACCACCCGGCAAGCGGGTCCGCACCGGGCGGTTCGAGACGTTGAGGTATCACGAGAGACGCGGCACGCCCAACCGATCAAAGTAGGCAATCGTCAGCACGTTGTGAATGGCAGACCGACTGTTATGCCACCAGCGACGGCTCAGGGCCGCCACTGATTCCGCAACCCAGGGACTCGCGCCAAGGCGCAGCAGTTCCCGGTAAATGGTCCTGCCCCGCTTCCACTGTTTGAGATGCAAGGCTCTTAGGCGACGGCGTAACCACTCATCCAGCGACCGCCAGATGCGTGGCGTTTGCGCCAGCCGGAAGTACCCTTTCCATCCCAACAGGTAGCTACGGAGTTGCTCTACCACCTGCTCAATACTGCGCCCTCCGTTGCGTCGGGTCAGTTGCCTGATCCTCCACTTGAACGCCTGTAACGCCTTGGCTGATACCGCGCGCCGGACGTCTCCGTCCCTCGTCTGCCATAAGGCATAGCCGAGGAACTTTCGACCGAACGCACTGGCGACTGCGCTTTTGGATTCGTTGATCGTCAAGCGCAATTTGCCGTAACAGCGACGCAACAGTCGCATCACTCGCTCACCGGCTTTCTGACTGCGTACGTAGACGTTGCAGTCATCGGCATAGCGGGCGAAGCAGTGGCCCCGGCGCTCCAGTTCCCGATCCACCTCGTCCAGCAGGACGTTCGCCAATAAAGGCGACAGAGGCCCGCCTTGCGGCGTGCCTTCGTGTCGCTCAATGACGACTCCGCCATCCATAATGCCCGCATTCAGATACGCCCGAACCAGCCGGATGACTCCGGTGTCGTTCACACGCGGCTTCAGACGGTCGATCAGGATGTCGTGGTTGACCCGGTCGAAGAACTTCGACAGGTCGACGTCCACCACGATGTGGTGGCCCTGCTGGGCATAGCGGTGTGCAGCCAAAACCGCATCCTGAGCCCGACGGCCCGGGCGGAAGCCGTGGCTGTGCTCGCTGAAGGTTGGATCGATCAGAGGTTGCAGCACTTGCAACAGTGCCTGTTGAATCAGACGGTCGGTCACGGTGGGGATACCCAGTTCCCGTTCACTTCCGTCCGGTTTCGGGATGCCTACCCGACGGACAGGCTGAGGCCGATAGCGACCTTCCAGCAATTGTTGCCGGAGATCCGGCCAGGCCCATTGCAGGTGTTCGGCTGTCTGGGCAATGTCCAGACCGTCGATACCCGCCGCTCCCTTGTTGGCCTTCACGCGCTTCCATGCCCGTTGCATATTCTCTCGTGCGAATACCTGCTCAAGCAGGCCTCGCCCTGCGCCCTCCGGTTCTCGTCGCGGGAGTCCTGTTTCATCGCTGGTCACATCTGGCAAGGCTTCACCTTCCCGCTCCGTAACCCGCCCCGCTGGCGCGGGCATCTGATGCCGTACAATGCTCATCGACAAGGCGTTTGACGCTCCTTCTCGTTCGGCCCTTCGTTCCATTCCGGAAACTACTATGGCCTCTGCTGACTTCTCGCTCCGTGTTGCCACGTTGCCCTTTCAGGCATAAGGCGAGATATCCCCGGGTAAGAACACACTCCTTCACCGCACAACCGCCGGATTTACGCCGCATCGCCTTGGCCACAAGAGCTTCGCGGCTTCTAGCCCGCTCGCCCTGCTCGGCAGCGCCTTATATCCGATTCTTGTTCATCGGCTCACGGTTTACGCTCCACGCTTCCTCTCCACAGTTGGTCGCCCTTCCGCAGTTGCGCTTCACTTCGTTCGCTGTGGCCAGCTTACGGGAGGACTTGCACCTCCAGGAGTGCGCCCATGCCGGGCGCACTAAAAAAACCCCGTAAAAACGGGGTAAGGCTAGCGCTGTGCTGGAGGGAGAAGCAAGCAACAATTCGTGCATGCTTCCAAAGCTACAGTGTCTATTATGCACAGCGAGCATTACACCGGCGTGGCCGAGGAATTACCTTTTGGTCAGGGAAATGGCCGACCCTCTCCCCCGGGAATTAGGTTGCACACTCTAGGGGCAAGGCATAACTTTGCAAAATAACTTTTTACAGGTTCCAGTGACGGAGATACCGACATGAATACTCAAAAATTGTTGAATATGGCGCTTAATGGCGTAGACGCCGTGGGTTATAGGCTGGACCAGTTCGGCATCACCGGCAAGGTGAACCGCCATAACATTGCGGCCTTTCTGATGGCCGAGCAGAAGCATCTGGAGGGGGAGTGGGACAGTATTCAGGTGCGGGTGAATCGCCGCCGTTCACAGGTTGAAAAGATCACCCACCAGATTGAATGCCGCACAGATGCCCTGGTAAGCCCGGTACTGTCGAGGATTAACCGGTTCCGCGCCAGTCAGTGAGTTTCTGCGCCAGTGGATTCTGTTGCGATTCGGGCTTCCGCTCCCGCTGAGTCCGCTGGCTGTTCTGCCTGCGCTGCCCGGATCCGTTTCCGGGCCTCGGTAAAGGCAGGCATCCGGACGGTCACAGTCAGTCCGGGCGGAGTATCCCCCGGGTGGGTATCGCTCAGAACAATTCGGCCCTGGTGGATTTCCGCAACCGCGCTCACCAGGCTCAGCCCCAGGCCGTTGCCTGGCAATGAGCGGCTCTTGCCAACACGATAGAAGCGCTGGAACACCTGATCTTTCTCGGCGTCGGGAATACCAATACCACTGTCCCGAACCTCGAAGATCGCCTCGGCACCTTCCTTTCGAACGGCAACACCAATAACCCCGTGTTCCGGAGTGTATTTGATCGCGTTATCGATCAGGTTACTTACCATCTGGAACAGCAGATCCCGGTCACCTTCGATCATCACGCCGCTTTCCAGGGACTGCTCAAAGGACTGGTCTTTATCCTCCGACAACGCCTCATAGAGTTCGCAGGCGTCGGTAACCAGTTCATCCAGCGATACCGGTTTCATATCAGCCGCATTGCCCCGGGTTTCAAGCCGGGCAATCCGCAGCAAGGCGTTGAAGGTTGCCAGCAACTGATCGGCCTCGGCCACGGCGCGGCCGGCCTGTTCCCTCGCTTCATCGTTATCTACCGACATCAGGGTATTTTCAAGCTGGTTCCGCAGGCGGGTCAGGGGGGTGCGAAGGTCATGGGCAATGCTGTCGGAAACGTGCCGGATACCTTCCATCAGATAAACAATGCGGTCCAGCATCTGGTTAAGGTTTTCCGCCAGCTGGTCAAAATCGTCGTCCGTTCCACGGGTAGGAATTCTCAGGGACAGGTGGCCATTCATGATCCGGCGGGAGGTGTTGTTGATGATCTCAATGCGGCGGGTGGTGCTCCGGCTCATCAAAAAGCCGCCCAGCAGGGCGAGCCCCAGAGTGATCCCCATCCCCCAGTTGATGGCGGTTTCAATCACCCGCTTCAGATTGGTGAGCTCGTCCACATCCCGCCCCACGAGCAGTCGCAGACCACCCTGCACCTCGAAGATGCGGGCGCGGGCCAGCCGTTCAGGCCCGGTCCAGCCAACCGATTCGTTCAGGGTGAAGTTGATCCAGCCGCTCTCGGAACGGCTGCCTTCCGGCCAGGTCTCGATATTTCCGGCCAACTTCAGGAAGTCGTCTGTGGTCAGCAGGTAAATGGATTTGGCATTGGGATCGCGGGCAACCCGCTCGCGAATAATGGTGATCAGGCCGTTTACCCCACGGCCCCGGTACTGCTCCGCCAGACCGGCGATTTCCGCTTCAATGGTTTCGTCGGTCTGGGCGGTCATGAAGCCCGCTGTACGCCAATAGATAAAGGCCAGTAACAGAAATACCGAGGTGGCAAACACCACCATGTACAGCAGGGCTAACTGAAAAGACGAGGTCCTGAGCTGGCTAAGCAGTTTCACGTAACATGTACCCTGCACCCCGGATGGTTTGCAGTAAGGGGGTATCGAATTCCTTGTCGATCTTGGCTCGCAGCCGGCTGATATGCACGTCTATGACGTTGGTCTGGGGATCGAAGTGATAGTCCCAGACTTTCTCCAGCAGCATGGTCCGGGTGACCACCTGGCCGGCGTTGCGCATCAGATATTCCAGCAACCGGAATTCGCGGGGCTGAACATCAATGTTCTGGCCTGCCCGCTTGACGGTCCGGGCCAGCAGATCCATCTCCAGATCGGCCACCCGCAATACGGTTTCGGTTTCCGCCGTCTGCCGATTGCGTCGGATCAGGGATTCGATGCGGGCCAACAACTCGGTGAAGGAAAACGGCTTGGTCAGGTAGTCATCACCGCCGCCCCGCAGACCCTCAACACGGTCGTCCACATCGCCCAGGGCGCTCAGAATCAGAACCGGCACCTGGTTTCCGGTGGCCCGGACGGTCTTGATGATAGACAGCCCGTCCATCCCCGGCAGCATGCGGTCCACAATCATGATGTCGTAGTCCTCACTGGCCGCCATCATCATGCCTTCCTTGCCGTCGGCCGCATGATCCACCACGAAGTCGGATTCCTTCAGCCCTTTGACAAGATAATTTGCTACGTCCTGATCGTCTTCGATTACCAGCGCTTTCACCGGCTCTCCTCCCGATAGCGGATTACATTGACCACGATTTCATTGACCACATTTCATTGACCACAAGGGTACGAAGAACTTGGTAAGCCGGCCAGTTACCATCTTGTAAGAGGGTGTCGCCTATGGCGACGGTCAACCCTTACCTTTAAACCAGCCCAGACTGTCGCCCGTGGCGCCTGAGGGCCGATACTCGGCACTTACCCAACCTTCATAGTCCATGCTGTCGATGGCCGCAAAAACATTCGAAAAGTTAATCTCCCCGGTGCCCGGTTCATGACGCCCCGGATTATCGGCAAACTGAATGTGGCCAATCCAGGGCAGCAGACACTCCATTGAGCGCACCAGATCCCCCTCCATGATCTGCATATGGTAAAGGTCATACTGCAGGCGAACGTTGTCTGCGTCCACCTCCTCAATCACTGCAAGCACCTTGCCGGAGGTGTCCAGAAAGAAATCCGGCATATCCACCCGTGAGTTAATGGCTTCCAGGCACAGGGTGATGTTGTCCTCTGCCAGCTTTCCGGCCGCCCAGGCCACGTTGTCCACCAGGGTCTGCCATGCGATATCCTCGGGCAGATCGGCCGGCTTCAGCCCTGCCAGGCAATTCAACTGCCTGCAACCCAGCGCCCGGGCATACACGATTGCCTGAGTCACACCAGCTTTGAACTCATCCACCCGGTCTGGCAGGCAGGCAATGCCCCGCTCACCAGCCTCCCAGTCACCCGGCGGCAGATTGAACAGCACCTGCGTCAGCTGATTGTCGTTCAACATCTGACTGAGCATGTCTTTCGGGTAGGCATAGGGGAACAGATACTCCACTCCCTCAAATCCCGCAGCCCGGGCCATGGCAAAACGCTCGGGAAAATCGACTTCTGTGAACAACATGGACAGATTGGCAGCAAAACGGGGCATGGCGTCGTTACTCCTTGGGGCGGCGGCCAAGAGCGCCAAGCAGAGCACCATTCAGGTGCTCCAGCTCAAGCAGCAGACCGCTGTGGTCAACCTCACTGTGACCATTGGCCACCAGCGACAGATATTCATTATGGGTCTGCTGGGCCAGCGGCAGGGTTAAACCTTCCGCGCGAGCCTCATCCAGAATCATGCGCATGTCCTTGAGCTGAATACGGGCCGGAGCGCCGGGCGCGAAATCACGGTCAATCATCCGCTGACCGTGCAATTCCAGAATCCGGCTACCAGCAAAGCCGCCCAACAAGGCTTCCCGAACCGCTGCTGGATCCGCCCCGCCCTTCGCAGCGAGCAACAACGCCTCAGACACCGCACCGATGGTAATCCCCACAACCGCCTGGTTGGCCAGCTTCGCCAGCTGCCCGGATCCCACCGGACCAATCCTCGTACACTTGCCAAGCGCATCAAACACCAGCCGGGCCCGGTCCACATCCGCCTCCGAGCCACCGGCCATAATGCTCAGGCGGGCCTCAGCGGCACCCACCGTGCCCCCGGATACCGGCGCGTCCACATAACCAGCATTGCGCTCCGCGGCCAGCTCGCCATGACGCCGGGCCACAGACGGCTGAACAGAGCTCATATCGATCACCAGCGCACCCGGCTTCAGGGCATCAATCGCCCCTTGTACCACCAGCACCTGCTCCACCACATCACTGTTCTCCAGCATGGTGATCACCACATCGGCACTGGCAACCGCCTCTGCCGGAGACTCGGCAATCGATGCCTCCGAGGCGAACGGCTCACACTTGCTGGCAGTCCGGTTCCACAAAGTCATCGGGAAACCCGCATTCAGAAGATTTCGGGTCATCGGCGCGCCCATCAGGCCGATACCCAGAAAGGCAATATGAAGACGATTTGTAGTCATTTTTCAGGCCTTAACACCAGAAGTTCGAGAAGGGATTGGGTGGGCCTTTCCAAAACCGTGCGGAGCCATGAATGGCGGAGCCGAGCGTACAGGGACGTATTCACAGCGTGTTTTGGAAAGGCCCACCCAATCGCTTCTGCCCCCAAGTTATAATTTCCGATTATAATCGAGTAGGAGGGGGAGTTACCTCCCCCGTCCTCTCACACCACCGTACGTACGGTTCCGTATACGGCGGTTCATGGCTGGCTCTGAAGCCGAGTCATCGTATCCAACAAGCTTACCAGAGACAGGCGGTTAAAGACCTTCTTGGGGAGTGCGGCATTCATATGCGATGCCCCGCTATTCCACCAAGGCCCGCGCCCGTTTGTCGCGCTTTTCCAAGCCCGTTCCTCCACCAGTCCAAGCCGCATCAGGTTGCGAGCTCGAGTGTGAACTCGCTTCCATTGTCGCCACAGGATCAGGCGGAGTCGTCGCCGTACCCACCCGTCCATCGCCTCTACCCGAGCGCTTTGAGTCGGTCAGGCGGTAGTAGTTCGCCCACCCTCGCAGCACTGGATTCAGGTGTTGGATGGTGGTCAGCAGCGATCGCCCCCGTGATCGTCGGAGCAACTGACGCAGGTTGGCCTGATGAGCTTTCAGGCTCTTGGGCGCAAATCCCTCAGCCGAACCTGTTTGTGCCAGCTTACGCTGTAACCCAGATAGCTCCGGCGCCAAGGCCGATCCACGGCGCTTTTTCTCCGTGTTGATCTTCAGGCGCAAGTGCGTTTCCAGATAGTGGGTGAGGCTGGCCATGATCCGGTGCCCGGCTTCGCTTGCTACGAACGTAGATATTGCAGTCGTCCGCGTAGCGGCAGAACCGATGGCCCCGGCGCTCCAGCTCCCTGTCCAGTTCGGTCAAAAGAACATTGGAGAGCAGAGGCGAGAGCGGGCCGCCTTGTGGCGTCCCTTCCCGTCTCGGGCTGACCACCCCACCGTCCCAGCATGCGGCTTCCAGATAACGTCGGATCAGGGTCAGTATCCGGCGGTCGGTGATGCGACGAGCCAGCAGGCTCATCAGCACATCGTGGTTGACCCGGTCAAAGAACTGGGCCAGATCCAGATCGACCACCCAACGGTGGCCCTCATTGATGTGCTGCTGCATCGCCTTGACCGCCTGATGGGCACTTCTCCCCAGGCCGGAAGCCGTAACTGTGATCCGAGAAGGTCGGTTCCAGCATCGGGCTCAGCACTTGGTGAAGGGCTTGTTGAATCAGGCGATCTTGTACCGTCGGAATACCCAGTACCCGTTCGCCGCCTTGCGGCTTGGGGATACTGACCCGGCGTATGGGCTGAGGATGGTAGCGTCCGGCCAATAAGCGCTCACGCACCGTTGGCCAATGCTGTTGCAGGTGGCCTTTCAGGGCCGTTGTGGGCATCTGATCGACGCCAGCTGCGCCCTTGTTGGACACCCACCCGCTGATACGCACGCATCAGGTTCGGGCGCTCAAGCACCTGTTCCATCCGCGCGTTCGGCTCCGCGTTCGTCCACGAATGAGCCTCCGCGTCTGCCTCGACACGGGCACCAGTCTCTGCCGGATTCCGTCCGGCGCCTCCCTGATTGCCCTGACCCATCCGGGCCGCTTCTGTCTTCATAAGCACACCACGAGCACTCATCGCCTACTTGCGGTCAACCATGTTCAGGCCCTTCAGTGTGCGGTGACACACCTACTATGGCCTCTGCTGAGTTCTGGCTTCCCATCCCCACCCCTCACGAGGTGAGTAGCACGGTGGCAGAAAACCAGACTTCCCAGGGTAAGACGCGTGACCTTCACACTTATACCCGCCGCATCTACGTTCACACCTTCTGTGCAAGTATCGGGCTTTGACGATATTGGCCGCCTTACCCGGTGTGACCGCCTCGTATGCGATTTCTGTTCGTCAGGTCAGTGTTTTGCCTGCGGCTTCCTTCAGATTCCACCTCGCGATGGACACCCTTGCCGTCCGGCTAGTGGTTCCCCTTACCGGGCCCACAGGGGACTTGCACCCCCAAGTCATCCGGCCAGCACCACCTGTACCGGAACAGCGCCCGTCAAGGCGCTACGCGCCATGCCTGGCGCACCAAACAAAAACGCCACCAACCGGAACCGGTGGTGGCGTTCTTAACTGCGCAGCCCAGAAAGCCTGGCCGATAAATCAGGCAGCCTCAGACATCTGCACGCGGATCTTCTTCATCGCATTCTTCTCAAGCTGCCGAATTCGCTCCGCAGACACGCCATACTTATCAGCCAGCTCATGCAACGTCGACTTGCTTTCAGACAACCAGCGCTCGCGCAGGATGTCCTGGCTACGCTCATCCAGCTGCTCCAGAGCCTCCATCAGGCGGCCATTGGAATCCTCTGACCAGTCGGAATTCTCCAACTGGGTGGCCGGATTGCTACGGGTATCTTCCAGATAATACGCCGGCGCCTGATAGGCGTTGTCCTCGTCATCGTCCATCGGACCATCGAACGCCGTGTCATGGGAGGCTAGCCGGCCTTCCATTTCCCGAACAACCTTGGGCGCAACACCCAGATCTTCCGCCACCGCGTTCAGCTCATCGTGACTGAGCCAGGCCAGCTTCTTCTTCTGGCTGCGCAGATTGAAGAACAGCTTGCGCTGGGCCTTGGTAGTGGCCACTTTCACAATACGCCAGTTACGCAGAATGAACTCGTGAATCTCGGCCTTGATCCAGTGCACGGCAAAAGACACCAGCCGAACCCCATACTCAGGGTTAAAGCGCTTGACTGCCTTCATCAGGCCAACGTTGCCTTCCTGGATCAGGTCTGCCTGTGCCAGGCCATAACCAGAATAGCTCCGGGCAATGTGGATCACGAAACGCAGGTGTGACATAACCAGATAACGGGCTGCGTCCACGTCGCCCTCATAATGGAGCCGCTCGGCCAGCTCCCGCTCTTCATCCGCTGTGAGCACCGGAATGCGACTCGCAGCCTGAATGTACGACTCGAGATTTGCGCCCGGAACCAGTCTGTCAACCAGTTGTAAACTCGTACCCATGCTTTAACCTCCGAACCCGACGATCCTTAAATATACCAACTGCGTTTTAGACCGCCAAGAACCTTAATAGTTCCCGGACTCCCCAGTAAACCGTTATGAATCAACTATCTGGAAAATCCACCCTGAATATGCTGTCCTCGACACTACGTCAGCGGAAGCTGTTTCCACAATACGGTTTTCCCGCTATCCGGATCATTAACCCCCGGTAATATCGCCCGGTTCCATGTCATCCAGATGACGTTTCACCGCGACCCAGGCGCCAAGCCAGCCTAGCAGCATTGCTACAATAATCAACGCCAGCGCACCATCAAAGTTCAGTCCGTTGAGCGAGAAATCGCTCCGGTACAGGCCTGCCAGCCGCTCTATGGGCCCGCTGAGCCACCATAAGGAGAGCTGCAACAATATCAGTGCTACCACCCCCCCACCCAGACCGAACCAGGCGCCGGTATAGAGAAAGGGCCTGCGAACGAAGCTGTCGGTGCCGCCCACCAGCTTGGCGACGAGGATTTCATCCCGCCGGCTCTCGATCGACAGTCGCACAGTATTCCCTATCACCAGCACCACCGCAGCCGCCAGCAGGATAGCCAGCGCCCAGACCGCCCGGGCCAACAGGTCGGTCATGGCATTCAGGCGCTGCAACCAGCCCAGGTCCACCTGAACCCGCTCAACGCCTTCCATCCCCTCCATAAACCGGACCAGAGCTTCCACACCTTCCGCAGAGCGGGCACCTTCCTCCGGCGTCACCAGCAGGGTGTGCGGCAAGGGATTTTCTTCCAGGTAATCCAGGGCATCTTCAAGCCCGGACGATGCCCGGAACTCCTTCAGCGCCTGATCGCGGTCCACCAGTTCGACACTGGCGATCCGGCCGTCCGCCGCCATCTCATCACGGAGCTCGCGAGCCTGTTCCAGGGGCACCTCCAGGTCGATATAGGCGGTCACCCGCGCACTGTTCTCCCAGCCAGCACTCACACCCTGAAGACTGGTCAGCAATAATAGCAACGCGACCGGCAGCGCCAGCGCCACCCCCATCACTGCCCAGGTCATCAGGCTGGCAACCGGGGTGCGCCCCAGACGCCGGGCGCTGTCGCGGGCCACCTTGCGGTGGTGGGTCAGGTAGCTTTCCACCTGCTCGCGCCATGCCGAGCGGACCCTGTTTGCGCCACGGGTCTGCTCCGGCCTTCGTCGGGGGTCAGTAGCCACTCACACCCCCTGCCATTGGTGCGCCACCCGCTGTCAGGCGACCGTGATCAAGCGTCAGGGTCCGCCGCCCCATTTTGTTGATCAGGGCAGTGTCGTGGGTCGCGATCAGCACGGTAACACCCACCTGGCTGAACTGACCAAAGAGGTTCATGATGTCGGCAGACAGCGCCGGATCAAGGTTACCCGTCGGCTCATCCGCCAGCAGGACCGGGGGTTTGTTAACCACAGCCCGGGCAATACCCACGCGCTGCTGCTCACCACCGGAAAGCTGCACCGGGTTCATTTTTTCCTTGTTCAGCAACCCCACCTTGTCCAGGGCGGCCCGAACCCGGCGCCCGGTATCCCTCGGGGATGCCCCCATAACCTCCAGAGGCATGGCCACGTTGTCAAAGACCGTACGGTCAAACAGCAGCTGATGGTTCTGAAAGACCACTCCGATGTGACGGCGAATGTAGGGAATCTGGCGACGGGGTAAACGGTTCAGCACTTGCCCGCCCACAATAACCTCGCCGGCACTGGGGCGCTCCATCACCATGATGAGTTTCAGCAGGGTACTTTTACCGGCACCGGAGTGGCCGGTGAGAAACGCCAGCTCACCACGCTCCAGGCCAAAATTGACCTGGCGCAGGGCGGTGTGATCACTGTCGTATCGCTTGGTGACCTGACGAAACTCAATCATGGGCGGCTACCGCTGGGCTTAACTCCGGGCTATTCGTCAAACAGTGCACCCACAAAGGTTTCGGCATCGAAACTGCGCAGGTCGTCCACCTGCTCACCAACACCGATAAAGCGGATGGGCAACTGCAACTGACGGGCAATGGCAAACACAATACCGCCTTTGGCGGTACCGTCCAGTTTCGTTAACGTAATGCCGCTCACGCCGACCGCCTGCTGGAAAACCTGGGCCTGGCTCAGGGCATTCTGGCCGGTGCCTGCATCCAGCACCAACATCACCTCATGGGGCGCGGATTCGTCCAGCTTTTTCATCACCCGGACAACCTTCTCAAGCTCGCTCATGAGGTTATCCTTGTTCTGCAGCCGGCCCGCGGTATCCGCAATCACCACGTCCACGCCCCGGGACTTGGCAGACTGGATCGCATCAAAGATGACCGATGCACTGTCGGCGCCGGTGTGTTGCGCCACCACCGGCACGTTATTCCGCTCACCCCAAACCTGAAGCTGCTCAACGGCGGCGGCGCGAAAGGTATCACCTGCCGCCAGCATCACCGACTTGCCCTCATTCAGGAATTTTTTGGTGAGCTTACCAATGGTCGTGGTTTTACCCACCCCGTTAACACCCACCATCAGGATCACATAGGGCGCCTTGCCGGCATCCACCTCCAGGGGCTTGGTGACATCTTTCAGCAGACCGTTCAGCTCATCCCTCAGGGCCTTGCGAAGCGCCTCGCCATCCTTGAGCTGATTACACCCAAGCTTGTCGGTCAGAGATTCGATAATCTCGGAGGTGGCGGTAATGCCCACGTCTGCCATCAGGAGGGTGGTTTCGATTTCCTCCAGCAGATCCTCGTCAATTTTCTTGCTCAGCGAGAAGATATCCGACAAGCCACCGGTCAGATTCGCCCGGGTTTTGCCCAGGCCCTGCCGGATGCGCTCAAACACACTGACCTGGGGCTCAGGTTCCGGAGTGCGCTCCGGTTCGGGGGCTGCCTCGGGCTCCGGTTCCGCCTGAGACGGCGGTACGATGGCGGGCGGTGCTTCGCCCTCGGATGATTCTGGCCCGGGTGCAGGCGCCGGACCCTTCGCGACCTCCGGCTTACGTTGCGGAACCGGCCGTGGCCGTGGTGCGCGGCTTCGGTTGCCGGCGATATCCAGAACAAATACGAGCACAAGAAGGGCCAGAAGGCCGATCGAAATCCACTCTGCCGTCATAAAGTCATACCATCAGTCTGAATGGGCGGGACAAATTAAAGCCGACATTCTAGCAGACTGTCCCGGTGAAGTGAGGACTACGCGGATTATCACGCCGGGCCCGCTTTCCGTTACCATGCACCGGATATTCCGAATCAGACCCGCCTCTGGAGCTGCAAACATGGCGCGCCGAAACCCCGCAAACCGGAGCCAGCCAGGAAAACCAAAACCCCGGCCGGGTGCTTCCTCATCCCGGAAAGAGGTTGGTGCCGGCGAGCTGCGCATCATAGGCGGCGACTGGCGCAGTCGGAAACTACGCTTTCCGGACGCCGGCGGCGTCCGCCCGACACCAGCCCGTGCCAGGGAAACCCTGTTCAACTGGCTCACCTTTCACCTTGCCGGCAGTAGTTGTCTGGATCTGTTTGCCGGCTCGGGCGCGTTGGGACTGGAGGCACTTTCCCGGGGCGCTGCCACGGTCACCCTCGTGGACCACACCCCGGCATTGGCCACGGCATTAAGAGACAATCTAAGGCTGTTGAAATCCAACGGCGGTGAAGTGGTCTGTGCCGACGTTGAAAGCTACCTGAAACAGAGGAACCGCCCACCGTTTGACATTGTGTTCATGGATCCACCATTCCGTCAGGGCTGGCTGGGAAGACTGTTTCCACTCCTTGACCAACAGGAATGGATCAGGCCCGGGGGCTGGGTTTACGTGGAACACGAAAGCGAGATCCCGACCCCTGCCGTGCCAGGCACCTGGCAGCTGCATCGCCAGAAAAGCGCTGGCCAGGTGACCTATTCCCTGTTTCGGGTGATGGCTGAGGCGGAATGACAAAGGGTAAAGACGGTAAAGACGGGGTCAGATGAAAGCGTTCATCTGACCCCATATTCAGTCGCCTATCAAACTCCGGCAGAAGGCCGCAGAGAATAAGCCCTAAGGTGCTCGGCAAACTCTTCCAGGTAGCGAATACCACTGGCTTCCGCTTCCCGACACCACTCCATCAGAGCGTTGAGCTTGTCCTGGGGTTTGAGACCACGCTGGCGCCAGAGTGCTTGCAGCTCATGACTTTTCTCATAGATCTGACGCAGCACCGGATTTCGCGCCAATACGGACTCCAGGGTCTCCTTTTCTGTCGGCTGAATCAGTGTGACTTCACGAGACAGCAGCCGTTTGAGCTTCCGGTACCGGGGACGGATTTCATCGTCCATAAGCGCCTTCTGCTGGCGCAGCACGGGCTCCATCACCCGCTTGCGGTACTGACGCATGATATCAAACCGGTTATTGGCAATAGCCTGAACGGTTTCCACGTCAACATCGATCTTGCCGGGCACATGATGGGCAATCGGGCGGAACCCTTTCGGCTTCGCCAGTCCGAACAACTGGAACAGCCGGATGTAGCCCCAGCCAATGTCCACTTCGAACCAGCGACGGGATAGCTTGGAGGAGTTCGGGTAAGTGTGATGGTTATTGTGCAGCTCTTCGCCACCGATCAGCAGCCCCAGGGGCGAGATGTTGCGGGCGTTATCGGCACATTCATAATTGCGGTAACCCATCCAGTGGCCGATACCGTTCACCACGCCAGCGGCCCATACCGGGATCCACATCATTTGCACCGCCCAGATCCAGATTCCGTGAACACCGAACAGCGCCAGATTGATGATCGCCATCAGGGTAATGCCCAGCGTCCTGTGCCGGCTGTAGACGTTGCGCTCGACCCAGTCCTCCGGGGTGCGCTGGCCGTAGCGCTCAAGGGTCTCAGCCGTTGCCGAATCGGCATAAAGTTCGGCGCCCTGGAACAGTACCTTGCGGATACCCAGCACCACCGGGCTGTGAGGATCTTCCTCAGTTTCGCATTTGGCGTGGTGCTTCCGGTGAATAGCGGTCCACTCCTTGGTGTTCTGGGCCGTGGTCAGCCACAGCCAGAACCGGAAAAAGTGTTTCAGAGCCGGATGCAGATCCAGCGAATTGTGCGCCGAATGGCGATGCAGGTAGAGCGTTACACTGACAATCGTGACATGGGTCATTCCGAGCGTAACCAGAATGAGCTGCATCACCGACAGGTCAAGAAGACCATTAAACCACATAGCAAACCCTCAAAATCATAATCCCTGGCGCAAGGCCAACTTCATCACTTTAGCGTACAGCTGTAAGCCACAACAACAGCATTTGGCTGCAAAATTGTTACTGATTACACTTATTCCTTTTCCTGTGGAGACTCCCCTTTGCCCGAACTGCCTGAAGTCGAAACCACCCGCCGCGGTATTGCGCCCCATTGCGAAGGCCAGACCATTGTTGGCGTTACTGTACGAAACAGCGGCCTGCGATGGCCCGTTCCAGCGGATCTGGGCGAGAGACTCAGGGGGCAGATGATAAGAAGTATAGACCGGCGTGCGAAATATTTGTTCCTTAATGTGGACCAGGGAACGGTGATTGTTCACCTGGGCATGTCCGGCAGCCTCCGGATCATTACTGATGACACACCACCTATGGCCCATGACCATATTGACTTGGCACTACAATCCGGTGTCATTCTGCGGTTCAACGATCCCCGGCGCTTTGGCTGCTGGCTCTGGGCCGACTCCGTCACAGATCACCCGCTGATCAGCCACCTTGGACCTGAACCTCTGGCGCCGGAATTCAACGGTGCGATGCTGTTCCGGCGTTCCCGAGGCAAAAACACCCCAGTGAAGTCCTTCATCATGGACAATCATGTGGTGGTGGGCGTTGGCAACATCTACGCCAATGAAGCCCTGTTCAAATCGGGCATACACCCCCGGCGCAAGGCGGGTCGCATCAGCCGGGACCGCTATCACCGGCTGGCTGAGGCCATTCGGGAGACCCTCAGCGCAGCCATCCTGATGGGCGGCACCACCCTGAGAGATTTCGTCAACAGCGACGGCAAACCCGGCTACTTCGCCCAGTCTCTTCTGGTGTATGGCCGTGGCGGAGAACCCTGCAAGGAATGCGAAACCCCGCTAAAAGAAATTCGCATGAACAACCGTGCCACGGTTTACTGCCCCCGCTGCCAGCACTGAACGCTAACGAAAATGCACATTCCGCAACGGAAAATCGTTTGAAAATGCGCAAATATGATTCATAGTTAACAGAGGATTAACGCCCACGGTTTACAATTAGGATTGTATCCACTCGATGCGATTCTGGTGCCATTTTCTCTGGAGACAGCACCTACAAGGGCCAAAAAAGCTCAGGAGACAGTACGATGACCCGCAAGATTTCCCGCACCCTGGTGGCCACTGTGGCGGCCTGCCTGTTGGTATTTTCATCCCTCGGACACGCTCAGGCTGTGGATGAAACCCCGTCAGCGTTAGCGATGACCGGCGACGCCATTTTTGTTCGCCCGGCCCTGCTGGCAACCACCATCGTGGGCAGCGCCGTATACCTCGTATCACTGCCCTTCTCCCTGCTGGGCGGTAACGCAGATGAAGCCGGTGAAGTGCTGGTAATGGGCCCGGCGCGAGCCACCTTTGTACGCTGTCTCGGCTGCACCCGTACCGGCCGCAAGCCGGAAACGGTTAAACAGACCGACAACTGATCCGGACCCAGCGGGACAGCCTCCGTACTATCACGGCTTGCCCCGGCGAGCGATCTCCGGCAGCCTGAAGAAAAATTTTCAGGCTGTTTTTGTATATGGTTGACTGGTCTTCCCTCGAAACGGTGTTCCTTGATATGGACGGAACACTGCTGGATCTGCATTTTGATAACCACTTCTGGCTCGAGCATCTGCCCGCACGCTATGCCGAGCACTATGACCTCCACCCTCAGGAGGCCAAGGACCGGCTGATCCAGATGATCATGGCCGAACGCGGCTCCCTGAACTGGTATTGCACCGACTACTGGAGTGAACGGCTTTCCCTCGACATCACCGGCCTGAAAGCGGAAGTCGGCGACCGGATCGGTTACCGGCCCCACGTGACCGATTTTCTTGACGCCCTTCGGGCATCCGGCCTTCGCTCGGTCATTGTCACCAACTGCCACCCGGCCCCCCTGGCCCTGAAACTCCGGCGTACCGGTCTTGAAGCGCGGGTCGATGACATTGTTTCCAGCCACCAGCTTGGCAAACCCAAGGAAGACCCCGAATTCTGGCAGGATCTTCAGGGGCTGGCGCCTTACCGGGCCGAAACCACCCTGATGGTGGACGACAGCTTTCCGGTGCTGGAGAGCGCTCGAAGTGCGGGCATTGCGCAATGCCTTGCGGTACTGGCACCAGACAGCCAGCAACAGGCCCGGGCCCGGCACCCGGAAATACCCTGCATTCACCACTTTGACGAAATCCTTCCGGCCCTGCGAAAGCGCTCACCCCTGCCATCCGGCCGATGACAGGGTTATAATCAGGTTACAAGCCCATCAGGTGAGGAGATATGACGGCATCAACCCCTGACGACCTACACGTAAGGCTCGACAAATGGCTCTGGGCTGCGCGCTTCTACAAGACCCGATCCCTGGCCAAGGAAGCGATTGAGGGCGGCAAGGTTCACTACAACAGCCAGCGCTGCAAGCCCGGAAGGCTGGTGGAGACCGGTGCCAAACTGACCCTGCGCCTGGGCTGGCAGGAAAAGGTGGTCATTGTTGATGACATCAGCGACCGGCGCCGCGGTGCACCGGAAGCCCAGAAGCTTTACCACGAAACCGAAGACAGCGTAAAAAAACGCGAGGAAATGGCCTGGCAGCGTAAAACCATGCAGGCAGCGCAGCTTCCTCCGGCCAGGCGTCCTTCCAAAAAGGACCGCCGGGATATTCAGCGCTTCCGCGAGCAAAACCGCATCTGAGCCCATTCATGCACCCCCGCACGTATGTCGGGATCATCACTGCCAAGACCGGCATTCAGTTTTCAGGAGACACATAATGGCATCCCGCGACCAGTTCCAGCGTTTTATCTTCGAGCACAGTCAGGTGCGGGGAGCCTGGGTACAGCTGGGAGAAAGCTTTCGCGAAATCGGCAGCCAGGCGCCTTACCCGGACACCGTAAGAGGCCTGATGGGCGAAGCCCTGGCTGCCAGCATTCTGATGAGCAGCACCCTGAAGTTCGAGGGCACCCTGTCGATCCAGGCCCAGGGGGAAGGGCCTCTGCGCACACTGATGGCAGAATGCAGCCATGACCGCTACATCCGGGGGCTGGCACGCTTTGACGAACACGCCGTCAGCGAGGACAGCTTCCACGACCTGTTAGGCGAGGGCCGTATGGCCATCACCATTACTCCGAACAAGGGCAACCGTTATCAGGGTGTGGTGCCACGGGAACAGGGCACCCTCGGCGGCTGCCTGGAAGACTATTTCGAGCGCTCGGAACAGATTCCCACCAGCCTGTTCCTGTTTGCCGATGAAAATGCCGCCGCCGGCCTGATGCTTCAGCGCCTGCCGGGCGCCACCGAAGAGGACGACGACCTTTGGGACCGGGTCAACCATCTCGCCCGGACGGTAGAGGCCTCCGAGCTACTGGAACTGGACAGTGAAACGCTCCTGCACCGCCTGTTCCACGAGGAGACCGTGCGCCTGTTCGATGCCGAACCGGTCGCCTTCCGTTGCAGTTGCTCCAGGGAACGAACCCTCGGTGCACTGGAGGCCATTGGCAGTGAAGAGTGCTACAGCATTCTGGATGAACAGGGCACCATCGATATGGATTGCCAGTTCTGTCATGCTCACTATCGTTTCGATAGAAATGATATCGATCATCTTTTCACCGGTCATACGCTACACTAACAGCTCTTCTGATTCGCCGGGAAGCCACTGATAGCAAGGCTTCCCGGGCAGTCGTTTTTTACCGGCGTGTCTGGCATAATAGCGCGCCTGAATTGACCCGATTGTTCAGATTTCCGTCAATTTTGGGGGCAGCCTGAGCAATCACTAAGACATCCCGAGGGCGAGGTCGAAGTGAGCAACACTTATCATGATCTGAGTACAGCACGACTGGTCGAGGTGGCACTGGCACGTGACGAAGGCCAGCTGGCTTCCAACGGGTCACTGGTGGTAACAACCGGTGATCGCACAGGCCGGTCTCCCATGGACCGTTACATTATCGAGGAGCCAAGCACCTCTGACGACATCCATTGGGGTCCGATCAACCGTCCGTTTGACGCTGAAAAATTCGACGCACTCTGGGACCGTGTTGAAGCCTACATTGCCGAAAAAGACCGTTTTATATCCCACGTTCACGTCGGCTCCGACCCCGAGCACTATCTGCCGGTGAAAATGACCACCGAAACCGCCTGGCAGAACCTGTTCGGCCGCAACCTGTTTATCCGCCCGGACAGTTACAACCCGGCCGACAAGCAGGAATGGCAGATCCTGAACGCCGCCAACTTCGAGTGCGTGCCCGAGCGGGACGGCACCAACAGTGACGGCTGCGTCATGATCAACTTTGCCAGGCGCAAGGTTTTGCTGGCAGGCATGCACTACGCCGGCGAAATGAAAAAAGCCATGTTCTCCGTGCAGAACTTCCTGCTGCCGGAAAAAGACGTGCTGCCGATGCACTGCTCCGCCAACGTGGGCGAGGACGGCGAAACCTGCCTGTTCTTCGGCCTGTCCGGCACTGGCAAGACCACCCTGTCTGCTGACCCGCACCGTTTCCTGATCGGCGATGACGAGCATGGCTGGGGCCCTGGCACCGTATTCAATATTGAGGGCGGCTGCTACGCCAAGTGCATCGACCTCTCCCAGAAGAACGAACCGATCATCTGGAACGCCATCCGTTTTGGTGCCATCGTCGAAAACGTGATGATCGACCCGGAGACCCGCGAACCGGATTACACCGACGTTTCTCTTACCGAAAACTCCCGTTGCGCTTACCCGCTCGAGCACGTCGAGAAACGGGTGATCGAGAACCGTGCCGGTGAACCCTCGCACATTGTGTTCCTGACCTGTGACATGACCGGCGTACTGCCGCCCGTGTCCATCCTGAGCCGTGAAGGTGCCGCCTATCACTTCCTGAGCGGCTATACCGCGCTGGTCGGCTCCACCGAGATGGGATCTTCCTCCAAGCTGAAGTCCACCTTCTCCACCTGCTTCGGCGCACCGTTCTTCCCGCGCCCGGCCGGCGTTTACGCAGAACTGCTGATGAAGCGCATGGACGAGTTTGGCAGCAAGGTCTTCCTGGTCAATACAGGCTGGACCGGTGGTCCCTACGGTGAAGGCGAGCGTTTCAGCATCCCGACGACCCGCGCCATCATCGCCGCGATCCAGAACGGTGATCTTGACGATGTGGCAACCGAGCACCTGCCCACCCTGAATCTGGACGTTCCGAAACGTGTACCCGGCGTGGATACCAAGCTGCTGAACCCGCGCAATACCTGGGTAAGCCCGGACTACTACGACGGCAAGGCCCAGGAGCTGATTGCCCAGTTCGTGGAGAACTTCAAGAAGTTCGATGTGGCAGAGGCGATTGTAGACGCTGGCCCCAAGCTGAGCTGAGGCTAAATACTGAAAGAGGGGTCAGATGAAAGCGTTCATCTGACCCCGGGTTCACGTTTTGCCGTTACCCCGCGTAGAACATCAAAGGCACAAAGGCCACCAACAACAACGAGATGCCCATGACAATCAGCGGCATGATAATGCGCTCGTGGCGCTGATAGAAAGTCCCGGGTTCCTGCTGCGCGGCCAGCACCTCTGCCTCGCCCACCACCTGCCGGGTCAGCAGGTGATTCAGGGCCACCGGCGGGCTCAGGTAACCCAGTTCAAACGCCACCAGAGTGACCATCCAAAAATGAATGGGGTGAATGCCACTGGAGTAAGCAATGGTCGCAACCGTGGCGGTCACCAGGATCACGGCGCCGAAGGCGTCCATGATCATGCCCAGTACCACCAGAATGACCACCATCAGCAGCATCGCCGACCAGGCACTGTCGAAGGACTGCGGGAAGGCCGCCATGATGTGGGAGCGCTCGATAACCCCGCCAATGCTGACCGACAGCCCCAGTAACAGGAGCAGTGCACCGATCTCGGCCGTTGTGTCATTGGTGGCGCCACGCAGGCTTCGCTCCAGTCCCTGATGATTAATCTCCCCGGATGCCCTGCCCCTGCGGTTTTTCAGGCTGACATGCTCAAACACCAGGATTGCGAGCATAATCACCGGCAACAGCCTGGGTGCGGAGAACTCGTCCATGCTCACGTCCAGGGCAAGACGGTAGAACAGCACCACACCGGTGATCACCAGCACATAGGGAATCAGCGGCCAAAGGGCCTGAGTCATGGCCGGGAAGGCCTCGGCGGACGGTGCAAGATTGAACTGGCTCTGGCGGTTTACCGTCAGGGCCACCACCGCAAATAGGGTGGCGGTCAGCACAAACACCCAGATGCCCCAGCCGAACAGCTCGTCGGTGGTCACTTCCCGGTTCAGATAGGCAATCACAACCACCAGCAAGCAGGGCCGCAAGACCACCCCCAGCGAACCGGACATGGCCGTCGCGGCCAGTGCCAGATGGCGGCGGGCGCCGGCGGCTCGCAACTCACTGTAGATCACCGCCCCGGCCGCAATCACAAAGATGCCGGAAGCACCGGTGTAGGCGGTCGGCACCGCCGCAACCAGAACGGCTACGACGGCCAGCATCTCCGGCGGCATGCGCCAGGGCCGAAAGACATTGAACACCAGAGTGGCAAGTCGGGTCTGCTTGAGCATCATACCCACCCACACGTAAAGACCGACATTCAGGAACATATCGGACAGTTCCATCATCTTGCCGAGATAGATGCCGATCCCCGAGGCGTGCCCGATCAGGGCGAAATAGGTACCGGAAATCAGGGTCATAACGGTGTAGAGCGGCACCGCCAGGAAGGCCTTGTTCAGGCTGCCGCCTTCGGGCAGATCATCCGGCACCCGGAACAGCCGGTACAGGCTGGCCAGGGTCAGGCAGGCAAAACCGATAATCCAGAAATTGTGCAGCAGCAGTTCTTCCGATGAAACCGCGGTATCCGAGCCCAGGCTGGATTGCCGGAAGATGGCACTGGAACCCAGCAACATGGCGTTAGCAATGGTTTGCAGCGTATGGGATACCGTGTGGTCCAGCCGGGTCTCCATCGCACGCATGGCGATGTGATGGCGGGTCAACGTGGCGGTCACCGCGCACAACATGACCAAAATCACCAGAATGAAACGCTGGGATTCCAGGCCAAAGGCGATCAGGTCGGCAATGAACAGTTCCACTGTCCGGTAGGCTGTGACACCCGGCGTCAGCTGGTCCCGGAGGTTCTCGAAGCTTCGATGGGCCTGCCTGCAGTCGGCGACAGACCGCTCGATGGCCAGCCGGATGTCTGCCGGGTCCTTTTCCCCGGCGCCCAGCAAGGCGGCCATCGGGTCGTCTGCAGGGGCATCCGCGGCCAGTTCAGCAGCCACTGCCGCCTCAATGTCCCGATCGGGATCACAGGTTGGCTGAACCGGATCCACGCGCAACTTGTAATACCCGCTCCACAGCTGCTCACCTCCGCGCAACATCTGGTTATGGATATCACTGCTGGTGGAGAAGATGACCACTGCCAGCAACAGCAGACACGCGGGCAGCGACGAAAACCACTCCAGCCCGCTACGATGAAAACCGCGCTTCGACATAACTGATCACTCTGGGTATGGAATGGTTACAGCAGATCGTCCAGATCCATGGTTTCAACGGCTTCCTGCTTGTCATCCCAGAAGGTACCAAGCTGGCCAAGCGGTGTACGGTGGCCTGTGTTCTCAACCCAGAGGCGGTCGGAGACTGCCACGATCATGTCCGTTGCCATAGCATCTACAAACCGCCAGTCCTCGTTGGCTGGCGCACTCTCCAGGGACTCGGCATGGTTCCGGATCACCTCGCGGACCATGGCCTCATCACCCCTGTTCAGGGCAGCGATGGCGTGAAATACATGGGGCAGCCGAACACCGGCCGCTTCCCCCTGGGCATCCGCAATTTCCAGTCGCTCGAAGGCGTCTTCACCCTTCGGCTGGGCGCCGGGGATCATGGCCCATACGGTTGCCCGCAAAGCCATAGGTGCGCCCCACCACTTGTCATTTTCAAGACAGCCGGTGGCCCGGGCCACGACCGAACCGATATTCGCCGGAACGCCAATGGATGAGGTGGACTGGGTCTGGGCGTTCAGGGACTGCAGACCTGAAAGCAGGCCGGCCATGTAGATGAACTCATCCATGTCGTCGTCAAAATCGGGACACTCGCCATTGCCTGGCTCACCGTAATGGGCGTTGTGGTGCTGCCAGCCCTTGAAATAGCGCCGGGCAGCAAGGGCATGGGCCCGCTTCTGACGGATCATCGCATCTTCTGCGGCATTCCCGTTCATGGCGTGCAGGGCGGCAAGGGCCGCCAGCTCATGTTCCCGCGCCTGTTCATCGGCACAACCGCCGGCAGAGAGATAGAGCATGACCGCCAGCTGATCCGGCTCGCTGGTCACCCGGCCGAAAGACATCAGCAACGGTGCCGTCGCCTCACTCATGGCACAACCCATGGCCAGGTCACCGCTCTCCATGAGAAAGGGAACGGTGTGATCGCGGGAGAAGCCTTGCATGACATCCCCGGTGGTCTTGTACATCATGTGATTGACCGCACCGCAGCCGCTCAGGATCGCACTGGCTGTACAGGCTGCCACCAGGTTACGGAAACGGCGCGCCGTAAAAAGCGCCTTGCGGGATGGATTCCGGAAATGGGTCATACCTTCTTCACCTTTTGCGTGTTTTGTTCTGATGCACTCTTATGCGATGCCGGTCACACCGGCTAACCAACCGGTTTGTTACAGAGTGTAATCAGGCACGCATTATGGCGTACGAGATTCTGTTTTTATGCGACCGATGCCGCAAATGACGCCAAATTACACACACCGCCAACGCCCGATCGTTTGCACAACAGGCCGCGAGCCACTATAGATTGAAGCAACCGTGAGTCGTTGTGATTCCGGCCAGGACCCAGACCAAACAGCAGAATTACAAAGCAGAACTACAAAAAAGGAGTATCCGATGCGCAAACCTGAACTCGCCGCGGCCATTGCCGACCGCACAGGCCTGACCCGTGAAAAAGCCAGCGAAGTGATCACCGCCTTTACCGACCAGGTCTCAGCCGCTGCTTCCCGGGGCGAAGATACCACCCTGACCGGCTTTGGCACGTTCAATATCCGCAGCCGCGAGGCGCGGGAAGGGCGAAACCCGAAAACCGGCGAAACCATTCGCATCCCTGCCAGCAAAACGGTCGGATTCAAGGCCGGCAAGGCACTGAAAGACAAGATCCGGTAGGCAGTCGAAGGCCCGCCGACGCGGGCCTGTTTACCCTCTGACCGAATTTCAGGTTCCGGCCACGGACGCACACTCGGAACGGGTGGCATCAACCCGGCAGCGAATCGCTTTCATCAGCTTGATGGCGCGCTCGTCGTAAACCCCGTCTTCCAGCAGAGACAGACGAACCTTGCGCAGCATCTTGTCATACTCCGCCGTGTCTTCCTGTGGCAGAATCATCCAGACATCCTCAGGGATCTCCGCCTCTGCCTGGGCAATGATTTCATAGGCCTCATCAATGCGTTTGATCGCCTGTTCCCGCACCATCTGGCCGGCGGAGTCGGGGAAACGGTCGCGGCGGATGATCACCTGGAAATTCATGTAACCCAAAGCGTACTTCACCACCGCGCCGTTTGGCTGCACACCCTTGTAGAGCTCAAGCGGGGTATAGGCGACCGCCGGTGCGTACGCCAGATCGACACTGCCGTTATTGAATTTGCCGGCAAAGTTGGCCGAGTTCGATCCCACCACCGATGCGCCTACGTGGCGAACCATACGGACGGACGCCTGATCATAGTCCAGGGTAGCGATCCGCTTGCCCTGCAGCTTCTCGACCGAATCGATACTGCGGTCACGGGTGTGCAGATAAATGGCACCGCCCGGGAAGACACCGGCAACCTCATAGGGGCCGTCGATCAGGAACGGCCGGGCCTTGGGCTGGCTCAGGGTGTTGTACAGCAGCCGCATTTCCGCTTCACCGGGCACAGCACCCATGGCCTCCAGGCTGCCTGTGAACTTGTTGAACTCCCGGGCCCGGGTGCCGGTTAGCAGGACGGCATCGCACTGCCCTGCCTTGAAGTCCTCGGCGGCAACTTTCTCATCGGTGTAGGCCCGGAGATCCAGCTTGATGCCACTATTCAGGGCAGCCGGCTGGAAGGTTTTGGTGATGGCGAACAGCGGGCCATTGGCACCAACCGGGTCGAAGACGCAGAAGCTGCGCTCAAGAGGCTCGTTCTGTGCCTGAGCATGACCCAGCGAGGGCAACGCCAGACTGGCACACAGGGCAGCCGCCATGGCTACCCACTGGGGGAGATTTGTTGATTTCACGGGATGACTCCTGATTTTTATTGTCGGGCACCGGCCGGGCCACACGTTCCTTGGTCGACCATAGGACGACGGCTACAAGAATACGTCGGCACGGGTGCCTGCTATCAAGGGTTTTTCAGCAAGAGGGGGTGATTCTGTGATGGTGTCGACAGAGGTTCCGCAACCCCTGCCGCATTTTGGACCGGCGACCGGAAATCAGCCCGCCGGCTGTTGCCAGGCTTTTCGGCCCTCAGCAAGAGTGAGCCGGACCACGCCGGGCAATTCCCGGTCGGTTACCGGCGCATGACGGCCAACCGAGACAAGCGTTTGCGGACCCGGTGCCCAGAACGCTTCCGGATCAAACAGACAAAGATCGGCAGGCTCACCCTCCGCAAGGCGGGCCGTTCGGCCAAGCACGGAGGCGGGACCGGTGGTCAGCGCCCGGACCAGGTCAGGCAAAGCCAGTTCGTTCATTTCCACCAGTTCCAGCCCCAGCGACAACACACTCTCAATGCTGGAGAGCCCCGGTTCGGTGGCCGCCATGGGCGCCTGCTTGGCCGCAGTGTCATGGGGCTGATGCTGGCTCACGATGGCATCAATGACGCCCTCTCGGACTCCTGCAATCAAGGCCTTTCGGTCTTTCTCGCTGCGCAGTGGCGGACGCACATGGAACCGGCTGTCGAATCCGGCCAGGGCGTCGTCGGTGAACACCAACTGGTGCATGGCCACGTCGGCCGTCACGGCAATGCCTCGGCGGCGGGCATCCGCGAGCATCTCAACACTGCGGGCACAGGACAGCTGGCTCAGGTGCAACCGCACGCCGGTTTCCTCTGCCAGCAACAGCATTTCCATCACCGCCGCCGTTTCCGCCACTTCCGGAATACCCAGCAGACCCAGACGGGAGGTTACCAGCCCGTCGTGGGCATAGCCGTCCGCCGCCAGGGCCTGGTTCTCGGGGCTGAACATCACCGTTAAACCGAAGGTCTGGGCGTAGGCCATGCACCGGCGCAATATCCGGGCATTGCGCACACCCCGGGAGCCATTACCGACCGCCACGCAACCGGCAGCGGCCAGCCCAGCCATGTCGCTGAGCAGGTCGCCTTCAAGGCCCCTGGTAATCGCACCTACGGGTAGCACCCGGATAGGCGACCGGCTGGCGGCACCGTCACGAATCAGGTGGGTAACGGCACTGGAATCGTTCACCGGAGAGGTTTCCGGAGAGGCACAGACGGTGGTAAAGCCACCGTGGGCCGCTGCCCGGGTTTCCGAGGCAATATTGCCTTTCTGGCCATTGCCCGGTTCACGGAGGTTGCAGCAAAGATCAACAAAACCCGGGGCAATCACACAGCCTTCAGCGCTGATGGTTTCGTCCGCCCGCTCCCTGGTGGCCGTTTCACCCATAGCGGCGATCCGGCCATCCCGAACCAGCAAGGCGATGTTTTCAGACTCATTTCCTTCGCCATCGTACAGACGTCCGCCAGTGATTTTCAGGCTGTTGCCGCTGGATGTTTCAACACTGCTCATGCCTGCCCCCTCCCACTCAGTTTCTGCTGGCGCTCGGCCACCTGGCCACCCATGGCCATGGACATGACCGCCATCCGGATGGCGATGCCGTTGGTCACCTGATTGAGAATCACGGATTGCGGGCCATCGGCCACCGCCGATTCAATTTCAACGCCCCGGTTGATCGGGCCCGGGTGCATCACAATGCACGCCGGATGAGCCAGAGCCAGCTTTTCCTGATTCAGGCCATAGAGCCGATAAAACTCACGCTCGCTCGGCAGCAGGGCGCCTTCCATCCGTTCGTTCTGCAGGCGCAACATGATCACCACATCCAGATCCTTCATGCCTCGGGTCATATCGTACTCGACCTTACAACCCAGACTTTCCACATCCTTGGGCAGCAAGGTCCCCGGGGCAATCACCCGGACCTCTTCCGCCCCAAGCACATTCAGGGCACGAATCTGGGAGCGGGCCACCCGGGAGTGAAGCACGTCACCCACAATGGCCACCTTCAGGCCCTCAAAATGCCCCTTGTGCTGGCGAATGGTGAGCATGTCGAGCATGGCCTGGGTCGGGTGCGCATGGCGGCCATCACCGGCGTTGATAATGGCCACGCCCGGGGTGACGCTCTCGGCAATAAAGTGCGGCGCGCCACTCTGGGAATGCCGAACCACGAACATGTCGCTGGCCATGGCCTCCAGGTTCAGAAGCGTGTCGGACAGGGATTCGCCCTTGGACGTGGCCGAGGTGCTGATATCAAGGTTAAGCACATCGGCAGACAGACGCTTGGCGGCCAGCTCAAAGGTGCTGCGGGTCCGGGTGCTGGATTCAAAGAACAGGTTCACCACAGTCCGGCCGCGAAGCAGGGGCACTTTCTTGATGGTGCGTTCGCCGACTTCAATAAACGAATCGGCGGTATCCAGGATGTCGGTCAGTAAGGCGCGGTCGAGGCCATCAAGGGTGAGAAAGTGCCGCAACTGACCATCCCGGGTCAGCTGCAAGGGGTGCGGGGAAGCGTCGTTTGCGGTCATGGGTCGCCTGTTATCTGTTTCGGAGGTTTACTGTCTGGCTTCCTGGAACTCGATGCGGAGCGGGTCGGGGCCACGGAGCTTGACGCGCTGATGGGAGTCCAGTGCCAGCGTCTTGCCGGTCACGTCCGGCTGGATCGGCAGTTCCCGGGCTCCGAGGTCTATCAGGGTGGCCAGTATGATACTGGCTGGACGGCCATAATCGAAAATTTCATTCATTGCCGCGCGAATGGTGCGGCCACTCATGATGACATCGTCAATCAGGATGATGTCCCGTCCTTCGGTATCAAAGGGCAGACTGGAAGGCTTGACCCTGGGGTTCAGCCCGATGCGGCTGAAGTCATCACGATAAAAGGAAATATCCAGTTCCCCGAACGGCTCTTCAATATCAAGACGCTTACTAAGCACATCCGCCAGCCAGACCCCACCGGTACGGATACCAATGAGCACTGGGGATTCAGCGCCCCGTTGCTCAAGAACCTGGCGCAATCCGGTTTCCATCTGATCCAGTAACTGGTCGATATCAAGCAATGCGGTCATTAATGCCTCACTGTTATTAAAAGCCGGGGACTATCCTTACTGTCATTCACCGGCAAGGTTGCCCTGCAGGCCAAACCAGGTTTCCAGAATCAGAACCGCCGCCCGGTCATCCACCCCATGGCGGCCAAAGTCGCGATTGCCACCGGCTGCCATTACATCGCCCTTGGCCTCAAAACTGGTCAGGCGCTCGTCCACCATTTCAACCGGCACATGGTAACGGCCGTGGAGGCGCTTGCCGAACTTGCGCGCCCGGGCACACATGTCGTTCTCAGTGTCGTCCATATTCAGCGGCAGACCAACCACCACCAGATCCGGACGCCACTCCTGCAGCAGCATTTCAATCTTTTGCCAGTCCGGAATACCGTCCCGGGCGGCTATCAGCGCCACGGGCTGGCCGGTTCCCAGCATTTCCTGGCCGGTGGCAACCCCGATCCGGCGGGTTCCGAAATCAAACGCCATCACGCGACGGTTACCGGTCTCAGGCATGGCCAATCGATTCGCTGAGCTGGTTAAGATCAATACCAATCACTTCAAGCACGGCCTTGTAACGATCTGCCCAGGGAGTCCGGAACAGGATATCCGTGGTAGCAGGACACGTGAGCCAGGCGTTGCTGCCCAGTTCGTCCTCCAACTGGCCCTCGCCCCAGCCCGAGTATCCGAGCGCCACCAGGTATTCCTCCGGCCCTTCCCCACGGCCAATGCCCGCCAGTACATCACGGGATGTGGTCAGCAGAACGTCTTCGGTCACCTTTGCCGTATTCTGCCAGCTGGTCCCGGGAGAATGCAGGACAAAGCCCCGTTCCGGCTGCACCGGGCCACCACTGAATACCGGCAAATCCAGCTCACCTCCAGGCAAGTCCAGCTGCTCCAGAATCTCGCCCAGATGGATGTCCAACGGGTGATTGATCATTAATCCCAGGGCACCGTCATCGGAATGTTCACAGAGATAGATGACGCCGCCATGGAAACGCGGGTCGGCCAGGTAAGGCGAAGCCACCAGAAAGTGGTGCCGCAGGCTGTGGGGAGAATGTTTTGACGCTGTCATCCGGATGTCAGCCCCCGACGCTGGAAGGACCAGGTGCGTATGATTTCAAGTTCGTCCACCTCTTGCCGCATTTCCTCGGGGAACGGGGCAAAAGGTGCGGCCATTCTGACAATCCGGATGGCGGCATCGTCCAGAACGGTGCTGCCGGAGGACTGCAGAATCGCTACCTCTTTGAGGGTGCCGTCTTGCTTCAGGGACACCAGCATTCTCAGTGTGCCATAGATTCCGGCACGGCGCGCCTCGGTGGGGTAGTTGATATTGCCAACCCGGGTCACCTTGGTCACCCAATTCTGTACGTACCAGGCGTTGGTGGATTTGAGTGTGGAGGCTGCGGTTACGCGCATCACCCTCGGCTTCCGGGCGTAAGCCCTTTGCTGGGCGTCGAAGCGGGCCTCCAGGCTGGCGATCTCAAGACTGCGCTCCATCAGGCTCCTTTTCTTGCGCACCGGCAGTGGCTCTTCTTCCGGTGTCGTCCGCTCCTCCGGCTGCTGCACTGTCTGACTGGACCGGCTTTCGGTCTGCACCACCGTTTTTTCCTGGCGCGGCTGCGGCTCGGTCTGCGCGGGTGGCTCCGGCTGGACCCGGGCCACTTCCGGCTGGCTGACCTCGGCCGGCAGGGGCGTGGTCATTTCCCGGACCTCTTCTTCAGTACCACTGCCCTGCTGGCTGGTCTGGGCAAGAAAGTCCGCTTTCTCCGGTGCTTTCTCGTCATCAAACTGAGAGAGGGTAATTTCCATGGTCTGAGCGGACGACCGGGGTGGTTCAGGCGCAAAGCTGATCCCCAGTACAACAATGGCGTGCACCGCCAATGCCATAAAAAGGGTGAAGGAAAACCGGTCAAAGTCGCTTACCTGAACTGCCATTCCTGATCTTGGTCCTGTCGTTAAACCTGTCCCGCCAGTGTTGCCGGGTTACGCCTGTCCCAGACGCTTTGCAATGGCGTCCATCAGCATGCCCCCGATATCGATACCGAAGGCCGTATCAAGCTCCCGGATGCAGGTCGGGCTGGTGACATTGATCTCGGTAAGGTAATCACCGATCACGTCCAGCCCGACAAAGATGAGGCCTTTTTCCCGAATCGCCGGGGCTACCCGGTCACAGATTTCACGGTCCCGGGCGGTCAGCTCACGGCCCTCGCCTCGCCCGCCAGCTGCCAGGTTGCCGCGATTCTCTCCCTGGGAGGGAATTCGCGCAAGTGCATAGGGCACCGGCTCACCGTCAATCAGCAGAATGCGTTTGTCGCCATCACTGATTTCCGGGATGTATTTCTGGGCCATGGCCTGATGGCTGCCATAGTTGGTCAGGGTTTCAATGATCACACCGAGATTGAAGTCGTTTTCCCGGATACGGAAGATGGAGTGACCACCCATGCCATCCACCGGCTTCATGATGACATCGCCGTGCTCGGCGTAGAACTTCCGGAAACGGGTCGCCGACCGGCTGACCAACAGTGGTGGTGTCAGATCCTCGAACTGGGTGGCAAACAGCTTTTCATTGCAATCGCGCAATGTTGAAGCAGGATTGACCACCAGCGCGCCCTGTTGCTCGGCCGACTCCAGAATATAGGTGGCCATCAGGAACTCCCGGTCCACCGGAGGGTCCTTGCGCATCAGGATCACATCCAGATCGCCCAGAGCCCTATCCTGGCCCGGGCCGAAGCTGTACCAGTTCTCGGGATCCATGTGCACGGTCAGATCCCGGGTGTGGGCCATTGCCTTGCCGCCATCCAGATACATGTCCGGCAGTTCCATGTACTCGATCTGCCAGCCCCGTTTCTGGGCAGCCAGCAACATGGCCAGTGAACTGTCTTTCCTGAAGTGGATATCTTCAATCGGATCCATCACGATCCCGAGGCGGACGGTCATAGGCTCTCTTGCGCTCCTGAGGATTAAAAACACGAACCGGTCTGCAGAGTGCACCGGGCAAACAGTGCTATGCTGTGATATCAGATGGTATTGTACCCGAGCTGCGAATGCATCCGGAGAAATCCTCAGTCAGTTACGTGACGTTGCGGGCAGAAGTACATTTGGTCACAAACTAATACTTTTTATCCGGCCATTGATAATCTATAAATGAGCGGGGTTTATAGAAGAACCCTAAGGTTTGTGTTAAAAACCCCGTTTTAAAATAATGACAGTCGCTGAGCGCAAGGCAGTTGGACAATGGATGACAACTTCGAGAACTTGAAGATCATGGTGATCGACGACAGTAAAACCATACGTCGCACCGCGGAAACCCTTCTGAAAAAGGTCGGCTGTGAGGTCATCACCGCAACTGACGGCTTTGACGCTCTCGCCAAGATTGCCGATTCCCAGCCGGACATCATCTTTGTTGATATCATGATGCCCCGCCTGGACGGCTACCAGACCTGCGCACTCATCAAGAACAATTCCTCCTTTAAAAAGACGCCGGTTATTATGCTCTCCAGCAAGGACGGGCTGTTCGACAAGGCCAAAGGCCGGATCGTAGGCTCGGACCAGTACCTGACCAAACCGTTCAGCAAGGATGAGCTTCTTAATACCATCCGCCAGTACGTTCCGCAGGCGGAACAGTAAACCTGCTGACACCAAGAACCATCGAGGAAACCATGGCCCGCATTCTGATTGTTGACGATTCCCCTACCGAGGTTAAGAAAATTTCCACCATTCTGGAAAAGCACAAGCACGAAGTCCTGACCGCCGATAATGGCGCGGACGGCGTTGCCAAGGCCCGTGCTGAAACCCCGGATCTGGTTCTGATGGACGTGGTTATGCCGGGCCTGAACGGCTTCCAGGCAACCCGTCAACTGACCCGCGCGCCGGAGACCGCATCCATCCCCGTGGTTATCGTGACCACCAAGGATCAGGAAACTGATCGTGTGTGGGGCACGCGCCAGGGCGCCAAGGGTTATCTGGTCAAGCCGGTTAACGAAGACGATCTGATCAAAACAATCAACAGCCTGATTGCCTGATCCCCAACCGTGGAGTATGCATGTCCGCCCAGGCCGCCCCTTTCGCCGTTCTGACGGATATCGCCCAGCGCAGCCGGTCCATGGCCGCCGGCCTGCCGGAACAACAGGAAGCCGTTGAACTGTGGAACGGCATCGGCTTCGTTCTTGCAGGTGAACGCTACGTTACCCCAATGGGCGAAGTCACTGAAATCCTCCACGTCCCCCGGTTTACCCATATTCCGGGGGTTCGCCCGTTTCTGCTCGGAGCGGCCAATGTTCGCGGCCGCCTCCTGCCTCTTGTCGATCTCGCCGGCTTTTTTGATATTCCCCGCTCGTCCCGAAGCCAACGGGAGCGCCGGGTACTGGTTGTTGAACAGGGGGACATTTTCAGCGGGCTCGTGGTCGACAGCGTACTGGGCATGCAGTACTTCGCAACAGACAGTTTCAAGGATGCGCCCGAAGGCGTACCTGAAAACGTTCGGCCGTTTGTCTCAGGCGGTTACGAGCGCAACGAAGAAGTCTGGAAAGTGTTTTCGGCCGTCGACCTGCTCGAAGACGAACGCTTCCTGGACGTCGCACAGTGGTAAGGGTGGTGACAATGGCAGGAACATCACCCTGACCGCCTGAAGCCCGATAAAACAAACTTGCCAATTTCTTGAAGAGGCCGGGAGCCAGAAAATGAAGAACAGAGCCGGAAGACTCAGTATGGGACAGGGAGGCAACAAGCTGGTTGCCAGCCTGATCGCCGCACTGATCGCACTCACCGTCCTGCTCGTTGTGGTGCTGTTCATTCTCAATAAAGACAGCCAGCACGATCAGGAATACATCTCCAACACCGCCGAGCTGAGGGTGCTCTCGCAGCAGATCGCGAAGAACGCGACTGAGGCTGCCGGTGGTACCGCCGAAGCGTTCAACCAGCTGCGCAGCTCCCGTGATGATTTCCAGCAGCTCTGGACCAACGTGACCGAGGGCAACCCGAAGACCGACCTGCCACCGAGTGAGCTGGCCCGGCAAAGCGGTGTACAGGAGAACTGGAACACTGTCCGGGAAAACGCCGACAGCATCCTCTCGACCCAGCACGCGGTACTTGGCCTGCACGAAGTAGCCCGGACCCTCAACGAAACCATCCCGCAGCTTCAGGTCGAGTACGACGACATCGTACAGATCCTGCTGGACAACAACGCGCCCGCCGAACAGATCGCACTGGCGCAGCGCCAGTCCCTGCTGGCGGAGCGGATTGTCCGCTCGGTTAACAACGTACTGTCCGGTGACGAGGATGCGGTTATCGCCGCCGACCGTTTCGGCCGGGACGCCAGCCTGTTTGGCCGGGTTCTTGAAGGCCAGCTCAATGGCAATGAAGCCATGGGCATCTCCCGGGTAAACGATGAAGATGCCATTTACGGCCTCGAGGCCGTTGATGAGTTGTTCCAGTTCGTTTCCCAGAACGTAGACGCCATCCTTGAAGCCTCTCCCGACCTCTTCAAGGTGCGTACTGCGGCCAGCGACATCTTCCAGAATTCCGAAATCCTGCTTTCCGAACTCTCTGTACTGGCGGAGAGTTTCCGCAACCAGCCCGGCTCGCGATTGATCAGCCCGACCCTGGCCTTTGCTATCCTGGCCGCCATGGTGGCCATTGTTGTGTTCATCGGCCTCGCCCTTTACCGGGGAGCCCAGGCCCGGCTGGCGGCCACCCAGGAACAGAACGAACAGAACCAGAACGCGATCCTGCGACTGCTGGACGAACTGGCCGACCTGGCCGACGGTGACCTGACCACCGAGGCCACGGTCACCGAAGACTTCACCGGTGCCATCGCCGACTCCATCAACTACGCGATTGACCAGATGCGCGGACTGGTACAGGCGATTCGTGGTACTGCCGTACGGGTAGCCTCAGCCGCCCAGGAAACCCAGGCCACGGCCATGCACCTGGCCGATGCTTCCGAGCACCAGGCCCAGGAAATTGCCGGCGCCTCCGCCGCGGTGAATGAGATGGCGGTGTCCATCGACCAGGTATCTTCGAACGCGGCGGAATCCTCCGCGGTTGCGGAGCGGTCGGTTGCGATCGCGAAGAAAGGCGCGGAAGTGGTGCAGAACACCATCCGCGGCATGGACAACATCCGTGAGCAGATCCAGGAAACCTCCAAGCGGATCAAGCGCCTGGGTGAATCTTCCCAGGAAATCGGTGACATCGTATCCCTGATCAACGACATTGCCGACCAGACCAACATCCTGTCCCTGAACGCCGCAATCCAGGCCTCCATGGCCGGTGACGCGGGCCGGGGCTTCGCGGTGGTTGCGGACGAAGTTCAGCGGCTGGCGGAACGTTCCTCTGCGGCAACCAAGCAGATCGAGGCACTGGTCAAGACGATCCAGTCTGACACCAACGAAGCCGTTATCTCCATGGAACACACCACCGCCGAGGTGGTCCGTGGTGCCCGTCTGGCCCAGGACGCGGGTATCGCCCTCGAGGAAATCGAGAACGTATCCATGTCTCTGGCGGAACTGATCCAGAACATCTCCAACGCGGCACGACAGCAGTCGTCGTCTGCGGCGCACATTTCCAACACCATGAACGTTATCCAGGAAATCACGTCCCAGACTTCCTCCGGCACCAACGCCACTGCGAAGTCTATCGGTAACCTGGCGGAAATGGCGTCCGAGCTGCGGTCCTCCGTTGCCGGCTTCACCCTGCCGGAAGAAGACGAGGCTGATCAGGAAGAAGAGGAAGACAGCGACGTTCCGGTGGTGGGCTGATTTCGGATCCAGGGCTGTTGACGGTTTATGGCGCAAATGCATAACAACCTGTCACCCGCCGAGGGCATCTGGTCACTGCGCCGACTCCCGGATATGGACGAGGCGCAGTTCAGCCAGTGGCAAACCCTGCTGGAACATCGCACCGGCATAACCCTGCCGGCCGGGCGCCGTTCGTTTCTGGAGACCAACCTTGGCATCCGGATGCGGGAAATCGGCTGCAGCAGCTATCAGGCCTATTACGAAAAAATCGTCTCCGGGCCTGATGCGATCAGGGAATGGTCAACGCTGGTAGACAGGCTGACGGTTCAGGAAACCCGGTTCTTCCGGGATCCCGACGCCTTCCGGCTGGTTTCCGACTATGTTCTGACACGGCCCCGGGAACCGTTGAAAAAGCGTCCCCTGGAAGCCTGGAGTGTCGGATGCTCCACCGGAGAGGAGCCGTACACACTGGCCATGGTGCTGAACGAGTGCATGAGCCAGCTGGCGTTGCAGCCGCTGTTTGGTGTCACCGGCTCTGACATCAGCAAGCCCGTGATCGACAAGGCCAGGAACGGCCAGTTCAATCCCCGCAAATTGCTGGGAGTGGACGAGGACATGAAATCCCGGTATTTCCGCCCGGCCGAGCGGAATACTGTAGAAATTGTGAACAGCATCCGCGACAGGGTGTGCTTTACCAGACTGAACGTTCTGGATCTCGACAAGGCACCCATGCACGGGATGAACATTATCTTCTGCCAGAATCTGCTGATTTATTTTCGCCGCTGGCGCCGGCGGGAAATTGTCAGGCGACTTGCAGAGCGGCTGGCGCCCGGGGGGCTGCTGGTTCTGGGCCAGGGGGAACTGACCGATTGGCAGCCTCCAGGGTTACAGAGAGTTCCCTCGGAACATGTGCTGGCGTGGATCAAACGCCAGACTGACGAAGAATAACCGGAGTGGTTATGGGCAATCACCATGACAGCATCGCCCTCGACTGGGTTCGGGGCGAAATACAGGACACGCTGACCCAGGGCCAGCATGCACTGGAAGCGTATGTCGAGAATCGTGACGACACTGCGCGCCTGCGCTTCTGCCTGAATTATCTCCATCAGGTGCATGGCACCCTGCAAATGGTCGAGCTTTACGGTGCGGCGCTGCTCACCGAAGAAATGGAAAAGCTCACCCAGGCGGTACTCAACGACACCGTTGCCAATACGGATGAAGCGGTCGAAGTACTGATGCAGGCAATCCTTCAGTTGCCCCAGTACCTTGAGCACCTGGCCAGCAGCCAGGACGATTTTCCAATGGTGCTGCTGCCGCTGCTGAATGACCTCCGTGCTGCCCGTGGCGAATCCCTGCTGTCTGATACGTCACTGTTCAAACCTGACCTGAGCCCCTCAAAGATCCGGGTCACCGGAAAGGTTTCACAGCGTCTGCAGGACCCGACAGTTCTCGGCCACATCCGCAAACTGCGGCAGATGTACCAGTTCGCTCTGGCCGGCGTCATCCGGGAGGCGGATCTCGGCGCCCACTTCGATTACATGCAGAAGGTCATCCAACGGCTCATCCGGTTATGCCAGAAAACGCCCAGGGGCGAACTCTGGAAGGCCGCAAGCGCATTTGTTGAGACCCTGCAGGCAAACGTCAATCCGGTGAACGCAGCGGTGAAGTCCCTGCTTCGGGAACTCGACAGCGAAGTGCGCCGGCTGACCGATGAGCACGCGGATATTCTTCAGCAACCAGCGCCGGAAGCCCTGCTCAAGCACCTGCTTTACTACGTGGCCCGCGCCCGTGACCTGGACTCACCTCAGGTCAGTGCCCTTCGGGATACCTACCAGCTCAGTCAGGCGCTGCCCTCGGAAGACGACGTGGATGCCGCCCGAAGCCGGGTCTCCGGCCCTGGCCGGGATGCTATTCACTCGGTTGTCGGCGCACTTAACGAAGAGCTGGCCAAGCTAAAAGACCAGCTCGACCTGTATGTACGTTCAGAGCTTCGCCAGAACAGCGAGCTTGACGACCTGCTGCCCGGACTGCGCCAGGTGGCCAATACCCTGGCGGTACTCGGTCTCGGCATACCACGAAAAGTCATTACCGAGCAGGTTGAACTGGTCGAAAAACTCAGCGCCCAGACCGAACCGGTGGATGACGGCACCCTGATGGACATTGCCGGTGCGCTGCTCTATGTCGAAGCCAGTCTGGCCGGCCTGGACGCAGAAGGCCGCCAGGAAACTTCCGGCGATGAAGCCAACGATGCTCCGGTTAACCTGGGCTCTCGTGAGCTTGGAGAGGCCAGCGGCGCCCTGCTGAGAGAATCCCGGAACACCCTGGAACAGGTCAAGTCCGCCATTGTGAACTTCATTGCATCACAATGGGATACCCGGGAAATTGGGCACGTGCCCGGCCTGCTGCACAGCATTCGCGGTGGCCTCAGTCTGATCCCGCTGGATCGCGTTGCCAGCATGCTGGCCTCAGCCGAGCGCTACATTACCGACGTGCTGCTGGGCAGCAAGCAGGTACCGGACTGGCAACAGCTCGACATCCTGGCCGATGCGGTAACCAGCATCGAATATTACCTGGAGCGCCTTGCCGAAGGGATCGGCGAGAACGACTCCATCCTCAGAGTGGCAGAGGACAGCCTGGCCTCCCTCGGCTTCCCGGTTGGTGCCGAGCCCACCTGGTCCGAATCCGCTGCGGAAGAAATTCCCGTGGTTGAGCCGGCTGAAGAGTTTCCGGAAACCGATGCAGCCAGTCCCAAAGAATCCAAGGGCTCGGATTCGGAACTTCTGGACGATGAAATCCTCGGTATTTTTGTTGAGGAAGCCGAGGAAGTTCTCGAAACCATCCATGAGTTCTACCCGCGCCTGCGCCAGAATCATGGTGATCGTGAAGCCCTGACCGAAGTGCGTCGCGCATTCCATACGCTCAAGGGCAGTGGTCGCCTCGTCGGCGCAACCAGCATTGGTGAATTAGCCTGGTCGGTGGAAAACCTGCTCAACCGCGTTATCGACCAGACCATCCGGCCGACCGACGACATGTTTACTCTGGTGGATGAGGTCAATGCCCGCATTCCCTCACTGATTCGGGAATTCAAGGCTGGCCAGACGGCCGGTGATGTCGGTGAGCTCATTCAGCGCGCCGAAGCCATGGCTACCACACGCCGCACCGAGGGCGAGGCACCGGCCGAAGCGGATACCCGAAAAGCCGCTGAAGAGCCAATGGTGCAGGCGCCTCCTGTCGAGGAACCTGAGCTCACGCCCGCGGACACCAGCGCCGCAGCTGAAAAGCCCGCCGATGACGACAACCTGATCGACGACGAAATCCTTGAAATCTTTGTCGAGGAAGCCGGCGAGGTACTGGAAACCATCCGCGAATACCTGCCCATGCTCCTGCGGCGGCACGATGACCGCAGTGCGCTATCCGAAGTCCGCCGGGCGTTCCATACCCTGAAGGGCAGTGGCCGGATGGTAGGCGCACTGGTTGTCGGGGAGCTGGCCTGGTCCGTGGAAAACATGCTGAACCGGGTCATCGACGGCAGCATCTTCATGAATGACGACATTGCCAGCCTGCTGGACGATGTCACCACCAATCTGCCGGCACTGGTTGAGGATTTTGAAAAGCGCCGGGCACCCTCACTGGACATTTCCAATCTTGAAGCCCGGGCCAACGCTCTGGCCAATGGAGAAATTCCGGACGCCAGCATAATGCCCGCCGCGGAATCCATGGACGAGGTGGAAACAGAGACCGGAACTGACGCCGGAGAAGCTGAGGAAGACGCCGTTGATCCAGTTTTGCTCGACATCTTTGAGAGCGAAACCGAGACCCACCTGCAAACGCTGAAGGACTTCCTGGCCACAGCCGGTGACAAGACGACCGTTACCTATACCGACGACCTGTCCCGGGCCCTGCACACACTCAAGGGCAGCGCCCATACGGCCGGTATTGCACCGATCGCGGCAGTCATCACGCCGCTGGAACGGTTCGTCAAGGAATCCCGTGCCCAGAACAAACGGGCCAACCGCGAGGTACTCTCGCTGATCGGGTCTGCCTGCGATTTCCTGACCCAGGGACTGGCCCAGATTCGCGAAAACCCGCAGGCCTCCCTGCCAGGCACTGAAGTGTTCCTTGAAAAACTGGATCGCCTCACGGATGAGACCCTGCGCACTCATAGCGAAGACAAGACCGACCAGCATCAGCAGGAAGCCCCCTCTCAGCTGGTTCAACTGTTCCTGAACGAAGGTCTGGATATCGTTCTGGATGCCGACCGGATTCTTGATCACTGGGCCGCTAATCCCCAGGAGACTGGCTCACTGGACCAGCTTCGCTCCGAACTTGAGCAGCTCACCCAGGGTTCTTCCGATGCTGGACTTACCGACCTGGCCGCGCTCTCGGGTGCCCTGAAAGATACCTACGATTCCGCCGCCGAAAACGATGAAGCGCCCGATGACGGTTTCTTTGAAACCGTTCGGGCCGCCCACGAACAATTGATCAACATGATGGATCAGGTCGCCGCCGGACTCGCCACCGAGTCCAGTGACGAGCTGGTTGCCAGTCTCGAAGCCCTGAAGCAGGCCCCAACGGAAGAACACGCCGAGCCGGATGCCTTCGAACAGGAGTTCACCGACGACCTGGAAGAGATCGATCTCAGCTTCGACATGGACGAGACAGAAGCGCCTTCGGAAGCACCATCCCCGGCCGAAGAACAGCCGCCCCTGCCGGAATTGTCGGAATCCGACGATGATATGGACGAGGAACTGGCAGAAATCTTCCTGGAAGAAGCCCAGGACCTCATCGACAGCACCGCGGAAGCCCTCCAGAGCTGGAGCGAGAACACCGGCAACCTCGATATCCTCCGCCTGCTGCAGCGGGACCTGCATACCCTCAAGGGCGGTGCACGACTGGCGGATATTCCAGCCGTTGGCGATCTCTCCCACGAGCTGGAGAACCTGTTCGAAGGACTGACTGAACAACGGCTGTCGGTCAACGATGAGCTGTCAGATCTGCTGTTCCGCTGCCACGATCGCCTGGCCGGCATGGTAGAGAACCTGGAAGCCAGGGAAACACCGCGCCCGGCACCGGACCTTATCGGTGAGATCCAGGCTTATATGGACAGCGCCACCGGGACACGGCCAGTGACTAACGTCAGTGCCCGCGACGATCAGACGGACCTGGAGGACAGCTCCGGTGAGCAGGCTCCACTTCCGGAGCTTGATGAGCCGGAGAAGTTCGAACCGGCAGAGGTTGCCTCCGAACAGGAGCCTGATGCCGGGGACGGCGTAACCGACCTCTCCCACCTGGATCCGGAACTGTTAGGCATCTTCCTGGAAGAAGCCTATGACCTGATCAATTCCACCGGCAGCGCCCTGCACACCTGGACCGAAGATCCCTCGGATCGCCAGGTTGCCGCAGAACTCCAGAGGGACGTGCATACCCTCAAGGGTGGCGCCAGAATGGCCGGCGTCGAAGCCATCGGCGACCTGACTCACGTTCTTGAAGACCTTTTCGAGAAGGTTGCTGAAGGTCAGCTGGACGCCAGCGATACCATGAACGACCTGCTGTTCGCCTGCCATGACCGGCTGGCCCGGATGGTCGAACAGGTCGCCACCCAGAAACCCTGCCCGCCAGCGCACGAACTGGTCGCTCAGGTTCAGGCTCTTCTTCGTGGCGAACCCATGCCGCCTCTGGCCGGCGTGGAAGAGTCCGGCGAGCCGACAGAAGCCGAGCCTGCCGAGGCAATGCCGGAAACAACCAGCCTCAGCGCCACCCTGGCCCAAGCCAGTGATGACGACCTCACTGGTATTTTCCTGGATGAAGGCCTGGAAATCCGCGACGCCATCCGTGAGTGTCTGGACCAGTGGCGCGACGAACCGGAAGAACTGACCGGCGTGACCCAGCTGCAGCAGGAGCTGCATACCCTTAAAGGCGGAGCAAGACTCTCCGACATCGACCCGATTGCCGATCTGGCGGAAGCCTGGTCTGATGCCCTGGACCCCCTGATCTCGGGTGCCAACAACCAGAATACCCTGCTTGGCCTCAGCGACCGCGCGCTGGCCAGCCTGAAGGTCATGCTCAACAGCCTGGAAGAAGGCAAAAAGGCGGAACCCGATGGCGGACTCATCGCTGACTTCCGGTCAGCCCACGACATCGCTGCCGGAGAGACTGCCTCGCCTCGGGAAGAAACCGAAGAAACGGGGCAGGAAGCCATTGATCCGGAAGTTATGGAAATCTTCCTTGAGGAAGCCGGTGACATCATGGATCAGCTCGAACAGCTGCTCGATGACTGGCGCAAGGAACCCGCAAACCACCACTTCAACCAGGAAGCCCAGCGGGCCTTGCACACCCTCAAGGGTGGCGCCCGCCTGTCCCGGCTTACCCAGCTTGGCGACAAGGCCCACGCCCTTGAAACCCGGCTGATTGACCTGGGCGGCAATGCCCCCGACGAGCATCAGTGGCAGGCCATTACCGAAGACCACGACGCCATTATTGCCCTGGTCTCCGGTATTCAGAAACGCTTTGAATCCGGTGCGTCTGCGCCGGAACGGGTCCAGGCCGAAGAACCCAGGCCAGCCCCCGTCGCGCCGGAACCGAAACGGCCGGAAGAGCCGGCCGCACCAACGCCAAAGCCCGCGAAGTCTCCCGCCAAGGTTCGCAAACAGGCGGCGGAAGCACAGCGCGCTGCCCAGGAAACCATCCGGGTATCCGCACCGCTGCTGGACGAGCTGGTCAACCTGGCGGGTGAAACCAGTATCACCCGTGGCCGGCTGGAGCAACAGACCAGTGACTTCGGCCAAACCCTGGACGAAATGGCCGCCACCATCGAGCGTCTGCGGGAGCAGCTGCGCCGGATGGAAATCGAAACCGAAGCCCAGATCCTGTTCAGTGCCGAAAAGGAGCACGGGCCGGACTACGGCGACGATTTCGACCCTCTGGAGATGGACCGTTACTCGTCCATTCAGCAGCTGTCACGGGCACTGACCGAGTCCTCCTCTGACCTGGCAGACCTTCGTGAAACCCTGTCTGACCGGGTTCGGGACACAGAAACCCTGCTGGTACAGCAGTCCCGGATCAACACGGAACTCCAGGAAGGTCTGATGAAGACCCGGATGATTCCGTTCGCCTCCATGGTGCCGCGCCTGCGGCGGATCGTCCGCCAGATCAGCGGCGAACTGGGCAAGAAAGTGGACTTCGATGTCCGCAACGCCGAAGGCGAGATGGACCGGAACATCCTTGAGCGCATGATTGCACCGCTGGAGCACATGCTCCGGAACGCGCTTGACCATGGTATCGAGAGCCCCGCCGACCGCAAGAAATCCGGCAAGCCGGAAACCGGCGAAGTCACCCTGTCACTGACCCGCGAAGGTGGTGATGTGGTGCTGCGCATGATTGACGACGGCGCCGGCATTCCCTCCCCGGTCATCCGCGACAAGGCCATCCGCCAGGGCATGCTGCGGGAAGATGAGGATCTGTCCGAACGGGAAATCCTGCAGTTCATCCTGCAGCCGGGCTTCTCGACCGCGCAGCAGGTAACCCAGATTTCCGGCCGTGGTGTGGGCATGGATGTGGTTGCCAGCGAAATCAAGCAGCTCGGTGGCAGCCTGGATATCGATTCTGCGGTCGGTCGTGGTACGACCTTCACGGTGCGCCTGCCGTTTACCGTATCCGTGAACCGGGCCCTGATGGTCTCCACCGGCGAAGACTTCTACGCCATCCCGCTGAACACCATTGAAGGCATTGTCCGGGTCAGCACTTACGAACTCGAAGAGTACTACAAGCCGGACGCGCCGATGTACGAGTATGCCGGCCAGGAATACCGGCTTCAGTACCTCGGCAGCCTGCTGAACAGCGACCACCATCCCAAGCTGCAGGGCCAGGCCCTGCCACTTCCGGTGATTCTGGTTCGTGGTGCCGAACAGCCCATGGCCCTGCAGGTGGATAACCTGATGGGCAGCCGGGAAATTGTTGTTAAATCCCTTGGGCCGCAGTTCAGCACGGTCCGGGGCGTGTCCGGTGCCACCATCCTGGGGGATGGTAACGTGGTGGTGATTCTCGACCTGCCGGCGATGATCCGTTCCGACATCCTGTCCGAACGCCAGCGCCTGGCCAATCTCGAGAAAGCCCGCGAGTCGGCGCGGTATGAGGAGCAGGCCACCGTGGTGATGGTGGTGGACGATTCGGTTACGGTACGGAAGGTTACCTCGCGACTGCTGGAGCGCAATGGCATGGAAGTCATCACTGCGAAAGACGGCCTGGATGCCGTGGCCCAGCTTCAGGACCACAAACCGGACATCATTCTGCTGGATATCGAGATGCCGCGCATGGATGGCTTCGAGGTTGCCAGCTTCGTGCGCCACGACGATAACCTGCGGGAAACCCCGATCTGCATGATCACCTCCCGTACCGGTGAGAAACACCGCGAGCGGGCGCTCGCCATCGGCGTGAATGAGTACCTCGGCAAGCCATTCCAGGAAACCGAGCTGCTCGAGACGATTGAGCGACTGACCGGAAGGCAGTGATGGCCGGCCAGTCTGCCAGGCCGAGGGTCGGGATTGTCTCGGATGTGGTCCTGCAGCGTCATCGCTTGCAGGCCGCCACGGCCAAGTTCGGTCTCGACGTCTGCTTTTCCGGGGATCCGGACCGGCTTCAGGGCTATCCGGAATTTCCGGATGCCAGCCTCTGGCTGGTGACCCTGGAAGACGAGGCGGATCACCCGGTGCTGTTCGATCACCTTCTGGAGAACACCGAAGTGCCGGTGCTGTTCGGTCTGGACGAAGCGCCCAGGCCCGGCAGCACCGAGTATTTTCGCTGGGAACGGCGACTGCTGGGCAAGCTGGAGCAACAGCTTGGGCACCTGGAAGAACTGGATTCAAAGGCAACACTGGAGCAACTGGAGGAGGACGCGCCGGCCGTGCCTTCCTCGCCGGACCTGCCACACTGGATTACGCCGGCGGTTCCCGGATCGGTGGCCGAGGAAGTCTGGATTCTGGGCGCCTCACTGGGTGGCCCGGCGGCGGTCAAGACGTTCCTCGATCACCTTCCAGCCGGCCTTCCGGTGGGTTTTATCTACGCCCAGCACATCGATGGCAATTTCACCGATGTGCTGGCCCGGGTGCTGGGCCGCCATGCCCATTACCAGCTCAAACGGGCACACGAAGGCTACCGGGTGAAAAACGGCGATGTGGTACTGATGCCGGTTGAACACGAATGGAAGCTGAATGAGCAGGGTGCGCTGACGGAAACCGGCAACACCTGGCCGGGACCCTACGGCCCTTCCATCGATCAGGTGCTGCTGAATGTTGCGGATCATTATGGCCAGCGCTGCCATGCGATTCTTTTTTCCGGCATGGGCAACGACGGCGCGATTGCAGCACCTTTGCTGAAAGCCTACGGCAGCCGGATCTGGGTGCAGGAAAGCACCAGCTGCGGCAACAGCTCAATGCCGGACTCCGTGGCAGCCACCGGCTGCACCGGATTCTGCGGCTCCCCGGAACAACTGGCCCGGGAACTGGTAAAAATCATTGAAGAATCCTGCCTGCTCAAGAACCGGCAGAAACGTGATTCCGCCTGAGGAAACAAGCAATGAATGACAACAGCCAAACCCTCTCCTGCGTCATGATCCCCATGAGCGGTCGGCAACTGTTGCTGCCCAACGTCTCGATTGCGGAAGTGGTGGATTACGCCAGCACCGAAGCGGGAGCCAATACACCGGAGTGGCTTGTGGGCTACCTGGACTGGCGGGGCCTGCAGCTTCCGGTGATTTCCTACGACGCGGCCAACGGCGGCGCTCTGACCGTGCCCGGCGACAGCCGTGGCCGGATTGTGGTTCTCAACAGCATCGGAGACCACCACAAGGAAGTTCCGTTCATGGCCCTGGTTACCCAGGGTATTCCCAGCCAGGCCCGCCTGACCGGGGAACAGGTCAGGAAGCTGGATGGCGAACCCGGCCCCGCTGACCTGATGCAGGTGGAAGTGGACGGGGAAAACGCCTGGATTCCCAACCTTGAGTTCCTGGAGTCTCTCGTCCGACAGACCCGTCACTGAGCTGTTCTCCCGGACCGCCGCGCCGGCATGGCAGGGATTCTTGCAAATGTTATAATGTTGCAAATTTTGCAGGATTTCCGTCATGTCTGCCCGACCCATTCCCTATCGGCCCCACAATCACGATGCCTGTGTCAGCCAGGCTCTTGCTGACGCCAGGATCATCTGTCAGCAGCACAATGCCCGCCTGACCCCCATCCGGGAGCGCGTTCTGGAACTTATCTGGCAGTCCCACAAGCCCCTGGGGGCCTACGATGTGCTCGGAGAGCTGTCCTCTGATGGCCATAACGCGGCGCCACCCACGGTTTACCGGGCGCTGGATTTCCTGCAGCAAAACGGCCTGGTGCACCGCATTGCCTCCCTCAATGCCTTTATCGGCTGTACCCACGCCGGGGAAAGCCACACCGGTATGTTTCTGATCTGCCGCGCCTGTAGCAATGTCCTGGAGCTGACTGTGCCGGAAGTCTCTTCCGAGGTACGTAAAGCGGCTGCTGACGAGGGTTTCAGAGCCGAAAACACCACCCTCGAGATCGCCGGGCTATGTCCCCGTTGCCAGGCGGAGCCCGGCCATGACTGACCCATTGGTAACCCTCGACAATCTCACCGTCCGGTTTGACAAACGGCCGGTGGTGGACCGGGTCAATCTGAAAGTGCACCGCGGGGATATCATCACCGTTATCGGCCCCAACGGAGCGGGCAAGACCACCCTGATCAAGGCCATTCTTGGCATTCAGAAGGTGTCGGATGGCAAGGTGTCGCTCCGGAAGGGCCTGGTGATCGGCTACGTTCCGCAACATCTCACACTCGAAGCAACGCTTCCCCTGAGCGTAAAGCGGTTCATGTTGCTCAGTGGCATGCCACTGGCGGAATGTGAGTCAGCCCTGGCCCGCACCGGGGTCCGGCAGCTGCTGGACGCTTCCGTCCACCACCTGTCCGGCGGCGAGAAACAGCGGCTCCTGCTGGCACGGGCCCTGGCCCGGAAGCCGGATCTTCTGGTACTCGATGAACCTGCCCAGGGCGTGGATATCAACGGCCAGGCATCGCTGTATGACCTGATTCGCCAGCTCCGGGACGAGCTGAACTGCGGCGTGATCATGATCTCCCACGATCTGCACCTGGTAATGGCGGCAACCGACAAGGTCATCTGCCTGAACCAGCATGTGTGCTGCAGCGGCTCCCCGGCGGATATCTCCCACGACCCGGCCTTTATCGAAACCTTCGGACAGCCGGTGGCTGAGTCCCTCGCGGTTTACCATCACCACCACAATCATCGCCATGATCTGCACGGCGATGTGGTTGCCGCTGGACCGCATCGTGCCCATACCGGCCATGAGGGGTGTGACCATGCCCACCATTGATGCCGTTCTGGACGACTTCTTCTGGCGTGCCCTGATCGGCGGCCTGGGTGTGGCGCTGGTGGCGGGACCGCTGGGCTGTTTTGTGGTCTGGCGCCGCATGGCCTATTTTGGCGACACCCTGGCACACTCTGCCCTGCTCGGCATTGCCCTGAGTTTTCTGATCAGCGTGCCACTGAACGTCGGCGTGATCATCACCTGTGCGGTTCTGGCCATGGCACTGGTGATGTTTTCCCGCACCCAGGCCCTGGCCACCGATACCCTGCTGGGCATTCTCGCCCACAGTGCCCTCGCCATCGGTCTGGTTACCCTGAGCTTCATGCCGGATGTCCGGGTGGATCTCACCGGCCTGCTATTCGGCGACCTGCTCGCCATGAGCCGGAACGACCTGCTGTGGATCTACGGGGGCGCCACGCTCATCCTGATCCTTCTGGCCGTGCTCTGGCGCGGGCTGTTGATGAGCACCATCCACGAGGAGCTGGCCCGGGTCGAAGGCATTGCCGTGGAACGTCTCCGGCTGGTGCTGATGTTGATGTTCTCCCTGGTGATCGCGGTGGCCATGAAAATCGTCGGTGTGCTGCTGATCACCGCCTTGCTGATTATTCCCGCCGCGACCGCCCGGCGACTGGCCCATAACCCGGAAATCATGGCGGCCATGGCGGTGGTGTTCGGATTTGTTGCGGTGACCGGAGGCCTGAGCCTGTCCTGGCACCTGGACACGCCCGCGGGGCCTTCGGTTGTGGTGACGGCCTTTGCGACGTTTCTACTGGTGTACGGCGCGGCCGGCAAGGCCCGGGCCTGAGTATTTCCCTTAGGCAAGATTCTTGTGGCTGCCGTCGCAAAACGGGGCATTGCCGGTCTGCTTGCAGCCGCAAAACCAGACCCACTCCTTCTTCCGGGCCTCATACTTCACCGGTGTTATCCCGGTTCCTTTGTGGGTCCCATCACAGAAGGGCTGGCTTTGACTTCGCCCGCAAGCACACCAGAAGTAGTTCTTGCCGGCTTCCACGAGCACGGAGAAGGGTGTCTTACTGGCCACTACCGGTTTCTCATCTGACATATTCTTCTCCCGGACGGTTCGGTCTGCACTCTTTACCTGTAATCTGTACCAGTATAGACCGTCCGCGACTCAGAGGGGTCTGACAACCTCGGACAGGCTGCCAGGCCCGCTCAATGATCGCACTGTTTGCGTAAATCCCGGTAGGCGCTGAAGACGTCCCAAGGGCATTCGAAATGGGGGTAATGGCCGGTATTCCTCAGGCAGACCACATCGGCATCTGGAATCAGTTCCCGGTAACGTCTGGCCATGCCGGCACCGGACACCGGATCGGCGGTACCGGAAATCAGTCGCATCGGCTGTTTTGCCTTCTGCAAGGCGCCGACCCACCGGTTTCGATGACACCGGCGCTCCTCCATGAACTGGATCAGGTGGTGCAGTATGCCCCGGCCGTTGTTGTAGGTCAGCAGGTGCCAGAAGTCTTCCATATCCTGCCGGTCCGGCGGGTTCTGGCTCCCGAACAGCCGGCGGAAGTTGCGCTCGAAACTGCGCCGGGTCAGACCCCGGCTGATCAGCCCGCCAAAAGGGCTTCGCAACAGCTTCTGGATCAGCAAGGGATTGTGCACTTCCGGAAAAAGGGCACCATTCAGAAAGCACACACTGGCAATCCGGAACGGCAAACCACCTTCCTGCTCACGGGCCAGCAGCTCCTGTGCCACACTGCATCCGTAATCATGGACAAACAGATGTACCGAAGGCAAACCCAGGCCCTCGATCCAGCCCTGGAACAGGTCAGCCTGGTCCTCAATGCTGTAATCGTAGTTCAGAGGCTTGTCGGAAAAACCGAAACCCAACATGTCCAGGGTCAGAACATTGTGCTGCTGCACCAGCATCGGCCAAAGCCGGTTCCAGTCCCAACTGGCAGTGGGAAATCCGTGAATCAGGACCAGCGGCTCTCCCGTGCCCGCCATGCGACTGAAAATGGCATGGCCCTCGTAACTGAACCATTTACCTCCCTGTTGCCACCCCTCAAGGGTGGCGGCATCATGCCCTGCGGCGGTTGCACCACCGACATTGGCTATCACCTGTTCCATGCACTGTCCCCGGCGAACGTTCACAGCCTGAAACTTTAGAACAAACCCGCCCCCTCTGCCATAGCCTTAGCGAACTGCCATAGCCTTACCAAACAGGCGGGCAGCGTTACCGAGAAAGTGGTCTTTTCCCGGCGTGTTGCCGTAAACCGTAGAGATAACGGACGAATTGACTTAAGCTTTTGCCCTCGTAAGACACAGCTAACCGGAAGAGATTATGACCAGACTCCTTGACGACCTCTCGGGCCACTACCGCGCCATTATTGACGGGCTGGGCGAAGACACCAACCGTGAAGGTCTGCAGGACACCCCCATGCGTGCCGCCAAAGCCATGCAGTTCCTGACCCACGGCTATCAGCAGGATCTCGGCGACCTGATCAACAATGCCGTGTTCGAGTCTGCCATGGACGAGATGGTAGTGGTTCAGGACATCGAGCTGTACAGCATGTGCGAGCACCATATCCTGCCGTTCATTGGCAAGTGCCACATCGCCTATCTGCCCCAGGGCAAGGTGCTTGGCCTGTCAAAGTTTGCTCGCATTGTCGATATGTATGCCCGCCGCCTGCAGATTCAGGAAAACCTGACCCGGCAGATTGCCGAGGCCATTGAAAGCGTCACCGACGCCAAGGGGGTGGCCGTGGTCATCGAGGCGCAGCACATGTGCATGATGATGCGGGGCGTGGAGAAACAGAACTCCCGCATGAAAACCTCCATGATGCTGGGGCAGTTCCGAAAATCCCAGGCGACACGTACCGAGTTTCTCAACCTGATAGGCACCAACCGCTGAGAACAGCATCCCGGAGGGCGACGGTATGACAGAGGTTATCGGGAATCACCAGGCCAGGGTCCGTATCAAGGACCTGTTACTGAGAGCCTATATTGGTATCAAGGAAGAAGAGATCAGCAATCAGCAGGACGTGCTGATTAACGTAAGCCTGACTTACGATGCCACCGAGGCGGTCAACCGCAATGAGATTTCGGCGGCCCTGAACTACCGCACGATCACCAAGCAGATCATCCATCATGTGAATGGCAACCGCTTTGTCCTGCTGGAACGGCTGACCCATGAAGTGCTGACTATCGTGATGGAGCACGAGGCGGTCCAATGGGCCCAGGTGGAAATCGACAAGCCACACGCGCTACGCTATGCGGAATCTGTGTCAGTCTGCCTTGAGGCACACCGTTAAATCAGCGAAGGCGTCCATTCTTTATGCCAAGCAACAATCCCGACCAGTTGCGCCATATTCTGGAAACCGTAAAAACCATTGCACTTGTGGGCGCCAGTGAAAAGACCACCCGGCCCTCTCACGAGGTCATGGAATACCTGCAGGCCCACGGCTACAGGATCATTCCGGTGAATCCCCGGCTGGCCGGGCAGCAGGTACTCGGTGAACCCGTCTACGCCGACCTTCATGCCCTGCCGGAACCGGTTGACATGGTTGAGCTCTTCCTCGCGCCTGAGCGCACCGACACAGTGATCGATCAGGCCATCGAACTGAATATTCCGGTGGTCTGGATGCAAATTGGGGTGATTAACGAAGAGGGCGCTGCCCGGGCCGAGGCCGCCGGCCTGACAGTGGTGATGGATCGCTGTCCGAAACAGGAAATCCCACGCCAGGGCATCCCCCCAGTTGCCGGACGCACCTGAAACCTGACCTGAATCAGGAACCACGTCACACTTCTGGCACTCCGCTGTAACAGGCCTGTCAGGTCTGACATAATCGGCACAAATAATCAGAAGTCTGGTAGAGCCATGTGGTTCCGACGTAAATCCAGTAAACCGGCCCTGAAATCAACGAGTTCAGCAGGCACGTTTCCTGACAACGCCCGCTCCCGCGTTTCGATCCTTCGGCGGGCAAGGCTACCTGTCGATCTGTTAAAACCGGGGATGCGGATTGTCAGCCTGGACCGGCCGTGGACCCAGGTTCCGGTTTTGTTCCAGGGTTTTACCCTAACCGATGATGACGAGGCGCAGATTCTCCGCCAGTATTGCGAATGGGTCCTCGTGGAAGACGAGGAAGATCGGCTGAATCCGGTGCTCGACCAGGTATCGCTGCTCAAGCGGCGCACTACTGAGCCGTTACCGGAAACCCGCACCCTGGCCCAGGAAATCCCCCGGGCACAAGAGACCTGGAACCGGACTCAGGCGTTTGTGGAGGAGGTTACCCGAAAGATCGAGGCGGGCAAGGACCTCAATCTCCAGAGTGCCCGCCCGGTCATTCGGGAGTGTGTTGAGAGCGTGAAAGCCAATGCCAGCGCCATGTTCTGGATGAGCCGGATCAAATCCCGGGACGCCTACACCGCTGAGCACTGTCTGCGGGTGGCCATTTTCTGCGTGGCCTTTGCCCGATTTCTGGGATTGCCGGACGATGATCTGGAGACAGTGGGAATGTGCGGGCTTCTGCACGATCTCGGCAAGCTCAAGGTGCCTGACGAGGTCCTCAACAAGCCCGGAGCACTGACTCCGGACGAACACAGCATCATGCGCCAGCACACCACGCTGGGGTATGAACTGCTCCGGGCCGACTCAAGCCTTGACCCCATCGTCAGCGATGTCACCTGCCACCATCATGAAAGAATGGATGGTCAGGGCTACCCGCAACAACTGGCGGAATGGCAGATCAGCCGGTTTGCCCGGCTCGTCTCCATCGTTGATGCCTTTGATGCCATCACCAGCGACCGTTGCTACCGGGACGGGCTGCCCACTTCCGATGCCATTCGCATTCTCTACCGGAACCGGGGCCAGCAGTTCGATGCCAGTATGGTGGAGGCATTTATCCGAATGGTTGGTGTGTATCCGCCTGGCAGTCTGGTAGAACTGTCTACCGGAGAGGTTGCCATCGTGGTGGCAACACACCCGGGGCGCAAGCTGAGGCCGAGGGTGGAAATTATGTTGGATGCCGGCAAGAAGCCGGTAGAGCCCAGGGTGATTGATCTTGCAGCCACTACCGCTTTCCAGGGCCGGACCTCACCGGAAATTGCACGCCCCCTGCCTGATGGTGCCTTCGGAGTCTCGTTGCATGACCGGATTCAGCAACTGATAGCGGTGCCCGATCAAAATGCCTCATAATCGATTTCGCTCTGCCAACCCGTTCAAAGTCACGGAGTAACCTGTGGAAAAACCTGCATCGCCCCCTGGAGCCGTTATATCGGGTCTTTTAAGCCCGGTGTTTCCGGTGGTGATCTTTCTGGTTTTCCTGGGCCTGGCCACGGGCCTGCGTTACGGACTGGCACAACAGGACAAGATCCAGATCGATACCAGTCTGGCCAATGAAGCCCGGGCCCTGGCCAACCATCTGGAACGGGAGTTTCGGGTCCATTCCGAGGCCATCCGGCGCATGGCGAAACGCCTGCAGGCAAATCCCTCCACGACCGAACGTGAGTGGCGGCAAGACGCCCGCAATTACCTGGACGACTTCGGTGTTTACCAGGCTATCGAGTGGATCGACCGGAACTTTGTTATCCGCTGGCTGGAGCCGGTAACCGACAACGAAGAGGTTATCGGCTACAACGTGGCGTTTAACGATGAACGCCGACAGGCCCTTGAGCTGGCAAGGCAAACCGGCAACTGGGACCTGTCCGGCATCGTTGATCTGCGCCAGGGCGGCAAGGGCATGGTGATCTATGCGCCGGTGGGCGCCGGCGCCGACAACAACGGCTTCATTGCCGGCGTGTTCCGGATGGACGTACTGGCCCGCCAGCTCCTGACCAGCCGGGTGCTGGAGTTTGTCCGGATCGAGATCCGCCAGGCCGGCGCAGTGCGCTATGTGCTGAACGACTCGCAATCCGTTAATCCTGACTTCGCGCATACCCACCCGGTTGATCTGCCAACACTGGACTGGACACTGACCCTCTACCCTTCCGAAGAGTGGGTGGAGAACCGGTACAGCGACTGGCCGGGAATGACCTTCACAACCCTCCTGCTGATGGGGCTGCTCACCAGCCTGACCGCATTGCTGGTGCAACTGATCCTGAAACGGAACCGGACCCTGCTGAAGACCCGCAGGGAGCTGGACCAGGAAATCGCGCAACGAGCCGCCATCCAGAAAGACCTGGCCCGGCTGGAATCCACCGATACCCTGACCGGCCTCGCGAACCGTCGTTTCTTCATGGAAGACCTGTCCCATACCCTGAATATTGCCGATCGCCAGATGCGCCAGGTCGCCCTGATCATGCTCGATCTGGACCGCTTCCAGACCCTCAACGACTCCCTTGGCCACCAGTTTGGCGATGAGCTGCTGATCAAGGTTTCCGAGCGGCTGAACCGACTCAGTAATGAGCGGATTCTGGTGGCCTACTCCGGTGGCGATGAGTTTATGCTCTGCCAGCAGCAGGTGGATGATATTGACGATATCATCCACCTGCTGGGCCAGATCAAACAGTGTTTCGACCTGCCTTTTGATGTGCAGGGACAATCCCACAGCATTACCGCCACCGTGGGCGTGGCGGTGTATCCCCAGAGCGGTCTGGATGCGGACACCCTGCTGCGCAATGCCGACGTCGCCCTCTACCGGGCCAAAGAGCAGGGTCGGAACACTTATCAGTTCTACACCGAAGGCATGCAGGACCGGGAGGTCATGCGCCTTGAGCTGGACAAGGACCTGAGCCAGGCCCTGGCCAACAATGAGTTCGTGCTCTATTACCAGCCCCAGCTGAACCTGGACAACGGTGAAATCCAGAGTGTTGAAGCGCTGATTCGCTGGCAGCACCCACGGCGGGGGCTATTGCCGCCGGTGGAGTTCATTCCTCTGGCCGAGGAAAGCGGCCGGATTACCGATATCGGTCGCTGGGTGGTGATGGCGGCGTGTCGCCAGTTGGCAAAATGGCAGGGGACCCCGCAAGAAGGGCTTTGCATTGCAGTGAATCTCTCCGGCCGGGAGCTGGATGACGAAGGCCTGGTGGATCACATCCGGGAAGCTCTGGCCGCGGAAAATGTGCCCGCTGATCGCCTGGAGGTGGAACTCACCGAGGAGATCTTCATCCAGAACATTGAGCACAACCTGAACCAGCTCTCCCGCCTGCATCAACTCGGGGTGCGTCTGGCGATTGATGATTTCGGGGTTGGCTATTCTTCTCTGGGCTATCTGCGCGACTTCCCGGTGGACCTGCTGAAAATTGACCGTTCCTTTATCACGGATGTCACCGAGCGCCATGATGATGCGGTGATCACGCGGGCAGTGATCAATCTGGCCCACAATCTCGGCATTCAGGTGGTCGCGGAAGGTGTCGAAACCGAGGACCAACTGAGTTTCCTGAAGAATCACCGGTGCAACTTTGCCCAGGGGTATCTGATCAGCCGGCCGATTCCAGTGTCCGATCTTGAGCAGGCGCTGGCTTCCGGCATTCTGGTGGCGGGCATTACCGCCGATTCCGGTTTGTAATTGCCGCCGGCCATCGCCATGATACCCGTCAGATACTTCAGGTGAGACTTTATGGCCGAAAAATACCTGACTCCGGAACAGGACGAAAAAATCCGCCAGTGGGAGCGCTGGAACCGGAACTATTTTATTTTTGCCTTTGTGGCGCTGACAATCATCCTGGTGTTCAGCAGTCAGCTTGGGTTGTCCAGTGGTGAGAGCTGGGGGCCTCTTGGGGTTCTGATCGCTGCTCTGATTACGCCGATCATTGTGCTTCAGTTGCGGCTGGCGTGCCCGGCCTGTGGCCACAGGATTGGCTGGCAGGCGAAACTGATGGCACCGGACCAGTGCAAGGCCTGCGGTACGTTTCTTCGCTCCAGGGGCCAGTAGCTTTCCTTCCCAAAAAAACCTTTGACCTGTGAGGTGCTCACAGGTTTTAAACTGTTCTAAGTTTTCGGTTTCGGTGATTGCCGCGTCGGCGTGGGAGATTCTTCCGAAAATGCTCGGAGCCAAGGATGGCGGAGTGCAAGCGTACAGAGACGTATTCACAGCGGTTTTCGGAAGAATCTCCCACGCCGGCGCTCCGCAAGTTGTATGCTTCCCGTCCGGGTAAATGATCAGAACTGTATCGGAAGATCCGCCATGAAAGTCAAAGACATTGCAGAAGCCGCTGGAGTGAACCCGGATACCGTGCGCTTTTACACCCGGGAAAATCTGCTGAAGCCGGCTCGCAATCCGGACAACAACTACCAGCAGTTTGATGCCGACGATCTACGACGCCTCCGGTTTGCCCGGAAGGCGCGGCAGTTGGGGTTTTCATTGCCGGAGATCCGGCAGATTCTGGATCAGGCGGACGATCACCATTCTCCGTGTCCGATGGTGCGGGATGTGTTTCAGCAGCGGCTTGCGGAGGTTGAGCGGGAAATTCGTGAGTTGCAGCAGCTTCGCCAGCGGATGACCGCGGCCTTGTCCGCGTGGCAGGAGATGCCGGATGGCACGCCGGATGGCCATACCATCTGTCGGTTGATCGAACACTGGGAAGACCCTTCGCCCATTCGTGGGAAAAGCGACCCGGTTGAGGAGCAGTAACGAATGAATGAGGCAGTCGTGTTACACACCACACTCAGTATTTCCGGGGCCTCGTGCCAGGGTTGTGCCAGAAAGATCCGCACGGCCCTGGAGCCGCTGACTGGCGATACGGAGCTGGTAGAAGTGGATCTCGACAAACAGACAGTCGCACTGCCTGAAGGAGTGAATGCGGCCGAGGCGGCGCGGATTGTGACTAAAACGGGTTACCCGGCCGGACCCTTCGAAGACGCCCCGGAGCCTGCCGGTTGCTGCGCGTCCAAACATGGGGACAGCAAAGACATCGGTGATCGTCAGGATGATCTGGCTGACGTTACTCCTGAGGCGGTCTCTGACGATAGCCGGTCCGGATCTTCTGCCGCCGGGGACGGTCAGGTTCATCTGTCGGTGACAGGCGCCACCTGCGCATCCTGTGTCAATACCATCGAGAAAGCCCTGATGTCGGTGCCCGGTATCAGCCATGCGCACATGAATCTGGCGGACAACACCGCGACGGCCACGGGTGACGCAGATCCCGGGACTCTGGTAAGGGCGGTGGAAAGCGCCGGTTATGGCGCCAGTGTGATTGAGGATGAGGACGAAGCGGACGACCGCAGGCAGGAACAGGACACCAGGCAGTACAAGTCCTTGCTGGTGAAGATGGCGGTGAGCCTCGTGCTGGGCCTCGGTCTGATGGTCTGGGGGATGGGTTTTGGCACCATGGTGGTGACCGAGGCCAACCAGGGCACCTGGCTCGGGCTGGGGGTGCTGACCCTGATTGTGATGGCCGCCACCGGCGGGCATTTCTACACCGGGGCCTGGAAGGCCCTCCGGCATCATAACGCCAACATGGATACCCTGATCGCCCTCGGCACCGGCACCGCCTGGCTCTACTCCATCGTGGTAGCCAGTGTACCCGGCGCGCTGCCGGAGATGGCGCGGCATGTGTATTTTGAGGCCTCGGCCATGATCATCGGCCTGATCAACCTGGGTCAGGCTCTGGAGCTGCGGGCCAAGGGCAAGACTTCCGAAGCAGTGCGCCGGTTGCTGGACCTGAGAGCGAAAACTGCCCGGGTGATCCGTGACGGTGAAGAGCAGGATATCCCGGTGGAAGAGGTCCGGAAGGGCGACCACATCCGGGTCCGGCCCGGGGAGAAACTGCCGGTGGACGGTATTATCGCCGAAGGCTCCACCCGTATTGATGAAAGCATGCTGACCGGCGAGCCCATGCCGGTGAGCAAGTCTCAGGGCGATGAGGTGTCTGCCGGCACCCTGAACACCCATGGCTCCATTGTCTACGAAGCCACAAGAGTGGGCAGCGAAACCGCACTGGCGCAAATCATCAGGCTGGTGAAAAAGGCCCAGGGCTCCAAGCCCGCCATTGGCCGGCTGGCCGACAGGATTTCCTCGGTGTTCGTACCCACGGTCATGCTGATTGCGGTAACGGCGGCATTGGTCTGGTACAACGTCGGGCCGGAGCCGGCAGTGGTCCACATGATGGTAGCCGCCACCACGGTGCTGATCATTGCCTGCCCCTGTGCCCTGGGGCTGGCCACACCCATGTCGGTGATGGTCGGCGTTGGCAAGGCGGCGGAATACGGCGCGCTGATTCGCCAGGGCGATGCCCTGCAGACGGCCGGAAAGCTGGATCTGGTGATTCTGGACAAGACCGGCACCATCACCGAAGGGCATCCGGCGGTAACCCGCGTGCATGCCAGCAATGGCGACAAGCAGCGCCTGCTGACTCTGGCGGCCGGGCTCGAACAGCACTCGGAACACCCTCTCGCCGAAGCCATTCTGGCAAAGGCGAAAGAGGAAGGTGCCGAGGCCGCAAAGGTCAGCGGGTTTGAAGCCCTGAACGGCAAGGGCGTTAGAGGCGAGTTCGACGGCGAGCCCTTGCGCCTGGGCAACCGGCGCTGGCTGGAAGGCGAAGGTATTGCCCTGGGCGACCTGACCGATGCCGCCAGCACGATTGCTGAAGAGGCCGGCACGCCGCTGTTCCTGGCACTGGGCAACAAAGCCCTCGGTGTCATCGGTGTTGCCGACGCCATCAAGGCCGACTCCCGGGCGGCGATACGGCGCCTGCACGACGCCGGAATTCGGGTAATGATGGTCACCGGCGATGTCGACGCCACCGCCAAAGCCATTGCGAACAAAGCGGGGATTGACGACTACCGGGCGGAAGTGCTGCCGGAAGACAAGGCCGAAGTGGTCAGTGAGATGCGCAGCAAGGGCCATACCGTCGCCATGGTCGGCGACGGCATCAATGACGCCCCGGCCCTGGCAGCGGCCGATGTCGGCTTTGCCATCGGCACCGGCACCGATGTTGCCATCGAAAGCGCCGGTATCACGCTGATGCGCGGCTCCCTGCACGGCGTGCCCGATGCCATTGAAATTTCCCGGGCCACGGTGAAAAACATTCACCAGAACCTGTTTGGCGCTTTCATATACAACACACTGGGTATTCCAGTGGCCGCCGGCCTGCTTTACCCTGTCTGGGGAATCCTGATGAGCCCGATACTGGCCGGCGCCGCCATGTCCCTGTCGTCGGTGACCGTGGTCTCCAACGCCAACCGCCTGCGGCTGTTCAGAACCGGCTACAGGCCGGCACGGGGCGACGCGAACAATGATCCGAAACAGCAAAAGGAGTGGAACTGATGGAAACACTTCTGGTCAATGCCGGAGGGCTTGCCCTGATGGCAGCCATCGTCTGGTGGTTCTGGCTTTCCGGTTCCGGCAACCAAGGCTCAAGCGCACCGAAACATTCACCACTGAGGAAAACACCATGAAAAAACACACCCTGGCTCTCGGCCTGATGGCTGCCCTGGGCTTCAGCACCACCGCTCTTGCCGGTGGTCCGGCCCCGAGCATTCACGTTTACAAATCACCTACCTGCGGCTGCTGCGGTGACTGGGTCGACCACCTGAAAGAGAACGGCTTCGAGGTTGAGACCACCAACTCCAATGACATGGGCAAGATCAAGGCCGACGCCGGCCTGATTCCGGGTCTTGGCAGCTGCCACACCGCCTTTGTGGGTGATTATGTGATTGAAGGCCATGTTCCGGCGGATGACATCAAGCGGCTGCTGAGCGAAGCACCCAAGGCAACCGGCCTGAGCGCTCCGGGCATGCCGGTCGGCTCGCCGGGCATGGAAATGGGTGACCGGAAAGACCATTACAAGGTCATCCTGTTTAACGAGACCGGCCAGACCCGGGTATTTGCACAGTACAATTAACCCGGAATCAGGGCTCGGGCAGCCAAAACCGGGGCCGCAGCGGCCCCGGCTCTGATGTCGGGCTCAATACAGGTAAGGTGCCAGTGCCAGCTCCAGGCGTGCCTGGGCGGCATACAGATTGGCGACAGGAATGACAGGCTGTTCCGGCGGCACTGCTGTTGGCCAGGCCTTCAGCATGTCAGCCAGAGCCTTGCCGGCATCACGCCGGGCTTCGCTGTTCTGCTTGTTCAGAATCGCCTGGTGTTTGTCGAGATGATCCCGGGCTGAAAGCACAAAGCCCCGGCCGTCCTGATATTCGTGCGCGGCCACGAAACGCCCGTTCTCCAGCGCCTCATCATACTCCAGTACCGCTTGCTTGGTCAGCGACAGCACGACTTTCGACACGCTGGCGGCACTGCGGCCCTCAACGGATTTCTCCGCCTTCTGGATGGCCACCCAGGCGGCCTGGAATTGCTGGCTGACATCTCCCCAGCTTGTTACCCGTCCGGCATTTTCAGCCAGGGCCTTCAGATGGCCGGCCAGCTGCGCCTGGCCCCGGCTCTCAAGACCTGCCTCGGCCATCGGGTATACCTCAACCCAGGGATGGGTCAGGTGGGGCCGGCCGTCGGCGGCCTTCCCCGCTTTGATCAGCTCCCGGGCGGCCATCAGGTGCCCCTGCATCATCTGGAGCATGGCAACATAGGTACCATCCGATTCAACCGGGGAGATGGAGCCACCACCTTCTCCGCCTTCTCCGCCTTCTCCGCCGTCGGCAAAATAGCTGAATGCGGCACCGGCTTCGCCACCGTGGCGTTCGCCGCCCTCGCCGCCATAGCCTTCACCACCTTCGCCGCCATGCGCACCGGAGGTCATCCTGTCGCCGTGTTGCCGGTCCTTTTGCTCATCGGCCATGGCACCGGAGCTTGCCAGCAAGGTCGCCACACCGATACCGGCCCACAGTTTCAGTTTCTGGTTTGTCATCGTGTTCTCCTCAAACAGGCCGCCGGCTGAGCACCCTCAACGGCGGGAAGATTGATGGCTGTGCCATGGTAGGGCATGATGCTTTAATGCCGGGTTTAATTGCAAATTATTCCTATTACGAATTGGAGACCCCATGATTCTGTGCATCAGCGAGATCCTGACCACCGGGCAACTGGACCGTATACGCGCTGCGCTGGACAGCGGCCGCTTTGAGGATGGCCGCAACACCGCCGGCTGGCACGCCAGACTGGTCAAGAACAATGAGCAGATGCAGATGGCCGACAAAACCGCAAACGAGCTTCGCTCCGAGGTGGAGAAGGCACTGACCGAACACCCGCTCTTCCAGATGGCGGTAAGGCCCGCGAAAATGACGCCCATCCTGTTCAGTCGCTACCGGGATGGCATGACCTACGGTAACCATGTGGACGATCCGGTGATGGGCCGCGGGCCCGGCCGGTTGCGGACCGACATTTCCTTTACCCTGTTCCTGGATGATCCCGACAGCTACGAGGGCGGTGAACTGGTGACCGATACCACGGCCGGTGAACAGTCCTACAAACTGCCCGCCGGCGCCGCCGTGGTCTATCCCTCCTCGACCCTGCACCGGGTTGAGCCGGTGACCCTGGGCCAGCGCCGTGTCGCCATTGGCTGGATTCAGAGTACCATCCGGGATCCGGCTCACAGAGAGGTGCTGTTCGACCTCGACACGGCCCGGCGGCAGCTTTTCGAACGTGAGGGCAAGACCGCCGAGTTCGATCTGCTCACCAAGTCCCTGGCCAATCTTCAGCGATTCTGGGCCGAGATCTGATTCGGGTATTCTGCTATCTGACGCATGAGGCCATAACCGTTATACTCCGCCCCATCATTCATTATTTACCAGCCAGGTTACTTCATGCTTAATGCCGACGCTCTCAGCCGGTTGCGCCAGCTGAAATCCGATATCGAGGAAAACAAGGTGGTCTTCCCCGGTACCGTCAAAGCCACCAATGGCCGCTTCGGGTTCGTTGCGCTTGACGAGGGCCGCGATGTTTTTCTGCCTCCGGAAGAAATGCAGAAAGTCCTGCCGGGAGACCGGGTGAATGTCACCGAGCAGGAAGTGGAGAAAGGCAAAACCCAGGGTGTGGTGGACGAACTGCTGGAAACCCGCCTGAACACCTTTGTTGGCCGTTACCTGGTCAAAGGCAAAGGCCATTTCGTCGTACCCGAGACCCCGGGTATCAATCGCTGGATCTTCATTCCGCCCAAAGAACGGATGAATGCCCAGCCGGATGACTACATCTACTGCCAGATTCACAAGCATCCGATCAAGGATGGCAAGGGCCAGGCCAAGGTGCTGCGGGTCATCGGCAAGGCCGGGGAACCTGGCATTGAACGCGCCTTCACCCTGGCTACATTTGACCTGGCGGACACCTGGCCGGACGCCGTACAGAAGCAGGCCGACAGCCTGAGTGACCGCGATATCGAATCCCGGAAAGCCGGGCGGGAAGACCGCACAGACCGCGCCTATGTCACCATCGACAGTCCGGGCACCCAGGACATGGACGACGCCCTGCTGGCCGAGCCCAATGCCACCGGCTGGGCTCTGTCCATCGCCATTGCCGACCCGACCGCGGTGATTGAACCGGACAGCCCGGCCGAGCAGGAGGCGTTCAACCGGGCCACCGCCATCTACTTCCCCGGCGAGCCATTGCCGATGCTGCCGGACAGTATCAGTACCCGCCTGTGTTCCCTGATGCCGGAGGCGAGACGTCTGGCGCTGGTCTGCGACCTGCAGGTGAATAATGATGGCAGCCTGGGCGACTACAGCTTTCACCAGGCGGTGATTCAGTCCAAAGGCAAGCTCAGTTACGAGCTGGTCTCCAACCTGATCGAAGGCCGGATAGACGATGACATCAAGGCCCTGCCGGATGCCGTAGGCAACAGCCTGGACCAGCTGCATCAGGCGGCTACCGCCCTCAGAAAATGGCGCAGCGAGCATGCACTGCTCAGCGGTGACCGGCCGGAATTCCGGTTACGGCTGGATGAGAACAAACGCATCCGCCTGATTGAGCCGTCCGTGCAGAACGAGGCCCATCGTCTGGTAGAGGAATGCATGGTCGCCGCCAACCGCTGCGCCGCCGATTTCCTCACTCGCCAGACTGACGGCCTGTTCATCCGGCATCCCGGCCTGCGGGATGATCGCGCCGACAACATCCGGGCGCTGATCGACAGCCATGCACCGCACCTTTCCGGAGTGGACGCCCATCAGGCTGACGGCTTCAGGACCCTGATGAAGGAAACCGACGCACTGGAAGCGGAGGTGCCGGTCAAGGCCATCCTTTCAAGGCAGCTGGCGAGGGCCGAGCTGGGCTTCAGGCCCGAGCCCCACCACGGCATGGGACTGGAGGCCTACACCACCTTCACGTCACCGCTGCGCAAGTTCTCCGATTTCTATGTGCACCGGCTGATCAAGGCCGCTCTCTGGGATATACCCATGAAGGCTCTGACCGTGGATCAGCTGGAGGCCCTGCAGGCTGCCCAGATCCGCGCCCGCCAGGCCGCAAACAGCCTGGAAGCCTGGCTCAAGAGCGACTTTGCCAAAACCCTGGGCGACGAGCCCATGGCCGGTGTCATCAGCCGCACCGTGCCAGCCGGATTCTTTGTGCGCCTGGACGCAAACGGACTGGAAGGCTTTGTCAGCTGCAAGGATCTGGAGGGTAAATACGGCTTTGATCCGGTCACCCTCCGCCTGATCCACAACAAGAACGGTCGCATCTTCCAGCTGGAGCAGCCCGTAACCGTGAGTTTTTCCGGCGTGGATGAGGAGCGCAGACAGATCAATTTCAAGCTGGTCGCAGCCGAAGAAATCCCAACCGGGAACGGCTCCGCCAACGGTTGAAAAACCGCAGTGGCAGGCGCATCCGGATGAGATTGAGGAGGACGAAAGCAAGAGCTGACACCCTCCGCCGGTGTTATTATTGGGCCAGCATTCGCTCCAGCCGCTCATCTTTCGCCCGCCACTGATCCCGCAGCCAGTTTTTCACATTCCGGCGGTGCTCGGCATCCGTTGAATAGTCCCGGCCTTTCAGGTGCTCCGGGATGTCGACGGTGTGGATTTCCATTTTGACTTCGCTCACCCGGCCGCAGATAAACTCCCAGAAGGTCGGCGCGCCACCCGGGTAGGCGATGGTGACATCCACCAGGGTCTGAATCGAGTCGCCCATGGCGTCCAGCACGAAGGCGGCACCGCCGGCCTTGGGGGTAAGCAGGTGGGTGTAGTGGGACTTCTGCTTGTCGTGCTTGGCCTGGGTAAACCGGGTGCCTTCCACGAAGTTCATGACGCTGACCGGGGTATGTCGGAACTGCTCACAGGCCCGGCGGGTCGCCTTGAGATCTTCGCCCCGTTTTTCAGGGTGTTTGATCAGATACTCGCGGGTGTATCGCTTCATAAACGGGAAGTCCAGCCCCCACCAGGCCAGGCCGATAACCGGCACCCAGATCAGTTGCTGCTTGAGGAAAAATTTCAGGAATGGCGCCCGGTGATTGAAGACCCGCTGCATGGCGAAGATATCAACCCAGCTCTGGTGATTGGCCAGCACCAGGTACCAGCTTTCCCGTTTGAGGTTTTCGGCGCCTTTCACTTCCCATTTGGTTTTGTGGGTCAGCTTCATCCAGCCCGTGTTACAGGCGACCCAGGCTTCGGCGACCCAGATGATGGCTTTGGTGCACAGGATCCGGAAGCCCTTGATGGGGATGATCAGTTTCAGGATGGCCGGGATGTAAAGCAGGATGCACCAGAACAGGGTGTTGAGTCCCAGCAGGATGGAGTTAAGTACGCCGATAACGGGGGCGGGGAGGAAGCTGAGCATGGCAGTCCTGTTTTTGGTGGTTGTTTCCAGTGGGGTGTAATCATATCAACCAGAGGCGGGATTGGGCAGTGGCCGGAAGTGACCGGTTTGCCCACCGGATGTGACCGTAATGCCATGGTGCTTTGTTCATCACCATGGATAATCAGCCTGCGAGGCCAGGAGTCCGGCGGTCAGTGGGCAGGCCTTTGCCAGGCACGCCGTGAACCCATCCCTGGGGGCTCGGCACTGCCATCCATGGCTCCGCACAGTTTTGGACAGCCTGACCCAACACCCGCCTCCGCTAGCTTTTAAGGTTTCGTAGCGCTGATGGTAGTTCCAAAAGACTGCTTATCACCGCCGAAGGTTCAATACCCCAATCTTCGAATACTTTATCAGGATCCCTTTTCACCCAGATTGCCAACAAACCAGACGCCCTCGCACCAATGACATCCCATGCGTTACTGGAAACGAGACAGAGAGGTTTCTCCCAAGCTCCGGTCACACGCCGCGCATGAGTATACACAGCGGGGTCGGGTTTAAAGCTTTTGATGTCGTCGACGGAGACAAGGCCTTCAAACTGATCAAGCAGGTTATTGTGCCCTAGCACTTTCTCAAGGGCCGGGTAGCTGCCATTGGAAAACGCAAACAACGGATACTGCCCCTTCAGGCTTTCCAGTGCCGGCAACGAATCGTCAAAAGCGGGCAGTGAGAGATACGCCGCCATCAGGGCGTTCTCACGTTCTTCGGTTAACGGCAATTTGTGGGCCGCCATGGCATAGCGCAGGGCCTGGCGGGTGCACACGCCAAAATCCTCATACACCTTCATCAGGCCCTTCCGGAACGAGAACTCCAGTTGCTTCTCGCGCCAGAGCGCAGCGACTGCTTCGGCTTTGTCTCCGGCATCTTCCGCCAGCAGGCGGGACATGCCCATGGGGTCGACCAGGGTTCCGTAGACATCAAAAGCAAGAGTCATGGTCATCGGTGGAACTCCTCATCCGGACGGGTATTGGGATCGTGTACTGAAACCACAGTATCGGGATTTGAACGATCACTCAACACGAACAGACAGGAACGCAGACCCACCGTGGCACCACCTGCTGGTATCGGGTTACACTGCCATTCATGAATCCAATTGATACATTGAACCTGGACTTCCGTGCCCTGAGCACTTTCCTGGCTGTGCTGGACGAGGGCAGTGTCTCCCGTGCCGCAGTGCGGCTGGGCGTCACCCAGTCCGCGGTGAGCCACACGCTTGAGCGCCTCCGCCACGCCCTCGGCGATCCGCTGTTCGTCAAATCCGGGCGGGGCATCGCCCCGACGCGGTATGCACTCCAGGCCGGCCCCCACGTGCGCCAGATTCTGGACGACCTCCAGTCCCTGTCCGCCGGCCCGCCCTTCAGCCCCGCCACCGCGGAGTTCACCTTCACGATCGCTGCCAACGATTACCAGCGCGACCTGCTGTTGCCGGGCCTCGTGCGCACCCTGCGCCGGGAGGCTCCCGGTATCCGCCTGCAGGTCATTCCGTCGGGTATTCCAAGGGCGGATATGCTCCGGAAGGACGTTTGTGATCTGATCCTCTCGCCCCACGCCCCGGAAGCCACGGACATTATGCAACGGGGCCTGATGGCGGACCGCATGGTGGTGTTCTACGACCCGGCGCACCGGGAGCCTCCGGCGGATCTGGCGGATTACCTGAAGGCCGACCACATCGCCCTGCTGTTCGCCACCGGCGAGAAACCGAGCCTGGAAACATCGCTCGACACCCGGGGCCTGATCCGCCGTAACGTGGTGACGGTCTCCAACTTCTCTGGCCTCCCCGAGTTCCTCCGTGGTACTGACATGCTGGCCACAGCCCCGCAAGGCATGAGCAAACACTTACTCCGCGACTTCGCCTGGGTGCCCCTGCCCTTTGATTTCAAACCCTTTACCCTGCTGATGCTCTGGCACCGCCGCAACCAGAACGACCCTGCCCATAAGTGGCTGCGCAATCAGATCAACGTCGTTGCGGCCGCACTCAACAGCCTGAAGAGTTAATCAATTACTTTTACTCATAGGTTGTATGAGCGTGCAGGCCGTTATCTTTTGGTCGCCCCTCGCCTAGACTGCCAACACTCGGTGGTCGGCCAGGTTGGGGAGGTGGCTTTCCGAAACACGCTCCTTGCGGCACATCCCTGTGACGCTTGGGCTCCGCCATCCATGGCTCCGCACAGTTTCGGAAAGCCACCTCCCCAACCTGACCTGTCGTAACTCCTCGATAACGCACTCAGGAAGCGAATGCTTACTTTGACCAGTGTCTGGACAACTGTACTTCTTGCTGCGGCTGTGGCTCTCGGGCCGCTGGCGACGGATATGTATCTGCCGGCACTGCCACAGATTGGCAGAGACTTCGGTACCGGCACCGATCAGGTACAGCTGACTCTCAGTCTGTACATGGTGGGCTTTGCCATTGCCCAGCTAGTCTGCGGCCCCCTGGCGGACCGTTTTGGTCGCAAACCGATCATGATTGGCGGATTTGTGCTTTTTGCCATCGCCAGTATTGGCTGCGCGCTGGCCACCAATATCGAAACCCTGATCCTGTTCCGCTTCCTGCAAGCCCTGGGTGGCTCCGCAGGCCCGGTACTGGGCCGTGCGGCGATCCGGGACATTTACACGCCCCGTGAAGCCGCCAGGATCCTCGCCATCCTGGCCAGCATCATGGCCCTGGCGCCGGCGATCGCACCAACCATTGGCGGGCTTATGACTGCCAGCCTGGGCTGGTCATCGGTATTCCTGGTACTGGGCGGCTATGCCTTGGTGATGGCTGTGGTGGTTGCCATCGGCCTTCCCGAGCCCATGCGCCCGGAGCATCGCCAATCCCTGAAACTCTGCAGCCTGCTCCGGAACTACCGCACCATCGCACGGGACATCAGCTTCCTTGGCTACACCCTGACCAACGCCCTGATCTTCTCTGGCCTGTTCGCTTTCCTGTCCGGCTCATCGTTCGTGCTCATCGACTTTCTGGGCGTGCCTACGGAACAGTTCGGCCTCTACTTCGCCGGCATGGTCGCCGGCTACATTGTCGGCAACCTGACCGCCGTCCGGCTCGGCCGCCGCCTGCTGCCTGACCAGATCCTGGTTCGTGGCCTGGTAATCGCAGTAGGTGGAGGCAGCCTGATGGCCGTGCTGGCCCTGAGCGAAGTCTTCAGCGTCTGGGCCGTCATCCTGCCCCAGGCCCTGTTCATGATCGGCACCGGCATGGTCCTGCCCCAAACCATGGCCGGTGCCCTGGCCAACTTCCCGACCATGGCCGGCTCCGCCTCCGCCCTGTTCGGCTTCACCCAGATGGCCATCGCCGCCTTCGCCGGCATGCTCGTCGGCCACCTGCACGACGGCACCTCCCTGATCATGGCCACCATCATCGCCGCCTGCGCCGCCATTGCCATGGGCTGTTATCTGCTGCTGGTTCAGCGTTATCCTGCAAGGGGTTTCGAAGCACAAAGTGCGACCAGCGGTTAAGATCAGTTGAGCACTAAGGTAGGCCACTCCGAGGCTCGGGGACTGGTGCGGGGCGGTTATCCAAAACTGTGCGGAGCCATGGATGGCGGAGCCCAAGCGCCACAGGGATGTGCCGCAAGGAGCGTGTTTTGGATAACCGCCCCGCACCAGTCCAGCCACCAAAGCTCACATGCAAAATCATCCAAAGTGGTCTACACAGAGTACGTAAGACTCTAAACCAGACGACAAGGAGCAAACCCCATGAACAACGTTACCCTCGACGGCAACCCTATTGAACTGAGCGGCAAATTCCTCGAAACAGGCGACAACGCACCACCCTTCACCCTGACCAACAGCGGCCTGGAAGAAGTCAAACTCGATAACTGGGCCGGCAAACGCAAAATCCTGAACATCATCCCCAGCATCGACACCGGCGTCTGCGCCGCCTCCACCCGGAAATTCAACGAAAAAGCCGGCAACCTCGACAACACCGTGGTACTCGTTATCTCCGCCGACCTGCCCTTTGCCGCCGCCCGATTCTGCGGTGCCGAAGGCCTGAAAAATGTCGAAACCCTCTCCACCTTCCGGAACTACAGCTTCCAGCAGGACTACGGCGTCGCCATCCAGGACGGCCCCCTCGCCGGCCTTTGCGCCCGGGCAGTAGTGGTACTGGATGAGAACAACAAGGTTCTGCACAGCCAGCTGGTCGACGAGATCAAGAACGAGCCGGATTACGACGCAGCACTGAACGCGCTTTAAAACACTGGATCAGTAATCAGGCGCTGGCCGTAACGCCTGAGCTCGAGCAAAGCTGCTGGCGCGGCTTTCCAGGACTGTGCATTGCCAGGGATGGCAATGCCAAGCCCCCATGGATGGGTTCACGGCGTGTCCTGGAAAGCCGTGCCAGCAGCTTTGCTAACACCCAAACCAGAACCTGTTAGAATCCCCGCCCAAAGCCGGAACCCCAATCGAAGGCCCCAATCACTCCGTGCAAACAACCGCCCAAACCCCAAGCCTGGCCCGCCAGCTCTACAGCATGACCTGGCCCATGCTGTTCGGGGTACTCTCCCTGATGACCTTCCAACTGGCCGACAGTGCCTTCGTGGGTCAGCTTGGCCGGGATCCGCTGGCGGCACTCGGCTTCACCCTGCCAATGCAGCAGCTGATCATCGGTCTTCAGGTGGGCCTGGGCATTGCCACTACCGCCATCGTTTCCCGCACACTGGGTGCCGGTGACGAACTCCGCGCCTATCGTCTGGGCGGCCTGATCATTACCGTAGGTGGAACCCTGGTTTTCCTGATCTGTGTGACCCTGTGGCTTCTCCAGGGCCACATCATGACCGCACTCGGCGCGGAAGAGACATTGCTGCCGCTGATCAGACGCTACTGGATTCCCTGGCTGATCGCCGCCTGGACCGGCGCGGTTCTCTACTTCGGCTACAGTGTGTGCCGCTCCCACGGCGACACCAGACTGCCGGGGTACATGATGGTGGCCACCAGTCTGACCAACATCGCCCTGGATCCGCTCTATATTTTTACCTTTGGCTGGGGTTTACCCGGCGCCGCCTGGGCCACCGTCACCTCGTTCGGTATCGGCTGCCTGGTGATCTACCCGAAACTTCTGAAGCGTCACTGGGTCCGGTTTGATCTGCGCCAGCTTGCCCTTTGGCAGGCCCTCAAGCAGCTCAACGGCATCATGGCACCGGCCATGGTCAGTCAGCTGATGCCCGCCGTCTCGGCGATGCTGGCAACAGCCCTTGTCGCCGGCTTCGGCTCCGCAGCCGTAGCCGCCTGGGGCCTCGGCACCCGCCTGGAGTTTTTCTCCATTGTCGTGGTGCTGGCACTGACCATGTCGATGCCGCCGATGATTGGCCGGTTGCTGGGTGCCGGAGATATTGAACAGATCCGAAAACTGGTGCGCATCGCGGTCCGGTTCGTGGTGGTCTGGCAGCTTGCCATTGGCCTGACCTGGGTGCTGGCTTCAGGGCTGGTGTCTGAATTGTTCTCAAGCGACAGCGACGTCCGGGAGGTGCTGGCCGCCTATCTGGTGCGGGTGCCGCTCAGTTACAGCGGCCTGGGCGTGTGTATGCTGATGGTGTCGGTGTGCAACGCCCTGGGACTGGCGATGCGGGCGCTGCTGGTATCCACTTTGCGGCTGTTTCTTTGCTACTTGCCGCTACTCTGGTTGGGCAGCCAGATCAGTGGCATCTTTGGCCTCATGAGTGGCGCACTGGTGGGCAATCTCCTCGCTGGCGTTATGGCTTACGGCTTCTATCGGGCCGGCATGAAACGGCTCCGGAACAGCACGAGACAGAATGGGGTCAGATGAAAGGGTTCATCTGACCCCGCCTTCATGTCCAGTGCTGGGTCAGGCAAAGCGTGAGCGGAAGCTTTCCGGCACAGGCACCACTTCCTTGCGCTGGTAGTTGAAGAACACGAATCCGTACTTGGCGAGCGCAACGGGCTGGCCGCTCTCGGCCTTGGTGACCCGGAACACGAAATCCCCACCGTACCTGTTGAAGTCCATCAGGCCGACTTCGAAGCGCAGCATTTCCGGGAAGAAGGACTCGGACTGGTACATGGTGGCCAGGTCGGTGACGATGATGCCAGTGCCATCCTTGCCCGCTTCCTGGAGGCCGTAACTGACGAGGAACTGGGCCCTGGCTTCGGAGAGCATGGAGATCAGGGCGTCGTTGCCCAGGTGGTTGGCGCCGTTGATGTCGGTGATTCTGACGGGCATTCTGGTTTCGAAGCGGAAGGCGTCGTCCGGGAAGGAGAGTTTGATTCGGGCCACATTGGGTTCCTGTTCTCGCTGGGTCTCTGGGGGCGAATCATACGCTGTTCGACTTTAGTGTTCATCTCAAGACGTTCTGCTTTAAATCGGTTATCTTGCTATTGGACCTTTGCGCTGTAAGCTTTGGTGCAGCGACATCAGGAAAGAGCCTTCCAAAACACGCTCCTTGCGGCACGTCCCTGTGACGCTTGAGTTCCGCCATCCCTGGCTCCACACAGTTTTGGAAGGCTCTTTCCTGATGTCGTTCGTACTCTCTTCGCGCACCGAATAATAAAGATCGCATTTGGAGTTTTATGGATATCCGCCCTGCCGCCACATTGGTTTTAATTCGCGACACTGCCGAAGGCCTTGAAGTCCTGCTGCTGCAACGTACCTGGGATGCGGTGTTCATGCCCGGCTATTTTGTGTTCCCCGGAGGAAGGGTCGAAGAACACGAGCCCAGCGGGCGGGAACACGCCCTTGGGCCCGGAGATGCCGAGGTCAGTCAGACCATGAGTGTCGACGAGGGTGGCGCGGATTACATGCTGGCGGCGGTTCGGGAGTGTTTTGAGGAAGCCGGGATTCTGGTTGCGGTGGATGCGCAGGGGCATCCGGTTTCCGGGGACCATCCGGCCCATGGCGACCGGGAAGCTTTGTTCAGGGGCGATTTGTCGTTGGCCAGTCTGTGCAATAACCATGGGCTGTCGATTCCGCTGGACCGGCTGGCCTACCTGGGCCACTGGGTTACGCCGCCGGGACCGCCCCGGCGGTTTGATACACGGTTCTTTGTGACCACCGCGCCTGAAGGCCAACTGGCCAGTCATGATGGGGTGGAGACCATTGATCATGTCTGGATCCGGCCGGAGAAAGCACTGGAGGATCACCGCGGTGGCCGGCGGTTATTGGGGTTGCCGACGATCCGGACGCTGCGGGTGCTCAGTGATTTCGAAACCACGGATGCGCTAATGCGTTATGCCCACGCCAATCCGCCTGAACCTCATCCAAGCAAACCCTGGCCGGGGCTGAAGAAAGGCAAGCCGGTGACGCTGGAGCCGGGGGCGCCGGCCTATGATGAGGCGGCCAAGCTGGATCCGGAAGGGGAGGGCTCAACCCGGGCAGAGATTATTCCCGGTGAGCCGGTTGAAGTGGCGGCGGGGGTGATCCGGCTGACGGCACCCAACCCCGGGATGATGACCGGGCCGGGCACCAACACCTATGTACTGGGTCATAAGCGGTTTACCGTGATTGACCCCGGCCCCGCGAGCGACAACCATATTGAGCGGATTCTGGAGGTGACCGGTGGGGTGATTGATCAGGTGTTGGTTACCCACACCCATAAGGATCACTCGCCGGCCGTTGCGGCTCTCAAGGAGCGAACCGGTTGCCGTGTTTACGGCTGGCCGGCGCCCGAAGGCGCGAGTCAGGACCAGACGTTCCGTGCGGATGACGAACCGGAGCACGGTGACCTGATTGTTACCGAAGCCGGGATTCTGAAAGTACTGCACACCCCGGGCCATGCCTCGAATCATTTGTGTTATCTGCTGACGGATCAGGAGCTGCTTTTCTCCGGCGACCACATCATGCAGGGGTCCACGGTAGTGATTAATCCGCCGGACGGGGACATGAAGGCCTACATTGAGTCCCTGTACGACCTGTTGGCCGAGTCCATCCGCTACATTGCCCCGGCCCATGGATTCTTAATGGGACAACCGGAAGCGGTCATTGATTTCCTGATTACCCACCGACTGTCACGGGAGCACAAGGTCGCTCGTGCCCTGGAAGCGCTGACCCCGGTGAATCTCAAAACGCTGACAGCAAAGGCATACGATGATGTGCCGGCGGCGATTCACGGGGTGGCCGAACGGTCAGCACTGGCGCACCTGCTGAAGCTGGAGGCCGAGCACAGGGCGTTCCGCAAGGGCGACCTGTGGCAGGTTGTACACGCGAACTAACAGGGCAGTAACAGAAGCACACCGGATGTCGCGATCAACCCCTATTGTTACAGGCCCTGTCGGCGTATAACGATCACCTTCATGCAAACCAATGCATTTGACACTGGCTGGACAGGTACTGCCGCGCCGGGTTTGCCCAGACTTCATGGAAGGGGCATTAAACCTTTGTTACAGCCGTATCCATGACCGCCAGAGACCCTCTATCCTTGGGCGCATACGGACGATCCGTGAGGAATTATGCTGTTTGAGCGGCTTCAAAAACCGAGCCACCTGATATTGCTGACCGGCCTGCTTGCAATCTCGCTGCCGGCGCCCCTGTTCGCCAATCCCGATCCCGCCAAATCCCGCAAGGCATCCGAAGTCCTGGTCGCGGAACTCGCCGAAGACGAGAGCGTGGAGGACGTTGAACAATCGGTGCCACGGACAACCGCGGAACGGGAAAACAAAGCCCTGAAGCCACATCCGTCCCGGACCGGGGCTGGTATCGATACGCCCTCGGCGCCTGCCCGCAAAGTGGCTCCGAATATTGACCTCAAGGAGGTTGCGCCAGCGCCTGAGGCACAGGCGACAGCCCCGGCCGAGAACACTGCGGATACCACCGGATCTGAATTGCCGGACGCTGGCGCCGGGACAGAATCGGAGCCCGGACCCGAGCTTCGGCCAGGAGAAGCTTTCACCCTCCTTGGTAATGATGTCATGCCGGGAACCTCGACCCGTCTGGCCTGGGCGCCGGGCATCCAGATTGCCGGTTTATCCCAGCCGACACCGGTGCTGGTGGTTAATGGCGTCAATGCAGGTCCGACCCTGTGCCTCACCGGTGCCGTTCACGGTGATGAACTCAACGGCATCGAGATTATTCGCCAGACCGTGTATGACCTGAACCCGGAAAAACTCTCTGGCCGGGTCGTAGGCATTCCCATCGTCAACCTGCCGGGGTTCCAACAAGGCAGCCGCTATCTGCCCGACCGGCGGGATCTCAACCGGCATTTCCCCGGCAGCCCGGAGGGCAGCCTGGCCGACCGGATTGCCTATTCGCTGTTCGAAAACGTCATCCGCCGTTGCGACATGCTGGTGGACATTCACACTGGCTCACTGAAACGCACCAACCTGCCCCAGCTCAGGGCCGACATGAACAACCCGGAAGTGGCCGAATTCACCCGGGGCTTTGACCGAATGGCGGTGGTTCACAGCACCGGCTCCCCCGGCATGCTTCGCACCGCCGCGGTTGCTGCCGGCATACGCACCGTGACCATGGAAGCCGGGGAATCCCACCGGATTCAGCAACACCAGATCAGCGCCGGGGTTAACAGCCTGACCAGCCTGATGGAACGCCAGGGCATGATTTCGCGGATGTTCGTGTGGGGGGATCCGGAGCCGGTCTACTACGATTCCGACTGGATCCGCGCTGATCACGGCGGCATTCTGTTCAGCGAGATCGAGCTTGGGGCCCGGGTATCGCAGGGAGAGATTCTCGGTTACGTCTCCGACCCCATCACCAATGCCCAGCATCCCATCCGTTCCTCCAGTGATGGGCGGGTTATCGGTATGGCGGTCGACCAGGTGGTAATGGCTGGTTTCGCAGCCTACCACATTGGTACGGAGGCAGAAGTTCCGGGAGAGTAGTATCCTATGCGTTTTATCGGCCAGTACCCAACCAACAGGAGCGTGTGTGTCTGCGGAAAGCGCCGGAATCTTGCCCCGAACTCCAGGGCTGGCCTACGTTGGTCTGGTCCTGACGCCTCTGTTCTGGGCCGGCAATGCCGTTGTCGCCCGGGGCACGGTTGAGAACATCCCGCCCCTGTCCATGTCCTTCTGGCGCTGGATCATTGCACTCGCCATTCTGTTGCCCTTCGGGTTTCCGGGTGTCTGGCGCCACCGCCAGGTTATTCGCCAGCGTTTCGGGTCCATGCTTGCCCTGGCGACCTTCAGCGTGGCGGCCTTCAACTCGTTACTCTACTTCGCGGCGACCACCACCACGGCCACCAACATCGCCCTGATCAACGCCACCATTCCGATCTTCGTGGCACTGCTGGCCTGGATTCTGCTCGGCGACCGGACCCGCCCCATCCAGGCCCTCGGTATCGCCCTGGCCATCATCGGGATTATCACCGTAGTGGCCCGGGGCGACATTGCGGTACTCACCGGCCTGCAGGCGCAGCCGGGGGACCTGATCATGGTGGCGGCGGTCTTCAGTTGGGGGCTGTTTTCGGTCCTGCTGCGACGCCAGGCGGTGCCGCTGCCGGCCCTGACCTTTCTGACTACCCAGATACTTCTGGGTACCCTGGTGATACTGCCTTTTTACCTGACCGATCTGTTTTTCTTCGCAGGTGGTTTCGATCTGTCGCGGGACACAGCCCTGCCCCTGCTGTATTTCGCCATTTTCCCGGGCATTCTGGCCTACGGTTTCTGGAATCACGGTGTGCATAAAATCGGCCCGGCCCGGGCGGCCATCTTCATGTACCTGACGCCGGTCTTCGCCTCCGTGCTGGCGGGTGTCTTTCTGGGGGAGTCCCTCGGGGTGTTTCATATCATCGGTGGTCTGCTGATTCTCGCCGGACTGCTACTGGCAACTCAGACCGGCAAACGTGCGAACTACCGGATCAAAGAACAGCAAGCAAAAGGAGACAACCATGACTGAATCCATCCGACGCTTTCGCAGCCTTCTCTTTCTGGTGCTGCTGATGCCTGGCCTCTCACTTCCGGCTGCCGCTAAGCCCTGTGATCCGGAGCAGGCCAAGTGGGTGCCTACCCGCTACTACCCGGCAGGCACTGTGGTATTTCATCAGGGAAACTGGTTTGAATCCCGTGAACTGCACGAAGGGCAGGAACCGGGAACGGCATTTAACTGGAAGCGGCTCGATTCGGTTCCGGACTGTGGCGCCAAAAGCGACAACGCCGGCGGCAAGTCCGGCGCCCGCGTCGACACTGATGCAAGCATGTCAGAAACCGGCAACAGTGAGCGGTCGACTGCCCAGAGCCGTAACCCGGCTCAGGAGCCGTGCGAACAACCCGAGCCATGGCTGTTCTCCCGAAGTTACACCGTCGGCAGCCTGACCCGCCACGGTGGCAAGATCTGGGAGGCAATCCGGCCCACCAGTGGCGACCTGCCCGGCATAGCCGAACCACCCCACTGGAAACCGGTGCAAAATCACTGCTCCATGAAGGATCAGTGATCCGGTCCGAGGTTCCCGAGTGCGGTTTCGATTCGATCAAGAACCTCTTCAAGCACGGCTCTGGGGCAGCCGATGTTGAGCCGCATGAAGCCGCTGCCCTGATCACCAAACGATACCCCGGGATTCATGCCGATACCGGCGTCCCGGACAAAAAACCGCTTCAGGCCGGCATCGTCCAGATCCAGCCCGCGGCAATCCAGCCACATCAGGTAGGTTCCCTCGGGAGCCGATACCCGAATGCCCGGCAGCCGTTGGCTGACCGCCTCCACCACATAATCCCGGTTTGCCTGAAGGTATGCCATCAGATCATCCAGCCAGGGACCGCCGTGGCGATAACCGGCTTCGAAGCCGGCGATGCTGAACGGGTTGCACTGGGGCAGATGCATGGACGCGAACACGGCTTTCATGGCGCTGCGCCGGTCCGAATCGGGGATCACCAGCGCGGACAGCCCCAGGCCGGGCATATTGAAAGTCTTGCTGGGTGCCACCGCCATCACCAGGGCATCCTCCGGCCCGGCCAGGTTGGCCAACATGGTGTGGCGGGGCTTGTCCCGATAGGTCAGGTCGCAGTGAATCTCATCCGAGACCACCACCAGCTGGTGCCGTCGGGCAATGGCGAGCACGGCCCTGAGCTCGTCATCAGACCAAACCCGCCCGACCGGGTTGTGGGGTGAACACAGCAACAGGATACGGGCATCCGGTCGCGCGGCGCACTGTTCAAGGTGGTCCAGATCCATCCGGTAATGGCCGGGGTCACCGGTGTCAGGGTCTTCCGGCACCAGGGGGTTCTCGATCACCTTCCGGCCACTGTGCCGGATCGAACTGAAAAACGGCGGATACACCGGTGGCTGGATGATGACACCCTCGCCCGGCCCGGCATAGGCCATGCAGGCCGCGTTCAGGGACGGGACCACACCGGGTGCCATCAGGATCCATTGCCGCTGGATCTGCCAGCCGTGTCGGTCGGCGAACCAGTCGATCATGGACCGATAAAGACTGTCCGGGAACAGTGTGTAACCATACACCGGGTGTGCAGCCCGCTCGCTAAGCGCCCGGGTAACAGCCTCAGGAGCGGCAAAGTCCATGTCGGCAACCCACACCGGAATAACGTCATCGCGGCCAAACACCGCCCTACGGGCATCAAATTTGACCGAACAGGTGTGTTCCCGGAAAACAGGCTGATCAAAGGGACTGGACACAGGGACTCTCCGCAGCAGATTAAGAATCTCAGGCCGGTATTCTGGTGGGCCTGGCCGGCCACCGCAACCTGGTCCGCTCACACCATGTTGCCTCCGGCTTTGGTCGAACGTTTGCGATTAATGCTTGCCCAACCGGCTCGATACTTGCGAACCTAACGGATTATTCATTCACTATCTCTCTTACGCCTGTCGGAGCCTGTTCAATGATCGGCCAGATTCTGTCCACCATGTTGCCGGTTTTCCTGATCGCCGGTTGCGGTGCCCTTTATGGCCGTTACCGCACCCCGGATATCCAGGGACTCAACGTTCTCAACATGGAACTGTTCGTGCCCATGCTGGTGTTTGCGGTGCTGGCGGACCAGAAGGCCCCCCTGCAGGACTATGCCCAGCTGGCGCTGGCGGCCACAGTGGTGGTGCTTGGTTCGGGTATCGTGCTGTATCCGCTGGCAAAGGTTCTGAAGCTGAACCTGAAAACCTTCCTGCCTCCCATGATGTTCAACAATTCCGGCAACATGGGCATTCCCCTGCTGGTGCTGGCCTTTGGTGATGCGGCCCTGCCAGCGGCGATTGTGCTGTTCGTCGTGGAAATGCTGCTGCACTTCTCTGTCGGTCTGTACATACTGGACCACCATGCCTCCATTGTGAAACGCCTGAAACTGCCAATCGTACTCGCCAGTGTGGCCGGGCTCTCGGTGAATCTTGCCGCCGTTCCCCTGCCGGGGTGGCTGCTGGAGACACTGAACATGCTTGGGGGTGTCAGTATTCCGCTGATGCTGTTTGCTCTGGGCGTCCGTATGCTGGATGTGGACTTCAGCGACTGGAAACTGGGCATGCTCGGTGCAATCGCCTGCCCGGCCAGTGGCCTGCTGCTGGCCTGGCCCATGATCGCCATCCTCGACCTGCCGGGGATGCAGGTCGCGGCGCTGTGGGTATTCGCCGCCCTGCCACCGGCGGTACTGAACTACATAGTGGCTGAACAATATCGCCAGGAGCCACATAAGGTGGCTTCACTGGTATTATTGAGTAATCTTGGTAGTCTCGTTGTGATGCCCGTGGTGCTCGGGCTGGTGTTCGCAGCCGGTTACATCTGACCACCGGATCAAGTCAGCCCTGTTTCGTTAAGGAAGGACCCCATGTCTGAAACCGTCGCGGTCGTGCGTGCCGCCCGCCCCAACTTTCTGGTGCTCGCCCCCCTGTGTGCGGGCCTCGGTGTGGCACTGGCCTGGCAACAGGGCGAGCCACCGGCGTTACTGGATACCCTTCTGGTTCTGGTCGGCGCCCTGCTCGCCCACGCGGCGGTCAACCTGCTCAATGAATACGAGGACTTTGTTTCCGGGCTGGATCTGATCACCCGGCGCACGCCTTTTTCCGGCGGCAGCGGGGCGCTTCCAGAGGTTCCCACCGCCGCAAAACGCGTGTTGCTGACGGCCCTCGGCACGCTGGCCGTGGTGATAGCAATCGGCCTGTACTTTCTCTGGCTCCGGGGGCTGACCATGCTGGTGCTCGGGGCCGCGGGCGTGGTGCTGGTACTGACTTACACCCGCTGGATTACCCGCTCGCCCATCCTCTGCCTGCTGGCCCCGGGGCTTGGATTCGGGCCGGTAATGATTCTGGGCAGTCTGATTGCCCTGGGTGCCCGCCTTGACGCTGCGGCCATTGCAGTGTCTGCCATCAGCTTGCTGCTGGTCAGCGAGCTACTGCTGATCAATCAGATACCGGATGCCGAAGCAGACCGGAAAGTCGGGCGCCGACACCTGGTGATAACCCTGGGCCAGCCTGCCGCCGCCAGACTGGTGGGCATTCTGCTGCTGGGAAGTTACGGCGTTCTGGGGGCCGGCATACTGGTAGGCTGGTTGCCGGTATGGGCCACCATCGCACTCGTTCCGGCGCCTGCAGCTCTGTGGGTCAGCCTCAGGCTGCCGGGCGCCCTGGCGGATCCTCCGCGGCTTAATTCTGTTCTTGGAATGAACGTGGCGGTGCTGCTGGCCACACTGGCATTACTGATCTTTGGCCTCAGCTTTTAAGGCCGATCATACGAACCAAACCCTGCGCCCGCCGGCTCTCCTTGCAACTGCAGGAACTTTGACCGATGGTTAGAAGCACGTTCTGGCTGATTGAATTCACGATACGGAGGTCTGCCCCATGAGTGTTCTGTTCCTGCTGATCAGTGCCCTGATACTGATTTATCTGGGTATCGGCGGCACCACAGCTGCTTTGGTGATGTCCATTGCCACAGTTATCGGTCTGTTTCAGGATGACTGGCACATTCTCAGCATCCTTTTCGGTGGCGCTCTGCTGGCCCTGGCCCTGATTCTGGCGGTTCCCGGCGATTTACGGCTCGACAAGCTCAGCCGACCGCTGCTTGGCTGGGTTCGCAGCCGCCTGCCAAAGCTCTCGGATACCGAAGCCGAAGCCCTGAAATCCGGCTCTGTGGACTGGGACGGCGAACTCTTCTCCGGCAACCCCAAATGGAACAAACTGCTGGACGCCAAACCGGCACACCTCACCAGCGACGAGCAGGCCTTTCTGGATGGCCCGGTGGAAAAGCTCTGCGCCATGCTGGACGATTGGAAAATTACCCACGAACAGTACGACCTGCCGGACAAGGTCTGGAAATTCATCCGGGAAAAGGGTTTTTTCGGCCTGGTGATCCCGAAAGAGGACGGTGGCCTGGGTTTCTCCAACACCGCCCACTCGGAAATCGTGATGAAAATCTCCACCCGCAGTGTGTCGGCCGCCGTCACCGTGATGGTGCCCAATTCGCTGGGCCCCGGCGAGCTGCTGATGCACTACGGCACCGATGAGCAGAAAAAGCACTACCTGCCAAGACTGGCCGGCGGCGACGAGATTCCGTGCTTTGCCCTGACCTCGCCGGTGGCCGGCTCCGATGCAGGCGCCATTCCGGACAAGGGCATCGTCTGCACGGGTGAATGGAACGGCAAGGAAGTACTGGGCCTGAAGGTCACCTGGAACAAGCGCTATATTACCCTGGCACCGGTGGCCACACTGATTGGCCTGGCCATCAAGGTCTATGACCCGGACAAGCTGCTCGGCGATAATGATGAGATCGGTGTGACCTGCGTGCTGGTCCCGCGGGAGACCGAGGGCGTCAATGCCGGCGCCCGCCACCTGCCCATGAACACCGTGTTCATGAACGGGCCAACCTGGGGCAGCGATGTCTTCATTCCCATGGACCAGGTCATCGGCGGCCAGGACATGCTCGGCAAGGGCTGGACCATGCTGCTGGAGTGCCTCTCCATCGGCCGTTCCATCTCCCTGCCCGCCCTGGGCACCGGCGCCGGCAAGGTGGCCAGCCTTGCCACCGGGTCCTACGCTTACACCCGGGAGCAGTTCGGCCGTTCCATCAGCCAGTTTGAGGGCGTACAGGAAGCCCTGGAGCCAATTGCCGGCTACACTTACATGATGGACGCGGCCCGGCTGCTCACTTCCGGTATGCTCGACCGGGGGGGCAGGCCCTCCGTGCCCTCGGCCGTGCTGAAGTACCGCAACACCGACCTGATGCGGGAAGTGATCAACCACGCCATGGATGTTGTGGCGGGCCGGGGCGTGATCACCGGCCCGCGCAATTTCCTGGCCCGGGCCTACCAGGCGGTGCCCATTGGCATCACCGTGGAGGGCGCCAACATCCTCACCCGCAGCCTGATGATCTTCGGCCAGGGCTCCATCCGCTGCCATCCCTTTATCGTGGAGGAAATCGAAGCGGCCGGCATGGAGGATGAAGACAAGGCCGCGAAGACATTCGACGGCATTTTCTACCGCCACCTGGCCCATACCACCCGCAACGCCCTGCGGGCCTTGCTGCTGGGCCTGACCCGGGGCTGGATCGAATCGGTGCCGCGCCAGGGTGATATCAAGCCCTGCTACCGGCAACTGGCCCGGTTCTCGGCCGCATTCGCGCTGATGACCGACGTGACCCTGCTGACGGTAGGTGGCGGCCTCAAGGCCCGGCAACGGCTCTCAGGCCGCATGGCAGACTGCCTGGTACACCTGTACTACGCCACTGCCGTGATCAAACAATGGCACGAGGAGGGCTACCCGGATGACCAGCGACCACTGGTGGAATGGTGCCTGAAAACCTGCCTGCGGGATCTTCAGGGTTCCATGCGCGAAGCCATCATCAACTTCCCGGTTCCGGCCCTGCGCTGGCCACTGCGCCTGCTGGTATTCCCGTTGGGCGCCACCGGGCTCAATGGTCCGGACGACAAGCTCGGCGCCAGAGTGGCTGAAAGTATTGTGAAGGACACCCCCGTGCGTCAGCGGATCAGCCGTGGCGCCTACACCACCATGGACCCGGAAGATCCCCTGGGGCGGGTACTCAATGCCTACAGACTGGCCAACGAGACCGCAGAGATGCGCAGCCGGCTGCATGAAGCAATCCGCAACCGGAACGAAGACGAACTGGATGGCATCGCCCTGCTGATGGGCCACCAACGCAAGGAACTGGTGGACTGGGCCTGCGCCGAGGGCGTCGTCAAGGCGGATGAGTGCGACAAGCTGCTGGAGGCGCTGACGGCGCTCTATGACGTTATCCGTGTAGATGCCTTCGATGGTGATGGCCTTAAGGCCCTGTCCCGTTGTGCCAAGGGCAAACGCAAGGTCGTTGAGCGCCCCGCCCGGGAGTGAGTCCAGTCTCTGCCTGCCGGGCCGCTCTCACGGCCCGGCCACTTCACTCTGATCTTATCTCCTTGCAGAACTGGCGCAATTCCCCAGCCGGGATTCCCCGCCAGTGTCCTCGAATAGGTAAAAGTGCATAATCCACTTTTATACAACGCTTCGTAGTTATAAAATAGAGATTAGTTATTCTTTTTTAGAATATAAACATATTCTGGCGGGTTATATGGAACTCCATTTCGACCAGGTGACCAAAAGCTTTGGCGACCTGAACGTGATCAAACAGTTCGACACCACCATCCAAACCGGAGAAATAGTGGCGCTCGTTGGCCCGTCCGGCTGCGGCAAGTCCACCCTGCTGCACATGGTCGCGGGCTTGCAGGGTGCCTCTACCGGTACGCTGACGGCCGATGGCAAAAGCGTCTCGAACCCCTCACCGGAGCGGACCCTGGTGTTTCAGGAACACGCTCTCTACCCGTGGATGACGCTGCTCGAGAACGTGGCTCTGGCCCTGGAATTCCAGAACCAGCCAAAGCAGGCCGCCCGGGAAGATGCCCACAAATGGCTGGGCCGGGTAAAACTCACCGGTTTCGAGGACTATTACCCGCACCAGGTGTCCGGTGGCATGCGCCAGCGTTGTGCCCTGGCGCGGGCCTTCATTGCCCGGCCCCAGGTGCTGCTGCTGGATGAACCGTTTGGCGCCCTCGATGCCCTCACACGGATGACCCTGCAAAGCGTGCTGAAAGACCTGATCGAGGAAGAGCGTCCGACGGTGGTCCTGGTCACCCACGATGTCGACGAAGCCCTGTACCTGGCCGACCGGGTGCTGGTGTTCAGCAACCGCCCAGCCGTTGTGCTCAAGGAAATTACCCTGGGCCACATTCCCAAAACCCACGACCTGTCAGCATTCGCCGATATCCGTCGCGACGTTCTGAACCTGCTCGGTATCGACACCGACACAACCTCAACCCCTGTTGAGAAAGGAGAAACTGTATGATCCGCTGGTTAGTTACGGCTGCCCTGGCACTGGTGATCGCCAGTCCGGTTAATGCGGCAGAAGAATTCCGGGTCGGTTACGTCCGGGTTATGGACGATGCCCAGGCCATGCTGGCCTATGAGGCCGGGCTGTATGAGAAGTACGGCCTGGATGCCAGACTGATCGAATTCAGCTCCGGCACCGACCTGATCAAGGGCATCGTGGGCGGCCAGCTCGATATTGGTGTGCTTGGTTTCTCCAACGCCTTTACCTGGGCGTCCCGCGGGGCGGACCTGAAAATCGTTGGTGGCGCCCAGCGCGGCTACCACTCCCTGCTGGTGCGTGACGATTCCGGCATTGAATCGGTGGCGGACCTGAAAGGCAAAAACCTGGCTTCCCAGAAGCAGGGCAGCACCGCCGACATCGTGCTCAAAGGCGTGATGCTCGACAACGCCGGCCTCCAGCCCGGTGATCTGAACATCATGGGTGTGGCACCGGCTGTCGCCGTTCAGTCCCTGGTTGGCGGCCGGGTGGATGCGGCCTTCCTGTTCGAGCCCTACGACCGTATTGCCCGGCTGGTGGCGCCGGTCAAGCAGATCTATGAAATCGGCGAAGTCTGGCCGTTCCCGTGCATGGTGGTCATCACCTCCGCCGACACCCTGAAGAACCGGAAAGACGTTCTCTGGGCGGCGCTGGATGCCCAGCGCGAGGCCATTGACATGCTTGAAAGCGAACCCGCGACAGCGGCGCCGCTGATCACCGAGTATTTCATCAAGGATGAGTTCGTCGAATCACGCAACCAGGGCAAGGTTCCTGCCGTGGACGTCATTGCCCAGGCCATCCAGACCAATGATTTCAGCGCGAAACTGACCGGGGACGACATCAACCGGATGAAGGAACTGGCCGGCATCATGCAGGCCCAGGGCATTCTTCCGGCAGACAGCGATTTCGACGTTGACTCGCTGCTCGATCTGTCCTGGCAGAAGGCCCGTGAGCTTTAAGCATGAGTACTAATCAAACCGCCGGCGTCGCCAGCAAACGGGCCTATGTGGTCGCCATCGCCGTCATTCTGTTCTTCTGGCAGGTGGCCGCCTGGTTCCTGCCGGACTTCCTGATGCCGGACGTTCCCGCCGCCTTTGTCCGTCTGTGGGAAGAGTTCAACAACCCGACCTTCTGGGAAGGGCTGGGCAACAGCATGACCCGCCTGGGTGCCGGTTACGGCTCCGCAATCGTGCTCGGCATCCTGATCGGGCTGGTGGGCGGCACCCTGAACGCGGTTCGCAGCCCACTGAAAGCCGCCATCATCATTCTGCAGTCGATTCCCTCCATTGCCTGGGTGCCGCTGTTCCTGATCCTGATGGGATTCGGCAACCTGCCGATCATCGTGGTGGTGGCCATTGGTGCCTTTTTCCCCACCGCTCTGAGCGTGATGAACGCCACCGAGAGCGTGGAAAAAGTGCATATCTCCGCCGCCCGGGTGATGGGCGCTTCGAAGCTGCAGATGCTCAAGCGGGTCTATTTCCCGGCGGTGACACCGGAACTGATCACCGGCGCTCAACTGGCCTTCGGCAACGCCTGGCGGGCATTGATTTCCGCCGAAATGATCGTCGGTTTCAGTGCCGGCCTGGGCAAATCCCTGGCCTACTCCGGCGAAATCGCCGACATGACCGGTGTAATGACCAACATTCTGGTCATCGCGGTGCTGGCTGCGGTGATCGACCAGGTCGTCCTCGAACGCATCAAGCACCGGCTGCTGCGCTACCAGTATCTGTAAAACCGGTTTCCGCTCTCCGGGAGGCGCCCTGCCTCCCCCTCTTTTCTTGACAGACTCCACACTCCCCGACTATTACTGAATGTCAGTTCAATTGGCAGTATCTGCAACCTTTTCAGAAAAATTTTGAATAACCAATAATAACGAACCTACGGCGCACCCGTCGCCGACTTGAACCGAAAGGGGTGTATTTCCGTGAACGACCAGGCTGCGGGCGAACAGACAACGCCTTCCCCGATCATCCTCGAAACCCGGAATTTGCAAAAGGATTTCAAGGGCTTTACCGCCATCAACAACGTCAGCGTAAAAGTGGAGACGGGGAGCATCCATGCCCTCATTGGCCCCAACGGTGCCGGCAAAACCACTTTTTTCAACCTGCTGACCCAGTTTCTCAGGCCCAGTGCGGGCCAGATCATCTACGACGGTAAAGACATCACCCACTCCCGGCCCGCTGGCATCGCCCAGCAAGGCATGATTCGCTCGTTCCAGATCTCGGCGGTGTTTCCGCACCTGTCTGCCCGGGAAAATGTACGCATTGCCCTGCAGCGCACACTGGGGGTTTCTTACCAGTTCTGGCGTTCCAAGCGGGTGCTGGACCAACTGAATGAAGAAGCCCAGGCAACCCTGGAGCTGGTGGAGCTTGGCGCCTATGCCGACACCAGGGCGGTCGAGCTGCCTTACGGCCAGAAGCGGGCCCTGGAAATTGCCACCACTATTGCTCTGAAGCCCCGGCTGATGCTGCTGGACGAGCCCACCCAGGGCATGAGTTCCGAGGATGTGGGTACGGTCACCGATCTGATCAGACGAGTGGTCGAGGGCCGGACCATTGTGATGGTAGAGCACAACCTGAATGTGGTCGCCACCCTGGCCGACACCATCACCGTGCTTAACCGGGGCGAGGTACTGGCGGAAGGTGATTACGACACCGTCTCCACCAACCCAGCCGTGATGGAAGCGTACATGGGGACCACCGATGCCGCCTGATCAACGCCCGGAGTTACTCCGAATCGAGAACCTGCACGCCTGGTACGGCGAGTCCCACATTCTCCACGGCATGAACCTGACGCTGCACGAAGGCGAGGTGATTACGCTGCTGGGCCGTAACGGGTCCGGGCGCACCACCACCCTGAAGGCCATTCTGGGCCTGGTGGGCCGTCGCACCGGTTCTATCAAAATCCATGGCACTGAAATCATCGACATGCCCACACACCGGATTGCCCATGTCGGCAAGCTCGGCTATTGCCCGGAAGAGCGTGGTATTTTTGCTTCACTCAATGTCGACGAAAACCTGGAACTGCCCCCGATGGTCGCCGAGGGTGGCCTGTCGGTGGATGACATCTACACCATGTTCCCGAACCTCAGGGAGCGGCGGAAAAGCCAGGGCTCCAAGCTCTCCGGGGGTGAACAGCAGATGCTGGCCATTGCCCGCATCCTGCGCACCGGTGCCAACCTGCTGTTGCTGGACGAAATTACCGAGGGGCTTGCTCCGGTGATCCTGAGAGCCCTGGATGATGTCATTCGCAAACTGAGGGAAAAGGGCTTCACGATCATTTTGGTGGAGCAGAATTTCCGCTTTGCCGCGCCTCTGGCCGATCGACACTATGTGATCGAGCATGGTCAGGTGGTAGAGCAGATTGATGCGGCCGATCTCGAGGCCAAAAAAGAGCAGTTGAACAGACACCTGAGTGTCTGAGCCTGTGGGCCTGGACCGCCTTCGCCGGTCCGACCCGGAATCTAATAACAAAAGGATACCCACTATGTTCAAGCACTGGAAACAAGGACTGGTCGGCGCTGTGACTGCAGCAACACTAACTTTGCCGCTAACCGCAGCCGGAGCTTTGTCTGACGACAAGGTCAAAATCGGTGTACTCAGTGACATGTCCGGGGTCTACAAGTCCCTGGAGGGCCCGGGCGCCGTTATCGCGGCCCAAATGGCCATCGAAGACTTCGGTGGCTCGGTTATGGGCAAACCAATCGAAATCATCTCTGCTGATCACCAGAACAAGCCCGACATCGGCGCCAGTACTGCCCGGGAATGGATCGACGCCAAGGAAGTCGACATGATCACCGCCCTCGACAACTCCTCGGTGGCCCTGTCGGTTCAGGGACTGGCCAAGGACAAGAAGATCATCACCATGAACACCGGCGCCGGCACCACGGCCCTCACCGAGGAGCAGTGCACGCCCTACGGCATTCACTATGTCTACGACACCCACGCGTTACCCGTGGGCACGGCCACGGCCATGGTCAAGAACGGCGGTAAGAGCTGGTTTTTTATCACCGCTGACTATGCCTTCGGCCACTCCCTGCGGGACAACACCGGCGCGGTAGTGGAGAGCCTGGGCGGTGAAGTGGTTGGCAACGTCAACGCGCCGCTGTCCACCAACGACTTCTCCTCCTATCTGCTGCAGGCGCAATCATCCGGTGCCGATGTCATCGGGCTTGCCAACGCGGGCCAGGACACCGTGAACGCCATCAAACAGGCCAACCAGTTCAGGATCGTCCAGAGTGGCCAGAAACTGGCTGGCATGCTGGTATTTCTAACCGATGTGCACAGTATGGGTCTCGACATTGCCCAGGGCCTGCAGTTCACCACCGCGTTTGTCTGGAACCAGAACGACGAAACCAAAGCGTGGTCCAATCGATTCAATGAGCGCCATGGTGCCATGCCAACGATGGTCCAGGCGGGTGTCTATTCGGCGGTGACCAACTACCTGAACGCGGTTAAGGAGACCGGAACGGACGATACCGACACGGTTCGCGCCAAGTTGGGGGAAATGACCCTGAACGACATGTTCGTGAAGGGCGGAAAAATCGCACCCAACGGCTCCATGCTGCACGACATGTACCTGGTGGAAGTGAAGAAACCGTCGGAATCGAAAAGTGAGTGGGACTTGCTGAACGTGATCTCAAAGATTCCCGCCGACCAGGCCTACATCTCGATGGCAGACACCAAATGTTCGCTGGTTAACTAACACACGGTTTGACCACCACTTAAAGAGGAGATAGCCAACGTGTCGATGCAGGTCATCCTGGCCCAGGCGCTGCTTGGGCTTAATGTCGGTGTGTTCTACGCCATGTTGAGCCTCGGGCTTGCGGTGATATTCGGACTGCTCAATATCATCAACTTTGCCCATGGCGCCATGTACATGCTCGGTGCCTTCATCGCATTGATTGGCTACTCCTTTCTGGAGCAATGGTTTGGTATCAGCGTTCAGATCGGCTTCTGGGCGTCCCTGATTCTGGTGCCCGTGCTGGTCGGGCTGCTGGGGGTTCTCATTGAACGCCTTCTGCTCCGGCGTCTGTACGCTCTGGATCACATCTACGGGCTGCTGCTGACCTTCGGTATCACGCTGATTCTGCAGGGTCTGTTTTCCAACTATTTCAACGTCTCCGGCACCCCCTACCCGGGCCAGCCGGAGAGCCTCAGTGGCGTGGTCAATCTTGGCTTTATGTACTTCCCCACGTACCGCCTGTTTGCCATTGTGTTTTCCCTGGTGGTCTGTTTCCTCACCTGGTGGGTCATCGAACACACCAAGCTCGGGTCCCGGTTGCGGGCCGGCGTAGAAAACCCCGACCTGACCCAGGCCTTCGGCCTGAATGTTCCCCTCATGGTCACCCTGACCTTCGCCTTCGGTGCTGGCCTGGCTGGCCTGGCCGGGGTTCTGGCCGCTCCCATCTACTCCGTCAGCCCGCTGATGGGGGCCGACCTGATCATCGTGGTGTTTGCCGTGGTGGTCATCGGCGGCATGGGCTCGATCATGGGCGCCATCCTCTCCGGCCTGGCCCTGGGCCTGGTTGAAGGGCTGACCAAGGTGTTCTACCCGCCCGCCGCCAGTACCGTGATTTTCTTCCTCATGGTGCTGGTTCTGCTGTTCCGCCCCGCCGGCCTGTTTGGTAAGGAGAAGTAAGCGCCATGACCAACCGCATCCTCTTTATCCTCATGCTGGTGGCAGGCCTGACAGCGCCACTGTTCGCCTACCCGGTGTTCGTCATGGACCTGCTGTGCTTTGCCCTGTTCGCCTCTGCCTTCAACCTGTTGCTGGGCTATGCCGGCCTGCTCTCGTTCGGCCACGCTGCGTTCTTCGGCGGCGCCGCCTACATCACCGGTTACGTCACCAAGGAATGGGGCTTTACCCCGCTGCTTGGCATACTCGCCGGCGCGGGGTTTGCCATGGTGCTCGGCGCGGCCTTCGGGTTCCTGGCCATACGCCGCCAGGGCATTTACTTCGCCATGGTGACCCTGGCACTGGCCCAGATCATTTACTTCCTGGCCCTGCAGATGCCCTTCACCGGCGGCGAAAACGGCCTGCAAGGCATTCCCCGGGGGCACCTGTTCGGCCTGATCGACCTGAACAACTCCCTCGCCATGTATTACTTCGTGTTCGCCATCTTCCTCGTTGGCTTCGGCATCATCTACCGCACCATCAATTCGCCGTTCGGCGAAGTGCTGCAGGCGATCCGGGAAAACGAATCGCGCGCGCTGTCGCTGGGCTACGATGTCGATCACTTCAAACTGCTGGCCTTCGTGATATCCGCCACCCTGGCCGGGCTGGCCGGCGCCACCAAGGCGATCATTTTCCAGTTCGCAGCGCTCACCAACGCCCACTGGCAAACCTCCGGTGAGGTCATCCTGATGACCCTGGTCGGCGGCCTGGGCACGGTATTCGGCCCGGTGGTGGGTGCCATCACCGTGGGAGCCCTCAGCCACGAGCTGTCCGCCTTTGGCTCCTGGGTACAGGTCATACTCGGCACCATCTTCGTGGTCTGCGTCATGGTATTCCGCCGCGGCATCATCGGTGAAATCCAGCGACTGGCCAGTCGTAAACAGGGTTAAGGTCTATGCGGGTTATTTCTGCACAGGAGGTGGCCGGCGCACTGGCATGGCCGGCACTGATTGAACGTCTCGCCACCACGTTTCGCGAGGGAGTGGAAGCGCCGCCACGACATCATCACGCCATGCACCGCCCGGACGGTGAGGCCACCATGCTCCTGATGCCGGCCTGGGAAAAAACAGGTTACATCGGCATGAAAATGGTCAACGTGTTTCCCCAGAACGCCAACGCCGGCCTGCCCGCCATCTCGGGTCTGTACATCCTGTGCGAAGGCGAACATGGCACTCCGCTCGCGTGTATCGACGGCAGCGCCCTGACCAGCCGACGGACCGCCGCGGCCTCAGCCCTGGCCGCCCGCGAACTGGCACGGCACGATGCCAAATCGTTGCTGGTGGTCGGCACCGGCAAACTGGCGCCAATGCTGGTTGAGGCTCACGCGGCCGTCCGGCCCATCGATACCGTACGGATCTGGGGCCGAAACCCGGACAAGGCAAAAGCCCTGGCCGACACATTCCGCGACCGGTTCGACTGTGAGGCGGTAACCGATCTGGAAACCGCAGTACCCGAGGCAGACATCATCAGCTGCGCCACCCTGTCGACCGAACCGCTGATCCGGGGTGAATGGCTGCAACCTGGCAGCCACCTGGATCTGGTGGGCGCATTCCGGCCCTCCATGCGGGAAACCGACAGTCAGTGCCTGGCCCACAGCCAGGTCTTTGTCGACACCTACGCCGGTGCCCTGGGCGAGGCCGGCGACATTCTCCAGGCCATCGACGAAGGCGCGTTCCGCAAGACCGACCTGCGGGCCGAACTGGCGGAACTGCTGCGGGGCGACAAACCGGGACGCACGAGTGATGACGCCATCACCCTGTTCAAATCCGTGGGCGCCTCGCTGGAAGACCTGGCCGCCGCCATCGAAGTCTGGGAAACCCTGGAACGCAGTGTCCCGTCTGGCTAATTCGCCTCACCCCGAAGCCCACCCTCGATGGCCTGACTCACCAGCCAGCGTCGCAACAACTGAATACCCCGCTCCTGGCGCCGGCTGGTTTTCCAGGCAAAGTAGAACTGGTCCCCAGTCATCACCGGATGGCACGGCAACCGGACAAAGTCCTCCGAATCCTTACGCGTGCTCAGCATGTAGTCGTTGGTGAGCGCGATACCCTGATGGAACCGGGCCGCTTCCAGCGCCAGCAACATGTGGCTGAAATGCTGAACCCGGGCGTGCCGCGGAATTAGCTGTTCGACGGCCTTGTACCAAACCTCCCAGTCACCCGCGGCACGGTCGAAAATGCTGTGGGTCGATAACAACGGGAAACGGGAAATGTCCGCGGGTGTCAGTGAGATATCATCACCATCGACCCCTTCCAGGCCCAGCTCCCGGCGGATTTTCTGCCAGTAATCCTGACTGCACACGGGAAACAGACGCTCCACATACAGCAACTCATAGCTGTAAGCCGGTGAGTCCTTGTGGATGGTTATGAAGCAGTCCGCCACCCGGTCCGACAACACCGGATTCTCACTGCTCATCTCCAGCGCCAGATCCAGCTGCGGATGCAACCGCTGCAAATCCGGCAACCTTGGCACCATCCAGCGCACTGCAAACGAACTGAACACCGACAACCGCAACCGCGACTCCTCATGCCCCAGCAACTGTTCACTGGCCCGTTCAATCTGCAACAGGGCCGAACTGACCGCATCCAGGTACTGCCGGCCTTCGTCGGTCAACGAAAGAGTTCGCCCACTGCGCCAGAACAACTGCTCCCCCAGGTAGGTTTCCAGCTGTTTGATCTGATGACTGACCGCACTCTGGCCTACCGCCAGTTCATCGGCAGCGAGTGAAAAGCTGTTGAGGCGGGCAACGGCTTCGAATACGGGCAGGGCTTTCAGGGGTGGCAGCTTCATTATCTATTTTTCTAATACCGGTTAAATAAAGATCATTTTATCGGATATTAAAACCCAAATAGACTCTCACTGCGAGTTAGGGGAGACCAGGCAGGAAATGGCTTCCGAAAATGCTTGGAGCCATGGATGGCGGAAAGCAAGCGTACAGGGACGTATTCACAGCGGTTTTCGGAAGCCATTTCCTGCCTGGGCTCATGCACTCAGGGTTTGAGAACGGAGGAAAAGAATATGTCAGGAAAAACCGTAAACAGTGCCATTGTGCTGCTGATCATCGGCAACGCCATGGCGTTGATTTCTGACGTATTCATAAAACTGCTCGAGCCCGGCGCACCGGTGTTCCAGTTTGCCTTCCTGCGCAGCCTGATCACACTGGCATTCCTGCTGCCCCTGGCAGGACAACTGGACCGGAAGAATCTCTTCGCCGGCCTGAAAATCCACGCTTTCCGGGCCCACATCCACCTGGCCGGGATCATCTGCATGGTCATCGCCCTCGGCAACCTGCCGCTGGCCACCGCCAATGCCGTCTTCTACGCAGCGCCCATTCTGGTTATGGTGCTCTCCGTTTTCCTGTTCCGGGAGAAACTGACGCCGCTGAGTGTGACCGCCGTGTTCAGCGGTTTTGCTGGCATCGTATTGATCCTCCGGCCGGTGGAATTCAACTGGGCCGCCGTCGCAGCTCTGGCGTCCGCGTTTGCCCTGGCCATCAATGCCGTATTGGTCCGCCAGCTCCCGAAACAGCAGACTACCGTCCACAAACTGTTCCTGAACTACCTGCTGATTCTGCCAGCGGCCGGCGCCCTGGCCTGGTGGGAAGGCGCACAATGGAATTCAGGGATGCTCATCAGCGCCATGGGGTCTGCCCTGTTCATCCTGGGCTACAACATCACCGTGCTGCTGGCCTACCGCCAGGTGGATGCCAACCAAGTCACCAGCGCCGAATACACCGGGCTGATCTGGGCCGTGGGCATTGGCTGGATCTGGTTCGGAGAAGTGCCGGACCTCTGGTTCCTGGCCGGCAGCCTGATGATTGTGGTGCCCTTGCTGCTGATCGGCCTGCAGCAAAGGCGCAGGTCACCGGCCCGGGGTTTCAATCCCGCCCCGGTGCCGCGGCATAGCACTGGTCCACTCAGCGGCGCGACGATTCAATCAGCACGTGAGTGTCGTGAATGATCCGGCCAATCCGCGCCTCTGGCGGAAGACCGAAGATGGGATTCAATGGCAAAGGTGTGGGGACAATCGGCGCCAAGGGCGCGCAGCGATTCCGCCAGCCTCAGAAGATACTCCGCATTGGGGCCGCTGGGACCAGTCGCCAAGGCAATCTGACGGGCGATATCTGCCTCCGGCGCGTGGCCGAGGAAGGCTTCGTTGTCTTCAGTAGCAATGTAAACCAGACCTCCGGCATGGCTGCCGTCCTCGAACGTGAGGGTAGTGCTGAAGCGGAGGTAACCGTTCTTTTCCCGTACGTCCAGGTGCTCGAAGACATTGGGCGACACCCGGAACGCCATGCCCTTGCAGACGGCACCGGGCTTCTCCACCAGGGTCACCACCCGGCCCGGCGCTTCCGGCGTGCCCCGGTGATCGTGGGAGCCCTGCCAGAACCGCCGATCCCAGCCACGAATCGAGGCCGGGCGCCGCTCCAGGAACGGGAAATCCACCTTGTAGATCAGCGAGCCGTAGCCGAACAGCCAGATCGACTCAACGCCGGAGAAGTTGTACCGGTTGCGATTATGCTCAATGGTGTTGGCGGACATCACAGACCCCACTGCGGAAAAAAGACTCGCGATACTCTAGGTGGAGGCGATGAATCCCGCAATGCCCGTCAGCACAATTTCAGCAGCCATGGCGGAGAGAATCAGCCCACTGATTTTCGAGAGAATGTTGAGGCCGGTCTTGCCCAGAACCTTTTCCAGATAGCCGGAAAGGTGCAAAAGAACCCCGAGGATCAGCAACCCGGACACCAGCCCGAGAAGCCCACCGGACACTTCGGCGACGGTTTTCAGCTCCGCTCCGTACACCAGAATCGCACCAATGGTCGCCGGGCCGATCATCACCGGAATCGCCAGGGGCACCACGGCGATGTCGTCACGATCTTCATCCGGCAAGCCGGTGGCGTGATTGCGGGTGCCACTGGTGACCAGACTGATGGCGGTCAGGAACAGCAAACTGCCTGCGCCGATCCGGAAGGAGTTGAGGGTGATACCAATGGCGCTGAACAGCAGCGGACCGGCAAAGAACAGAATCACGCCCAGAACAAACGCCGAGACACAGGCACGGCGGATGATCGACGACTTCTCGGGTGCCGGCAATCCTCTGGTCAGTGCCAGGAACATGGTCACCACGAAAAAGGGTGCCAGCAGGAACAAAAAGCGAACAGTACTGCTGATAAAGGTGGAGAAAAACGTCTCAAGCATTCCGGGCAGTCCAAGGTTCAAAGAAAGCCGGCAAGCATAGCGTGCTGCAACGGTTTCTGCCGTAAGGAAGTGGACGTATGAAGCGCTTGCGATACTGTTCCATGGTGCAGCCCAAGGTTTGCTTGAACAATTGAGAACCGGCACAGCGGGAAACCGGGCATTTCATCAACCGGCAGTTTCGGGCAGATCTGGCAACCTGCACTAGTATGTAGGTATGTAGGTATCCAGGTAACTGGTTCATCGGGCAATCCGGAGGACATACCAACAATGAAAATCGGTATCCCCAGGGAAATTTTCAAGGATGAGCGGCGGGTGGCAGCCACGCCACCGTCCGTTCACAAACTTATCGGGCTTGGCTACGAGGTGGTCGTTGAAGGCGGCGCCGGCGAGGCCGCGAATTACTCCGATGAGGCCTATGAGAAAGTGGGCGCGGCCATAGCGGCTGATACCACGTCGCTGTGGCAGGACGCGGATTTCATCCTGAAAGTCCGCGCGCCGATGAAAAACCCTTCCCTGAACAGGCATGAAGTGGACCTGATGAAGGAAGGGGCGTTTCTGGTCAGCTATATCTGGCCGGCGCAGAATCCGGAGCTGCTGGAAAAGCTGGCGGCGAAGAAGATTACCTCGTTTGCCATCGACAGCCTGCCCCGCATCAGCCGGGCCCAGAAGATGGATGCACTCAGCGCCATGGCGAACATCGCCGGCTATCGGGCGGTGATTGAGGCGGCCAATCACTTCGGGCGTTTCTTTACCGGCCAGGTGACGGCGGCTGGCAAAGTGCCGCCGGCGAAGATCATGGTGATTGGCGCCGGCGTGGCGGGACTTGCCGCCATTGGTGCCGCCAACAGCATGGGTGCCATCGTGCGGGCATTCGACACCCGGCTGGAGGTGAAGGAACAGGTCGAGAGCATGGGTGCCGAGTTCCTGGTACTGGATTTCGACGATGAGGATGGCAGCGGTTCCGGCGGCTACGCCAAGCAGATGAGCGACGAGTTCATCAAGGCGGAGATGGCGCTGTTTGCGGAGCAGGCTGAGGAGGTGGACATCATCATCACCACCGCGCTGATTCCCGGCAAGCCGGCACCGAAACTGATCACCGCCGATATGGTCAAATCCATGAAACCCGGCAGCGTGATTGTCGATCTGGCCTCCGAGCGCGGCGGCAACTGCGAACTCACCGAACCCGGCACGGTGGCCCATCACCATGGCGTTACGCTGATCGGCTACACCGACCTGCCCAGCCGGATGGCCAAGGTGGCCAGTGATCTGTACGCCACCAACCTGTTGCACCTGCTCACCGAACTGACCCCGGAGAAAGATGGTAAGCCCCTGGTCAATATGGAGGACGACGTCATCCGGGGCCTGACCGTGGTTCGGGACAACAGCATTACCTGGCCGCCACCCCAGCCGGAGGCGCCCGTCAGCTCCGCACCGCCGCCCGGAACAGAGGAACCGTCGGCCGCCGACAAAGCCGCGGCAAAGAAGAACGCCGACCGTCGCAGCCTGATTGGCAAGAGCACGCTTCTGGTGGTAACAGCGCTGGCGCTCTATGGGGTTGGCGCCTACGCGCCGGAAAGCTTCCTGCAACACTTCACGGTGTTTGTGCTGGCCTGCTTTATCGGCTGGCAGGTAATCTGGAACGTGACACCCTCCCTGCACACCCCCCTGATGAGCGTAACCAACGCCATCAGCGGCATCATCGTGATCGGTGCCATGCTGCATCTGGCCCAGGCAGAGAACCTTGCCGTCGGCATCATGGCCTTTGTTGCGGTGCTGATTGCCAGCATCAACGTGGGGGGCGGCTTCCGGGTCACCCATCGCATGCTCAAAATGTTCCGCAGGTAGGAGACGCCCGATATGAGTACAGGACTGGTGAGCGTGGCCTACGTGGTCGCAAGTATCTGCTTCATCCTCAGCCTGGGCGGCCTCAGCCACCAGGAATCGGCACGGCGGGGCAACCTCTATGGGGTCGCCGGCATCATCATCGCGGTGGGGGCCACCCTCGCCAGCGTGGGTGATGGCGGCATCATCGCCATCGTGATTGCGGTGCTGCTGGGCGCCGGCATTGGCATTCCCATCGCCAACAAGGTGGAAATGACCCAGATGCCGCAACTGGTGGCCCTGCTGCACAGTTTTGTCGGGCTGGCAGCGGTGCTGGTGGGCTTCTCCGGCTACATCGAACCGTTGGGCGCAAGGTCCGGAGCCGAGCACACCATCAAACTGGTGGAAGTGTTTGTGGGCATCTTTATCGGTGCCGTCACCTTCACCGGGTCACTGGTAGCCTGCGGTAAGCTGGATGGCCGCATCGACAGCAAGGCCCTGACCCTGCCCGGCCGGCACCTGATGAACCTGGCGGCGATCATCGCCTGCGTATTGCTGGGAGTCTGGTTCCTGGGCACCGACAGTACGGCGCTGGGCATCGTTGCCCTGGTGCTGATGACCGCCATCGCCTCGGTACTCGGTATTCACCTGATCATGGCCATCGGCGGAGCCGACATGCCGGTGGTGGTGTCCATGCTCAACAGCTATTCCGGATGGGCAGCGGCGTCCATCGGCTTCATGCTGGGCAACGATCTGCTGATCGTGACCGGTGCGCTGGTGGGCAGCAGCGGCGCCATCCTCAGTTACATCATGTGCAAGGCCATGAACCGCTCGTTCATCAGCGTGATTCTTGGCGGCTTCGGCCAGACCACCAGCAGCGCGGGCGCGGCCGATTCGGACCAGACGGTCCATGAATCCAGCGTGGATGATGTCTGTGAAGAACTGCGCAATGCCGACTCGGTGATTATTGTGCCCGGTTACGGCATGGCGGTGGCCCAGGCTCAGAATGGCGTCAGCGAGATGACGAAGATACTCCGGGAGCGGGGCGCGAACGTGCGGTTCGGCATCCACCCGGTGGCCGGCCGGTTGCCCGGACACATGAACGTGCTGCTGGCCGAAGCCCACGTGCCTTACGACATTGTGCTGGAAATGGACGAGATCAACGCCGATTTCCCGGAAACCGATGTGGTGCTGGTAATTGGCGCCAACGACACGGTGAATCCGGCAGCCGCCGAAGACCCGGGCAGTCCGATTGCCGGTATGCCGGTGCTGGAGGTCTGGAAAGCCCGGCAGGTGGTTGTTCTCAAGCGGGGCATGGCCACAGGCTATTCCGGTGTTGAGAACCCGCTGTTCTTCAGGGACAACACTCGCATGCTGTTCGGCGATGCCAAGGAAAGCATCGATAAACTGGTAGGAGGGTTGCGGGGCTGAGGACAGCCCCACGCCTGTTTTCTACGGAGTTTATTCGGTGGTGTTGTACACGTAGGACGACACGGTGCCGTCCTGGCTGAATCGCACCACCAGATCGGTGGTTTCCGCGTCACCGAAGGCCGACCACTTGTACTTGCCGTAGGTCCAGGTACGTTTGCCGTCCTCGATCCCGGTGCGCCAGGGCTCGCCGAACATCTCCTGGATGTCTGCCCGCGTGGTTTCTCCAATCTGTATCTGATCGACGTTGTGGGTGGCAAAATCCTTTCCAACGGTCGCACAGCCCACCATCGCCGCCATCACCAGTGCCACAAACAGTACTTTAACCGAACCAATCATCGTCATACGGGGCCCTCACTTTCGGGTGAATTTCATCCATCATAACGTGTCTCAGTTCAGACGCGATTACGAAGACGACAGGTTCGCCGGGGGCCACAAAAAAGCCGCAGGCCCGAAAGCGCTGCGGCAGGGTCTGATCGAAGGGGCGATCAGTAAAGCTTGGCGAGGGACTTCCTGGCGAAGGATTCCACCTCGTTCAGGCGGCCTTCCTTCACTTTGACCAGCCACTCCGGGTCCTGCAGAAGCGCACGACCCACGGCGATCAACTCGAACTCATGGTTGTTCATGCGCTCCACCAGCTCATCGATGCCGGCCTTCTCAACGGCTTCCTGCTTGCTGGCAAAGGTCCCGCTGATAAAGTCTTCAGTGAGCCCGACACTGCCAACCGACATGGTCGGTTTACCGGACAGCTTCCGGGTCCAGCCGGCGAGGTTCAGGTTCGAACCTTTGAATTCCGGCTCCCAGAAACGGCGCGTGGAGGCGTGAAAAATGTCCACACCGGCTTCCACCAGGGGCGTTAGGAACTGCTCGAGCTGTTCCGGGGTGTTCACCAGTTTCGCCTCATAATCCTGCTGCTTCCATTGCGAAAAGCGCAACATGATCGGGAAGTCCGGGCCTACCCGGTGACGAACCGCCTCAACAACCTCGACCACGAAACGCAGGCGGTTTTCCATGCTGCCGCCGTATTTGTCGTCACGCTGGTTGGTGCCTTCCCAAAGGAACTGATCCAGCAGGTAACCATGGGCGCCGTGGATCTCTACACCGTCAAAACCGAGGGCTTTCGCATCCTGCGCCGCATCGGCAAAGGCGGTGACGACATCCTCAATATCCTCTTTGGTCATGGCTTTGCCGTTGGGCTTGCCAGGGCCAAACAGACCGGATGGGCTGTAACCGGGCACCGAAGGATCCGGAGGTGTGCCTTCCTTGCGTACGGCGCCAACGTGCCAGAGTTGCGGGAAAATGGCTCCACCGGCTTCGTGCACGGCATCAACAACGTTTTTCCAGCCTTGAAGGGCGTCGGAACCATGAAATGCCGGCACATTGGGATAACCACTGGCGGCGGGGTGATTTACTGTAGTGCCTTCGGTAATGATCAGACCAACGCCGGCTTCGGCGCGGCGCTGATAATAGGCCACAACATCCTCACCCGGCACACCATCAGGCGAGAAGTTGCGGGTCATCGGTGCCATCGCCACCCGGTTCCGCAGCTTGAGATTGTGGAGCTCAAAAGGTTCGAAAAGCGGGCCAAGATTCATGCTCATGGTAATGTGCAACCTCACTAGTTTGGTTTCGTTAAGCAACCATATTGAATCTGGTTTTAAAATGCAACCCTATTCAGTACACTCCCACCATGGCCAGAAAACGTTTTGATGACTCCAGTTGCTCCGTCGCCCGTGCCCTCAATGAAGTGGGTGACTGGTGGTCCCTGCTGATTGTGCTGCACGCCATGTACGGCACCCGCCGATTCGTGGATTTCCAGCAGGAACTGGGCATTGCCAAGAACATCCTCTGCGATCGCCTGGCCCGGCTGGTGGATAACGAGGTGTTGCGCAAGGTGGATGTCGGCGAACACGGCTCCCGCTTTGAATACCGCCTGACCGAGAAAGGCCGGGATCTGTTCCCGGTGGTGATTGCCCTGCGCCAGTGGGGCGACAAATGGAATCCCGCCCCGGACCAGACACTCCTGGACCTGCGCGACCGTGCCACCGGCCGCCCGATTCAGGCGGTTGAAGTCCAGAATGCCGACGGTAATCCCCTGACTATCCGTGATGTGTTCGTACCAGACGAGAGTCTGCCCGAAGGCAAAAGAACTCAGCCTGACTCTCCGCAGTAATCGCAGCGCCGCCCGATTTCTTGAGCTACGTCAATCTGGCGATCAAACCAGGCCCCCTGCCCGGCCAATCTTGCGCTAAATCAAGTTTCCTTTCTCCGCTGCCACTAATCTGAAGCCATCAACGATTCAGGTTAAGGAGATGGATATGTCCCGCACATTTAAACTTGGTGTTCTGGCTGCAGCGGTTATGGCTGCGGCGCCGGCTGTTCAAGCGTACGAAGCTGGTGATTTTATTGGCCGCGTTGGCGTGGTGACTGTTGATCCGGATTCCTCCAGCAGCAATTTGAACTCCAACGCTCTTGGTGAGCTTGACGGCGCCAAGGTTAGCGTTGATTCCAACACTCAGTTGGGCCTGACCGTGAGCTATATGTTCACTGATCAGATTGCTCTGGGTGTTCTGGGCGCGACGCCGTTCAAGCACAACATTGAAGGTGATGGATCCATTCTGGGTGGCGCTGGCAAACTGGCCGAAACCAAGCAACTGCCGCCAACCATCACGCTGCAATACTTCCCGATGCCAAGTGGCAGCAAGTTCCAGCCTTATGTTGGCGTTGGCGTGAACTACACCAACTTCTTTGAAGAGAAAACCACCCAGACTCTGACCGATACCTATGCAACACTCGCCTCAGGCGTGGACCGCACCGACATCGAACTGGATGACAGCTTTGGCTTGGCAGCTGAGATTGGCCTGGATTACATGGTCACAGACAACATCGGTGTAAACGCCGCTATCTGGTACGCAGACATCGATACCGAGGCCACCATCAACGCCTACGCTGGCAACACTAAAGCAGACACCAGCACCATTGACGTTGATATCGACCCCTGGGTCTACATGGTAGGCCTGTCCTACAAGTTTTGATCCCCGTGCCTCCGTCAGTCGCCACGGTCTGTTGGCTGACGAAAGGTGCGCTCTCCTGTGCGGGGCCCTCCGGCCCCGCCTTTTTTTGTCCGCCAGAAACAGGAAGGCGGAGCATCTGCTCCGCCTTCCTGAACTGTCCTGACCGGCCTCAGGCACTCTGGCGCTGGGCTGAGCGGCTTCGCTGACCGCCGCCATTCTGGCTCCGGCCACCACTGCGGCCACCTGGCTTGTCCCCAAAGCTTTTCGGCTTGCCTCCGGGCCGGCCATTGCCAGCGCCGTTACTACTGCGGGTACGGGCGCGGCTGGGGTCTGCCTTGGCCTTGGGCTTCAGCGGCAGGTTGTTGGTGGGCTCGAAGCCTTCCATGCTCTTGCGCGGCAACTGCTTCTTGATCAGCCGTTCGATACCCGTCAGTAGTTTGCCTTCATCCGCACTCACCAGTGACAACGCATGACCGCTCTCACCAGCACGGCCGGTACGGCCGATACGGTGCACGTAATCTTCCGGTACGTTGGGCAGTTCAAAGTTCACTACCTGGGGCAGTTGCTTGATGTCCAGACCACGGGCTGCGATGTCCGTCGCCACCAGCACACGCACTTCGCCGGCCTTGAAGTCAGCCAGCGCACGGGTGCGGGCACCCTGCGACTTGTTGCCGTGAATGGCGGCGGCGGTAATACCGTCCTTCTCCAGCTTCTGGGTCAGGCGGTTGGCGCCGTGCTTGGTACGGGTAAAGACCAGTACCTGGTCCCAGCTATTGTCACGTACCAGCTTGCTCAGCAGCGCCGTTTTCTGGCTCTGATCCACCGGGTAGACAGACTGCCTGATGTTTTCCGCAGCGGTGTTACGGGCCGCTACTTCCACCTGCACCGGGTTATCCAGCAGGCCTTCCGCAAGAGTACGGATCTCGTTAGAGAAGGTGGCGGAGAACAGCAGGTTCTGGCGCTTGGCCGGCAACAGCGCAAGAATCTTGCGGATGTCGCGGATAAAGCCCATGTCCAGCATTCGGTCGGCTTCGTCCAGCACCAGAATTTCCACTTCGTTGAAGCGCACAGCGTTTTGCTGATACAGGTCCATCAGCCGGCCCGGTGTTGCCACCAATACGTCCAGACCCTTGCGCAGCTTCATCATCTGCGGATTGATTTTCACACCACCGAAAACCACAGCGGCCTTGGTAGGAACGTATTTGCTGTAAAGATTCACGCTGTCGTGAACCTGTGCCGCCAACTCCCGGGTCGGCGTGAGGATCAGGGCACGGGGCCCCTTGCCGGTACGGGAGGTTTCGCCAAGACGCTGCAACAGCGGCAGGGTGAAACCGGCGGTTTTGCCGGTGCCAGTCTGGGCGGCAGCCATCACATCCCGGCCGGAAAGAACGGCGGGGATGGCCTGGGCCTGAATTGGGGACGGTGTTTCATAACCCTGATCGGTGGTGGCACGGACCAGCTGCTCGGACAAACCGAGTGAAGAAAAACTCATATAGAATCAACTCTTGATTGTTCTGCCTCCACGAACACCGGTTTCGGCGAATGCGGGCAGATACCATGAACATTCATGGAATAAAAGACGACTACAGTCACGCGCCGGTATCGGGGTGACGTCCTCTGACAGGTCGTATGGAAAGGTCGCACGGGCTTAAAGCCTTGAACTGCGGAATCCCTAGAGGCAGGATGCGGGCACAGTAACAGAGGACCTTCGAAATAGCCATAGATGCTTTTAGTTAGCAGGCTCTTTATTTTTCAGCGAAAAGCAGAAAGATGGAACTCACGCCTATGTCAGTGGTCACAGTGCCCCGTCTGGCTAATTCGCTAACCTACTGAGCCACTGAGGGCCTTGAGAGCAAGGCGCGGTGATGAAGGTTTGGTGGTTCCAAATCGAGGCGGCGCAACGCGGCTATCAAGGCCCTCAGTGGCTCCCGAAGGGCGCTGCGCAGTAGGTTAGCGAATTAGCCAGACGGGACACTAGTCGCCTTGCCGCAACGAAAACCACCCGATGACCGGAGAAGTCATGCTCAGTGTAGGTGTTGGCCCTTTCAGCCTTTCCATAGGACATCTGTTACTGCTTCTGGCGTTTATCGTGGCCCTGATTGTCGGAGCATTGGCCGGCCGCAAGGAAAAGCTCCCGATCGCCGGTCCCCTTGCCGATATTTTCCTCGCTGCCATGGTGGGCGCCCGCCTTGGCTTTGTAGTCCGTTACTTTGAACACTATCAGGACGACTGGCTGGGCATTATCGACATTCGTGATGGCGGCTTCGATCTGGTATCCGGCCTCGTGGTAGCACTGATTTTCACCGGCTACCTTCTCTGGCGCCGCACCAACATCCGCCGGCCACTGGGGTTCGCTGTGGCCTCGGGCCTGTTGATCTGGGGCTTCACAACCGGAGTGATTGCCCTGATTGATGACCAGACCCAGGGCCTGCCCGACGTAGCCCTGACCAACCTGAACGAGCAACCGGTCAGTCTGGACTCCCTTGCCCGGGGGCAACCCACGGTGGTTAATCTCTGGGCAACCTGGTGCCCTCCCTGCATTCGCGAAATGCCGGTTCTGGAAGATGCCCAGAACCGCTACCCCGGGGTCAACTTTGTCTTTGCCAACCAGGGTGAGCACCCTGAGACCATTAGCCGGTTTCTCAGCCAACAGAACCTCAATCTGAACCATGTGCTCAGCGACCGCCAGGGAGGGCTGGCCCGGGCCATCGGCAGCCAGGGTCTTCCAACCACTCTGTTCTACAATGCCCAGGGCAAACTGGTGGACAGCCATATGGGCGAACTTTCCAGAGCCAGCCTGGCCCAAGGCCTTGAACGCTTCGACGCCAGCCAAAGCGTGGAGGATGAAACCATCAGGCTCGCCATTATCCAGTCGTAACAATCTAACAATGTAGGGTGCGAAGGATCATTCCGTGGCGGCTTTGGCGAATGCGGCCAGGGCGCCACTCACCTTTTCAAGCACCTCGTCACAACCCTCGATACCGTGGCGGGACTTCAGGTAGTCCAGATCATTGTAAGCCAGCCAGGTATCGCCATTTTCATCTTCCCAGATCAGCGCTTTCTGAGGCAGATCAATGGCCACGCTCTGGGCACACTGCATCAGCGGCGTGCCGACTTTGGGGTTTCCGAAAATCAGCACTTCGGTCGGGCGAAGCTCCAGCCCTGCCTTCTTGGCGCCTTGCTGATGATTCACACGGGCCATTACGGTCATGCCCTTGTCCTTCAATACGGACTCAAGTTTGTCCACCGTGGCCTTGACGTCGTGACTGCTTTTGACGGTTACCAGACCTTCAGCACCCAGGGTCAGGGTGGCAAAAAACAGGGTCGAAACCACCAGAACCGATTTCAGAATGCAGCGCATAGTATCCTCCAAAGCTTGTGATGACAGTTTGAGCATAGGACATCTGGCCGCGGTACGCCGGGAAGTGATTCATTCCGCCGTTGACTGATCAGGCCCCAAACAGAGCCGAGCGGATTGGTCGCAGGCAGCCACTGGATTCACTCGCTCTGGCAGGGGTTCGTGTGCCGTCGAACTCCAGATAGCCGTCTTCAATCGGCTCGAAACGCAGGATTTTCACATCCTCCAGATAATTCTGTGAAGATTTCCAGGGACCATGGGTGCCCTGGCGAGGCAAGCGGTCGGCCGCGCGGCGAATGTAGCCGGAGTTGAGGGAACCAAGGATGGTGTCTTCGGCACGGCTGTTTTCCGTATCCCTGGCAACCACGGTTCGGTAACCCTGTCTGTCCATCAGATTCATCAGGCGGCACAGGTATTCCGCCGCAACATCCACCTTCAGGGTCCAGGAAATATTGGTGTAGCCGAAGATCATGCCGGCGTTGGGGACGCCCTCCACCATCACGTTCTTGTAGATGACCTTGTCTTTCATCACCACTTCCTGGCCATCCACCGTCGGCCGAATGCCTCCCAGCATCTGGATATCAAGGCCGGTGGCCGGGATGATGATGTCTGCCTCAAGCTCTTCACCGGATTTCAGGCGGATCCCGGTTTCGGTGAAACACTCAATGTGATCAGTGGCGATAGATGCCCTGCCGGCTTTCATTGCCTGGAACAGATCCCCGTCCTTCACCACGCACAGGCGCTGGTCCCACGGGTTGTAGTCCGGTGTAAAGTGCCGCATGTCGGCCCTTCCGGCCACCTGCCGCTTGATAATTCCGAGAAACAGGCGCCGCATGAACCGGGGGCTTTTTCTGGAACGCAGGTAAAGAAAACGGGAAATCGCAATATTCCGGGCCCGGGTAAGCCGGTAAGCGGTCTTCTCTGGCAAAAACTTCTGCAGGGCCAGGGTAACCTTGTCGGTCGATGGCAAGGATATCAGGTAGGTGGGCGAGCGCTGAAGCATGGTGACATGGGCGGCCTTCTCCGCCATGGTCGGCACCAGGGTAATGGCGGTTGCACCACTGCCGATTACCACCACCTTCCTGCCGGTGTAATCGAGATCTTCCGGCCAGTGTTGCGGGTGCACAATCCGGCCGCGGAAATCGTTCTCACCCGGAAAATCCGGTTTATAGCCCTGGTCATAGTTGTAATAGCCGGTACAACCGATCAGGAAACTGGCGGTGAAGGTTGCGGTTTCACCGGTAGCTTCATTGCGGGCGGAGAGCTTCCAGCACTTGTCCATACCGGACCAGTCTGCCGTTTTCACCGCCAGTCCGTAGCGGATGTGGCGCTCAACATCATGCTCTCTGGCCGTCTCGCGCACATAATCCTTGATGGAGGCACCGTCCGCCAGCACCTTGCCGCCGGTCCAGGGCCGGAAGTCGTAGCCGAAAGTGAACATGTCCGAATCGGACCGGATACCGGGATAACGGAACAGATCCCAGGTGCCACCCAGGGACTGCCGGCGCTCCAGGATGGCAAACGACTTGCCCGGGCACTCACGCTTCAGGTGACACGCCATGCCAATGCCGGAAACGCCGGCGCCGATGATCAGTACATCGAAATGCTGCTTGCCCATTACCTGCCCTCTCGGATTCCAGTCCGCTTTTGGTAATCAATGGTCTGCAATCAAGATAGCTCAGGCCGGGCTATGCGGAAATTGGCCAAAGTGGTCTCGGACCCTGGTTGTTTCAGTCAGTCGTCTGACCCGGGGGCGTAGTGCTCGGAAAGACGTCCGTGATCGATTTCCAGGTAACCCAGGCAACCAGGCCAAAAAAGCTGGCCCAGCCCCTCGGCCAGGGACAGTTCTGCGATCAGATCAGTCATAGCTCGCCGGCGAGCTGCCGGATCAGCTGCCCGGCGGGAATCTCCCGGCAGCCGCTGGCGTTCTGTCCCGACCACAGGGGGGTGAAATCACCGGAGCCTTTGGCTTCAGCCGCCGCCCGGAGCGGAGCGATGGCCGAGGTCGCCAGCGGGAATTCAGGCGCCACCTCTGCGACCGGCCCCAACTCCCGCATCACTCGGTTCATGATGCCCCGCGCCGGGCCGCCGGAAAACAGGTTGGTGATAGCGGTGTGGCGGACTTGCGGGCTTTTCAGTGCCTCCCGGTGAATGGGCCTGGTGGTAGCCTCCGGGCACAGCAGGAAAGCGGTCCCGAGCTGAACGCCTACCGCCCCCAGATCCATGGCCGCACGAATACCACCGGCGTCGGCAATGCCGCCTGCTGCGATTACCGGAACCTTTACTGCGCCCACCACCTGGGGTAACAGGGCAAAGGTGCCCATCTGCGTGGACATGTCCCTGGTCAGGAAAATACCGCGATGGCCACCGGCTTCCAGCCCCTGGGCGATGATGGCGTCTGCCCCTTGCTGCTCCAGCCAAAGCGCTTCTTCAACCGTCGTAGCTGTCGACAATACCTTCGCGCCGGCCGCCTTGACCCGTTGCAGCAATGTGGCATCCGGTAGCCCGAAATGGAAACTCACCACCGCCGGCCGGAACTCCTCTACCAGAGCAGCGGCTTCCGCGCTGAAAGGCGTGCGGCCACCCCCGGCAGGAATGGTCTGGGGGTCAATACCGAACGCGCTGTAGTAAGGGGACAACGCCTCCCGCCAGGCCTGTTCCCGGGCGTCGCTCGGTACTGGCGAGGTATGGGCGAAGAAATTGACGTTGAAGGGTTTGTCGGTACCGGCCCGCAGGGCCTCCAGCTCGGATCTGAGCGCCCCGGGGCCCAGCATGGCACAGGGCAGCGAACCCAGTCCGCCAGCGTTTGATACCGCCAGAGCCAGATCACTTCCCTGAACACCCGCCATGGGTGCCTGAATGATCGGCAACTCGGTACCCAGCAAATCTTGCAGCGTCATAACGGTCATCCCCTCTCCCTGAAAAAGGCTTCAGCCTGCCACAATTATCGCAATTGAGCCACGGAGTGCCGGGTGCACACCGACAACTATGTCGCCTTCCTGGATGCAGGGTTTCGAAAGGGCAACAGGCTGAGTCAGCCCTTGAAGCCCTTGCCCAGGACGTAGACTTCCCGGGAGCGGGCACGGGAGGAGTCGGGCTTGCGTACCACGACCTTGTCGAACACAGCGCGTACTGATTTCAGATACTCGTCATAACCCTCACCCTGAAACACCTTGGCGAGGAAGCTGCCTTTGGGCTTGAGCACCTGACAGGCCATGTCCAGCGCCAGTTCTACCAGATACATGGACGAAGCCTGATCGGCTACGGTGACCCCACTGATGTTGGGTGCCATGTCGGAAATCACCAGGTCCACAGGGTCATTACCCAGGGTGGCCATGATGGCGTCAAACACATCATTCTCGGTGAAGTCCCCCTGAATGAATTCCACACCGGCAATGGCATCCATGGGCAGTATGTCAGAGGCAATCACGCGGCCCTTATGGCCCACCAGATTTGCCGCCACCTGGGACCAGCCGCCCGGTGCCGAACCGAGATCCATGACCACCATGTTGGGGCGGATCAGGCGGTCCTTCTTGTTGATTTCAAGGAGCTTGTAACTGGCACGGGAGCGGTAGCCGTCCACCTGCGCCTGCTTCACGAAGGGGTCGTTCACATGCTCTTCAAGCCAGCGGTTACTGCTTTTGGATCGGGCCATAGGGACTCATCAACCGGGAAAGCCTGCGCCAATTGTACGTGCCGGGCCCGCCTGCGGCAAAATCCTGACAACCGGGGCGGGCCCACGTACAATTCACCCAACATTCTCCGATTCCCCTTTACCCGGCAACGTCCACTCCATTTGCGGCACGAGCCGGGCAGGACTGACTATGATCCGCCTTACTGAACTGGCGCTGCCCCTGGACCATCCGGAAAGCGCCCTGCGTGCCGCCATTGTCGAACGACTGGACATTCGCGATGCTGATCTGACCGACTTTGTCGTGTTCAAACGCAGCTACGACGCCCGCAAGAAAAACTCCGAAATCAAGTTCGTTTACATCATAGATCTGCGCGCCCGAAACGAAGACGCCATCCTCGCCCGTTTTGAAAAAGACCAGCACGTACGCCCGGCACCCGATACCGACTATCACCCGGTCGCACAGGCACCCGCCGGTCTCACCGAGCGTCCGATTGTGATCGGTTTCGGGCCCTGTGGTCTGTTTGCCGCCCTGCTTCTGGCCCAGATGGGGTTCCGCCCAATTGTGCTGGAACGTGGCAAGGACGTGCGGCGCCGCACCAAAGACACCTGGGCCCTGTGGCGGAACAAGCAGCTGTCTCCGGAATCCAACGTGCAGTTCGGTGAAGGCGGTGCCGGCCTGTTCTCGGACGGCAAACTGTACAGCCAGATCAAGGACCCGAAGTTCTACGGCCGCAAGGTAATGCACGAGTTTGTCCGGGCTGGCGCACCGGACGAAATCCTGTACCTCAGCAAGCCCCATATTGGCACCTTCCGGCTGACCGGCGTGGTGTCTGCCATGCGCGAGGAGATCATCCGCCTCGGCGGAGAAGTTCGCTTTGAAAGCAAGGTTACCGACCTGCGCATCCGCAACGGCCGGGTCGAGGGTGTGGAACTGGCCAGTGGCGAATGCCTCGACAGCCGTTATGTGGTGCTCGCCCTCGGCCACAGCGCGCGGGAGACCTTCCGCATGCTGCAGCGAAACGATGTCTTTATCGAAGCCAAGCCTTTTGCTGTCGGCTTTCGCATTGAGCACCCGCAATCGCTCATCGACACTGCCCGCCTTGGCAAATACGCCGGCCACCCGGCCCTGGGCGCGGCAGACTACAAACTGGTGTACCACGCCAGCAACGGGCGCGCTGTCTACAGTTTCTGCATGTGCCCGGGCGGCACGGTGGTGGCAGCAACCTCCGAACCGGGCCGAGTGGTCACCAACGGCATGAGCCAGTATTCCCGCAACGAGCGCAACGCCAATGCCGGTATTGTTGTGGCCATTCACCCGGAGGAAGACTTCCCGGGCGGCCCGCTGGCCGGTATCGACCTTCAGGAGGCCCTGGAATCCCGGGCCTACACGCTGGGCGGCAACGATTACTGCGCGCCAGCCCAACTGGTGGGTGATTTCATCAAAGGCAAACCCTCCACCGAACTGGGTGAGGTCGAGCCTTCCTACAAGCCCGGCATCAAACTGGGCGACCTCGCGCCTGCCTTGCCGCCCTACGCCATCGAAGCCATCCGCGAGGCCCTGCCGGCCTTTGGCAAGCAGATCCGGGGCTTTGACCGGCACGACGCCATCCTGACCGGCATTGAAACCCGCACCTCCTCGCCGGTGCGTATCACCCGGGACCGGGTAAGCCTTCAGAGCCTGAATACCCGCGGGCTCTATCCGGCAGGCGAAGGGGCAGGCTATGCCGGAGGCATTCTCTCGGCCGGAGTGGATGGCATCAAGGTCGCCGAGGCGCTGGCTCAGGCCATGCTGGAGGACCTCCAGGGCAGTGAGGGAACCCCCGCGTGAATCTGGCTGATATAAGGAAACTGCAACAGAAAAAATACCGCCAGTCACTCGGTCACTACCTGGTCGAGGGGGAGCACCTGGTGCTCGAGCTGCAGGAAGCAGCTACCCGCCAGCCAGCGCTGCGGGCCTCGGAGTTGTATGTGACCGGTGCCTACGGGCACTGGCAAAGCCCGTTCAAAACCCATCTCATCAACGACCGCCAGATGGCACAGCTCACCGATACCCGCACACCACAGGGAATTCTGGCCGTGGTCCCCATGCCGGACAGCCCTCCTGAGCCGGAACCCGGCGAAAAAGCCGTTTACCTGCACGAGGTTCAGGATCCGGGCAACCTGGGCACGATATTGCGGACCCTCGCCTGGTTTGGCGGTTTCCGGTGCCTGCTGAGCCCGGGCAGTGTGGATCCCTACAACCCGAAAGTGGTTCGCGCCAGCATGGGGGCGCTCTTCCACGTTTCCCTGGAAACCGAGGTTACCCTGGCCAGCCTGTCCGGCCGGTACCAAAGCCTTGCCTGCCTCGACCTGAATGGCGACTCGATGATTTCGGAAGCCTTCCGGCAGCACGACTGTTACCTGTTTGGCAACGAAGCTCGGGGCGTGCCACGGGACGCACTGGCTGAGCTTCAGGCGGCGCCCTATACCATTCACGGTCGGGGCCAGATCGACTCCCTGAACCTGGCCTCGGCGGTAAACATGTGCACCTACGAACTAATGCGCGGCCAGTAAACCGCCAGCACCAGAGCAATGAGCTATTTCGGCAATCGTTCTGGCGGATACCGCCATTGCCTGTCGGCGGGGATTTGGTGACGATCAGGGGCTGATACCGATACCGGACTTTTGATTATGGAACCCTATCTCCAGCCAACCACCTTCTTTGACTACGACCAGCCCCAGCTGAAGGCCTGGATTGAAGCACAGCTGGAGGGAGCGCCTGACGACCCGCTGGAGCAGATCAAGGCACTCTACCTCTCGGTACGGGACAGTATCAGCTACAACCCCTACGTGTTCCGGACCGCCCCGAACACCTTCAGCGCCAGCTACGCCCTGGAAGCCGGCGAATCCTACTGCATTCCCAAGGCGGTTCTGCTGGGTGCCGCTGCCCGCTCCATTGGCATCCCCAGCCGGCTGGGCCTGGCGGATGTGCGCAACCATCTGTCCAGCCCCAGGCTGATCGAATGGCTGCAGTCGGACATTTTCCGCATGCACGGGTTTATCGAGTTATACCTGAACGGTAAATGGTTGAAGGCCACCCCGGCCTTCAACCGGCAACTCTGTGAACTGATGAATGTGGAGCCTCTGGAGTTTGATGGCCTTCACGATTCGATCTTCCAGGAGTACACAGAATCCGGTGAGGCCCACATGGAATACGTCAACGACCACGGCCTGTTCGAGGACGTGCCCCACGCCTTTATCGTGGCGGGTATACGGAACGCCTACCCCCATCTTTTTACGGAATCGGGAGGGGAAGAACCTTCTCTTTCTGAAGCAGGTAGTCTGGAAGCGGATCTGGAGTAGCTATCGATTGCTAACGACCTGCCCGCCGCCCTTCTCCTCCGAGAGCACCGATGTGAAGCGATCCATAAGCTGATCAGCATTCAGGGATAGTTCGGGCTCTGCCAGACTATGGGCACGGCTGAAACGCCGGAAATCCAACTGCCGCCAGTTTTCCGGATCCAAAATCCGTTCAACCTTGTGAATATTATCCTCAGTGGCCGGCTTAAGCTGGTAGCTCAAAGAAGCGGAAGACACCCCCTTCGCGAAGTCGTAACCATGATGAAAATCGTGCAGTAACAGCAGAGCCAGACCTCCCCCCATGAAGTGGCGCCCCAGACTGGTGGCAAGCTCTCCACGGCGTATTGCATCCAGAGCCCGGGGCTCCCAATCCACCCCACCGACTACAACGTCTTGTCCTGGTTGCTTGCCGTGCATTTTTGCCGCTTCAATGGCCCCCATGGCCATGCCGTCACTGGCACTCCAGATGGAGGCAACCTGTGGGTATCGTTTCAGCAGTACCAACGATTTTTCTTTCGCCAGCCGATCGCTCCAATCGGCATACACCAGTTGCAGAATCTCGCTACTCTTGTCATCTACAGCGGCTTCGAGCCCCCGGTTCCGGTCCTTTGCTGCAGATGAATCCAGGGTTCCGGACAGGGCGATCATTGGCAACGGCTGCCCCGGCTCGCCTAAATCCAGTCGCTCGGCTCGTTGCTCAAGGAGTGCTGTCAGGGTGCGACCGGCACCGACGTTATCTGGCGCCATATGCCCGATCCAGTTTGGCAAGGTCTCTCTGGGCAGGCCGACCGCAACCCTGGTATCGGCAGGCACATCGGTATTGAAGGTGAAAACTTTTACTCCCAGATCATTCGCACGTGTCAGCATTTGGGTGGTGACAAGCTCCCTGCAAATGAACAGCAGGTAGTCTGGCCTGTCCTCACGGCGGAGAACCTGTTCGGCCATTCTCAGGTAACTGAAGCGGTGGCTGTCCTGATCGACCCGGACTTCAAGGTCCATATCCAGATCAGTTGCCACCTCGGCCATGAACTCCGACACCATTTGCCAGAACCGGGAGTCATCCGGCGAGAGGAAAACAACGCTGGGACGAGGCCCGGCATCTGCTACACGAAATCCCGATAGCAAAAGCAGGCTGAGCAGAATCAGGGCTGTACGGAACATCATATAGTTACTCATCCCCTGGATGATCCGGCATGACTGGCGTTCAGGAGGATAAGCTACCTGGCAGCCAGCTCACAGGCAAGCAGGGAAGAGAAACCGACATCTCAGTTTTCGTTTACGCCGCTTCGCTCTCGCTGTCATCCACGGAATTGCGGATCAGGAAGTCGAAGGCGCTCAGAGCTGCCTTGGAACCCTCGCCCATGGAAATCACGATCTGCTTGTAGGGCACAGTGGTGACATCGCCGGCGGCAAAGATCCCCGGAATGGAGGTCTCGTTGCGATCATTGACAATAATCTCGCCATGCTGGCTCAGCTCGATGTCCCCCTTCAGCCACTCGGTGTTCGGAACCAGGCCGATTTGCACGAACACACCTTCCAACGCGACGTGGTGCTGCTCGCCGGAGTTGCGATCCGTATAGTTCAGGCCGTTGACCTTACCGTTCTCACCAGTAATTTCAGTGGTCTGTCCGGAAGTGATGATTTCCACATTCTTCAGGCTGCGCAGTTTCTTCTGCAATACGTCATCCGCGCGCATCCCGGAACCGAACTCGATCAGAGTCACGTGGCCAACGATACCGGCCAGGTCGATGGCTGCCTCTACACCGGAATTACCACCACCGATCACGGCAACACGCTTGCCCTTGAACAGGGGGCCGTCACAGTGCGGGCAATAGGCGACGCCCTTGTTGCGGTATTCCGCTTCGCCCGGCACGCCCATCTGGCGCCAGCGGGCACCGGTGGACAGCACCAGGCTGCGTGCCTTGAGGGTCGCGCCATTTTCCAGTCGAATCTCGTGGGGCATGCCCGGGCGTGAGGCCGGGATCAGCTTCTCGGCGCGCTGCATGTTCATGATATCGACGTCATACTCTTTCACGTGCTGCTCCATGGCCGCCACCAGCTTCGGGCCCTCGGTGTAAGGCACGGAGATCAGGTTTTCGATGCCCATGGTGTCGGCCACCTGGCCACCAAAACGCTCGGCGGCAATACCGGTAGAGATGCCTTTGCGGGCAGCGTAAATGGCGGCAGAGGCACCGGCAGGGCCACCACCAATCACCAGAACCTCAAAGGTGTCTTTCTGATTGATTTTTTCGGCCTCTTTTTCGCTGGAGCTGGTGTCCAGCCTGGCAACGATCTCTTCCAGCGTCATCCGGCCCTGACCCCAGGGCTCACCATTCAGGTAAACGCTGGGCACCGCCATCACTTCCCGCTGCTCCACTTCGTCCTGGAACAGGGCACCGTCGATGGAGGTGTGCTTGATATCCGGGTTCAGCACGCTCATCAGGTTCAGGGCCTGAACCACATCCGGGCAGTTCTGGCAGGACAGGGAGAAATAGGTTTCAAACTCGAACTTGCCTTCCAGTGACTGAATCTGCTCAATCACCTCCTGGGAAGCCTTGGACGGGTGCCCACCCACCTGCAGCAGCGCCAGAACCAGCGAGGTGAACTCGTGGCCCATGGGAATGCCGGCAAAACGAACGCCAATATCGGTACCCACACGGTTGATGGCGAAGGAAGGACGACGCACACCATCGGATTCTTCGGTGCGCAGGCTGATTTTGGAAGACATCGGTTCCAGCTCTTCCAGCAGCTCCTGAAGTTCCTGGGACTTCTTGCTGTCGTCGTAAGCTGCCACCAGCTCGATCGGCTGCTGCAGCTTGTCCATGTACGCCGTCAGTTGTTCCTTGATATTGGCATCCAACATATTCCTGCTTCTCCTTTAGAGGTTGAAACTAAGCATCTGAATTTAAAACGGGTCGCTAAGCGAAGATGGCGCAACAATACGGCGTGGCAAGCGTACGCTCAAATTAATTGCCACAAACTGTTTGATAGAACTTTGCTATGCTGATTTATTGAAGGTCTCCGGGGGCTTGACCAATAGCGCATATCCACCCGAAGCCTGTCGACGTATCATGTTACAAGGACGTCGCAACATCACTCTCAGGCACCAGAATAGGCAACGCATGTTTCTAGACCGTTTCCACTCCGTCCAGGACGGACACGTAATCATCTCGGCCCTGCAGGCCAGTCAGTTCGCCAAGGAGATTGCCGGGGACTTCAACCCCATCCACGATCCGGATGCCCGCCGCTTCTGCGTCCCCGGGGACCTGCTCTTCGCCCTTATTCTGGCGCGCTTCGGGCTCTCGGAAAACATGACCTTCCGGTTCCGCAGCCTGCTCGGCGAGGGTGTACCGCTCAAGTTCGTGGAGACCGAGGACGCCATTGAGGTCTGCGATGATGCGGGAAAAGTCTACATTGAAGTGGTCCGCAGTGGCGCCCGGACCCAGGACGAGCAACTGATTAAAGACATCACCCGCACCTACGTGGCGGCCTCCGGCAAGAACTTCCCCCATACCCTGAAGCCGTTAATGGAGTCTAATGGGGTGATGTTCAATCCCGACCGCCCGATGGTGATGTACGAGAGCATGAGCGTGGCCCTGGACAACCTGGATCTGCCGTCGCCGGGCCTTGAGCTGCACAACGCGACCCTGGATGCAGCCGGAAAGCGGGGCAACGTTCTCCTTGAGTACCAGCTGACCGCAGACGGCAAAACCGTGGGCGAAGTCACCAAACGCCTGGTTCTCAGCGGCCTTCGGCCTTATTGCGCGGAGGCCATGGCCGGCGTCATTGAGGAGTTCTATCGCCTCAAAGCCCGTGGCGCGAACTACTTCAATAACGACAACAACGGAGGTGTGAGCAATGCCGATCCAGCCCGGTGATACCCTGCCAGACATCGAGCTTCAGGTGATGGGTACCAGTGGCCCCGAGAAGATTCGCACCGGTGACCTCTTTGCCGGCAAAAAAGTGGTGCTGTTCGCCGTACCAGGAGCCTTCACGCCCACCTGTTCGGCGGCCCATCTGCCCGGCTTCGTAGTAAACGCCGACAAGCTTCGCACCAAAGGCGTCGACAGCATCATTTGCACGTCCGTCAACGACACCTTCGTGATGGACGCCTGGGGTAAAGCCCATAACGCAGACGACATCACCATGCTGGCCGATGGCCTGGGAGAGTTCGCCAGGGCCATCGGCCTGACCCAGGACCGAACCGCGAGCCAGATGGGCATCCGCAGCCAGCGTTACGCCATGATTGTCAATGACGGCAAGGTGGAACTGCTCAACATCGATGCCCAGGGCCTGGACCAGACCAGCGCCGAAACCATTCTCGACGCGCTCTGAGCAAACCTTTTTGCAGATACAAAAAACCCCGGAAAATCCGGGGTTTTTTGTCCGTAAGCTTCCCTTGAGGGAGAAACTCAGATCTTGCCAACCAGGTCCAGGGACGGGGCCAGAGTTGCTTCGCCTTCTTTCCACTTGGCCGGGCACACTTCGCCGGGATGGTTGCGAACGTACTGGGCCGCTTTAACCTTGCGCATCAGGTCGTCGGCGTCACGGCCGATACCTTCAGCAGTGATTTCCATGGCCTGGATAACGCCATCCGGGTCGACCAGGAAGGTCGCGCGGTCTGCCAGGCCCTGGCCTTCACGCATCACACCGAAGTTGTTGGTGATGGTGCCGGTCTGGTCGCCCACCATGTAGTAGTTGATCTTGCCGATGGTCTCGGAGCTGTCGTGCCATGCCTTGTGGGTGAAGTGGGTGTCGGTAGACACGGAGAACACTTCAACGCCCAGCTTCTGCAGCTCTTCGTACTTGTCTGCAACGTCGCCCAGCTCGGTCGGGCAAACGAACGTGAAGTCTGCCGGGTAGAAGAAAAATACAGCCCACTTGCCTTTGACGTCTGCTTCACTGATCTCAACAAACTCGCCCTGCTTAAAGGCGGTGGCGTTGAACGGCTTGATCTCGCTGTTAATGATGCCCATTAAAGCTAACTCCTTGTTGATGGATTCATACGTTACTGAATATACGCCGCGAACAATACGGAGATTTGACGACCGAATAAAATTGATAATTTCCAAGCCAAAGATAGGCTGTGCCTATCAGGGTCGTCCTGGCGTAGACACAGTCCCTGCCGGGCGCCAAGGCAGCGGTTCCTATCCGCTGAACCGGCCGCCGCCCCTCTATGGGGTCTTAACAAAGGAAGGGCACCAGAAACTTGGTGATGTGGCGCAAATCACGACGTTAAATATCGGATTCCGGCTTTCTTGCCGGGGAAAGGCGAGTAAGCTGAATGATGCGATAGCAAGAAAAGTCTGACGGCCACCAAACGGGGTTTGCTGTTCGTGATCCTTAACAAAGCTCTGCGTTTCTTTATTCCGATTCTGGCTTCCTGCGCCCTGCAACTTGCCAGCGCAAACTCAGGCACGATCACTATTACCCCGGATGCGCCCATCGAAAGCCATTTTCAGTACTGGGAAGACCCAGGCGCCGATGCAGGGATAGACGAAGTCCTGACAATTCCCGAGTCAGAATGGCAGCTCAAACCCTCGGGCAAGGCCTCATTCGGTATTACCGGCTCCGCCTACTGGCTTCGGCTATCGGTACAGAACCAGACCGGCCAGGACCAGCTTCTGATCGCCGAGCTTGCCTACCCCCAGCTCGATGACGTCGTGTTCCACGAGTTCTCCGGAAACACCCTGCTCCGCGAATTCAGAACCGGCGATACCCGCCCGTTTTATCCGAGGGATGTCGACCACCCCAATATGCTGCTGCGATTTCAGCTTGCGCAGGACACCACCAAAACCCTCTATATCCGCGTAGCCACTGCGGGTTCCATGGTAGTGCCCCTGCGACTCTGGCGCCAAAAGGACTTCTATGAAGCCGTTGCCATTGAAGAGAAACTGCATTTCTTCTACTACGGCAGCCTGACGGTCATTATCCTGATCAATCTGGCCGTGTTCCTCACACTGCAGGAAAAGCTGTACCTGTTCTACGCTCTGGCCATTTTCGGCTACCTCGTGTTCTTTGCCTCCTTCCGGGGTTTCACCCTTCAGCATCTCTACCCGAACGCCCCGTTTCTCCATACCCATGTGCTGTTGCTGTCCACACCCTTCCTGGCCATATTCTCGATTCTCTTCTGCATGGAGTTCCTGAAAATACGCTCCCACAGCCCACGTTTGCGACGGGTGTTACTGGGAATGCTGGCCTTCGAGATTGTGTTTTTCCTGAGCGCGCCCTTGCTCGACTATGAGACTGGAGTCCGAATCGCAGCGGTCTCCGCTTTTATCTTTTTCTCACTGTTGTTGGTGGCCGGGCCCATCGCCTGGGCGGCCGGTGTTCGAGCAGGTGTCTTTTTCACCATCGCCTGGTCGCCACTTGCCTTGGGCGTTTCTGCAACCGCCGGCCTGGCGCTTGGTCTGCTGCCGGAGAATTTCTTCACCGAATACGCCATGCAGATCGGCTCGGGGCTTGAGGCGTTCATACTGACCCTCGCACTTGCTGATCGGCTTTACCGTGAGCGGGAACAGAAAATACAGGCCCAGGCCGATAACCTTCAAAAAGAAAAAGCCCGCAGCGAGGTCCAGGACCGACTGAATGAGGCACTCACCCATGATCCGGTTACCGGCCTGCCCAACCGGAACCGATTCGAACGGATGGTCGACGAGCAACTGGAACGCAACCCCGATGGGCGCTACATGGTCGGCGTGGCCCGGGTGTCACGGCTGAAGGAAATCAACCGCACGCTCGGCCTGGAGCGAAGTGAGCGCTTGCTAAAGCGCAAGGCGGAGCAAATGACCGAACTGGCCGAAAGCCTGCCGATGGTCCACCCAACCCGTGACAATCAGGGCCGGCAAGAACGCGTGTACCAGCTCTCGGGAGACAGTTTCGGCTTGCTCGTCAATGTCAGCAAAGCCGGTGGCGACTTCCAGACCCTGAACGAGGCGCTCAAACGGCTGGCCGACCCGGTGTTACTGGATCATCTTGCCATCGAACCCAACCTGAGATTCGGGGCCGCCAGCTACCCGGAGCATGGCAGAAAGGCCGCCATGCTGATCCGGAATGCCCATGTCGGCATGGAAATGACACCCCACGGCTCCTTCGAAACCGGCGTTTACTCCAGCAAGAACGACATCTACAGTGAGAGCCGGCTGACGCTGATGTCGGATCTTCGGGGCGCCCTTCACCACAACCAGGCCCAGTTGCATTATCAGCCCAAACTGGACCTCAAAACCGGACAGGTCGTGGGTGTGGAAGCCCTGATCCGCTGGCATCACCCCGAAAGGGGCTGGGTACCTCCCGTCGAGTTTATTCCACTGGCCGAAAAAACCGGCGTTATCAAACACCTGACCCGATGGGTTGTGGACCAGGCCCTGAATGATCTCAAAACCCTCCACCAGGTTGATCCGGCACTGACCGTGTCAGTCAACGTATCCGCCCGGGACCTGATCTCGTCGGAGCTGAAAGGCCTGTTCGAAACCCGGATGAAGCGTTACCAGCTGCGCCCCGATCAGATTACCGTGGAGCTCACCGAAACCGCAGCCATGGATGACCCCGAGAAAGGGCTCGCGGCGCTGGAAGGGCTGGCCAATACCGGACTGAAAATCTCGATTGATGACTTCGGTGCCGGCTACTCTTCCCTGTCTTACCTTAAACGGCTACCGGCCACGGAAATCAAACTGGACCGGGCATTGGTGCAGGATATCGATTCCAGTGAAAGCTCCCGAATGATTGTGGAAACGGCGATCAATATGGGCCGCGGCCTGGGCTTTCAGGTAGTGGCGGAAGGCGTGGAAACAGAGCAGACGGCCCGTCTGCTACAGGGCATGGGTGCTGGCCTGTTACAAGGCTACTGGCTCTGCCGCCCCATAGCCCTCAGCGAGTTAAGCAACTGGTTGGTGATTGAAAGACAGTCTCCCCGCCTCCAGCACACAGACTAGTCTCTCCCCGCGCTCGCCACCCCCTGTTATAGTCAGAACTCCAACACGGATACGGAAGCGTGACATGTCGCAGAGTATGGAACTGACCGAGCGGATTGAACACATCCGCGAACTCACCCCCCTGGCTGCCGCCGAAGAGCTGTTTCCGCTGCCGGCGGACGATATCCAGTTCATTCTCTCGGGGTTGCCCACGGAACAGGCTCTGACTATCGCCTCTCACCTCGGAGAGGTAGCGGCGCCGAACAACGCGGCCACCCGTGCGGTGCTCTCAGGTATGGAGGACACCATCGGTGAACTGATGACACCGGTTACAGCGACGTTACCGCACAGCTATACCGTCGCAGAAGCGCTGACCTTTATGGTCAAGAGCGCGGATGTTTCCGAGATCAGTTACATCTTTGTGACTGAAAATCACCGCCTGGTCGGTGTCGTGGGCATGCGCGACCTCATTCTTGCCAAGCCCTCCGAAGCCTTGTCCAGCATCATGGTGCGCGAGCCCTTCGCCTTTCAACAGGACACACGGATCGAAGCAGCGATTAGCGAAGTGCTTTACCGGCACTACCGAATGTACCCGGTGGTGGACGACGCACAGCACGTGGTGGGTGAGGTGCGCGGCTGGAAACTGTATGAACGCATGGCCTCGGAACTGAGCGCCCAGGCCGGCTCCCAGTATGGTGTCGCGAAAGAAGAGCAGATAAACACACCCGTGCTTGCCGCCTTTCGCATGCGCCACCCCTGGCTGCAGGTGAATCTGATCACCGCCTTTGCCGCCGCCTTCGTGGTAGGCATGTTTGAGAACACTATCGCCCAGATCGTCGCCCTCGCCGCCTTCCTGCCCGTACTTGCCGGTCAGAGCGGAAATACCGGTTGTCAAGCGCTGGCGATTACCCTGCGTGGTATCACTTTGGGGCAAATAAATGACTATCCGATCAGGCAATTGCTGCGCAAGGAAGTCCTGCTAGGCGCCCTCAATGGCGCCGCCGTGGGCGTGATCGCCGGCGTCGCCATGTTCGCCTACGCCTTCGCCACCGATTCCGCCAACCCCGCCATGCTCGGCCTTGTCATCTTCATTGCCATGATCGGCGCCTGCATTGGCAGCGGCATCTTCGGGGTGGCAGTGCCATTGGTGCTCAAACGCTTCGGCGCCGACCCGGCAACCGCCAGCAGCATCTTTCTGACGACCTTCACAGACATCATCGGTATGGGCCTGATGCTGTTCCTGGCAACGTCATTGGTGCTGTAGCCAACACCGAAGGAAAACCGGGACTGATCTATTTTGAGGCCGCGGAAAAGGTTTCTCGGTTCGGTTTCTCACATCAGGCATCGGGCTTAAACTTCTCGATCTCTGACCACGGTATAATCCGGTTGAACTGGATAGTTTCAAACACTTCCTTTGCGTTGCTTTCGCCACTCATGAGCCATAGCAGCACCAGTGCCCCCTGATAAGACGGAACGCCGCCATTACTGGTGATTCGATTGCGATCAACCACCACGTTTTGATCGACGACCACATCAATCTTCGGGAACTGGTCCTGTAGGTCCGGTTCACCACCCGCCCAGGTTGTTGCTCGATAGCCATCCAGAAGCCCTGCGTGGGCATAAAGGAACGCACCGGAGCAGTTGCTGGCCAGCCACTCGACCTTTTTGGCCTGATCTCTCATGAATTTGGTCAGATCCTCGTTTTCAAAGAGCCAGTCCATATCGTATGCGCTGTTGACGATCAGCACATCCAGATCAAGATCGTCGTAGATCGTGGCATCGACCTGGAGGGTCAGCCCTTCCTCTGTCGTCACCGTTTCGTTTCGCTCTACGTTGATGAGTACAACCTCATAGTCCGAAAACCAGGCCTTTCGCGAGGCAACGCCGAACACTTCGGCGGGGGCGACAGCGTCACTGGTCAGCACTTCGTCATAGACCAGTACACCAATTTTCTTATCGGCGGCTGAGGCTGAAAAGCTGAAGCCGGCCAAAACGAGAAACGCGAGTAACGTGTGAAGGGTATGTCTCAAAAGCATGTCGGAATCTCCTTAGAACTATGCTTACAGATTTAACGGATCTTCATGGACATTGTCCGAAATCGCTGAAAACGACTACTCGAACAACCGGTCAATACATGCGTTGGTGTCCTCAAGCGCATTGTCGGAACAGCCGCTATTCATGGCGGTATATTCCAGGGTGATGGTTTTCACGCTCTGGATACCCAACATACCCAGGACGGCGGTAAGGTACGGTTCCTGAAAGTTCATGGGAGCATATGCCCCGCCCGGTTCGTAGCCGTAGCCGCCTCGCACCAGCATCAGGTAGGTGGGCTTGTCGCTCAAAAGACCGACATAGGGACTCTGCGGGGTATCGGGCACCAGTTTGGTGGTGACGCCGATACGTACGACCTGATCAATGTAGGCTTTTAACGTACTGGGCACGGACAAGTTATGCATAGGGCAACCAATAACGATGGTTGTCGCGTCCTGTAGTTCGGCGACCAGAGCATCGCTGACCTCAAGAGCGGCTCTTTGATTGGGAGTCCTTGCCTCCTCCGGCGTAAACGCGGCGCTTATCCATTGCTGATCCACGTGAGGCACAGGCCAGCGGCCGAGATCGCGCTCAACCACTACGCCGTCCGGATTATTTTCAGCCCATCGACGGGTAAAGCGCGCCGTCATCTGGCGGCTGTGTGACGCCTCGCCCTGAGGGCTGGCATTAATCACGAGCAGGTTTTCCATTGCGGGTCCTTTCTGGCCTGCCATAGCAAGTGTCATTTCCAATAATACCGGGTTAAGGTTCATTAAAAAGAACCATGAATGGCAATTTTCAATGTACCATTCGCAAACCACGCCTGAGTCACCGCACCATGGATGATTTGCGCATAGAACTGAACCGTCAGGCCGGAACGTCTTTGGTCGAACAGATCGTCGAAGCTATCGGAACCTCCATTTCCGAAGGGCGCTTGTACTCCGGGGCTCGCCTGCCCTCGTGGCGTGATCTCAGCGCCCAGCTTGGGGTCGCGCGCGGTACGGTAAAGTCCGCGTACGAGAGGCTGATCGATGAGCAACTGGTGGTCGCCCGCGGCGCTGCGGGTACCTTTGTCGCCGATCGGTTGCCGGTGTCACATCCGGCAGACACCAGTGACTTACGAGGGCCGTTGCCCGAGTTCTACCAGCATCCATTCGGCGACCCGGCCATGGTGTTCCAGGTTGGTATACCTGCCCAGGACGTATTCCCCTACAAGGTATGGTCGCGTATTGCCTCAGGCGCCGCCCGCGAGGCTGCCATGGCGTCGGTCAGCTATCCGGACCCACGTGGTGAGCCAGGCTTGCGGGCTGAAATTGCGGCTTACCTGTCGCTGTCACGGCGTCACCAGTTGCTCGAATGGGCGGCCAGACGCGGGGGTTGGATCATCGAAGACGACTACCTGAGTGAGTTGCAGCTCGCCGGTCGCGCCGCTCCGGCTCTGGCGTCGCAGGACAAATACGGCCGCGTTATTCATATCGGCACCTTCAGCAAAACCATAAGCCCCGGTCTGCGTCTCGGCTTTATTGTGGTGCCGCCGGCGCTGGCAAACCGGGTTGGCGATGTTGCCGCCGCTCTGGCCCCAGCCGCTTCGATAGCGAGCCAGAGAGCGCTCGGCGAGTCCATGCGCAAAGGTCACTATCTGCGCCATTTGCGCAGGATGAAACGGACCTACACCGCCCGGCGCTCTTCACTTCAGCGCGCCTTAAACGCATCCGCTACCGATGAAGCCATGGCGGGCTTGGCGTTATTGCTTCGATTACCCGATGGCACGGACGACAAGGCGATTGCTCTTGAAGCGCTGGAGTTTGGCCTGGCCCCCGCCCCATTGTCTACCTGGTATGCCGATCCGGCGAGGACCCGAAGCGGGTTGCTGCTGGGTATCACCAATATTCCGGAACAGGGGCTGGATGCATGCTGCAACCGCCTGAAACAACTCGCCGGAATCGCCGTCGGTCAAGAATAGGAAGTCTAATTGAGATACCCACCGGTAACCTGAGTAACGCCCAAGTGGGAAAATAGTTCTGTCCCGGTTTCCACTGTCCCGGTTTCGAGTCGAGATCGCCCGAATCGCGGCGCCCTGCTATTTCAAAATCGAGGCCGTACCCGACTAACACCAGCCGCGCAGGTGCATCGCCTCTTCAATCCGTTTGAGCGCATTAATCCAGGCACCCAGCCTGACCGATTTCACCTGGTGGTCAGCCGCAGCATTCGCGGCTTCCCGATAACCCCTTGCCAACCGCTCCTGTCGCAGGCGGTTAATCGTATCGATATCCCAGTAATTATCGGAAAGGCCCTGACTGCGTTCCATCTGGCACAAGTGCACGCTACCGGCATTAGCCAGCACATCCGGCACGATGGTTACGCCCCTTTCCAGCAGCATCACTTCGGCTTTTACGGTCGTCGGCGCATTGGCAGCTTCCACGACCATCCGGGCCTGGATCCGGTCCGCATTGTCCGCGGTAATCACGCCCTGAACCGACGCGGGCACCAGCACGTCGCAGTCACATTCGAGCATCTTTTCACTGGTAATCGGCTCGCTGCCGGCAAAGCCCGAAACTTTACCCGTGGACTTTTTGTGCGCCAGCAGGCCGGGAATATCGAGCCCGTCGTTCGAATAAATGCCGCCGCGGCTATCACTCACCGCCACAACCATACAGCCGGCTTCGTAGAACATACTCGCCGCCACCGAGCCGACCTGGCCGAATCCCTGGATAGCGACACGGGCATTTTCGATGGCAAAGTCGGCCTGCTCCGCGGCCTCCCTGAACACATCGAAAACCCCACTCCCGGTCGCTTCATAGCCCCCCAGCGACCCGCCGAGGATGGGCGGTTTATCGTTGACCGCTGCCGGTTCATGATAGCCGGTGACCGACTCGTATTCGTCCAGCATCCAGCTCATTGTTTGCAGATCCGTGCCGATATCCGCACCGGGGACATCGTACGCCTGCCCTTTCGGGCGCAGGTAGCGAATATAGGCGCGGCAAAGTGACTCGAACTCCCGGTCACTTAATTCACGCGGGTCGGCCACGATGCCCCCTTTGCCGCCACCTGCCGGAATTCGCCCAGCCGCGTGTTTGATCGACATAATCAAGGCGAGGGACTTCACCTCATCAAGGTCGAGATCGGCAGAAATACGCGTCCCATCACGGCTCGGCCCAAGCGCATCGTTATAACGGACACGGTGAGCATCAAACACCCGAAAACTGCCATCGTCCATTTTCATCGGAATGCGAAAAGACACTACGCGCCCGGGTGCCGCGAGAAATTCAATCACATTGGGGTCAATCTTACCGAGACGGCCCGCCTCACGAAGAATTTGCCCGCTTTCGTCCAGAAAATCGTAGTTCATGGAACTCCCCATAAATGCTGTGCACGACATTGCTCCCTGTTTGGCAGGGTGCCCCAACCTGCCACCCCCGGCTGATTGATCCTCGGCTGGATGGTAATCAAGCGGGGCGGGGAGGCTCCTCAACTTAAAACGTAGCAGTTACCGGCATTATTGTGGAATGGATTTGCCCGTCTTTATAGAAAGCTTTTTATGCAATGGGGTTTTTGGGTACGGTGGCGAAGCCGCCCCCAAAGTTCAACGCAGCGGAAGATGTCATTTCGAAAAAATTGTTAAGTGTTTCGGTACCAGGCACCGAACTCATCAGCTACTTTTCAGGTTAATCTGCTTCGAACCTGCAGAGACGATTTGCCCACTTTTACCTTTGCCTACATCCTCAATAGCTCCGACAGGCTTCAAAAAGGCAGCAGTTTGCTCTCAAAAACCGGGACAGATCCATTTTGCGGGAAAATAGTTCTGTCCCCCTTTCGTCCCTGTCCCCGTTTCGTCCCGTTTCGCGCACGCGCGGCCAACCTGCCAGTAGCAAACTGAGAGCCGTTGGCTATACTGGAAAACAGCGTATTTGACATTATTTGACAATATGGCCAGTACCGTCACGCTGCGGATCATGTTGTGAACCCGGGAGTTCCTTTATGAAACCGCACCTTTCAATGACACGCACTCTGACTACCCTCACGTTGGCGACCCTTTTAGTCGCCTGTGCCGGGCCGGGGCCAAAGCCCAACAGCGAGCTGCAGTCTGCGGAATCCGCCATCAAACAGGCCGAGGCCTCGGACGCCCGAAGATTCGAGCCTGTGTTGCTGAATGAAGCGAAAAACAAAGTGGCCGATGCTCGCGGCCTCATGGACAAAGAACAGTACAAGGAAGCCAGGCGCTTGCTGGAGCAGGCCGAGGTTGATGCGCAACTCGCAGGCGCGCGCTCGGAGACCGAAAAGGCTCAGCAAGCGGTTGCCGAGATCAACAGTAACATCGAAAACCTCCGCAAGCAGCTCAATTCAAATCAGCAGTAAGCCCGGCGACAGGAGACACGAAAAATGAACGTTACACTATCTATCGGTTTCGCGGTCGGGCTGTCCGCAATTATGGTTGGCTGTGCAAGCACGCCCAAACAGAATGCCGACATTGACGAAGCCAGAGCCGCATACACGGAAATAGAGCAGGATCCCAACGTCGCGCGCAGTGGTGCGGCACAACTGCGCCAGGCCAAGATCGAACTAGATCGTGCCCAGGCGCTGTTAAATGAAGGCGCTGACGTAAACCGCGTCGAACACGCAGCCTACCTGGCAAAGCGTCACGCCGAGATCGCCATGCAACAGGGAAAGCGTGCCGATCTGGAAGAAGAGATCAGCTCTGCGGAAGAGCGCCGCAAACAGCTAATGTTGCAAATGAAGTCAACTGAGGCGAATGAGGCTCGCATGGAGGCAGAAGCGCTGAGGGCTGAAATGGCCGCTCTCAAAGCGGAGAAAACCGAACGTGGAATGGTGCTTACGTTGGGTGATGTGCTCTTTGACCTCAACAAAGCTGATCTGAAAGCCTCCGGCAAGCGCACCGTGGAACGACTGGCTGACTTTATGAAGCAGTACCAGGAGCGCCGGGTACGCATTGAAGGCTATACGGACAGCACAGGCTCTGCCGAATACAACCAGGGATTGTCAGAGCGACGCGCCATGTCGGTTCAGAGCGAGCTGTTGAATCAGGGAATACCCGGTAACCGGATTGAAGTGGAAGGCTATGGCGAGGCCTATCCCGTTGCCACCAACGATACCAGTGCAGGGAGACAGCAGAATCGCCGAGTGGAGATCGTGATTTCGGATGAATCCGGCATGATCAATGCGCGTTAACTTTTTCAATGAAACTGCCGCCCCCATCGCCGGCGACAAAAACACAGCTGATCCGGGTTCCAAGCACCAGGAAGGCGTGGAACCATTCGAGGACACTGCTGCCGGGGCCGGCGTTCTTTGCCAGTGATTTGGCGATAACGCCATGGTACGACGAAAAATGGTGGTACGACGAAAAACGGTGTTTTTTACCGCAGGCAGAAAGGTGATTTGCCGGGGTTGACCTGGTTTGTGTGACTTACGACGGTCTGTTTTTTTGCCCGGTTGTGCCACACTTCTCGAACCAACAACGACAACACCCAAAACCGAGCCTGTCGACATGAGCGAGACCCAGACCCACTATCGCACCTGCAATATCTGTGAAGCCATGTGTGGCCTCGAAATCAAGCACCGGGGCAACGAGATCCTGTCGATCAAAGGCGACCACGACGACCCGTTCAGCCGAGGCCATATCTGCCCAAAGGCGGTCGCCCTCCAGGACTTCTACAACGACAAGGACCGCCTGAAAACACCCATCAGGCGCACCGCTGACGGCTGGCAAGCGATCAGCTGGGATGAGGCGTTCGAGGAAATCGCAGCCCGTTTTCGTGGCATCCAGGAGGAACATGGCCAGGATGCGGTCGGTGTGTATCTCGGCAACCCCAACGCCCACAACTTCGGCAATGCCATCATGCTGCCGCGGTTCTTCAAGACCCTGGGCACCAACAACCGCTACAGCTCCGCCTCCGCCGATCAGTTGCCCCACCACGTGGCCTCCAACTACATGCTCGGCGCCGGCATGCTCATCCCGATTCCAGACATCGACCACACCGATTTCATGCTGATCATCGGGGCCAACCCGATTGTCTCCAACGGCAGCCTGATGACGGCCCCGGGTGTCGGCAAACGGCTCAAGGCGATTCAGCAACGGGGTGGCAAGGTGGTGGTGGTTGATCCCCGTCGCACCGAGACCGCCAGGAAGGCCGACCAGCACCTGTTTATCCGCCCGGAGACCGACGCCCTGTTCATGCTGGCGCTGGTGCACACCCTGTTTGACGAACAGCTGGTGACTCTTGGCCACCTGGAACCCCGGATTGACGGCCTGGACCAACTGGCGGGTGCGGTTCAACCCTATTCGCCGGAAACCGTGGCGGAGGCCTGCGGCATGTCAGCCACCGCCATTCGTGGGCTGGCGCGGGAAATGGCCGCCGCCAAGAGCGCGGTTTGCTACAGCCGCATGGGTGCCTCGACCCAGTCTTTCGGGGGCCTCTGCCAGTGGCTGAACAACGTGCTGAACCTTCTCACCGGCAATTTTGATCGCCGGGGTGGCGCCATGTTCCCGCAGCCGGCGTTCGATCTGGTACGGGATAAGAAGGGCAAACCCAGCTCCTACGGCCGCTACGAATCCCGGGTGAGAAAACTGCCCTACTTCAACAACGAGTTCCCGGTCGCCACCCTGGCCGATGAAATCCTCATGCCGGGCGACGGCCAGATCCGCGCGATGATCACCATCGCCGGTAACCCGGTGCTCTCCGCGCCCGGCGGCGCCCGGCTGGAAGAGGCTTTCGAGGCGCTGGATTTCATGGTGTCGGTGGATATCTACCTGAACGAAACCACCCGCCACGCGGACATCATCCTGCCGGCGACGACGGGCCTGGAAGTGCCCCATTTCGATGTCTTCTTCAACTCGTTTGCGGTGCGCAACACCGCCAAATTCTCCGAGCCGATGTTCGAGAAAACACCCGACCAGAAACATGACTGGGAGATTCTCCGGGATCTGACCCTGCACCTGACCGGGCTGAAAGACGATGGCGTCACACCCGAGGCGATGCTGGATCTTGGCCTCAGGCACGGCGCCTATGGCAAGCAGGGCATGAGTCTCGAAAAGCTGAAAGCCAACCCCCACGGATTAGACCTGGGGCCTCTTCAGCCCTGCCTGGAACAACGCATCCAGACCGGGGACGGCATGATCCGGATCGCGCCGGAGCTGTACCTCGAGGATCTGAAACGCCTGGATGCCTCGGGCCTGCTGCAGGTTGATCAGAGCAACGACTATCCCTTCGCCATGATCAGCCGCCGACTGCCACGCAGCCACAACACCTGGACCCAGAATTCCCACCGGCTGGTGAAAGGCAAAAACCCGTGCACGGTGCAGATGAACGACGCCGATGCCCGCAAGCTCGGCCTTCAAGACGGGCAGATGGTGAGTGTCAGCTCAGTCACCGGCACCATCCAACTGCCGGTGGAAATCGACGACGACATGTTCGAGGGGGTGATCAGCATTCCACAGGGCTGGGGCCATAATCGCGACAACACCGGCATGTCCATCGCCGAATCGCAACCTGGGGTCAGCATGAACGACGTGACGGATTCGCAGCGCATCGATGCACTGACAGGGAATGCGGCGTTTAACGGAACGCGGGTGGCGGTGCAGGCAGTCCGCTCATAGGCCCCCAATGGAGGCGAAGCCGGAACGAAAGAGCCGCCGCCGTGCCTGGCCTTAAGCTGCTTCGAAATCCAGGGGATGAATGCCATCCAGGTTCACCGTGCTGCGAGCCACCCAGAGATCGTACATGCCCTGCATCGCCAACCAGCTCTCAGGGCTACGTCCGAGAACCTTGGATAGCCGCAGAGACATTTCCGGGCTAATACCACTATCCCCTTTGAGCAAGCGAGACAAAGTAGAAGGAGAAACGCCCAGACTGGAAGCAAGCTGACGGGAACTGATGCCGAAAGGCTCCAAGTACACCTCCCGAATGAATTCACCAGGATGCGGCGGATTATGCATAGTCATTAGTGATAATCCTCATAATCAAGAATGTCGGCGTTGCCGTCCTGAAATTCGAACGTCGTGCGCCAATTTCCGTTAACCCAAATCGACCACCGCCCTTTGTCTTTTCCCTTCAATGGGTGAAGCCGAAAACCAGGGATGTCCATGTCTTCCACCGAAGTGGCTGTATCCAGAGCAACGAGCTGCATACGCAGCTTCTTGGCGTGATCAGAGACTGTATGCCAGCCATGCTACCGGTCGAGTAGAACCGTTTTAGTCCTTTGTGACGGAATGATTTAATCATGAGGGGAGCCTAGCATGTTGCGCACCACGCAACAATAGAGCTTAGTCGAGTCAGGGTAAGGCTTGCGCAAAACCGTAGTAGCCTTTCCAGCCCCTCAAGTACACCGCTAACTCGTCGATCACCGTTTGCATGGCCCGACCCCCGCGTTCGCCGGGTAGAAGCTTCTGTCCCACTCCGCCTGCAAGACCTGGAGCAGTGCCTGCTGGATCAGGCGGTCAGGTCGTCAACGGTCATGCCGTCTATCCCCGCGCTTCCCTTGTTGCGTTTGACCTGACGGAAGGCACGGCGCAGGTCGTCCCTTTCCAGCACCCCGCTCCATCAGTTGATCGTGAACAACCGGAGTGTCTTCCCTGCCAGATCCAGCCACCACTTCACCCCCTGTTTCCAGAGACAGCGATTGCTGTTTCTCCGGTGCGGTCGGAGCCAATCACTCAGCTCCCAGCGGTTTTCGGCTGCACGCTGCGTCCCAGCGCAGCATCAGGAGATCTCCCAGGGTAAGACACCCGACTTTCATTGCGTAAATGCTGGTTTTATAAAACGCCGGCCAAGTGCAGATGGCGGGCTTAATGGTCACGTGCCCACTGGCCCCACCGATGCCACACCTCTTATCCAGCTCCTGTCCGTCATCCCGCAATTTTGCGTTGGGCTTACTTCCGGCCGGCGCTCCGGAGACATCCCCTCGTGGGTTTGCCCTTACCCTTTCGCTAACCTTCGGCTCTGCGAATACCTGGTATCGGGACTTTCACCCGACAAGTCTGGGGCCATGCCTGGCACACCGCCCGGCTCACGCGCCGGTTTGGAGCCGCGAGGCGGCGGAAAACCGGTCGCCGTGCAGCCGGTTATGCCCTATGCCCGATTTCTGATACAGCACTCCACGGACGAATATTCTTCAGCTGATCCTCAAGCGCATCTTCCGCAATCTCAGTGTCATAGGCTGCCTGAGCTCGCAACCAGTAGCCATTGGACAAACCAAAGAAGCGACAAAGTCGCAGGTCCGTGTCTGCGGTTATCGAACGCTTCCCAGCAATAATCTGGCCGATCCTCTGAGCAGGCACCCCAATCTCTTTAGCCAAGCGGTATTGAGAAATACCCATCGGCTCAAGGAACTCTTCCTTCAGTAACTCGCCTGGCGTTACAGCTTCAATGTTGCGCATGAGTTACCTCCTAATGGTAATCAACAATTTCGACATCTTCCGCACCAGCCTTGGTCCAGCGGAAGCAAACCCGGAACTGCCCGTTGATTCGAATGCTGTGCTGACCTTGGCGGTCACCGTGCAATGGCTCCAACATATTGCCGGGCGGTACTTTAAGATCATCCAACTGGCTTGCAGTCTGGAGTTGCCGAATTTTTCTCAAGGCAACTCGCTCAAAATTGACGAAGCGTCTGACGCGACGTCCGCTTGCCAGCTTCTCGGTATCCTTACACTTGAACGATATGATCATAGAGAAATGATGACGCAGAGCGTTAATAACGTCAAGCGTTAGTATACGACAAAGTAAGCTGAGAGAGGGGCATAACGAATGAGCTTAGCGGCGCCCTTGTAATGAAGGCGAAGCCGCAATGAAAAGGGCGTCCGGCGGCCATCGGCCGCGTACTACAGCGACTGTTATGCAGGTTCATCTGAGGGCCCGACCCAGAACAGCGGGTTGTGAGCCACTTCCCAGAGATAACCATCTGGATCAGAAAAGTAACCTGCGTAGCCACCCCAATCCGTTTCCTGAGCAGGCTTCGTGACAACGGCACCGGCTGATGCAGCCTGAGTCATAACTTGGTCAACCTCTTGCTCGGAACTAACATTGTGCGCCAAGCTGAACCCTGCAAATCCGCTTGATTCTCCAGACACCGACGCATCTTCCGCCAGAGCTTCACGCCCATATAATCCGAGCCAGGTCCCATTCAGCGTAAAGAATGCCACCCCAGGCGGAGAGTCCATTCGCGGAAGATCTAACCCCTGCTCATAGAACACAATTGAGCGTTGCAGGTCATTTACCCCCAAAGTGATCATACTAATCCGTGGCTTCATTTTGGCCCCCTGCATAACCTCTGTCTCAACGGCAGACAAAATTGGTGCTTAAATTGCGCAAGCAATTTGAGTGACAGTTTTGGCTGTCCGATTTCCGATTGCAGGCACTTGTTAGCAAATGACATCCACATTGGTGATTTAAGATTCCAATGTAGTTTTCACCACAAGACTATTTAAACCATTGGTATTTCAAATTTTGTCATTTTAAAACGGAATTGGTCCATCATCATCTTCCATATATGACATTTCGCTCATCAAACCGAGAAAAACCCCAAGCGATTCGCTTAAGTTTTTAACTATTTCACTGTACATGAGCTTTTCTTCAGCCGTCTTGGCTTTACCCATAGCTTTTAGAGCAACAGACATCTCCTTGGAAATGCCTTCCATCAATTTATCTGGTTCCATTACTTAATATGCCTCATTTTATTTTTCGCTAATCTTTTCTCATTCTAAGAATCAAAGCAATTTCATGCAAACGTATACTCCTGAATCCGTGACTTCGCACGGCTTGATAAGGGCTATGACGGCTATGACCCGAGTACCCGCCTACCTGACTCCACCTGGCGAACGTGATAACGTGATCGGGACAAATCGCGATTGGCGCTCAGTTCAAGAGCTCCCACCCCAAAACATCATGAGTCACTACCAAACCCGGTACGGCCTGCTTAAACTGACTATCTGCCGCGTGTATATTGGTAACGAAGGCACTGATGGTCATCAGAAGCGGTGGCGGCGCAACGAACCGGCCCAACTTGTCCGATAGTAATTTCACCTGACCCATCAATAAGCATTTCAATGTTTTTAAATTTCATGCGCGAGAGTCTGACTCCTTACAAACATAATCGGGATAGGGAGGCGCCTCACGGCGCCCCTCCTCCCACACCACCGGGCATACGGGTCACGTACCACGGCGGTTCGGTTAATTGTTTTGATTCACTACCATGGTGAGCCAACGTCATGAACGTCCATTCAAAACAGCCGAATCGGTAGTGTGCCAACCGGGTTCCAATCACTTGCCAAGCCCACCGCCGCTTCACCAGGTCTGGTGCAATACCGCAGTACCAAGGCAAGGCTTCCTCCTCTTAACCGTTCAGGCCTTCCTGCCGCTATTCACTTCACGATGCAACACCGTGCCGAGTAGGCCGCAGTACTATGCCCTCTGCTGACTTCTGCAACGCGATCAGGGGCAATTGCTCACCCCTCAGTTGATCCCTCAACACGCTACAGACCTCCCGGGGTAAGACACCAGACTTTCATGGCGTAGACGCTGGATTTATAAAGCGTACCCCAGTTGCGGATGGAGGGCTTCGCTGTCACGTGCCAGCTCGCCCCGAGTACGCCACACCTCATATCCAGTTTCTGTTCGTCGCCCCGCCAATTTGCGTTGAGCTTCCTTCAGACCCCACCTCGCGATGACGCCCTTGCTCTTTCGCTAACCTTCGGCTCCGCGAATACCTGGTATCGGGACTTTCACCCGACAAGTCTAGTGCCATGCCCGGCACACACGCCTGCATAAACGGCGCCCGACTAGGGCGTCCGGTGGAGGGCCGAAGGCCCGGAACGTACTACAACTACTGGTTGAACGAAGCCGCTACGCGGCAGAGGCATAATTCGTCTGTACTTCCCTGACCCCTTCCACTGTGGAAGGGCCTGTCAGGAGAAGTCTGATGAACACCCACGAACAAACCCGTTTTCAAGCTCTGCAACAACGCTACCTCACCGAACTCACCCTGCGGGTCAAAAGCCCTAAAACCATCGATCTCTACACCCGCTGCCTACGACAGGTGAGCGACCATTTCGATACCTGTCCCGACCAGCTTAGCACCGATCAGCTGCAGCAGTATGTCATGTACCTGGTCGAACATCGCTCCTGGAGTCTGGTCAAGATTGCCCGCAATGCCCTGCAGCGTTTCTATCAGTATGTCCTCGGCAAGCCCTGGGACTACGTGCCCATCGCCAAGCCACCCAAGGTTCAGACCCGGCAGGATGTGCTTTCCCTGAACGAGATCGGGCGCCTGATCAGCCACACCCGTAAACTCAGCTATCAGGTTTGCTTCCTCACCACCTACAGCCTGGGCCTGCGGCTGAGTGAGTCCCTGAACCTGACCATTGCCGATGTCGACAGTCACTTGATGCGGGTCCACGTGCGCTGTGGCAAGGGCAGGAAGGACCGGTTCGTGCCTTTGCTGCTGATGACGCTCAAGGCCCTGCGACGTTACTGGACCACGCATCGTCACCCGGACCTGTTGTTTCCCGGCGGCCAGCCGCCCTTTGAGGGCGGCGAGTCCCGGATCATGGCCCGGGCCGGTGACCACCGCCCGTTACACCCGAATGACCCATGAGGCCCAGCAGAACAGTGCCTTGATGATCAATGCCCTGGTGGACCGGCTGCAGGTCGACTGGGTGACCGAATGATCACCCTGGCGCAGATTCTGCGCGATCATCAGCTCAACCTGCAGCACCATTTTGGCGAGCGGATGCGACCGGAGCATCACGCGGCCATTCAGTCGATACTCGCCTGTCATACGCCGGACTGTGGCGAGGTCCGCTATCAATGCGTGCCCCGCCAGGGCAAACCAACTGTCGGTTTTACCGACGGCCTCGGGCAACTCTGGCCTGACGAAAGAGCCGCCCCAAAGTCAGGGCGAAATCACCTCTGAGTTCTCCGCCGCTATTTCCTTAATAGAGAAGCACCGGGCTCGTCCAACACCGGATCAGGTCGCGGCTGCGCGCGACCTATCCTTATTTGTTAAGTTTTTATAGGCTCGCTTCTCTATTTAACGCTTCAGATGCCCATTGATTTATACTTTGCCCGCTTAACTCCGCTGCCGTAGCAACAGCTGCGTGAATTTCAGGACGAATGCGTAGCATTAGCTTACCTGAATATGGTTTTTGAGGTGTCTTACCAACTGCATGACATGTTTCTAGGTAATCATTAACAGCTTCTTCAAATGCAGTTTTTAACTCAGAAACTGTTTCTCCATGAAAGCCTACAACGTCTTTTATGCCTGCAATATGCCCGATAAAACACTCATCTTCTGAACTAAACTCTATGCGAGCAGCATAACCCTCATATACCATTGAATTACTCATGGCTCTACTCCTAGTTGTTTGAGAAAGGTTCGTGCATCTCTGACTTGATATGGTTTTGCTTCTTTTTTCGGGTGTGGACGATGAAAACTCGCAATAATTCCATTCTTATGGAACCTTACTCGAGAACCATTGCCTTCTATTACTTCAACTTCCAAAGATACAAAAAGAGATTCAATATCTTTCCACGCTAAAGAGGATGATACCGGATCAGTGTATATAGTTTTCAAAGTGCGCTTTTGTTTTGAATTCATACCGTCATGATATCACATAACGATATCATGGCAATCTATTTCTTGAAACTTAACGCCTGAGTTCAGGGGCGTTTGAGGCGATGACTGTTTTTGCGGCAGCAAAAATGGGCAGCGGGTCAAACGTCCCTTGCAACGATTTGATACTGATTGAGCCTTCTCCCCAGCCCGGCGGTTGCCCGCTAAGCTGGAAGGCGACCAAGCACTACAAGGGAGAAGACTCATGAATTTTTACCATAGCACCCACCGTCATTATTGTGGAATCGATCTGCACGCCCGCAGCCTGTACGTCTGCATCCTCGACCAGCAGGGGGAGGTGTTGCTGCATAAGGAAATCAAAGCCCGCCCGGAACCGCTGTTGGCACTGCTCGAACCCTTTCGCGATGACCTGGTAGTCGGTGTCGAGCGCATGCACTGCTGGTACTGGATCTCGGATCTGTGTGAGGAAATGTTCGGCGACAAATAGGATGACCGGCATGACGTCTAACTGGATCAAACAGGATGATGACTGAAAGCCGGGAGTCCGCTGACTGGTACTCGATACCAAACCGGCCCGGTCTTCTATCACCGCCGTTGAAGCCAGTCGCTTTGATTAGCCACCCCGTGGGCGTGCCTTAATACCATGAGCCAGCGCGCTTACACCGGTCCTGAGCCTGACCCTAACTGGAGCCATGCAGCCCGACACCTTGAATAGTGCCAGTGACCGGTTAACCGATGAATGTCTGGTGCCCCTGACCGACCGAAGGAACGACTGGTCAGGCCGTGGTCCAAAGCCACGTAAGAGAGCCCCTATATGTGTTTGCTGTGAGTGCCTGACAGCCCCCGCGAGACTCGCGAAGCAGGCGTTCTCGCTCATGGGTTTAGGTTGGCCGCTGGTGCGGCCAAAAAAAATGACTATTGCCTATTGATTCCGAGAAGGCTCATATGGGTTATGTGTTTGCACTGCGCCCACCTACAATTGCGAACCAAAAAAACGCTACCCCAGCCAAAACAACCCCCAGCGCGGTGTGATTAGGCTCGATACTCCGAACGTAAAGCAGCGGAGTTGCAGCCATTGCAATCGAAACGAGCACATAGACACCGTAGCGCCACCCTCGGCCGTTACCTAATTTCTTGCGCCATGCATTTAGGAGCAGAGTGCCCGTTGGAATAAAAACAATCATGCCTACTTCGAAAATACCCATGATCCCTCATGACACATAATCGGGATAGGGAGGCGCCTCACGGCGCCCCTCCTCCCACACCACCGGGCATACGGGTCACGTACCACGGCGGTTCGGTTAATTGTTTTGATTCACTACCATGGTGAGCCAACGTCATGAACGTCCATTCAAAACAGCCGAATCGGTAGTGTGCCAACCGGGTTCCAATCACTTGCCAAGCCCACCGCCGCTTCACCAGGTCTGGTGCAATACCGCAGTACCAAGGCAAGGCTTCTCCTCTAAACCGTTCAGCCTTCCTGCCGCTATTCAGCTTCACCGATGCAACACCGGCGAGTAGGCCGCATACTATGCCTCATGCTGACTTCTGCAAGCGATCAGGGCAATTGTCCACCCCTCAGTTGATCCCTCCAACACGCTACAGACCTCCCGGGTAAGACACCAGACTTTCATGGCGTAGACGCTGGATTTATAAAGCGTACCCCAGTTGCGGATGGAGGGCTTCGCTGTCACGTGCCAGCTCGCCCCGAGTACGCCACACCTCATATCCAGTTTCTGTTCGTCGCCCCGCCAATTTGCGTTGAGCTTCCTTCAGACCCCACCTCGCGATGACGCCCTTGCTCTTTCGCTAACCTTCGGCTCCGCGAATACCTGGTATCGGGACTTTCACCCGACAAGTCTAGTGCCATGCCCGGCACACACGCCAGCAATAAACGGCGGCCCGACAGGGCCGTCCGGTGGAGGCCGAAGGCCGGAACAAATTTAATGGCCTTGTTACGTGTTTAATGCAAGCGGCTGGCCACCAGCCTATTTAGGCTAACACCAGCCTCCGCAGCTTCTATCGCCAGGTGACGGTGTGTTTCTGGTGGCACACGCACCATAAACTTACCGCTATATTTTTTTGTTGCCATCGGCTCTGGCGCTAACTCCCCATTCTCTTCCATATCGCTGAGGCATTCTTTAACCAGAACTCTAATACCGGATAGCGCTTCTTCCTGAGTTTCAGCAAGCCAGCTAAGGCTAGGGAACTCAGCACACATTGCGACATATTCCTGGTCTTCTTCCGACCAAGTGACGCGGTATGTATAACGATCAACAAACTTAGCCATTTTTCACCTCCAGCCGCTCGGTAGCAGCGAGCACTTGCCGCACCTAATAAGGCTTGGCTTTACCTTTGGCATTTTGGATATTGACTCGTGGATCTCCCTGCCACGGTGTTTTGTAGACACGATGACTGGAACCCGACTGACGAGCTTCTCCAAAGTAGGTCTCGCAGACCTTGCATAAGTCATTGAACCTTATGCTTTTTGGGTTAGCTCGCATTTTAGCGAGGATATCTTCTATATTTGCCATCACTCAATGGTATCAAAAGTGATACTAAACATAAAGAAGATAGTGCTGAGAGGGGGATGAGTTTGACACACCTGGTAGCTAAGGGCCTTGCGGCCCTTCGCCCCATAAGAACTGTACGTGATAGTTTCCCATCATACAGCTCAAGCCCTTTGAAGGCCGCGCAGGCGACCCACCTATTCATATCCAGTAAGGCCTCCCTTCAGGCGGCCAGTTTCTCGTACGACGAACTGTTGAGGAATCGTCGGTCCCGTCGTGCGTTCATCCGCTGCTTTCGGGCTCTCGCTTCGAAGTAGTCTTTGTCCGCCAGGTCATAGGGATTGGCACCACTGCGGATTTTGCTATGATACCGAATCGGCAAGTCCCCGGCCTTGAACAACCGTATGAGCTTCATACCTGACGCGGTCGGGTAATAGCACCCATACTCAATACGACCTTTGAAACGCCCTCGGTAGCGCTTTCTGATCCATGCCCACGTCTTGGATCGGTGCTCCTGCTGTAACCACTTTTTAACCAGTGGGTAGATCCTGTCATCGACGTAACTCAGGCGTTCTTTCGCTACCACGTGTCGATACGCATAGGCCCAGCCTCTGATGACGGCATTGAGCTTTGCCAGTAAAGCGTGGAAAGGGATGCCACGGTACTTCTTCAGCACACCTCGCACTTTCTCCAGCAACTCCCGGGTTTTGCCGTCTTGCGGCTGGACCAGCAAGGTACCTCGGTATTTCCTGTAGTGAAAGCCCAGGAAGTTGAAGCCTTGCCCAATATGGCGGATGCGATCAAAAACAGGCCTTGATATCGGCTTCCAGAATCCACTGTGCAGCGGTTCTTTGGGCCAGTACGATAAAGCCTTGTTTGCAGGCATCGTGCAAGCTACGCCCCTCTCTGAATCCGTAGGAGTGTTGGTCTCCGGTGGTTTCTGCTATGGGTTTGAGCCCCAACGCATAGAGAGCTTGCATCGCCCGGTCGTGAAGGGTGGGTATCCCTAAAGGGCGGCGATCGCCGTTCTTTTTCGGGATGTAGATCCTGCGCAGCGGTTGCGCTTGATAACCGGCTGTCCCTAGTCTTTGCGCCGCGCGCCAGTATTGGCCGGGTGACGTCCAAAGCACCCCGTCAACACCGGCGGTGCGACTTCCTTTATTGGCTATGACTCGTTTGACCGACAGCACTTTCGCGGCAAACGAGCGCGACAACAGATGCTGCAAAGCACGCGCCTTGCCCCACCTTTGTTCGCGAACAGATTGTGCGATACGCACCTGCAGTCGATAAACGCGCTTTTCAACCTCCGGCCAGTCAATCGCCTGCCAGCGTTGTGCATCGCTTGAAGGTGCACTAGCCTGTTCGGCCATCATTTGCCTTCCTTCATAAAATCAATCCCGAAAATTCTCTCGCACCAAAGCACCAAGGGGACGTCTGCACACTTTCGCGTCGGACAAATCCTGAATCCGTATGTCTTCCATTACAGAAGACCCTTCGCTTCTTCCCCCATCTCATCGACGCAGAGTCTCCGGCTCCATCACGGGTTACCTTCTTCCTCCCTGAAGGCTCTACGACATTGCCATGGTTCATTGTCCCCAACGCTTCATACCAAGTCCTTTTCGCATGGTGGGTAGGATACTGGTGGTAGAACACCAGGTTGCACTTCCGACATCCGCTCAGTTACGGAAAAAACATCGGGTTACAACATATATTCATGCAACTTCATGTCGCAAGTAACGCCCGGCTCACGTGCCGGTTTGGAGCCGCGAAGCGGCGGAAAAGCGGTCGCTGTGCAGCCAATTGTTAAATCCTTCTATGTACGGTATTCTGCACAGGAACAACATTCTGTACAGGAGCAGCCTTATGGATGCCATTAGCTACACAGCCGCTAGAACCAATCTAGCAAAAACCATGGAGCAGGTCTGTGAAGACCATTCTCCTGTGGTCATCACCCGAAGCAAGTCGCAATCCGTTGTGATGATCTCCCTTGAGGACTATGAGGCGTTGCAAGAGACCGCATACCTTCTGCGCGCTCCCAAAAACGCCCGTCGTTTGCTGGAATCCGTTGCCGAACTGGAGCAAGGCGGTGGGCAGGAAAAGGAACTTCTTGAATGAAACTTATCTTCTCCGAGAACGCCTGGGAAGACTATCTGTACTGGCAGAAAACCGACAAAAAAATCCTGAACCGAATCAACAAGCTTATCAAGGAGATCAAACGAGAACCATTCGAGGGAGTGGGCAAACCGGAACCCCTCAAACACAGCCTCGCTGGTTACTGGTCCCGCCGAATTAACGAAGAACACCGCATCGTTTACAAGGTCACGGATGACGCTTTGCTCATTGCCCAGCTCCGGTACCACTACTGATTTAATCGGGATAGGGCGAGGCCTCACAGCCCCGCTCCCCCCACACCACCGGGCATACGGATCACGTACCACGGCGGTTCGGTTGATTGAGTTGTTCAGCGATCCACAAGGTCCGGTAACCCCATCGACATAAAATACTGTCGGGGTAAGGCTTGCGCCAATCCCGGACTGCGGCTCAAACGCCACGGGCCATGAGCCGACTTGGCCGTATTCCAGGCCAGTCTTACACTCACTCCGCGCTTGCACAACTGGCGGTAGCCGGATCGTCCCCATTGCTTCAGGTGATAGCAACGTAGCTTGCGCCGCACCCACTTTTCCAGGTCCTGGATCGGCGATTTCACTTGCGCAAAACCGTAGTGGCCTTTCCAGCCCCTCAGGTACACCGCCAACTCGTCGATCACCGTTTGCATGGTTCGGCCCCGCGTTCGCCGGGTGATCTTCCGCACGCGATACTTGAACTGCCGGATCGCGTCTTCGCTCACCTTGCGGCGCTTTTCCCCACCTCTACGAGTGAACGTGAACCCCAGGAACACCCGCTCCCAGGGGCGACCAACAGCACTCTTTTCCTCATTCACCACCAGTTTCAGTCGGCGACGCAAGTAGCCGGTGATGCTCGCCAGTACTCTCTGCCCTGAACGCTGGCTCTTGACGTAGATGTTGCAGTCGTCCGCGTAGCGGACGAACCGGTGGCCACGTCGCTCCAGTTCCTTGTCCAGTTCGTCGAGCAACAGGTTTGCTAATAGCGGTGACAGTGGACCACCCTGTGGGGTGCCTTCCGAAGCCGGAGCCCAGACATCTCCCACCAAAGCGCCTGCCTTGAGGTAGCTGTTGATCAGTTTGAGTACCCGCTCATCCGTGACTCGCCGCTTCACCAACGTCATCAGTTTGTCGTGGTTGACCCGGTCAAAGAACTTTTCCAGATCCATGTCCACGGTCCATCGGTAGCCTTTGTTGATATAACGCTGGGCTTGGTGGATGGCCTGATGGGCGGAACGCCCCGGTCGGAAGCCATAGCTGGAATGGGAGAAGCTTCCGTCCCACTCCGCCTGCAAGACCTGGAGCAACGCCTGTTGGATCAAGCGGTCGAGTACGGTCGGGATGCCCAGTTTGCGCACGCCACCTTTGGGCTTGGGTATCTCTACCTGACGAACCGGCTGGGGCCGGTAGTCGCCCGCCAGTAGCTGTGCCGCGATGCTGGGCCAGTGCTGTTTTACAAAGGCGGTCAGGTCGTCAACGGTCATGCCGTCTATCCCTGCGCTTCCTTTGTTGCGTTTGACCTGACGGAAAGCGCGGCGCAGGTTGTCCCTCTCCAGCACCCGTTCCATCAGTCGATCGTGAACAACCGGAGTGTCTTCCCTGCCGGATCCAGCCACTACTTCACCCCCTGTTTCCAGGGACAGCGTTTGCTCTTTCTCCGGTGCCTTGTGGGGTCTCATCGCGACAGTGACTGCTCTCTTCATTTAAGCCCGGTAAAGGGCACCGTTCGGGCCTTCCCGCCGACATTCACTTCAGGCCATGCCTGCCGAGTAATCCGCGGTACTATGCCTTCTGCTGACTTCTCCTGTGCGGTCGGGGCCAATCACTCAGCCCCCAGCGGTTTTCGGCTGCACGCAGCGTCCCAGCGCAGCTACAGGAGATCTCCCAGGGTAAGACACCAGACTTTCATTGCGTAGATGCTGGATTTATAAAACGCCGGCCAAATGCAGATGGAGGGCTTAATGGTCACGTGCCCACTGGCCCCACCGACGTCACACCTCATATCCAGTTCCTGTTCGTCATCCCGCCATTTTGCGTTGGGCTTCCTCCAGACATTCCCTCGCGGGTTTGCCCTTGCCCTTTCGCTAACCTTCGGCTCTGCGAATACCTGGTATCGGGACTTTCACCCGACAAGTCTGGTGCCATGCCTGGCACACACGCGAAGATAAGCGGCGCCCTGTAAAGGGCGTCCGGTGGAGGCCAACGGCCGGAACGAACTTGATCGACTTGTGTACGCCCAGCATGGGCATGAACTTATGGGGTGAAAGTCCCCTGTGGGAAGATCACCGTTTAGCCGGTTTTACCCGATTGAACGCTAACCACTAGCGAATGGCAAGGGCCAACCCGTGAGGGGCGGTCTCCGGAACGCCGGCCGGAAGTAAGCCGCTAGCAAAACTGCGAGCTGATGAACAAGAACATCATATGAGGCGTAGGCTGAAGGCGAGTTGGCACCAGACGACGAAGCCACGTGATCTAACGGCCACCGTAAATGATGCAGCAGTGCAGTGACAGTGCATGCTCTTATCTGGGGCGGTCCGACGCATCGGGATCTGCTCAACGAGCGATCGGTTAATTACCAGTCAGGCCACTGGTCGATCAAGCCTGGGCGCAGCCGTTGCCATCGGCGGTTGCGAGCGAATGAGATGGACACCGATAGCGCCGATGGGGGTAACCCCACCGGTGATTGAGCAGAAGTCAGCAGCGGCCACTAGTAGCCAAACGCCCGTCGTAATGGTCGGGACAGGTGAAGGGCCTAACACCGGAAATAAAGGAGGAGCCTGACCGACTTGACGCACGAATGCCGCCCGGCAATGACGTGACTCAGCGTACGGTCACGAAGCCAGCCTTTAGTGAAGATCTACTCGATGCGGTATCTGCAGCCGGGGCTAATCTACAACAAGCCTGGAAAGCAGGTTCGAGCCAATAGGGAGCGGCGGGTATCGATGGCATAATGACCATCGAGGAGTTTCCGCCTGGGTAAAGGGCGGCCATTGGAGTGTGGCCCAGCAGTCGATTCGCATCGGGCGATTACCACCAGCGCCGGTGCAACCGGGTTGAGATCGACAAAACCCGGACGGTGGCAAGCGCCAGCTTGGCATCCCGACGGTGACAGACCGGGTGATTCAGCAAGCCATTGCCCAGATCCTGATGCCCCTGTTCGACCCGGGATTCTCAGCGGACAGCTACGGCTTCCGTCCGGGGCGGAACGCGCACCAGGCGGTGCGACGGGTACAAAGCGCTCTCAAGGAAGGGCGACGCTTTACCGTGGATGTGGACCTGTCGAAGTTCTTCGACCGGGTCAATCACGACCTGCTGATGACACACCTGGGCCACAAGGTCCGGGACAAGCGTTTGCTGGGACTGATTGCCCGGTACCTGCGAGCTGGGATTATCGATAACCAGCTCTATCTGGAGAGTCGGGAAGGTGTCCCACAGGGTGGCCCATTGTCACCCCTGCTGGCCAACATTATGCTCGACCCGCTGGATAAAGAACTGGAACGGCGGGGCCATCGGTTTGCCCGCTACGCGGACGACTTCACCATTGTGGTGAACAGCCGCCGCGCGGGCGACCGGGTGCTGGCCAGCATCAGCCACTTCCTCGAACACCGCCTGAAACTGACGGTCAACACCACCAAGAGCCGGGTGGTCAGAACCAATGACAGCAAGTTCCTGGGCTTCACCTTCAAGGGAACCCAGATCCATTGGCACCCGGACACGCTGCGCAAGTTCAAGCAACGTATCCGGGAACTGACGAATCGGAACTGGGGTGTGTCGATGCACTACCAGCTTTTCAAGGTAAGCCAGTACCTTCGGGGCTGGATCAACTACTTCGGCATCGCCACCGGCTACCAACGCTGCTGCGATCTGGATCACTGGATTCGTCGCCGCGTGCGAATGGCCTACTGACGACAGTGGCGCAAACCGCGAACCAAAGTCAGGAGCCTGATGAAGTTGGGTGTGCACGTGCAGGCCGCCGTAGCGTGTGGCATTACCAGTAAAGGTCCCTGGCGTAGCTCCAAGACGCCCGGCATTCAGCAGGCATTATCCAATGACTATCTGAAAGCCGAGGGTCTGGTATCGCTGCGTGATGGATGGATCAAGCTTCACCATTCCCGGTGAAACGCCCTGTGCGGAGCCGCATGCAGGGTGTTGTGGGGGCTGGGGGTTAAATACCCCCGGCTACCCGATTATGTAGTGCGCGGCGCAAACATGATGATTGCCATGCCCACTAAAGCGACTGCTGAGCCAACCAAGTCCCAGGCCGTTGGACGGATGCCATCCACTGCCCACAGCCAGAGAATTGCCATGAAAATATAAACGCCACCATACGCAGCATAGACTCTACCCGCAGCGGTCGGATGTAATGACAGCAGCCAAGCAAATGCCGCAAGACTCAGCGCACCTGGTACCAGAAGCCAGATAGTTTTACCTTCGCGAAGCCAGAGATAGGGTAAATAACAGCCAACAATCTCCGCTAAAGCGGTAACGAAGAATAGGCCAATGGTTTTCAACTCAGGCAAAAGAACCTACTCCTTGGCAGTAACACATAACGCCCGCTATCACCGGTGACAAAACCGGAGCGAAGCGGAGGGTTTGGCATCCGGTGCATGGCATTATGTGGGCCTGCCTCGAAGGTCAAAAGCAAACGTTCACCAACCGTCGTATCGTATTCCGTTTTCTTGAAGAAAATCTCCCTGCCTTTCAAGATAACTCTCCGTACGCCTAGTGTAGACCTCGCCTTCTTTTTTGTGATCGTAAGGCGTAGCCTCGTACCGCCCCACTTCAATCGCATTTTCCGCCCCGTTCATGATCCAGACAACCACTGTTCCTCCAGGTGCCAGACCAAATACGAGGTTGTAACGAGGTACCTCAAGAATATTGCCATACCGCTCAAGTTTGGTGATTTGTTTCATTTTATCTTCGATTTCTCGAGCATTCTCTAGTTTGATCAACGCCCGGTAAGATTGCTGTTCTGCAAACGAAAACCACTTGATGAGCACCAGCCCCGGCATTGCCTGCCATTCTGCGTTTTTTCCAGACGGATGTTTCCAACAGCAGGTGATTATGCCGATGGGTGCCCGCCAACCGATTTCACCCGACACAGATTCGAGGATAAAAGTCTCCACCCATGCATCGTAGTGTTGCGGCACCACAACGGAGATACTTCGATAGGAGGGATCCGGGCCATACGTTGGTTCTTCTGATTCAGTGTGATCCGAACACCCCAGAAGCAAAAAAACGCAAAGACTGACGACGAGCGTTTTAATACTCATGGTATTCCCCCTCAATCCATTGCCCTTTATTCGGATGGACGGTTCGGCGGCCATACTCGCCGGGCTTGAAAGGGTATAAGGGGCCAAGAAGCAGGTAATGATCGGAATGGTGAATATATCGCTGTTTCAGTAGTGCTCTGGATTCCGGTGTCATCAACAGCGGACCGCCATGCCAGACATGGGCCGCGAGATTTCTGGCGACGGTTATTAACTCATCAGGAAGAGAAAGTGACGAGTCTTCAGGATCAATCACATCAAAAGGCACACCAGCATCCACCGCCAACTTATGCATCAGGTACAGCGGAATACGGGAGTATTCACCACGAACCTCGCGGTCCAGCCAAAGGCGAAGCGTGATGTCGCCACCAGGCAAACCACGTGAGCGCTCCTGTTCAATTTCAAGTGTGGCGAGTGGGTTAAGTGGCCCAATCCAAGCCTCGTTTTTAATCAGCGCCCGTTCCTGCAACATGCGGGAGAATTCGAAACTGGCTTCGGGATTACGACGGTCCTTTCCTTTGACGACCAGGGGCGGGCGAACTTCAATCCGTTCCCGGAAGCGATCCGGGTAACCGCCGCCAATATCAGAGTGGACACCAGGCAACACCCATTCGCTGAAGTGGTCCGGCAAGCTGCCGGACTCACCCCTGAGGCTGTTGAGTGAGAAGTTGTGCCGACGCTCATCCCTCGCGGCAAACTGAACGACTCGTTCGGCATCCTCCGGCCGTAGGTTGACGTTGATACGTCCGGTTTCTGCATCGTGAGCCGATACGTCCAGATTGCCGAGGTCGGCAATCCCCGCAACAGTATCGAACAGGCCGACAAAACGAACGGTAACTTTCTTGGGCCATGGGATGCCCTGCCGCTCGAATGCTCTGACTAACCTTCCCTTATATTCACCATATAAGGAACCCGTTGTGTCACGAACCTCCCGCCTGACAAAATGCCGCGCAGTCGCCGCGCCACGGCTGAAGCCGAAAACGTCAAGAATCAGTTCATCTATGGGTTCGCTGACATAATCAAAAACGTCAATCGCCAGATTGGCACAGCCTTGATCGATTTTCTTGAGTATCCCTTGTTCGCCAAGGCCGAGTCCCATGCTGGGGCCATCGTCAGCTTCTCCGGACTTTGTACCCACACCGGATACGTAAGATGAAATGCGGTGAACTTGGTCGCGGTCGCCACTCTGGACTTGGCCCTGCTGATACATTCGCTCTAACTTGGAGACATTGGTTTCCGCATTAAGGTAACTGCCCTCCATGATCTGCGACAGTTCGCTGCTGCATTCTTCTTCTGAAATGGCTCCGGCATCATTGGCCGTCAGACACTCGTCCATCTGCTGCTGATACGTCTGGGTGTTGTCGCGGTTATTGCCAGTGCCGTCGAAAAAGATGCCAGCCTCTACCCGAACCTTGGGGCGATCTTCTTCAGCGGGGGAATCTTCCGGTTCTTCGTCCGGCAAGCCTTCGTCAATCAACGCACCCTTCTGAGCGGCTTTGCGAACAAATTCCTGCGGGTCTTTGTCCAGCAACTTTTTGGCGGCGCGGGTAAGTTGGCCTTTGTCATCCAGTGTGCCAGCCATGGCGAAATCCACAACCGGTGCCGTGTTAGTGGCCACACCCAAAATCACTCGTGGATTACCGCTGACAATGGAACCACCATGATTGGTGGGGCTGCCAAGGTACGCCACAGGCATACCATCAGCCAACGCCAGTGGGTAGCCTTGAGTAATAACGGCACCGCAGCCGGTGACATCGCCCACCCGGGCAATGGGTTTACCTTCAACAAGGATGCTGGAGCCGTTGGGCATGATGGGGGAGGAGCCGTGCCCTTTGATCGGGCAAACGTGCATGTCGCCGACGCAGGCGGCAATCAGATTGCTCATGGTGAGAGTTCCTTTCAGTAAAAAGTAGCTTCCTGGCTACCCGTGATTAAACATTGCCCAAAACCCGTGAGTGTAGCATGGTTGGCACCACATAACGCTTTTGTTTAGCGGCAGCCTTTGCGTAGCGAAGCGGAGAAAAGGCTGTCCGGTGGAGGCCCGCCAGGGCCGTAACGAACTGGAACTATTGGGGTTAGGTGCCAACCATACCCAGTAACCAGTAACCGAAAGCCCAAGCACATAAGAGCCATACAACAATAACTACAGCGGCTGCACCATTGCTGACTGGCTGAGCCGCCACTTCAGCCGCTCTCGTCCGGCTTACCTCTATGACCAATGCTGGCGTCAGCTTGATAACAAGCATGATGCCTAATGGCAACAGAATAACGTCATCCAAATAGCCAAGGACAGGTATAAAGTCTGGAATTAGGTCTATTGGGCTCAAGGCGTATGCTGCGATTGCAAGTGCGAGAAGCTTTACGAATATTGGTGTATCCGGATTCCGCGCAATAAAGTAAACGGTCAACGCATCATGCTTGATGCGTCTTGCGGACTCTTTAAGCTTTCTCATCAACTCCATAAGCACCTAACTCGGCATAATCCGGAATGCGGCATTATGGCGCTTATGCCGAATTCGGCATAACCGGCATACCTTCGCTACCGAATTGCTGAAACGAGGTAACGACATCCGCACGGTGCAGGATTTACTCGGCCATTCGGACTTGCGCACCACGCAAATCTATACCCATGTACTGGGCCAGGGTTTTGCCGGGGTGCGCAGTCCCCTGGGTTAGCCTTTGCGCTAACTCATGGTCAGTGCGTATTCACCACTCCAGTTGTGCCCCGGTCTGGTACTCGATCACCCGAGTCTCGAAGAAGTTCTTCTCCTTGCGCAGGGTGGCCTGTTCATCCAGCCAGGGTGAGACGTTTTGCGCGCCGGGGAACGGCTCTTCCAGGCCCACGGTTCTGGCTCGGCGGTTGGCCACGAAGCGGAACTGCTCGCTGTGGTACTCGGCGGAGTAACCCAGGATGGGGTCGCGCAGGATGTAGTTGGCGTAGGCGGTTTCCGCCGCTTCTGACTCATCCCACATCTCGCGCACGGCTTTGGGATCGAAGGTGATGCTCTCCTCTTCCATAATCTGGTTCACCACTTTCAAGCCGAAGGAGAAGTGCATGGCTTCGTCCCGCAGGATGTACTGCAGCTGCTCACCGGTGCCGCGCATGAGGCCGCGGCGCTGGAGGGCGAAGATGGGACTGAAGCCGTTGTAGAACCAGGTGCCTTCGAACACGGCCGCAAAGAACAGGTAGGACATGATGAATTCCTCCAGGTCATCCTTGTTGCGCAGGTTCATGTCCGGGCGCATGGCGGCGTTCAGCCGGCGGTTGGCAATTTGGATTTTGCCGTTGATGGCGGGCACCACCCGGTAGCGGTTGTAGATCTCGCTCTGGTCCAGGTTCAGGGTTTCGATGCAGTGCTGGTAGGCCCAGGTGTGCATGGCTTCTTCGTACACCTGCCGGGCCTGGTAGATCTGCAGTTCCGGCGCGCTCATCTTTTCCATCACAGCCAGGCCGATGTTGCGCATGGCGAGGATGTCGGAGGTGGTGAGGTAGGCCAGCACGTTCTCGTACACGTGCTTTTCCGGCGCGGTCAGCCGGTGGTGGTAGTCATGGACGTCCTGGGCCATGTTGACGTCCAGCGGCGTCCAGTGGTTCTTGTTGGCGTTCATGAAGTACTCCCAGGCCCAGGGGTACCTGAATGGCGCAAGCTGGTTGATGTCGGTGTTGCCGTTGACGACGCGTTTGTCGTCCACATTCACTGGGGCCGGGGCGTCTGGATTGGCGGCCCTGGTTTCGGTTTTTGGTTCGTCGTCCCAGTTCAGCATTATTCGTTCCTTTTAATTTGATTTGCCACGGACCCACACGGACAAAGACAAAGATGTTTTTTCGTCCGTGTGGGTCCGTGAGTGTCCGTGGCTAAAAAAGTCAGTTACTGACAGGCCTCGCAGTCCGGATTATCGATGCTGCAAACCTGCGGCTGTGGCGCGGATACGGGTGCGATTTTTTCGGCGCCGGTAGCTCCCAGGGAACGCAGGTAGTAGGTGGTTTTCAGGCCCCGTTCCCAGGCCAGTTGGTACAGGGCATCCAGTTTCTTGCCGCTGGGTTCGGCCATGTAGAGGTTCAGGCTCTGAGCCTGGTCCAGCCATTTCTGGCGGCGGGCGGCGGCTTCCACCAGCCAGCGGGCGTCAAGCTCGAACGCAGTGGCGTAGCGGGCTTTCAGTACCGCCGGAATACGGTCGATCTGCTGCACGGAGCCGTCGAAGTATTTCAGGTCGTTGACCATTACGTTGTCCCACAGCCCCTCCGCCTTGAGATCCCGAACCAGTGAGGGATTGACCACCGTGAACTCGCCGGAGAGGTTCGATTTCACGAACAGGTTCTGGTACGCAGGTTCAATAGACTGGGACACGCCCACAATGTTGGAAATGGTCGCCGTAGGGGCAATGGCCATGACGTTGCTGTTGCGCATACCGTGTTGGGCAATCAGTTCCCGCACCGGGGTCCAGTCCAGCCGGGCATTGGTATTAATGGACAGGTCCCCTTCCCTGCGTGCGTTTTTGAGCAGGCTGATGGAGTCGATGGGCAGGATGCCTCGCTGCCAGAGGGAGCCGTCATAGCTGTCGTAAGCGCCGCGCTCACCCGCCAGCGTGGCCGAGGCGCGGATGGCGAAGTAGCTGAGCTGTTCCATGGCGACATCGGCAAACTCCACTGCCTCGGGGCTGGAGTATGGCAGGCCCAGCTGGTAGAGCGCGTCCTGAAAACCCATCAGGCCAAGACCCACCGGGCGGTGCCTGAGGTTGGAATTGCGGGCCTGGGGTACGGCGTAGTAGTTGATGTCGATGACGTTATCGAGCATGCGCACGGCGGTGGTCACGGTGCGCTCCAGTCGCTGCACATCCAGCTCGCCGTTGGCGATGTGGGCGGCCAGGTTCACCGAGCCCAGATTGCACACGGCAATTTCATCAGCGCTGGTGTTCAGGGTGATTTCCGTGCACAGATTGGAGCTATGCACCACGCCCCGGTGCTGCTGGGGTGAACGCAGGTTGCAGGGGTCCTTGAAGGTGATCCAGGGGTGGCCAGTCTCGAACAGCACAGTGAGCATCTTGCGCCACAGTTGTTTGGCCGGGGTCTTCCTGAACAGGTTGATCTTGCCCTGCTCCGCCAGTGCCTCGTAATACTCATAGCGTTCACGGAAAGCATTGCCGTAAAGATCGTGCAGATCGGACACATCGCTGGGGGAGAACAGCGTCCAGTCGCGGTCTTCGCGCATGCGTTCGATCAGCAGGTCCGGTACCCAGTTGGCGGTGTTCATATCGTGGGTGCGGCGGCGTTCATCACCGGTGTTCTTGCGCAGCTCCAGGAATTCCTCAATGTCCAGGTGCCAGCTTTCCAGATAGGCGCACACCGCGCCCTTGCGCTTGCCGCCCTGGTTCACCGCCACGGCGGTGTCGTTCACCACTTTCAGGAAGGGCACCACGCCCTGGCTCTGACCGTTGGTGCCCTTGATGTGAGCGCCCAGCGCCCGCACCGGTGTCCAGTCGTTGCCCAGACCGCCGGCCCATTTGGAGAGCAGGGCGTTGTCGCGGATGGCGCCGTAGATGTCTTCGAGGTCGTCGCCGACAGTCGTCAGGTAGCAGGAAGACAGCTGGGAATGGCGGGTGCCGCTGTTGAACAGCGTCGGTGTGGAAGCCATGTAATCGAAACTGGACAGCAGCTTGTAGAACTCGATGGCGCGCGCATTCGGATCGTCTTCACGCAGGGCAAGGCCCATGGCCACCCGCATGAAGAATACCTGCGGCAGCTCAAGCCGGGCCTTGTTCCAGTGCAGGAAATACCGGTCGTACAGGGTTTGCAAACCAAGGAAACCGAACTGCAGGTCCCGCTCCGGTTTCAGGGCCGCGCCCAGGCGCTCCAGATCGTAGGCCGCCAGCGCTTCGTCCAGAAGCTCATAGCGAATACCGGCCTCAATGAATGCCGAGAGTGCCTGCGGGTAGATTTCCGCCAGCGGCCGGCTGATGGGCAGGTTCAGGGCGGCGGCATTCTCCAGTCTCAGCTGTTCCAGCAGCAAACGCGCAGTAACTACGCTGTAATCCGGCTCCTGCTCGATCCGGCTGCGGGCGGTCATGATCAGCGCGGAGAGTACGTCTTCCTCGGCGATGCCGTCATAAAGATTGGTGAGTGCATCGTCCACCAGGGAATCGCCATCAATGCCTTCGAGCCCGGTCGCCGCCTGCTCCACCTGGAGCTTCATCAGGCCAAGATCGAGGGCGGCGATCTCGCCGCTGGTTTTCTTCACGGTCAGGTGCGGGTGGGCCTCCACCGGGGCATGGCGGGCACGCTCGCGGGCGTGCTCTTCCCGATACAGCACATACGCCCTGGCCACTTTCTGTTCCTCGGCCCGCATCAGGGCCAGTTCCACCTGGTCCTGGATGTCTTCGATGTGCACTTTACCGCCGGCTTTCAGGCGCCGGCCAATGGCGTGGATAACCTGTTCGGTGACCCGGTGCACAGCATCGTTAATACGGGCAGAACCGGCGGCTTTGTCCCCTTCCACGGCCAGAAACGCCTTGGTGACGGCGACGCTGATCTTGGACAGATCAAAGCCAACGAGGGTGCCGTTGCGTTTGATGACCTGCAGGGATTGGGTATCGGCGTGTGAGGTTGACCGGGGTTCGGCCAGGGCAGAGGCGGACATGCTTTGTTCTCCTGAATACGCGTTGAGTTCCATAACCTTCGCGTAGGCAGGGGATCTGAGCAGCAGCACCGTAGGATTAGCGAATGCGTAATCCGACCTACGAGCCTGGCCTGGGTCCGATCTGCTCACCTTGAAACGCGAAGGTGCAGTGTTCTCCCAGGCAGGTCTTCGGACTCAGGGGCGTGAATCGTTCGATTCAGCCTTGCGTGGCGACTTCCCGGCTTGCGCCAGTGTCTGTGATGCCACGCTCGTTCCCCAATACCGCTGCGCGTCAGTTCCGGAGTCTCACCGGATTCCCGATACCAGGATGTAGGGATTGATCAGGCGCCAACCATGTTGGTTATGCGATGGTCACTACATATGGTATTTTGCCAAGGATGGAGACACTATATACAGGTAGCTTTTACAGAACAAGGCACTTTCCGGTAAAACATCTGTCTGCCTTCTTACTGTCTGAGCAGAGGAAAACCGTCATGCATTTAACCGGGTATTGCAAAACCTGGGCTCTGAGCCTCGTTTGTTTGTTGGCGTTTTCCCAGGCCGGTGCGCAGGAAGCAATCCTGACTCCGTTTTCTGAAATGCAGTCCCTTAACGACGGCTGGGAGCCTCTGGAGTTTCCCAAAATCGACCAGCTCACCCGCTATGAGTTGGTAACAGAGGATGGAGAACAGGTGGTGAAGGCCACCACCAGGGGCGGAGCTTCCGGCCTGATTGCCCGGGTGAATCTGGAACCGTCCGACTCGCTGGTTCTGCAATGGCGCTGGAAAGTCTCAAACGTTTTTGAACAGGGTGATGCCCGGGAAAAGTCGGGGGATGACTACCCCGCCCGAATCTATGTCGCCTTTGAATTTCAGCCTGAGAAGGCCGGCTTTTTCGAACGTGCCAAACGCAAAACCGTGGAGGTGCTGTTCGGAGAAACCCTACCGGGCAATGCCCTGAACTACATCTGGGCCAACACCTTGCCAGAGGGTGAGTTCGTGCCCAACCCCTACACGGAGAAGACCGTGATGGTCGCCGTCAATTCCGGCTCAAAACAGGTCGGTGAATGGGTCACGATTGAACGGGATATCATGGCCGATTATCGAAAGGCCTTTGGCGAGGCACCGCCACCGGTGGTGGGCATTGCCATCATGTCGGATTCGGACAACACCGGCGAAACCGCAACAGCCTGGTACGGTGATATCGTGCTCAATCCCTGATATATCCCTGTGCAAAGGGCCGTTTACCGAAGTTCCTCGGGGAACCCTGGTATCACATAACCTCCGGTAATTTCACGCACCGGGGGCACTTCGCCCTTCTCCACCAGTCGCAGGTAGGCATCATCAAAGTCGTCCCGCAGCAACGCTGCACGGGGATGTGCAAGCGAGAAAATCCACGCGGCATTGCGGGTGCGCACTTCCGATTCCCGGATAACACTATCCGAAGGCTCTGTCAGGATTTCCTGAACCGGTTGCCGGTAATCCAGGAGATAGTCACCCCGCTTGCGCTTCAGCATATCAACGGCCGATCGGTGGTTCGGCGCTTCGGTTACCCGTATGCCACCGTTCTGTTCCAGCCAGGCCAAAAGACCACCGTAGGTGTAGCCGCCAATCACGATCACCCGTTTGCCTTGAAGCAGATCAAAATGATCAAGGGCCGGGGTGCCTTCACGGTACCAGGCACTCAGTTGCACAGCCAACGGGCTGACCCAGCTCTCCAGGACATCGTCCACCAGGCGTGGAACCTCGGTCACACCGGGCCAGACATCGATCCTTCCGTTGCTCAGGTAAAGATACGTGCGACTCAGCGGCAAGTAGACAAATTCCGGCTTGTAGCCCGCCTCAACCGCCACTTTACGGGTAAGTTCGATGAAGCTGCCTGCCGGTGCGCCGTCGTCGGTTTGATAGGTAATGGGCGGAAACTCGACATAAGCCACGCGAAGGGTTTTTGCGCCCGGGCCAGACTGGGCGGTGGCGCTTGTTGATAACAGAGCGGCTACCAACAGGATAACGAGCCGGGCGACATGAAAGAGCCCGGGCGTCAGGAAGACAAACAAGTGAAGTGAAAAGCTGCTGCGCATGGAATCCGGAAATGTCGGGTCTGTTTAAGCAAAGATTAACAGACCCGACCAAATCTACACTGACACTGCCCGCAAAAAAACCGGGAAGATTGTCAAATATAGTTAATTACCATGTACAGGCCGACTCCGCCCATCACCAGTGTGTAGGGAAACGCCATGATGACCATCTTGCCATAGGATAAACGCACCAGCGGAGCAATGGCGGATGTCAGCAGAAACAGGAACGCGGCCTGGCCATTCGGTGTAGCAACACTTGGTAGATTGGTGCCTGTGTTGATGGCAACCGCCAGCTTCTGGAAGTGCTCATAGCTGATAGCACCGGCATCCAGGGCCTGCTTGACCTCACTGATGTAAACCGTCGCTACAAACACGTTATCGCTGATCATCGAGAGAATGCCGTTGGCGATGAAGAACATGCCGGGCTGCTGGTTGGCCGGCAACGAGAGCACGTAATCAATGATCGGCTTGAACAGGTGCTGTTCGTGAATTACAGCCACCACGGCGAAGAAAACCACCAGCAGAGAGGTGAAAGGCAGCGATTCCTGGAACGCCCTGCCGATCTGGTGCTCGTCGGTAACGCCGGTAAACGAGGTAATCAGGATAATCACCAGCAAGCCAATCAGGCCCACCTCGGCCAGATGAAACGCCAGCCCCACCACCAGGATCAGCGCGGCCAGGGCCTGAACCCACAGGGCGGCCTGGTCTGCCTTGGTCCGTTTGGCGCGCTCGTTATCGGCAAACTCCTCCAGCACCCGGCGAACGGGTTTTGGCAGCCGTCCGCCGTAACCAAACCAGCGCAGCTTCTCCAGGGCCCAGCAGGTGAACAGACCCGCCGCCAGTACCGGCAAACTGACCGGCGCCACGCGCAGGAAGAAGGTCGCAAAATCCCAGCCCACCACTTTCGCGATCAGCAGGTTCTGGGGCTCGCCCACCATGGTCGCCACGCCACCCAAGGCGGTGCCGATGGCACCATGCATCAGCAGGCTGCGCAGGAAAGCGCGGAAATTTTCCAGGTCCTCCCGGTGCAGCTCGATCACTTCTTCGTCGCTGTTGGCATTGTGGTCGGCGTGTTGATAGCCCTTGCCGGAAGCCACCTTGTGATAAACAGCATAGAAACCCACGGCGACCGAGATAATAACGGCGGTTACCGTCAAGGCATCCAGAAAAGCCGACAACAACGCGGCCGCACCGCAAAACAGCAGCGACAGCGCCGATTTGGACCGCACACCCACCAGGATCTGGGTGAAGGTCACCAGCAACAGCTCCTTCATGAAATAGATCCCCGCCACCATGAACATCAGCAACAGGATCACCGGGAAGTTGGTCAGCACCTCCAGATACACTGCATCCGGGTTAGTCAGCCCGATCAGCAGGGCCTCCACAGCCAGCAGGCCACCGGGCAACAGCGGATAGCACTTCAGGGCCATGGCCAGAGTGAAGATGAACTCGGCAATCAAAAGCCAGCCCGCCGCTCCGGGCCCAAGCACATACATCACAATCGGGTTGGCAATGAGAAACAGCAGGATCACCTGCTTGTACCAGACAGGCGCCTTGCCAAGGAAGTTGTAGGTAAAGCCGGAGATAACAGTCGTGGGCATTGCGAAAATCTTCTGAGAGAACGGGTTGTCGGTATTGTGTGGCAGAGCGTCGACATCTTCCTTGATATTTATGTACCGGGGTATGGTCCAAAGGTACATTGTTTGACCGTATTTGGTCTTAATAACAACAAGAAGGTGAGGTGGGTCTAACCACTACGGATTTTTTTCGTAATATTACTTAACTAAAGTAATAAGAGCGACCGCATTTTAACCGATTCCCGGCGCAATGCGGTCGCTTTGCGAAAAAAATAACAAAATAACAAAACTGGTGTCAGAAGAACGCCTGGATCCCGGTCTGGGCCCGGCCCAGAATCAGGGCATGGACATCGTGGGTGCCCTCATAGGTGTTCACCACCTCCAGATTCACCAGATGACGTGCCACACCGTATTCATCGCTGATACCGTTGCCACCGAGCATGTCCCGGGCCAGGCGGGCAACATCCAGAGCCTTGCCACAGGAGTTGCGCTTCATGATCGAGGTAATCTCTACGGCAGCGGCGCCCAACGCACCCCAAGAAATACCATAGCGGGCAATCATACCGCCCGGATCGGAACCGTGATCCGGCTCAGTCAGACCGAAACGAGTGTTTTGACGATGTTTCCACAGGGAGGCTTCTCAAGGAATGCTCTGAGGAGGCCGCGGATCTGCCCGACTGACGCGTCGGGAGTTGGCTCCTCTTGCCTGACCAATGGCGGTTTATTCTACCGTCACACTTTTGGCCAGATTTCGAGGCTGGTCCACATCCGTGCCCTTGAGCACCGCCACATGATAGGACAGCAGCTGCAGCGGAACCGTATAAACGATCGGGGCAGTAATCGGATGCACTGAAGGAAGCTGCATCACATGGATGCCCTCTTCCGGCTTCACGTCCGCCTTTTTATCGGCAAACACGAATAACTCACCACCCCGGGCGCGGACTTCTTCCAGGTTGGATTTGAGCTTTTCCACCAGGTCGTTGTTCGGCGCTACGGTGACGACCGGCATCTCACTGTCTACCAGAGCCAGGGGGCCATGCTTGAGCTCACCGGCCGGGTAGGCCTCGGCGTGGATGTAGGAAATTTCCTTCAGCTTCAGGGCACCTTCCAGGGCAACCGGGAACTGGGAACCACGACCCAGGAAAAGGCTGTGGTGTTTGTCCATAAACGCCTTGGACATCTCGGCAATCTCGCCATCCAGGGCCAGCACATCACTCACCTGGCCGGGCAGCAGGTGGATCGCCTCCACGATCTCTGTCTCCTGGTCTTCAGGCAGGCCGTTGTGGCGGGCCAGTGCCAGGGTAAAGATCAGCAATGCCGTCAGCTGGGTGGTGAAGGCCTTGGTGGAGGCAACGCCGATTTCCGGCCCGGCCTGGGTCATGATCACCAGGTCCGATTCCCGCACCAGGGAACTGCCGGGTACGTTGCAGATCGCCAGGGCGGCACGGAAACCGGCTTTCTTGGCCTGACGCAGGGCGGCCAGGGTGTCGGCGGTCTCACCGGACTGGGAAATGCACAGGAACAGGGTGTCCTGCTGGATCACATGCTTGCGGTAGCGGAACTCGGAAGCCACCTCTACAGAGCAGGGCACGCCGGCCAACTCCTCAATCCAGTAGCGGGCCACCATTCCGGCGTGGTAGCTGGTGCCGCAGGCAATGATCTGGACATGACGAACGTTTTCGAGCAGATTCGCCGCATCGGTACCCAGGGCCTGTTCCAGTACCCGGGTGTTGGTTACCCGGCCTTCCATGGTGGCCTTGATGACCCTGGGCTGCTCGTAGATTTCCTTGAGCATGAAGTGGCGGTATTCGCCCTTGTCGGCGGAATCGGCGCCGTGCTCGAATCGGGTAATCTCCCGCTCCACGCTCTGCCCGTCCCGATCAAGGATGGCACTACCATCCTTGCGGATATCAGCAATGTCCCCCTCTTCGAGGAACATGAACCGGTCGGTGACCGGCAGCAGAGCCAGCTGATCGGAGGCAATAAAGTTCTCGCCGATACCGACACCGATCACCAGGGGACTGCCTTCGCGGCATACCACGAGATGATCAGGCTCATCCCCGTGGACCACTGCCAGGGCATAGGCGCCGCGGAGGCGAGCGATGGCCGCCCGGACCGAGTCCTGGAGGTTACCCAGGGAACGGTAGTTCTTTTCGATCAGGTGCGCGATCACTTCGGTATCGGTTTGCGAGGTGAACTCAAAACCCTCGGCACGCAGCTCTTCGCGAAGTTCCTGATAGTTCTCGATAATGCCGTTATGGACGATGGCCAGGCGGTCACCCGACATGTGCGGGTGGGCATTGAGCTGGGACGGCTCGCCATGGGTGGCCCAGCGGGTGTGGGCAATGCCCAGATGGCCCGCGAGGGGGTTGGCTTTCATGGCGTCTGCCAGTGAGGCGACCTTGCCCACTTCCCGAGCGCGCTGGACGCCGTGGTCACCACCGATCACGGCCATACCGGCGGAGTCGTATCCCCGGTATTCCAGGCGGCGCAGACCCTCAAGAAGGATGCCCTGAACGTCCCGTTCCGAAACCGCGCCTACAATTCCACACATACTGTTCTACCTGTCTGTTGATCGTTTGAGTCAGTGTTTCTTCGGCTTTTCCCAGCCGGAGATATTCCGCTGGCGGCCACGGGCCACGGCCAGTTCGCTGTCCGCCACATCCCGGGTAATGGTGGACCCGGCTCCGATGGTGGCGTCTGCCGCGACCGTCACCGGCGCTACCAGGGAGGTATTGGAACCCACAAAAACGCCGTCACCGATCACGGTCCGGTACTTGTTCACACCATCATAATTACAGGTGATGGTTCCTGCACCCACATTCACATTACGGCCCAGTGAGGCATCGCCCACGTAGCTCAAGTGGTTGATCTTGCTGCCCTCGCCGACCACGGCCTTTTTGGTTTCAACGAAATTTCCCACCTTGGTGTTGGCGGCCAGTTCAGTGCCGGGACGAATACGGGCAAATGGCCCGACCTGGGCGTTGGCACCGATCGTAGCACCTTCAATCACGCTGTTGGCCCTGATTTCAGCGCCCTCAGCGATGGTGGCATCCTTGATCACACAGCCGGGCCCGATCGACACGTTGCTGCCCAATGTGACCCTGCCCTCAAAAACCACATTCACATCAATCCACAGATCGTTGCCGATGGTCAGCTCTCCGCGCACATCAACCCGCGCCGGATCAGCCAAAGTGGCGCCTTCGGCCATCAACCGGTCTGCCTCCCTACGCTGGAACCAGCGCTCGAGTTCAGCCAGCTGAAGGCGGTTGTTGACGCCCTGTACCTCGTAGGGGTCCTTGGGCTGGGAAACCGAAACGTTCAGGCCCTGCTCCACCGCCATGGCAATAATATCGGTCAGGTAGTACTCGCCCTGGGCATTGCTGTTGGACAGCGCCGGCAGCCAGGTTTTCAGATGCTTCGCCGAAACCGCAAGAATGCCTGTGTTGACCTCGCGGATCTGTTGCTGTTCCGGCGAAGCGTCTTTCTGCTCCACGATGGACTGCACCGCGCCATTGGCATCGCGGACAATGCGGCCGTAACCATGGGGATTGTCCATGGTCACCGTCAGAAGCCCAAGGGTGTTGTCATCCAGGGTGCCAACCAGTGCGTCCAGGGTATCGTGACGGGTAAGCGGGACATCGCCATAAAGCACCAGAACCCTGGCCTCGTCCGGAAGATCGGGCAGGGCCTGGGCAACGGCGTGGCCGGTACCCAGCTGCTCACTCTGGGTCACCCAGTTCACCGAGGCCCCGGTGGTGGTTTCCCTAACCCTGTCGGCACCATGCCCGATCACAGTGTGAATCTTTTCGGCGCCCAGCTGTTTGGCCGTGGCAATCACATGATGAAGCATGGGGCGACCGGCCACCGGGTGGAGAACCTTGGGCAGGGCGGATTTCATTCTGGAACCCTGGCCAGCGGCCAGAATGACAACGTGTAACGGGCTCATGGAATGGTCAGGCTCCCGGTGTATGGAATGTCTTGAATCGGAAAATAAAAAAACCGCACCCCTCGGGACCGGAGGCCCAACGCCGGGCGTTGGTCTTCCAGCCGCTCAGGATGCGGCTTCGGTGTTCGGCACACCCGAAACAGAAATGCTTAGCGCATTTTGTTACGCAGCTGCTGGATGGTGCGAAGCTGGGCAACAGCCTCGGCCAGCTCTGCAGCGGCACGGGAGTACTCGAATTCACCGGTCTTGTTGGCAAGTGCTTTCTCGGCTTCTTTCTGAGCCTCAAGTGCGGCTGCTTCGTCCACATCCTTTGCACGAACCGCAGTATCCGCCAACAAAGTGACCAGATTGGGCTGGACCTCCAGATATCCGCCGGACACGTAAAGAATCTCTTCTTCACCGCCCTGCTTGATGATCCGAATGGGACCCGGCTTCAGCTCGGTCAGCAGCGGGGTGTGACCCGGGGCAATACCCAGGTCACCTTCAGAGCCCGCAGCGATCAGCATTTCAACCAATCCGGAATAGATCTTTGTTTCGGCACTTACCACATCACAATGCACGGTCATACCCATGTCAGTTGCCTCTTTGATCGATCCGGAAACAAGTGCTTCGGCTCAGATTAACTCTTTGCCTTGCTCTTCATTTCCTTCGCTTTCTCGACCGCTTCCTCAATAGTACCAACCATGTAGAACGCCTGCTCGGGCAATTCGTCATAGTCGCCATTCAGGATGCCCTTAAAGCTGCTGATGGTTTCCTTGAGGGAAACGTACTTACCAGGCGAACCGGTGAAGACTTCAGCAACGTGGAACGGCTGGGACAGAAAACGCTCGATCTTACGGGCACGGGCAACGGTCAGCTTGTCTTCTTCTGACAGTTCGTCCATACCCAGGATGGCGATGATGTCTTTCAGCTCCTTGTAGCGCTGCAGGTTTGTCTGCACGCCACGGGCCACTTCGTAATGCTCCTGGCCGATCACCAGCGGATCCAGCTGACGGGAGGTGGAATCCAGGGGATCGATCGCCGGGTAGATACCCTTTGAAGCGATGTCACGGCTCAGTACCACGGTCGCATCGAGGTGCGAGAAGGTGGTCGCAGGCGACGGGTCCGTCAGGTCATCCGCCGGTACGTAGACCGCCTGGATAGAGGTGATAGAGCCGTTCTTGGTGGAGGTAATCCGTTCCTGCAGCTCACCCATTTCCTGGGCCAGCGTCGGCTGATAACCTACCGCGGAAGGCATACGGCCCAGCAGTGCCGATACCTCGGTACCGGCCAGGGTGTAACGGTAGATGTTGTCAACGAACAACAGTACGTCACGACCTTCGTCACGGAACTTCTCAGCGATGGTCAGACCGGTCAGGGCCACACGCAGACGGTTTCCGGGAGGCTCGTTCATCTGACCGTAGACCATGGCAACCTTGTCGAGAACGTTAGACTCCTTCATTTCATAATAGAAGTCGTTACCTTCCCGGGTCCGCTCACCCACACCCGCGAATACGGAGAGACCGGAGTGCTCTTTCGCGATGTTGTTGATCAGCTCCATCATGTTTACGGTTTTACCAACACCGGCACCACCGAACAGGCCAACCTTACCACCCTTGGCGAACGGGCAGATCAGATCGATAACCTTGATACCGGTTTCCAGCAGGTCAGCCGAAGCGGCCTGGTCTGCATAGCTCGGTGCCTTGCGGTGAATGGCCCAGCGTTCGTCTTCGCCGATCTCGCCGGCTTCGTCAATGGGACGACCCAGAACATCCATAATACGACCAAGGGTCTTGGTACCGACCGGTACCGAGATTGCCTTACCGGTGTTTTCTGCTTTCAGGCCACGCTTCAGGCCTTCGGTGCTGCCCATGGCGATGGTACGTACAATGCCGTCACCCAGCTGCTGCTGGACTTCCAGAGTTGTTTCGCCACCTTCAAGCAGCAGTGCGTCATATACTTTGGGTACGGAGTCACGTGGGAATTCCACGTCGATAACCGCGCCAATGATCTGAACGATTTGTCCGCTACTCATGCTCGGTTCCTCGTTATCTTGATAGTCAATAAAACCAGTTGGATTGTGGGCCGGATCAGACCGAAGCGGCGCCGCTCACAATCTCCGATATCTCTTGGGTAATGGCTGCCTGACGCGCCTTGTTATAAGCCAGCTGAAGTTCGTCGATAATGCTACCGGCGTTATCAGTTGCGCTCTTCATGGCGATCATCCGGGCTGCCTGTTCACATGCCAGATTTTCTACCACACCCTGGTACACCTGGGATTCAATAAAACGTGGCAGAAGGCCATCGAGGATCTGCCTGGCATCGGGCTCGTAGAGATAATCCCACTGGTTCTTGATCTCTTCTTCGTCTTCGCTCGGAGGCAGGGGCAGAAGCTGCTGTACCTTCGGGCTTTGGGTCATGGTGTTGACGAATTCGTTGCTCACCACGTACAGGCGATCAATCTTGCCCTCGGAGAACGAATCCAGCATGACCTTGACGTTGCCGATGAGTTTTTCAGAGCTCGGGCTGTCACCCAGGTGGGTCAATGCCGCAATGACATTACCGCCATAGCTCCGGAAAAAGGAAGCCCCTTTCTGCCCGATGGCGCACAGATCGGTTTCCACTCCTTTTTCTTTCCACGCTTTCATTTCACGGACAAGCGCTTTGAACAGGTTGATGTTCAGACCACCGCAGAGGCCACGATCAGTTGACACCACGATATAGCCCACGCGCTTAACGTCGCGCTCGAGCATGAACGGGTGCTTGTACTGAGCGTTCGCCTTGGCAATGTGCCCGATCACCTGACGCATCTTGTCGGCATACGGGCGAGTCGCCTGCATGCGTTCCTGAGCCTTGCGCATCTTACTCGCAGCCACCATTTCCATGGCGCTGGTGATTTTCTGCGTGCTCTTGATGCTTGAAATCTGGTTACGTATTTCTTTGCCGACGGCCATAACTCACTGCCTTCTCAAGTTAGACACTCGTTGCTATGAAAAGCGGCCCGCGACACACGCCGCAGGCCCGTTTTCTTACCAGCTCTGAGTGGTCTTGAATTTCTCAAGTGCAGCTTTGAGGCCGGCAGCGATTTCGTCGTTGTAATCGCCTTTCTCGTTGATCTTGTCGAGGAGGTCTTTCTGCTCGGAGCGCATCCAGTCGAGCATCTGCGCTTCAAACTTCACTACCTTGTCGACATCAACGTCGTCCAGGAAGCCTTCGTTGGCTGCAAACAGAACCGTACCCATTTCAGCCACGGACATCGGGCTGTACTGGTTCTGTTTCATGAGTTCCGTTACCCGCTGACCGTGCTCAAGCTGCTGCCGTGTTGCTTCGTCAAGATCGGAAGCAAACTGGGCGAAAGCGGCCAGTTCACGATACTGGGCCAGGGCCAGACGGATGTTACCGCCAAGCTTCTTCATGATCTTGGTCTGGGCGGAACCACCTACCCGGGATACGGAGATACCGGCGTTCATCGCCGGACGGATACCGGAGTTGAACAGGTTGGTTTCCAGGAAGATCTGGCCGTCGGTAATGGAGATTACGTTGGTCGGTACGAACGCGGAAACGTCACCGGCCTGGGTTTCGATGATCGGCAGAGCGGTCAGGGAACCGGTTTTGCCTTTCACTTCACCGTTGGTCAGTTGCTCAACGTAATCCGCGTTAACACGGGACGCACGCTCCAGCAGACGCGAGTGCAGGTAGAATACGTCACCCGGGTAGGCTTCACGGCCTGGCGGACGACGCAGCAGCAGGGAAATCTGGCGATAAGCCACGGCCTGCTTGGACAGATCATCATAGATGATCAGGGCGTCTTCGCCACGGTCACGGAAGTATTCACCCATGGACGTACCGGAGTACGGAGCCAGGAACTGCATCGCTGCAGGATCCGCGGCGCCGGCGGCAACCACGATGGTGTGGTCCATGGCACCGTGCTCTTCCAGCTTGCGCACAACCGCGGCGATGGAAGACTGCTTCTGGCCAACGGCAACGTAGATACACTTGATGCCGGTGTCTTTCTGGTTGATGATCGCGTCGATGGCCACCGCGGTCTTACCGATCTGGCGGTCACCGATGATCAGCTCACGCTGGCCGCGGCCGATCGGCACCATGGTGTCGATTGCTTTCAGACCGGTCTGGACCGGCTCGTCAACGGACTGACGTGCGATAACGCCCGGTGCCACCTTTTCAACCGGAGAGGTCAGGTCGGTACCGAGGTCGCCCTTGCCGTCAATCGGGTTACCCAGAGAGTCGACAACGCGGCCCATCAGTTCCGGACCAACCGGTACTTCCAGGATGCGGCCGGTGCAACGAACTTTCTGGCCTTCGGCCAGATCTTCGTAGTCGCCCAGCACAACCGCACCAACGGAATCACGCTCCAGGTTCAGAGCCATACCGAAGGTGCCGTTGGCAAATTCAATCATCTCACCGTACATAACGTCGGCAAGACCGTGGATCAGCACGATACCGTCGGAAACCGACAGGATCGTACCTTCGTTCTTTGCTTCGGAAGAGATGTCGAGTTTCTCGATTCTCTTCTTGATGATGTCACTGATCTCGGATGGATTCAGTTGCTGCATGCCAATATCCTCAAACCTTGTGCTGAAATCAGGAGCCCAGAGCGTCGGCCAGCTTGGTCAGCTTTCCGCGTACAGAAGCGTCAATGACCAGATCACCGGTGCGAATAATCACGCCGCCAATCAGAGACTTGTCCAGTGACGCTGCGAGTGACACTTGCCGCTCGAGTTTCTTCGAGAGTGCCTGGGCGAGCTTCTGTTGCTGTTCGTCCGTCAGCTCGAAAGCCGCGGTAACTTCGATATCAACAGTGCGCTCCAGATCAGCCCGGTACATGTTGAAGAGCGCTGCAATCTCAGGAAGAAGAGTCAGCCGGCGGTTTTCAGCCAGTACAGCGAAAAAGTTCCGGACCTGTTCGGTGACGCCTTCTTCGGCGACCTCCAGAATCAACTCCGCCTTCTTCTGCTCTTCGAGACCCGGATTCGCGAGAAGCTGTCGAATGTCTTTGTTCGCGGTGACCTGTCCGGCAACCGTCAGCACCTGTGACCACTCAGCCAGCTGCTTATGCTCCTGAGCGGCAGAAAATGCTGCCTTTGCGTATGGACGGGCCAGCGTTCTCAGTTCTGCCATGATGAACCTCGTCGTTTAAAGTTCTGCCGCCAGTTTGTCCAACATCTCGTTGTGCTTGGAGGCATCGACAGAGGTTTCCAGGATCTTCTCAGCACCGGCGACAGCAATAGCGGCAACTTCTGCACGCAGCGCGTCACGGGCCTGATTCCGCTCCTGCTCAATTTCGGCCTTGGCCTGCTCAACCAACTTCTGGCCTTCCTTGCGGGCGTCATCCTTGGAGGCTTCCACAATCTGGGCCGCACGCTTGTTGGCCTGTTCAATCAGACCAGCAGCTTGCTGCTTGGCTTCACGCAGTTCCTGAGCTGACTTTTCCTGAGCCAGTTCCAGATCGCGCGAAGCGCGGTCTGAGGCAGCCAGTCCGTCAGCGATCTTCTTTTGACGCTCCTGCAGTGCGGCCATGATAGGCGGCCACACATATTTCATGCAGAAGACGACAAAGATAAAGAACGCGATGGCTTGACCAATCATCGTCAAATTAATGTTCACGTCTTCACCTCTCGCCTGTTTTGTTAAGAATCATCTGACCGGAGTGTAGCCCCCGGCTGGCGACTCGATTAACCGGCGATCTGGCCGACAAACGGGTTGGCGAAAGTGAAGAACAGAGCGATACCAACACCGATCATGGTTACGGCGTCCAGCAGACCTGCAACGATGAACATTTTAACCTGCAGCATCGGGGTCATTTCCGGCTGGCGCGCAGCGCCTTCCAGGAACTTGCCACCGAGGATACCAAAGCCAATCGCAGTACCCAGGGCACCCAGGCCAATCAGCAGTGCAACGGCAATAGCGGTCATTCCAACTACAGTTTCCATGATAACTCCCAGTTTTCAGTTAGGTTTTTCAGTTTAAGGGTTTAGGGTTTAGGGTTTAGAACTACGGCTTAATGGTGTCCGATCAGTGACTGTCCTCATGAGCCATGCTCAGGTACACGATCGTCAACATCATAAAGATGAATGCCTGCAGGGTGATAACCAGAATGTGGAAGATCGCCCAGGGTACAGACAGTGTCCACTGCGCCCAGAGCGGCAGCAGTGCAATCAGGATAAAGATCAGCTCGCCGGCATACAGGTTACCGAACAGACGCAGAGCCAGTGAGATCGGCTTGGCGATCAGGCTCACGCCCTCAAGCAGGAAGTTTACCGGCACCAGCAGGATCTTCAGGAACAGGTTGTCGGAAGAGAAGGGGTGGAGGGTCAGCTCACCGAGGAAGCCACCCACGCCCTTCACCTTCAGGCTGTAGTAGATGATCAGCGCGAATACGGACAGGGACATGCCCAGAGTCACGTTCACGTCTGTGGTCGGAACCACCTTCATGTATTCCAGACCCATCAGGTGGAACAGCTGGGGCAGGAAATCCACCGGCACCAGATCCATGAGGTTCATCAGGAACACCCAGCAAAAAATGGTCAGTGCCAGCGGCGCGATGACCTTGTTCTTGCCGTGGAAGGTTTCCTTAACACTGTTATCGACAAACTCGATCATGACTTCAACGAAGTTCTGCAGCCCACCGGGCTGACCGGATGTGGCGCGTTTGGCCGCCAGACGGAAAATGAACAGGAAAATCGCACCCAGGGCGACGGACCAGCCGAGGGAATCGACGTGCAGTGCCATGAACCCCATATCGGATGCTTCAGCCGCATTGTGGGCCATAGTCCACTGCGCTTCCTGCAGTACCGTGCCGTCGGCACGTTCATAACCCGCAGGCAGCTTGCCATACGTCAGGTTCTGGAGGTGATGCTGGATATATTCGGATGCATTTCCTGCCATAACGGTTTCCCAGGTCCAGTTAGCTTTGCTGCGTATTGCTGCCCGCCAGAAGCGGTGTCAACCAGTTGGTGACCAGCATGATCGCAAATGTTAGAAAAAGTGCCGCTACGTCGAGCGGCTGAATCCATTTGAACACCATCGTGAAAAGGATGGCGCACAGGATGAGCTTGCCGGCCTCACCCTGGTAAAAAGAGCTCATGATCTTTCTGGCAGACCGCGCGCCGGCGTAGCGGAATGCCTTGAACGCAAAATAACCATGGGGGATCAGAAAGATAAGTCCGCCCAGCAGCGCAGAATAACCGGCCACCTGGCCTCGCAAGAGAAACGCCAGGCTGACGACGGCAAGTATCACACTTTCTATTACAAACCATCGTGCGATGGGCGGGCGGCCGATACCCCCCGAAGCTGCCTTCGTCATGTTTGTCCCGAAAGTACGGTGCTTTTCGCCCGGTGCAGTTTAAAAAGTAAGCAAATACACCGATACGAGCGCCGCAGATTATATGTGTTCAATGTGCACGAATCAACAAAACCCGGTGCCAGCTGGCCCGTCAGAAGTGGCGTAATAACTGGGTTTTGGCAATTTTCGTCACAAATAGACGGCCGTTCAGTTTTTCACCACTACATGTTGTGTACATAACCAGATACGAACTTTCGTAGGGGGGTCGGAAGACCCACAAAAGCCCAACGATTTTATTTGATGTGGCCCAGAATGCCGTCGAGTTCGTCCAGGGAACTGTATTCGATCACCAGCTTGCCTTTGCCACGCTGGCCATGGTCAATGGACACTCGGGCTCCAAGCCGTTCGGCCAGATCATCCTGCAACGCCCGAATGTTGGGATCCAGCGCGCCTTTTTTCCGGGATTTACTGTCCGGCGTTTCCTGCTGGACCCGGCGCACCAGGGCTTCGGTCTGGCGAACGGACAGGGATTTCGCCACCACCTGTTTCGCCACCTGCATCTGCAATTCCGGCGCCAGGGTCAGCATCGCCCGGCCGTGGCCCATCTCCAGATCGCCATGCTCCAGCATGATACGGACATCTTCGGAGAGCCCGATCAGGCGCAGCAGGTTGGTAATGGTGGTCCGGGATTTGCCGACGGCTTCGGCAACCTGGGCCTGGGTCAGGCCGAACTCGTCCTGCAAACGCTGCAGGGCAAAGGCTTCTTCAATGGGATTGAGGTTTTCGCGCTGGATGTTCTCGATCAGCGCCATGGCGATGGCGGCTTCGTCCGGAACATACCGGACGATGGCGGGGATGCTGTCCAGACCGGCCATCTGGGTGGCTCGCCAGCGACGCTCTCCGGCAATCAGTTCATAGCGGCCTTCGGCGATGGGGCGAACCACCACCGGCTGCATCACCCCTTGCTGACGAATGGAATCGGCCAGTTCCTGCAGGGCGGCCGGATCCATATCGCGCCGGGGCTGGAAGCGGCCACGCTGGATCAGGTCGACAGGGACTTCGCGGAGCTCACCGTCGTGGTCTTTCAGCTCCTGGTCCAGATTGACCCTGGAGCCCGCCAGCAGGGCGCCCAGTCCGCGTTCACCCAATCCTCGTTTCTTAGCCGCCATGGTGTCAGTCATTCTTCCCGTTGAAAATCGTTGTGCTTCAGTGAGTGACAGGGCGGTATGTTACACCGCAACCGGCGCGGATGTCTTTTTCGAGCCATGGCGGCGTACCATCTCGCCGGCCAGGGCCAGATAGGCGATGGCACCCTTGGAGGCCCGGTCGTATTTCAGCGCCGGCATGCCGTAGCTTGGCGCCTCGGCAAGGCGGACATTGCGGGGAATCACCGCACGGTAGACCTTGTCGCCGAAGTACTCGCTGAGCTGGCCGGACACATCCAGGGTCAGGCTGTTCCGCGGATCGTACATGGTCCGAAGGATACCCTCCACCTCGAGATTCGGGTTCACGGTCTCCTGGATCTGGTCGACGGTGTTCATCAGCGCGGCCAGGCCTTCCAGCGCGTAGTACTCACACTGCATCGGAATCAGTACCGCATCCGCAGCGGACAGGGCATTCACCGTCAGCAGACTGAGCGAGGGCGGGCAATCGATCAGGATGTAATCGTAGTTGTCGCGAACGGTATTGAGGGCAAGGCGCAGACGGTGCTCTCGGCCGATTTCGTTCATCAGTTCCACTTCGGCAGCAGTGAGATCGCCGTTGGCCGGCAGGATATCGAAGCCGGAAGCTTCTGCAGGAATGATGACTTCGGCGGCGCTGGCCCGTTTGGTCAGCATGTCGTAACCGGACCGTTCCAGGGCGTTCTTATCCACACCGCTGCCCATGGTGGCATTGCCCTGGGGATCCATATCCACCAGCAACACCCGGCGTTTGGTGGCGGCCAGGGAGGCGGCAAGGTTGACGCAGGTGGTGGTTTTGCCCACACCGCCTTTCTGATTGGTCACTGCAATCACGCGCGCCATGTCTTGCCTCCTTGTTTATGGGTTACCGGTTCAGAAACTCGACTGCCGAACTTTCGCCAATTCTCTGCCCGGGCGATCACCAACAGATGGCGTTCGCCGTCGGCGCCGGGGACATCCAGGGAATGGCTGGATCTTACCTGCCAGCCAGCCGGAAGGGCCGCCACTTCATCATCCGGAAACTGACCTTTCATGGCAAGGAACTCACCCTCATTTGCCAGCAAATCGCCGCACCAGTTCACCAGATTCTCCAGCGCGGTGAAGGCGCGGCTGCTGATCCGGGTAAACGGTTCGTCAGGGCTACAATCTTCCGCCCGGCCGTGAATCACCTCGACGTTATCCAGGCCCAGCTCCAGCACACACTGATTAAGGAACCGGGTTTTCTTGCCGTTGCTGTCCAGCAGGGTAAACCGCTTTGCGGGCAGGGCGATGGCCAGGGGAATTCCGGGCAGGCCGCCGCCAGCACCCACATCCAGCAAATGGTCCGTGTTTACCCAGGGCAGGATGCTCAGGCTGTCCAGCAGCTGCCGGGACACCATTTCCCGCTCATCACGAACCGCAGTGAGGTTGTAGGCCCGGTTCCATTTGTTGAGCAGGCCAAGAAAGGCCAGCAGCTGTTGCTGTTGGCCGTCGTTCAGGGAGAGATCCATTGCCGCCAGCCCGTCCCGGAGCTGACCCTGCCAGAGCGTGTTGGTCATGGCCACGGATCAGGCGGACTGCTTGCGCAGCAGGTCGCGCTTTTTCAGATGCACCAGGATCTGGCTCACCGCCGCCGGGGTCACGCCCTGGATGCGGGAGGCCTGGGCCACGGTTTCCGGACGAACGGTCTGGAGTTTCTGCCTGATCTCGTTGGACAAGCCGCCAATCACGTCATAGTCCAGATCCACCGGCAGGGCGGTGTTTTCGTTCCGGCGTAAACGCTCGATCTCATCGGTCTGGCGGGAGATATAGCCTTCGTACTTGATCTCGATTTCCACCTGATCCGCCACCACCGGGTCTTCTGCCTGCTCAGCACCAATCTCGGCAATGTGGCTGTAAACGATTTCCGGGCGACGCAGCAGCTCCGCCAGGGACTGATCCCGGGTCATCGGCTGCTTGAGAAAGCCGTTGGCCCGCGCACCGGCTTCGGTGTTCGGATGAATCCGGGTGGCTTCGAGACGGCTGCGCTCGGTGGCAATGGCCTCACGCTTGCCATTGAATTTCTGCCAGCGTTCATCGTTCACCAGGCCCAGCTTGCGGCCGGTTTCGGTCAGGCGCAGATCGGCGTTGTCTTCCCGCAGGATCAGCCGGTACTCGGCACGGCTGGTGAACATGCGGTAGGGCTCGGAGGTGCCCATGGTGATCAGGTCATCCACCAGCACGCCCAGATAGGCTTCATCCCGGCGCGGGTACCACTCGTCTTTGTCCTGGGACCGCAGGGCGGCGTTGATCCCCGCCAGCAGACCCTGGGCACCGGCTTCTTCATAGCCGGTGGTGCCGTTGATCTGGCCGGCGAAATACAGACCCTGGATGAACTTGGTTTCCAGGGTGTGTCGCAGGTCCTGGGGGTTCAGGTAATCGTATTCGATGGCATAACCCGGCCGGGTTATGTGGGCCTTCTCGAACCCCGGAATCGAACGCACCGCCGCCAGCTGGATATCAAACGGCAGGCTGGTGGAAATGCCATTCGGGTACAGCTCGTTGGTGGTCAGCCCTTCCGGTTCCACAAAAATCTGATGCGAATCCTTGTCGGCAAAGCGGTTCACCTTGTCCTCGATGGAGGGGCAGTAGCGAGGGCCCACACCTTCAATGCTGCCGGCAAACATCGGCGAACGGTCAAAACCGCTGCGAATGATGTCGTGGGTTTCTTCAGTCGTGCGGGTGACGTAACAGCAGACCTGTTCCGGATGCTGACTGCGGCTGCCGATAAACGACATCACCGGAGCCGGGTCATCACCCCACTGCTCCTGCATCACCGAGAAATCCACAGACCGGGCATCAATCCGCGGCGGTGTGCCGGTTTTCAGGCGGCCGACATTGAACGGCAGTTCCCGCAGGCGTTTGGCCAGGGCGTTAGCCGGGGCATCGCCGGCACGGCCGCCGGCATGGTGTTGCATACCGATGTGGATAACCCCGCCGAGGAAGGTCCCGGTGGTCAAGACCACTGTCTTCGCGTTAAATCGGATGCCCGTCTGAGTGACGACACCGGTCACCTGATCGTTTTCCACAATCAGGTCGTCCGCCGCCTGCTGGAACAGGGTCAGGTTCGGCTGGCTCTCCAGGGTATGGCGGATGGCCGCCTTGTACAGTACCCGGTCCGCCTGGGCGCGGGTGGCACGGACCGCCGGTCCCTTGCGGCTGTTCAGCACCCGGAACTGAATGCCAGCCTGGTCCGTGGCTTCTGCCATGGCGCCGCCCAGCGCGTCGATTTCCTTCACCAGATGGCTCTTGCCGATACCACCGATGGCCGGGTTGCAGGACATCTGGCCCAGGGTCTCAATGTTGTGGGTCAGCAGCAGGGTTTGGCAACCCATGCGTGCAGCCGCCAGCGCGGCTTCGGTACCGGCATGGCCACCACCAATGACAATGACATCGAAACGGGTCGGAAAATCCACAGTTCACCTCGGAAATCGGGCTGAAAAAAAGGTATAAAAACAGGGCGGCGAGTATAACGCCTCACCTGGGAAAATGCAGTCGGAATGTGCAAATTTTAACCAGATAAAATCGCCATTGAAAGCCGGCTGGTTGTCACAGGGGGCCGGAAACCGCTTTTTTCACGATTCAGTGGGTAGTGGAAAACCGAAATTTCCGGCTTTTCATAGGCTTGGATTGCTCTTCTCAGAAAAGTTTTCAAGAAAGTTATCCACATGCAAGGCTACTTGTCAACCACCCAAAATAACACCTTAACCTATTGTTTTAATTAATATACATACAGGTAATCCAGAGTTTGTCCGTAGGTTGTCCAACTAATTATCCACAGAATGAGCCGCGGTTTTGCGCCGCAGCTGCCATACCACCACCAGAACCACCCCGTTCAGCACTGACAACAACAGGAAAAAGCCCGGAATGCTCACTTCAAGCAGGCCAAGGACTACAATCCCGGCCAGGGCACTCACCACCATGAACAGGGCGTTGATCACATTCAGTGCAGCGATGATCCGGGCGCGTTTGGTTCGCGGGGTTTCATGCTGGATAAAGGCATACAGGGGCACGATGAACAGACCGCCGCATACCCCGATGCCGGCCAGATCCAGCAGGACTCTCAGGTAAACCGGGTCGGTCACCAGGGTCCACCAGGTGGAGGCAACCGGATCGTCCGGCACCGCGAAGAACAGATCAATCCCCAGCAGACTCAGGCCAAGGGCGCCCCAGGGCACGGGGGCCAGGGTAATCCGGTGTTTGGTGAGCCGTTCGCACAGCATGGAACCGATGGCGATACCGATAGTGAACATGGCCAGCAGCAGCGTCACCACCGTTTCATCGCCCAGCAGACTGGTGCGGGCAAAGTTGGGAAACTGGGTCAGGTAGGCGGCGCCAAGAAACCAGAACCAGGAAATCGCCAGTACCGCCAGCAGAACCTGACGTCGCTCCGCCGCCACGATCATCAGATTCCGGGTTTCCAGCACCGGCCGGAAGCGAACCGTAATGCCGGAAACGTCGGGCCCGGTTGCCGGAACCTGGCGCGCCGCCAGGTACCCCAACACCGCCATCACCACCACGGCAATCGCCGTCAGCCTGGCGGCAGTCTCAAAACCCATCAGCAGGCCCGCGGCAATGGTGCCCAGCAGGATCGCCACGAAGGTGCCCATGCCCACCAGACCGTTGCCACCCACCAGTTCGTCGTCTGCCAGTACCTGGGGCAGGATGGCGTATTTTACCGGGCCGAAAAACGTGGACTGGGCGCCCATCAGGAACAGCAGGACCAGCAGCAGTTCGTACCATCCAAACCAGAGCCCGAGTGCCGCAACCGACATGATCACAATTTCCGCCAGTTTCACATTCCGGATGATCCGGGCTTTTTCATAGCGATCCGCCATTTCCCCGGCGATACCGGAGAACAGGAAGAACGGCAGTATGAACAGGAAGGCCGCGAGATTGACCACGACATTCACCGACAGGCCCATCAGGTCGCCGGCGCTGTAGGTAATCAGCAGCAACAGGGCGTTCTTGTACAGGTTGTCGTTGAAGGCACCGGAGAACTGGGTCAGGTAGAACGGCAGAAACCGGCGCTGACCGAGCAAACGGAACTGACTGTGTGTTGCCATGAAGAATCCTGTTTTGGTGCAGCTTGCAAGGCCGGCGCCCTCAGAAATCGTCAGCACGGTTCCGGGGTGCTGCTGCCAGCCCGGTGCCACCGGCCCGGCCTGCGGCCTGGCGTTCCAGTTCCTTTTCCACGGCGTTGGAGGACTGGGCAAACCGGGCCAGCAAGTTGTACAGCACCGGAATGATGAACAGGGTCAGTGTGGTGGCGAAGGTCAGGCCACCGAGAATCACCATCCCGATGGCCGCCCGGCTCTCGGCCCCGGCACCGGTGGCAATCACCAGGGGAATCGCACCGAACACGGTTGAGATGGTAGTCATCAGCACCGGACGGAACCGGAGGCAGGCACCCTCAAGAATCGCATCCCTCACCTCGTAGCCCCTGTCCCGGAGCTGGTTGGCAAATTCCACAATCAATATGCCGTTCTTGGCCATCAGCCCCAGCAACATGATGATTCCGATCTGGCTGTAGATGTTGAGACTGATCCCCGTCCACCACAACGCCAGCAGGGCACCGGTGACCGCCAGGGGCACCGAGAGCATGATGATCAGCGGATGAATCCAGCTTTCAAACTGCGCCGCCAGCACCAGGAAAACGATGACAAACGCAAGAGCGAAGGTGACATAAATCGCGGCGGAGGACTCCTGGAATTCCCGACTCAGGCCCCTGTAACTGACCCGCGCTTCCGGAGGTAGGTTATCCACAGCCAGGTTGTTCAGATACGTGAGGGCAGAGCCGAGATCGTAGCCGTCAGCCAGAGAGGCACTGATAACTACCGCCGGAAGCCTGTCAATACGGCGCAGGTCCGGATTGGCACCAATCTCTTGCACCGAAACCAGCGCCTGCAGCGGGATCAGGTTGCCACCCTCACGGGGCCGCAAAAAGATTTGCCCGAGGTCTTCCGGCGTCGCACGGTTGGCATCCTCTGCCTGGATGATGACATCGTACTCACGGCCACGGTTGAGGTAAGTGGTGACTTGTCGGGACGCCAACATGGTCTGGAGTGTCAGCCCCACATCCTCAATGGTGATGTCCAGATCGGCGGCCCGTTCGCGGTCAATGGAGACCCTCAGTTCCGGCCGGGTAAGTTCAAAATCCGTGTCGAGGTTCTGAAGATTCGGGTTTTCTCTGGCCCGCTCGACAATCTCGTCACTCCAGGCCTGGACCGATTCGTAGTCCGGGCCGGCAATCACGAACTCAACCGGCTGGCTGAATCCTCGCTGACCCAGACCCGGCGGGTTTACCGCCACAGTCCGGATACCTGAAACGTCAGCCAGCTTCTTTCTTATTTCACTGGCGACCTCTTGCTGCTTGATGTCCCGCTGCTCCCAGGGCACCAGGCCCATAATCAGGAACGCAGCGTCTTCTTCGTCCCGAAACCCGACGATAGCCAGCAGCCGATTGGCGATGCCCTCGTCCAGATAGGGAAGAAGCTGCTGCTCTACCTGGCGGACATAGTGATCAGTGTACTCGACCGTCGCCCCCCTCGGGGCGCTGGTGGGCATGATAATCACGCCACGGTCTTCCGTGGGTGCCAGTTCCTGGGGCAGCTTCGGAAAAACCACCACCGCAATCACCAGTCCGACCATGCCAATCCCCAGCAGCAGTCCGGGCTGGTTCAGGGAAAACTGCAGCAGCCTTCTATAACCGTTGGTAAGCCCGTTCAGGACTTTTTCACTGGCGGCCCAAAGACGGTGCCCCTCGGCCGATTCCGGGCTGTGCCTGAGCCACCTGGAGCACAGCATCGGTGCCAGGGTCAGTGCCACCAGACTGGAGAAAACCACCGCCGCCGCCAGGGTAAAACCGAATTCGGCGAACAACCGGCCGATGTTGCCCCCCATGAACGAGATGGGAACAAACACCGCCACAAGCGTCAGTGTGGTGGCAATGACCGCAAAAGCGACCTGTTTTGCGCCCCGGTACGCGGCGAGCAGAGGCGGCTCCCCCTCATCAATCCGGCGCTGGATGTTCTCCAGCATCACGATGGCATCGTCCACCACCAGGCCAATGGCAAGAATCACTGCCAGCAGGGTGAGAACGTTGATGGAGAATCCGAGAAAGCCCAGACCAATAAAAGCACCAATAACCGCGACCGGAATGGTCACCGCCGGAATCAGGGTGGCCCGCCAGGAACGCAGGAACAGGAAAATCACAAGGATCACCAGAGATACAGCGATCGCCAGGGTGGTGACCACCTCCTTTATGGAGGCCCGGATAAAGATGGATTCGTCGTAGCTTTCGGCAATGGTCACTTCCGGCGGCAGGATTTCCCGGATCTTCTCAAGCTCGGCCCGAACGGCATCGGATACCGCTACGGTATTGGCCTTGGACTGCCGGATAACGCCCATCCCGATGGCGGTCTGGCCGTTGGCACGCAAGCGACTGACATCGGACTCAACGCCCATCTGCACGTTCGCCACCTCACCCAGGCGCAGCAGATCGTTGCCATCCCGGCGAATCACCAGTTCCCGGAACTCCTCAACATTCGACAGACGCCCCTCGGCCCGAACCGTGAAATTGCGGGTGGAGGAATCCACCGAACCGGCTGGCAGCTCAACGTTATTGGCTCGCAACGCCCGCTCCACCTCCGCCACGGTGATTTCACGGGCAGCCAGCCGCTCCCGGTCAAGCCAGACCCGGATGGCATACCGGCGTTCACCGCCAATGCGGACATCGGCGACGCCGTCAAGAACCGACAACCGGTCTGCCAGCACGCGGTCGGCAAAATCACTCAGCTCGGCGCTGTCCCAGACATCACTGCGCAGGGTGACCCACATCATCGGCCGGGCGTCGGAATCTGCCTTTTGCACCACCGGGGGATCCGCTTCGTCCGGTAGCTGGTTGGCAACCCGTGATACCGCATCGCGCACATCGTTGGCGGCGATATCCACATCCCGGGAGGTGGAAAACTCGATACTGGTCCGGGACTCGCCCTGCTCGGTTGAAGATTCAATGGAACGGATGCCTTCAATACCACTGATCGCACCTTCAATCACCTGAGTGATCTGGGTATCCACCACCTCCGCCGCCGCGCCGGTGTAATCGGTGGATATGGACACCACGGGCGGGTCGATATCCGGGTACTCTCGCACCGGCAGACCCAGCAATGCCGCCAGTCCGAACACCACAATCAGCAGGCTGAGTACGGTGGCAAAAACCGGTCGCTTGATGGAAAGGTCTGAGAGAATCACGAATTATGACTCCCTGGCGGTAACAAAACGGTTATCGGGAATGGCCTTGTCATCCTCCAATACCCGAATCCGGTCACCGCTGCTGAGGCGGTCCTGGCCGGTGACAATGACCGGATCGTCTTCCCCAAGCCCACTGGCAATCTCGACCAGGCCCGGCATACGGGAACCCAAAATAACAGAGACCCGCCGGGCCACCCCGTCTTCCGCGACAAAAACATACTGTTCATCACCCCGGACCATCACCGCCTGCTCCGGAATCACCAGGGCCTGCCGTTCCCGAAGGGTGAGCGTGGCCGACATGAACTGACCCGGCCTGAGCAGCCCGTCCGGGTTATCAATCAGCGCGCGTACCGGCAACGACCGGCTCAGCTCACTGACCCGCGACCCAAGTTCAACCAGTTGTCCGGAAAATGGTCGGTCCGGATAGGCTGGGGACGTGCCCTTTACCTGTTGCCCGAGACTTACCTGGCCGAGAAAGCGTTCGGGAATCGAAAAGCCGAGCTCCATCCGATCCGTGGTGTCCAGGGAGGTTACCGTAGTTCCGGAGGTAATATAGGCGCCTACGCTGATATCACTCAGGCCGACCACGCCGGTAAACGGCGCTTCAATACGGTGATTTTCCAGACGGACCCGTGCCGACTGACGCTGGGCCTCGGCCACATCCACCGCTGTCCTCAGTGCATCCACCTGGGACTGGGAAATACTGTTGTTGGAGCGCAACCGCTGCGCCCGCTCATATTGCCGGCGGGCATCCGCCAGCTGGGCTTCGATCACCTGCAGATCGGCCCTGGCCTGGCGATCATCCAGGCGCAACAACACCTCGCCCTGCTCTACCCGGCGACCTGTCCCAAGATTCAGGGCCACGACCCTGCCGCTGAGTTCGGTAGTGAGTTCCACCGCGTTCAGGGCCTTCAGGCTGCCAACAGCCCTCACCACATCCTGAACCGTTTGCAGCCGTGGCAGGATCGTATTGACCGCACTGGCCGGACGCTCACCACCGTCCTGAGCTTGGGTGCCCTCGTCCAGCTTCTGGTAGATAACGGCGCCGCCGACAGCTACAGCCACCATCACCAACGCAATCAACCACTGTTTCCACATAGAATTTCCAGGCTCTTCCCGGTTACGGTTTATCAGTTATTCGTTATCACATTTACCGGATAACAAGCACCACTTCACCCAGGGTTCCCACCCCGTCGTCATCCCAGGTAGCGGTAATGTCCGCATCAAAGGTGCGAATGACCTCCCCGGAAAAGTTCCTGACCACGCCACGGGCCGAAAGTTCGCCGGTGAAGTAGGCTTCAGGTACCAGTTCAGGGGTCCTGTCCGCGTAATCATCGAGCGATGGACCGGCGCAGCCGCTCAGCAGCAGAGCTGAAGCTACTATCCAGAGTATAGGTGCCGGTAGGCACTTCGAAATCACAGTTAGCAGGCTTTGCATGACTTTTACACTCCCTGATCGGTTTTTGGGATGGCATGGGCGCTGAGAGATACGCCGGCCCGGTCGGTAACGACCATTCCCTGAAACCACCGATGCCGGTTCCGTCAGTTCGGCCAATTGTCCGTTCTGACATTCCTGTCAGTGGTTTTCGTCAATGGCAGTGCCTGGGGAATGGCGTACAACAACAGAAACGGGCGGTTGTCGCCCCAGACTGATTCCGGGACAGATACAGAGGATTCCGCCATGCCGGTTTACAAGGCGCCCCTGCGCGACATGAAGTTTCTGCTGAACGAAGTGTTCGACTACCCGCGCCATTACGCAACTCTGGCCAGCGGTGAAAGCGCCACGCCGGACATCGTGGAAGCCATACTCTCTGAGTGTGGAAAATTCTGCGAGCAGGTACTGAGCCCCCTGTATCTCTCGGGAGATGAAGAAGGCTGCAAGCTTGAGAATGGTCAGGTAACCACACCGGCAGGCTACCGGGAAGCCTATCAGCAATACGCCATGGCTGGCTGGCAGGGGCTCTCGGCCCCGGAGGAATTTGGCGGCCAGGGTCTGCCCGCTTCCATGGGCCTGCTGAAACAGGAAATGATGGGCACCGCCAACTGGCCGTTTTCCATGTATCCCGGTTTGTCCCTGGGCGCCATGAACACGATTTTCCTGCACGGCTCGGACGACCAGAAACAGACCTACCTGCCGCCACTGACGGAAGGACGCTGGGGCGGCACCATGTGCCTGACCGAGCCCCAGTGCGGCACCGATCTCGGACAGGTGAAAACCAAAGCCGAACCCCAGGCCGATGGCAGCTACCGGCTCACCGGCACCAAGATATTCATCTCTTCCGGCGACCACGACCTGACCGGGAATATTGTTCATATCGTGCTGGCCCGACTGCCGGACGCGCCGAAAGGCACACGGGGTATCAGCCTGTTTATCGTTCCCAAGTTCCTGCCAGACAACGAGGGTGGCCCAGGCAAACGCAATTCTGTGGTGTGCGGCAGCCTGGAAAAGAAAATGGGCATAAAGGCCTCCGCCACCTGCGTGATGAATTTCGACGAGGCTACCGGCTTTCTGATTGGGCCGGAGAACGAAGGCCTGAACTGCATGTTCACCTTCATGAACACCGCCCGCATCGGCACCGCGATTCAGGGTGTCGGGCCCGCGGAGCTGTCCTATCAGTGGGCCCTGGCCTACGCGAAGGAGCGCCGCTCCATGCGCGCGCTCTCGGGCAAGAAGGAACCGGACCAGGTAGCCGACCGCCTGATCCACCACGCCGATGTACGCCGGATGCTGCTCACCCAGAAGGCCATTGCCGAGGGCGGACGGGCGATGCTCTACTACGCCGCCCGTCTGGCGGATCATATGGTGGAGGGCTTTACCGATGGGGATCACAAAAAGGCGGAGAAGTACGACGACAAACTCGGTTTCCTCACCCCGATCCTCAAGGGTTTTCTGACCGAACTCGGTTACGAGGCGGCTAACCTGGGCGTGCAGGTGTTCGGCGGCCATGGCTATATCCGTGAACATGGCATGGAGCAGATTGTCCGGGATACCCGCATTGCCACCCTGTACGAAGGCACCACCGGCATCCAGGCCCTGGACCTGCTTGGCCGCAAGGTCTTGCTCATGACCCGGGGCGGCGCGGTGCGTGAATTCACCCTGAACATTGCCAACTTTGCCCGCAAGCACCTGACCGATAAACGGCTGCGGCCCTATGCCCTGGAGCTGCTCAAGCTGACTGGCCAATGGAATCTGCTGACCGTGCGGATCATGCTGGCCGCCCGCAAGGACCGGGATGTGGTCGGCTCCGCCGCCTACGATTTCCTGATGTACAGCGGTTACGTCACCATGGCCTATATCTGGCTACGCCAGGCCGCCGTGGCTGTGGCTAGGCTCGATAGCGGCGGCGAGGAATCGGCCGGGTTCTACCAGGCCAAGCTGGCCACCGCCGAGTTCTATTTCCAGCGGTTGTTGCCCCGGGCCCAGAGCCACGGGGCCAGCATGCTCAGCCCCAGCAAGAACCTGATGCAACTGGATGCCGAGGATCTGGCCTTTACCGGATAAGCTCTCCAGACGAGGGAAGTCGGCTGGCTTCCTTTTTTTGGTACAGGCTCCATAGGCGCCAGTGCCTAATGATTGCTTTGTAAGCTTTGGTCGAACGCGTCACGAATCGGCGCCATCCTGTTTGTCGCCACCTGCTGTTTGGCCAAACAGCAGTTTTTTTCCTTCGTCGGTGACCGTCGGGCGACCAGACCAAGGCGCGCCTTTTTCATAGGCAGCAATCACCGCCGGACGCTCTTGCATCGAGCGGAACCAGCGCTCGAGGTGGGGGAAGTCAGTCAGGGTTTGCTTTTGCCGCTCATGAGGGACGATCCAGGGATAGATGGCGATATCGGCAATGGAGTAATCGCCGGCAACCCAGTCCCGACCACTCAGGCGGCGATCGAGTACATCGTACAGGCGGTTGGTTTCATTGACGTAACGATTGATCGCGTAAGGGATCTGTTCCGGTGCGTACTGCGCGAAGTGATGGTTTTGCCCCGCCATCGGCCCCAGCCCTCCCATCTGCCACATCAGCCATTCCATGACCGTTTTTCTCCCGCGCAGATCAACAGGCAGGAGCCGCCCGGTTTTTTCCGCCAGGTAGAGGAGGATGGCGCCGGATTCGAACACTGTGATCGGTCCATCACCATCGCCGGGGTCGTGGTCGATGATGGCCGGCATGCGATTGTTGGGTGAGAAGGCAAGAAACTCCGGCTTGAACTGGTCTCCAGCGCTGATATCCACCGGATGAATCCGGTAATCCAGGCCGGTCTCCTCCAGAAAAATGGTGATCTTGTGGCCATTGGGCGTCGGCCAATAATAGAGATCGATCATCATTCAGCTCCAGGCATTAATTCCAGAGTCTCGGCCAACAACTCCACCCGATCCTGACCCCAGAACTGCTCGCCATTCAACACATAGGCAGGAGCACCGAGAACGCCCTGCCGGACGGCATCCTCGCTGTTGCGGTCGTACTGGTCCGTAATATTCGTTGACTGGGCGGCCTGGATCAACCCGTCGGCGTCCAGTTCAAGGGCGTTCAGAATGTCACGAATCACCGCTTCATCCGCAATGTTTTTCTCCTCGGCCCAACAGGCTGCCAGCACCCGCTGCACAAACTCGCCAGGATTGTGGCCGGCCTGCTGCAGTGCAATAACACAACGATCTGCCAAGCCGGGGTCTGTCGGAAAATGCGCAGGTTTGAGGTTGACGGCCAAACCGCGTTTCCTGGCCCATCGTTCAATCTCAAGCAGGCGGTACGCCTGACGGCATGCCGGGCGTTCAGGGACGGGTTTCGCGCCGGAGTTGGCAAACACCTCTGCCAGTTTTACTGGCTTGAAGTTGACCTCAGCCCCCGCCTGCCCGGCGGTCTCAAGGAATGCCTGATGTCCAAGGTAGGTGAACGGTGAAATGCTGGTGAAGTAATAATCAATCCTGGGACTCATCGCTTTCGACTCCTGGACAATTGCTGTTGGTTTTTACCTGTCCAGTACTCTATCGGTTATTGAGTGATCGCTCAACAAAAAGTTCAGCGCGTGAAGCCTCACGTGCTGCCGCTGAAGCAGGCCTGAAGAACATCTCGGGCTGACGTGTTTTCCCTGTTCTTCTCAAAATCTACAGTAGCCGGGTTTGCTGCTCGGAATGGCCAAACTGCACGCAGACCGCCATTGATGAAGTCCTCCTGCCAGCAGAGCAGATTTCTCCGGAAAACGTGATGACTGGCAAGAGGTGCGTAATTACATCGAGGCCGTCAACTCTGCGATTACCCAACTTGCCAGTACCCCCCCCCTTTCCAATCGTCTGCTGAAACATACTCATGAACTGTTGCTGCAAGGGGTGCATGGCGAACACAAATTGCCCGGGGAGTTTCGGAGCAGCCAGAACTGGATTGGTGGTTCCAGCCTAGCCGATGCCAGTTTCATCCCACCCCATTATGAAGGTGTGGTGGCAATGATGGGCGATCTGGAATTGTTCTGGCATAACGATCAGATTCAGGTGCCCCAACCGATCCGTATTGGCTTGAGCCACTACCAGTTTGAGACCATTCACCCGTTTCTTGATGGTAATGGCCGTATCGGGCGCTTGCTGATTCCACTTTACCTGGTAAGTCATGGCTTGCTGAATAAGCCATCGCTGTACCTGTCGGACTTTTTTGAGCGCAACCGCGCCAGTTACTACGATGCGCTGATGCAGGTACGAACCAATAATAATGTGATTCATTGGCTGCGGTTTTTCCTGAATGGGGTGTCGGAAACCGCCACTCGTGGGCGTGATCTGTTCCGGGAGATTCTGGCATTGCGTGCTCAAGTGGAGCAGGACGTGCTGGGACAGCAGACACTGATTACACTAGGTGGCTACTACCCTTCGTTATCAATCATATAATAGCTTTCCGGGGTTCGCTCGGGGAATGTGCAGAAAATCGTAAATTTTGCGCCTTTTCGCGTTTCACTTGCCGATAGTTCGACGCACGCACGGCCAAGGGCATCAGTTGGCTCCTAAACCGTCTAAGCTTACACTACGCCCTGATAAATTTTGTTCCGAGCAGCAGTCATGGCCACCACCTACGCCAGAATCAATGCAGATATCCTAACCTGGGCCCGGGAGCGGGCACAGCTTAGTGTGTCTGCTCTGGCATCCAAACTGGGGGTGCCAAACGATAAACTTGACGCCTGGGAGCGAGCGGAGAAACCACCGACCTTCAAGCAGGCTCAAGACTTTGCCGCCAAAACCCATATTCCGTTTGGCTATCTTTATCTGAAGCAGCCGCCGGAAGAGACGTTACCGCTACCAGATCTTCGAACGGTCGGGGGGCATCATCCTAACCGACCTTCTTCCGAGCTTATCGAAATGGCCCAGATCGTTCTGCGACGGCAGGAATGGTACGCGGAGTATCTCCGAGACCAAGGTGTGGAGCGCAACCCATATGTTGGTCGGTTCACTGCTCGTTCCAATATCCTGGATGTGGTTCAGAACATGCGGCAGGTGCTCGGCATACCAGCTCATCCCGAGCGAGGTAACTGGGAAGATTACTGGCGCCTACTCATCCGCAAGATCGAAGAGGCGGGCATCCTGGTCATGCGGCAGGGATTCATCCGTCATCACTCTCGCCCGCTGTCTGTTCAAGAATTTCGCGGCTTTGCGATTTCCGATCCTCTGGCACCGGTGATTTTCGTCAACCAAGCCGACGCCCCGGCCGCACGATTGTTCACCTTGATCCATGAATTGGTGCATATCTGGCTTGGCAAAAGCGGGGTTTCTGACGCAAGTCCCGATACTCACCAAAGAGAAGAGATTTTCTGTAACGCTGTAGCGGCGGAATTTTTGGTTCCTGAGGCGGAATTTGATACCCACTGGCAAGATGCGGAAGATTGGAAAGAAAACCTTCCAGTATTGGAAGCTCATTTCCGCGTCAGCACATGGGTAATCGCAAGGCGGGCACTGACACTCGGGAAAATCTCCCGGGATGAGTACCGGAATTACGTCGACGATCTTCAGGAACGTTACCGGAACCGTGAACGAACTCAAGGTGGCCCTACGTTCTACAGAACTCAACGAGGGCAGATCAGCGAAACCTTCTCTAAGGCTCTGGTCAGTGAAGCTCTCAGTGGGCGCGTTCTTCTTCGGGATGCGGGTAGCTTACTGAATATGAAACCCCACAAAATAACCAACTATGCCAAAGAATTAGGGATCTGATGTATTTGCTGGACGCCAACACCTATATCCAGGCAAAGAATCTCCACTACCAAATGTCATTCTGTCCGGCTTACTGGGCGTGGCTCGACCAACAGTACGCGATGTCAGCGCTGGCGAGCATCCGCACAGTCTATGACGAATTGTCTGATGGAGATGACGAGCTTTCGGATTGGGTAAAGGATAGGAAGGACCAGTTCATCCCGGTTTCAGACGACGATATCCAGAAAAAGTTCGCAGAAGTAGCTCAGCATGTAGCTGAGCTGGAAGGAAAAAAGCAAGAATTTGTAGCGGAGTTCCTCAGCAAGGCTGATCCTTGGCTGATAGCAACTGCGGCTGTTGTCGGTGGTACTGTCGTTACTCACGAAATACCAGTTCCCCAAAACAGTACCAAGGTCAAAATTCCAAATATCTGCGACGTCTTCGGTGTACCCTATATCACCACTTTCCAGCTCTTGAATCAGCTAGAAGCCCAGTTTGTGCTGGGATAGCGAGCATCCATACATCGTCACCACTCTTGAGCCCATAAGCCGTCTTCATCCTGTCTTCGGGCGTCTAGCTCGTAAGATTTCGCAAGGTCTTCGATCATTGCCGCAAGGTTGGGTTTCGAGTCTTTCCAATGGGTAGAAAAACGCCTGAATTCGTCTGAAACCTTGCGTTCCTGCTTCCCGCCATCGTATGGCATGCGAGAAGTAACACCTCGTGAATTGTATAGGCTGATTCCTTCACGGGGAGAACGACGGTTGCCAAGTCGGTTATCGGTGATGACCACCAAGTCAATGCCAGGGTTGGCATCCACAAACTGCCAGCCCTCTTCTGAGGTCACGCAGGCGGCGCGTGGAGAATAGCCTTCTTCAATCAATAGTGCGCATACAAAGGCAACAGCTTCGGACTGGCTGTCTGCCATAATGGAAATCAAAGGTTCGCGCTGCTGAATGCTGTTCTTGAGTGAACCCCTGGATTCCTCTCGCCCGGCAAACAACTTAGAGGCTGTTACGGCCGGTTTGGATTGGTTGCTCCAGTGCGCCCAGTGATTCTCTACAGCCTCTATGCCGTGACCGGCGATACCCAACTGAATGCCCAACCACAAAGCGGTTGCAGGAGAAGTTTCCAGCCAGGCTTCAAGGATTTCCCTCCACCGTTTCTATAACGCCATCCCAGCCTGGTAGGTTCACCGAGTCGCCGCCCGGCATGGCAAGCGCCGTGGTGCGAGCTGTTGCCGAGATCAACCTTCTCACAAATACAGGAAGCGTTCCTTGGGCTTCACGCTTGTCTGACCACTGTGCGAGATGAGTTGCCGTTATACGCATGGTGAAAAATCTCCGCAGTTATTGCCTGCATGCTAAGCATCATGGGTAGAACCGAAACTATTTGCCAATACAGAAACTGCTGAAGATCTTGCCGAGCAATTCATCGGGTGTCAGATGCCCGGTAATCTCGCCCAAGGCATCCTGGGCAGCGCGCAGGTCTTCGGCCAGCAATTCACCGGCACCGAAGCCCTCGAGTTGACTCTGGCCCTGAACCAGCAGTTCCAGAGCTCTCTCAAGGGCATCCAGATGCCGGCGGCGGGCCAGGAATCCGCCTTCGGTGGTACTGGCAAACCCCATGCATTGCTTGAGATGGTCCCGGAGAATCTCCAGCCCTCCGGCAGATTTCGCTGCCAGACGGATGACCGGAGCACTCTGGTGAGGCTCCGCGCTGATACCAACCCCTTCACCGGAAAGATCCACCTTGTTGCGGATGACCGTAACCGGAGCGTTCGCTGGCAACCGGTCGATAAAATCCGGCCAGATTTCATGGGGCTCGGTTTTATCGGTGGTGGTCGCATCCACCATCAGCAGGATGCGATCGGCCTGACGGATCTCATCCCACGCCCGGGCGATCCCGATCTGTTCCACTTCATCCGGGCTATCCCTCAGGCCAGCGGTATCAATGATGTGCAGCGGCATGCCATCGATGTGGATATGTTCCCTGAGGACATCCCGGGTGGTACCTTCAATGGCCGTTACAATCGCCGCTTCGCGACCGGCCAGGGCATTGAGCAGACTGGATTTGCCCGCGTTTGGCCGCCCGGCGATCACTACTTTCATGCCGTCCCGTAAAATGGTGCCCTGCTGGGCGTCGGCAAGAATCCGCTCAAGCCGGTCAAGCAGGGCCTGAAGGTCACTGGCCACCTTGCCATCGGCGAGAAAATCGATTTCCTCTTCCGGAAAATCGATGGCCGCCTCAACGTAGATCCTCAGGTGGGTTACCGCCTCCACCAGGTCCTCAATCTGCCGGGAAAACACCCCCTGCATGGAACGCACGGCACAGCGGGCGGCCTGTTCCGAACTGCTCTCGATCAGATCGGCAATCGCCTCGGCCTGGGCCAGATCCAGCTTGTCGTTCAGGAACGCCCGCTCGGAGAATTCACCGGGCCTCGCCAGTCTTGCGCCCCGGCTACAGACTTCACGGAGCAGGAGATCCAGGATCACCGTGCCACCATGGCCCTGCAACTCGAACACGTCCTCTCCGGTAAAGGAGTGGGGATTGGGGAAAAACAGTCCTATTCCTTCATCGATCAGTTCACCCTCGCTGTCCAGGAAGGGGCCGTAATGGGCATAGCGTGGTTTGGGGCGGAAACCCAACATCTGTCCGGCAATCTCCGAAGCCTTCGGGCCGGATACCCGGACAATGCCAACACCGGCCTGGCCGGGTGCCGTGGCAATGGCGGCGATGGTGTCAGAATTCTGGCTCATGTTGGTTGTTCCTCGGGGCGGAAACAACAGAGGCTCCGCGAAGGAGCCTCTGTTTGGGTCAGATCAATTGCACGGGTCAGTGCTTTTTGGCTGCCGCGTCTGCTTCAATTTTGCGGGTAATGTACCACTGCTGACTGATCGACAGAATGTTGTTTGTCAGCCAGTACAGCACCAGACCTGCCGGGAACCACAGGAAGAACACGGTAAAGACCAGCGGCATCAGCTTCATGATCTTGGCCTGCATCGGATCCGGTGGCGTCGGGTTCAGGTGCATCTGCAGGAACATGCTTGCACCCATCAGGATCGGCAGGATGAAGTACGGGTCCATTTGAGAAAGATCATTTATCCACAGCACGAAGGGGGAATGTCGCAGCTGTACGCTCTCAAACAGAACCCAGTACAGGGATATGAACACCGGCATCTGCACCAGGATTGGCAGGCAGCCACCCAGCGGGTTGATTTTTTCACGCTTGTACAGCGCCATCATTTCCTGGGACATGCGCTGGCGATCATCGCCATAGAGTTCCTTGAGCCGGGTCAGTTGCGGCGCCGCCGCACGCATTTTGGCCATGGACTTGTAGCTGGTGGCGGACAAATGGAAGAACACGGCTTTCACCAGAACGGTCAGCAGGATAATGGAGACACCCCAGTTCCCGACAATGCTGTGAAACCACTCCAGGATGACGAACAGTGGCAGGGAAATAAAGAACAGCCAGCCGAAGTCGACGGTGCGATCCAGATTGGGCGCCATGTTTTCCAGACGATCAATAATTTTAGGCCCAACGTAGGCACGGGCACCGATTTCAGCGGTCTGGCCAGGCTCAACGGTTGTCGCCGGGTAGACAAAGCCCATTACGTAATAGGGCCCGCGACGGGTAGTCTGGAACTGGGCAGCCTGGTCGCGCTCGGGAACCCACGCTGAAATGAAGTAGTGCTGGAGGAAGGCCAGCCAGCCGTTGGTGACGGACCGGTTGAGCTGGTTTTCCTGAAGATCGTCGAATTTGAATTTCTGGTACGGATCCTCCGGAGAACTGACAACCAGACCGAGGAAGGCCTTAATACCCATGCTGGCCTGGGATGTGGGGTCGGGAGACTGGTCACGTACAATTTTTCCGGTGAAATTGGCCTGCCAGTTCTCACTGGACTGGTTTTCAACCAGGTATTTCACAGCAATTTCGTAACTGTTGCGTTCGAACTGATAGCGCTTGGTGATCCGGACGCCCTTGTCGGTTGTGAAGGTCAGGTCGACGGTTAGCTGATTATCACCTTCGGCCAGTTCATAGCTCGACGCTTCGGTCTGGTACAGGGGGGCTGTGCCGTTTTTACGGCTGTCCGGACCGTCACGGCCAATAAGCCCACTCTCAAGAACATACAACCGGTTTTCGGTGTTATTGAGCAGTGTCAGAGGTTCTTTGCTGTGGAGTGATTTGTCGTAATCCAGAAGCTGGGCGCGGACAAGATTGCCACTGACACGGTCAATCGTCAGCTCGTAAACATCAGTCCGAACCTTAACGAACTGATTCGTGACGGTGGTACCAGCTTCGGTCTGGCTGACAACGGACTTTCCGGTTTCGGGAGTGGCAAATTCTTCAGAGCCAGGGTTTGGCACGGATGAGCCAGTACTGTTTTCCGGCAGCACCATATCATCTGGATTGCCCGGGCCAACCGTGGTTTGTGACGGAGCGGATTGAGAAACCTGGGCGGCCTCCGGTTGCTGGTGGTAATCCTCATTCCAGGCAAGCACCATCAGATAACTGACAATAGCCAGGCCGGCAAATAATACGATGCGTTGAATATCCATAGAGTTACTGTCTGGTCTGGGTTGTTGTGTGGGGATGATCAGCGTGCACGCAGGGTGTTCCGGATTCCAGGCCCACGGATTTTTCCGTGCCCGGCACCGGATCATACCCGCCTTCCGCCCAGGGATGACACCTTAACAGACGCCGGATTGCGAGAAATAACCCTTTCAGGGCGCCATGATGAGTAATGGCTTCAACGGCATATTGTGAGCAGGTGGGGTAATGGCGGCAATGGCTGGCCATCATGGGACTGATGGCATACTGGTAGAAGCGGATGGGCAGGAGCAAAAGTTTGCGCATTAACCCGTTCCTCGACCGGCAGTCTCCGATGGTGCTGCCCGGGATGGCTGAGATTGAGTGTATTTTTTCCTGAGCCGTCGCCAGAGGTCGTCCATGGATGCGCGAACGGTTGGGTTGTCCAGGGAAACAAGGCCCTGTCTTCCCAGTACCACAACGTCAAGCCCCGGGAGGTCCGTCTGAAGTCGGAAGCTTTCCCTGACCTGGCGTTTTATCCGGTTTCTCTGGACCGAGAGCTTCAGATTTTTCTTGGAAAAAATCAAACCGATCCTGGCGTGACCGAGATTATTCGGTGTCGCCAGGATCAGAAAATTCCTGTGCGGAACTTTCAGCTGCACGTCATCGAAGACTTTACCGTAATCAGCAGGTCGCAGGAGACGATTTGATTTCGGGAAACCCAAAGCCTTCATTCGGCGGACAAAGCTTACGCGGACAGACGTGCGCGGCCTTTGGCACGACGACGGGAAATAACCTTGCGGCCGTTGGCAGTTGCCATACGGGCACGGAAACCGTGAACGCGCTTACGCTTCAGGACGCTTGGTTGAAACGTTCTTTTCATGGTGATGGTCTCACAATTCGTAAGTTGGAAATTCAGTAACTGGCCGGAAATTGTACAGCCGAAACAGGAGCGGCATTCTATGCAAATAGCGGCGGGAATTCAATGTTTATTGCTACGGGGTTATGCCAATGGCTGAAATCCGGAACAGGTTCGACCAGGTAATAAATTCAGTAAGTCTTTTTAGAATTTCTTTAAGGATTAATTATTACTGTTATTAGAGACGACGTTTTCTGTGGATAAGCAAAACTAAGTCCGAAAAAACAACATGTTGGTTGGTTGACAAGGGTATTGACAATGGGCCCTGAAGTCTGTGGACGACGCAAGGGCGGAATGTGGGTAACACGGTATTGTTGAATCCGATCGAGTTATCCCCGGTTGCGTCCCATGGTTCCTAACAGGGTTCGTCCATGCTTGTGCACACAGGGCTGTGTATAACCCTGGAAGCGGAAATTTTCTGTACACAAGGTTGTAGGTAAGTTCGTACAAAATTGAAATATAAGGGAATAAATTTCCACAGGCTGTTCATGAACTGGCTTTAGCACTTTCACTGCGGGCCCTGGCGGGTTAGAATCCGGGGTCATCTCTCTGGACAGGATGTCCTTTATCCGTTCAGCGACATTTCAGGGTTATCGGGAGCAGGCTGTCGTGCCAAATAGTATGTGGCATCAATGTCTTGAAGTACTTCGGGACGAGTTTCCCGCACAACAGTTCAATACCTGGCTCAGGCCCCTGCAATCCGATCACCGGGAGGGGCAGCTGATGTTGTTCGCGCCCAACCGCTTTGTGATGGATTGGGTAAACGAAAAGTACCTTCGGCGCATTGAAGAGGTTCTCAAGGATCTGAACGGTGGTCAGGCGCCCCGGGTTAACATGAAGGTGGGATCGGCGCCCCGGGAAAGTGATCCGGTCAAGCGCTCGGAAATGCCTGCCCGGCTGAACGGCCAGGTGCTGGAGGAAGCCGGGAGTCGGGTCACGGAAGAGGAAAGAGGCGTCGCCGCGACGGTGCCCGGATCAACGTCTGTGCGACCCAAAAGTTATAGTGAGCGCCGGCCGGTTCAGATTGAAGGGGATATCAAGCACCAGAGTTTTCTCAATGAAGGCTTCACCTTTGAAACCTTTGTAGAGGGTAAGTCCAACCAGTTGGCGCGGGCGGCGTCCATGCAGGTGGCTGAAAATCCGGGTGGCGCCTACAATCCTCTTTTCCTCTACGGTGGCGTGGGTCTGGGTAAAACCCACCTGATGCATGCGATTGGGAACGAGATTGTCCGTCGCAATCCCAAGGCAAAAGTGGCATACCTCAGGTCAGAGCGTTTTGTGGCCGATATGGTCAAGGCGTTACAGCTCAATGCCATTAATGAATTCAAGCGCTATTACCGGTCGGTGGATGCCCTGCTCATCGATGATATCCAGTTTTTTGCCCGCAAGGAGCGTTCCCAGGAAGAATTCTTCCATACCTTTAATGCGTTGCTTGAGGGCGGCCAGCAGGTCATTGTGACCTGTGATCGTTTCCCGAAAGAAATCGTCGACATGGAAGAACGGCTTAAATCCCGGTTTGGTTGGGGGTTAACGGTCATGGTGGAGCCTCCGGAGCTTGAAACCCGGGTAGCCATATTGATGAAAAAGGCGGAGCAGGCCAACGTCAAGCTGAGCAGTGAAGCGGCCTTTTTTATTGCCCAGAAAATCCGATCGAATGTTCGGGAGCTTGAAGGAGCGCTGCGCTTGGTGATAGCGAATGCTCACTTCACGGGTTCCGAAATCACTCCCCCGTTTATCCGTGAAAGTCTGAAAGACCTGTTGGCACTTCATGAGAAGCAGGTGAGTATTGATAATATTCAGCGCACCGTCGCGGAATATTACAAGATCAAGGTGGCGGATCTGCTGTCGAAACGGCGGACCCGCGTAGTGACCCGGCCACGGCAGGTTGCCATGTCTCTGTCCAAGGAGCTGACCAATCACAGCCTCCCGGAGATTGGTGATGCTTTCGGCGGTCGCGACCACACCACCGTGCTGCATGCATGTAAGAAAATCGTGGAGTTGCAGGAGACTGATCCGGGCATCCGCGAGGATTATCAGAATTTTATGAGACTGCTGACAACCTGATGCCGGGCGTTGGCGAACAACATTCACCCTTCCAACATAAAGAAAGCTGAGTGCCATGAAACTGACGATCAGCCGTGAATCCCTGCTTATCCCGCTGCAAAGCATTGCGGGCGTCGTGGAAAAGAAACAGACCATGCCCGTGCTGTCCAACGTATTGCTGGTGGCGGAAGACAATACCCTGACCCTGACCGGGACCAACATGGAAGTGGAACTGGTTGCCCGGGTAACACCGGTGCATGTGGATCAGCCTGGCCGGATTACTGTTCCGGCCCGCAAGCTGTCCGACATCTGCCGGGCCCTGGGTGATGAGGCACCGATGGAGCTGTCGCTGGAAGGCGATCGTTTGCATCTGCGCTGTGGTGCAAGTCATTTCACTCTGTCCACGTTACCAGCTGAGCACTTCCCCAATGTGGAAGACGAAGCGGAAAGTTTCCGGCTGGAACTGCCCCAAAAAGAGTTGGGTCGAATGCTGGATACAACCGCCTTTGCCATGGCTCAGCAAGACGTTCGTTACTACCTGAACGGGTTGCTGCTGGAAGTGGATAAGGATCATGTGCGGACGGTTGCCACCGATGGTCACCGTCTGGCTATGGCTCACCTGGACCTGCCGACGAATTGTCCGGAACTTCGCCAGGTTATTGTGCCCCGTAAAGGCGTGCTGGAACTGGCACGGTTGCTTGAGGATGTGGAATCACCGGTCACCCTGGTGATTGGCGATAATCACCTGCGCGCGACCGTGGGCGCTTACACCTTCACCTCAAAACTGATTGAGGGCAAATTCCCGGACTATAACCGGGTGATTCCCCGGGGCGGCGACAAAGTGGTACTGGCAGACCGCGCCACGCTCAGGAATACGCTGCAACGGGCGGGGATTCTGTCTCACGAGAATATTCGGGGTGTGCGCCTGAATCTTGCCCCTAACGAACTCCAGGTATTCGCCAATAATCCGGATCAGGAACAGGCCGAAGACGCGCTGCCTGTGGATTATCAGGGCGAATCCCTGCAGATCGGTTTTAATGTAGGCTACCTGGTGGACGTGATGAACGCACTGGATGAGGATCAGGTAAAGATGACCCTGTCCAACCCCAACAGCAGTGCGTTGATCGAAGCGCAGAACGATGCCCGTTGTCTTTACGTGGTTATGCCCATGAGGCTGTAGGAGGATGAGACTGATGAGTGCCGTAACGAATGGAATCAAAGGAGCTTTCCGGATTGGGCAGACTGTGTCGGTACTCGGGCGCACAGGGATCAACTGGGTTCGGGGAGATCGTCCCCCGACACCCCGGCTGCTGAGGCAGACATTTGAATCACTGGGTGCCACCTACATAAAGCTCGGGCAATTTATCGCCAGCTCACCGACGTTCTTCCCCAAGGAGTACGTTGAGGAATTCCAGAACTGCCTGGATAAGACACCCAACCTCCCCTTTGGCGTGATCCGGAAGATCATTACTGAGGAACTGGGGCGTCCGCTGGACGAAGTCTATTTGGACATTGATCCTGTAGCCCTGGCGTCCGCCTCTATTGCGCAGGTACATGCCGCAAGACTGGTGACCGGTGAAGACGTGGTCATCAAGGTACAGAAGCCGGGTGTTGAGAATATCCTGCTGACGGATCTGAACTTTCTGTATCTGTCTGCGCGGATTCTGGAAACACTGGCGCCGAAATTGTCCTGGACCTCCATGTCCGGGATTGTCGAAGAAATCCAGCGGACCATGATGGAGGAATGTGACTTCATCAAGGAAGCCAACAACCTGAAGGTGTTCCGGGAATTTCTGCACGATACTCATAACCAGGATGCGGCCGTCCCCCGGGTTTTCGAACATTGCAGTACCCGTCGAATCCTGACCATGGAACGTTTTCACGGGGTGCCGTTGACCGATCTGGAAAGCATCAGGGGTTATGCCCGGGATCCGGAGCGGACGTTGATCACGGCGATGAACACCTGGTTTGCGAGTCTGACCCAGTGTGAATTTTTCCACGCGGACGTTCATGCCGGAAACCTGATGGTCCTGAAAGATGGGCGAGTCGGGTTTATCGATTTCGGAATCGTGGGCCGGATAAAGCCGGATACCTGGCAGGCGGTCAGTGATTTTATTTCTGCGGTGATGGTTGGAAATTTCGAGGGCATGGCCGACGCCATGATCCGTATTGGAATTACCCATAAGACTGTCCGGGTGGACGAGCTTGCCGGCGATCTTCGCAGGCTCTACCAACAGATGGACAAGATGGTACCCGACGAGGTTCCTTACGAGGCCGATAAGGCCGAAGACGATGTGAATCATATTCTGATGGATATGGTAAAAATCGGGGAAAGCCATGGACTCCACTTCCCCCGGGAATTTGCCTTGTTACTGAAACAGTTTTTGTATTTTGATCGCTATGTGCACATCCTCGCGCCGGAAATGGATGTGTTCATGGATGAGCGGCTGAATATGCTTCATTGAGGCGGTCGCCTTCAGGCATTGGCTTTTGTACACTAAGGCAGCGTTACCGGAAGCGGTAACGCTGCCTTTTTCATTGTGCGGATTCTTTTTTCGGCTCCTTCCTTTCCGCTTCGAGTTCTCTTGTCTATGGCGTTAGTTAAATTCCAGACTGAAAACTTCCGCAATCTGTCGTCGGCGCCCGTGACCTTTTCTCCTTCCTTTAACCTCCTGTATGGAGAGAACGGCAGTGGCAAAACCAGCGTTCTGGAAGCTATTGGTTATCTGGGGTTGGGGAGATCGTTCCGGGTAAATCGGCATCAGGCGGTAGTGCACCATGGTGAGCAGCGATTCACCGTGTTTGGCGGACTCGATCACGGACTGACGGACGATGCCAGGAAAAGCGGTAATGGTCTGGTACATCGGTTGGGTATCTCCCGCGATGTGGTGCAGAAAGAGACTGCGTTGCGGGTCGACGGCGAAGGCGTTCGTAGTTTGTCCTCGCTTGCAATGCATTTACCGGTATCGGTGATTGATCCGGGCGTTTTCGATGTCGTTGCCGGGGGGCCGGGGAAACGACGGCAGTTCCTCGATTGGGCAGTGTTCCACGTGGAACCTTCATTTGCGTCAGTGTGGCAGCAATGTCAGAGAGTGACATCACAGCGGAATCAAACGCTCAGAAATGGTAGACTGGACGAATCCTTATTGCGGGTCTGGGACCGCCAGTACGCTGCCTTGAGTGACCGGATCAATGACGCCCGAATCAATACGTTTGTCCGCTTCAAGGCCGCATTCGAAGCGCTGGTCAGGGAAGTTGAAGTGCAGTGGACCGAAGGGTTGAAGCTCGAATTTTACGCCGGGTGGGATGCCACTCAATCCCTGGTGGACGTACTGGTAGGCCATCGGGAGCAGGAGCGTAAAATGGGGCACACCCTTTATGGGCCCAACCGCGCGGATATCCGGTTGAGGTTTCAGGGACGGCCCGTTGCGGAAACCTTCTCCCGGGGCCAGCAGAAAACCCTGGTGATTTTGATGAAGATTGCCCAAGGCATGGTGTTGAGTGACATGGGCAAACAGGTGACCTTTTTGCTTGACGATATTAATGCCGAGCTGGATGAAGGGCACAGGGCGATGTTGGCCCGCAGGTTACAGGCATTGCGTTGTCAGGTGTTTATTACGTCGATCGAACGGCCTCGGGTTGGTCAGCTTTGGCCGGACGGGAAGGCACCAGAATACAGAATGTTCCACGTGGAACATGGCAAATTGATGGAAGAATAAGACCGGTGCGGAACGCTAAGATGCCCCGGCCTAATCACGCTTCAGGAGTTTCCGAATGAGTGAATCGAACTACAATTCCTCCAGTATCAAAGTCTTGAAGGGACTGGATGCGGTGCGAAAACGGCCCGGCATGTACATCGGTGATACCGATGATGGCACAGGCCTGCACCACATGGTCTTTGAATTGGTGGATAACTCCATCGATGAAGCGCTGGCGGGCCACTGCTCCGAGATCGGCGTTGTTATTCACCCCGATGAATCGGTAACGGTAAAAGACAATGGTCGTGGTATTCCGGTGGACCTGCACGAGGAAGAAGGCGTCTCCGCCGCCGAAGTTATCATGACGGTTCTGCACGCCGGTGGTAAATTTGATGATAATTCCTACAAGGTCTCCGGTGGTCTGCATGGCGTAGGCGTGTCGGTTGTTAATGCCTTGTCCTCTACCCTGACCCTGACCATTCGTCGCGATGGCAAGGTCTACGAGCAAACCTATACCCACGGTGTACCGGACGCCCCTTTGGGCCCCGTTGGTGAAACCGACGCATCCGGTACCAAGGTTCACTTCATTCCGTCACCGGAGACCTTCACCCATATCGAATTCCACTACGACATTCTGGCCAAGCGCCTGCGGGAGCTTGCGTTCCTGAACAGTGGTGTGCGCATTCGTCTCACAGACGAGCGCAGCGGCAGAGAAGAAGTGTTTGAATACGAAGGCGGTTTGCGGGCATTTGTTGAGCATCTGAACACCAACAAGACGCCGATTAACCGGGTGTTCCACTTCAACCGTGAGCGTGAAGACGGCATCGCCGTGGAAGTGGCGATGCAGTGGAACGATGCCTTCCAGGAAAACCTTTACTGTTTCACCAACAACATTCCCCAGCGGGATGGTGGTACTCACCTGGCCGGTTTCCGCGCCGCCCTGACCCGGTCCCTGAACAACTATATCGAGCACGAAGGCCTCGGTAAGAAAGCGAAGGTCGCTACGTCTGGTGATGATGCCCGGGAAGGCCTGACCGCGATTGTCAGCGTCAAGGTCCCAGATCCGAAGTTTTCTTCCCAGACCAAAGACAAGCTGGTGTCGTCGGAAGTGAAAACTGCGGTCGAGCAGGAGCTGTATCAGAGCTTCGCCGATTACCTTCAGGAACAGCCCAACGAAGCCAAGCTGATCGTCAACAAGATGATTGAAGCGGCCAGGGCCCGTGAGGCGGCGCGCAAGGCCCGTGATATGACCCGTCGCAAGGGCGCTTTGGATATTGCCGGCCTGCCTGGAAAACTGGCGGATTGTCAGGAGAAGGATCCGGCACTTTCAGAACTGTACATTGTGGAGGGTGACTCGGCCGGTGGCAGTGCCAAACAGGGCCGGGACCGCAAGACCCAGGCGATCCTGCCGTTGAAGGGCAAGATCCTGAACGTGGAGAAAGCCCGGTTCGACAAGATGCTGTCCTCAGCAGAGGTCGGTACCCTGATCACCGCCCTTGGCTGCGGAATCGGCCGGGAGGAATTCAACCCGGACAAACTTCGGTACCATTCCATCATCATCATGACCGATGCGGATGTGGACGGCTCCCACATCCGTACCCTGCTGCTGACTTTCCTGTTCCGCCAGATGCGCGAAATCATCGAACGTGGCCATGTCTTTATTGCCATGCCGCCGCTGTACAAGGTCAAGCGAGGTAAACAGGAACAGTACCTGAAGGATGAGAAAGCCAAGGAGGCCTACCTCACCCAGACGGCTCTGGAAGGCGCACAGCTGTACGTAAACCCTGAAGCACCGGCGATCAAGGACTCCGCGCTGGAAACCATGGTTAAGGACTATCAGGCCGTGATGGCCATGATCGGAAGGCTGTCCCGGGCGTATCCCGCCAAGGTGCTGGAACAGATGCTTCAGAACATCACTCTCAAGTCAGAGCACCTGAAGGATGAAGAAACGGTGACCCGCTGGGTCGCACGCCTGGGCGAGGGGCTGGATCTGGATACCCGTACCGGCACCAAGTACACGTTCTCGGTCACTAAGGATCCCGAGCGGGATCTGTACCTGCCGAAGGTCACCATCTATGTTCACGGGATTCCCCATGAGCACGTCTTCAGCCATGAATTCTTTGAGTCGTCTTCCTACGGCGCTATTGCCCGCATGGGCGAAACCCTGGATGGCCTGATTGAAGAGGGTGCCTATATCCAGCGTGGTGAGCGCAAGCAGCCGGTTCTGTCCTTTGAAGGCGCTCTGGACTGGTTGATGAAGGAAGCCCAGCGTGGCTTGAGTATTCAGCGTTACAAGGGCCTCGGTGAAATGAACCCGGATCAGCTGTGGGAAACCACCATGGATCCGGAAACCCGTCGCATGATGAAAGTGACCATTGAAGATGCCTTCGCGGCCGACCAGATATTCACCACCCTGATGGGTGACGATGTGGAGCCGCGGCGTAACTTTATCCAGACCAACGCTCTGGAAGTCACCAACCTGGACATTTGATTCGTCAACGTTCTGATGAGTAAAAAAAGCGGCGAAGGTTACTAACCTTCGCCGCTTTTTTTCGTCCAGGATTTACCGTTATCAGCGTTGTTCTATTTCCTTGACGTCGATTCCGCGGACTTTTCCTTTTCAGCAAGATGCGGCGCCATAACCTCTTCCAGGGTAAATCCGGTCAGTCGGCGAATGGTGCGCCACAGGTAGTAAAAAATGAGCACCATCATCACCATCGAGGGAATGGCAATCATGGGATAGCTGACCAGCGTCATTTGGCCAAGCTCTTCGTTGAAGGCCTCGGTCCCGGAGGGGCTGACCACGATCCACTTGGCGAGCACGTAATTCATGATCGACGAGAACAGAAACGTGCCTGCAAAAAAGTAGCTGGCCTTCTGTAGCCGTTGTTCGAATTCGTCGACCTGATTGTGTTCTTCCAGAGAGCGCTGGATCTTCTCAACATCCAGTACGTTCGGGTTATACAGCAGGGTCCGGACCAGCGGGTACTTCGTCCATGTGGATATCAGTACGGCCAGACCAATGATGGCAGGAATCGCTGCTTCCTTGATGGCGAGCCAGCCGGCATCCAGCTCCAGTAATCCGATGCCTCCTGTGAGCCCCACACTGATCAGACCCAGCACTGCAATAAAATTCTTCTTGTGGTACTTAACCAGCTCGAACAGCCCCCAGCCCAGGGGAAAGGCGAGCCCGATCAGCAAGGCATTCACACTGCCCAAGTGCTCATCGCCACTGAGTTTCATCAGGATCACGGAAGGAATAATGATACTGACCAGCAGATCGACCCAGGGCCTTGGTTTGTGGTCCGGAATGTTGGAGGAACTCGGAGAGGTCATGGTTTAGCCTGGTTGGTGAAACAACAGCAGGCCGAACGGCACTGCCGGAGAACTCACCGCAGTATACGATGAATCCGAAGGCTTGCGTAGGCGCACAAAAAAGCCGGGCCCTTGAGCCCGGCTTTGATCTTCACAGAAAGTCTAAAGGGTTTTAAGCCCCAACTTCCTTCAGGCTCTCTTCCACAATCGCGAGCCCTTCTTCCAGCACATCGTCCCCAATGGTCACCGGCATCAGGAACCGCAAGGTATTGCCGTACATACCACAACTCAGCAGAATCAGCCCCTTCTCCTTGGCCTTCTTGGTCACCGCAGCCGCCAATTCCGGCTTCGGCGTATGGCTGGATTTGCTTTCTACCAGCTCAAAAGCCGCCATGGGACCGAGGTTGCGGACGTTATCCACATGCTCGAACTGCTCCTGCCACTGGCTGAAACGCTTGTTCAGCTTTTCGCCGAGTGCCTGGGCCTTGCCAAGGATGTCCTCTTCCTTGAACACATCGAATACCGCCAAAGCTGCAGCACAGGCGGTCGGGCTGCCGGTGTAGGTACCGCCCAGAGAGTTTGGTCCGGAAGCATCCATGTGCTTGTCCGTACCCACGATGGCCGAAATTGGCATACCGTCGGCCATACTCTTGGCCATGGTTATCAGGTCCGGCTCAATACCGCTGTGTTCAATGGCAAACATCTTGCCGGTACGGCCAAAGCCGCTCTGAACTTCGTCCACAATCATCAGGATGTCGTTGTCATCGCAGATCTTGCGGATTTCCTTCAGGAAACTGGTCGGTGCGGCGTAAAAACCGCCCTCGCCCAGTACCGGCTCAATCACGATGGCCGCCGTATTGTTGGCCGGTGAGTCCGCTTTCATGGTCATCTTCAAACCACGAAGTGCTTCGTCTTCGCTGACCCCGTGATACGGCACCGGGTATGGTGCGCGGTAAACCGTGCCTGGCATCGGCCCGAAATCGGTCTGGTAGGGCGCCGCTTTACCGTTCATGGCCATGGTGTAGAAGGTACGGCCGTGATAACCACCATCGAAGCAGATCACGTTGGTTTTGCCAGTGGCTGCCCGGGCGATCTTCATTGCGTTTTCCAGGGCTTCCGCACCGGAGTTGGCCAGCATAACCTTGGCGTGGCCCTTGACCGGAGCCACTTCGCTGAGCTTCTGCGCCAGCTTTACGTAGCCCTCATAGGGCATCACCGTCTGGCAGGTGTGCATCAGCTTGTCCAGCTGGGCCTTTACCGCCTCTACCACTTTCGGGTGGCGGTGGCCGATGTTAAGTACGCCGATGCCGCCGGCAAAATCGATCATGCGTTTGCCGTCTGCATCCCACAGCTCCGCATTCGTTGCATGGTCGGCAAACTGTTCATTGGGACTTGCCGCGCCCGCTGCAACGTAGCGTTCTTTGAGTGCCTGCAATTCTTTATTGCTCACTTTGCCATTCTCCCTGGGTTCAGGTTCAGAAGTTTCACCTACCAGTGTAAGTAGTACGGTGACAGGAAACAAACCGACTATTGTCGCTGTCAGGCGGCGTTTTCCCGAAACTGCAGTTTTGCCAGCCGCCGATAGAGACCATTATGGCGCATTAATTCGTCGTGGGTACCCACGGCCAGCAGGCGGCCCTGATCGAGAACCGCGATGCGATCTGCGTCTCTGACGGTCGCCAGTCGATGGGCAATCACCAGCGTGGTGCGCCCGGTTGTGAGTGCTGGCATGGCTTGCTGAATGAGATTTTCACTCTCCGCATCCAGCGCACTGGTGGCTTCGTCCAGCAGGAGAATCGGGGCATCGGCCAACAAGGCCCGGGCGATGGCAAGGCGCTGCTTCTGCCCGCCGGACAATCCCAGGCCGGCATCCCCCAGGGATGTCCCGTAGCCCTTGGGCAGGCTCTGGATAAAGTCATGGGCGTAGGCTATCCGTGCGGCCTGCTCGACATCCCCCTGGCTCGCATCCGGACGGGCATAGCGGATGTTGTCCGCCACCGTGCCATGAAACAGCGCCGGGTTCTGGGGCACCAGGGCAAAACACCGGCGCAAGGATTCCAGAGACAGGTCAGCCGTATTTATCCCGTCAATCAGAATCCGGCCCTGATCGGGCTGGTAAAAATGCAGTAACAGATCGAACAGGGTCGATTTGCCCGCGCCAGACGGGCCCACCAGTGCCAGGGTTTCTCCGGCTTTCACCTCCAGGGTAAAGTCAGAGAGTGCAGGCTGCTCCGGACGCCCAGGGTAACTGAAGCCCAGGTGCTCAATGCGGATCTCGCCTTTGATGGGATCCGGAAGGGCTTTGCCCGCATTCTTTCGAACAAATTCCGGCTCCGTTTGCAGCAGTTCGAACAGCCGCGCCGCCGAGCCTGCTGCTCTCTGAAGTTCACCAATCACCTCACTGATGGCGCCTGCCGCCACCCCCACCAGCAGGCTGTAGAATACAAACGCCGCCAGTTCACCGGGGCTGATGCGGCCATGAATGACATCCAGCCCGCCAATCCAGATGACGATGCCCACGGCCCCCATCACCAGGGAAATGGCCAGAGTGGTCAGCCAGGCGCGCTGACGGATACGCTGCCGGGCAATCTCGAAGGCCTTTTCCGAAACCCCGGCAAAAAAGCGCCGGTCATGGGGCTGGTGATTGAAGGCCTGAACGGTCTTGATCTGGGTCAGGTTCTCGCCCACGTAGCTGCCGACGTCCGCGACCCGGTCCTGACTGAGACGGGACAGCGCCCGCACCCGCCTGCCGAAAAACAGGATCGGTGCGATCACCAGGGGAAACCCCAGCAGAATGATACTGGCCAGTTTGGCGTTGGTAATGAACAGGAGCAGCAAACCCCCAACCAGCATGAGGGCGTTGCGCAGGGCAATGGACACGGTGGAGCCAATCACCGACTGCAGCACCGTGGTATCCGCGGTAAACCGCGACTGGATTTCCAGGGCACGGTTCTGCTCAAAGAAGCCGGGATGAAGATCAATCAGGTGGTTGAATACCTTCTTGCGAATGTCCGCCACCACCCGTTCGCCGATCCACGACACTAGATAGAACCGGGTAAACGAGCCGAATGCCAGGCCCAGCACCAGCACAAAAAACAGACCGATAGCTTTTGCCAGATTCTCAGGGGATTCGGTGGCCAATCCCTGATCCACAAGGATTCGTAAACCCTGACCAAGACCCAGAGTAATTCCCGCAGTGAAAATCAACGCCACCAGAGCACCGGCCACGGCTCGGCGGTAGGGGCTGATAAATCCAATAACCAGTTTCAGGGCCTTGCGGTGACGGGTTCTGATGATGTGCCTCCTGAGTGCCGGCTGCTGTAGACTCTGGCAACCATACGATTTGTTCTCCAACAGGACCTATCATACATCCGGGTAGAGCGCGAGTGGGTGGTAGTGACTTCCGGGACACGCTGTAAATAGGTCCCTGTACGCTCGGCAAAAGCCATCCATGGCTTTTGACGGTCCCGGAAGACACTCTACCACCCACTCGCGCTCCCCAACCTTGGAGTTATTCGCAACAGTGAGAGCCTACGCTGATAACGATTATCCCGCTGACCACAAACCCGACTGGAAAGTGATTGCCGGTCTCTGGCCTTATCTGGCCGAGTTTCGGGGCCGGGTGGCCCTGGCTCTGGCATTGCTGGTCCTGGCTAAACTGGCAACGGTGGCCACTCCGGTGGCGCTGAAGTACATCGTCGACTATCTGGACCAGACCCGTGGCGCGGACATGCTGCTGTGGATTCCGGTGGTACTGGTGGTGGCTTATGGTTCGCTGCGTTTTGGGGCCACCCTGTTCAGCGAATTGCGGGATGCGGTGTTCGCCCGTGTAGCAGAGCGTGCCATGCGTCGGGTGTCGTTGCGGGTCTTCGAGCACCTGCATCACCGGGAACTGGCCTTCCATCTGGACCGAAAAACCGGAGGCCTGGCCAGGGATATCGAACGGGGCACCAACGGCATCAGTTTCCTGCTGCGTTTCACCCTGTTCAATATTGCCCCCACCCTTCTGGAAATCCTGATGGTCGCCGGCATCCTGTTCGTGGCGTTCAATGTGGGATATGTCCTGGCCATTCTGGTGGCTGTGGCCGTTTATGTGGTCTTTTCCATCAAAATTACCGAGTGGCGTACCCGGTTTGTGCGGGAGGCCAATGCCCGGGATAACCAGTCCAACTCCCGGGCGATAGACAGTCTGCTTAACTATGAAACCGTCAAGTACTTCAACAATGAGCGCTATGAATCGCAGTTGTACGACGTGGATCTTGAGGACTGGGAACAGGCACGGCTGAAGAACCGCCTGTCACTGGCGGCCCTGAACTCGGGCCAGGCGCTGATCATCGGCCTGGCGATGATCGTGATTATGGCCATGGCAGTGCGGGAAGTGGCGAGCGGCGCGATTACCCTTGGTGACTTCACCATGATCAACGCCTACCTGTTGCAGCTGTTTATTCCCCTGAATGCATTGGGTTTTGTATATCGGGAAATCCGTCAGGCGCTGGTCAATATCGAGCGGCTGTTCAAACTGCTCGGGGACGAGCCGGCCATTCAGGATGCACCGGAGGCCAGGGAACTGGCTGTGGATAACGCTGAGGTGCGCTTCGACCACATTCACTTTGCCTATCGCCCGGATCGCCCGATTCTGCAGGATGTGAATTTTTCCATTCCGGCCGGCCATACGGTGGCCGTGGTCGGCGCCAGTGGTGCCGGCAAGTCTACCCTCGCCCGCCTGCTGTTCCGTTTCTACGATGTCGATAAAGGGGCCATCCGCATTGATGGTCAGGATATCCGCCAGGTCACCCAGGACAGTCTGAGATCGGCCATCGGTGTGGTGCCCCAGGATACGGTGCTGTTCAACGATACCCTTTACCGGAACCTGGCTTATGGGCGGCCAGAGGCCACGGAAGAAGAGGTGTACCGGGCAGCGCGCCTGGCGCATCTGGAAGATTTTATCCACAGCCTGCCGGATGGCTATGAAACCAAAGTGGGTGAGCGCGGTTTGAAACTATCGGGTGGCGAGAAACAACGGGTGGCCATTGCCCGGGTGATTCTCAAGAACCCGCCGTTGCTGATTCTGGATGAGGCTACCTCTTCCCTGGATTCGTTGTCGGAACAGGCGATCCTGGGCGCACTGAAGGAAGTCAGCCAGCAGCGGACGACGCTGGTGATTGCCCACCGCCTTTCCACTATCCGTGATGCCAACACCATCCTGGTGATGGACGGCGGCCGGATCGTCGAGAGTGGCAGCCACAACGCGCTGCTGGCCGCCGGTGGCCACTACGCCCATCTGTGGGCGCAGCAGCACCGGAGTAGCGACGACACAGACACTAGCCCTCGCTGAGTCTCCTGGCCAGCCCGGAGGCGCGGATTACCTGCTGCCCAACGCTGTCTTTCAGAACCTGGGAGTCGCCGGTAATCAGGCTGAACCAGTTTTTCGCCCGGGTGATGCCGGTGTAGATCAGCTCCCTGGTCAGCACCGGGCTGAGGCGGTCCGGCAGTACCAGGCAGGTATGGTTGAACTCGGAGCCCTGGGATTTGTGCACGGTCATGGCGTACACGGTTTCCTGTTGCTGTAGCCGGCTGGGGGAAATCCAGCGGATGGCTCCGGTGCTGTCGCCGCTCGGGAAGGCGACCCGCAGCGTGTCTTTGGGTTCACCGGATTCGGTCCTGTCCCAGGGCACGTTGAAGGTAATGCCGATATCCCCGTTCATCAGGCCCAGGTTGTAGTCGTTGCCGGTGACCAACACCGGCCGGCCAGCGTACCAGCCTTCCGCCCTGGGGATCAGCTTTTCCGCCAACAGATGCCGGGCAACCCGGTCGTTCAGACCTTCCACCCCCCAGGGACCCTTGCGCAGGGCACAGAGGATCTGAAAGTCGTTGAAGGCGTCCAGAACCCGAACCGCCAGGGCATCCCAGTCTTCGCGAGGACTGGTTTCTGTCAGGTCGTGATCCTGCATCCGTTTCAGGTAATGGCAATAACCGACTGGCGGCGGTAACTCCTTGTTATTCAATACCCGACCCTGCCCGGCGTTGCGGAAAGCCTCCGGCGTGCCGGTAATGGCATGGCGGCAAATCAGCGCCTGTGTTTGCTCCGGATCTGGCCTTGCTTTGTCGCCATTCAGCCAGACCACATCCTCGAACTCTGCTTCCCGGATCTGGTGCAGCACAGCGCTATCAAGAGCGTTGGTGTTCACAGCGTCCGAGAGCGCCCGGATACCGCTGTCTTGCTGGAACCGATAGCTCTTGCGCAGCATGGCCACGGCCTGGTCCAGGGGTTGGCCGCCAGGATCAATCAGGGTCTCCGGAACCTGATTGCCGGTGATGGCGGTAAGCCACCGGGCGGTTTCCGGGGTGTAATGCGCTTTCAGAGCACGCTGGCACAGCTCACCCAATACCGCACCGGCATCCACCGAGGCCAGCTGGTCCTTGTCCCCCAGCAGGATCAGTTGGGCATTGGCGGGCAGGGCGTCGAACACCGAGGCCATCAGGTCCACATCCACCATGGAGGCTTCGTCGATCACCAGAATGTCCACCAGCAACGGGTTGTCGCGGTTGTGGCGGAACCTGCGGGTATCCGGCCGGCTACCAAGCAGGCGGTGCAGGGTGGTGACCCTGGTGGGAATATCCTCCAGCTGTATGTTGCCCGGCAGTTGGTCCAGTGGCAGACGACTGACAGCACCGCCAATGGATTCGTTCAGGCGGGCGGCAGCCTTGCCGGTGGGGGCGGCCAGACGAATGCGGTATTTCCGGCCGGCCCGTTCCGGGGACTCACCTGCTACTGCCTGCAGCGCCGCCAACAGGTTGACCACGGTGGTAGTCTTGCCAGTGCCGGGGCCGCCGGTGATCACCGAAAAGCGGTTACGGGCGGCCAGGGCGCAGGCGAGTTTCTGGTAATCCACCGGTTCCGGTGACTGGAACAGTTGGTCAAGAGTTTTGGACAGGGTTTGGGCCGGAGCGGAATCCGGCTCCGCCAGGGGTGATGGCAGGGCCAGACGCTGCTGAATCCCTTCGGCAATGCGCTGTTCATAGCGCCAGAAACGGCGCAGGTAGAGCCGGGTCTCGTTCACTACCAGGGGAGTAGTCAGTGAGCCATCACTAACCGCTAGAGAACCGTTCAGGGCGGCTTGGCAATCGGCCAGGGTAATCCGCGTAAGCAGATCGCCGGGTTTCAGCTGGCTCAGCCCGGCCGCTTCGGATTCGGTGAGGGTGTCGCGAACTGGCTCCTCCGGCGGCAGCGACAGGGTGTTGCCTGTATCCGCCAGCAGGTTGGCCAGATCAATACAGACATGGCCCCGGCCCACTTGATGGGAGGTCAATGCCGCCAGCAGCAGAACCAGTGGATTGGGGCGTTCGCCCTGCTCTTCCGACAGTTCACAGATCAGCCGGGCAAAACCCACATCCAGGGGGCGTAGCCATTCTGCCTGTTGCCATTGCTGGAGCAGAGCCTCGGTTTTATCCAGGCTGGTGAGCAAACCAGAGGTGTCAACGGCCCTGTTTTCCGGCCCGGGCATGGGGGCGACGTGCGGGGTGGAATCCCCAAAATCCAGCGCGATCTGGTTTTCGGTATTGTGGGTGTGAGTGCGGGTACGGCTCATGCGGCCACCCTCCCTGGCACGGATTCACCATCAAACAGGGCATCCAGCTGTTCAATCAACGCTCTCGGTGGTTTGTCGGTAAAGGCGCCACCGGTGGTGGAATTGACCCCCCGCAGGAACAGGTAGACGGCGCCGCCGATGTGCTGGTCGTAGTCGTAACCGGGCAGCCGGGCTTTCAGCAACCGGTGCAGTGCCAGCAGGTACAGCACATATTGAAGGTCGTAGCGTTTATCCAGAATGGCGTTACCCATGGCCTGATCAGTGTAGGCGCTGTCTTCCTCGCCCAGGGTATTGGATTTGTAGTCCAGCACGTAATACTGCCCGTTGTGTTCAAACACCAGATCGATAAAGCCCTTGAGCATACCGTTAAAGCGGTTCTCCTCCACTCGGGGCCGGTCGGCGCCGTTCAGGGTGTAATGGGTCACCAGCTGGTCGAGCTTGCCGATGCTGACGTTGCGGCTCTCAAACCAGAATTCCAGTTCCGGGCGCAGGGTGGCCAGGTCTGCCAGGCTGACGCTTTCAGTGCCAGAGCGTTGCAGTTGTAGTGGCCGGGTGATCAGCGCCTGCAGCCAGTGTTCCAGCGGGTCCACCCAGTCATTCCAGCCCCGGGTGCCGCACCGGCGTGTAAGTTGTTCCCGGAGTGTGGACGGATTATCCACAACCCGCTGGAAGCCATGCTGGCTGCACCATTCCAGCAGTTCGTGCAGGAAGGTGCCGGGGCCGGCGCCTTTGGGGAAATTGTGCTGGTTTCGATGAGCCGTCATCGGTGCTGTCTGCTCGCCGTCTTCCTGGGTGCTTTCCTCCAGCAGGTTCTGGGTCTGGGCGTTCTCCACCTCACCGGTGAACGCAACTCCGGTGCCGGCCATGCCGGTGTATTCGATGGCGGAGTAACTGGCAATCCACCAGTCCTCTTTCGCCTCACGGGTGGATTCCAACGCCGGGCCCAGGGCCTCCGGCGCCGGTTCGCTGTATTGAGTCTGTTCCGCTTCCGGCAGCGGGGTTATGGTAATTTCCGGTTGGCCTTCGCTCAGCCGGGTCAGGCAGTCGGTGATCCGACTCCCCGCTTCACCGGCGATCAGATAACCCAGGCCACTTTGCGGCCAGTTATCGAGGGCAGCAGCGCCTACCCAGGTCGCAAACCGGGCCCGGGTCAGGGCCACGTAGAGCTTGCGGATATCCTCGCCCAGACGCTCCCGGTCGGCCTTGGCAACGTCTTCGGCGTTGGGGTCGAAGACAGTGACCAGTTTGCCCTGGTCATCGTGGTAGCGCACAAAGGCCTGCTTTTCGCTCTGGGCCCGGTAAGCGGTGCCAAAGGGCAGGAACACCAGCGGGTATTCCAGCCCCTTGGACTTGTGCACGGTAATCACCTTTACCAGTCCGGCGTCGCTTTCCAGGCGTAAGGTGCGGTGTTCGTCTTCCTCGTCCGCCGCCCGCAGAATCCGGGTGTAGTGATGCACCAGGGCATGCTCGCCGTCCAGTTGCAGGCTGTCCTGCTGCAGCAGTTCGGCGATATGCAGGATGTCGGTCAGCCGCCGCTCGCCATCGGCCCGTTGCAGCAACCGGCCGGGCACCCCGAAATCCATCAGGAAACTGCGCAGCATCGGCAGTACACCCTGTTTCTGCCATTGCTGCTGGTAGCCCATAAACCGTTCGATTTCCCGCTCGAGGGCAATCTCGTCGGTGAGCAACCGGTCCAGGGCCTGCCAGGACTGGCTCAGGGTGGGGGTGGCCAGCGCCGCGCGAATGCAGGCCAGTTGCCGGGGCTCGGCGAAGGCCCGCAGCCAGCACAGCATTTCCTTGGCTTCCTGTGAGGTCAGCACCGAATCCCGGTCCGACAGGTACACGCTCTTGATGCGCCGGCGGCCGAGGGCATCCCGCACCGCGCTGGCTTCGTTGCGGTTGTTGACCAGAATGGCGATGTCTTTGGGGGTTACCGGTTCCAGATCTGCCGGGTTCTCCGGCAGGGCAAAGCCGGCCTGCCCGGCCTGGCCCAGCGTGAGCAGACGGGCGATCTCGCTGGCGCAGGTTTCGGCGACATCGGCGGTGGCGGTGCCTTTGGCCAGGCCCTTCGGGTTGCCGTCTTTGCCCTCTTCCCCGGATTCGTGCGTCCAGAACATCAGGCTGGATTGAACCTCGCCGTTTACCGACCACAGGCGTTTGGTGCCGTTGGCGGCCACACCCTGGAATGGCAAGGGTGAGTTGTCGCCCTTGCCGAACAGGAAAGCGCCATCGCGGCTGTGCTGGTCGCTGTGTTCAAACACCCGGTTCACCGCAGCCACCATGGGTTTGGCGGAGCGGAAGTTCTTGCCCAGCGTGTAGGTGCGCTCTTTTACGCCCTGGCGGGCCAGAAGGTAGGTGTGGATATCGGCGCCCCGGAAACCATAAATGGCCTGCTTAGGATCCCCGATCATCAGCAGGCAGGTGTCCGGATCGCTGCCTTCCACATTGTAGACCCGGTTGAAGATACGGTACTGCACCGGGTCGGTGTCCTGGAATTCGTCGATCAGCGCCACCGGGAACTGGCGGCGGATGGTGGCGGCCAGCTGATCACCCCGGGGCCCGTGCAAGGCTCCGTCCAGGCGGGTGAGCAGATCATCAAAGCCCATCTCCGAGCGTTTCTGCTTTTCCGATTCCAGCCGTTCGGCAATCCAGTGGCTGGCGTGGCGCAAAATGTCGGATTTGGCGCTGGGCTGGTTCTGGCTAAAGTCCATCAATGCTTCTATGGCTTCGAATGCCGGGTGATGGGGAGCGGGCTCCTCGCCTTTGAGAATATTGGCGAGGCCCTCAGGCGTCTGGTTTTTGAACCCGGCGGCATTGTCTATCTTGTCCGGTAACAGGTCGTCGGATTCCGCCCACGTGATCAGAGTGTCCCAGACCTTGACCATGGCGTTCTTGCTGGCGCCATGGAGCCGTTTGCTCTTGTTCAGGTCGTTCAGGAGGTCGATCACCTCTGCCTGCCACCGGTCCCAGGGATGGGCCTTCAGCGTTTGTGATTGCTGTTGACGCAGGCTGACCACCTGATTGATGGCCTGGTGCACGTTTTCCGGCGGGGTGCCCAGGCTGTCCGGATCATCGATCAGGTTGCGCACGGCCCTACGCAGGTCGGCCGGGGTTTTCCAGTGGCTCAGGGCCTCGTCCATCAGCGCCGGCGGCAGCGGGTACACAAAGGTGCGCCAGTAATCCCGGGTGACATCCTCCAGCAGTTCGCTCTGGTCGGTTTCCAGGGTGAGCTTGAACAGGCTGCCGCTGTCGAAGGCGTGCTCGCTGAGCATGCGGTTGCAGAAGCTATGGATGGTGGACACTGCGGCTTCGTCCATCCATTCGGCGGCCAGCAGCAGCTTCTTGCGGCAGTCTGGCCATGTGGCCGGGTCCGGGTAACCTTCATTCCGAAGCTGGTAAATCAGTGCCGTTTCGGCCGGCGGATCGGACTCGTCGGGGGCATCGGAAAACACCTCGGCGGCCTGGGTCAGCCGGGTGCGGATACGGTCTCGCAGCTCTTTGGTGGCAGCCTCGGTGAAGGTAACCACCAGCAGGTTAGGCGGAAGCAGATTCTGCAGCGGGCTGTCTTGGGTCTGGCCATGGCCCAGCACCAGGCGTACGTAGAGGATGGCGATAGTGAAGGTTTTGCCGGTGCCGGCACTGGCTTCGATCAGGGCGCTGCCTTTCAGGGGCAGGGCGAGGGGGTTCAGACTGCGGCCAAGGGTGTGGTTGTTCATTTTGGGAAAGATACGCCATACCAAAGTTCTGCAGCGAGGAAGACGTAGACGCTCAGAGGTAGTTTGTAGATAGTTCGCATGGTGTGGGTTTTACCGCCAGGTTTTAAATTCATGGTTGTACTCCTGCCAACCGTTTGATGCCACCAATCAACTGATTAAAACTTTGGGACTGGTTCTCATCCAGTGACAACACTGGGCCAATGGCACGTGAGCCAGAGAGCTTCTGATAGGTTTTGGCGATACGTTTCAGTTCCTGGGCGGCGTTGTTGAGGCGATCCGGATCACGGTATTTCGCGTTGTTTTGTTGTTTGGCCAGTTTTTGTGGCCCAATCGTAGCGGCTACGGCATTCAAGTCGCCCAGATAAAAGCTTTCCAGCTCATGACAGGCAATGCGAATCAGTGCATCCGGTCGGCCTGCTCTATCACAAATGCCTGCCAGCTTGCCTTTAATCTCGTAGCAATCACCAGAATCCTGGTCTCGCATCACCAAAAAGCGAGCATGGGGGTTCTGCCAGCCACGTAATCGACGTGGAAGGCGTTTTTCCAAGTCCTGCTTGCCTTCAAATACCACATAACGTACGTTAATGCTGTCATCCAGAAGCCTGGGGACCACACCTTCCAGCATGGCTTTGGCGGATGGCTCCTCAAGAAAAAATACCAGTTCGGTCATCGTGGATCAGCCCCCGGGAAAAAGCCTTCTTTCCACAGGTAGCCCATCTGGTCCCCTTCGTTTATAAAGGCCTTCAACTGTGGGTCATCTTCCGCCCGACGAATGTGGGTATAGCCCTGCTCTTTCACCAGCCAGTACACTTCCTCAAGCTTTACCGCGTTCAGGAAATCGGGCGAGTGGCTGGACACAAATACCTGGCCACCCCGCTCAGCATAGGCACGGAATTCTTCAGCCAGCTCCCAGAGTAAGGTGGGGTAAAGCTGATTTTCCGGCTCTTCGATACACAGCAGCGGATGCGGCTCCGGGTCGTACAACAGCACCAGGTAGGCAAACATTTTGATGGTGCCGTCAGAGACGTACTTATCAATAAAGGGGTCTTTGAACGTGTCGTCCTGGAAGTTCAGGATCAGCCGTCCGTCCTGGGTTAATAAGGGTTCGACCTGACTTACACCGGGAACCCGGTGTTTCATTGCGGTGACGATGTTCTGAAAAATTTCCGGGTGACTTTCATAGATGTTGCGAGCCACCAGTTGTAGGTTATCACCGGAAACCGACAGATGTTCGTACTCACCAATGGCCTCTTTGCTACCTCTGGCGAGGTTGATGTGAAAATCCGACACATGCCAGTTCTCAATAAGCTGCCGAAAAGCATTGGCGGCTTTAAAGCGCTCGAACTGCCCTAAGCCTTTGATGGCAAGCGCATCTTTGCCGACATTCTGTTGTTCCCTCTCGAGCTCCTCATCCTGCTTGTCAAAGTCCTCCTCGTTGGTAATGGCATAGCCGGTTCCTTTGGTAAAATCGAGGAAGTGGTAAGGGGAGCCATAACGCCCGCGTTTGTAACGCAGCACTTCACGAAGTACCACTACCTGGCGGTTATCCATACCAACTTCGATAAGGTAGGTTACCAGTCGCTCGACTCCCGCAATATTCATCCGAAATTTGATTTCCAGCTCAATGGATTTGGTATCGTCTACGCCTCGGCTGAGCACCTCACGAAATCCTCCCCTGACCTGGAGAGCCTGTTTTACGTTGAATGTCAGGCAGTCTTTCAGAAAGCCAAAGACATCGAACAAGTTGGACTTCCCGCTTCCGTTGGCACCAACCACAACGCAAAACCGGGGGAGGTTTTTCATCTGGGCTTGGCGAAAGCTTTTGAAGTTTTTGATGCGAAGGCTTTCTATCAACATGGTTTTTCCCTTAAAAATCTAGCCAGGTTTGCTCGACTTTATCGCAGATGTGGTAAGACGCGGTCACACTGGTATGACAGGAGCCATCATTTCGCTGTAGGCGTGGCTTCCCAGGCCCATTGCATCCCAGGCAGCTACCACTGTGCAACCCTGGCACGCTCGAAATCAGGTGGCCAGACTCACTATGCCACGACAAAACCCGAGGAAGTTGCATCGTTTCCAAAAAAGGTCGCTCATTCCAAACTCCCAATCTGGTCCGCGGCCGACTTGCCCTGCTCCGCTTCCCACAGGGGCACATAGAGTTCATGCAACAAAGCTTCGAACTCGCCACTGGCCAGCAATAACTCCGGGCTTTCAAAGGCCCCGCGCAGGTAGCCGGTATCCCGCTCCAGGGCAGTGCTGTAGGCCTGTTCCGCATCGCTGATGGCCCGTTCGTGGTCACCCAGGAATTTCTTACTCTGGTAGAAGCTGTAAATCCAGGCAAAGCCGGCGTCGCAGTGAATGGGCAGTGCCCGGGTGGTGGCATCCATCCAGCGGCTGAGGATGGCATCAAAATGGCGCTTGGCAATCTCCGGCGCCAGCGGCGCGAAACGGAATTTCCGACCCTCTTCCTTGCCCAGAATCAGGGTTTCAAACGGCTGGCCACCGAGCTGGCCGGCCAGGTGAATCACCCAGTCCCGCATCAGGTTGGCGTAGCGCACTTTCCTGCTGCCTCCAGAGCCGGTCAGCAGGCCGGAACTGGCCACCACCAGGCGGCACAGCTGGCCCGCAGGGTTGCAGCGCAGGCTGTCAATCAGATCCGCCACGTCCACGGCACCCATCGAGTTTTCGAACCGGTAGTCGAAGGGCAAGAGTTCAGCCACGGCCTCCGGCCATTCTGCGAGAGCGCTCTGGTAACGTTCGAACAGATCCGGCAAACGCCCGGACAGCTCCGAGCGCAGCCGGTGTTCGGTCACCCCCATGCCCAGATCCCCCCGGCGGGCCATGCGATCCAGAGTGTTTTCCAGCCGCTCGTGCAGCTCCTCTTCGGAGCCGGCTTTCAGTAGGCTGTCCTGAATCAGTTCGTTGTCCAGACGCCAGCGGTCCAGGCCATTCAGATCAAAGTTTTCGTTGTCGGTATCGTCGTCTTCGACATCCTCAAACCGCACCTGCAGGCGACGCTGGTAGAAGGTGTCGATGGGCTTTTTCAGGAAGCCGGCCAGATCGTTCAGGCTGATGGGTTCTTCCGGTGTCTGGTACGGCAGGGCAGTGCCAGTCTGTTCGGACGCTTCAACGCCATGGGCGCCGCGCCATTCCCGTTCGTAGGTGAACAGGTTGCGGGCCTGAAGCACCTCGGCCAGGGGTTTCGGCGGGCTGTGTTCACTATCAGCCCCGCTTTCGCCCATGCCATTGGCTTTCGGGAAATAGGCCCGGCTGAAGGGTTGCAGTGGATGCTGGATCGTCAGGGCTCTGGTGACTTTCGCATCGGGGTCGCCGGCCACTGTCCACAGACTGTCGAGATGATCCTGAAGCTGTCCGACCAATACCGACGGCGGCCGTTCGGAATCGTCCCTGATGCTGCGCCCTACCCAACTGATATAAAGCTGTTCCCGTGCTGACAGCACGGCTTCCAGGAACAGGTAGCGGTCGTCCTCCCGTCGGGAGCGGTCCCCCGGGCGGTAATCCTGGGCCATCAGGTCGAAATCCACCGGTGGCCGGGAGCGGGGGTAGTCGCCATCGTTCATGCCCAGCAGGCAGACCTTGCGGAAGGGGATGGCCCGCATGGGCATCAGGGTGGCGAAATTGACCTTGCCGGCCAGGAAGCGCTGGTTCAGGCCGCCCTCGTCCAGGCCTTCGAGCAGCACATCCTTGACGATGTTCAGGGGGAGTTTCCGCTCCTCAAGTCCCGCGGCCAGGGAATCCTCCAGCCATTGTTCCAGCTGCCGGCGGAAACGGTTGAGCAGTAACAGATCGCTGCCTTCGACCTTGTGGAAAAACTGCCCGAGCATGTCCGAAAACAGGGTTTCCCAGTCGCCCGGGCTTCGGCTGGTTTGCAGTGCCTGCCACAGGGTTTCCAACTGGTGCACGAATTCGCTCAGACGCCCGGCCAGGCTGGCCTGCAGGCCGCCGATTTCGCCATAGGGCTCCACGCCGGCCCAGGGTTCGTCCTCGCCCATGCCATAGCCCAGCAGCATGGCCCGCAGGCCGGACTGCCAGGTGTTGCGTTCCAGCTCTGCCGGCAGGTCCAGGCTTTCCCGGTGGCGGCCGTGCAGGCCCCAGCGGATGTTGGCGCCTTCCACCCAGCGCCGGGCCACGGGAATCTCGTCTTCGCGGATGCCAAAGCGGTCGCGGATGCCGGGCACCTCCAGCAGGCTGATGATTTCACTCACGCCGAAACGGCTTCGGGGCAACGACATCAGGGTTTCCAGGGCGATCAGCACCGGTTCGTGGTGGCGCTGGCCCTGGTCGGAAATGGTAAAGGGAATGTGGCGTTTGCGGCCGGGCTGGTAGCGGCCGAAGACCGCCTGAATGTGGGGCGCGTAGACGTTGATATCCGGCACCATCACGATGATATCCCGGGGCCGAAGGTTCGGGTCGGCATTGAAGGCGGCCAGCAACTGGTCGTGCAGGATCTCCACTTCCCGCTGGGGGCCGTGGGCCGCGTGGAATGCCAGGGAATGGTCGTGGACCAGATCCAGCTGGCGCTGCTGTTCCCGGATTTCCTGCAGCGGGGTGAGGTTGTGGATATCGTTCTGCAATTGGTACAGCAGGCAGGGGGCTTCGCCGGCGCCATGTTCCGAGAAGATGTCGATCTTCTGGTCCGGGGTCTGGAAGCTGCTGCGGTAGTCGTCCGGGTTGTCGAACTCGTCCAGCAGCCGGATGTAGTCCCGGCCCTGCTTGCCCCAGGCGGCCAGCAACGGGTTGGCGTGCTGGTGCAGCTGGTCCGGATCGGCAATCTGTGACAGCACCGGGTGGGCCACACCCCGTTTGCGTTCGGCTTTCAACAGTTCCCGATCGCTGATGATGTCGGCCCAGTAGAACTGGCAGGGGTTGTGGACGCAAAGCACCACCTGGCTGAAGCGGCTGAGTACGTATAAGGCTTCCAGGGCCTGCCGGGGCAGTGACGACACCCCGAATACCACAATGCGCCTGGGCAACCGGGCCGGATTGGCCGGGCTGTTGACCTGTTGGCCCTGTTCCATAAAGCGGGTGTGGATTTGGGAGCGGCTGGTGTCGGCGGCTTCGCCAACGTCTTCCACCAGTTTGCGCCAAAGCAACGGTTGCCAGCGGGTCTCCGTGTCCAGGGCTTTTTCCTGGCCCCGGGCGGTGATGATCGCATCCTTGCCCTGCTCCCAGGCCGCCAGCCAGTCAGCGCGAAAGACCTGGTACTGGTCGAACAGGTCGGCCACTTTCTCGGCCAACTGAAAATTACGCAGATCCGGATCCGTGCCTTCCAGAAACCGTGCCAACGGGGTGAAGGCGTCGTCCTGCCCCACCAGTTCCGGCAGCAACCGGTACAGCCGCCAAACCAGCCGGCGCTTGTCGAAGGGGGACTGCTCCGGTACTTCCCCGTCCGACAGAACGGCCCGGTAGGCCTGCCAGATAAAACGGGCCGGGAACAGGAAGTCCATGCCGGCGGCAATGCCCAGACCACCCTCTGCACCATCGTCCGTCCGCTTCTCCGCCAGCGCCAGCTTCAGCCATTGGGCGATGCCGTTACTCTGCACCAGGAAGGTTTCGCTCTGCAGCGGCGGCATGGGGCTCTGCCGGCAGATGTACACCACCGCCCGGCGCAGGTCTTCCAGATGGTTGGCGTGGATGGCGTGAAAGCCGGGTTCGATGGTGGTGGGTTTATCGGTGGACGGAGCAGCCATGGGTTTCCTTGTCTGGTGAGCAGTTCAATCCTGATGCCACAGGTTACCGTATGTGACCACAGATTCAGACAGTCTGAAACGCCTGATCGCTGCAGTCATGATCCACAACCGCATCGATATCATAAAGGGAGCACTCCCGGGGCAGCCAGCCCGGGGCATTGTGAATGATGGCCCTGAGGCGGCCGGTTTTCGTCTTGAGGGTTTCAACAAAGGCATCGATACCTTACATTCGTGGCAAAATCCGCATGGGTGTAACCGGCACCGGCTTTGTGCAGGGCGTCGACCGCCGGCCGGTAGGTGCGACAGGTGACGATGACGGGCTGGCCCTCTTCAAGACAGGCTATGGCAGCACGGAGACCGATGGATAACAGACCGGGCACGGCGGATTTCGACAATCCGCTGTATTACCTTGAAAACATGGAAACCGTGATCGGCTGGGTGCTGAGCCATCATGCTGATTTGCTGATCAGGGAGGAGCGGGATCGACTGAGCGCATTCCGGGAGCTTTCAGTGCCTGCCCGGGCACTGCTGACCCGGATGGTCATGCGTACGGGCGAGCTGTTTCGTGCCGATAAACTGCGTTACCCGGAGCTCGGCGTACCGGAATCCGTGGCCCTGGAAGAACTGGTTACTGGCAACTGGGTGGATACCGGCCCCGTGCTCACCATCGATCAACTGTTTCGCCTCTACACGCTGGGTGAGTTACGCCCGGTGTTTGCAGCGGTGCTGCAGGAAGCGGGATGGCCGAAAATACTGCCGAAGGGGCACATGCTGGAGGCTTTGCGGCAATCCTTTCCCGATGCACGCCCGCTGGCGGACTGGCTGGGGACAGCGGTAAATCCTGTTGTCTGCATTAACCACATGGCGCTGTTTGACCGGGTCCGATTGATGTTCTTCGGCAATCTCCGCCAAAGCTGGTCCGATTTCGTTCTGGTGGAGCTGGGCCATCAGCGCTATGAACCGGTGACCTTCACCCCGGATTCCCGGGCTTTTCAGCTTCGTTCGGAGGTGGACCTGTATCTGGCCATGCACCAGTGCCGGGAATGGCTGGATGAGGGCGTGCCCGCTCGTGAGGTCTGGCCAGAGGTGCCGGCGCCGTCGGACAACGCCTGGCTGAGCAGTCGTCGGGACCGGTTGTTGCTGGAGCTGGGCCGCCAGGCTGAACGGCAGGGCGACCGGGAACTGGCCTTGCAGGCGTTTGGTGCCGGTGGCCACCGGGAAGCGCGACTGAAACAGCTCCGGCTACTGGAGCGGATGAAACGCCATCGGGAAGCCTGGGGCATCGCCTCCAGGTGGCAGGCACAGCAACTGAGCGATGCCGAGGCCCAGGGCCTGGCCCGTATTCTGAAACGCCTGGCAAGCAGGCTCGACGAGACGCCCCCACCTGCTTCCATGCAGCCGCCAATCCGGGAATTCACCCTGACTCTGCCAAAACCGGCGCTGGGTTCGGTCGAAGTCGCCGTGCAACAACACCTGTGGCGGGACGATACCCCGGTGTTCTATGTGGAGAACACCCTGGTCAACGGTTTGTTCGGGCTGTTGTGCTGGCAGACCATCTTTGAGCCCGTGCCCGGGGCCTTCTTCCATCCGTTTCACGTGGGGCCGGCGGATCTGACCCGGGAGGATTTCGTGGCCCGTCGCCAGGCGTCGTTCGACCGGTGTTTCGCCTGCCTGCAAGATGGCAGTTACCGGGACCGTATCCTGGCAAATTACCGGGCCAGGCAAGGCACCACCAACCCTTTCGTGATCTGGCCGGTGATTACCGACGAAGTGCTGAATCTGGCGCTGGGTTGCATTCCCCCGGCGGATCTCGAACGCCTGTTCCGGCGCCTGTTGCTGAATATCCGGGAGCATCGCAGCGGCTTTCCGGACCTGATCCGGTTTCACCCCGGCAATACCGCGTCTGGTCGGCGCTATGAGATGATCGAAGTGAAAGGCCCGGGCGATCGGCTTCAGGATCACCAGATTCGGTGGCTCGAATTTTTCGCGGGTGAGGGAATTTCCGCGAGCGTGTGCTATGTGCGCTGGCAGGATAACAGGGTGATGGAATGACCGTGAAGGTTGCCATCCGCACCCTCTGCGAGTTTGCTGCCCGCCGGGGCGATCTGGATTTCCGCTATACGCCGGCACCCAGTGCCGAGGAGGGTATTGCCGGTCACCAGGCGATCCAGTCCCGGCGTGGCTATGGTTATAAAAGTGAGTATTTACTGACTGGAGAGTGCCTGGGACTAGAGCTTTCCGGGCGTGCGGATGTTTATAACCCGCACCGTGGGCGGCTGGAAGAGATCAAGACCCACCGGGGCGACCTGTCCCGCATTCGTGATCATCAGCGGGCGCTCCACCGGGCCCAATTGAGGGCCTACGGTGCCCTGCTGTGCCGGCAGGAGAGCTGGAAAAACCTGGAGCTTGCCCTGATCTACTATGACACCGGCAAGGACAAGGAAACGCCGGTGGTGGAAACCGCCAGTGCAGAGGCGCTCTGGCAGGAACTGGAAACCCTGTGCCGCCAATACAAGGCCTGGGCCGGGCAGGAAGAACACCACCGGGTGCAGCGGGATGCCCTGCTGTCCAATCTGACGTTTCCCTTCCCGGCGTTCCGCCCCAGACAGCGCCAGTTGGCGGAGACCGTGTACAAGAACGCGGTGAAGTCCGGCACCCTGCTGCTTGAGGCCCCGACCGGCCTCGGCAAAACCTTGGGCACCCTGTTCCCGGCGTTAATGGCCATGCCGCCGGCGCAGCAGGACCGGCTGCTCTACCTCACCTGCCGCAACACCGCCCGCCAGTTGGCCATGGATGCGGTGGCGCGCCTGCGTTCGGCTCAGGCCGCTCCGGAATGGCCCCTGAGAACCCTGGAACTGGTGTCGAAAGACGACGCCTGCGAGCACCCGGACAAGGCCTGCCATGGCGACTCCTGCCCCCTGGCGAAAGGCTTTTTCGACCGGCTGCCCGATGCCCGGGCCGAAGCGGCTCAGATCGAAGGTACGCTGGATCAGAACACCCTGGCGAAGATCGCGGCCGGTCACGACATCTGCCCCTATTTTCTGGCCCAGGAAATGGCCCGCTGGAGTGATGTGGTCATCGGCGACGTGAACCGGCTGTTCGATCAGTCCGCCCTGCTCCATGGCCTGATCAGGCAGAACAACTGGAAGGCCAGTGTGCTGGTGGATGAAGCCCATAACCTGGTGGACCGGGGCCGGGGCATGTATTCCGTGCGGCTGGAGCAGCAACGATTGCTGACACTAAAAAAGGTGGCACCGAAGCCGTTGAAGTCGGCGATTGACCGCACGGCCCGGGCCTGGCAGAGCCTGATCCGGGATCATCAGGCTGCCCCTGAAAGCCCGCAGTTCCTGGAAACACTGCCGGCCCAGTTACTTGGTGCCCTGCAGGGCCTGGTCTCCAGCCTGACTGATTACCTGGCCGATAACCCCCCGGACCTGGCCTTGCAGGAACTGCTGTTCGAAAGCGTGGCCTTTATGAAACTGGCGGACCGCTTCGGCGACCACTCCCTGTGTGAATTTCAGCGCGCCGGCCGGGGCCGGGCCAGCCTGACCATCCAGAATCTGATACCGGCGGACTTTTTGCGGGACCGGTTTGAGGCGGCGCACTCGGTGCTGCTGTTTTCCGCCACCCTGAGCCCCGGTGTCTACTACCGGGATCTGCTGGGACTTCCCGAGGACTCGCGGTTTACCTCCCTGCCCAGCCCGTTCAGCGCCGATCAGTTGCAGGTGCATTTCACGCCGGGCATCAGCACTCGCCAGGTTCACCGGGACACGTCGTTGAAGCCGGTTGCCGAACTGATCGCCCGCCAGTTCCGGGAGAGACCGGGGCACTATCTGGCGTTTTTCAGCAGCTTCAAATACGCGAAGCAGGTCTGCGAAGCCCTGGCTGAACAAGCGCCGGATGTTCCCCAGCGGAGCCAGCAGCCGGGCATGTCGCCTCAGCAGCGAGCCGCGTTCCTGGCGGGTTTTAAAGAGCCGGAAGGCAGTGTGGCGTTTGCCGTCCTGGGTGGGGTGTTCAGTGAAGGGATTGATCTGCCCGGGGATCAGCTGATCGGTGCCTTCGTGGCCACCCTCGGTCTGCCGCCCTTCGATGTCTGGCATGAAACCCTGAAGGTCCGCCTTGAGCAGCGCTTTGGCACCGGTTACGACTACACCTATCTGATTCCGGGCCTTCAGAAAGTGGCCCAGGCCGCCGGTCGGGTGATTCGCACGCCGGAGGACCGGGGCGTGATCTGGCTGATTGATGACCGGTTCCTACAGCCGTCGATCCATCGGCTTTTGCCACCTTGGTGGTTCCCGAAAAATCATGCTGAAAAGTGACCTCTGTTGGCAATCGAACAGACCGGTTGCGGGAGCAGCGTTAATCTTGAAGTTGCCCGGTTAGCCAACCGCCGGGGCTTGGTTCCCAGTGGACCTACGGTGTCTGGTGTTGGTGGTCAGAGGAGAACACGATATGGAACGGATAATGCGATCGGTCCCGATGCTGGCGATGGCGATGCTTTTGGCCCTGTTTGTCGGATGCGCCTCTACGGAATCCAGTTCGGGTACTGGTGAGTACATCGACGATACGGTGATCACTACCAAGGTCAAGGCGGCGATTTTTAACGAATCAACACTGAAGAGCGCCGAAATCAATGTTGAGACATACAAAGGTGTCGTTCAGCTGTCAGGTTTTGTTAGCTCGCGGGAGGACATTGATACCGCTGTCAGAGTGGCCCGTGGTGTCAAGGGTGTGAAATCGGTCACGAACGGTATGGAACTGAAATAGCCTCTCGCGGGTTAATCAAGGATGCTGTGGAAAGCCTCCGTTTGGTCCCGCGTCAGAGCTTCGGCTTCTGCCGTAATGACGATTCCAGGTTCTTGGTCTCGGTAATATCCACCAGGGTGATGACCACTCCATCAATCATATTATCCAGCCTCCGGTAAGGTATGATCCTGACCGAAAACCAGCGGTCATCGCTGGTGGTTATCTGTTTTTCGGTGGCTACCAGGCTGTCCAGGGTCTTCCGGGTATCTTCCTGGAGTCCGGGGTAACGGAGGCTGGTGGCCAGGTCGCTGAGTGGGCGGCCGATGTCGCTTTCCCGCAGGCTGATGATGGTTGAGGCCCGCTCGGTATAGCGCCGCACATTCAGATCCTGATCGAGAAACAGAACCGCAATTTCGATGCTGTTGAGCACATTCTGCATATCGCTCTGGGCGAGCGCGAGGTCATCCAGCTTGGTTTGCAGCTCTGTATTGATGGTTTGCAGTTCCTCGTTCATCGACTGCATTTCTTCCTTGGACGTTGTCAGTTCCTCATTGGCGGACTGCAACTCTTCGTTGGTGGACTGCAGTTCCTCATTGGAGGCCTGCAATTCCTCCCGTGACAGTCGTGCCTGCTCTTTCAGGTGTTCGATTTCCTGCCGATATTGCTGGATCTGCGCGCCGTTGTCCGCATCGCCGGGTTGCGCGGATTTGCGCCGCCGGGCGCCAACCCTGGCAGGCGCATCGCGGAACACCACCATGGTCATGCCTTTCAGGGCATCGGGCTCACGGAGGGCCTGGACGGTCACATCAACCAACTGGATACCGGAGCCGGTCTGGATCAACAGCCCGGTAAGCTCCACTGGCTCGGATTGGGAAGCCGCCTGTTTCACCGCGGCATACAGTGGCTCCCGCAAACCTTCACGGGCCATGGCGTGGATGTTCCAGTTGGCCTTTCCGGCAGCAGGTTCCAGATACTTGCCGGTACGCCCGCTGATGTACACGATATCAGCCCCGGAATTAAGCACGACGGCGGCTGGTGCATAGACCTGCAGCAACACATGATCCGCGGCGGATTGCAGGCTGTTGAAGGCGTCCTGTGGCGGAACCGGCTTGGTCGGCACGGGTTGCTCCTTGGGCAGGGTGGACATGGGAGGAAAGGATTCTAGCAGGAACCCAGAGTGGCGGACGGATTTGTAGGGCTTGCTCCGGTAAAGGCGCAGTTTTGGCTTCAACGGCGCGAACAGATGGTTCAGCCGGCCAACGGTTTCTGAACTGCCCAGCAGTAACAGCGCGTTCGGACGCAGGCTGTAGTGGAACAGGGGCAGTATCCGGCGTTGCAGTTTCAGATCAAAATAAATCAACAGGTTGCGGCAGGCAATCAGATCCAGCTTGGTGAACGGTGGATCCAGGATGACGTCGTGCTGGGCAAACAGGATCTTGTCCCGTATGGATGGCTTTATCTGGTAATAGCTGTCGTGTTTGGTGAAAAAGCGCGCCAACCGGTCCTCAGAGACAGAGTTTTCAATAGTGAGCGGGTACTGCCCCCGCCTTGCCACGGTAATGGCTTCGGGGCTGATGTCGGAAGCGAAAATCTGCACACTGGGCTCCCGCCCCGGCTGGGTGTGTTCCAGCGCTTCCGTGAATGCCATGGCCAGGGAATAGGCCTCTTCACCGGTTGAGCAACCCACCACCCAGGCTCGTAGCGTGTATTCCGGCGGGAGTCCGGCGAGCAACTCCGGCAGACCGGCCTCAATCAGGTAGGTCCAGGTGTCTGGATCCCGGAAGAAATGGGTAACACCGATCAATAATTCCCGGAACAACAGCTGTACTTCCTGAGTGTTGTCGGCCAGGAAGCGCGAGTAGTCAGCCAGATCCGAAATGCCATGGATGGCCATGCGGCGCTCAATACGGCGATTCAGGGTCGTCGGCTTATACAGGGAAAAGTCATGCCGGGTCTGTTCCTGCAACAAGTGGAGAATCCGGTCGAGCTGCGGCAGTGAGGTTTTAGCCTGGTGGTCAGGCTCAGGGCGATGATCCGTTTCGGGAACGCGCCGGACGTAGTCGAGTATGCGAGCTGGCAATTCAGCAGCAGGCGCCACGATATCGCCACAGCCGGCGGCAATCGCGCTTTTGGGCATGGCATCGAACTGGGCCGATTCGGGGGCCTGCACCACGGTCAGCCCCCCTGTGGCCTTGATGGCCTGCAGGCCCAGGGTGCCATCAGAACCCATGCCCGAGAGCACAACGGCTATGGCCTGCTCGTTCTGTGCGCTGGCCAGGGACGAGAACAGTACGTTGATGGGGAGGCGCAATCCGCGGGGTTCCGCTGGCCGATCCAGCTTCACGGTGTTGTTGAGCACACGCAGTTCCCGGTTCGGCGGGATGACGTAAATGGAATCCGCATGAATGGCCATGTTCTGTTCGGCTTCATACACCGGCATTTCAGTGTAGCGTTGCAGGAGTTCCGGTAACAGAGCCTTCTGGGTCGGATCCAGATGCTGCACCACCAGAAACGCCATGTCGGCATCGCAAGGCGTATTGCGGAAGAAGTCCTCCAGGGAGGCCAGGCCGCCAGCGGAGGCGCCGATACCAACGATACGCATCAGGAACTGGCGGAGGTTGTCGTGGCTTCGGTCAGTATCATCAGAATGCTGTCCCCGGCGGCGGCAGACCGGGCGTTGATCGCCAGCTTCCGGTGATCCGGAAGTTCAACCGAACCGTGTCGGGCGGGCCGAATGCTCGTCTCCTGTTCTCCTGAATTCCCGATGAGTGCCGCTACGGCGTTTTTCTGGCCAGGCGCCAGAAGCGAGGCAAGGGCTTTGCCGGTCAATGTCATGGCCGATTCCCCGAAAAGCACACCTGCCGCCTGATTACCTTCAATAATTTCACCGTCAGTGGCGACAACCAGGTAGGCCGCGGGAGCCAGTTCGAAGAGTGATCGGTAGTGTGTCAACTCTTCAGTGATTTCATATTCGTTGGCCTGTAGTTGCTCATACAGCAGATCAAGCTCCACCTGATAAGTCTGAAGCTCATGAAGCAGTTTTTGGGCTTCGGCAGCGGATTCGGGTGTGCTCGCTCGCTGGTAAAGCAATTGCAGTGCATCCACGCTGAGAGTGCCGCCACGGTGAGGTGGTGGCACCCCGTGATCAATCAGCTCCCTGGCGCTGCGGCGCAGCCGCTCATGACTTTCGGCATTCGGGTATCCGTGCTTGTCGGCCATAGTCCCTCCAAAGAGTCCCTCCAAAATGCGCCTCGCAAAATCGGCGTCTGAGCTGTGCCATTCAATACTACGCCACCCCGAGACAGGCTAATAGCGCGCGTCAGGTGTTTTTTAACAGGGGGGACCTTCTTTGTGCGTTAGCGAACGGAAGGTCTGCCGGCTGAGGGCCTAATGTGGTTGTCAGGAGTGTGTTAGGACTGCTGAGGTTCGGGCGACTCCGTGGCATAAGGAGCCATGTTATGAATACCGACATAATCCGGTGCGCTTTGAGACGCATCGGTCTTTTCACCGCCCTGATGTTCGCCGCATTGACTCTGGCTGCCTGCGCGTCTGCGCTACTGCCACCAACGGAGTCTCTGAACGCGGCCCGGGATGCCATTGCCAGTGCTGAGCAGGCCGAAGCCCGGCAGTACGCCGGGGCCGAACTGGAAGAGGCGAACCGGCACCTGGCGGCGGCCGTTAAAGCGGTTGAGGCAGAACGCATGGCGGAGGCGGATCGTCTGGCCAAACAGGCCCATATCGCTGCTGAATTGGCCATAGCCCGGACACAAGCCGCAAAGGCGGCTGCCATTAATCGTGAAATGGGGCGCAGTGCCGAGGCTCTGGATGAAGAGATGCAGCGTCGGGGAGACAGGCAATGAATATTCCATCGTTTTTGAGACCGGTTCCGGGCGTGAAGACCATAACCGTGGTATTGCTTTCCTCGTTGCTCCTGACGGCCTGCGCCATGTCGCCGACGAGCCCCGATGGCTCAGAGGATGTGCGCGCGAAGCTGACGATGCTGCAACAGAACCCGGACATGATGAACTATGCCCGTGTGGAATTGCGTGACGCGGAAGCCGCGGTCCAACTGGCCGAGCAGCCACTGGGTAACGACGAAGCCGCGCTGGCAGCTCACAGGATTTACATGGCAGACCGGATGGTCGAAATTGCCCGTGCCAAAGGCGAGACCCGGCTGATGGAAGCGGAGCGGGTACGGTTAGGCGAGCAACGCGACGCGGCCAGGCTTTCGGCCCGCACCCGGGAGGCAGACCGGGCGCACGCCGAGGCGGAGAGTGCGCGCAGCTCGCAAGCACAGGCGGCCGCCATGTCAGCCCGCGAAGCCGAGGAGTTGCAACGGCAGATCGACACTCTTGAGGCCGAAGCGACCGAACGGGGGCTGGTCCTGACTCTGGGCGATGTTCTGTTTGCCACTGGCAGCGCTGCCATCCAGGGCGGTACGAACCGGAACCTGGAGAAACTGGTGAATTTCCTCAATCAGTACCCCGATCGCCAGGTGTTGATTGAAGGCCATACCGATAACGTGGGCAGCGCCGCTTTCAACCAGACACTGTCACGTCAACGGGCTGAGTCGGTCCAACGGTTTCTGGTAAATCGTGGCATTAACAGCCGAAGACTCACGGTGTCCGGGTTCGGCTTCGAACGCCCCGTCGCCAGCAACGACACTGCAACAGGTCGTCAGCAGAATCGCCGTGTTGAGGTCATCATTGAGAACAGGGAGTAAGGGCATGTTGCGCTATCGCGACTTCTTCCCGCTGGCGGCGGATACCCAAGCCAGCGCGGGCCTGGGCAGGGGTATTCCGCTGAGCGATGCTTTGCCCCTGGGCATACTGGTGACGGATAGGGATGGCAAATGCCTCTACAGCAATACCGCCTACCAGAAACTCTGTGGCTGGACCGGCGACGAGCTGATCGGATCGCACTGGAGTTCGGTTATCCACCCACAGGATCTCGACAAGACGCTCCGGCACTGGGATAAAGCAGTGCTGGGGCATGAGGCCTTCCTGTGCGAAGCCCGATTGAAGTGTGCTAACGGCCAGGTCATCTGGACCCGTCGTAACGCGGCCTTGCTGACGGATGGCATGCCCGGGCATGGTTACGTACACACGGTCGAGGGCATCAGCACCTACAAAGCCCATGAGAGAGCCCGGAGACAGGCCGAGGAGCAGCTGTTTGATGAAAAGGAACGGGCACAGGTGACGCTCGACTCGATTGGGGATGCGGTTTTGAGCACCGATATCGACGGCCGTGTGTCCTATATGAACGTCGTAGCGGAAACGCTCACCGGCTTCGGTCGCCATGAGGCTATTGGACGACCCCTGAGTGAGATTTTTCATGTGGTGGATGCAAACACGCACAAGCCTACTTCCGATCCGGCACGGCGGGCGATACTGTCGGACAGTATTGTTGCCCTGGAGGCGAATGCCCTGCTGGTGGCCAGAAACGGCGTGGAGTTGGCCATTGAAGACTCTGCAGCGCCCATCCACAACCGCCATGGGGTGGTTGTTGGCGCGGTCATCGTATTCCACGACGCCCGCTTTTCCCGGGAAACCACCGCCCGTATGGCATACCTTGCCCAACATGATGAGCTGACGGGGTTGCACAACCGCAACGCCTTTTACGAGCGCTTCGACCAATCTCGGGCACTGGCACGGCGGCATGGCGTCCAGATGGGCCTCCTGTTCATTGACCTTGATAACTTCAAGAGCGTCAACGACGTTCTTGGCCACAACAGTGGTGACATGATCCTGGAGGTACTGGCTGGCAAACTGAAGAGCTGCGTCAGAGCGGCGGATACGGTTTGCCGGTATGGAGGGGATGAGTTTGTGGTGTTGCTGGCCGAAATCGCCCAGCCGGATCACGCCTACGCCGTTGCCGATAAAATACGCGAAGCCGCCGCCGAGCCTATGGTTATTGGTGGCCATGAGGTGTCGCTTCAGCTCAGTATCGGGGTCAGTGTATACCCGGACAACGGAGAGACTGCCGACGAACTCCTGAAACTCGCGGATAGAGCCATGTATCGGCTAAAGACATTGAATCGGCGCCCCGTCGCCGGGAGCCTGATACCCGTTCCGACGAGTCTGCAGCGGCTGCTCTAGGATAGGGTGTTGGCGTAGGTCAGGCGGTCGGTTTCCCGCTTGACCACAACGTAGCATTCACAGCAGAGCGCTTCGAGTCCTGGCTGGTCAATCACGGTAATGTGCCCGCGGTGGTACTCGATAACTCCCAGTTTCTGCAGCTTGCCCGCAGCCTCCGTGACACCCTCGCGGCGAACCCCCAGCATGTTGGCAATGAGTTCCTGGGTCATGGCCAGCCGGTTGTCCGGGAGGCGATCAAGGGACAACAGCAGCCAGCGGCACAGTTGCTGATCGATCGAGTGATGGCGATTACACACGGCAGTCTGGGACATCTGGGTGATCAGCGCCTGGGTGTACCTCAGGGCCAGCACCCTTACCTCGGGGCTATTATTGAACTCAGCCTTGAGTTCCGGGGCGGGCAGCCGGTAAGCGAACCCCCGGCTTTGCACAACCGTTCGGCTGGGGGTGCTGTCGCCGCCCATGAATACGGCGATACCGGCCATACCCTCATTGCCAACCACCGAGATCTCAGCGGATGAGCCGTTGATCATGACGTAAAGCAGCGAAATGATGCAATTGGTCGGGAAATAGACGAATTCGATGGGCTGGCCGGATTCGTAAATCACGTCGCCCAGATTCAGCTCAACCAGTTTGAGCTTTGGAAATATCCGCTCTCTGGCACTTTTCGGCAAGGCGGCCAGTAAATGATTTTGCCCGGGGAAGATTGGTGCGTCAGACATAGTCACCTCCCTGGTGGACCTATCGTTGATGGGCACATTCCCCTTATGCGGGTGACCATTGGCGGGGAATGAGCGATCCCTTTAATCACGACACGAAGCTAACACACATCAGGCACTCTGGCTGCAGCAATAACAATATAAATATCGGGGCAGGAAAATTCCAGACCGGCCGCGTTAACCTGAATGCAGAATGAAAGACAATAAAAGTGGCCCTCCCTTTAGGTAAGGCCATTCATCATTAACCGAAGTGGAAAAACGCCAGCTTGTTGCCGTCCGGGTCTTTCACGTAGGCGCCGTAAAACTGGTTGGGAATTCTCTGGCCGGGTTCGCCGTCGCAGGTAGCACCCAGCTCGATGGCCTTGTGGTAATGGGCATCCACTGCCTGTTTTGAGCCCGGCTGAAGGGCCAGCATATTGCCGTTGCCCGGATGGTTCGGCTCACCGTTGAACGGTTTGCACACCGCCAGCATGGGCGAACTCATGTTCTTGCCGATAAAGGCAATGCGGTCCAGATCCAGCAGTACCTTTGCGTCCAGGTGCTCCAGCAGGTCTGTTCGTCGAACTCGATGCCGCCATGGGCGTTCCTTGCATGGCTTGTCCATGCATGCTTTTGTCAGCTTTCCGAACCAGGCCTGGAGGCTAATCCGGCCCGAGTCGTGCCAGCCGAACCAGTTGTAACTCAGAGCCGAAGCCCAGACAAATGCCTTGAAGCCATCGTGACCTTTCCACATCGCTTTCGCAGCCATATATTTGATTCCTTATTCGGTTTCATGCTTACTTGGGCTCTTTAGTCCCATTAATTTCCAGAGCCGCTTTGTCAAAGGTATACAAAGGAAAAACCGACAAAGTTTTATTGATCCCGTATCGCTGGGACTTGTTCACAATCAATGCATCGGCAAAGTCGGCTTGCTTGGTCTTTCCACTGACCTTTATCGGCTTGGCGTTAACAAAATCATCTAGGGCGCACCAGACTGCATGGCCATCTTCCCACACGACATTCGGTTCTTCGATTAGGCTGTGTATTACCTCTATCAGCGCCTCTTTGGAGAGCGCATAACGCTTACCCCGAAGCGTCCAGATAGTTTCAACCAAGACCACATCGGTGATCAGGATTTTCTCATGCCCCATGAACTGCTTACTTGCTTTTGACGACTGCTTCACATCATCTTGCAGCAGGTAGCGGAGTACCACATTTGTATCAACGGCAATCATCAGCGCATGGCACTCGCAAGGGATTCTTCCTCGTTCACCTGGTCATTGACCGGAATCCCTTTAAGCAGGCCCTTGGCGGCCCCTTTGTGCTTAATAACTATGGAAATTACACCCTTTCGACTGACAAAGCTCTCGTACTCATCGCCGGGCTGAATTCCTGCAATTGAGCATTGTTCGACGGGAAGAGTAACTTGTCTTTTTTGGCTGACAACTGGCATACGGGCCTCTTTACTATTGACTATACGTAAAGAATAACATCCCTTTACAAAAGAAGCAAAGTAAAGCGCTTGGGGTGAGTGGTCTGGGCAGGCTGGTTTTGCTGGCGATTTGTGCCATATCGGTCACTGAACTGAGGCAAGTGGAGGGTAGCGTTTCTCCGTCAGTTAACCCGAATGGCATAGACCGCCATTGGGCTAGATCCTACGTGTTTGCGCTCAATAATCTGGAATTTAAAGCCCCGCCACGGGCACATGAGTATTCGATCAGAATCATTTGCTGCTGGGTAGCCCAGTTTGATGTGAGCCTCGTCGCATTCCCATAGATCAGCGTGAAATCCTGCGGGCTATACCGCGAGGCAATGTTGAATTCTCATCACGGTCAATGATCGCCAGGCACCATTCGCACATTGCTGGCCGATTCTCGCAGAGTGCAGACCGCCTGATTTGATCCTTGCGGAGCAAGCCTGCAGCAGAATAACCACGACTGGCTGCGAATGGATAGGCAAGTCTGGGGAAAGATGTCAGTGGAGAGCGGGAAAGTGGTCGGCGTGGCAGGATTCGAACCTGCGACCCCTTCGTCCCGAACGAAGTGCGCTACCAAGCTGCGCCACACGCCGATCAACGGCCGGTATTATACGGATTCGCTTTGGTTTTACCAGCCCTCGGCGGATAAAAGCGCATCCGTGAATTTGCTGAGATTGTCGTAGATGCTGACATGGGCGCCGGGTATCGGCCTGGCGTCCAGGTGGCGTTCAGTGTCCAGTCCATTGCCGGTTCTCACCAGCACCGGTTGGCAACCTGCGGCGTAGCCTGCCTCCAGATCCTTGCGGCTGTCGCCGACCATGATGGCGCCCTCGAGGCTCGTCAGGTGAAAATGCTGGCGGATCTGTTCGAGTAAGCCGGTTCGCGGTTTTCGGCAGTGACACCGGTCGTTGGGGTGATGGGGGCAGTAGGCGATGAAATCGATGCAGCCGCCCTGGGCTTCCACCAGGTGCTCCAGCTTTTCATGCATGGCATCCAGTTCGTCGATGCCGTAGTAACCGCGGGCGATACCGGACTGGTTGGTGGCGATGGCGATGCGGTGGCCGGCATTACAGAGCCGGGCCATCGCTTCTACGCTGCCGGGAATCGGGTGCCATTCATCCGCTGAGCAGATGTAGTTGCCATCGTACTCGTTGATGACCCCGTCCCGGTCCAGGATAATCAGCATCAGCGCCACGCAGTAGGTCAGCGAATTAGCCGGCGGCGGGCAACAACGAAATATCCGCAACGCGCAGGAACAGGTTGCGCAGCCGGTTCAGCAGTGCCAGGCGATTGTTCCGGATGGCTTCGTCGTCGGCCATCACCATCACTTCATCGAAGAAGTTGTCCACCGGCTCCCGCAGGCTGGCCAGGGAGCTCAGGGCGCTGGCGTAGTCGCCGTTCTCGAACAGAGGCAGGACCTTCGCGGCCTGTTGGTCGACCTGTTCGGCCAGGGCTTTCTCGGCACTGTCCTGCAACAGGCTGGCGTCGACGGTTTCACCGATGCTGTCACCGCCCTGCTTGGTCAGGATGTTGGACACCCGCTTGTTGGCGCCCGCCAGGGCCTGGGCTTCCGGCAGCTGGCGGAAGGCTTCGACGGCCTTCACCCGGCGGTCGAAGTCCAGCGGGCGGGTCGGGCGCCGGGCGTGAACGGCCAGGTAAACCTCGGCGCCGATGCCCTGCTCGTCGTAATGGGCCCGGAAGCGCTCCAGCATGTAGTCCACCACGGTGCTGGCGGTGTTTTGCTCGGTCAGCACCGTGAAGTTCTCTTGCGCCCACTCGCAGCAGGTCTGCAGATCCAGCGGTAGCTCACGTTCGATGATGATACGCAGTACCCCGAGGGAAGCACGGCGCAGGGCGAACGGGTCCCGGGTACCGGATGGCGGCTGGTGGATGCCGAACAGGCCGACCAGGGAATCCAGGCGGTCGGCGATGGCAATGGCGCAGCCGGTCAGGGTGGTGGGCAGGTTGTCACCGGCGAAACGGGGCATGTACTGCTCGTTCAGCGCCTTGGCCACGTCTTCCGGCTCACCATCGTTGGCGGCGTAGTACTGGCCCATGATGCCCTGAAGGTCGGTGAACTCCAGCACCATCTCGGTGACCAGATCGGTCTTCGCCAGCATGGCGGCACGCTCGGCCAGGGCCGGGTCACTGCCGATGGCACCGGCAATTTTCCGGGCCAGGGCCGCGACACGGACGGACTTGTCGTAGATGCTGCCGAGCTTTTCCTGGAACACGATAGGCTTGAGGGCGTCAACGCGGTCCTCGAGCCTGGTTTTCCGGTCGGTTTCGTAAAAGAAGGCGGCGTCGGACAGGCGGGGCCGGATCACCTTCTCGTTACCGGAAATCACCTGCGCCGGATCCTTGCTCTGAATGTTGGCGACGGTGATGAACAGGGGCAGCATGTCGCCATCGGCAGCCACCACGTGGAAGTACTTCTGGTGCTCCTTCATGGAGGAAATCAGGGCTTCCGCGGGAACCTCCAGGAACCGCTCCTCGAAGCGGCCCATCAGGGGCACCGGCCACTCGTTCAGGGCGGTTACTTCGTCCAGCAGGTCTTCATCAATTACCGCCTTGCCGCCGGCTTCCTTCTCGGCCAGTTCGGTCACGCCGGCGCGGATCTGTTCCCGGCGCCCGGCGAAATCGGCAATCACATAGCCTTCCTGTCTGAGCACCACTTCGTAATCGCCGGGTGTGGGTACAATCAGGGATTTCGGGCAATGGAAGCGGTGGCCACGGGTCTTGTTGCCCGGAGTCAGGCCCATGATGGGCGTATCAATCACCTTGTTGCCGAACAGCATGATGACCCAATGTACCGGGCGCACAAACTCGGTCCGGTGGGCACCCCAGCGCATGCGCTTGGGAATGGGCAGGCCCGCCAGGGACTGCTCCACCAGTTCCGGCATCAGTTCCACGGTGGGCTTGCCCTGCTCCACGGTTCGGTAAACCACCCAGGCACCCTTGTCGGTCTCCAGGGTGTCGAGCTGGTCCGGGGTTACGCCCAGAGAGGTTGCGAAGCCGGTCAGCGCCCGGGTCGGGTTGCCGGCGTCGTCGAAGGCGGCCTTGACCGCCGGGCCGCGTTTCTCAACAGACTTGTCCGGCTGGGCATCGGCCAGCTTCCGGATACGGACCGCCAGACGGCGCGGTGCCGCGAAGGCCTCAATCTTGCCGAATTCGATGCCGGCCTCATCCAGACCCCGGGCAATGCCCTGGGTGAAGGCGTCAGACAGTGGCTTGAGGGCCTTGGGGGGCAGCTCTTCGGTGCCCAGTTCGACCAGAAAATCCTGTGTTGCCATGATTATGCGTTCCCCTGTTCCTGCTGTGCCTTCTTCGCTTTTTTGCCGTTTTGGCTCTTCGCCTTGTCATCGGCGGCCTCGGCGGCGGCCAGCACTTCCTTGCGCAGAGCCTCGGGCGCCAGCGGGAAGCTCAGTGCCCGGCGGCTGTCGAAGTACGCCTGGGCGACTGAACGCGCCAGGGTACGTACCCGCAGGATAAAGCGCTGGCGCTCGGTCACCGAGATGGCGTGGCGGGCGTCCAGCAGGTTGAAGGTGTGGGAGGCTTTCAGAACCTGCTCATAGGCTGGCAGCGCCAGGCCGGCTTCGATCAGGCGGGCACTCTCCCGCTCGTGGACATCGAAGCTGTGGAACAGGAACTCGGTATCGGCGTGTTCAAAGTTGTAGGTGGACATCTCCACTTCCTGCTGGTGGAACACATCACCATAGGTGACCACACCATCAGGGCCTTCGGTCCAGACCAGATCGTAGACACTGTCGACACCCTGCAGGTACATGGCGATCCGCTCTAGCCCGTAGGTGAGCTCGCCGGTCACCGGGAAGCATTCCAGGCCCCCCACTTGCTGGAAGTAGGTAAACTGGGTGACTTCCATGCCGTTAAGCCAGATTTCCCAGCCCAGACCCCAGGCGCCGAGGGTGGGTGATTCCCAGTTGTCTTCCACAAACCGGATGTCGTGCACCAGCGGGTCCAGGCCCAGAGCCTTCAGGGAATCCAGGTACAGCTCCTGAATGTTGTCCGGCGACGGCTTGAGGACCACCTGGAACTGGTAGTAATGCTGCAGACGGTTGGGGTTCTCGCCGTAGCGGCCATCAGTCGGTCGGCGGCTGGGCTGAACGTAGGCGGCATTCCAGGTTTCCGGCCCGATGGCCCGCAGGAAGGTGGCCGGGTGGAAGGTGCCGGCGCCCACTTCCATATCCAGTGGCTGGAGAACCACGCAGCCATGTTGCGCCCAGAAATTCTGCAGAGCCAGGATCAGGCCCTGGAAGGTCCCGATGTCCGGATTTGTCTGTTTCGTTGCCTTGTCTGTCACGACGGTTGCCTGCTGATCAGTCTGTGTGTGGCACCCCGGTTATCCTTCGGGGCACTCCGAAAAAAGGCGCATTATACGCGTGCTGGATGCGTATTTCTAAATCAGAAGAAGGTGAGACCCACCTGGAACAGTTTTTCCACTTCCCGTATCCGGGTTTTGTCCACCAGGAACAGGATAACGTGGTCATCTGGCTGGATCCGGAGGTGGTCGTGGGCAATCAGTACTTCGCTGCGCCGCACGATGGCACCGATGGTGGTGCCTTCCGGAAGATTGATCTCGTCCAGCCGTTTGCCGACCACCTTCGATGACCGGTGGTCACCATGGGCGATGGCTTCGATGGCCTCGGCGGCCCCTCTGCGCAGTGAGTGAACATTCACAACGTCGCCTCTGCGAACGTGGGTAAGCAGACTGCCGATGGTGGTTTGCTGGGGAGAAATGGCGACATCGATGTCGCCGCCCTGGATCAGATCGACATAATCCGGGTTGTTGATCAGGGTGAGTACTTTCCGGGCGCCCAGGCGCTTGGCCAGCAGCGAGGCCATGATGTTGGCCTCGTCGTCGTTGGTGACCGCGCAGAACACATCGGTATTCTCGATGTTCTCTTCCAGCAGAATATCCTTGTTGGCGGCATTGCCTTCGAGGACCACGGTCTTGCGGAGGTTTTCCGACAGCATCACGCAGCGTTCATGGCTCCGTTCCAGCAGCTTGACCTGGAAACGGTTTTCCAGGGTATGGGCCAGCCGTTGGCCGATGTTGCCGCCACCGCAGATAAAAATGCGTTTGTAGGGCTTCACAAGTGGCTGAAGCTCGCTCATAACCGATTTTATATGATCGCCTGCGGCAATAAAGAAGACCTCGTCGCCATCCTCAATGACGGTGTTGCCCTCGGGCATGATGGCCCGGTCTTTCCGGAAAATGGCGGCCACCCGGGTATCGATTTTGGGCATGTGGGTGCGAAGGTAAGACAGCTCATGGCCGACCAGTGGCCCGCCCCGGGTGGCGCGGAGGGCAACCAGCCGGGTCAGGCCTTTGGAGAATTCCAGAACCTGCAATGCCCCCGGGTTTTCGATCAGCCGGGTGATGTGTTTGGTTACCAGATGTTCCGGGCTGATCAGTACGTCGATGGGAAAGCCACGCAGGCTGTCCAGATCTTTTGTCTGATCCCGCTGGTAAAACAGCTCGGATTTCGCCAGGTAGGCACTGGCCCGCACCCGGCAGATGGTGGTTGGCGTCTTGTACAGGAGCTTGCTGACCTGGCAGGCCACCATGTTGGTTTCGTCGCTGTTGGTGACGGCGATCAGCATGTCGGCGTCTTCGGCGCCGGCTTGTCGCAGTGTCGTCGGATAAGATGCCTCGCCCTGAACGGTGCGGATGTCGAGCCGGTCCTGAAGTTCACGCAACCGGGCACTATCGCTGTCGATAATGGTGATGTCGTTGGCTTCGTTGGCGAGGTTTTCCGCGAGTGTGCCGCCCACCTGGCCAGCACCGAGAATCAGGATTTTCATGGTTCGGGTTTCTCCAGCACGGCGTAGAAGAAGCCGTCATGGCTGAACGGATCCGGGAGCAATTGCCGCCCGGCACCCATGTCACGCCCCCATTGAGCGTTGGGCCCAACAAGGATGGCATCGGTTTGCTGTTTGCAGAACCGCTGAATTATACGGTGGTTTTCCTGGGGGAACACCGAGCAGGTGGCATACACCAGCCGGCCACCGGGTTTCAGGATAGCCCACATGGCGTCCAGCAGACCAAGCTGGATAGCGGCCAGTGGGACAATATCCGATTCCCGGCGCAGTAACTTGATGTCCGGGTGGCGGCGGATGACGCCGCTGGCGCTGCAGGGCACATCCAGAAGAATCCGGTCGAAAGCCTGGCCATCCCACCATTGACCGGTAGCGGCAGCATCCGACTGTTTCAGGGTTGCGTCCAGATCCAGGCGATCGAGGTTTTCCTGTACCCGGGGTAGTCGATCGGCGGACTCATCAATGGCCACAACTTCTGACAGTTCCGCACAACTTTCCAGGATTGCACAGGTTTTACCTCCGGGAGCGGCACAGGCATCCAGAACCCGCTGACCCGGAGCCAAATCCAGTAACGTGGTGCAAAGCTGTGCAGCCTCGTCCTGGACACTGGCAGCGCCGTCGGCGAACCAGGGCAGGCGCTCCACGGGAACCGGGCTGGCCAGTTGAATGCCATGGGGCGCGAAACGGGTCGGGCTGGCCTCAATGCCGGCTTCTTTCAGCAGCGCCAGATACTGGTCCCGGTGAAAACGCAGGGCGTTAACCCGCAGGGTCATGGGCGCCTGAGCGTTGTTGGCTCCCAGAATCCGTTGCCAGTCTTCCGGCCAGTTGTGGCGCAGCTTTTCCACCATCCACACCGGGTGGCTGAAACGGGCAGAGTCATTGGCAGGTTCGGGCGAGCCTTCTCGCTCGGCCGCTCGCAATACGCCATTGACCAGACCGGTGAGGTGCGGCTTGTCCAATGCCCGGCAGGCTTCCACGGTTTCGTTCAGCACGGCGTAGGTAGCCTGCTGGCTGAAGCGCAACTGAAAGAGCGCAACCAGCATCAGGTGATGGACAATCCGGTCCGGTTTGCGCAGAGGTTTCTTCAGTCGGCCATTGAGCTCACTATCAAGCCGGTGGAACCAGCGGCAGGTGCCGTAACACAGGGCCTGGAGTTCCGGGCGCTCATTCGGTGGCAGGCGGTTCAGGGCCGGCGGCAGGCACTGGGACAGGGACTGGCCATGCTCCACCGCCAGCATCACGCCGGCGGCGATGGCACGCATGGGCTGTTGTTGGTCGCCCATGTCAGTGCAACTCCTGGCCGGGCATGAGCAGCTCCTTGCCGCCGTTAATCAGGTCGTTCACGCTCTGGGCCCGGGAACCGGGCAGTTGCAGCCGGCTGATGCGCAGGGTTCCGGTTCCGCAGGCGATGTCGATGCCGTCCCGCTCCCGCCGGAGTACCGTGCCTGCCGGTTTGTCGCCAGTGTCATTGAGGGCTTTGGCTTGGTGAATCCGGATGCGCTGATCGCCCAGATCGGTGTAGGTCCCGGGCCAGGGGTGGAAGGCACGAATCAGCCGTTCAATGGAGATGGCATCTGTGTGCCAGTCGATGTGTCCCTCGTCCTTGCTTAACTTACGGGCATAGCAGGCGAGATCGTCGTTCTGGGGTTCGCCACGGAGTTCACCTTTCTCCAGCAACTCGAGGGCTTTGACAATGGCCTTGCCGCCCATCTCTGCCAGCCGGTCGTGGAGGCTGCCGCCGGTATCGTTTTTTCCGATGATGGTCAGGGATTTGAGGAGCATGGCGCCAGTATCCAGGCCCTCGTCCATCTGCATGATGGTGATTCCGGTTTCCTGGTCGCCGGCGGCAATGGCCCGCTGGACAGGCGCGGCGCCGCGCCAGCGGGGCAGCAGGGAGGCGTGGATGTTCAGGCAGCCGTGGGTCGGGATCTCCAGTACATCTTTCGGCAGGATCAGACCATAGGCGGCGACGATCATGACGTCCGGCCGCAGGTCTGCCAGCTCTTGCCTGGCTTCCGGTGTTTTCAGGCTCTCGGGCTGGAGCACCGGAATGCCGTTATCCAGGGCGACCTGCTTGACCGGGCTGGGTTGCAGCTTCCGGCCACGGCCGGCGGGCCGGTCCGGCTGGGAGTAGACGCCCACGATGCTGTGGTGGGTGCCGATCAGGGTCTGGAGAGCGGTGGCAGCGAAATCCGGAGTGCCGGCAAAAACAAGTCGCACGGTGTTTTGGTCTCTGTTCCGTTGAATACGAAAAGACCGGGTCGTGACCCGGTCCGGAATAGTGCCTGGTTTTTGTTACCCGCCCGCAGGCGGATCAGGCGCTCTTCTTGTGGAGTTTCTCAAGCTTCTTGCGAATGCGGGTACGCTTCAGGGAGCTGAGGTAGTCCACGAACAGCTTGCCGTTCAGGTGATCCATCTCGTGCTGGATACAAACCGCCAGCAGGCCCCGGGCTTCCAGCTCGAATGGTTTGCCGTCACGACCCAGCGCCCGGATCTTGCAGTGTTCGATCCGCTCAACCTCTTCATAGAAGCCGGGTACTGACAGGCAGCCTTCCTGCATGGCTTCTTTTTCGCCATCCAGTACTTCCACCTGCGGGTTGATAAACACCCGGGGCTCGCTCTTGTCTTCCGACAGATCCATAACGATGATCTGTTTGTGAACGTTCACCTGGGTGGCCGCAAGGCCAATGCCAGCCGCATCGTACATGGTCTCCAACATGTCGTCGATCAGCTTGCGGTCGGCGTCTGTCACCTCTTCAACCGGTTTGGCGACGGTGCGCAGACGGGGATCCGGGTATTCGAGAATCTCTAATATCATATATTCATACTTTTAGTCTGAATGACAGGACGCCAGTCGATCCGGCCGACGTCTCTTTTAACTTTGTAACCTTTTAACTTTTGTAACTTTTGTAGCATTGTGAAAGTGATCTCCGAAATGCGACAGCGTACTGCGCAAATTTTCGCCCTGACTTTACCATTATCGGGGCGGGGCCTCAGCTTTCAACGGCTGACGGAGTATCCAACGTTAGGCCCACTATTATCTAACAATTCGGCGATTGAGTACAAACTGATCAGTTAATAGTTAAAATCTTTCACCGGTGGGATAGAATTTACTGGAAGAACAAAAGATAACATCACAATTTGCGAGACTTCTTCTATAGTAACTGGAATACCAACGTAATAAGCTGCAGGTAACTGACTGCATCCCAACAGAATGCAAAAGAATCAAGGCACGCGATCAAGGACTTACACAATGAGGAAACTGCTGTACGCTCTGGCAGCAACTACGCTGCTGTTAACCTCCTGGGCCCATGCGGCACCGGAGTTGCGGTCCGATCATCCCGAGCGTTACACCGTTGTGAAAGGTGATACCCTCTGGGACATTTCGGCCCGTTTTCTGAATAACCCGTGGTATTGGCCGGAAATATGGCATGTGAACCCGCAGGTCGCCAACCCTCACCTGATTTACCCCGGCGATCGCCTTGCCCTGGTTTACATTGATGGCAAGCCCCGTATTACCAAGGTAGCAACCAGCGACGAGGTCAGGCTGTCGCCACAGGTCCGTTCCGAGCCCATCGATACGCCGATCCCCGCAATTCCGCTGGATGCCATCGGCAGCTTCCTGACCGACACCCGCATCGTAAGCCCGGAAGAACTCAATGGTGCTCCTTACGTGCTGGAAGGTGAGGATGGCCGGATTATTACCGGCGCTGGCGACCGGATCTACGCCCGCGGAGAAAAGCCGGCCAACAAGGTTGGAGTCTTCCGTCGCAGCAAGGAATTCAGGGATCCGGGGACGGGCGAATTCCTTGGTCTTGAGGCCCGCAGCATCGCCCGCGGTGACGTGGCCCGTGAAAATGGTGACGTACTGACTGTGAACCTGACCAGCTCCAATGAAGAAGTTCGTATTGGCGACCGGCTGCTGGTAAGCGAAGACCGCCGCCTGACCACCAGCTTTGTGCCCAGCGTACCCAGCGAAAACGTAGAGGGTCAGATGATCTCCGTCGATGGTGGTGTCAGCCAGATCGGCCAGTTTGACGTGGTTGCCATCAACCGCGGTACCCGCGAAGGCCTGGAAGCGGGTAATGTGATGGCGGTGCTGAAGAGTGGCAACCTGGTTCGCGATCCCGTGACGGGTGAAACCATTGAGCTGCCCTCAGAGCGCGCCGGGCTGCTGATGGTTTTCCAGGCCTATGAAAAAATGAGTTATGGCCTGGTGCTTCAGGCCAGTCGTGCCCTGGCAGTTGGTGACAAGGTCACCAACCCCTGATCGACTGATATTGAGTGGCCGGACCAGGAAGGCCGGCCGACGCTTACTGCAAGGATGATGCTGTGTTTTCCTCCCCTTTGGCCCCCTGGCTGCTGCTTACCTGTTTACCAAAATTCGGCCATGCCCGACGCCGCGAATTGCTGGCGGAAATCCCTGAACTGAAGAACCTGCTCACCATGAACCCGGCCACCCTGCGGGCACTTGGCCTGGCCGCAGAAAGCCGTGCGGCCATCCAGGCGTGGCAGCAGCAGGACGAATCGCATCCGGTGGTGCGTGAGGTCCGGACCATTCTGGAAAACTGCCGGCGCCATAACATTGGCATTCTCACCTGGCAGGATGTCGACTATCCGGAGCAGCTAAGGCACATTCACGACGCCCCACTGGTACTCTATACCCTTGGCAACACGGGGCTTCTGGGTCGGGAGCAGATTGGCATTATCGGGAGCCGCAAGGCCACACGGGCCGGTCTGGACCATGCACGCCGGTTCGCGGCTGAACTCAGCGCCCGGGAGTTGCTGGTCACCAGTGGTCTGGCGCTGGGTGTGGACGGCGCCGCTCATGCCGGCGCCCTGGATGCGGGCTTCCCGACCACGGCGGTGATCGGGTGTGGGCTGGATCGTCTTTATCCAAACCAGCACCGCCGCCTTGGCGAGCGGGTGATTGCCGAGGGGCTGATGATTTCCGAATACCCGCCTGGTACCCCGGCCAAAGCGGCCCACTTTCCCCAGCGTAACCGGATTATCAGTGGCCTGAGCCGCGGCGTCCTGGTGGTGGAAGCGGGTCTCCGCAGTGGTTCCCTGATCACCGCGAGGATGGCCCTGGAGCAGGGACGCGAGGTGTTTGCCATCCCGGGGTCGATCCACAGTCCGGTCGCCAGGGGCTGTCACCATCTGATCAGGCAGGGCGCGCGCCTCGTAGAAACAGTGGACGACATTCTTGAGGAACTGGGGTCCTGGTGGTCCGGGTCATTGACGGAAGATGTCGCCACCACGCCGGAGCCGAAGCGGCAGAACCGGTCCAGCCAGTTGCTGGCCGGTCTGGACAGCCGGGAAATCGCGGTATTTGAGGCTTTAGGGTATGATCCACAATCAACCGACGCACTGAGTTCAGCCACCGGTCTCCCCGCTGACCAGCTCATGCAATCCCTGTTGCTACTGGAGTTGCAAGGGTTGGTGAGCTCGGCACCGGGAGGCTTCCAGAAAATCGCCTGAGCCCCGTGTGATCATCCACCCTGATTGATTCTGACAAGAGCAGTATGGCTGTTTCCCACCCGCTTTCTGACTGGCAATTGCATTGTGTTCGCCGCACTGTGATGCACGGGGGTGTGATCGCTTATCCGACCGAAGCGGTCTGGGGCCTGGGCTGTGACCCCTGGGACCAACAGGCGGTGGAACGGATTCTGGAACTGAAGCGTCGTCCCGTCGGAAAAGGGGTGATTCTGGTAGCCTCCTCTGTGGACCAGATTCGTTTCCTGCTGGATCCCCTGCCCCGGTCGCTTCAGGCCGAAGCAGAACGTCACTGGCCCGGGCCGGTGACCTGCCTGTTGCCGGATGTAGAGCAGCAGGTGCCGGAATGGGTGCGTGGCCAGCATCATTCCATTGCGGTTCGGGTAAGTGAGCATCCAGTGGTGCGTGCCCTGTGCGACACGGTTGGCATGCCGCTGGTATCCACTTCCTGCAACCCGGCCGGGCGCCAGCCGGCGCGGAATATCTGGCAGGTCCGGCGGTATTTCGGTAACCAGCTCGACTGGATTGTGCCCGGCTCGCTTGGCGGCAATCGCAAACCCAGCCGGATTATTGATATTGTCAACGGTAAGCAGCTTCGTTAGGAGAATTCATGTCACAGCAGCCCGATAGCCATGCGGTAAAAGAGTACCTGCTGAGTCTGCAGGAAAATATTTGCAGCCGCCTGGAAGTCGTGGATGGCGGCGCTGCCTTTATCCGGGATGCCTGGGACCGCCCGGAAGGTGGCGGCGGTGTCAGCCGGGTAATTACCGAAGGGAAAGTGTTTGAAAAAGGCGGAGTCAACTTCTCCCATGTGATGGGAGAGACCATGCCGGCTTCAGCCACGGCCCACCGACCCCATCTTGCCGGCGCGCCCTGGGAGGCTATGGGCGTTTCCCTGGTGATTCATCCGAACAACCCCTATGTGCCCACCTCGCACGCCAATGTCCGCTTTTTCATTGCCAGGCCCCGGAACAGTGAGCCGGTTTACTGGTTTGGCGGCGGTTACGATCTCACCCCCTATTACGGTTTCGAGGAGGACTGTGTGCATTGGCACAAGACCGCCCGGGCCGCGTGCGAAGCCTTTGGTGAGGGTACCTACCATCGCTTCAAGCACTGGTGCGACAATTATTTCTATCTCAAGCACCGGGACGAGCCCCGGGGTGTGGGTGGTCTTTTCTTTGATGATCACAACACCGGGGATTTCGAGCAGGACTTCGGCCTGATGAAAGCCGTCGGTGACAGCTATATTGAAGCCTATGAGCCCATTGTCCGGCGCCGGATGGATCACCCTTACGGTGACCGTGAGCGGGATTTCCAGCTCTACCGGCGTGGGCGTTACGTGGAGTTCAATCTGGTGTACGACCGCGGCACCCTGTTTGGGCTGCAATCCGGCGGCCGGACGGAGTCCATCCTGATGTCCCTGCCGCCCCTGGTGCGCTGGGATTACAACCGGACCGTGGAACCGGGGTCTGACGAGGCCCGGCTCACGGAGTTTTTCCTGACCGGCCGGGACTGGCTGGAGGCCAACCATGACTAACGATCTGTACGCCGTTGTTGGCAACCCGGTCAGCCACAGCAAGTCGCCAAGGATTCACAGCCTGTTTGCCAGCCAGACCGGCGAGGCGGTGGAATACACCGCCATCCAGGCGCCCCTGGACGGTTTCCCGGGCACCGTGAGGCAGTTTTTCGAGCGCGGTGGCCAGGGCCTGAATGTGACGGTGCCGTTCAAGGAAGACGCCTGGAAGCTGGCTGAACGCCGGACCGAGCGGGCGGAGAAGGCCGGGGCGGCCAACACCCTTTATCAGGATGGCGCCGGCGTGCTGACCGCCGACAATACCGACGGCTGCGGCATTGTCCGGGATCTGGTCCGGAATCATGGGGTGCGCCTTGAGGGTGCCGATATTCTGGTTCTGGGTGCCGGAGGGGCGGTCCGCGGCGTTCTGGGCCCCCTACTGGCGGAGCGGCCGGCCTCTCTTACCATCGCCAACCGCACGCTTGCCCGGGCGCAAGCCCTGGTTGAGCTGTTTGCACCGGTTGCCGGCTCCACACAGCTGTCTGCCTGCGCTTTTGACGAGCCCCGGGAACCCTATGACCTGATCATCAACGGCACCAGCGCCAGCTTGCAGGGCGATCTGCCACCTCTTTCACCGGAGGTGATTGGTGAGAAAACGGTGGTCTACGACATGATGTATTCCTTGCAGACCACGACCTTCAATCAGTGGGCCCTCGATCAGGGCGCGCAAACCGTTTACGACGGTCTTGGTATGCTGGTGGAGCAGGCGGCGGAATCATTCCGGATCTGGCGTGGTGTGGCCCCGGAAACCGCGCCGGTGATTGATGAATTGCGCGACGACTGAGCCCCTGGCCCCGGATTGGGCTATGCTCAGGGTCAACATTCCGTAAGGATTTTCAATGGATATTCTTACCCTTGTGGGGCTTGTAGCCGGTGTCCTGATTGTCATCCTGGCAATGCTGACCAATGCCTCATTCCTGACATTTCTGAACCTCCCGGGCCTGGCCATTGTGCTGGGCGGAACCTTTGCCGTTACCCTGATCAAGTTCCGCATGGCGTCCGTGATGAGCGCCTTCCGCCTGGCCATGTCGGCGGCGTTCACCGACCGCATGGCCCGGCCCGCGGAGTTGATCCGGGAGGTAGGCTCGCTGGCCGTGGTGGTGCGCAAGGAGGGTATTCTCGGGCTGGAGAATCATCAGACCGGCAACGAGTTCCTGCAGAAAGCCATCAATCTCTGTGTTGATGGCCATTCGCCTGAACTGGTCGAAGAAGCTCTGGCCCAGGAGGCCCAGCAGACCGCCGAACGCTATGAGGTGGCCGAGCGGGTGTTCCGCGGCATCGGGGAATCCGCGCCGGCTATCGGCATGTTGGGTACTCTGGTGGGGCTGGTGCAGATGCTCAATACCCTGGACGACCCCTCGTCCATAGGCCCGGCCATGGCCATTGCCCTGTTGACCACCCTGTATGGTGCCTTCATCGCCCAGCTGATCGCCCTGCCCCTGGCGGACAAACTCCAGCTCAAGGCGGAGGACGAGGCGCGCAACCAGCTACTGATTCTTACCTCGATCAAGAACATCATGCGTGGCGAGAATCCGCGGGTAATGACCGAGCTGTTGTCATCGTTCGTCACTCCGGAGCAGCGTACCGGTCTGGCGCCGGAGCGGGAGGCCTGAGGCTTTGGAGCTGGTCCGGAAGAAAAACAAGCTGCGTCTGAAGAACGACACTCCGGCGTGGATCGTCACCTTTGCCGACCTGGCCACCCTGCTGCTCACCTTTTTTATTTTACTGTTGTCCTTTGCAGAATTGGATGTCGAGAAATACCGGGCCATGGCCAACTCCATGGCGGTCGCTTTCGGGTCCAGCAATGTGCTGGCAGACGATGTCGGCGGCTCGCCCCTGACCCTGATCGAATCGGAGTCCGTTTCGCTTCCTCAGCCATCCGAATCCCAGGCGAGGGTGCCGGAGTTTATTGACGAGCGCACAGATGGCGCCGCCCCTACCAAGATTCCCGGCGGCGTGATTGATCTGGCCAGCCGGATGATCCGGGAGCTGGAACCGGAGGTGGCCTCAGAGGCCCTGAGCGTCAATTACGATGAAAACCAAGTGGTTATCCGGTTCTCCGAGGAAGCCACCTTCCGCTCCGGGGAAGCCGCTATCAAGCCGGAGATGATGCCGATTATCGAACGTGTCGTGAACGTGCTGTCAGCCTGTACCGGTGACGTTCTGGTATCCGGATATACCGATGACCGGCCCATTTCCAGTGACCGTTATCGCTCGAACTGGGATCTTTCAGCGGCCCGGGCGGTTTCCGTGGTCCATGAGCTGGTCATGAACCGCCAGGTTCCGGCGGAGCGGGTGGTTGCGGCCGGTCGCGCCGAGACCAACCCGCTGGTGCCTAACGACTCACTCGAAAACCGGGCGCTGAACCGCCGGGTGGAAATCGCCATTCGCAATCCGGAATGCAATGACGAGGTTGCCACCGGCGATCTTCCGGTCGAAATCCTGCCCTGAGCCTTATATCTGCTGCGCAGCCTCTCATGCGCAATCCATATAACTGACGTGCTTTCAGGGCTTTATACTATGCCCCCGATAATTCACTGGCACAGCGGAATGAGAGAACAACCATGAGTGGACCGGACAAGCCCAAAGTCATTGGCGAGGAATGGAGTGATGAGCGGGTCAGGAGTTTCCTGGACATCCTGCCCTGGGATGCTGCTGAAAACGCCGATTACAACGCCCTGCTGAAGGCCTACCAGGCCATGCGGGCCGGAGATTTCGAGCGCTTTATCGGATTCTTCGTTGCCGAGGGCCGGGATCTGAACGCCACCAACGGCGAGGGTGAAACCATCCTTGATCTGATTTCCCGGCATCGTCGGAGTGTGGACTACGCCCGGTCGCTGGAAAACGCCGGTGCCAAAAAAACGACCGCAGCCGGGAGCTGATCCCGGTGCGGCCGCGTCTCGCGGTCTGAAGCCGGCGGAAGTTACTGCACGTCGACCTCAATGGCCTTGGGCTCTTTCGGTTCCGTCTTCTGGAGTGTCAGGGTCAGCATGCCGTCCCTGAAGCTGGCCTTCACGCTGTTTTCATCGACATTGTCCGGCAGCGTGAAGCGGCGCAGAAAACTGCCGTAGAAGCGCTCAATCCGGTGGTGCTTCTTGTCTTCGGCTTCTTCCTCGCTCTTGCGTTCGCCCTGAATGCTCAGAACGCCCTCGTGCACGGTGACTTTCACGTCTTCCCTGGACATGCCCGGCAACTCGGCTTCAATGGTAAAGGCTTCCGGCGTCTCCTTGATGTCGACCGCCGGGGCCCAGTCGCTGCGGCTGAACAGATCCCTGCCTTCGCGCTCGCCACCGGAGCGGGTCAGGCCAAACATGCGGTTATAGCGGTTCATCAGGTCTTCAAACTCATTGACCGGATTCCAGCGGGTAATATTGCTCATAAGGATTTCCTCCTTTTCGTCGTGAACGAATCTGAATAAACAGACATCAGCTTCGATCACGGAACAGCTCCATGCCGGTGGCGCCAGCCGGATGGTTATCCGTGAACCTCTGCTAATTTCGAATGTAGGTGCGCACGAAGGGTTTTCAAGGGCTGGGTGTTCGGATTTTGATCGGAATTAATCCCCACCGGACTGTGGCGCCTCAAGGTATTCATCTTTCAGCCGGACATAGTTGGCGGCCGTGTATTTAAAGAACCCCCGCTCCTGGTCGGTCAGCGCCCGGGCCTTTTTACACGGCGAGCCAACGTACAGATGCCCCGATTCCAGCGTCTTCCCCGGCGGCACCAGACACCCGGCAGCGACAATCACCTCGTCTTCCACCACGGCCCCATCCATGATGATACAGCCCATACCCACCAGCACCCGGCTACCAATGGTGCAACCATGCAGCAGCGCCTTGTGGCCGACGGTTACATCATCTCCCAGCGTTAGTGGGTAACCCCCGGGGTTATAATCACTGGCGTGCGTGATGTGCAGCACCGATCCGTCCTGAATGCTGCAGCGATCCCCGATCCGGATTTGGTGCATGTCCCCACGCACGACCGTCATGGGCCAGATGGAGACGTCATCACCGGTCTGGACATCGCCAATCACCACGGCACTGGGATCAACCCAGGCGCGCTGTCCAAAATGTGGCGTGATACCCTTGTGTGAGCGTACATTTGTCATTACATAGTACCTGTTAATTAAGCGTTTACCCGGTGGCCCGGGGTACCTGTGGGAGAGGCCCTTCCAAAACTGTGCGGAGCCATGGATGGCGGAGCCCAAGCGTCACATGGACGTGCCGCAAGGAGCGTGTTTTGGAAGGGCCTCTCCCACAGGTGCCTGCCCCGGTAGTTGATACACCGAAACTACCTTAGATACAAAGAGCTGAGAAGGGGACTTATGAATAACCCGTTACTGACCGATGACCTGTTGCCGAAGTTTGACCATGTCCGCACGGAACACATGGAAACGGCAATTGACCAGATTCTCAGTGAAAACCGGATGAAGATCAGCCAACTGGCCGGGCAGGAGGACCCCACCTGGGATACCCTGGCGCAGCCGATGCAGGCAATGGAAGACAAACTGAGCAACGCCTGGTCGGTGATTTCACACCTGAACGGGGTGATGAACAGCGACGACCTGCGCAAGGTGTACAAGAACTGCCTGGAGAAGCTGACCGAGTACAGCACCGAAGTCAGCCAGAACGAGGCACTGTGCAACGCCTATAAGAAACTGGCGGCACGGGAGGATTTCAGGGATCTGAGCGAAGCCCAGCGCAAGTCGGTGGACAATACCCTGCGGGATTTCCACCTGGGCGGTGTCGACCTGCCCGAGGACAAGAAAAAGCAGTACGCCGATCTGTCCCGGGAGCTGGCAGAGCTGTCCAACCGCTTCAGCGACAACGTTCTGGATGCGACCCAGCACTGGTTCAAACACATCACCGATGTGGATGAGCTGACCGGCATTCCGGAAACCGCCATCGAAGGCGCCAGGCAGGCGGCCCGGCAGAAGGAGTTGGACGGGTATGTGATTACCCTGGATTTCCCCAGCTTCTTCCCGGTGATGACCTACTGTGACAACCGGGATCTGCGCCGGGAAGTCTACGAGGCGTTTGTTACCCGGGCGTCGGATCAGGGCCCGGATGCCGGCCAGTGGGACAACACGCCGGTGATGGCGGAGATTCTGAAGCGCCGCCATGCTCTCGCCCAACTGCTCGGTTTTGACAACTTCGCCGAGCGCTCCCTGGTCACCAAGATGGCCCGCAGCAGCGACGAGGTGCTGGAGTTCCTGACCCAGTTGGCGGCCAGGTCCAGGCCCCAGGCCGAGAAAGAGTTTGCCGAACTGAAGGCTTTTGCCAAAGACGAGTATGGCGTGGAGGACATGCAGGCCTGGGACATTGGCTACTACAGCGAAAAACTGCGCCAGAAACGTTATGACATTTCCCCGGAAACCCTGCGCCCCTGGTTCCCGGTGAACAATGTAGTGCCTGGCCTGTTCCGGGTGGCGGAGAAGTTGTTTGATGTGCAGATCGAAGCCAGACCTGAGGTGGAGACCTGGCACGAAGACGCCACCGCCTACTGCATCAGCCGTAACGGCGAACCCCTGGCCTGGTTTTACCTGGACCTGTTTGCCCGCCAGGGTAAGCGCGGCGGCGCCTGGATGGCGGATTGCCGGGTTCGCTGGCGCAACCAGCGTGGTCACCTGCAGCTACCGGTCGCTTTCCTGACCTGCAACTTCACGCCCCCGGTGAACGGCAAGCCGTCATTGTTGACCCACGACGAGGTCACCACCTTGTTCCATGAGTTCGGTCACGGCCTGCACCACATGCTGACCCAGGTCGACGTGCTGGACGTATCCGGCATTAACGGCGTGGCCTGGGATGCGGTGGAGCTGCCCAGCCAGTTCCTGGAGAACTGGTGCTGGAACCCGGAATCCCTGGGATTGATCGCTTCGCATCACGAAACCGGCGAACCGCTTCCGGAAGATCTGTTGCAGAAGTTGCTGGCAGCGAAGAACTTCCAGTCCGGAATGGCCATGGTGCGCCAGTTGGAATTCTCCCTGTTTGACTTCCGCCTGCACGCGGAGTTCACCAGAGAGGCGCCCACCAACCCGCTGGATATGCACCGCAAGGTGCGCAGCGAAATTGCGGTGGTGCAAGCCCCGGAATTCAACCGCTTCCCGAACTCGTTCTCGCACATTTTCGCGGGTGGATACGCAGCCGGTTATTACAGCTACAAATGGGCGGAAGTACTGGCGGCCGATGCTTTCTCACTGTTCGAGGAGAAAGGCATCTTCGATCCTGAAACCGGCAAGGCCTTCCTGAACAACATCCTGGAGAAAGGCGGCTCGCAGGAGCCCATGGAGCTGTTCAAAGCGTTCCGCGGCCGGGAACCGCAGGTGGATGCCCTGTTGAGACAATCCGGCATCACGGACGAAGCCGCCTGAGAATAAACGGTGTCGGGTCAGGCCAAAGGCCGTAACCCGACAACCAATACCCATATTGACGGGAGTACTCTTATGGCGAGTCCAAAACGTTTTATCGCCGGGGCCGTCTGCCCTCGCTGTGGTGAGATGGACAAGATCATGATGTTCACCACCGATGACGATGACCAGGTACGCGAGTGCGTGGCCTGTGGCTTCACCGATGCGGTGTCTGACGTCGAACAGCCGACCAGCCCGGAGCTGGAAACCCGGGTGAACAAGCGCAAGAACGAGGACGATCACACCGTCCGGCAGGTGGTGTTTTTCAAGGCCGGGGCAGACGACTGACGCCGGCAGTCAAGGTACGTGATTACCGTCAGGCTTCGTCGAGGCGGGCAAAACGGGGAACCTGCTCGCCGGCCACTTCCACGGTTTCCCGGAACATGGTCAGAGGGCGTACCCAGAGGCTGTAGTCGCCGTACAGGCAGCGGTAAACCACCATCTGCTCTTCGGTTTCACTGTCCCGGGCGATGCCGATCACTTCGTAATCCTTGCCCTTGTAGTGGCGATAGCGGCCGGGCCGTATCGTGTTTTTATGTTCTGTCATCCTGTACCTCGGCGGATTCAGGCCTGTTGAACCCTGCTTTTACGGGGGACGCAGGGGGCGTAACCGTATAAACTTGATCAGGAATGGCAGGGATGCGAAAAGACTCAGCCAGGGCCTGAAGTGTAGAACAACTACCCGGCCCCGGAAACCGGAAACCGCTATGACTTGGCAGGCCTCCTGCGTATTCCTGATTCTATTGTGGCTGACAGGTCTGGCCAGCGCCCCCGTTCAGGCAGCCCCGGTGGCTTTCGAGTGGCTGGAGGCGCCGGCCAATGAGCTGGCGCTGGCTGATGTCCGCGCTGCGCCGTCGGCCAGTTGGCAGCGCTTTGGCGCCAGCGAGGTTTTCAATCGCGGTTTCAGCAATGGCAGTTTCTGGCTTAAGATCGAGGTTCCGCCAGAGCCGGCCAACCGGGTGCTTGAGATTGGCTATCCGCTGCTGGACGAGGTTTCTGTGTACTGGGTGCTCAATGGGGAGCTGATCCAGACTCACCAGACTGGCGACACCCTGCCTTTCAGCAGTCGCCCCATCTATCATCGCAATTTCGTGTTCCTGGTGCCCTCGAATACCCAGCCGGTGACCGCCTTCGTGCGGGTGAAAACCCTGGGATCGGTTCAGATTCCCGTGGCGGTCACGCCTTCGGCCGAGTTTCTGGCCAATGAGCAGTTGTCCTATGGCTGGCAAACGGTGTTTCTGGGCATCATCATCGCGATGGCGCTGTACAACCTGTTCCTGTTCGTTATTGTCCGTCATTCAACCTACCTCTGGTACGTGCTGACGGTCGTTGCCACCGGGCTGGTACAACTGAATTTCCATGGCCTGCTGTTCCAGTGGCTGTGGCCGGATTTACCCGTTATCAACCGCTACTTCACGGTGCCGGCCATCAGCCTTGCCCTGTTTTGTGCCGCCATGTTTACCCTTCGGTTCCTGAACGTCCGCCTCTACAGCCATGCCAGTTACCGGTTTCTGCAACTGGCTCTGGCGGGCGCCGGATTTGCGTTTCTGTTCGGCCTGTTCGGCAGCTACCAGGCGGGAATCGTGCTGATCAGTGTGCTTGCCGCTGTGGTAACACCGGCGGCCTGGCTGATTGGCATGCTGGTCTGGCGCAAAGGCCAGATCCTGGGTGGCTTCTATGTGCTTGCCTGGACGCCGCTGCTGATCGGCCATCTGATTCTGGCCTTAAGCAAGCTGGGTGTCATGCCCCGCAGCTTCATGACCGAGTTCGTGCCCCAGGTGGGAATAGCCCTGGAAGTGATCCTGCTTTCATTCGCCATGGCCTATCGCATCAACCTGGAGCGCCGCCGGAGACACCAGGCTCAGGAACAGGCGCTGGTTATTCAGCAGCAGGCCAACCAGACCCTGGAGTCGCGGGTTCAGGAGCGCACCGAAGAGCTGGAGCGGGCCAACGAGCAGCTCAAGGCTATCAGCCTGACGGATGGCCTGACGCACGTTGCGAACCGACGGCGGTTCGATGAAAAGCTTGCTGACGAATGGAGTCGGGCCCAGCGTCACGGCCATCCGCTGAGTCTGTTGATGCTGGATATCGATCGTTTCAAACGGGTAAATGACGAGCTTGGGCACCTGGTGGGTGACGATTGCCTGACGGAAGTCGCAGCCCTGTGTGCCAGTGAAATCCAAAGATCCGGAGATCTGCTGGCCCGTTATGGCGGTGAGGAATTCAGTATTCTGTTACCGGCAACGCCGGAACAAGGCGCGGTTGAGGTGGCCGAGCGGGTTCGCCAGGCGGTGGCCCGCCATCCGGTGCATTCCAGGGAGCGGGTGGCACCGGTCAGCCTGACCATCAGTGTGGGTGTCGCCTCCCTGGTGCCCACTCCGGGCATGGCAGCCCACGAGCTGATCCGGCAGGCCGATGAGGCGCTGTATGCCGCCAAGGAATCGGGCCGCAACCGGGTAATGGTTGCCCGTGGATTCGGGGCGGCGTCGGTCCCCGGCGCCTGACCAGAGCAGTCAGTTTTTCAGCTTGTAACGCCCAGGCCCGAGGAAAATCACTGCCACCGCTGTGAACAGGAAGAACCCCTGGAGTTCCAGCGCCCAGCCTCCGTTGCGGCCCAGGGTCAGTAATTCGTTGGTATGCACAAGCACAATTGCCACCAGCATATTGAACACGATCAGCAGGGCGCCAATGCGGGTCTGGTAGCCCAGAATCACCATTAGCGGGGCAATGATTTCACCCACGAAAACCCCGTAAGCCAGGAAGCTGGGCAGCCCGTGGCTGGCCAGCGCGCCTTCAATGAAACCAACACCGTTGAGCAGTTTGGCAATACCGTGGAACAGTATCAGGCCGCCCAGGGTCAGGCGGATAATCAGTTTTCCCAGATCAGCGTTTTCGAGCAAGGTGTGGGTCTCCAGTGTACTGTTGATGGTCGCCGCATCACGGCAGGCCACGGCAGAGCACTCAAAACCTGTCAGGACAGGCCGGAACCGAGGGAGAATCGAATGTGGTTCCTTACCAGCAGATTTTCCCAGTAATGCCGCATCCAGTCCCAGGCGGCGTTGTTGACCTGTTCGACGAAGGGGTCGAGGTTGAGCTCGTAATAGTCCGGCGTGCCGGCTATCTGCAACACGGTCACGGTTATGGAGTCGTCCAGTTCATTGGCAAAAGGCTCGCCAATCAGCTGGTGAGCGAGCAGGTTAGCACGAGTCGCCTCCATATCCACCAGTTTGCTGGTCCGGGTGCACCGGTTGTTTTCATACATTTCTTCCATCAGCCGGTGGCACAGATAGGCCCGGATCAGCAGGCCATCGAGGCCGTCATAACGCACCAACAGGGCTGAGGGCTGGGTGAAGTAACGGATGGCGGCACTGACAAACGGTTCAAACAGATCGGCTTTGCCGGCCTCACGGGCACAGGCTTCGACGCATTCAATCAGTCTCGGTGCCAACTCTACGTATTCAACCACAAACTGGAACAGACAGGTGGCCGGCTGGTAGCCCTCGATAGTGACGGCAGAGGGCAACGCGGCAACCTTCGCATGCAGCTGCCGGAGGAAGGTGCCGGAGCGGGCTTCCTTGCGCCGAGCCTGATCAATAATTTCGAGGACTACCTGTGGTGTCATTTCAGGAGATGCCAATGTTTGAACGAATTGAGGTCGCAAGGCGCCTCCCGTTGTTAGTAGCAGTTAGCAACGAGTTCCCGGGCAGGTAAAGAGTAGGGCTGGCTACCCCATCGTGCCTGCCTTTTCTGACAAGTGTAGCCGAGATTCGGCCAACTGCTTTTCCGGCATTGTGAAAATACACAGTCGTAATGTTACAGATTGAACTCCGGTCACTGGCTCTCAAACCATCGTCCGTTTCGGGTATGAGAGCGGCACAGCTACCCATACTGAGACTCGGGGCTATCGAGGAGCCCTGGCACGGCGGCGTCCACCAGCCCCAGCAGGGGAACGGTGAGGTTGGTGAGCATCAATGGTCAGGCCAGCACCCAGAGACGCCGGTTGGTTACCGGAAGGTTAAATAACATATTCGTTTTAATTCTTAAAAATTATCAGTTAGATTTTTTGGGTTTAGCCGATTTTTTAGTCTTTTCTTGATCTGTGTCTATACTCGGAACTGATGTATCCGTAAGTAGGCTTCCACTCTGGTTTTTCCGGTGTATGCGAGCGCCAGTCAGGCCAGAGGGGTAACGCAAAATCCGACAAGAATAACACTCTGTGGAGACACAGTATGCGCGTGCACGCTCAGCGGGCAGGTGCCCTTTTAGGCGGTCTGATGTTCCCCGCCTGGTCCATGGCGGACTGGACACTGAACATGACCCCGGGGGTGACCGGCACCAGTAACGAGATTTTTGACCTTCACATGACCATACTCTGGATCTGCGTCGTCATCGGCGTGGTGGTATTCGGTGTCATGTTCTGGTCCATCTTCGCCCACAGGAAATCCCAGGGCGCAAAACCTGCCAATTTCCACGAAAACACCCTGGTCGAGATTCTCTGGACCATCATACCCTTTGTGATCCTGGTGGTTATGGCGATTCCTGCCACTGCTACGCTGGTGGACATGTACGACTCCACAAAGTCCGAGGTAGACATCAAGGTCACCGGGTACCAGTGGAAGTGGCAGTATGAGTATATCAACGAGGACTTTGGTTACTTCTCGAACCTGTCCACGCCTATGGACCAGATTGAAAACCGGCAGGTCAAAGGCGAGAACTACCTCCTGGAAGTCGATAACCCCCTGGTGATTCCGGTAGGTAAAAAGGTTCGCTTCCTGCTGACGGCCAACGATGTGATCCACTCCTGGTGGGTGCCGGATTTTGGCGTGAAGAAAGATGCCATTCCCGGCTTCATCAACGAAACCTGGACCCGGGTGGACGAGCCGGGCATCTACCGTGGCCAGTGCACCGAACTTTGTGGCAAAAACCACGGCTTCATGCCCGTGGTGGTCAAGGCTGTTCCTCAGGAAGAGTACGCGGCCTGGGTGGCCGAGCAGAAGGAGGCAGCCGAGCAAGAGCGTGAGCTGACCCAGAAAGACTGGACCATGGCTGAGCTGATGGAGCGGGGCGAAAAGGCTTATCAAACTGCTTGTGCCGCCTGTCATCAGGCCGATGGCAGTGGTGCACCGCCGGCGTTCCCGGCGTTGAAAGGCAGCAAAATAGCCACAGAAGATATGGCAGCGCACATCGACATCGTTGTGAATGGTAAATCCGGCACCGCGATGCAGGCCTTTGGGAATCAATTGAGCGAGGTGGACCTGGCCGCAGTCATTACCTATGAGCGGAATGCCTGGGGTAACAGTACCGGCGAGATGGTCACACCAAAAGAGATCTTTGATTACAAGAACCAGCAGTAATCAACGCCAGATAACAGATATCACCAGCCACAATAAATGGCGGTAACGGGGGTTTTCATGAGTGCGGTTGCAGATACCCACGCCCAGGATCATCATCACGGCCCGGCTAAAGGCATCAGCCGCTGGCTGCTGACCACAAACCACAAGGATATCGGGACAATGTACCTGATATTCAGCTTCACCATGTTCCTGCTGGGCGGAACTATGGCCATGGTCATTCGCGCCGAACTGTTCCAGCCCGGTCTGCAGATTGTGCAGCCGGAATTCTTCAACCAGATGACCACCATGCACGGTCTGATCATGGTCTTTGGCGCCGTCATGCCGGCCTTTGTGGGGCTGGCGAACTGGATGCTTCCGTTGATGATCGGCGCGCCGGACATGGCGCTGCCACGGATGAACAACTGGAGCTTCTGGCTGCTGCCCTGCGCCTTCCTGATCCTGGTCTCCACCCTGTTCATGGAAGGTGGCGCGCCCAACTTTGGCTGGACTTTCTACGCGCCCCTGTCGACCACTTACGGGCCGCCAAGCACCACCTTCTTCATCTTTGCCGTCCATATCATGGGTATTTCCTCGATCATGGGTGCCATCAATGTGATTGCCACCATCCTGAACCTTCGAGCCCCGGGCATGACCCTGATGAAAATGCCCCTGTTCGTCTGGACCTGGCTGATCACCGCGTTCCTGCTTATCGCAGTAATGCCGGTGCTGGCCGGTGTGGTGACCATGATGCTGATGGACATCAACTTCGGCACCAGCTTCTTTGATGCCTCCGGCGGCGGTGATCCCGTTCTGTTCCAGCATGTGTTCTGGTTCTTCGGCCACCCCGAGGTCTATATCATGATCCTGCCGGCGTTCGGGGCGGTGTCCCACATCATTCCGGCCTTCTCCCGCAAGCCCCTGTTCGGCTATGCCTCCATGGTGTATGCGGTCGGTGCCATTGCCCTGCTGTCGTTCGTGGTCTGGGCGCACCACATGTTTACGGTGGGCATTCCCATTACCGGCCAGGTGTTCTTCATGTACGCCACCATGCTGATCGCCGTCCCCACCGGGGTGAAGGTGTTCAACTGGGTAGCCACCATGTTCCGGGGTTCGCTCAGTTTTGAGGCGCCCATGCTGTTTGCGGTGGCCTTCGTGATCCTGTTCACCATCGGCGGTTTTTCAGGTCTTATGCTGGCGATTGCGCCGGCTGATTTCCAGTATCACGATACTTACTTCGTGGTTGCCCATTTCCACTATGTGCTGGTGCCGGGCGCGATCTTCGGAATCTTCGCCTCTGCGTATTTCTGGCTGCCCAAGTGGACCGGCCACATGTACGACGAAACCCTCGCCAAAACCCATTTCTGGCTGTCATTCATCGGCATGAACCTTGCCTTCTTCCCCATGCACTTCCTTGGGCTGGCGGGCATGCCTCGGCGGATTCCGGATTACGCGTTGCAGTTTGCGGATTTCAACATGGTGTCCAGCATTGGTGCCTTCATGTTTGGCGCTACCCAGATCCTGTTCCTGTTCATTGTGGTCAAGTGTGTCCGGGGCGGTGAGAGAGCGGCTGCCAAGCCCTGGGACGGCGCTCAGGGCCTGGAATGGACGGTGCCGTCGCCTCCGCCCTACCACACCTTCGCGACACCGCCGGAAGTGAAATAGGGATGTGAAGACGCACTCGCTCCAGGACAAAAACAACTAACAACGAATAAGCCATCGGAGACTGTCATGGCGGAAAACCAGAGCTATTACGTTCCGGAACAGAGCAAATGGCCGATCATTGCCACGGTTGGCCTCGGGGTAACCCTCTATGGCGCCGCGTCCATCATGGTCAATGCGCAAAAGGGTGAGAGCTCCACCGGCGCCTGGATCATGTTCCTGATTGGCGCGATGATTATGGCCTACATACTGTTCGGCTGGTTTGGCAACGTGATCCGGGAGAGCCGGGCGGGGCTCTATAGCCCGCAGATGGATCGGTCATTCCGCTGGGGAATGAGTTGGTTTATCTTTTCCGAGGTCATGTTTTTCGCGGCCTTTTTTGGCGCTCTGTTCTATGTGCGGGTGTTCGCCGTGCCGTGGCTGGGCGGTGAGGGGGACCGGGGCAGCTCAAATATGCTCTGGGAGGGATTCCAGGCAACCTGGCCGCTGATTCAGACTCCTAATCCCGAAGCCTATCCGCCGCCAGAGGCCATCATCGGCCCCTGGGGCCTGCCACTGGTAAACACCATTCTGCTGGTGACTTCTTCGTTCACCATCACCGTTGCCCATCATGCGCTGAAAGCAGGCAACCGCACCAAGGTCAAGATCTGGATGATTGCCACGATTCTGCTGGCTATCGGCTTCCTGGTCCTGCAGGCCGAGGAGTACATGCACGCCTACCAGGATCTGAACCTGACTCTGGAGTCTGGCATCTACGGCAGCACCTTCTTCCTATTGACCGGCTTTCACGGTGCCCATGTGACACTGGGAACACTGATGCTTTTCATCATGCTGATGCGTATCAACAAGGGCCATTTCACGGCGGACAGTCACTTCGGTTTCGAGGCCGCGGCCTGGTACTGGCATTTTGTGGATGTGGTGTGGCTGGGTTTGTTCGTGTTTGTCTACATCATTTGATGTACAGGGTCAGGGAGTCGGATTCAATGTCAGGCTCCCTTGCCAGAGCGCAATAAGAATCACCGCCAGGAGCAGTATGCTAAGCGTGACCCGAACCGCCAGGGAATTCACCACCCGATTGGTTTTACCACCATCCTTGATGAGAAAGAACAGGCCACTGAACAGGCTCACGACTACGGCAAGCATCAACACAACGATAACGGCCTTGAGCATGGAACTTCCTGTTTTTATTGGTGTTGTGAATATACAGTCCGGAACGTCTTCCGGGCTCGATGAGGTCACTATAGCAGAGCATGTCTGATTCGCAGCGCCAACGCCGTCACTGGCAATTCGATTGGCGGTTGCTGGTATTCAGTGGGGTCTTCCTGCCGGTTCTGATCAGCTTGGGTGTCTGGCAGCTCAACCGGGCAGCGGAGAAACAGCTACTGCTGGATCAGTGGCAACAGGAGGCTGTAAACCTGGACTGGCCAGACATGGTGGCTCTGGATCTGAGCAATGGCCGGCCTGTGACCCTGACCGGTCTTTACGGAAACCGGAACTGGCTGCTGGATAACCGGACCCGGGATGGTGTGCCAGGGTATGAGGTTCTCACCGTGTTTCGCCCGGTTTCGGGTCCGCCGGTGGTGGTCAATCGCGGCTGGGTGCAAGCGCCCCGGACCCGGGACCAGCTTCCGGAGGTTGACCCGCCGGATGGTGTTTTCACGTTACAGGGGCGGATCAGCGATTACCCGGTGCCGCCGGTTCTTGGTGATCAACCCCCGGCAACCGGCCCCTGGCCCCGGCGCGTGCAAAGCCTCTCCAAAGAGGCGGCCCGAGCCGAAATCCCGGAGCTTCCCGGCAGGATCGTTCGCCTTTCCGGCGACCATCAGCCTGGAGCCTACCGGGCCGACTGGAAGCCGGATCTGATGGGACCGCAAACCCATTACGGATATGCCACGCAATGGTTTGCGCTGGCTGTGGCGCTGACTATATTGACTATAGTGGCAAGTTACCGAAAGACAGGAGCCAATAATGACAATGACGATGGCTAACCGGATATCCGACCAGGAGCAGAATGAAGGCCCCACCCCGGAACAGGCCCGTCGTGGCCGTCGGACCGCACTCCTTCTGTTCGTACTGGGTTTTGGCCCGATCATTGTTGCCACCATCATGTTCTACACCGGCTGGCTGAACCCGGCCGGCCACACCAACAACGGGGTTCTTCTCCAGCCGGTCGTGCCGGTTTCAACCCTTAATGTTGAAACTTCATCCGGGACACCACTGAGCGAACGCTTTGGCCCGGACAAGGCCGATCCTGACTGGATGATGATTGTGGCGGCCGGGCAGTGTGGCAGCCAGTGTGAGGAACTGCTCTACCTTGCCAGGCAGGTCAACATTGCCCTTGGCAAGAATGCCAGCCGGGTATCGCGGGCAACGGTACTGGGCAGCGTACCGGCCGATCTGCAGGCCCGCTGGCCACAGGAATACAGTTCAATGGAGCGGCTGGTTCCAGCCGCCGGCACTCAGCCTGCCTGGCCCGCCGGCATCGATCCGGAAGCGGAGCCCCGTATCCTGTTGGTGGACCCCTTCGGCAACATCTTGATGCATTACGGTTCCGAGCACACGGGTAAGGACATGCTCGAGGATCTCAAACATCTGCTCAAACTGTCGCAGATTGGTTAATGGTCAGAGCCGGAGAGTCAGCCTTGAATCAGTCGTACCTTTCACCATCACCCGCGGCCCGGGTTATGGCCAGATGGGCAACCCTTGCTGTTTTGCTGGCCGTTGTGGTGATCATGCTCGGCGCCTGGACCCGACTGGTGCATGCCGGGCTTGGCTGTCCCGACTGGCCAGGCTGTTATGGGTTTCTGACGGTTCCCCAGAGTGACTCGAGCATCGCCATCGCCAACGCGCGTTTCCCGGAAACGCCGGTGGATGTCGAGAAGGGATGGCCGGAGATGATTCACCGCTATGCCGCCGGTACCCTCGGACTGGTGGTCTTTGGTCTGGCCGCCTGTGCGGTTCGCCACCGGCGTAGCGGCGTGCCGGTGAAACTGCCTTTGTTCATTGCGGGTTTCATTATTCTGCAGGGTGCCTTTGGCATGTGGACGGTGACTCTGAAGCTGTGGCCCCAGGTGGTGGCCTTGCACCTGTTGGGAGGATTTACCACCCTCAGTCTGCTTACTCTCCTTACCTTGCGGCTACGGAAACGGGCGAAAGGCGAGGAGACTCGGGAGCACCCCCGCCACGCCGGAGTGTTAGCAGGTTTCCGCCCCTGGCTTTATGGCGGGCTTGTGCTGGTGGTGATGCAGATTGCCTTCGGTGCCTGGACAGCCGCCAATTACGCCGCCGTGGCCTGTACCGATCTGCCCACCTGCCAGGGCCAGTGGTGGCCCGGGGGTATGGATTTTCGCCACGGCTTTGATGTTAGCCAGCATGTCGGCCCCAACTATCTCGGCGGCCAGCTGACTGCCGACGGGCGGGTAGCGATTCACGTGACACATCGCTTGGGAGCTGTGGTCGTGCTGGTTTACCTTGCGACATTGCTGGCCCTGATGTGGCGCCGACGGGGGAACACCGGCCTGGACAATGCCATTCGACTGGTGGCCGTAGTGCTGGGTGTCCAGGTCCTGCTGGGGCTGGCCAACGTCCTGTTCCATATTCCCTTGTCTGTTGCCGTCGCCCATAACGCCATGGGCGCCGGACTGCTCCTGTCAGTCATTCATCTGATCTGGCGGCATCAGCTGTTACCGAAAGCGCACACCGCGGCAGCAACACACACAACAACAATGAACCAGGAGGTTACGGCATGAGCGAGCAAGTGGAAGCGCTGCCGGCCCAGGCAATTGCGAGCGAATCCAGAACACCCATTTCGTGGCGTGACTACCTGGAGCTGACCAAGCTCCGGGTGGTTGCGCTGATGATCCTCACATCGGTGATCGGCATGTTGCTGGCTGCGCCGGGGGTGCCTGGCTGGGGCGTTCTGGTGTGGGGTAACCTGGGTATTGCGTTGTTGGCCGGTGCCGCGGCGGTGGTCAACCATGTGGTGGACCAGAAGATTGACACGGTCATGGCCCGCACCCGCAAGCGTCCGGTGGCCACAGGCAAGATCTCACCCCTGGACGCCATCCTGTTCGCGACCATTCTTGCCGGTATTGGCATGGCCGTACTGATGTGGCAGGTGAATCACCTGACAGCCTGGCTGACCCTGGCCTCCCTGGTGGGCTATGCGGGCGTGTATACCCTGTTCCTGAAGCGGGCCACGCCCCAGAATATCACCATTGGCGGCCTGGCCGGCGCCATGCCGCCACTGCTGGGCTGGACCGCGGTTACCGGCCAGGTGGAAGGCCACGCCCTGCTCCTGGTGCTGATCATCTTTGCCTGGACGCCACCGCATTTCTGGGCCCTGGCGATCCACCGCAAGGAGGAATACGCCAAGGCGGGTATTCCCATGCTGCCGGTAACCCATGGCAACAAGTTCACCGAGCTCCACATCCTGTTGTATACCCTGATGCTGCTGGCGGTCAGCCTGCTACCTTTTGTCACAGGCATGTCCGGCGGCATCTACCTGGTGGGCGCCCTGGCCCTTGGCCTGCGCTTCCTGCAGTACGCCGTCCGGCTCCTGAAGGGCGATGACCGGCGGGTCGCTCTGAATACCTTCAAGTATTCCATCACTTACCTGATGGCCCTGTTTGTGGTATTGCTTGTGGATCATTTTGTGTTTTTCTGAAGTAGACACCGTGCGGGCGCAGGCGGGAAGGGCTTTCCGAAACACGCTGTGAATACGTCCGTGTACGCTCGGCTCCGCCATCCCTGGCTCCGCACGGTTTCGGAAAGCCCTTCCCGCCTGCTCGATTGGTCACCGAATTGGATTCAGCATGAACAGCTCTATTCGCCTTACCCTTTTCTGCCTCCTGTTAATTGTGGTTTTGATCTTCGGGCTTGTCGTGGGACGGCAGGTGTTCCTGATCGGCAGCCAGGAACCGATCCCCGCACCGGAACTGACCGAGCTCAATACCTATGTATATGACCAGCCGCGGCAATTGGCCGAGTTCACATTGACTAATGAAAACGGCGAGACGGTGACCCGGGAGAGCCTGAAGGGGCGCTGGATCTTTGCTTTTGTGGGCTATACCAACTGCCCCGATATCTGCCCGGCGGCGATGGCGAATCTGCGCCGTACCGATCAGCTTCTGTCGAATGAGCTGCCTCAGCCCAACTATCTGCTGGTCAGTGCTGACCCGGAACATGACACTCCCGAGAAGCTCCGGGAGTACACCGACTTCTTTGGCGAGCACTTTCATGGCCTGACCGGGGATCTGGAAACCCTGCGTGCGCTGGCCAAAAGCCTGAGCGCGGTGTTCGTGCACCGAGAGGTGGATGGCGAGTTGCTGGTGGACCACAGCGGCCATTTCGCCTTGCTGAACCCGGATGGTGAACTTGCTGCGGTGATTCAGCCGCCTCATAATCCCGAACAGCTGGCCGAAGCCTTCGAGCGTATTTACCAGTGGGCGAAGGCCAATCGTGGCCGGGCCCGTTCCTGACGCTGTTCAAACCCTGGTCGCCGCCGTAAAACCGAAGTCCGGAATCCCATGTTCCCTATCGATGCCATCCTTCCAGAGCTGAAAAACGCCCTGGAACAGACCAGTACTGCTCTTTTGCAGGCGCCACCCGGTGCCGGCAAGACCACCCGTGTTCCCCTCGCCCTGCTGGATGCACCCTGGCGGCGTGATGGCAAGATCCTGATGCTGGAACCGCGTCGCCTTGCGGCCAGGTCCGCAGCCCGGTTTATGGCAAAACAGCTGAATGAGAAGCCCGGCCAGACCGTCGGTTACCGAACCCGGCTGGATACAAGGGTGTCGGCGGTCACCCGCATTGAAGTGGTCACCGAGGGTATCCTGACCCGGTTGATCCAGGCCGATCCGATGCTGGAAGATTATGCGGCCGTCATTTTTGACGAGTTTCATGAGCGCTCCCTGCAGGCGGATCTCGGCTTGGCCCTGGTCCGGGAATCCCAGCAGGCGCTGCGCGAGGACTTGCGGCTATTGGTAATGTCGGCCACGCTGGATACCGCCCCGATTGCCAGGGTGCTCGGGGATGTGCCGGTAATCTCCAGTGAAGGCCGGGCCTTCCCAGTGGAGGTGTTGTATCGGCCGCTGGCCCGCAATGCCCGGGTGGTGGATCAGGTGGTGGCAGTCATTCAGGAAGCAGCACTGGCGGATCAGACCGGATCCGTGCTGGTGTTTCTTCCGGGTGCCGGGGAAATCCGGCGTGTGGAGCAACAGCTTCGGGGCACGCTGGCGGAGAAGGTGCGTGTCGCGCCCCTCTACGGCAACCTGAAATCGGAGCAACAGGATCAGGCCATCTCGCCGGCGCCGGAAGGCCAGCGTAAAGTCGTGCTGGCCACGGCCATTGCCGAAACCAGTCTGACCATCGAAGGTGTCAGAGTGGTGATTGACACCGGCCAGCAGCGTCGGGCGGTATTTGACCCCAACAGTGGTATGACCCGCTTGGTGACCGGCCGGGTGTCCCGGGCCTCCGCGGAACAGAGAAAAGGACGGGCGGGACGGGTAGAGCCCGGAATGTGTTACCGGTTGTGGAGTGAATCGGAGCAGTTCGGGCTGGCGGAGTACACGCCGCCAGAGATTCTGGAGGCCGATCTCGCGCCGCTCGTCCTGGAACTCGCCCAGTGGGGTGCCCGTGAGGCCGCCGGCGTTGCGTGGATCGATGAACCGCCGCGGGCCCACTGGCAGCAGGCTGTGGCCCTACTGCAATGGCTGGACATGCTGGATGCGGATGGCGCCATTACCGATCATGGCAAGGCCGCCCGGGAGCTGGGTATTCACCCCCGCCTGGCCCATATGGTGTTGCGCGGAAGAGAGCTCGGTCTAGAGGTGCCTGCTGCGGAACTGGCCGCTTTGCTGGGGGAGCGTGATCTGCTTGGCCCCGGCGCCGGGGCGGATATGCAGGAGCGTATTCGCGTGCTCCATGGCGAGCGTCGCGATCGTTCGTTGGACCCTGCCCGCCTCAAGGCTGTGCGACAGGCGGCAAAGCGGCTGTGTGGTACTGCTAACCCTGGTGGTCGGGAAATGCCCACAGAAACCGACATCGGACGTTTACTGGCCCAGGCCTATCCGGACCGCGTTGCTCGCCGGCGATCAGGCACGGCGCCGAGGTATCAGCTCAGCAATGGCAAAGGGGCGGTCCTGAGAGAGGATGATCCTCTCGCCAGACACGACTGGCTGGTTGCCGCGGAGCTGGATGGCAAGGCCCGGGAAGCGACCATCTATCTGGCGGCGCCGGTGGATATCCCGGATCTGGAGCAGGATCTGGCCAACCACATTCACGACACCGAAGAGGCACTGTGGGACGATGCCAGGGGCAGGGTGGTGGCCCGGCGCCTCAGGAAACTGGGTGAGCTGGTGCTGCAGGAAAAACCGCTGGCGCAGGTGGATCCGGTGCTGGTCCAGCGGGGTCTGCTCAATGCCATCCGGAAGAAGGGGCTGGAAAGCCTGCCCTGGACGGACGACGGCCACCAATGGTGCGCCCGTGTCCGGTTGCTGGCCGAAACCTTCCCCGATGATGACTGGCCTGATACCAGTGAAGGGGCCTTGCTGGCGAATCTGGAGCAGTGGCTGGGGCCGTTTTTGGCCGGTAAGAGTCGCTGGTCCGATCTGGGCCGTCTGGACCTGTTGAACGCTCTCAACAGCCTTCTGGGTTATCCGGCACAACAACAGCTCCAGGCGCTCGCGCCGGTTGCCCTGACCATCCCCACAGGCCAGCGGGTCAGGCTCGATTATGGCCCGGAGAACGGACCGGTGCTGGCAGCCAAGCTCCAGGCCCTGTTCGGCTGGACTGAAACCCCGCGAGTGGCTGGCGGCCGCGTCCCGGTGGTCATTCATTTACTGTCACCGGCTCAGCGCCCGCTGGCAGTGACCGCCGATCTCGCCAGCTTCTGGCAGAATGTTTACCCGGACGTGCGCAAGGACATGCGTGGTCGTTACCCCAAGCATCCCTGGCCGGACGATCCGTTTACTGCAGAGGCCCAGCAGGGAACGAAAAAACGCCCTGCTCGCTGATTCGCCTCGATGGCAAATAAGCACTTTGAAAAACCTGAAGACCGGGCGGCGGCTGCCTTCGTTTGAAGGGTTGGGTTTAGGGTCGGCTGGAAGCGAGGCCATCTCCACTCGGGAGACGCCTGACTGATGCTTTTGCCCACCACTCAAGAAAACCTGGCTACTGGCAGCGTAGGATTACCCCATAACGCCCGCCATCTGAAGGCTCATATGGGTTATGCGGTGACTAACTCCCAGCCTGCAGGTTCTTCGGGTTACCAGCCTTCAAGTTGGATGCCGTTTTCTTGTAAAAACTGGCCGTGATCGCGGTTGTAGCGCTCCGTAATCTCTCGGTAGTGCTCTCGATGGGTTTCGATTTTTTTCCTTGATACCGCCCCACTTCGATAGCATTCTCACCCCGATTCATAATCCACACCACGACAGTTCCACCTGGCGCCAAACCAAGAACCAAGACGTCTCGCGGACGCTCTGCTATCTTGCCATAGGCTTCAAAGGGAGCGATCTCCTTCATTCTTTCCCCAATCTCATCTGGATTTTCCAGTTGGATCAGAGCCTCATAGGATTGTTGCTCCGCGAACGAGAACCAGCGAATTAAAAACACCTCTGGCATGGTTTGCCAATCCGCCATCGCCCCAAACGGTTTTTCCCAGCAGCAGGACACAATACCAATAGGTGCCCGCCACTCAATGTCTTCGGAGAGGGATTCAATGAAAAACTTGTCAACCCATACATCGTAGTGTTTCGGTGCCACCACACCGATACTTCGATGGGTCCCATTCGGGCCATATTTTTGCCCTTCGGATTCCGTTTGCTCCGAACACCCGACCAGAACCAGAATACAGATACTAATTACCCAACGCTTGATACTCATGGTAGCCTCCATCCATTCACTGGCTCTTATTCGGGTGAATAGCCCGACGACCACCCTTATCGGGCCATGGAATGCCCTCTCGCTCGAAAGCTTTGACCAACCTCCCTTTGTATTCGCCGTACAAAGAGCCTGTTGTGTCGTAGACTTCCCGGCTGACAAAATGCCGGGCGGTTGCGGCTCCACGGCTAAACCCGAACACATCCAGAACCAACTCATCTATTGGTTCGTAAACGGAGCGTTTCAGTTGCACGACGAGGTCTGCGGCGCCTTCCTCGATTTTCCTGAGGATGCCTTGCTCTCCCAGCCCCAACCCCATACTTAGACCATCGTCGGGCTCACCAAATTTAGTGCCCACTCCTGAGACATAAACGGACAGCCGGTGACTCGTCCGAAACGCCCTCGTCAATCAACGCGCCTTTCTGGGCAGCTTTGCGCACAAACTCCTGCGGATCTTTGTCCAGCAACTTTTTTGCTGCTGGCGTGAGCTGGCCTTTGTCATCCAGAGCACCAGCCATGGCAAAATCGACAACCGGCGCGGTATTGGTGGCAACGCCAAGAATCACACGAGAATTACCGCTGACAATTGAACCACCATGACTGGTGGGGCTGCCCAGGTAGGCCACCGGCATACCATCGGCCAACGCCAACGGGTAGCCTTAGGTAATAACTGCACCGCAACCGGTAACATCGCCCACCCGGGCAATGGGTTTACCTTCAACAAGGATGCTGGAGCCGTTCGGCAGGATGGGGGAAGAGCCGTGCCCTTTGATCGGGCAAACGTGCATATCGCCAACGCAGGCGGCAGTCAGATTGCTCATGGTGAGAGTTCCTTTCAGTAAAAAGTAGCTTCCTGGCTACCCGTAATTAAACATAGTTCAAAGCTCGCGATTTTAGCATGGTCGGCACCATATAACTCCCTATCAACGAATGGCTCCAACGTTGTTACGAATCACCCCTGGCCCGACGATTCGCTCACCGCACTGGCCCAGCCGGGTATCAGGAAACGCCCGCCACCGCGTCAGAGGTTCTCGTAGCGGTTGATGTCGAAGATGCCTGCCTGCAACGGCTGGTGTTCCCGATGCCAGGCAGTGATGTCGTGGAGGATGGTCCAGAAGTCCGGGTGCGTGCGGCGTACGCCCCAGACGCTGACCAGCTCGTCGAATGCTTCCTGGGTCTTCAGCCGCCGCAATGTGTTGGTGAACAGGGCCACCTGCGCGGCCGGTACATCAAACATGAAATTGGGATAGCTGCCAATGATGCCTGGATAAATGGTCAGTTTGTCGTCATCCGGCTGATACCGGAAATCCTCACCAAACATGAAGGCAACATTACTGTGGGCGCGGTCCCGGATCACCGTGTAAACGGTACGTTCACCCTTTTCGTTACGTACCCGCAGGAAGCTGACCTCCGGCAGGAAAGTAATCGCCGGCAGGAACTCGGCGCGGGTCGACGCCAGTTGGGACAGCGTCTGGTCGGTGCTGCGAATCCACTCAGGCAGATAAGGGCGACCACAGCTGCTACCACCGCAGCGGTTGATCGGATCGTTCCGTTCGGCGTTCAGGTCGCGAAACGTGAGCAGCAACCTGGCCCCGAGCTCCTCATTGTGGGCGCTGGTGACATAGGGTACCTGGGAGGGGGTGCGGTCATCCATGTCAGCATAGCTGTAACCCAGTTTGAGCTTGCCGGCACCCTGGTACCAGCGTTTCAGCACCCGGTTGCGCTCTCCGGCCGGGATCAGGCGCAGGTAATTCTGCTCAGCACCGTTGCGAATCAGGTCAAAATAGAGCCGGGTCTGGGTCTGGTGGGCGACATTGCCGAAGACATCGAAGTTCACCACCAGTTCGTAGTAGGTGCGCTCAAAGAGTGGGTAGTCCATCCACCAGCTTGTTGTCGGCACCTGGCCAATCAGGCCCCGCTGCACGGAGGCGTTGTTGTGATGGCGGAAAATGGTGAGCAGGGCATTGGTGTTGTAACCGTCACCATCCCAGACCTGGTCCAGCCCGGCGCCATCCGGATAGGCAAGGCTATAAGCGGTCGAGCGCAGTCTGCTGTATTCGTTACGCTTGGCCTTATAGGTGCTCCAGTTATCACCAAAGTCCAGCAGGTCGCTGTCCTGGCCGGGTAGGGCCAGCAACGGCGTTACCCGTTGGCGATAACCGGGATCGGTGACATACAGATCGTCGTCGGGGGCCTGGAACACGGCCCAGAACTGGTCGCGGATCACATCGGTGGCAATCTGCCCACGGCACACTGGCCCGCGAATGAAAGTGCGGGTGAAATACTCGGCGTTGTCCAGCATGAACTGGTAGCGGGCGCGTGCCGGAATGGCGGTGAAGGTGGCAAAGGGATTGGCCCGTTCATCGGCACCATAACCCGGAAGGGTGGCCAGCGGCCAGTCGCGGCCAAAGAATAACTGTTGTGTCCGCTGCCGTTGCTGGGGGCCAAACGCTAAGGTGATGTGGCGTTTGTGGATAATGCTGCCGGCGACCGGGCGCAGCCGATAGTAAAGGGCGCCCCCGGGCGTATCATTGGGACGGCGGGTGGCAATCAGCTCAACGGGCGCGCCGGGCGGCGTGCGCGAGCGAACCAGTTCGAAGAAGCGGGTGTTGGCACCGTCGTCCACAAAATACAGGTGGGCCAGATAGAGGTGTTCGTACAACCAGCGGCTGACCAGTTGCTGGTGGTTTTCTGGCTGATTCAGCCATTGTTCCCACTGCTCGATATGCTGCTGTTCCGCCGGGGTCACCTCAACCTGGTGAGGGTGGATAGCGCCGCCCTGGTTGAGCCAGCCGGCGAGGGTGGCGTATTCGTCGTCGGTGAGGCCGGTCACCGCCAGGGGCATGCCCTCATAGGGATGGTCGTCGGCGTAATCGCCAAACTCCGCGTTGGTCACACACTGGTTGACACGCCCGATACCCAGTTCGATGTCCCCGGGAAGTTTGCTGTTGGGGGCAAACTCGTGCTGCTTGCCCAGGCGGATCATGTTTTCAAACAGACTACGGGTTTTGTTGCCCTGCGCCAGCACCGAGTAAAAGCCCAGATCCCGCCACTGCTGTTCGGTCTGGGCATCGATACCCAGGCGGGTGGTGGCCTGGGTCTGCAGTCTAGCGCTGTTATAGACCGGCTTTGGATGAGCCCCGCGGATCAGGCCGTCGGCGTATTCCATCTTTAGCTGACAGGGGGCGTCGTAGCAGCTATGGCAGGCCAGGCATTTGCGCTCAAGAATGGGTTGGACATCGGCCTCGAAGGCAATCGGTTGCTGCGACGGGGCCGGCAGTATTCGCTTCCCGGTGGATTCCGAGGTGTTTTCGGCACAACCGGCCAGCAGCAACAGGCATACAGCAACCAGAATGGCGGGCATGACCGGACTCCCTGATAATCGATCTGTGGGTGGGGCGGCAACTATAAGAGTTCAAGAGTAAAACCGCCATAATACCGGAGTCCGGTCGATCCGTTTACCGCCGAGGCCCAGCCGGGGGCGAAAAAACGCCCTGCTCGCTGATCCGCAGGCCGACCAGTTGCTGCGGAACGGTTTCAAAATACACGTTGCGCGGGGTTATCCAGTGCCCCTCCGGGGCCTTGAGCTCACTGGCGGGCATTTCCTCAAGGGTGGCCGAATTGTGGCTGGCATCGCTGTTGCGAAAGCTGTCCGCCAGCACCCAGAATGGCTTACCGGCGGCCTGTGCCGCCAGTGCAAGTGGCCCTGTGCCGACCTTGTTCACAAAATAGCCGTCTGTCAGCCAGGTGTCGCACCCGGTGATGACCACATCCGCGCTGGCGACAAACACGCCCATCTGGGCATCCGTAATCAGGGTGACAGGCACCGCCAGGTCATTCAGCGCGCGGGCCAGGATATGCCCCTCAAACCCGGGGCTGCTCTGGGTGCAGATGACGGAAAAGGGCTCACCGGCGTCGGCCAGCGCCCGAAACAGGGCGAGCACCACCGAGCTGGCGCTGTGGGTCATTAACACGGGATTCTCAGGTAACTGGCTTCGCGCGTGTCGGGTGATCGCCATGCCCGCATTTTCGAGTTGTCGGAGGGTGTCCAGAATCGCCTGCCGGGGTCGGTCCGGGGCCTCTGCCCAGCGTTCCCGGACCATGCCAAGGGCGTTGCCAATGACGATCATGCTGGGACGGGCGGCCCGAAGTTCGGATATCAGGCGAGACAGGGTTTCAGCGTCGGGGTTGACGTCATCCAGGTACCAAAGCAGTTCATTGAGCGTGCGACTGGCCAACTGAGTGGCACCGGACTGGTAATCCTCCCGCACACCGGCCAGCAGAGTCTCCGCCTTTGTATCCAGCTCCTGCATACTGTCTGTCCCGGGCATCGTTCAGCTCAAGGGTAGCAGCGGCTGAAGCATTTGTCCGATGGCCCGGTGGAGCCGGCGCCTTGGTGGCCAGTGGCTGTCAGAGAATTTTCACGCCAACTTTCATGCCATTGGCCTGTCGCTTTTCACGGATTACGCATGGGTAGATATGCTCATATCCGGGCCTGAAAAAAAGCCTGATGATCGCGCCATCTAACGGGTGCTGCAGCGTTGCTGTGGCGCCTTTTTTTATGCCTGTTTGCCCTGTGGAGGGAAACACCATCCATGACCGAGTCAGCCAACGCTAACATCGCCGATTATTACAGCGCCGAGACGTTCAAACGTATCAAAGACTTTGCAGATGGCAGGGAAACCCCGTTCGTGGTGATTGATACCGCCACGGTTGATCGCCAGTACGATGAGCTGGTGGAAGGCTTCCCCTACGCCAGGGTGTACTACGCGGTGAAAGCCAACCCCGCCCCGCAGGTCCTGACCATGCTGCGTGACAAGGGTGCCTGTTTCGACATTGCGTCGGTGTATGAGCTGGACAAGGTGATGGCCCTGGGTGTGACCGGAGAGCGCATCAGCTACGGCAATACCATCAAGAAGGCCAAGGACATCCGCACCTTCTACGAGAAGGGCGTGCGCCTGTTTGCCACCGACTCCGAGGCGGATCTACGCAATATTGCCAAGGCGGCACCGGGCTCAAGGGTGTACGTACGTATCCTGACCGAAGGCACGTTGACAGCGGACTGGCCCTTGTCCCGCAAGTTTGGCTGCCAGACCGATATGGCCATGGATCTGCTGATCCTGGCCCGTGATCTGGGCCTGGTACCTTACGGTGTGTCCTTCCATGTTGGCTCCCAGCAGCGGGAAATCGGCGCCTGGGACGCGGCCCTGAACAAGGTGAAGGTGATTTTCGAGCGCCTGAAGGAAGAAGATGGCATCGAGCTGAAGATGATCAACATGGGCGGCGGCTTTCCGGCCAATTACATCACTCGCACCAATGAACTGAAGGTGTACGCGGAGGAGATTGCCCGGTTCCTGCACGAGGATTTCGGTGCCGAGCTGCCGGAGATCATCATTGAGCCTGGCCGCTCGCTGATTTCCAATGCCGGCGTGCTGGTAAGTGAGGTGGTGCTGATTTCCAGGAAATCGCGAACGGCCCTGCACCGCTGGGTATTTACCGATGTGGGCAAGTTTTCCGGGCTGATCGAGACCCTGGATGAGGCGATCAAGTTTCCGATCTGGACGGAGAAGGTGGGCGAAGGCGAGGACTGCGTGATTGCCGGGCCCACCTGTGACAGTGCCGATATCATGTATGAGCACCACAAGTATCCGCTGCCTTTGAATCTCGCTATTGGGGATCGGATGTATTGGCTCTCTACCGGGGCTTACACGACTACCTATAGCGCTATTGAATTTAACGGGTTTCCCCCGTTGAAGGACTACTACATCTAGGTTTGGGGTCTGGCCAAGGGGTCAGAAGAAAGCTTTCTTCTGACCCCATTTTCACCTGACCCCATTTTCAGCTTTTAAAGGATCAGCTTCCGGGCTGTGTTTCAGGTCCAGCGTGAAGGCCCAGGGCAGAACCAGCAGGCTATAGGCGATGATGGTGAGAATGGCGTGTCTGGCGTCGCCGGTCCAGTCGGCGACCAGGCCGCCGAGCATGGGGATGGAGAAGGCCAGGGTGTAACCGACCAGGAAGGTGCCGGCGGAGAGGCGGCCGGTTTCCTGGGAGATTGTGACCAGGGGTGGCACGGCGACCAGGAGGATCAGGAGGATGCCTGAGGTCAGGCTCATCAGGGTCGCGCTGACGATGGACCACCAGCCGGTGACGGTGATGGCGCCGAGGGCGCCCAGGATGCTCAGGGCAGCGGTAACGATGATGGTGGAGCGGCGGCCGACCCAGGCCCGGGCCATTTTGAGCATGATCAGGGACGCGAGGACCTGGGCGAGGTTGAACCAGAACAGGGCGTCGGAGAGTTTGCCGAACTGACCCTGCTGTTCCAGCAGGTTGCCCATATAGGCATTGAGGCCGAAGAACATGGAGCCGGACAGGCCGAGAAGCAGGCCGATTTTCAGGGTAAGCGGGTTGCTCCAGTCCGGAAGCCAGGCGACTTTACCCACGGGTTTTGCCTGTTCTCTTTTGGGCAGGTAGAGGGCAGCAGCCACCAGCAGGGCCGGTAGTGACCAGGCCAGGAGAGTGGCGCGCCAGCTGTTGTCGAACAGGGGCATGAGCACTGGCAGGGTCATACCGGCGCTGATGAACTCGCCCATCAGCATGCCGTTCATGTAGATGGCGGAACCCAGGGCCAGGTGGTGGGGCTCGAGCCATCTCGGCAGAAGTGCCGGCAAGGCCGGTTGCATCATGGCCACACCAAACCCCATGACGGCGCTGGCCAGCATCAGTGTGAGGGTGTCGGGTACCAGGGCGCGGCCAGCGGAGCCGATCACCATGATGACCATGGCCAAAGCCAGGGTGTTCCGGGGACCAATGCGGGCGATGGCCAGGGAGCCAGGCATGGCGCCGATGGCCAGCATCAGAATGGGCAGCGTGGTCAGTGCCCCGGTGAGGGCCTGGGTCAGTGCCAGTTCATTACTGATAAACGGCGCCAGAGGTGGGGCCACCAGCACGGGTATACGCAGATAAATGCCGGCGAGCCAAAGCAACACCGCCACCGGCAGCAGCCTGGCTGGCGGTGGCGGCGTGGTTGCGGCCTGGTGTTCAGCCACGGATCAGCGAATCAGCCTTCACTGGTATCCGGCAGGTAGGCGCCGTCTTCGTCGTGCACTTCACGGCCGGTGACCGGCGGGTTGAAGGCACAGATCAGGCGCATGTCCTCGGTGCCACCGCGCAGGGTGTGCTGGTCATGCTTGTCGAGCGCATACAGGGTGCCGTCGGTGATCTGGTGGGTTTCACCAGTGGCCTTGTCCAGAATGCTGCCGTTGCCCGCCACGCAGTAAACCGCTTCGAGGTGGTGCTTGTACCAGAGGTTGAGCTCTGCGCCGGCCGGAATGATGGTTTCGTGGAAGGAGAAACCCATACCGTCCTTCTTAAGCAACATCCGGCGACTGGTCCAGCCCGGACCGGTGACTTCGCGCTCGGTACCAATGATGTCTTGCACTCGTACAATTTTCATTCGCATTCCCCATTGTGTGATGGAACAGCCTTTCAGTATAAACATCCCTGTCAGGTCCGGTTCAACCGCCAGTCGTCGTAGATCGCCATGGATTGCTCGATGGCTGCGGTGAATTTCTCCCTTTGGCGCTGGTCCAGGGGGCGCCGTTTCCGGCACTTGTCGAAGGCCCGCTGGATGTCCTGTCGGCTGCTTTTATCAAGGCTTTCCAGCCAGTGGTGGCCCGCTGGTTCCAGATCCAGCAGGTCCCGGCCGGCGTGGTTCCGGTGGCTGATGTGCCACCAGTGATCAATCGCGCGCCCTAATACAACATAGCCGAACTGGCTGTCCTGTACAGGACCGAAGGTGGCTGTTTTCAGTCCGTCCCGAAGCACCCCGATGTTCAGCGCCGGCAGGGTGAGGCGGTCGCCATAGAAATAACTGCCGGCAGCGCCGATCAGCCCACCCACCAGGGCGCCGGTTCCCAGGGAGGAACCCAGGGTCAGGGCGTCGATGCCGGCTCCGCTCACCGCTCCGGCGCCGAAACCGGCAGTTGCCAGGTAGCGTTTGCTGACCGCCCACGCCTTGCGGCTGTCTTCGGAAAACAGATCGTGCTCGCTATGCCACTCCAGCTCGGCTTCCTGGCGCCGGATGCGCTGGTGCTGGTACAGATGCTCGATATCAACACGCAGGGTCAGTTCCCGCTGGCGTTGATGACGGTACCAGCGCTGGCGGAGCTGTTCGGCCAGTGAGCCGTCGCTGGTTTCGGCGGCCTGGCTGGCGGTCAGGGTGCGTTTTTCCCGGAACGACATCATGTCCTCCAGGGCTCTGGCAACCAGCGCGGCGGCCTGCCGACGGCGGTGCCGCCGCTGCCCGGACAGGAACTCGGTGGCCTGCTCAAGCGGCTTTTCCCAGTCTGGCTCCAGTTGGCCGAATGCCCGCAACAGGCCGAGATGTTGTGCAAACGGGGCGCGAACGGCGTCGAACCTGCGAACAACCTGGAAGAACTGGCCCAGCGCGGCCTGCCAGGTGTCGCTGTAATCGTCCGCACCAATGCTGTTGATCAGCGCCAGGCTCGGGCGGCCCGTCCAGCGCAGGATGGTCATCTCGGCCTCATGTTCGGCGCTGTAGGGTACCGAGCCATCCACCACATAGATAATGCCAGCGCCTTCCAGCAACGGTGTCAGCAGTTCGCATTCATCCGTAAAGCGGCCATTGCCCTGGTGCTGGGTCACAAAGGCCCTGACGGTGTCGGCGTGGTCAGAGGCGGACACACTGTGGGCCTCCAGCCATTCCAGGACCCGTCTCGGGCGTTGAAAGCCGGGGGTGTCCACCAGGGTGTACAGGGTTTGTCCGTCCACTTTCAGCGGATAGGCCTGGCGTTTTCGGGTGGTGCCGGGTTCCAGGGCAATGGCGATGGCATCGTTCTGGGACAGGGTGGCTACCACGCTGGATTTGCCCTTGTTCGGGTGCCCGACCACGGCGAAGGTGGGTATTTGTGTCATGAGGGCTCCCCACTGGTCGTGTAAGGGAACTGCCGCAGGAGCGGTGGCAGTGACACCCTCACGAACTCGTTGCCGACACGCTCAGCGAACCGGAGCCAGGGCTGGATCTGTTGGGCATCCGGCTCGAGGTTTGTGTCAGCCGCCAGGGGTACAAGCGCGACCCGGATTCCACCGGGCCAGAGTCGGCGGGCCGATTCCAGGAAATCCTGAAGCTCGCCGGTTGGCGGCTCCCAGCACCGGGTCAGCAGGATCACGGCGTTGCCACGGGTCTTCAGGCAGTGCTCCGCCACCTGCTTGAGGGTCTGCTCGTCGTCTGTGAGGCTGGCCCTGCCCCCGGCCCGGAGAATCAGGTGCCTGCCTGAGCGCAGGGCTTCGGGCAGTTCCGGTTCGCCGGCTCCGGCCCAGCACAGCAAGGTGTCGCTCTCAGGCAGCGGAAGCAGATTGTCGCGGGCTCTGGTATCCGGCAGGTCGTCGGCATCGTTATGCTCATTGCCTGTGTCCAGGGCCGGCGTTTCCATGCGGTACAACAGCGCATGCATCGCCGGATGGCTGGATAGCAGCCGGCGAGCCCGGTTCCGGATCAAGGCCGAAGTCACAAGCCACATCAGCAGGCGCGGCAGCAGTACCCAGGTTGTCCACAGCATGGTGACAAACGGCCACCACTGGCCCCAGAGGCCGGGATCCGGGCTAGCATTATCTATTCCGGCCCGGAAAAAGCGCGTGGCTTCGACCAGGGCGAGATCCGGAACCGCCGCTGGCCACAACCAGGTCCAGGGTACAGCTATGATTTGCACCAGCCGGTGGTAGTTTGCGGCAGCCGTCTCCAGTGTGGTGCTCCAGCCGAAGGCGAGATCCTGTACCACCACCAGCACCAGTAGTGTGGCCAGTCCCGAGATGGCGAAGCAAAGACCGCCGATGTGGGCGGCCCTGGCCATCAGCAAAGGATGGAGCCTGCTGATCACAATGTTGGCCGGGCTGGTCCGGAAGCGTCGAAGAAGCCAGCGCCAGGGCTGCCATCCGACCAGTGACTGCAGGCTGGTGAACAGGGCGAGTATCAACTGGAGCAACACGAAGCCGAGCAAGACGGTGATATTGATACGCTGGCCACCGTCGTAAAACAGCAGTCCGGCCATGGTAAGCAGTCCTGTGATAAGGCCGACCGCTGCAAAACCCGCATGGACCCGGCGCCAGAAACCCAGGGTCTGGTCCGCTGCTGACGGTGTCGTGTCGGGTCCGCTCAGACGGTTCAGGTGTGCCAGCCAAAGAGCCGCATTCGGGTCAACGCCCTGCTCTTCGCAGATCAGTGCGAACTTGCGGTCCCGGCGATGGAGGAAGGTCAGCGACTGTGACTTGTCCCGCTGGGCCTGGGCATCAAAACCCAGCAGCAGTCGGAGGGGGCTATCGGTCATTCAGTGTCCCGGGTGGTGAATTCGGCCAATCATGCTTTGATGCTAGGATATAGGGATTCCCGCTTCCGATACCAGACAACGAGCCGCCATGCCACACCACCTGATGAACCTGCGCCATGTGCCCGATGACGAAGCCGACGAAATTCGGGCTCTTTTTGAAGCCCATGACGTGGTTTATTACGAGACACCGGCAAGCCGCTGGGGTATCAGTATGGGAGGCTTCTGGGTACACGATGACGACGAGGCAGCCCGCGCCCGGGCGTTGCTCGAGGCCTATCATCGGCAGCGTCAGGAAACCCAGCGGCGGGTTTATGAGGAGAACCTGGCCCGGGGCGAGTCCGGCGGTGTCTGGTTTATGTTCAGACGCCATCCGCTAAGGACCCTGGCCGCCTGCCTGGCGATTTTGGTGGTTATGGGGCTGAGCCTGTTGCCGTTTGTCCGATAATCCATACGGTGTCCAATTTTCCGGACACCTTGGCCCAGGCTCGTATTTACCACTATCTTTACGTCATTTCCCACTCCGGACTGTCCGGATATCCGGATTATTCTTTCTCTCTATCTACCGGATTTCAAATATGGTCATTTAAAATCAATGCCCTGGGTGATTGGCACAGGATCCGCATGGCGTTCCCCGGGGCCTGGCTCAGGGCCTGGCCCGTTCGTTAACAACAACAAACAAGGAACGACCATGAAACGAATGATGCTCTTCGCCCTGATCGGCGCCACGGGGTTTGCGTTGACTGCCTGCAAGGACGGCAAGTCCCCGTTCAATGAAATTCCTGATTTCGTCCAGGGCGATATTCAGCAATCCAGCTACGATGGCATTACCGATGACCTGCTGACGGCAGGACTGGGTGCCACTGGTCTTGGCAGTAGCCCGGCACCGGCGTTCGCTGATCCCCTCAACCCCACTGCCGCCGAACTCCGGCGTCTGGCGATTTACAACAACTACCGGGCTTTGGTCGATACTGCGCCGGGCGGCGGCTACGGCACCTTCTTTGGTCCTCAGGTGGGTAGCGGCGGTGAAGGTCTGATTCCCGGTGAGGAGTTTATTGCCTTTATGTCCGTGCCTGGTACCGATGTACCGGTGACCGTGATGGCCCAGGTGCCAGACAGTTTTGATCCGGATCGCCCGTGCATGGTAACGGCACCGTCCTCCGGTTCCCGTGGCATTTACGGTGCAATTGGCACGGCCGGGGAATGGGGTCTGAAGAAAGGCTGTGCCGTGGTGTATACCGACAAGGGTACGGGAACCGGTGCGCACAACCTTGCCACCAACAGCGCACAACGCATTGATGGCACCCTGAGCGCCACGGACGGGGCCGTTCAGTTCCGGGCAGACCTTACCGACGCAGAGAGGGCCGCGTTCGAGAGCAGCTGGCCGGATCGCTTTGCCTGGAAGCACGCCCATTCCAAGGCCAATCCGGAAGCAGACTGGGGCCGCCATGTGCTGCAGTCCATCGAGTTCGGCTTTTACGTGCTGAATGAAAAATTTGGCCGGGAGCTGGGCAATGGCGAGATTCTGCGGACCATCAAGCCGAAGAACACTCTGGTGATCGCGTCCAGTGTGTCCAACGGCGGCGGTGCTTCAATTCGTGCCGCCGAACAGGATAAGAATGGCCTGATTGATGGCATCGCCGTATCCGAGCCAAACGTCAATCCGGCGGTCGACCGGAGCTTTACCATCCGCCAGGGAGAAGGCCCGGTGATTACCGAGCACAGCCGAAGCCTGCTGGACTACACCACGGCCCTGGCCGTGTACCAGGGTTGCGCCAACCAGGCGCCGGCGATTCGTGACACCGCGCCACTGAACGCGGCGTTCAATCCTCCGGTGATCGGCGAGAACATCTGTAACTCGCTCGCCAATAAGGGGCTGGTGACCGGTGCCACCCTGGACGACCGGGCCACCGATGCCTTGCGCATACTGAACGAGGGGTTCGGGGTTCAGCCTGAGCAGAACCTGCTGGCGCCGGTGCACTTCGGGCTGGCCGTGGCCCAGAGCATTTCGCTGACCTACGCCAATGCCTACGGCCGCGCCGGTGTTGAAGACCGGGTATGTGACCTCAGCCTGGCCGCCACCGATTCAGCCTGGGCGGTGACGCAACTGGCGCCCGCCGCCGAGGCGGCCCTGTTTGCGACCAGTAACGGCATTCCGCCGTCAGCCGGGGTGAATATTGTGTATGACAGCGCTGAGGGCCAGCCCACCAACCTCGCAGCCAGTGCCTCGCCCAGTTCCAGTCAGCCCGATTACGGCCTTGATGCCCTGCTTTGCCTGCGCAGCCTCGCCCGGGGCAGTGACGCGGTGACGGGTGCGGCCCTGACAGGCCCGCAAGCCGAGCTGGCATCCGCCATTGCTGAGGGCATTGCTGAAGTGCGTGCTACCGGTGATCTGCAGGGCAAGCCGGCGGTTTTCGTTACCGGGCGCGCCGATGCCATCCTGCCCATTAATCATACCTCCCGGCCCTATTTTGGTCTGAACCAGCGGGTGGAAGGCGGCAAGAGCAACCTGAGTTACTACGAAATCCTGAACGCCCATCATCTGGACGTGCTCAACGGTTTCCCGGGCGTTGCCGACCGCTATGTTCCGCTGCACCACTACTACTTCCAGGCACTGGATCTGGTCTGGGCGAATCTGACGGAGAAGCAGCCGTTGCCACCGAGCCAGGTGGTCCGGACCGTGCCCCGGGGTGCCATCACAACACCGTTGGCGGAAGTGAATCTGCCGGCAATCAATCCTGCCCCGGACCAGGGTGACCGCATTGTGTTTGTGGATAACCAGCTCCGGATCCCGGAGTAACCGCGTCGCTCGCCGGCCCGGGCTGGTGTCGGGCCGGCTTTGTTTGCCCCCGCTCCGGGGGCCCCATATACTTCCGTGACTGCATCCGGCCTGGCCGGGTGCGGGGGTTTTAACCATGAATGACATTCGACCCGTTGGTGCGCGGTACATGACAGAGCTGTTTACCGATAAGAACAAGAGTGGCCTGACCCGGGACCTGATTGAAGCCCTGTTTCCGATGTTTGAGGAGGCCAGTGCCGGTGCCATCGCCGTGGACCGGGACGCCCGGATTACCTGGATCAACGCCAGCTATTCTCACCTGCTGGGCCTGGGAGATCCTTCGCGGGTCATTGGCAAGCCGGTACGTCAGGTGATTCCCCAGACCCGGATGCCGGAGGTGGTCGAAACCGGAAAGCCTCTGCTGCTGGATATCATGGAGCACAACCAGCAACAGCTGGTGGTGACCCGGCTCCCCTTTTACGATGAGGAAGGACAGATTGTCGGCGCGGTCGCGTTTGTCCTGTATGACGATCTGCAGCCCTTGACGCCGCTGGTTTCTAAATACCGGCGACTTCATCAGGATCTGGCTGCCGCCCGCAAGGCTTTGGCGAGGAAGGCGCGAGGAACCCGGTACAGCCTGGGCGATTTTGTCGGTGCCAGCCCGGCCGCACTTGAAGTCAAGCGGCGGGCTCGCTTGGCTGCCGGACGGGACATGCCGGTGCTGTTGCTTGGGGAAACCGGAACCGGCAAGGAAGTTCTGGCCCAGGCCATCCATTCGGTTTCCGCCCGTGCCGAAAAGCCGTTTGTGGGTGTCAATGTAGCCGCCATTCCAGACAACCTGCTGGAAGCGGAGTTTTTCGGGGTGGCCCCGGGTGCCTATACCGGCGCGGATCGGAGAACCCGGGAAGGCAAGTTTCAGCTTGCCAATGGCGGCACTCTTTTCCTGGACGAGGTGGGTGATATGCCCCTTCCATTGCAGGCCAAACTGCTCCGGGCGCTGCAGGAAGGGGAGATTGAACCTTTGGGCTCCAACAAAGTTGTTCCGGTGAATGTCCGGGTTATTGCCGCTACCAGTCGCAATCTGGAAGTCATGATTTCCGAAGGGGGGTTCCGTTCCGATCTCTATTACCGGCTCAACGTTCTGGAAATTTCGATTCCACCCTTGCGAGACCGGCTGGCGGACCTCGGGGTGCTCTGCGAGGCCTTGCTGGAAGAGGTTTGTGAAGGCCTGGAGCTGCGGGGAGAAATTACGGACGCCGGCGTTTCGGCCCTGGGCAGCTATGACTGGCCCGGCAATATTCGGGAATTGCGGAACGTTCTGGAGCGGGCGCTGACCATGGGTGAGGATGGTGGCCTGCTGGATGCCGATGCGATCTTCAAGGTGCTACCCCGAAATGGCAGTCGTTCAGTCTCCTCATTAACGTCGCAACCGGTCCGGCCCTTATCCCAGACACTTGCTGAAGCCGAGGCCCAGGCCATTGAGGAAGCCCTGGTAGCCAGTCGTGGCAACCGGACCAGGGCCGCCAAGCTTTTAGGTATTTCCCGATCGGTGCTGTATGAAAAGCTCGCCAGATTGTCCTGAAATCCGGACGATTGTCCTGGTGTCCGTACAATCACCTACGACTGATGTCTAAATGTGTCTGGATTATCGGACGATTTGTTTCTGTTGGAGCCTTCTGTATATTTTTAAGTATATGAAATAAAAGGGAAAGTATTTTTTGGCATGATGCCTGCCTTTGTCCGGTGGCAGGACGTCAGAACAATGCAGAGAACAAGACTGACGCCAACCGTTGGACTCCCGACTTTGCCCTGTCCGTCTTTTCCTGCATTTCTGTCTATACTCAGACCAGGCCTTTCAGGTTGTACGCCGCCAGGCCAGATACAATAACAACGCTAGGAGACTTGCCAATGAAACTTCTTAAGGTTCTCGCCGGTGTGGCCGGTGCGGTCGCCCTTACCACAGGTTCCGCTTTCGCAGACGAACTGCGCTGGAAAATGCCGGTTGCCTTCGCGACCAACCTTCCCGGTCTCGGCTCTCCCGCCGCCTGGGTTGCCGAAAACCTGACCACTGCGTCTGACGGCAGTATCCAGGTTCGTGTTTATGAGCCGGGAAAACTGGTTCCCCCTTTCGACATTCTTCAGTCTGTATCCGACGGCAAGGTTTCGGCAGGTTATACCTGGATCGGTTACGACCAGGGTAAGGTGCCTGCGATTCCGCTGTTTGCTGCTGTACCCTTCGGCATGAAGCCGCCGGCCTACATTGGCTGGTACTACTACGGGGGCGGCCACGAAATGCTGCAGGAAACCTACGCCAACAAGGGCTTCAATGTGTATGCGCAGCTGTGCGGCATTATCGGGCCTGAAACAGCCGGTTGGTATTCCAAGCCCATCAAGACACTGGAAGACTACAAGGGCCTGAAGATTCGCTTCGCCGGTCTGGGTGGCAAGGTGCTCGAAAAGCTGGGCGCTTCCGTGACCATGATGCCCGGCGGCGAGCTATACCAGGCGCTGGAGAAAGGCACCATTGATGCGACCGAATTCTCCATGCCTGCCATTGACCAGATCCTTGGTTTTGATCAGGTGGTCAAGTACAACCTGTTCCCGGGCTGGCACCAGCAATTTACTGCCCAGTACATGCTGATCAACAAGGATGAGTGGAACAAGGCTACAAAGGCGCAGAAGGCGTTGGTTGAGGCCTCCTGTACCGCTGCCACCACCCGTGGCCTGGCCGAGGGTGAGTACAAGAATGGCAAGGTTCTGGCCGAGTTCCAGGACAAGGGCGTTCAGGCCGACCAGATTCCCCGCGACGTTCTGCTCAAGCTGAAAGACGTGACTCAGGAAGTGCTTGAGGAAGAAGCGTCCAAGGATGCCGACTTCAAGCGTGTGTACGAAAGCCAGCAGGAGTTCATGGAAACCTACAAGATCTGGGATACACGCGCCTATGTTCCGGCGGACCTGTAAGGTTCGGGGCTGACCCTGAGCACCGGAAGATAATCCGGTGTTCTCTGATCCAGTCTGGATGGCCCTGCGGGGCCATCCCTGTTTCACGGCATGCTTTCTGAACGAGGAACTGTTGTATGGCAGTGTCTGATAAAGGCTCACCGTCTGGTGTGCGGGCATCGGTGTCGGACGCCGGTCAATTTATTCATCATCACACGGAGTTTCCGACAACCTGGCTCAGCCAGGTTATGGACGCTGTGATTTCTGCAATAGGCAAGAGTGCCTCCTGGCTTTGGGTTGTGGTTACCGGCGTAATCATCTACGCCGTGGTCGGTCGCTATGCCTTTGGCTCGGGGTCGGTAACCCTGGAGGAAGTCCAGTGGCACCTGGCCGGTGCAGGCTGGTTATTGGGGCTGGGCTATACCCTGGTGACCGACGATCATGTCAGGGTGGATGTGATCCATGAGCGCCTGTCCCTCAAAGGCCAGGCCTGGATTGAACTGTTTGGCCTGGTATTCCTGTTGCTACCGTTTCTCGTGTTAGCGGTTTACGAAATGGTCCCCTACGCCTTCAGTTCCTGGCAACAGGGCGAGACCAGCCAGGCACCCGCCGGCCTTCCTTATCGCTGGATTCTCAAGGGCGTTCTGGCACTGTCTTTTGTGCTGCTGATTATCGCTGCCCTGTCCCGTCTGCTGAAAGTCACTGCCCTGCTTTTCGGCTTTCCGAAGCCAATCCGGGTCGAGTCCGGGGATAACAAGAAAGAGGATGCGTCCTGATGGAGCTTGAAACCCTGTTTGTAATCGGCATGTTCCTCACGTTCGGGGCGCTGTTGATGACCGGTTACCCGGTTGCGTGGGTGTTGGGTGGCACCGCGGTTATCTGGACAGTCATCGGTGTAATCGCGGTCGAAAATTTTGGCGCCAATCTATGGTTTGACTATTCCTCCTCCATGGGGCTTGTGCCTGAGCGGATATGGAAGGTCGTAAACAGCGAGACCCTTGTCGCCCTGCCCATGTTTATCTTCATGGGCATCATGCTTGACCAGTCTGGCGTGGCTGAGCGGCTGATGAACAGCATGGTAAAACTGTTTGGCGCCGTTCGCGGAGGTTATGCGGTTACAGTGATTGTCATCGGCGTACTGCTGGCAGCGACCACCGGTATCATCGGTGCGTCCGTGGTGCTGCTGGGCATGCTGTCCCTGCCCGTGATGATGGAGAACAAGTACGACAAGGGGTTTGCCGTGGGCACGGCCTGTGCCACCGGGACCCTGGGTATCCTGATTCCGCCTTCCATCATGCTGGTGCTGATGGCTGACCGGCTGGCGGTTCCCGAAGCGTCGGTCGGCGACCTATTCATGGGGGCGTTCTTCCCCGGCCTGATGCTGGGTGCCATGTACGTGACCTACGCCATTATCCGTCCCATGCTGCAACCGCACATTGCGCCGGTGCCGGAGGGTACGGAGAAAGTGACATGGGGCATCGTCTGGGAAGTGGCGAAGGCCGTTGTACCGACGGCCGCGTTGATTCTGGGTGTGCTGGGCTCCATCTTTGCCGGAATAGCGACACCAACGGAGGCTTCCGGTGTCGGCGCACTGGGCGCTCTGCTGTTGGCCCTGATGTCTGGCCGACTGAACCTGGAAGTGCTCAACTCCTCCATGCAGCAGACAACCCGCACGGCGGCGTTCATCTTTGCCATTTTCCTGGGTGCAACCGCGTTCTCCGTGGTACTGCGGGGTCTGGGTGGCGACCAGGTGATCGAGGACGCCCTGCTGGGCCTGCCTTTCGGCCCCTATGGCGTGGTTCTCACCATCCTGTTTGCTGTCTTCCTGCTCGGCTTCTTCCTGGACTGGGTCGAGATCACCCTGATCATCCTGCCCCTGGTGGCACCGGTAGTACAGCAGCTCGGTTTTGACCTGGTGTGGTTCACCATCCTGTTTGCCATGTGCCTGCAGACGTCGTTCCTGACCCCGCCGGTGGGCTTCGCGCTGTTCTACATCAAGGGTGTGGCGCCGCCGGAGATCAAGGTAACGGATATCTATCGTGGCGTTGTGCCGTTCATCATTATTCAGCTGGCAGCCCTGGCTATCGTGTTCCTGGTACCGGAAATCGCGACCTGGTTGCCGAGCGTGGCTTACGATTAAGGAGAAAATAACAATGCGTCTGGAAAACAGGATTGCCCTGATTACCGGTGCCGGCCGCGGCATCGGCCGGGCCATCGCCGAACATTATGGCCGCGAGGGCGCCAGGGTTGCGGTTGCCGACCTGACCCTGGAGAGTGCCCGGGAAGCCGTTGATGCCATCGAAAAGGCCGGTGGCACCGCCATGGCCCTGGCCATGGATGTCACCGATGAAAAGGCAGTTGATGATGGTGTCGCCGCCATTGTTGAAAAGTGGGGCGGCCTGGATATCGCCCTGGCCAACGCCGGCATCCAGCATATCGACCCGGTGCACAAACTGGCGTTCTCCGATTGGCAGAAGGTCATGAGCGTGCACCTTGACGGTGCCTTTCTGGTCACCCGGGCTGCGTTGAACCAGATGTACGCCAATGGCGGTGGTACCATGCTCTACATGGGTTCGGTGCATTCCCTGGAGGCGTCTCCACTGAAGTCACCCTATGTCGCCGCCAAGCACGGCATGCTGGGCCTGTGCCGGGCGGTTGCGAAGGAAGGCGCGGAACACGGGGTACGCAGCAATATCATCTGCCCCGGATTTGTCCGCACACCACTGGTGGACAAACAGATTCCCGAACAGGCAAAGGAACTGGGCATTTCCGAGGAAGAGGTCATCAGCAAGGTGATGCTGAAAAATACGGTGGACGGAGAGTTCACCACGCTGGAGGACGTGTCTGAACTGGCCGTGCACCTGGCGGCCTTCCCGTCCGCGGCGCTGACCGGCCAATCCATCGTGGTCAGCCATGGCTGGCACATGCAGTGAGTAACAGGAGAGACGGATGAGTCACACAGAGCAATCACCGGTAGTCTGGTCTCCCTCGGAAGACACCCTGAAAAATTCCCGCATGGGCCAGTTCAAGGCCTGGCTGGAGCAGCAGGGCTTCGGCCCTTTCGAGGATTACCATGCCCTGCATCAGTGGTCGATTGATGAGCTGGATACCTTCTGGCAGAAGGTATGGGATTACTGCGGCCTGGTGTGCGATACCCCGGCTAACCAGGTCTTGGGCAAGCGCGATATGCCCGGTGCCCAGTGGTTCCCGGGCATGAAACTCAACTTCGCCGCCAACCTGCTCCGGCTGGCGGATGGTGAGCATGCGGACCGCGAGGCCGTGGTGGCCTATTGCGAAACCCGGCCGGTGCTGCGCCGCAGTTATGCCCGGCTCAAGGCAGACGCCGGCGCCCTGGAGGCCTTCCTGCGAAGCAGGGGTATCCGCCAGGGGGATCGCGTCGCGGGTGTCGTGACCAACGGTTATGAAGCCATGGTCGGCATGCTGGCCGCTACCAGCCTTGGTGCGGTGTGGAGTTCCGCCTCGCCCGATTTCGGCGTGGGTGCTATTCTCGACCGGTTTGGCCAGATTGAACCCGCCGCACTGATCGTGGTGAACGGCTACGGCTATGGCGGCAAGGTCTTTGCCCGCCAGCAGGACTTTGCCGGGCTGGTCAACGGCTTGCCGACGCTTAAAACCGTCGTCAGTGTCCAGCAACTGCCGGACGAAGCGCCTGTTTCGGGTGACCTGGTTACCACCTGGGAAGACGCTCTGACCTTCGGTGCTGGCAAGCCGCCCTCGTTCACCCCGCTGCCACCGGACCATCCCGTTTATATCCTGTACTCCTCCGGCACCACTGGTAAACCCAAGTGCATCGTCCATGGCAACGCCGGCCTGCTGGTGAATCATGCCAAGGAACTGATGCTGCACGGCGATGTGGGCCCGGAGGACCGGTTCCTCTACTTCACCACGTGCGGCTGGATGATGTGGAACTGGCAGGCCTCCGCCCTGATGACCGGCGCGGCGGTGATTACCGTCGACGGCTCCCCGGGTTATCCGAGCCTCAGCTTCCTCTGGGACACCGTGGCGGAGGAGAAGGTCACTCACTTCGGCACCAGTGCCCGGTTCATCGCCGGCTGCCGCAAGGCCGAGCTCCAGCCCGCGAAAACCCTGGACCAGAGCAAGCTGCGGGTCGTGTTCTCCACCGGCTCCCCGCTGCTGCCGGAAGATTACGACTGGATGTACACCGATGGCGCCCCCGATGCGCTGCTCGGCTCCATCGCCGGCGGTACCGACATCTGTGGCTGCTTCGTGGGTTCTACCCCGCTGCTGCCGGTGCGCCGCGGTGAGATCCAGTGTCGCTTCCTCGGGGTGGATGCCGTTGCCTATGGCGATGACGGCAAGCCGGTCAGCGACGGCCGCGGTGAGCTGGTCTGCCGCCAGCCACTGCCGTCCATGCCGGTGTGCTTCTGGCAGGACCCAGAGGGCGAACGCTACCGCGACGCCTACTTCAATACCTTTCCCGGTGTCTGGGCCCACGGTGACTTCATCGAATTCACCGAACACGGCGGCGCCATCATTTACGGCCGCTCCGACGCCACCCTTAACCCCGGCGGCGTCCGCATCGGCACCGCGGAAATCTACCGTCAGGTAGAGACCGTGGCCGAAGTCAAAGACAGCCTGGTGGTTGGCCGCCAGATCGAAGGCGATGTGGAAGTGGTCCTGCTGGTGGTCCCTGCCGAAGACCAGGCCATCACCGACGACCTGCTGAAACAGCTCAAGAGCCGGATCCGCGAAGGCGCCAGCCCACGCCACGTGCCCAGGCACATCGTGCAGGTGAATGACATTCCGTACACCCGCAGCGGCAAGAAGGTGGAACTGGCGGTGGCGCGGTTGATCAACGGCTCGAAAAAGGCGGACAACCGGGATGCTCTTGGGAATCCCGAGGCCCTGGACCATATTCGGGAGCGGTTGGCTGCGGTCGGGTTGTTGCCGGAATAAGGCTGGTTTTGTTGACAATAAGTCGCTGAAAACGGGCGAGATTCTTCCTGCGGAACTCACCTGAATAGCCCAACAGCGGGGCGGGTGGAGCCTCCCAAAACTGTGCGGAGCCATGGATGGCGGAGCCCAAGCGCCACAGGGATGTGCCGCAAGGAGCGTGTTTTGGGAGGCTTTACCCGCCCCGCGTCTACTCCAAGGCAATGTTAGAAAGTTTCGTAAATTCCCGCCATTTCATCGTCTTGTAATCGAAGATCAGGCATTTTTAGTCTGTTCTTATACTAAGATCGTAACCAAAATTTACGAAAAAATGGTATCTTAGTCAGTCTATCAAAAGTTCCTAATCAGTCATTGCCCAGGTCGGACGTTCAAAAGACGCCTGACCCCGCCGTGACCGTCCTGAACCCACCCAATAGCCTGAGGACGAAAATGACATCATCCAAAGCCAAGATTGTCTACACACTGACCGACGAGGCGCCCGCCCTCGCGACACGGTCACTTCTTCCGATCCTGGAAACCTACGCCAAGCCGGCTGGTATCGAGTTTGAAACCAGCGACATCTCTCTCGCGGCGCGTATTCTGGCGACCTTCCCGGATTATCTGGAAGAAGATCAGCGGGTTCCGGATGCCCTGGCCGAACTGGGCGACTACACCAAAGACCCCGACGCCAACATCATCAAGCTGCCGAACATCTCAGCCTCCATCCCGCAGCTGCGTGCGGCTATCAAGGAGCTGAATGAACAGGGTTACAAGGTTCCCGAGTACAAGGAACACCCCGAGACTGACGAAGAGAAGGAAATCCAGTCCCGCTATGCCAAAGTCCTCGGCAGTGCGGTAAACCCGGTGCTGCGTGAAGGTAACTCTGATCGCCGGGCTCCGGCCGCGGTCAAGGCGTTTGCCCGCAAGTACCCGCACTCCATGGGCGAATGGAGTCCTGCTTCCCGTACCCACGTGTCACACATGCGCGGTGGCGATTTCTACTCCAGTGAACAGTCGGTGACCCTGGACAAGGCCACCAACGCGCGCATTGTGTTCGAGAACAAGAAGGGCGAACAGACCGTTCTGAAGTCTGACCTGCCGCTGCAGGAAGGCGAAGTGCTGGACGGCATGTTCATGAGCAAGAAGGCCCTGGTGAAGTTCTTCGAAGATGCCATCGAAGACTGCGAAAAGACCGGCGTCATGTTCTCCCTGCATGTGAAAGCCACCATGATGAAAATCTCCCACCCGATCGTGTTTGGTCACGCGGTGAAGGTTTTCTACAAGGACCTGTTCGATAAGTACGGCGACCTGTTCGACGAAATCGGCGTTAACCCGAACAACGGGCTTTCCAGCGTGGTCGAGAAGATCAAGCAGCTGCCGGAATCCAAGCAGGAGCAGATCCAGGAAGACCTGCATGCGTGCTACGAGCACCGTCCGGAAATTGCCATGGTCGATTCCGTCAAGGGCATCACCAACCTGCACGTGCCCAGTGATGTGATCGTCGATGCCTCCATGCCGGCGATGATCCGTAACTCAGGCAAGATGTGGGCCCGGGATAACAAGCTCAAGGACACCAAGGCGGTGATGCCCGAGTCCACCTACGCCACCATCTACCAGGAAGTGATCAACTTCTGTAAGACCCACGGTGCCTTTGATCCCACCACCATGGGGACGGTGCCGAACGTCGGCCTGATGGCCCAGAAGGCGGAAGAGTATGGTTCCCACGACAAAACCTTCGAAATCAGGGAAGACGGCATTGTCCGTGTCGTGACCGAAGACGGCACCGTACTGACCGAGCACAACGTTGAGCAGGGTGATATCTGGCGCGCCTGTCAGACCAAGGACCTGCCGATCCGGGACTGGGTCAAGCTGGCCGTCAACCGCGCCCGTGCAACCGGCATGCCGGCCGTGTTCTGGCTGGATGATGAGCGTGCCCATGATGCCCAGTTGATCAGGAAAGTCGAGACTTACCTGAAAGAGCACGACACCGAAGGCCTCGAGATTCACATCATGTCGCCGGTTCGCGCCATCCGCTGGACCATGGAACGCCTGATCCGCGGACTGGATACCATCTCCGTGACCGGCAACGTACTGCGTGACTACCTCACCGACCTGTTCCCGATCCTGGAGCTCGGCACCAGTGCCAAGATGCTGTCCATTGTTCCGCTGCTGAACGGTGGAGGCCTTTACGAGACCGGCGCCGGCGGTTCCGCGCCCAAGCACGTACAGCAATTGCTGCAGGAAAACCACCTGCGCTGGGACTCCCTGGGTGAGTTCCTGGCCATCGCGGTATCCCTGGACGAGCTGGGCGAGAAACAGAAGAACGATCGCGCCTGCCTGCTGGGCCAGACCCTGGACAAGGCCACCGAGCGCCTGCTGGAGAACAACCAGTCGCCGTCCCGTGTTACCGGTGAGCTGGATAACCGTGGTTCCCACTTCCACCTCGCTCGTTACTGGGCGGAAGAGTTGGCCAACCAGGACGAGGACAAGGAGCTGAAGGAGTTCTTCGGTAAGCTGTCCACACAGCTGGAAGAGAACAAAGACAAGATCCTTGAGGAAATGAGTGTGATCCAGGGCCATCCGGCTGATCTCGGTGGTTACTACCATCCGCCGACGGAGGAGGTTTGCAAGGTGATGCAGCCGAGCGAAACCTTCAACAAGATCCTTGCCGATGCGCGAGCGTCTGTGAAATAAGGATACGGAATCACGCCCGGCCCTCCGTCGGGAGCCCGTTAGACTGTGTTGGTCTTACGGGCTTTTTTATGCCGGTGGAGCCGATAACCAGCGGCAAAATGAACATTCGGCGAATACCAGCAGCACGCTGAAGAGAATTGCCCTCCATGCATCGTCGATGGCAACCACCCCGTGGCGTGATTCATCGCTTACTCCTGATGCAACGGGGCAAAGGTGCCTCCGGTCAGCCGGGCCAGGTCGCCCGGTGCCAGTTCGATTTCCAGACCCCGGCGGCCTGCGCTGACAAAAATGGTTTTGAAATTCCGGGCGGACGCATCAATAAAGGTTTTGAGTTTTCTTTTCTGGCCCAGGGGGCTGACTCCGCCCAATACGTAACCGGTGCTGCGCTGTACAGACTGTTTGTCGGCCATGGCGGCCTTTTTGCCGCGGGCTGCCCGGGCAATCAGCTTCATGTTCAGCATGGTGGTCACCGGAACCACGCCGACAGCAAGCTCCTTGCCATCAATGGCGACCACCAGTGTCTTGAACACCCGGGCGGAATCAACGGCCATTTTCTCGGCTGCTTCCGTGCCGTAGCTCTCGCTGGACGGATCATGGTCATACTCGTGAATGGAATGGGCCACGTTGGCCTTGCGTGCGGCGTTGATGCCCGGCGTCATGCTCGGCTCCTTCGGAATGACTGGATTCCGGGATTAGATCAGCTAAGGACGAGAGCGACAACTGCTCGCTGGCGGGCGGAGAGGGACAGGAACCCCGCTGATTTTACCGGTAATGACATTTGGCCCTCGACTTGAAGTCCCCTTATGACTATTTTTCGTACATCATGAAAATCCAAACGCTGGTGACAGTGTGTCCATGGCGCCTTCAGGGGCGAAACATCGGGGAATGAGTACTTTGAGCAGCAATCAGACGCCTCTGCGTCGGGCCGGCTGGGCAGTTACGGTGTACCTGATCGCCGGCTTCGCCTGGATTATGTTTTCCGATGCCCTTGCCGAGGTCTGGTTTCCGGACCCGAAGACCCTGTCTATGGTTCAGACCTGGAAAGGCTTCTTTTTTGTCCTTACGACCGGCCTGGTGCTGTTTTCGGTGCTTTTCCGCCAGCTCACCAGGGACCGGGCGCTGCTGGCCCTGCAGCACGGCCAGCGTCTGGCGCTGCGTAAACGGGAGCGCCAGCTCCAGGTGTTGATGGACAACCTCCCGGGCATGGCCTACCGGTGCCGGTACGATCCCCAATGGACCATGCTGTTTGTCTCCCGGGGTTGTGCCCGGTTGACGGGTTACGAGCCGGAGGAACTGATAGAAAACCGCGTAACCAGTTATGCCAGCCTGATGGACGACGAGGACGGTGAGCGTATCTTCTGCGAAGTGAAGGCGGCACTGGCGAACGACAAATCGTTTTCACTGGAATATGGCCTGACCCGTAAGGACGGCAGCCGGATCTGGGTCTGGGAGCGTGGCCGGGGTGTTGAGGAGGAGGACGGCACGGTCGTGCTCGAGGGCATTGTCCTGGACATCTCCGACCGCAAGGAGTTGGAATCCGAGCTGGAGGAACTGGCGATCCGGGATCCACTGACCGGACTCTTCAACCGGCGGGAAATGTCGAGGGTTCTGGAGGAGGAGCTGGAGCGGGCCAGGCGTTACCAGCGACCGATGGCTTTGCTCTGGATTGATTTTGACCATTTCAAGGACGTTAACGATACCTACGGCCATGCCGCGGGTGATTCGGTGCTCCGTTCTATCAGTCGTCTGCTGTTGGGCAGCGTCCGCAGTGTCGATTCCATCGGTCGGTTCGGGGGCGAAGAATTTGTGATTGTATTGCCGGAAATGGGTCTGGACGAAGCACGTGACACCGCCGAGCGTTTGCGCCGCAAAGTAGCCGGGGCGCCACAGCCACTGGGCGACGGAAAAACCGTGCCACTGACCATCAGCGTCGGTGTCGCGGTCTACCCCGAACACGCCCAGAACGGGGCAGCACTGTGTGCCGCCGCGGACAAGGCAATGTATCTGGCGAAGGGCTGGGGCCGTAACTGTGTGGCCATGGCGCACCTCCACGACCAGGTTCATAATGAGTCCTGAGGCCCTTGCCGGGGGGAGTCGTTGACGCTGGCCCGGACGCCATCCGGCCAATGTCATTTGTGTCGGCTGAATTGAAGATAGAATAAAAACAACCATCTTGATAAAGGTTTGACCAGATGAACCGATTTGCCCGTCGTGCGCTTCACACCTGCCAGATTCCCGGAGATCTCGAGACCGTCACCTTCCGGGACGCTGCGGGTGAAAATCCGGCAGCCGCAGGTGTCAGTGAAGAGACTGTCGAGACGATCTGGCGCAGCGTCCAGGGGCTTTACCGGACAGGAGTGCACCCCGGAATCCAGATTTCTGTTCGCCACCAGGGCGAACAGATCCTGCATCGCGCCATTGGCCACGCCACCGGCAACGGACCGCACGACCCCCCGAATGCGGTCCGGGTTCCGATGACCACCGATACACCGATCTGCTACTTTTCCGCCTCCAAGGCGGTAACTGCCCTGCTGATGCATATTCTGGCGGAACAGGGGCTGGTTAACCTGATGGATCCGGTGTCCTACTATTGCCCGGAGTTTGCCAGTAATGGGAAACGGACCATCACGGTCCATCAAATCCTCTCCCACCGCGGCGGTATTCCGGCCATTCCGAGGGAAACGCCCATTGATGTGTTGTGGGATCGCGACGAGATCTGGCGCCTGTTATGCGCGGCCAGGCCTGTGGAAGTGGACGGTGCCAAGGTTGCCTACCATGCCATCACCGGTGGCTTTGTGTTACAGCGGGTGTTGGAGAGTGTCACCGGGGACACCATCGAAAACTATCTCGACCGGCACCTGCGCCGGCCGATGGGCATGAAATGGTTTACCTATGGCATTGCCCCCGAGCACCTGAATGATCTGGCCAGTAATTACGCCACCGGTCCGACGCCCAGGTTCCCGGTTTCCTGGATAGTAAACCGGGCCCTGGGTGGCGACATCCGGACAGTTGAGAGGGTTGCCAGCGACCCCCGCTTTCAGGAGGCTGTGATCCCGGCAGGGAACCTGTGTGGGACAGCAGAAGAAATGGGGCGTTTTTTCCAGATGATGCTGAACGGGGGCCTCTGGAATGGCCGGCGGGTCTGCAGTGAGCTCACCATTCGTCGTGCCATCCAGCAGTTCGGCTCGCTCCAGATCGACCGGACCATGATGGTGCCCATGCGGTTCAGTGCCGGCATGATGCTGGGCGGAAATCCGGTGGGTCTCTGGGGACAGCAGAGCCGGTTTGCCTTTGGCCATGTTGGTCTGATCAACAAGCTGTGCTGGGCCGATGCTGCCCGGGATATCTCGGTCAGCCTGCTCAACACCGGCTTTCCGATTGTTGGCCATCACCTGCCGGCACTGGGGAAGTTTGTCTACACTGTCTGCAACCGGTTCCCACTGATCCCGGAGCACCGGCGACCGATGATTGCCGCCTGAGGCGGAGGCCTCACATGGTTCGCAGCTGTGCTTCCAGAATGCCCAGCACAGACGACAGTATGTCGCGGAAATCGGTCAGTGTCTGGGTGCGCTGGATCACGTCCTCCCGGTTTTCATCCAGCCGTTCCAGTTTTGGGACAACCCGCCTGATACCTTCCGTAATCACTTCGTAGGGATAGTGGTGATCCTGGATGCTGAGCTTGTTGATCTCGGCCACTTCCTGGCTGAAGATGCTGATGATGTCATACAGCATGTCCTTGTGATGAATGCTGCTGGCTTCCCAGTAGGCATCGTCCAGCAGTTCCAGCAGTGACAGGTATTCACGCAGGGTATCCGCCACGGATGTCTGGGTCATGGTAGCTCCTGTAAGGGTGGGAAATTTCTTGTCTACAGGGAACTATAGCAGGGGTTCTGTTGCCTGAGCCGCATGCGGATTCTGCCAGCCCATAAATAAAAATGGGGTATACGGATTTTCCACTCATCCAGGGCATCGTTGGCCATGCGCACCAGATGGAACTTATCGACGACGATTCGGGCTTGTGGCAGCACGGCTTTGACGGCGGGTGGCCAGCAGATCGGGCAGGGTCCTCTCCTCGATGTTGGTCAGAATGCAGCGGTAGCGCTTGTTCAGGTACAGCTCGTCGATGCCCAAAATGCGGGGCGTCTCGAAGCGGTGCCAGCGACCCAGGAACTCGGCGCGGGCGTTGAATATTTCCCGTACCGTCTTCTCGTCCAGGCCGGTCTGGGCTGCCACGAAGGTGTAGGGGTGGTTGAAAGATTCCTTCTCCACGTATTCATATGGACAACAGGGCATACGGCGAGAGATTTTTGCCAATAATGGACATTATTTAACCCTTGAGCGCCAGAATACGCCTGGCACCGTTAAGCACGACAACCCCCGCGATGGTACCAATTATCAGATCCGGATAATTGGATCCGGTCCACGCGACCAGGGCGCCAGCGGCGATGACGCCCACGTTGATTACCACGTCATTAGCCGAGAATATCCAGCTTGCCTTCATGTGCGCCCCGCCCTCTCGGTGTTTGGATATCAGCAGCAGACAAATGGTATTGGCAATCAATGCGACGAATGCGATAGCCATCATCATCAGCGATTCGGGTTCACTACCGAATAAAAAGCGTCTCACCACCTCTGCGAGTACGCCAACAGCCAAGATCAGTTGGAGTACACCAGCAAGATGCGCGGCACGTACCTGCATTTTCACGCTATGCCCAACGGCATAAAGGGCGAGCCCGTACACTGCCGCATCGGCAAAATTGTCCAGGGACTCGCCAATCAGGCCGGTGGACTGGGCAATCAGACCGGCAGTCATTTCCACCACGAACAGGACTGCATTGATGCCGAGCAACCAACGCAGGGTGCCGGACTCTTGCGTAGCAGAGGCTGCCGAGGACTCGGCGGCCTTGATTGTCTCCGGATCGGCAGCAACAGTTTCCTGAAGCGAGGCTCCTAGCCTCAAGGTCGTCAGTTTCGCGGTGATGGGCTCGACCTCGCCGTCGTGCACGACCTCCAACCGACGGTTCGACAGGTCGAACGACAGCGTCCGAATATCTTCAAAGCCGTTCAGGGCCAGGCGAATCATTCGTTCTTCTGATGGACAGTCCATCTTCGGCACGGCATAAACGCTGACCCATTTCCCCGATGCTTCGGAGGAGTCCCGCATATCGGTATCCGCTGGGGGCGTTGCATCGCAGCCACAGGCGTCTCCACAGGTTTTGCTCATGATACGACTCCACTTGAACATTATTGGGTTATCATTTAAAACCATATAGCCACTATAAGGTCAACAAAGCGGAGAGAATCCGTTGAGGAGGAGTCTGATGCGCATTGGTCAGTTGGCACGGTTAGTAGGGGTCGATACACAGACGATCCGCTTCTATGAACAGCAGGGCTTGTTACCGCCGCCTGATCGGCAGGAAAACGGTTACCGTGTCTATACCGAGAAGCATAGTGAGCGGCTGGCCTTCATCCGTCGCTGCAGAATCCTGGACCTCTCATTGGCTGAGATTCACGAACTACAGAGCTATCAGGACGACCCTCATCAGCCTTGTACTGCCGTCAACGCCTTGCTCGATGATCACATCTCTCATGTGCGGTCGCAGATAACCGCTCTGCAAGCGCTTGAGAAGCAACTCGTTTCACTGAGAGCGAGTTGCAACGATGACCGGGAAGTTGAGGCGTGTGGGGTTCTTGCTGGAATTAGCGAGGGAAGCATGCACCAGCAGTAGGTTGATGTATCAACCAGATAATCCGATCACCCTAAAAATGAAACTCTATTCATTTTCATTGCGCTTTGTCTGACAGTTGTGCAGACTTACGAAATGGGAAAAGGATCTATCACGACTCAATGGACGAGAGGCCGAATGGACAAACCCACACTACCCAGCCACCAGTCTGTCTCCCGCGAGGTCAGGCTGGATCATCATGACAGTGTTCGCAATCATGTGCATCAGCAGGTGCGTTCGGAAGTAGAGCGCCTTGAGCGCCGGATTGAAACGCTTCGTTTAGTTAAAGCCCCGCACGCGGCGATCATGATTTCCACCTATGAGCGGATGATCGACCGGAAAAAGGGTTTTCTGCGGAACTGGGATCTGCGCGAAGAGGGTCACTGACGATCTTCGACGTTGATCGTAGTGTAGATAAAAGCTTCATCTCCACTCCGTTGGTTTCCGCAATGCTGCGGATTGCGCGTTCTTGCGTCTCCCTCTTCCAGCATGGCGGGTTCGTCTTTCGAGGTAAAAACCCGGGCCCGCGTCTCCCCGTAATTTATTATGACTTTCACGCAATCCGGCTCGTCCCCGTTAATGACAATTCCTGAGGCGTTAGTGAGTGTCAGGGTATCGCGTTGGGTTTCCATGAATTCCTGAAGAAGCTCCACATTGCCAAGGGTGCGACCGGTATAACTTGTGGCGGAAAATTCCGGTTGGTTGAATCCGGTGGTGCCAAACGTATTCGAGCTGAATCGGCCGCTCCAGGCCGCGCTGGCTACTTCTGCCGGGTTCTCGTCATCCTCGGCCGGTTGCCTGGCAACAAACTGGCTGGCACGAAACACTTTCTTCATCGCAGGGTTGTAAGTCCAGTCCAGCATCACGTAGATCCAGGTGCTGTCGGCTTGTGAGGCGCTGTCCTCGCTTCCAGTTTCGGTGAACCGGATCAGTGCGTCGTTGGCCGGAGTGTTAAAGCTTGCGGCTTCGTCCCTTTCAATGCTGTCCCGCATCAGGCGACGCCCCTCATTGAAGTTATCCACCTGGCCTGAGCGAATCACCTCATTGATGAGGTCGAGAGGGTTGCGCAAGCTGATGTAATCGGACCCTCCGGAATCCGGCTCTGTACCCAGGAAGTTATCCAGATGATTTCGAATCGCCATGGCGCTTCCGTTATCGTTGCCCCCGGTTGCCGGCTCCATGCCCCGGTAGAGGTCCTGGAAGATTGTGTATTGCAGAACCGAGTCCAGCCCTTCAGTGTCTCTCAGCCGGAAGGTTTCCAACGGCAGGTCTACGTCGGTTGCAGGGTTCAGATAGCCACCACCGGAGGTGTCCGGGTCGCACCCTGCCAGAACCAGGGTCACAATGGAAGTTGCGGCGAACAGGTAAGAATGTCTCATTTCAGGAGGCCCCGGGATGCGAAAAACGGTGTAAACGGCTAAAGTGAATGACCGCGGGGCGAATGCCCCTGTGCGGCTACTGACAATAAAACATAAAACCGGTATCTACCCTCGCGGAGATCACATTTTGCGGCAACGGCTTACATTGGCGCTCCCAGCGGTGACGCGTTCGTTAATGGTGCTGCTGTTCCTGGCCACCATCACGATGCCGGCGTCGGCCGGTGCGGCCGGGCCCTGCCGTGATGGCGAGATTATCCTGAGTGCGGGGGTCGAGAGTATCCGGGATCTGGGGGGCTGTATCTGGTACCTGGAGGACCCGGGCCAGACCCTGACTCTGGATGAGGTCCGCAAACTTGAGTCTGGCGCGTTCACCCGTCACGACGGCGGCGTGCTGAACTTTGGCTACACGGAATCCGCCTACTGGGTACGCCTTGATCTGCGCCCGGACAATAACCCGGACCAGACCGACTGGATTCTGGAGTTGGCCCTGCCCCTGGTGGATGAAGTCGCCCTGTTCATGGTTCGCGACGGCACCCTGGTTGAGCAGCGACGGGCCGGCTACCAGGATAACTGGGCGGAGAGGGACCTGGCGGTGCCCAACCCGACCTTCCGGCTGTCCCTGGCGCCCGATACCCTGAACCGGGTTTACCTGCGGGTCATCAACACCAATACCTTCCGGTTGCCCATCAGCCTGTGGCACCCCGACAGCTACATTGAAAAGGTATCGGTGGATGAACTGGTCCGGGGTATCCTGCTGGGAGCGGTGCTGGCGATTCTGGCCTATAACCTTTTTGTCGCCGTTTCGGTTCGTGAGCGCAGTAACATCTATTACGTGCTCTATCTGGTGTCAGCGACCGTCTTTATTTTCACCGAACAGGTCCACGGTATCCAGTTACTGGAGAGCCGGCCTGCCCTGTTCAACAAGCAGTTTCTGCACTTCCAGATCACTCTGACCTGGTTCTGGGGCCTGCTGATGGCCCGGTCGCTGCTGGAAACCCGGGAGCGATCAGCGGATCTTGATCAGGTCATCCGGCTTTGTCTCTACGCCGTGGTCACCACGTTTGTACTGTCGCTGTTCCTGCCCTATCACGTAGCAATGGAATGGATTGTTGTCGGCTCGATCCTGCTGAGCCTGATCATGATCGTGGTCAGTTACCTGTCCTGGCGCTATTACAACCCGGCGGCCCGTTCCTACTTCTTTGCCTGGACCCTGGCGCTTGTTGGCTTCGGGATCTATGCCTTTACGGTAATGGGCCTGCTGCCCCTGAACACCTTCACCAGCTATTCACCCCAGTTCGGTCTGACCGCCCAGATCATACTCTTTTCGTTTGCGCTGGCGGACCGGATCAAGCAGGTCCAGGGCGAAGCCCTGGGCTGGAGCCAGCGGGCCTTGTCGAATCTGCAGCGCTACCAGTCGCTGTTTGACAATGCCATTGAGGGGGTGTTCCAGATGTCCCCGGACCGGCGCTTTGTCACGGCTAACCCGGCGATGGCCAGGTTGCTGGGCTATAGCAGCAGCCGGGAGCTGCTCAAACACAACCCGGACGTGCTGGAAACCTGCATTGCCGATGCCCGCCTGCGCCAACTGGTGGTCGAACAGCTGGAGTCCAGGGGCACGGTGAAGGGTATCGAAGCCCGGTACCTGACCCGGGACGGCGATGAGCGCTGGGCCACCATTTCATTGCATACGGTGTACGACGCCGATGGCGAACCGACGCACCTGGAGGGAACCTGCATCGATGCCACGGAGAGCCATAACCGGCAGCGCATCGAACGGGAACGAGAGCAGGAGCGTCTGGAGAAGGAGCTGGCCCGCAATTCGGCCGAGGCGAAAAGCCAGTTCCTGGCCAACATGAGCCATGAAATCCGCACGCCGCTGGCAGCGATCATCGGTTATGGCGAAACCCTGCTTGACCCGGACCTGGGCGAGCCGGAGAAACGAAGCAGTGCCGAGACAGTGGTGCGCAGCGGGCGCCATCTGCTAGAACTGGTCAACGATATTCTTGATCACTCGAAAATCGATGCCAACAAACTGGACGTGGATATCGTCTCGGTCAACCTGCCGGAACTGCTGGATGAAATCCGGGCTTTTTTTGCGCCCCGGGCCCGGGAAAAGGGCCTCGATTTCAGCATTATCTGTGAATACCCGTTACCGGAACAAATCCAGACGGACCCGACCCGGTTGCGCCAGATCATTATAAATCTGTGTGGAAATGCCCTGAAATTCACCGAAAAAGGCTCGATTTCCCTGGTCGTACGATGCGATCGCGATCAGGAGCTACTGGTGGCCCGGATTGTCGATACCGGTATCGGCATGAAGCCGGAGCAGTTGGGCCGGCTGTTTGATCCCTTCGCCCAGGGTAGTGCCGCCATTTCCAGACAATACGGTGGAACCGGGTTGGGGCTTAGCATCTCCCGACGTCTGGCGGAAATGTTAGGGGGCAGTATCCGGGTAGACAGTACCTATGGCGAGGGCAGTGAGTTTGAGCTTTCGATCCGTACCGGGTCATTGGAGCAGGTGCATTTCCTGCGGGATGCCTCGGAGCTGAGTCAGCGTCGCAGAGCCATACCCATGGTGGTGGCGCCGCGACTCTCTGGCCGAATCCTGTGTGCCGAAGACAACGACGTTAACCGGCGTCTGGTGTCCCTGCTGGTGTCTCGCACCGGGGCAGAGCTGGTGCATGTGGGCAATGGCGCCGAAGCACTGGAGCTGGCCATTCGTGAACCTTTCGATCTGATTCTTATGGATATCCAGATGCCGGTCATGAATGGTCGGGATGCGACTGCGGCGCTGCGCGAAGCCGGCGTGAATACGCCGGTTATTGCCCTCACTGCCAATGTGATGTCTGAGGATATTGCCGATTACCGGCTGGCGGGCTGTAATGAGCATCTGGCCAAGCCCATTGACAAACAGCGGTTTTTCGAAACCCTGGCCAAGTATCTTGTGGTCAGCCCGGACAGTGCGCAACGGCCCGCGCGGCGTTATCAGGGCAAGGTGCTGGTGGCGGAAGACAACGAGGAAAACCGTCAGCTGGTGGAGCGTATGCTGCGCCGTGAAGGGGTGGACGTGGTGGCCGTTACCAGTGGGGATGAAGCGGTCCGGACGGCGCTTTCAGACACGATCCATCTGGTCCTGATGGATCGCCATATGCCTGGCATGGATGGCGTTGCCGCCACCGCGCTGCTCCGCCAGGCGGGGTTCCGGCGGCCGGTGATTGCCTTTACCGCCGGCGATCAGCAGGAAACGGATGCTCTGCTTGATGCCGGTTGTGATGGGGTTTTGAACAAGCCTATTGATCAGTCGCATCTCCGATCGTTGCTGGAACGACTGCTGGTTGCCAGCCCGGCCTCCGTTACGGAGGCCGGTGAGGAGGCCGAGGTTGCCGGCCTGGCAGCCCGGTTTCTTGACAGTCTGGCGGATCGCCGGCATAGGATGGAAGAGGCGCTGGCCCATGGCGATCGGGAAGTCTTAAGAACGGAAGCCCATCAGATTAAGGGAACAGCAGGGGCAATGGGCTATCCTCTGATGACCCGCCAGGCGGGCAGGCTTGAAGACCTTCTGAAAGCCACTGACCCGGACTGGGATCGGGTTCGCAGCGAACTGGAAGGTCTCGGTGAAATGATAGACCGCGCCCTGACGGCTTCGGAGGCCCCGGGCTGATTCGACCCGTGAACAACCAACAGGAGCAACGCAATGAGTGAACTGCCGGAACGTCGAGAGCACCATTCCCTCAGCATGATGTACGGGACCTATGCGGACATCCTGTTCGTCCTGTTTCCCTTTCTGGTCATTGGTATGCAGCGGCTGTGGGAAGGCCGGCTCTACGAAACCCTGCTCCGGCCGGATCTGAGTATTGCGGCGGCCATTCTGGCCGGTCTTGCCATTGGCAAGTTTGTGCTTGGGCTGGTTACCAACCGGGACCTGGGGCGCTACAAGGAACGCATCGTTTTCTTTATCGCGCTGACCCTGTTTGTGGTGCTGGGCCCGGCAATCATTCTGATATTGAGTATACTGGGAAGTTCCGATGTGCCCGGCTTTGTCACCTTTGTTCAGCCGATCCTCCTGATCATCGCCATCTCCCTGTACACCACGGCGGTGAGCATCAGCAATATCCTGACCCGATTTGGTATGGAGGAATCACTGACCGGGCCGCAGGAGGTATCGGCCAGCTCGGATCTCAGGGAGCCGGACCAGCCCCGCCCTGCGCCACTGGATCTGCCCCGGCGCACGGGCAACGACCCAACAGTATGACAGGAGCAACCCATGACAGATCTGAGAGTGTTGGTAGTAGAAGACGAGCCGGTGATGAGAGAGCGGCTGGTGGAGATGCTCTACAAGGCCGGGGCAACGCAGGTAGCCGAATGTGTGGATGCGGGCTCAGCCAGGGCGGCTTTTGAAGCCCAGGAGTTTCAGATCATTCTGCTGGATCTGGGCCTGCCTGACGGCGATGGCCACGAGCTGATGTTGGAGTTCAAGCGCAGCCGGGAGCAGCAGCATATCGTGCTGGTGACAGCCGATGATTCCATTGAAAGCATCCAGCGGGCCATCAGTGCTGGCGCCAACGGTTATGTGGTGAAGCCCTACTCCCAGGAAAAGATTCATGATGTGGTGAACAACTACGCCATGGTCCACGGAGAAGACATGGCCATGATACAGGGCCTGAACCGGCGCCATTGACCGGTTCAGGCCCTGTACGTTCCAACCCTGAAGAGGGCGGTCAGGCGACCTGACGCGCAATCCAGGAGTTATAGCGATTAGCCAGTGCCCTGACGTAACGGGCCTCGGCATCGTCCAGATTGCCCAGAACGCCCTTGAATATCCAGCCACGTTCATACACACCCAGCACCCGCTGCTCGTCATCCAGATTGATCCGCTGATTCAGTTTTTTGCAGATCGCATCCAGCAGTGGCAGCTTTTCCGGACGCTTGATCGGGCCCTGGCGATTGTTCATGGGCTGGTTCGCTGCTCGTGTTGTCGGATGTCTTTTCATGATGTTCTCCTTGTCGTTTTGCGGCTGCAAAAACAAAACCCCGGTGCCGAGGGCGACCGGGGTTTTGCGGAGAAGCTGACCCGGTCGCTACAGAGGCTCCCGGGACTGACCGAAAGCCGTCAGATGTCGTTCACCATCGCGCGAACAGACTGCCCTGCATGGCAACCTGCGGCTGTGTAGTAAGCAATGAGTTGTGGAATCATTCTGGTCATACCGGCTCTTGTGTTTCGGTTCGACTACCAGTGTATAGGCTAACGGGCCGTTTGCAATAGGCCGGCATCTTCGGCAAACCCCTACAGACGGCGCCATGGGCGGTTGGCATAATTCCCAGCGTCACGTGTTTTACGTTGTGCAATCCCGGCTGCCTGCCGCGCCAGGCAGTTGGTGGATCTCTCCTTTCTACGCAGCCTTTATGGCTGCGTTTTTTTACCTAGTGAAAACGTAGTGGAAACCTCGTAGCCACTAGTTCGTACAGATTTTTCGTACAGATTTCCGACCCATCTCTGGCGATAAATGATCAGGCCTGGCGGCTGTGGCCGGCCAGTGGCATCGTGGAGTCTTCTGGCAGGGCGATCCGTTCCCAGGTTTTGTGGAGGATCAGGGCGTCATTGGCCGCCCGGTGTACTGGTAAGCCGAGTTCTGAAATCACCTGCTGGCGCATGGCGGACCACTGCCGTAGCTGCTGCGAGTTCAGCAGCGCCGAGATAGACTCAAGCTGGAAGGTGGGCCTGATACGGGCTGCCCTGAATAACCGGTGCAGCCAGAAACTGTCGAAGGTCCAGGCATCGCAAAATACCTGTTCCGGTAGCAGCTCATTCAGGGCCCGAGCCACTTCACTGGCCGCAATGCCCTCTGCTTCAAGCGTCTGGCGAGAAATGCCGTGAATCTGTTCAGCGCTCTCCGACCAGTCTCGCCACAGAACGTAGGGACAGATCAGCCAACTGTGCAGGGTGCCGTCCGGCATACAGATGCCTACCTCAATCGGGTAGCTTGCGATCAGATCAAGACTGGATGCCTCGAAATCGATAAATGCCGGGCGGATAGTAGTCATGGGATCAGTGTAGATGATGAGTTGTTTTTAGCCGAGTTTACCCGCCCCGAACCCGAGACGCGAACCCAACCTGAGCCTGCACTGTTACAATATGTCCATTCATTGTAAAAGCCCGATGACAGCAACAGGAACGGGCCCGACAGTAAACCAGCCGAACTCGAATCGCACCATACGGGGAGCCCGAATGACTGACACCGTGGTTGTAATCTATTCCGGAGGTATGGACTCCTACACGCTGCTACACCTGGCCAGAAATCGTGGTTACCGGGTTCATGCCCTGTCTTTCGATTACGGGCAGCGACACGTCCGCGAACTGGAGTGTGCCCGTTCAGTGTGTGAAGCCCACGACATTCCCCACAAGGTGATTGATATCCGGGCCATGAGCGAGGTGATGGCCGGCTCGGCGCTGACCTCGGAACTCGAGGTGCCCGAAGGTCACTATCAAGAAGACAGCATGAAGGCCACCGTGGTGCCCAACCGCAACATGATCCTGCTGTCCCTGGCCACCGGATACGCGGTAACGGTGGGTGCCAGGGCTGTATGGTACGGTGCCCATGGTGGTGATCATGCCATCTACCCGGATTGCCGCCCTGAATTTGTGGCAAGGATGGACGCGGTGTGCCGTGTGGCCAACTATGAGCCGGTGGGCATCGAAGCGCCCTTCATGGCTATGGATAAGGGCCGGATCCTGGCCGAAGGCCTCCGTCTGGGGCTGGATTATGCACAGACCTGGACCTGCTACAACGGTCGCGAGCGCGCCTGTGGCCGCTGTGGCTCCTGTGTGGAGCGGCTTGAGGCGTTTGCTGCCAATGGTGTTACAGATCCAATCGAGTACGAGGATAACTGCTGATGTACCGGGTCAAGGAAGCCTTTTATACCTTGCAGGGTGAAGGCGCCCAGGCCGGCCGGGCCGCTGTCTTCTGCCGGTTCAGCAAGTGCAACCTTTGGACCGGTCGGGAGAAAGACCGCGCCAGTGCGGTCTGTCATTTCTGTGACACGGATTTTGTTGGCACCGATGGCCAGAACGGTGGCCGGTTTGACTCACCGGAAGCCCTGGCCGGGCACATTCGCAGCCTCTGGCCGGATGCGCCCGGTAAACCCTATGTGGTTTGTACCGGCGGTGAACCCTTGTTGCAACTGGACACGGCCGCGATCGAGGCGTTCCACCGGGAGGGTTTCGAAGTCGGTGTGGAAACCAACGGCACCCTGCCGGCCCCCGCTGGCATTGACTGGCTGTGTGTCAGCCCGAAGGCGGATGCGCCGGTGGTTATCGAAACCTGTGACGAGCTGAAACTGGTGTATCCGCAGCCTCTGGCCACGCCGGAGCGGTTCCTGCACATTCGGGCCAGTCACTATTTTCTTTCCCCGATGGCATCGCCGTCAGCGCCGGAAGGTGGTGTTGACGGCGTCAGGCAAAGCAATACCCGCCTTGCCACGGATTACTGTCTGGCCCACCCGCAATGGCGTCTGACCCTGCAAATGCACAAGATCATCGGTATCGACTGACTACCCGGCTGTCAGTATCCGGTCTGTTGGCGCTGGCACGGAGCCAGGTGCCCTCGAAGCGTTTCGGTAATGGCTTGGGCTGGTATTGGTCCAGCGCTTGAAGGCCCGGGTGAAATTGGCGGCATCGGCGTAACCCAGGGCATCGGCAATCTGGCTCAGGTTCATGGTGGTGTTTCGTAGCAGGTCGCCCGCCCGCTCCAGGCGGACCTGATCCACCAGCTGCTGAAAGCTGGCCTCTTCCTCCTGCAACCGGCGCTTGAGTGTCCGTTCGGAGATAAACAGGGTGCCGGCAACCCGGGCGAGTTTCGGTGGAAAGGGATGGCTGGTTTCAATAACCCGCCGTACCCGACAGGCGAATCCGGCGTCCTCGGTCAGCTGCCGTAACGCCTCTTCGCATTGGGCCCGGGAGGAAGCAGCCAGCTGGTCGTCGGTGAACCGCACCGGCAGGCTCAGCCGGGAGACGGGAATCACCAGGGCGTTGTCGGTGGCACCAAACTCCACCGGTACCGGTATCTGTGAGCGAAACCGCTGAAAATAAGCGGGTTCCGGGCACCGTCGAAGGATCCGCAAGCCGTCAACGACCGATCCGGTCAACTGGGCTCCCATGGACACGCAGCCGAACAGCATGGCATCCATAATGAAGCCGTGCAGCGGCCCGAGATCGATATCGCAGGTCACGATGTACCAGACGAGGTTGGCGTTTTCGCGTTTGCTGATCTGGAGGTGAGGTACCCGCAGGGTGAGGTACCGGGTCATCAGCTCCATGGCGTCACCCAGGGTGCGACTGCTCATGACGGCGGTACCCAGGGCACCATGGAGCGGAAGCTTCAGTTTCCGGGCGAGCATGATGCCGAGTCCCGGCTCTCCGCTTTCGATGATGGCCCGGGTGACAAACTCGCTGGCTTGGGTCTGGCTGACCCGGAGTTCAGTGGATTTCAGCCTGGCCGGGTCCAGCCCGACCCGGAGCAGAAGGTCCTGCTCATCAACACCAATGGTGTTCAGCAGTTCGGCCAGAAGGTGCAGGTAAATGGCCGGCATGCCAAGATCCTGTGCCGTTGATACTGAGGCGCGCATGGGGTTTCCTCGTCGGGTTCTGTTGTTGTTATTTAGCGGATCGCATAGCGTGTCCGATTATGGCGACTCTCGATGCATTCCCCCATGACTTCGCTGACGGATTAAAATGGCCCGAAAGGCCAACTGCCGGTCTGGTCCGGCGGACGGGCAATCGGTAGCGTTGACCGGGCGGACAGTTCTCAGAGCCTGAGGTCGATAATCACCGGGTTGTGGTCGGAGGATCGCCAGGGCCCTTGCTGATCGGATTGGGAAATGCCCTGATAGCCGAGCGCCCGGGGCTCATCGGCATTGATCAGCCAGGTCTGTGCCTGGAGTACCAGTGGTCGGAGGCTTTTGGAGGCCAGGGCGTAATCCAGGGTGCCTTTCTCACCCTTGTAACGATAGGTGTAGTGGGGGCAGGTCGCGCGAGTGCAGGGGTGGAACTGGTGCACCATGCTGGTAAAGCCGGCCCTGGTCAGAACGGAAAGCGGCTGTTCACGGGCGTAACTGTTGAGGTCGCCGACAATCAGGGTTCCGGCGGATCGGGTGTCCCGGGAAAAGGCACCGGGCCAGTTGGCCAGGGCCCTGGCTTCGGCAACCCGCCGGCTGGTATAGCAACCCTGCCCGTCGGATTGATCCTGATCTTCGCCCACGGCGCCCCGGCAGGATTTCGATTTCAGGTGAGGGACAACAACCCTGACTGTCTGCTCACCGTCAACACGGCGAAAATCCTGTGCCAGAGGGGGGCGGCCTCCGGATCGAAAGACACCTTCGGTCAGGCGTTCGGGTAAACCGATTGGTGTTATCCGGTCGCGGCGGTATAGCAAGGCGGTACGGATTTCGTCGCCACCGTCGTTACCCGGGGTGCTGACAAATTCCCATGGACTCCCGAGAAAACGGGCCAGCCCGGCGATTGTGCTGGCGGCGCCATAACCGTCATTTTCCAGTTCGGCAACCGCCAGGATGTCCGGGTCTGGCGCCTGAAGAGTCTGGATCAGACGCTGTCGCTGTTGGCGGAACTCAGCCCTGGTTTCAGCGCCTCGCGGGGTGGGAAAGCCAGCGCCCTGGCCATTTCCGTTGAAGAAGTTTCCGAGATTCAGGGCCATCACCCGCACAGCATCGCCTGGCAGACGTGGGGGCGCCTTTTTGCGCGGGTTGGTCACGACGAAGCGGGGCTCTTGCCCCGGCTGGATTCGCCAGGCATCAAAGCGGAAATCGAGGATGCCGGCGAGTTGGTCGATCTGATCACCGGCCCGCACGGTGGCTGATGGCGACAGGCCGGTTGGCGGCCAGGGGACCGGCCTGGGGTCCCGTTGGGAGCGGTTGTCATCCAGCAACACCCGGTTCTGCCGGTGGCTGGCGGACAGCCGGTGCGCCTGTTGCCCGGGGGCCAGGTACTCGGTGGGCTGGACCTGATCCGATGCCGCCAATGCCAGTTCGCCGTATTTCGCGAGGTTGTAGTTATCCACCACTGTCAGGGGGTAGCGGAAGGTCACCCTCATGTTTTCCAGGCTCTCGGGGTCCCTGGACCAGGGCAGCTCAATGATGACCGGCTCTGGCTGCGCTTCCTGGCCGCATATCCGGAGGTTCTGTACGGCGACCAGTTCGGTCAGTCCGTGGAATTCCCTGACCTTGCCGGTTACTCGCAGACGCATGCCGGGTTTTCCGGTATTCCGATTGGTATAGACGAAAATCGCTTCAGAAGTGGCCGGGTTGTTGTCGGTCTGGTGGTCTGCCTGCTGAAGATAGAAGCCGCCGAACCCGCCTTTTGAGCGGGAGTCCAGGGTAAGAATGCCCTCCACCGTCACCGTCTGGCCGGTGAGGGCAGAGGCAAGGCCATCGCCCTGGACAGCAGAAATAGCTGTGGCCGGTTCACCACAGCCTGGTTCTGCCGTTGTTGCCATTGGCAGCAACGGCAGAACCAGAAAACTGAGGAAGGGAAGAAACCGGGTTTTGGAGCTCACACCGGGAGTCTAGCAGAGGCCGGCGACGGCTTTGAGCGCCTGCTCGCGTTTGCTGCCGAAACCAAGCTGATCCGGGTTGGCCAGTTCAAGCTGTTGTACCAGAGGGTCCGGGTGCTGGTTATCGAAGGTAATCCCCAGGCGTGACAGCACGTAGGGTGCGAGCGCAGCGCGGGTATCGATCTCCAGCCGGCCACGTTCCATGCCGTAATCCCTGGCGATAATCTGTTGCTGGGCCTCGGTCAGGCGCTGATCCGGTGTTACCACCAGGGTGACTTCGCGGTTCCAGTCGTCGTCCTGCTCGCGAGTGTGTTTTGCCCGTGGTCTCAGAGCTTCCGGGGAGGTGCGGAAGCGGCTCAGGGCGAAGTCGCGGAATTCCCGGTTTGAATCGCACCAGGCCCTCAGGTGCCAGCTGTTGCCGGCACAAACCAGGGTGTGTGGTTCAAGGATGCTTTCCACGGCTTCAGGCCGGCTCAGGGACGCGTAGCTGGCCCGCAATTGTCGGCCTTGCCGCGTTGCCGCGACCACCGTCCGCATGGTTTCAGGCGCAATCACCCGGTTGGGGCCCTGGACAACCGTACTGTCGGGCAGGCCGATGTTCAGGGACTTGAAGGTGCTACTCAGGCTCTGCTGGCGGGCAAGCAGGTCCAGATACTCGTTCACCAGTCCCCGGGTAACCACCGGCCGAAATTTCGCGGCTGGCACATAGCCCTTCAGATGGCGATCATAAACCAGATTGCCGGGTGCCAGCTCACGCAGGTAGGTATTGATGTCCTTGGATGCTTGCTGACGACCAATGCCAAAGCTGTGGCAGATGTGGTTGGTGGTCAGTCGACCTTCCCACAGGGCAATGGTTTCAATCAGTCGGTAGCGAAGCAGCAGATCCCAGCGGATGGGCCAGTCCGTTTTTTTCATAACCAGGCGCTCGTGATCCAATGAATAGCTTGATTTCATGTTACCCGCTCCGACACGCAGGGTCTGTTACGGCACATTAATGTAAAACTCTGTTAAACAGCAATATAGCGGCCTTTGCAGGATTTTGTGACAGAGTTAACAGGTTTCGGGAAGTGCTTAGTGGTTTTACTTCAGGCTCCTGATCTAATACGTAGCCGGCAAGGTCCGGTGCTTGCTGCTACTTTGAGTTCCATCACCCCGAAAACATCCTGTAACGCCCGGAGCTGCTGTAATGACCCGAATGGTCGCCTCCCTGTCTGCCCTGATTCTGAGTATCATTCTGCTGGTCAGCGGTAATGCGTTCCTGATGACCCTGTTGGGTATCCGCCTCAGCATTGAGGCCATATCGCCAGATATTATCGGCTGGATTCTGGTCTGTTACTCCATCGGTTTTGTGCTTGGCACCCTTTACGTCCACCGGATTATAGGTCGTGTTGGCCACATCCGTGCCTTTGCGGTGCTGGCTGCGATTGCTGCCGTGACTTCCCTGCTCTATCCGATGGCCATTTCCGAGATTTTCTGGGCGGCACTGCGAGTGCTTTCCGGTTTCAGCATTGCCGGGGTTCTGGTTGTTATCGAGAGCTGGTTTTCCAGCCGGGCAACCAACGCCAACCGGGGCGCGCTGTTTGCCGTTTACCAGATAGTATTTTACCTCTCGGCCGCCGGTGGCCAGCTAATCGTCAATATCGGCGACCCGGCCAACTTCATGCCGTTCTCGATTGCTGCGATTCTGCTGACGCTGGCCCTGGTTCCGCTGGCGATGACCCGTATGGAAGCACCGGTGATTGAACAGGTTCAGCGTATCTCCATCTTTACGCTGGCCCGTGAGTCCTTCACCGGCGTCGCCGGTGCTTTGGTCTGTGGCATCATGATTGGCGGCTTTTATGCCCTCGGCCCGGTTTATGCCACGATGGTCGGGCTGGACGTTGCCAGGACGTCCACCTTCATGGCCAGTGCCATCGTGGCCGCGATGATACTGGCCTGGCCACTGGGCCGGCTCTGTGACCGGTTTGACCGTCGTCGGGTGATGTTCTGGGTGGCTGTGTTTGCCGCCTCCGCGGCTGGCGGTATCGGGGTTCTGGGGGCGTCTAACCCTTGGTTGCTGACCCTGCTGGTGGGCTTGTTTACCGGCCTGTCTGCCACCCTGTATCCGATTGCGGTGGCCATCACCAATGACCGCATGGAGAGTACCCGCATTGTTGCTACCAGCGCCACGCTGTTGCTCAGCTACGGTGTTGGCAGTGTCATCGGGCCGGTCGCCATGGCCGAACTGATCAATCTGCTTGGGCCGAAAGGGCTGTTTCTGGGCAATGCCGGCTTCCTTCTGGTGCTGGCGGTTATCACCAGCTATCGGATCAGTCATACCGAGGATGTTGCGGTGAAAGATCAGGAGCACTTTGTGCCGGCCATGCCGGAAACGTCTCCGGTGCTTACCGAGCTGGATCCACGGAATAGCGAGTTCCACCAGTCTCCTGAAGTCGATGAGATGCAGGACGAGCTGCGTCAGGCCGGCTGACGCAGCTCTCGGTTTTCCCCGATTTTGTTTTTACTTCCACATCTGTTTTTATTTCAATGATTAGCATACTATTGGTAACTTTCCGATATGTGGCTTATTGGCTTATTGCCGGTCTTTCTGAAGGCTTGACCTTGTCCCTTTTTGAACGGAGTGACGACAAATGAGAGAGCAGTTTCCTTTTGCGGTAGCCCGGGTTACCCGCCGCTGGAGAAAAATGCTGGATGAGCGCCTGAAGGATCTTGGCGTAACCCAGGCACGGTGGAGCACCATGGTGTATCTGGAGAAGGGCGGTGAAGGCCTGACCCAGCGTGAACTGGCCAGCCTCATGGCTATCGAGAATCCGACCCTGGTTCGGCTGCTGGACAGCCTGGAACAGCAGGGGCTGATTGAACGCCGGCCCTGCCCGAACGATCGCCGGGCCCGCCGCCTGCACCTGACGGGCGCTGGCCGTGCCTTTATGGATGAGCTTTCCGGGCGAGCCGAGGTACTTCGGGAGGAAATGCTTGAGGGCATCAGCGACGAAGAGATCGAGTGTACCGTCGAGGTTTTCCACAAAATCCTGGAAAACGCTGAAAAGCAGAAGTAATCCTTGGCTGATAACTCGGTTGAGGGCCTGAAGGCCCGCTACGGGGATCGCTGGCGTTGGCTGGCACTGGCTACGGTGGTTACGGGCACCATGGCCACTGTTCTCAGCGCCACTGTGGTCAACGTGGCGCTTCACGACATCATGGTGGAGTTCGGTATCCGTCAGGGCCAGGTGCACTGGCTGGCAACCGGATTCATCGCCGCCATGACCACCACCATGCTCGCCTCTTCCTGGTTGCTGGATCATTTCGGGGTTCGAAAAACCCTGGCCACGGCCATGTTCCTGTTCACGCTGATTTCCCTTGCCGGTGGGTTTGCCAGCTCGCCGGAGCAGTTGATTGTCGCGCGGATTGGTCAGGGCGCCATGGCCGGTCTGATGCAACCCATGGGGATGTACCTGGTGTTCCGTATTTTTCCCCGGAACCGGCGTGGTCAGGCCATGGGCATCTATGGCATGGGCGTGATCCTGGCGCCGGCTCTGGGTCCGGTACTGGGCGGCTTTCTGGTTGATCAGCTGAGCTGGCGATACGTGATGTTTGCCCCGGCTCCGGTGACGCTTGTGGGTGTCCTGATGGCATGGCGCTTTCTGCCTCTGCCAGTGTCGCGGCCGGCTCCCTACCCCTTTGATCTTCCCGGCCTGGCGTTGCTCGGATTTACCATCGCACTGTCACTCGACACCCTGAACAGGCTGCAGCAGGCGGACGGACAGCAGGCATGGCTTATGGCTGAGGCACTGCTGGCGATAGCAACCCTGTCGCTCTTCATCTTCCGGGAGCGGCGCATCCGGCACCCGTTGGTGAACATTAGCCTGTTGCGCAAGCCGGCCTTTCTCTATGCCTGTCTGGGTGCTATGGCACTGGGCCTTGCCCTGTTCGGATCCACCTACCTGATTCCCCTGTTTGTACAGACCGCCCTGGGGTTCACGGCGACAGAAGCCGGGTTGCTGATGTTGCCGGCCGGCATTGTCCTGGGCATGATCTTCCCCCTGGCGGGCCGTCTGGCGGACAAGCAGAGCGCCCGCAAGCTGGTTATCTTCGGCATTGCAGTATTTGCCTTGTCGGCGGCGCTGTTCGCCCTTTCGGATCTGGATCTGGCCTTTGGCTGGCTGGCCCTATGGGCAGTGCTGGGCCGGATCGGTATCGGCTTTATGCTTCCGGCACTGTCAACGGGTGCCCTGAATCCGCTGGAACCGCAGGAGCTGGGTGCCGGTTCCAGTACTCTCAATTTCATGCGACAGCTGGGCGGCGCCTTCGGCGTCAACTTGGTGGCGCTGACCATTGAGTTTGGTGAACACAGTGCGGGCATGCCCACGGTCAACGCCTTCCATTCGGCCTGGTGGCTGGTGGCGGTGTTTGTGGCGGTTGCGGCGATACCGGTATGGCGGATGCGGGTTTAGTTGCCATAGCGGAAACCGATGACAAGACCCAGGTGGCGACGGTTGTGCTCGCTGCTCGTGTCAGCAAGACCCGCTGGGTTATCCCGGGAGTCACGGTGGGGATGCTGCTGGCCAGCATACCGGTTATTATGACGGGGCGTTGGCTGACGGAACGGTTGCCCCTGGCCACAGCGCGAACTGGTGCGGGCGTTCTGTTTATTGTGCTTGCTGTAGTCACGGTATGGGCGACCTACGTGAACTCCTGCACGTGAACTCCTGAAGGTACCTGCTGTCACTACCGGGGTGCCCCTGATGCTTTCGGAACTTTGTTTATGTGGTTGAGATCTCTAGTGGTGTTTTTCCTGGCGCAGTTCCTGATGCTACCGGCACTTCAGGCTGCGGAACCTGCAGAAGGTGTGTCTGCACAGGGTGGAGAGAATGCCGGCGATCCCGAAAGCCCGGAAGCGCCGGACCGAAGCCCCCGTGTTCCGACCTTCCCGGTCCAGGGTGACCTGGCGGGACAGTTGGGAGTCTATGAAACCAGTTACGAGGATACCTTTGCGGCTATTGGTAACCGCTTGGCTATGGGGTATCTGGAGCTGGTGAAGGCCAACCCCGGCGTTGACCCCTGGCTGCCCGGCGAAGGCACCACCATTACCCTGCCGCGCCGGTACGTTTTGCCGGATGCCCGGCGTGAGGGGATTGTCATTAATCTGGCCGAATATCGCCTCTATTATTTTACCGACCAGGGCGTGCAGGTTTACCCGGTCGGAGTTGGTACCGCGGAAAATCCCTCACCCCTGACCGATGCGGAAGTGACCATGCCCCTGGAATCCCCTGCCTGGTATCCGCCGGCCAGTATCCGGGCCGAGTACGAGGCATCTGGTGATTATCTGCCCCGAATGATTCCCCCTGGTCCGGGGAATCCCCTGGGTACTCATGCCCTGTTGCTGAGTGAGAAGGGTTATCTGATTCACGGCACCAACAAAAAGTTTGGTGTGGGTATGCCCGTCAGCCACGGTTGTTTCCGGATGTATAACGAAGACATTTCAAGGTTCGTTTACCAGGTTGAAAAGGGCACGCCGGTTCAGGTAGTGCATGATGCCGTCAAGATCGGGTTTTCCGATGGCGAGGTCTGGCTCGAAGTGCACCGCCCCCATGAGGACTACAATAGTGAGGACCGGGACCGTTTGTGGCAGCAGGTATTTGCCGAAGTTGAGTCTTTCCGGGCAAGCCATCCGGGGGTAGAGGTGAAGCGCAGCGCCATTGAGCTTGCCGTGGATCAGGCCGATGGCCTGCCCACCATGATTGGTGAACGGGTTACCCGGATGGCTGCGGACAGGACCGTTGACGAGAAAACGCCCGAATCCGAGAGCGAACCGGAACAGCGGCTTTACTTCTGAGGGGGAGCTTGCGGCCAGTCCAATTCCTCACAATAATGAAAAACCGGGAGTGTCCATGAGTCAAACCATTCTGATTACCGGCGCCAGTTCCGGCCTGGGGGAAGGCATGGCACGCGAATTCGCGGCCCGCGGCGACAATCTGGCCCTGTGCGCCCGGCGCACCGATCGCCTGGAGAACCTCAGGGAGGAACTCGGCCGGGAGTACCCAGGCATCATGGTGAGTCTTCGGGCTCTGGATGTGAACGATCATGATCAGGTGTTTTCGGTATTCAGGGCGTTTCGTGACGAGTTCGGTAGCCTGGAGCGGATTATTGTCAACGCCGGAATCGGTAAGGGGCAGCCATTGGGCACCGGCAAGTTCGATGCCAACCGGCAGACGGCGGAGACCAATTTCGTGGCGGCCCTCGCCCAGATGGAAGCGGCCATGGAGCTCTTCCGGGAACAGAACCGGGGCCATCTGGTCACCGTATCTTCAGTAACAGCCGTGCGGGGCCTGCCAGGGAATGTTACCACCTACGCGGCAACCAAGGCTGGTATTGCGGCTCTGTCCGAGGGTTTGCGCGTGGACCTTGCGAAAGCGAAATCCCCGATAAAAGTGACTACACTGTACCCAGGGTATATTCGAACCGAGATCAACGAGAAGGTCCGCAACACGCCCTTTATTGTTGATGCAAAAACAGGATGCAGGGCCATGGTCAAGGCGATTGAGTCGGGTAAGGACGAGTGTTTTGTGCCCACCTGGCCCTGGACTCCGATCGGATTTTTGCTTCGGCGTCTGCCGGTTTCGGTGCTCGCCCGAATATTCTGAATTTCTTCCGCATCCGGGGAGGCCTCATGCAGGTACACCGTGCCATGCGATCACAGAATCCCGCCCGTCTGCGGCTCTGGGCCCTGGTGCTGTTGACCGGTGTGCTTCTGGCACTGGCTTCTCTGGCGCACCAGGTCTTTGCCCAGCAGAAGTCGTCCGGCATCGCCCTGGTACTCACCGTTGAGGGCGCCATCGGCCCCGCGACCATGGACTATGTCACCCGAGGCATCCGCCGGGCTGAGTCCGAAGGCGCCGGCCTCGTTATTATCGAAATGGACACACCCGGCGGCCTGATGAACTCCATGCGGGACATCATCAAGGTCATCCTTGCCTCCGAAGTGCCCGTGGCTACCTATGTTTCTCCCCAGGGCGCCCGGGCAGCCAGCGCCGGCACCTACATTCTGTATGGCAGTCACATCGCCGCCATGGCACCGGCAACCAACCTGGGCTCGGCAACCCCGGTGCAGATGGGCGGCCTGCCGGGAAGTCAGGAGCCGGCCAGTGAACCCGCACCCAAAGACGCTGATGCCAGGGAGGGCGCTGAGTCCGGAGCTGAGTCGCCTGCTGCCGAAGAAAATGCCGGGGAAGAGAGCAACAAACGTCGTGGCACCACCGCCATGGAGCGCAAGGTGCTGGAGGATGCCGTCAGTTACATTCGCGGGCTCGCAGAGCGCCACGGCCGTAATGCCGACTGGGCAGAAGAGGCGGTGCGGGAAGCGGTGAATCTTGGTGCCGCCGAAGCGCTTGAGAAGAACGTCATAGACGTGGTTTCTCCGAATCTCCGGGATCTGCTTCAGCAAGTCGACGGCCGTCAGGTTGCCATGGCGTCGGGAGACATGACGCTGGCAACCGCAAATCTTGAAATTGTCCGCTCCCAGCCAGACTGGCGCACCCGCTTGCTGTCCGTGATCACCGATCCGAACGTCGCCTATTTCCTGATGATCATTGGCTTCTACGGCATTATTTTCGAACTGGCCAACCCCGGTGCCGTGGTGCCCGGCGTGATTGGCGCCATCAGTCTGATTCTTGCACTCTTCGCCTTCCAGGTGCTGTCGGTGAATTACGCCGGTCTGGCGCTGATCCTGCTCGGGTTGGCGTTTATCGTGGGTGAGGCCTTCGTACCCAGTTTCGGAATACTGGGTGTCGGGGGGATCGTCGCCTTCGTCACCGGATCGGTGATCCTGATGGATGGCAGTCACCGGGATATTTCCCTGCCGACCATCGGCGGCACCGCCGTGGTTGCGGCCGGGTTTATCCTCTGGACGGTCACCCGGTTCATTGGTCTGCGCCGCAGGTCTCCGGTCAGTGGCACCGAGCAGTTAACCCACGAGGAGGGCGTGTCGCTGGACGATTTTTCCGGAGAACATGGTCACTACCGGGGGCACGTCAGACTCAGCGGTGAGCGGTGGAATGCCATAAGCGAGGAGCCCGTCAAAGAGGGCGACCGGGTCCGTGTTGCAGCAATCGAGGGTTTAACGGTAACCGTCAGGGTCATCCCGGAAAACGGCTGATCCGGCAAACAGAGTCTAACGGCAAAACAAGGAGGCCGTATGATTGGCGAACTGATTCCTTACCTTGCACCTATCGTGGTGTTATTACTGATTCTCGGCTCGGCCATCAAGATACTGCCGGAATATCAGCGTGGTGTGGTGTTTTTTCTGGGCCGGTTTCAGGGGGTGAAAGGCCCGGGCCTGATCATCATAATCCCGGGTATACAACAGATGGTGCGGGTTGACCTGCGGGTCATTGTACTGGATGTGCCCAGTCAGGACGTGATTTCCAAGGATAACGTCACGGTTCGGGTAAATGCCGTGCTCTATTATCGGGTAGTGGATCCGGAGCGAGCAATTATCCGGGTTGAGAATTTCGACTCGGCCACCAGCCAGCTGGCGCAAACGACACTGCGTTCGGTGCTGGGCAAGCATGATCTGGATGAAATGCTCTCGGAGCGGGACAAGCTGAATTCGGACATTCAGGAGATCATCGATTCCCAGACGGAGGAGTGGGGCATCAAGGTGGCCAATGTGGAAATCAAGCATGTGGACCTGAACGAATCCATGATTCGTGCTATCGCCCGTCAGGCAGAGGCCGAGCGTGAGCGGCGGGCCAAGGTCATTCACGCCGAAGGCGAATTGCAGGCGTCGAAGAAACTGGTAGAAGCGGCGAATGTGATGTCAGCGAATTCGGGGTCGATGCAGCTTCGGTACTTGCAGACGCTGGCGGACATGAGTAATACCAATACGGCCACCATCGTGTTTCCGCTGCCGATGGAATTGATGACAACGTTCCTGAAGGAGAACAAATCGGTGACTCCGGAAAAACCGGACGCCGAGGCATAAAAAAAGGCCGGAAAACCCGGCCTTTTCAGCATCATCGGCGTGAGCCTTACTTCATGCTTGAGCGCTCGAGCATACGCTTGGCACGCTCGTTGGCTTCGTCAGCAGCCCTTTGAGCTGCCTTGGCTGCCGCCAGTGCTTCTTGCGCAGTCTGCTGGGCAGAGCGGGCAGTGCCGGCAGCGCTGTTCGCGGTGCTCAGTGCATTTTTAGCAGTGCTCTCAGCGGAGCTTGCTGTTGCATTTGCTTCGTCGACGGCACCCTGATCCGTCGTGGCACAGCCTGCAGTCAGAACAGTGGCCAGTGCAAGCCCGGCGATCGTCAGTTTACGCATTGTAAATCCCCTTATTGGTCGAGTTATTTCCTGTGATCCGAAAGTCAGTATAGACGACTTCCTGTCAACCTGCCCGATAGGTGCAATAGGCAATGACTACCGGAGTCGTTAAACAGTGTAAAACACTGTAAGGTAAAATGTTAACTCAGGATAGGTAAATATTCTTAGCTTATGACAACAACTTAATGCTGTTGCCAGACTCTCTTCAGGGATGAATGCTGATCGGGGTGCCGTTGGACACGAGTTGCCAGATTTCGTCTATCTCTTCGTTGGTAACGGCGATGCAGCCGTCGGTCCAGTCCAGGCCGCGATAGGCAAACGCCATGTCTTCCTTGCCGTTCGGCAAGCCGTGAATCATGATGCTGCCACCGGGATCCAGCCCCCAGGCAGAAGCCAGCTCCCGGTCCCGCTCGCTGGGGTAGGAAATGTGGATGGATCTGTAGAAATCGCTTTCGGCGTTGCGCCAGTCCAGGGTGTAGTCGCCCTCCGGGGTCCGTTCGTCACCCTCATACAGCTTATGGCCTTCCGGGTTGTCGCCCAGGGAAATGCGATAACTGCGCACCACCTGATCCCCGCTCATGAGGTAAAGGCGCCGTTCACCCTTGCGAACCACGACCTTGCTGACATCCTGAATATCGACGGGGGTGTATGCGGTTTCTGCAGGCATCCGGGGGTCGGCTTTGGCCAGCAACTCCGTGGCCATAGCCTGAGGTGTCATTGCCAGCCAGAACAGGACCAAGGCGTAGAAAGCAGCGCGAGTAACCAGCATATCGTTAACTTACCAATGATTAATCTTTGTACAGGCGTTTTATACCATAGCCTGTCAGCGATCTGTTAAGGGGTTTTGTTAACTTTTTTAGCTATCCGGGTCGTCCCTCAGCTGTTTTGTGAACTGTCCATTTTAAGACCCACCTTGGTCACCTGGTCGGCACTGGTAGCCCTGGCAACCAGTGTAACCGGCCCAAGGGTTACGATATCCCCAACAACCGGGTGCCCCTTGGTCCGTCTGGTGAAGCACTCGGCCAGGGACAGTTCCGGGGGCAGTTCGTCGAACTCGATGCCGTAGACCTGCTCCACGTCCCCCAGCAGGGCATCGCCATTGAGAACGAAATCACCAAAGAATGCCCGCTCGGCAAGGTATTTGGGGGCATGGCGGCCGCTGAGTGCCTTACCGAGCTCCGGCAACACGCCGGGCGTGGCAAACATCGCCACCATATCGCCACTGGCCACTTCCAGATCCCCTTTTGGTTGCAGGCAGACCCGATTGCGGAAAACACCGGCCACCGCCGTGTTTTCCGGAAATCGCAGCTGGCTCAGACGGCGCGGTGTCTCCCAGCTCTTGCCGCGCAGGGGAAACAGCATCAGTTCGTGATCACCCGCCGCAGGGGCATCCAGGGGCAGCCGGCGATAGGGGTCCTCTCCGGCAGGAACCTCCAGGCGCAGTTTACGGGCCAGGGGCGCCATGGTGGTTCCCTGAACCAGCAGGGAAACAAGGACAATGAAGAAGGCCGCGTGGAACACCAGCTGCGCCTCCGGCAGGTCCGCGATGATCGGGAACAGGGCCAGGACGATCGGAACCGCCCCGCGCAGGCCAACCCAGCTGATAAAAATCAGCTCCCGCCGGTTAAAGGCAAACGGCCAGAGCGTGAGCATAACCGTGAGTGGGCGAATGACAAAGATCAGGGCGAGTGCCAGCACCAGGCCACCACCGGCCAGCGGAATCAGATCGGACGGATTGACCAGCAAGCCGAGCATCAGGAACAGGCAAAGCTGTGCCAGCCAGGCGAGGCCATCGTGGACCTGCAGGATCATCGGCATCATCCGTACATGGCGGTTGCCGATCACCACACCTGTCAGGTAAATCGCCAGGAAGCCACTGCCTCCCAGGGTGTTGGTGGCGGAAAATACCGAAATGCCGGCAGCGGCCACCAGCAGCGGATATAAAGAGGGTGTCAGGCGAATGCGGTTGGCCAGCTCCACTACGGCAAAGCCGCCAAGAATGCCTGCTATACCTCCAATTCCGAACTGTTTGACCAGCATGGTCAGCGCTGCCCAGCCGGCCTGGTCGCCGGTATTGCCAATCAGGGTAACCAGCATCAGGGTCAGAAAAATGGCCATTGGATCGTTGCTGCCGGATTCAATTTCCAGGGTGGCGCTGACCCGCTCATTCAGGTGCAGGCCGCGGCCCTGAAGCAGGGAGAAAACGGCGGCGGCATCGGTGGAGGAAATGATGGCACCGATCAGCAACGCAGTCAGCCAGTGCAGGTCAAATACCCACCAGGCGACAACGGCAGCGCCCGCGGCTGTCATGGCCACCCCCAGCGTTGCCAGTACCAGGGCGGGTTTCAGACCTACCCGAAAGGTTTCTGAACGGGTACGCATGCCGCCATCCAGCAGGATGACGCCCAAGGCCAGGTTGGCAATCACGAACGCCAGTTCAAAATCATTGAACTCGATTCCGCCCGGGCCGTCCTCGCCCATCATCATGCCCACGATCAGGAATATCAGCAGCACAGGCATACCCACCCGGCTGGAAAGCGGGCTGAGCACAATGCTGATGACCAGCATCAGGGCACCGAGCAGGGTCAGGGTGGGGTCCATTTATTCTCCAGACAGAATGCTTGCCCATAACCGGGCTGACCGCTTATATTGCTCACGCGGCCATTGTTTTGCGGGTGTAGTTCAATGGTAGAACGGCAGCTTCCCAAGCTGCATACGAGGGTTCGATTCCCTTCACCCGCTCCATTGCCTCTCCGGCCGGTTTCCTTTCTAGTGTAGTTTGAGACGCGGGTGCATGGCACGGCTGATTTTGTCCATCAGCCAGATGATGCCGGTGCGGAGCATGCCGTGCAGCGCCACCTGGTGCATCCGGTAAAGCGACAAATAAAACAGGCGCGCAACCTTGCCTTCAATATACATGCTGCGGCCTGACAGATTGCCCATGAGGTTGCCAACGGTGGTATAGCGGCTGAAGTTGATCAGTGAACCATGATCGTTGTAAACGAATGGCACAGCTTCGCCGTTCTCAAGCCGGTTGCACAGGGTCTTGAACAGGGTGTCGGCTTGCTGGTGGGCAGCCTGGGCCCGGGGCGGTACCGGCCGGTCTGAATCCGGTTGCGGGCAGGCGGCGCAGTCACCGAGGGCGAAGACATCGGTGTCCTGGGTAGTCTGCAGGGTCTGCTCCACCACCAACTGGTTGCTGCGGTTCACCTCCAGGCCGTCCAGCTCGGCCAGGAACGCCGGGGCCTTGATTCCGGCTGCCCAGATGGTCATCTCGGCGGGCAGCTCGGTGCCGTCCTTCATGATAATGCTGGCCTCCCGGACCTCGCTGACCGGCTGGCCGGTGAGTACCTGTACATTCTGGTGCTCCAGCTCTCGCGTGGCCGCGGCCGAGAGCCGGGCTGGCAGTGCCGGCAGGATGCGGTCAGCGGCTTCGATCACACTGATCGAGACGTCGGATGCCTGCAGGTGATTCATTCCGTACACCGGCAGCTCCCGGGACGCCAGGCGAAGTTCTGCCGCCAGTTCCACTCCGGTGGCGCCGGCGCCGATAATACTGATGTTCAGGGTGTGCTCTGCACCTTGCAGTGCCTTGTGATTCTTGCGCAGGAAGGCATTGAGCATGAGCTTGTGGAAGCGCCTGGCCTGTTTCAGGCTGTCGAGGAACAGACAGTTGTCCTGGGCGCCGGGCGTACCGAAATCATTGGCGGTGCTGCCCACGGCGATGACCAGGGTGTCGTAGCTGATGTGGCGCTCGGGCACCACTTCTGCGCCTTCTTCGTCGTGAAACGGAGCAATGACCAGTTTTTTGGCGGTGCGGTCCAGCCCGCTCATGCGCCCGAGCTGGAATTCGTAGTGATGCTTCCTGGCATGGGCGCGGTAGTTGATCTCGTTGGCGTTGGCGTCCAGGGAACCGGAGGCGACTTCGTGAAGGAGGGGTTTCCAGACATGGGTGAGCCCGGCATCCACCAGGGTAGTTCTGGCCCTGCGCTTCTTTCCCAGTTTGTCGCCCAGGCTGGTTACCAGCTCAAGACCACCAGCGCCGCCGCCAACCACAACAATATGATGAAGTTTGTCCATAGCAATCAGACCTGTAAGTGAAGAAAGCCAAGCGCTCTGCAGGCAAAACGCTTGGCTGTCCTCACTGGGGAACCGATGAAAGATAGGGTGCTAATGCTACCGCAGTGTCGCTACCTTCAGCCCCGCCCCGCCCCGCCCCCGGGGCCGGTAAACCTAGTGGTGGGTGCGGTAACAGTCCAGAATAGCTGCCATGTCGTCGCCGAGCTCCTTTATGGTCTGGGCCTCAAGCTTACGCTCACCCATGGATCGGAGCCCCATAATCTGGGCCTGAAGCAGCCGGGCAAGGCGCCGGCAATCCACCGATTGCACCAGCTCGCCCCTTGCCCTGGCCTGTTCCAGCAGTTCCGTAATGGACTGCTCGATGGCAGCAAGAATGCTGTTGGCCTGGGCGGCCAGGGCCAGGTGAGTGTTGCTGGATTCCAGCAGTGTTTTCACGATCATGCACGCCCGGGAGGGTGGTGTATCTTCACCGCCACAACTGCAGGCGATGCCGCGCAGGTAGTCCTGTAGCCCGTCAACGATGGACTCGTACCCTTTAAGGTGGGCCGCCAGTTCAAGCCCCCCCTGTTCGGCGTAGGCCGCCAGGGCTTCTGAAAACAGGCCATCCTTACTGCCGAACGTAGCGTAAATACTGCCCGGGCGCATATCAAGGGCCTGCTCAATCTGTTTCATGGAGCTGCCGTGGTAGCCTTTCTCCCAGAACAGTCCCACCGCTTTTTCCAGAGCGATTTTTCTGTCGTAGCGTGCATGTCTGGCCATAACAACGAATCACCAATACCGTGTTTTGAATGACTGCTCAATTATAGCTTGAGTAATCAATCAATAACAGTCAGCTGGCGTCGGTTGCCAGAATGTTTTCCTGCCTTGCCCGTTTCCTGTTTTCGAGCCGCTTGTCGACGCAGGCTTCCTCATCCCGCAGGATAACGACGCACTCCAGGCACTGAATGCACTCATCGTAGTCTACCCGGCCGTCCTTGCGGATGGCGTTGATGCCGCAGGCGTTTTTGCAGTGCTGACAGGGATTGCCGCAGAGCTCGACCCGGTCCAGCCAGCTGAACAGCCGGAGACGGCCCAGCACCGCAAGGCCTGCCCCGAGCGGGCACAGGTAGCGGCAGTAGAACTTGTGAATGAACATGCCGGTCACCAGCAGGCCAACGGCGTAAACCACGAATGGCCAATAGCGAACGAAGAGCAGCGTAATGCTGGTTTTGAAGGGCTCCACTTCCGCCAGTTGCCCGGCCAGGGTGAGAGAATAGAACGCAGTACCTACCAGTCCCAGCAGAATCGGGTATTTGATCAGGATCAGGCGCCTGTGCCAGTGCTCGGGTATTCTGGCCTGACGGAATTTCAGTTTTTCCCCGAGCCAGGCGGCCATTTCCTGAAGGGCCCCGAACGGGCACAGCCAGCCGCAGAACAGGCCCCGGCCCCAGATAAACAGGGTGATAAAGGTATAGACCCAGAGAATGAAAATCACCGGGTCGAGCAGGAAAACATTCAGGGAAAAACCGTCCCAGATGGCCAGGAACAGGGTATAGACGTTGACGACCGAAAGCTGGCCCTGTGCATAAAAGCCGATAAAGAACAGAGTAAAAAACAGGAATCCCCAACGGAAACGGTGCACCAGTCTCGGGTGCCGGCTCAGTGTTCTCTGTTTGGCGAAGAACATTGTCAGTAATGCCAGGCTCAGAACCAGCAGCGAGATCTGCCACCAGCGTTCTTTCCAGAGGCCGACCCACACCGGTTCCCGCATATCCCGGGGGTTGGGGGCAACCTCAACGGTTTCAAACAGCGAATCATTGAATTTGACAGGTATTGTCAGTGAGGTGCTATCTACCATCAGATGGTTTCGGGCCAGCGCCACGTTGAGTTTGAGGCTGGCCTGGGCGCCGGGGTTGAAGCCGGCGTTACCGCCGACGCGGAACAGGTGGCGGGCCTCAAACGAGGGGATGCCGGCAGCATGGAAGTCCAGATCCTGATCAAGCAGGTTCAGATCCCGCATTTCAACGGCCAGGTTGTTCTGGATAAGGCCGATCCGGTCCGGTGAGCTGCCTGGGACAAACTCTTCGGACACATGGGGAAACACACCACGGGACATAACAGCGAGCACCTGGGCGTTGTCATCGAGCCTTTGCATTAGTCGCTGGTAGCCTTCGTTACCCAACAGGTTACGCCCGACCATGGGCGAGTTGATATAACCGAAGAACAGCTCGCTGAAGGGCTCACCCCCGGCGGGCTCGATATCCACCGGATAGTCGCTGAGCGGCCGCCCGAGCGCCGCTTCAATGGCCTCTCCTGAGGCCTGCCAGTGGCCGATATAGCCACGGTCCACCAGCTGCTGCCAGGACAGGGGCTCGAAGAACTCCGGTTTCGCCCGCGTCGGGGCGCTCTGGGCAAAACCTTCGAGTTTGGTGCGGGCGACTTTCAGCGCCGAGGAAAGCACGGTGTCGTTGATGATCAGTACCGACACGGTGGCCTTGCTGACGCCGTCAAAGTGCACCACACTGCCGTCGCTGGTACGCCCGGACCGGCTGGAATTTGAGGTGCTGACAATAATCTGTTCCCGAAGTGAACGGCCTTCGTACTGGTCTACAAAGGCGAACAGGGGTTCTTCACCCAGCCCGTGCAGGAAGACCGGCTCGTGGTGGTTCAGCACCTTTACGCCGGTAAACCGACCCTTGGTGTCCAGGCCAATCAGCAGACTGATGGGTTTGCCGGCGAAGCCCTGGAGACGGCTGTGGTCCACGGACTCGTAGGCATAACCCAGCAGCTCCTGGAGTTGATACACCGGGTACACGGGAAAGTCCGGCAACTTGTCTTGAATCACGGTTGCCGAGGGGAACAGCTCCCGGATCATTGCCCGCTTGCTGTCCGACAATTCCGCGTCGGCTGCGGGCAAGATAAACAGACAGGTGAAAAGGAGCACAATGCGCCCCGCCATGGAGTACTCCTGTGGTTCTTTTTGTCTGATCTTCCATGCTAGAGTTTTCGGCCCCGGGCTCAATGCGACCTCGGAACCAGCTGACTGCTACTTTGTGAGGAGAAATGCCATGACCGACGCTACCTACGCACCACCGAAAGTCTGGAAATGGGACTCCGAGAGCGGGGGTAGATTTGCCAACATCAATCGCCCCATCGCCGGGCCCACCCATGACAAGGAACTGCCGGTTGGCAAACACCCGTTGCAGCTCTATTCGCTGGCGACACCCAACGGCGTGAAGGTCACCGTGATGCTGGAGGAGCTTCTGGCGCAGGGGTTTGAAGGGGCGGACTATGACGCCTGGCCGATCCGGATTACCGAAGGTGAGCAGTTTGGCAGCGGCTTTGTTGAGGTGAATCCCAACTCCAAGATTCCGGCACTCATGGACCACAGCTCCGATCCTGCGATCCGGGTGTTCGAATCCGGCTCGATCCTGCTGTACCTGGCGGAAAAATTCGACGCCTTCCTGCCCAGGGACATTGTCCGGCGCACAGAAACCCTGAACTGGCTGTTCTGGCAGATGGGCAGCGCCCCCATGCTCGGTGGCGGCTTCGGTCACTTCTATGCCTACGCGCCGGAGAAGTACGAATACCCGATCAACCGTTACGCCATGGAGGTCAAGCGCCAGCTGGATGTCCTGGACCGTCAGCTGGCAAATAGCCGCTATATCGCCGGTGATGAGTACACCATTGCCGATATGGCGATCTGGCCCTGGTACGGCGCCCTGGTGAAGAACAAGGTTTATGAGGCTGCCGAGTTCCTGGAAGCTCACACCTATGCCCATGTTCTCCGGTGGACGGACGAGATCGCCCAGCGGCCGGCGGTCAAGCGCGGGCGCATAGTGAACCGCACCTGGGGCGAGCCGAATACACAGCTGCACGAACGGCACGATGCCAGTGATTTCGAGACCCGGACCCAGGACAAAATCGGGGATGGCGAATGAAGATTGCTATCCCTTGCTTTCCTTTGCCTTCTGAATGGCTTCCAGTTTCTCGTGCAACAGGGCTTCCAGCTTGATCAGCTGCGCCCGGTTCTTTTCATTTGGCCGGTTGGTGTACAGGTCAACGTAGGTTTTGGTGACCTCGCTCAGCACCGGGTGGAGCTTCTTGTAGTCTTCCTCGCTCATGGCAGCACTCCCTACAGGTTTCTGTGAGTTCCTTACAACAAACTATGGTGCATCCTCACCAATCCTCAAGGATTGAGATCAAATCCCGGGTAGTTTCCTGCTCACTCGAGGCGACTGACCTTGGCCATAAGGCGGCGCCAGTCGATCGGTAGCCGGGTTTCCAGCTCCGCCAGAATCGGGTCTTTTGAGTGGACTGACTGGAAATGCTGTTTACTGGCGTAAATGACTGTGTTGTTGCTCTTGCTTTTGAACATCAGCAACACGGTGAAGTGTTTCTTCAGTTGCCTGAAATACAGCCCCTCGACATCCGGCGTGCGATGGTAATTCAGCACCAGCCAGCCATTGCTGCCTAGCACCCTGGCGCAGTCATCCACGAAGTGTCTCTGGGCCTGGGCGGGGCTCATACGGTCGGCGTTATAAAGATCAGCCAGGATCATGCCGGTGCTGGCGTCTGGCAGTTTTTCCAGCGCATTGCGGGCATCGGCGATGGTGACTTCAAGGCGATTGCTGACGGGCAGGTCAAAGAATTCCCGGGCGGTATCGAGAACCGCCTGCCGGAGTTCCACGGCGTGAATCCGGCATTCCGGGTAAAGATGATGGAAAGCGCTGGCCATAACGCCCCCGCCGAGGCCGAGGATGGTGACATGGCTGGGAGGGGCAAAAGCCGCTGGTAACAGCATGGCCCGATTGTATTCGTGCACCGGGAGATGCGGATAGCGCCGGTCGATCTTGCTCTGCTCGAACACCGAATTGAAGGTGAGTACCCGGTGCTTGCGGTAGTCGATCACCAGAATACTTCCAAGGGCATCCCGGGTGTGATGAATAATCTCGCCCTTGTTGAACATTGCGGGTTACTGGTTCGAGTCGCTGATCAGGCTCCGGACGCTGTCCGTTTTCGCCAGTGTGAGCGCGGTCTCACCCTCGTTATTCCGGGCCCCGGGATCAGCCCCTTTCTCCAGTAGCAGGCGGACCGTCTCGGAATGACCGTTCCGGCTGGCGAGCATCAGCAGGCTTTCGCCCTCGCTGGTGCGCATGTTAACCGGTACGCCGGCATCCAGCATCACGCTGAGCGGGCCGGCACCGCCATTGCGCGCGAGATCGAAAATACCCTGGGCAAAGGCAACGGCGTCCTCATCCTTCTGGTTGGCGGGCTTTTGCGGCTGGCCGGGTTTCTGGTGGCTCATCAGGGCTCCATGGTCAGGTCAGTTGATTTTGTGTTACAACCTATTATCACAGAACGGGCTCATTCCAGACACCGTCAGAGAGCCAAAGGCCAACGATTAACAGGAGGCAAAGCCGTGAAACTGAAGGTTCAAGGCATTGAAGAAGGCCAGCCGATTCCGGAGAAATTCGCGTTCGGGGTCTACAGCGAAGAGGATCACATGAGCTTCGGGCCCAATCGGAACCCCGAGATGGTCTGGGAAGATACGCCGGAAGGAGCAAAAAGCTTTGTGGTAATGGTGTTTGATCCGGATGTGCCCAGCGTGGCGGATGATGTTAACCAGGAAGGTAAAACCGTCTCCAAAGACATTCCGCGGGTCGACTTTTTCCACTGGCTGCTGGTGGATATCCCGGCCAGTATTACCCGGATTCCGGAGGGCGAGGACAGTGATGGCGTGATCCCCAAGGGCAAGGATCCCGGTCCGGGGCCCATCGGTGTCCGTGGTGTCAACACTTACACCCAGTTCCTGGCCGGCAACCCGGACATGGCAGGCACCTATGCCGGTTATGACGGTCCCTGTCCGCCGTGGAACGATGAAATCATTCACCACTACCATTTTGAAGTGCACGCACTGGATGTGGACAGTCTGGGCCTTGAGGGCGAGTTTGATGGTAACGACGTGCGCGAGGCGATGGCCGGCCACGTACTGGCCAGTACCCGGGTAACCGGTACCTACACATTGAATCCCGACCTCCGTTAACTCCCCGATTTAGCTGTTCCCTGTCAAGGTTATTGCCGGAACCCTTCTGCTTTGGTTCCGGCACCCTCCGATTCCTGATTATCTGAATCCCCGGCGATCAGCGCCTCGAAGGTGGTAATTTCGCCGGGGTTGTCCGGAGCGTAACCGGGCAGCTCCTGCAGACGCCCAATGAACGGTTCGGACCGCATCAGGCCAATAAGGCGAGAGAGGTTTGTCTGATTCAGCCGGTCCTCCCGGCACAGCAGGAGGTAGTGTTCCCGGGCCAGCTCGACAAAGGTCAGGCCGAATTGCCGGGCGGCGGCTTCAACGCCAAAACCGACGTCCGCCATGCCGGCGGCCACAAAGGCGGCAACGGCGGTGTGGGTGAATTCCTGCTGGGGTGACCGGTTAATGGCGTCTTCGGCCAGGCCCTGCTGCTTGAGCAGCAGGTTAAACAGAATTCGGGTGCCGGAATGGCGGTCCCGGCCGATGAAGCGCAACTGAGAATCGGCAAGATCGTGCAGGCTTTGGATCCGGTTTTGTTGGTTCTTCCGGAACATCAGCCCCTCCCGGCGGGTGACGAAGCGGATCAGCTTCAGGTTGTTGCCGGATAAATGATGGCGATAGTGGGCGAGAATTTCCCGGGCCCGTTCCGGGCAAGTGGGGAAATGGAAACTGGCCAGGTCGCATTCACCGTTGTTGAGTGCCGACAGGGCCTCTTCCGGATTGCGGTACTGGAGGTTGATCTCCAGCTGGTCCGGGAACTCCGGTAACAGGGCCACGGCGTATCCGTGGCTGGCATGCAGGCGCAGGACCGGGTGGCTGCCGGCCAGAAGCTGCTGGACCTGGTCATTGAGTTCCGAGGCCATGCTGTCGATCTGAGGCCCCAACCGGGCCTTGACCCGGTGATCGGCCCAGAGCAGCTTTTCGCCGAGGTCCGACAGGCTGGTGCCCTGGCCCTTGCGCATGATGACCAGGGGCAGGCCGAAGACATGGGTGGCACGGTTAAGCAGGTTCCAGGCGTGCCGATAGGAGATGCCGGCCGCCTCGGCGGCGACGGTGAGTTTGCCGGTGTCGCGGATACTTTCGAGCAGGCGGAACAGAACCGGCTCGAACAGTTCACCGTCCTCGGTCCGGAAGACCCAGGCGGGAGATATGTTGAGCTTCTTGGTATGCATTTCAGTTCATATTCCGTGGTCACGAATTGGGTGCTAGCGTAGTGCTAGAACTGTACCAGAACAAAAACAGACAGGAACAGTCATGCATATGTCAGAGCAGATAAATCAACAACCGGGTGGCTCCACCAGGCCCAGCGCCGGCGACTGGACACCTGACATGATCCGGGACGAAGTGGACGCACTGAAGCACAAACCCGGCGCCCTGCTTCCCATTCTTCACGCTGTCCAGAACCGGATCGGCTACATTCCCGAAGGCGCGGTAGCCATCATTGCCGGGATGCTGCAACAGACCCGGGCCGAAGTGCACGGGGTAATCAGCTTCTACCATCATTTCCGCACTCACCCGGTGGGCAGCAAGGTCATCCATGTTTGCCGGGCAGAAGCCTGCCAGGCCATGGGTGGCCGCGCTCTGGAAGACCATATCAAGTCGCGGCTGGGTGTGGATTACCACGGCACCACCGCCGATAACGAATTTACCCTGGAGCCGGTGTATTGCCTGGGCAACTGCGCCTGTGCACCGTCCATTCGCGTGAACGACGATATCCATGGCCGGGTTACCCCGCAGAAGTTTGACCGCCTGGCGGACAAACTCACCACCTCCGCGCTGGACATCCGGTAATCACAGGAGCCTTGATCATGGCGACAAAAATCTTCGTGCCCTGCGATACCACCGCCCTGTCCATGGGCGCGGACGAGGTGGCAAGACTGATCGAGTATCACGCCGGCGCCCGGGGCGTGGACATTGAACTGGTGCGAAACGGTTCCCGCGGATTGTGCTGGCTCGAGCCGCTGGTGGAAATCGGGACCGCCACGGGCAGGATCGGTTACGGCCCTATTGAACCGGACGACGTTCAGGCTCTGGTGGACGCCGGCCTGTTCGATGGCAAATCCGATCACCCGCTGTTTCTCGGCCCGGTGGCGGATATGCCCTACCTCAAACGCCAGCAGCGCCTGACCTTTTCACGGATTGGTATTACCGATCCACTGTCTATTGATGATTATCGGGCCCATGGTGGTTTTGGGGGGCTGGGCAGGGCCGTGGCCATGACGCCCCAGGCGATTGTGGATGAAGTAAAAACTTCGGGCCTGCGTGGCCGGGGTGGTGCGGCGTTCCCCACCGGCATCAAGTGGCAGACAGTTCATGATGAGCCCTGGCAGCAGCAAAAATACATCGTCTGCAATGCCGATGAGGGCGATTCCGGAACCTTCGCCGACCGGCTGGTGATGGAGTGCGACCCGTTCATGCTGATCGAAGGCATGACCATTGCCGGGCTGGCCGTCGGTGCGACCCGGGGCTATATCTACCTGCGCTCGGAATACCCGGTGGCGCATCGCATGCTGGACGAAGCTATCCGCCGCGCCGAGGCGGCCGGCTATCTGGGCGAGGATGTCCGGGGCAGTGGTCGTACTTTCCACCTGGAAGTGCGACTGGCGGCGGGCGCCTACATTTGTGGGGAGGAGACGTCGCTGCTGGAAAGCCTGGAAGGCAAGCGGGGACTGGTGCGCGCCAAGCCGCCCCTGCCCGCCATCAAGGGGCTGTTTGGCCAGCCCACGGTGGTGAACAACGTGCTGTCGTTCGCGGCGGTGCCGTTCATTCTCGATCAGGGCGGCCAGGCCTACGCCGACTACGGCATGGGCAAATCCCGGGGCACGCTGCCGATCCAGCTGGCGGGCAATATCCGCCAGGGCGGCCTGATCGAACTGGCCTTCGGCGTCAGCCTGAAGCAAATCCTGGAAGACTTTGGCGGTGGCACCTTCACCGGTCGGCCCATGAAAGCCGTCCAGGTGGGCGGACCCCTGATGGCGTATATGCCCGAGAGCCAGTGGGACACACCGATGGATTACGAAGCCTTCGCCAAGCTCGGTGCGGGTATTGGCCACGGTGGTGTGGTGGTGTTTGACGACACCGTGGATATGGGGGCGCAGGCCCGTTTTGCCATGGAGTTTTGCACCGTGGAGTCCTGCGGCAAATGCACGCCCTGCCGGATCGGTTCGGTACGGGGAGTGGAAGTGATCGATCGCATCCGCGCCGGCGAGAACCGGGAGGCTAACCTGGCGCTGCTGGAAGATCTGTGCGAGACCATGGTTGATGGTTCCCTCTGCGCCATGGGCGGTATGACACCCTTCCCGGTGCAGAGTGTGATGAAACATTTCCCGGACGACCTGACGGCCTGACCGACGCGAGTGGAGGCAATAACAATGTTGCACTATTACGACCCGAACAAGAGCGACCCCGGTACCCGCGGCCTGAATCCGGACATGGATTACGGCACGCCGCCGAGCACCTCCGCAACCCTGGTCAGCCTGTCCATTGATGGCACCGACATCAGCGTACCGGAAGGCACGTCCGTATTGCGGGCCGCCGCCCTGGCCGGGATTAACATTCCAAAGCTGTGTGCCTCCGACAACCTGGAAGCCTTCGGCTCCTGTCGCCTGTGCGCGGTGGCAATCGAGGGTCGTCGCGGCTATCCGGCGTCCTGCACCACGCCGGTTACCGAAGGCATGGCGGTCACTACCCAGAACGGCAAACTGGCGAAGCTTCGCCGCAACGTCATGGAGCTGTATATCTCCGATCACCCACTGGACTGCCTTACCTGCCCGGCCAATGGCAACTGCGAACTTCAGGATGTCGCCGGTGCCGTGGGCCTGCGGGAAGTGCGCTATGGTTTCGAGGGTGAAAACCATCTGGATGCGGAAGTGGACGACTCCAACCCCTACTTCAGCTTCGACCCCGGCAAGTGCATCGTCTGCTCCCGTTGCGTACGCGCCTGCGAGGAAGTGCAGGGCACCTTTGCCCTGACCATCGACGGCCGTGGCTTCGACTCCAGGGTGTCCGCCGGCCAGAATGACCCGTTCATGGATTCCGAATGCGTATCCTGCGGCGCCTGCGTCCAGGCCTGCCCCACCGCTACGCTGATGGAAAAGAGCGTGATCGACGCCGGCCAGCCCGGGCACAGCGTGGTCACCACCTGTGCCTATTGCGGTGTCGGTTGTTCGTTCAAGGCCGAAATGAAAGGCGGCCAGCTGGTGCGCATGGTTCCCTACAAGGGCGGCGAGGCTAACCATGGCCATTCCTGCGTGAAAGGGCGCTTTGCCTTTGGCTACGCCACCCACAAGGACCGTATCAGGGAGCCGATGATCCGGGACTCCATCAACGATCCCTGGCAAGTGGTGTCCTGGGGCGACGCCATCGGGTTTGCGGCGAAAAAACTCAAGGCCACCCAGGCCAGATACGGCCGGGAAAGTATCGGTGGCATCACCTCCTCCCGCTGCACCAACGAGGAAACCTACCTGGTGCAGAAGCTGGTCCGGGCTGCCTTCGGCAACAACAACACCGACACCTGTGCCCGGGTCTGTCACTCACCGACCGGGTTTGGCCTGAAAACCACTATGGGTGAATCCGCCGGCACCCAGACGTTTGATTCGGTCATGAAAGCCGACACCATCGTGGTGATCGGAGCCAACCCCACCGACGCCCACCCGGTGTTCGCCTCCCAGATGCGCCGGCGTTTGCGCCAGGGCGCCAAGCTGATCGTCATTGATCCGCGCCGCATCGACCTGCTGAAAACGCCCCACGGCAGTGCAGGCATTCACCTGCCGCTGCGCCCGGGTACTAACGTGGCCATGGTCAATGCCCTGGCCCATGTGATTGTCACCGAGGGCCTGGAAAACACGGCGTTTATCGAGAGCCGTTGTGAGCCGAAGCAGTACCACGACTGGCGGGAATTCATAGCGGAGGAACGCCATTCGCCGGAAGCCGTGGAGGCGGTCACCGGCGTACCGGCCGAGCGGGTACGCCAGGCCGCCCGTGCCTATGGCGAGGCCGGAAACAGTGCCATCTATTACGGGTTGGGCGTCACCGAGCACAGCCAGGGCTCGACCATGGTGATGGGCATTGCCAACCTGGCCATGGCCACCGGCAACATTGGCCGTGAAGGTGTTGGCGTGAACCCGCTGCGGGGCCAGAACAACGTTCAGGGTTCCTGCGATATGGGCTCCTTCCCCCACGAATTGCCCGGCTACCAGCATGTGGGCGACCCGGCGGTGCGGGCCCGGTTCCAGGAGGTCTGGGGCGTGGCGATTGACGACGAACCCGGCCTGCGGATTCCCAACATGTTCGATGCGGCCATCGCCGGCAGCTTCAAGGCCTTGTACGTTCAGGGCGAGGACATTGCCCAGTCCGATCCCAACACCCAGCATGTGGAAGCGGCACTCAGCGCCCTGGATTGCCTGATCGTGCAGGACATCTTCCTGAATGAAACCGCCAAGCACGCGCACGTGCTGTTGCCAGGCGCCACTTTTCTGGAGAAAAACGGCACCTTCACCAACGCCGAGCGCCGCATCAACCGGGTGCGTAAGGTGATGGCGCCGGTGGCAGGTATGGAAGACTGGGAAGTGACCATGGCTTTGTCCAATGCACTCGGTTACCCCATGGACTACAAGCATCCGTCCGAGATCATGGATGAGATCGCCCGGCTGACGCCCACCTTTGCCGGCGTCAGTTACGACAAACTGGAGAAACTGGGCAGCATCCAGTGGCCGTGCGACGAGGAGCATCCGGAAGGCACCTCGACCATGCACACCCTGGATTTCCCGATCGGCAAGGGCAGGTTTGCGGTTACCGAGTATGTCGCCAGCGAGGAGAAATCCAATCGCAAGTTCCCGCTGCTGCTGACCACCGGCCGCATCCTGAGCCAGTACAACGTCGGCGCCCAGACCCGCCGCACCGAGAACAGCCAGTGGCATCATGAGGATGTGCTGGAAATCCATCCCAGCGACGCCGAACTGCGCGGTATCCGGGAAGGCGACTGGCTGGGTATTTCCAGCCGTGTGGGCCAGACGGTTCTGCGGGCGCGGATCAGCGACCGCATGTTGCCGGGCGTGGTCTGGACCACCTTCCACCATCCCGGCAGTGGCGCCAACGTGATCACCACCGACAGCTCGGACTGGGCCACCAACTGTCCGGAATACAAGGTCACCGCGGTGCAGGTGGAGAAAGTCAGCCAGCCGTCGGCCTGGCAGCGCCACTTTGAGCAGTTTGACCAGCGCCAGCACCAGTTGCTGGCGCCCTCGGCCAGCCAGACGGAGCCATCCGATGCTTCGGCCCTCAAGTAATCCGGGCGCCGCTGCCATGGCAGTCACAGGCCTCGATGCTCCCAAGGATGTTTTGGTGGCCTGTGAGACCCCGGTGGAGGTGCGCGGCGGTATTGAAGGTGCGCCTTGCCGGGATCTGGTCGCTGAAGAGGTGCCCGTGGCGATGGTGTACAATGGCGTTTCTCACGCCGTGATGATGGCCTCACCCTGCGATTTGGAGGACTTTGCCTTTGGCTTCAGTCTGACCGAGGGCATTCTGGACCGCCCGGAGCAGCTGTTCCATCTGTATGCTGTGGTCAGTGAACAGGGTATTTCCCTGGAGATGCACATTGCCGGCGACTGCTTCGCCCGGTTGCGTGAACAGCGCCGGAACATGGCCGGACGAACTGGCTGCGGGCTGTGCGGCACCGAATCCCTGGCCCATGCCATCCGGGCCATCCCCAGGGTACCGGCGCGCCCGGCACCGGTTGACAAAGCGGTGCAACGAGCCCTGCGTAATCTCCCGACTTACCAGCCCTTGCAGGAAAAGACCGGAGCCACGCACGGTGCTGCCTGGTGTGATAACCAGGGCCGGATACAGCAGGCCCGGGAAGATGTCGGCCGGCACAATGCCCTGGACAAGCTGATTGGAGCGCGCATTCGCGACCATGGTGCCAGGGCCTTTGACGACGGTTTTGTACTGATTTCCAGCCGGGCCAGTTACGAGATGGTGCAGAAAAGCGCCACCGTCGGCGTCAGCAGCCTGATTGCCGTTTCGGCGGCCACCGCACTGGCCATCCGGGAGGCCCGCAAGGCCGGCATGACCCTGATAGGCTTTGCCCGCCCGGGCCGGCACGTTATTTACGTCCGTGGTGACGAGTAACCCTCTGAGGAGATGCGAGAATGAGCGACCAACAGCTCCAGAACCTGATCAAAATGATCAACCAGATCAGTATCAACAACCTTCACCACGGCGATGAAGATCAGGCCGCCGAGGTGGTGGCAACCCACATCAAGAAATTCTGGGCCCGAAGCATGAAGCAGCAGATCATCGCCTACGCGGAATCTGACGGGCTCGAGCTGTCCCCGGTGTCCCGGCTGGCGGTTAAACGACTGGCGGAGCCCCAGGAAGCCTGATCCCGGTCACTTAACTGTCGCTTGTCTGTCACCTCCCCGTCACCGCCCTTTGCGAGGGTGGCATCGTCCGGATATGTTTGGGAATCCCTGCCCCTGGGTGGTTCTGTTTCTTTTCTTGAATGTTCTATCAACAACTACTAACATCGTGGTTGTTGAGCATTCGTTCAAAAAAGGAGATTGAGTATGGCTGATTTCAAATTGCACGATATCGAATCCGCTCCGGAAGGCGCCAAGCCCTTCCTGGAAAATTCCCGGAAGAATTCCGGCATGATCCCCGGACTGCATGCAGTGATGGCGGAATCGCCACAGGTACTGGAGGCCTACCAGAAGCTGCACCAGCTGGTTCTGGACAACAGCTTCAACAACGACGAGACAACTGTGGTCTGGCAGACCATCAACGTCGAAAATGCCTGCCACTATTGCGTGCCGGCGCACACGGGTATCGCAAAGATGATGAAAGTCTCAGATGACATTGTTAACGCGCTGCGTGACGAGACTCCGCTTCCCAGTGACAAGCTCGAAGCACTGCGCAACTTTACCCTCGCGGTCATGCGCAAGCAGGGCAACGTCAGCGAGGAAGATCTGGCTGCTTTCTTTGAAGCAGGCTATGGCAACCGCCAGGTACTGGAAGTGATTATGACCTTGTCCCAGAAGGTTATGAGTAACTATATCAACCACATTGCTGAGACGCCGGTGGATGAGCCGTTCAAGAAATTTGCATGGAGCAAGGACCAGTAAACGTTCGTCAGGCCGTGCAGACTAATCCGCACGGCCAAGCCATTTTTCCCTCCCCCGATCCCTCAAGCCGGCTAGAATAGCCCGATGAACCATTCACCGTGGCTTTTCCGTCTCTCGTTTCTGGCGATCGTGGTCTTGCTGATGGCCGCCATCTGGCTGTTGCTCCAACAACTGAGCATGCCCGCCAGCCTTGCTCCCTCGGCACTCTCCGACTGGCTGGCCCAGCAGGGGCTCCTTGGCCCTGTGCTCCTGATGCTGATGATGATACTTGCGGTGGTTGTCGGGCCGATTCCCACATTGCCAATCAGTGCCGCCGCCGGACTGGTTTATGGCATGTTTACCGGCACCGCCATTGCCGTTACGGGAGCCCTGGCTGGCTCGATCATCGCGTTTTATCTGGCGCGGGTACTCGGGCGGGAAGCCATCCAGCGCAAGCTGGATCACAACCCGGTATTTTCGGCCCGCGGGTCCCAGCGCTTTCTCTTCATTGCGGTATTTCTGACGCGGCTTATCCCATTGTTTTCCTTTGCCCTCATCAGCTATGCCGCCGGGGTTACCTCCATCCACCTATGGCGCTATGCGCTGGCGACCGCCGTGGGCATGCTGCCCATGACCTTCGTGTTTGCCGGGCTGGGCCACAGCTTTGAGCTCAATCCAATACTTACGGTGATAGCCGCAGCCACTATCCTGGTGGTCATGAGTACCCTGCCGCTGTACCTCAGACGACGCCCCCACTCCCGGCTGTCCCGTTTCCTGCACCTGGATACTGAGGTCTGAAGTCAGGCTTACCGTTGTAACAGAACGCGACTGTCTTGGTCTGTAACTACGGTTCTGAAGTAATACTGAAGACTGACTTGGGAGTGATTATGCGTGGTTATCGATTGGCGTCCGGTTTTGTTGCACTGGTCCTGATGCCCGGACTGGTATGGGCGGATATCAATTCCGGCCTGTACAAGCCATACCAGCGACTGTTGTCCAGCTATCTCATTGAACGGACATTGCCCGGTGACGGGCTGGTCTCCGCTTTTGATTACCAGGCCGCATTGGCGGATACAGACCTGGTGTCGACGCTGGAGCGCCAGCGCAAGGCTTTGTCGGAATTCAACACCGGAGCCCTCGAGGCTAGGCAAGAGTCCGTCGCATTTTGGATTAATGCCTACAATTTTTTCATGCTTGAACAGATTCTTACCGAGCGGCCTGACGGCTATCTCGTCTCATCCGTCTGGGATTACGGTGGCCGGGTGAACCCGTTTGTTGACAGCGTCTTTGAACGGGAGAGCTTTGTGATTGGTGGTGAGCGCTTCAGCCTGAATGAGATCGAAAAAGGCGTGTTGCTGGGTGAAGGCTATCAATCCCGGGGTTGGAAGGATTCCCGCATTCACTTCGCCGTGAACTGTGCTTCTGTGGGCTGCCCGCCATTGCGGGATCAGATCTATACCGCTGCCAATCTCGAGGGCCTGCTGGAAGAAAATACCCGCCGAGCCTTCAATACCCAACATCACCTTCGGGTGACCGGCGACACCCTGTATGGCACCGAACTGTTCAAGTGGTACAAGGAGGATTTTGTCGAGGCGGAGGGCTCGGTTCGGGCCTTTATTCGTCGCTGGGCCAGCGACTCGGTAGCCGAACACGTGGCCAGGACGGCGGAACTGGATTACATCGACTACGATACGGTGGTCCTGGTTCCGGCCGGCACCGGCTCGACCGACTTCGGCAGTGCCGCCCGGGTATACTGGACCTTCAAGGTGCTGGGGCACGAGGCCGTGACCATCCTTAATGGCGGCTTTGCCGGCTGGAAAGCCGCAGGATACCAGGTTACCGAGGGTGACGGTGCGCGCCTGCCGGTGACGCAATTCGACGCTGAGCTTCAGGATCACCTGATCGCCAGTCTGGACGAGGTCCAGGCCGCCCGGGAGACCCAGGCTCAGCTGGTGGATGCCCGCCCTGTGGACTATTTTCGGGGCGAAACCAAGTCCCCGGCCGCCAAGGTAGCCGGCACGATTCCCGGATCAAAGAGCCTGCCCCACCACTCTTTTATCAACCAGGAAAACCAGGTGTTCTATCTGAATCGGGACGTCATCACCGAGAAGGTTAACAGCGCTGAGCTGGATCCTCAGGCCCGGACAATTGCCTTTTGCAACACCGGCCACTGGGCAGCCACGGACTGGTTCGTGTTGAGCGAACTGGCGGGTTTCCAGGAGGTTGCGCTTTATGATGGTTCCATGGCGGAGTGGTCCCAGGACAGCAGTCGCCCGATGCAGGTAGCCAGGAAGGGACTTGGTAAACTCCTGGACCTGTTTAACTGAGCCGTTTAGTTGAGTGATCAAATGGCAGATTCTGCAGTTCTCCAGTCCGGGCTTCAGCAGCCCGGGTGGCAGGTGGACCGTTTTATCGTATCCACAGCGCTGGCTGGCTTTGCCCTGCTGGGCGGGCTGATCTGGCTGGAAATCGCTCCGTTCATGGTGGCGCTGTTCGTGGTGGGCACCGTGCTGGGTATGGCCCTGTACCACGGTGCCTTCGGTTTTACCGCCGGTTGGCGCAATCTGGTGGTTAAGAAGCGCGGCGCCGGCATGCGCGCACAGTTACTGCTGTTCGGAGTGACTTCTCTGATCATGGTGCCCATGCTCCACAGCGGGCAGGCCGGTCTGGTGGGGGCAATCGCACCGGTGGGTACTTCCCTGGTGGTGGGCTCTTTCCTGTTCGGGATGGGCATGCAGCTGGGTGGTGGATGCGGCTCCGGCACCCTGTTCAACGTCGGCGCCGGCAATATTCGTATGGTAGTCACGCTGGTGTTCTTTATTGCCGGTACCGTGTTGGGCTCCATTCATCTGCCCTGGTGGCTGGACCGGCCGGGTTTCGATCCGGTGCCGCTGGTCGGCAGCTTCGGTGTCGTCGGTGCTATCCTGGTGCAGTTTGTCGGGCTGGGGCTGATTGCCTGGTGGGTCAACCGCATTGAACGCAAGGCCCACGGCGCCATCGAACGGGACGAACTGCTCTGGAAAAGCCAGGGTCACGGGGTGTTCCGAACCCTGCTCAGCGGTCGCTGGCCGTTTACCTGGGCGATCCTGATCCTGGCGGCCGGTAACGCACTGACCCTGGCCATCGGTGGCGCCCCCTGGAGCATTACCTTCGCGTTCAATGTCTGGGGTGCCAAAGCCCTGGAGGTGGTGGGCGTGAACATGTCCCAGTTCGAGTTCTGGACCTGGGATTACCCCGCCATGGCCCTGAAGGATTCGGTGCTGACCAACATTCCCTCGGTCATGAACTTCGGGTTGCTGCTCGGCGCCATGCTGGCGGCGGGCCTGGCCAATCGCTTTAATGAAGCCAGTCGCAACCGGCCGGAAAGTCGTCAGTTCCTGGCCGCCGTAGTCGGTGGTTTGCTGCTGGGTTATGGCGCCCGGCTGGGTTTTGGCTGCAACATCGGGGCGCTGTTTTCCGGCATTGCCTCGGCCAGCCTGCACGCCTGGATCTGGTTTGCCTGCGCCTTCGCCGGTTCGCTGATCGGCATTCGCCTGCGGCCCTGGTTCCGGCTGCCTAACTGATGCGGGAGGGCGTAATGGAAAGACCGTATAGCCGTACCCGCATTCTGGGTATGCTCGGGATCATTCTGGTACTGATTATGGCCGATCACCTGAACAGCCCGACGTTTGCATTCAATTCCGGTCGGGGCAACGTGGAAACGGCCCTGATGCAGCGGGATCAAACGGCTTGTGCGCCCTGTGGGGCGCCGTGCCCGTCAACACGAGACTGATGAGGTTCTGACACGCTGGCTGATGGTCGCCAGTACTTATCCTGCGCAACACGACAGTTGGCTCACATCTTTGGTGAAAGTCTGGGCACAGAGCTTCAGGCCTTCCACCATGGTCAGGTAGGGAAACAGCTCATCGCCGATTTCCTGCACGGTCAGGCGTGACCGTAGCGCCATCACTGCCGTCTGAATCAGTTCACTGGCCTCCCCGGCTACCGCCTGTACACCCAGCAAGCGCCCTGAATCGCGGTCGGCGACCATCTTGATAAAGCCATGAGTGTCGAAATTCACCAACGCACGCGGCACGTTCTCCAGATCGAGCACGCGGGTGTCCACGTTGAAGCCGTGTTGGAGTGCCTCGGCTTCCGTCAGGCCAACGGTGGCGACCTGAGGGTCGGTGAACATCACTCCCGGCATGGCGCTGAGGTCCAGGGTTGCCTCGCCTCCCGTCATGTTGATGGCGGCGCGGGTGCCCCCGGCGGCGGCGACATAGACAAACTCTGGCTGATCGGTGCAGTCACCGGCGGCATAAATGCCCGGTAACGTGGTTTGCAGGTGCTCATCCACCAGAATCCCACCCCTCGCGGTTTCAACGCCGATGCCGTCGAGACCAAGAGCCTCGGTGTTGGGTGTTCGTCCGGTGGCCACCAGCAGTTGATCGGCCCGCAATGTCCCGGCTTCGGTGTTTAGCACGAACTCGTTGTCAGTGTAGTCCACATGGCTGGCCTGGCTCTGATTGAGCACGTCAATACCTTCTCGTTGAAACGCCGCTTCAATGGCTTTACCTATTGCCGGGTCTTCGCTGGAGACCAAATGACTACGGGCCAGTACCGTGACTCTGCTGCCCAATCTCGAGAACGCCTGGGCCAGTTCCAGGGCGACAAACCCGGCACCGATCACGATCAGCCGTTCGGGGACGCTGTCCAGTGCCAGCGCACTGGTGGAAGTCAGGTAAGGCGTATCGGCCAGCCCCGGCAGCGGCGGTTCCGCCGGCCGGGCGCCCGTGCCGATAAAGGCGCGATCAAAAGGGACAGTCTGCTCCCCGCCCTCGTTCAGCTTAACCACCAGGTTACTGGCATCGACAAACCGGGCCTCACCGCGCAGGACCGTGATGGCCGGGTGGTCGCGCAGTATGCTTGCGTACTTGGTGTCACGCAGTTCCTCGACACGTGCCTGCTGTTGCCGGAGCAGTTTCGCCCGGTCCACCACCGGTGGCTGGGCACTCACCCCCAGATCAAAGGGACTCTCCCTGCGCAGCTGCGCGATGTGCGCGGCGCGAATCATGATCTTCGAGGGCACACAGCCGATATTGACGCAGGTGCCACCGATGGTGCCGCGCTCGATCAGGGTGATGCGGGCACCGCGCTCGGCCGCTTTCAGAGCGGCCGCCATGGCCGCCCCGCCGCTGCCGATCACGGCAATAGGCAGGTCGTTACTCATTCGGGGAATTCCTTATCCATTTTCGAGGGCTTCAGGGTGGAGGGGTACCCGGCGTTGGCCGTGGCTTCGGTCAACGCGTCCACGGACGTTAGCGTGTCGTCGAAGGTAACCACGGCCGTACGATCCGGGTAGCGCACGTCAACTTGCGAAACACCGTCCACCTTATTCAATGCTAGCTTGACAGTGATCGGACACGCGGAACAGGTCATACCAGATACCGAGAGCGTGACAGTCTGCATGGCGGCTGAAGCAGGCATGCTGAGCACGGCGATGAGCAACGTCAGAACAAGGCGCATTCTCATGGGACAATCTCCTTTTCAGTAGAACAGAGGCAGGACATAAGGGAACACCAGAGCAACCAGTACCAGTGCCGCCACCCCCCAGAAGATCACCTTATAGGCGGTTCGCACCCGGGGTACGGCGCAGATGTCTCCCGGCTGGCACTGTTCCGCTGGCCGATAGATTCGGCGCCAGGCAAAGAACATGGCTACCAGTGCCGCGCCAATGAAAAGCGGGCGGTAGGGCTCCAGGGCGGTCAGGTTACCGATCCAGGCGCCGGAAACGCCCAGAGTGATCAATACAAGAGGCCCAAGGCAGCAGGCCGACGCGAGCAAAGCGGCAACGCCTCCGGCAATCAGTGGGCCACGCCCCGATTTCGCATCCGACATAACGCTTGCACCTTTCATGACTTTATTCGCTGGGATAAGGTTACATCCGTAGTCAGCTACGGAGTCAACACGCATGTTTGATAAAACGGGTTCAATAACCATCGGTGGCCTGGCCAGGGCGGCGGGCGTGCACGTCGAGACCATTCGCTATTATCAGCGGCGCGGCCTGTTACCGGAGCCCCAACGCCCTCCCGGCGGGATTCGGCGTTATGGTCCCGCCGACATCGACAGGTTGACGTTCGTGAAAACGGCGCAGCAGTTGGGCTTCAGTCTGGACCAGATCAGCGATCTGCTTCGGCTTGAAGATGGCGCCCACTGCCAGGAAGCCAGTGCGCTCGCCGAAAACAAGTTGCGGGACGTGCGAGCGAAGATCGACAGGCTGGAGAAAATTGAAGAGGTGCTGGGCGAAATGGTTGACCGATGCCACGCCCAAAAAGGCAATATTACCTGCCCGCTCATTGCGGCATTGCATGGAGGGGTTGGGTAAAAAGCTAGCACATAGCCTTTCCAGAACGGGATCTAATCTCCAAGTAAAGCGGGTATGAGACCCGGAAGTACCGCCGCCCGGTGCCGAAAGTACGGATCGGTACCGGCGCGGCGATTACGCATTTAAGTTTCCGGTGGTGGTGTCGGTGCTCCCTTGGGCAGGCCGCGCCCCCGCCATAGCATGAAGATTGCCGGGTACACCACCAGCACTATCAGGAGGGCAGAAATCACGCCGCCGACCATCGGCGCGGCGATGCGCTGCATCACATCCGCGCCTGTGCCGCTTGACAGCAAAATCGGTATCAGCCCCATAAACAGGGCCACCCCAGTCATCAGCATTGGACGGATGCGCTGGCCTGCACCGCTCTGAATCACTTCCGCCATGTCCCCGCCGGTATTGAGTCGGCGCTCCACTTCGCGATCACGCCAGGCGATATCCAGGTACACCATCATCAGCAGACCCAGCTCCACGGCGAGGCCCGCCACGGCGATCATACCCACCCAGACGGCGACGCTGAGCTTGAAACCCAGCCACCACAATAGCCAGACAGCGCCGCTCAACGAGAAAGGCACGCTCAGCATCACCACCAGGGTCTCGGTGAGGGAGCCCCGGTGCATGAACAGCATGAAGAAGATCAAAAACAGCGTGGCTGGCACCAGTAACTGCAGCTTGGCTTTGGCCCGCTCGAAATACTGGAACTGTCCGGCCCAGGCCAGTCGGTAGCCGTCCGGCACCGTGACCTCGTCGGCGACGACCTGCTTCGCCCGTTCGACATAATCGGCAATGCCGATATCGCTTGTGACGTCGACAAAGACAAAGCCCACGAGCAGGCCATCCTCGCTGCGTATCGCCGGCGGACCGGTGCGGAACTCGATATCTGCCACTTGAGTGATGGGAATTTGCGCACCGGTGGGAGTGGGCACCAACACCCGCTCCAATGCCTCGACATTATCGCGGTAATCCCGGGCGTAGCGCACCAGAATGTTGTAGCGTTCCCGACCTTCCACAGTTTGTGATACGACGGTACCGCCCATGGCCGCCATAATCACCCGCTCCACGTCGCCAACGTTCAGCCCGAAGCGTGCGGCCGCCGCTCGATCAACGGTAAAGTCCAGAAAATAGCCACCGGTGCTGCGCTCGGCGAAGGCACTGCGGGTAAAGGGAGCCGTGCGCTCATCCTGCTGTAGCGCATTCTCGATGGCAATGCCGGTTTCCTCGATGGTGGCAAGGTCGGCACCAAAGACCTTGATGCCCAGGGCCGAGCGAATACCGGTGGCAAGCATCTCGGTGCGGGTCTGGATCGGCATCCAGAAGATATTGGGCATACCCGGAAACTTCAGTTTCCCGTCCATCTCCTGAATCAGCCCGTCCCAGGTCATCCCCTCGCGCCACTGGTTTTTAGGTTTCAGGGTGATCACCGTTTCCACCATGGACAGGGGTGCGGGATCTGTGGCGCTGGTGGAGCGGCCCACCTTACCGAAGACATGCTCCACTTCGGGGATATCGGCAATGATCCGGTCCATGGTCTGCATTGTCTGGGTCGCCTCGGTAATGGACATGCCCGGCAGGGCCGTGGGCATAAACAGAATCGAACCCTCGTTGAGGGGCGGCATAAACTCGTTGCCCAATTGCCGGAAGGGTATGACGGTTAACAGCAATACCAGCACGGCTGCTCCGGCCACCGCCCAACGAAAACGCACCGCAAAGGCGACCACCGGCCGGTAGGCGGCCACCAGCCACTGGTTCAACTTGCTGTGATCGGCGCGGATTTTGCCGCGGATCAGCCATACCGCCAGGGCCGGCACCAGGGTGATGGACAACAGCGCCGCAAAAGCCATGGAGTAGGTCTTGGTGAACGCCAGCGGTTTGAACAGCCGCCCTTCCGTGCCCTCCAGGACGAATACCGGCATAAAGGAAATGGTGATGATCGCCAGCGAGAAAAAGATGCTGGGCCCCACCTGCTGCATGGCCTCGATAATCACGTCCCGCCGGGACTTGGCCTGTTCCTCCTGATCGGCGTCGGGACTCTGCCAGCGATGCAGCCGTTTGTGGATGTTGTCGATGATGACGATGGCGGCATCCACCATGGCGCCGATGGCCACGGCGATCCCGCCCAGGGACATGATATTTGCCGTCAACCCCTGAAAATACATCGGGATAAATGCCATCAGCACCGCCACGGGCAGGGTGATCACCGCCACTAGGGTAGAGCGCACGTGCAACAGGAAGATGCCGATAATCAGGGAGACGATGAGCATCTCTTCGATCAGGGTTTTAGCCAGGGTGTCGATGGCGTCCTTGATCAGGGTCGAGCGGTCGTAGACCGGTACGATCTCCACCCCCTCGGGCAACCCCGGTTTGATATCCGCCAGCCGTTGCTTGACCTTGTTGATCACATCCAGGGCGTTTTCACCGTAGCGCATCACCACGATACCACCCACGGCCACGCCCTCGCCGTCCAGTTCCGCCTGGCCCCGCTGCATGGCGGGCCCCAGGGCCACATGGCCGACATTTTTCACGGTAACCGGGACGCCGGCCGAGGTGGTTTTCAGCACCACCTTCTCCAGGTCCGCCACAGACTTCACATAGCCCCGGCCGCGGATAAACTGCTCGTGACCCGCCACCTCCAGGATGCGTCCGCCTACATCCTGGTTGGAGTCGCCCACCGCCTCGGCTACCCGTTTGAGAGGGATGTCATAGGAGGCGAGCTTGTTGGGGTCGAGACTGATCTGGTATTCCCGCTGGAAGCCGCCGATGGACGCTACCTCGGCCACGCCTTCGACCGCCTCCAGGGCATAGCGCAGATTGAAATCCTGCAGCGAGCGCAGATCCGCCAGACTGTGATTGCCGGAAGTATCCCGCAGGGCATACTGGTAGACCCAACCGACGCCGGTGGCGTCCGGCCCCAGGGTAGGATTGACCCCATCCGGCAAGTCGGCGACAGCACTGTTCAGGTACTCCAGCACCCGGGAGCGGGCCCAGTACATGTCCACGCCATCGTCGAAGATCACATAGACGAATGAAAAGCCGAACATGCTCTGGCCGCGGACATAGTTCACCCCCGGCGCGGATAGCAGGGTGGTCGTCAAGGGATAGGTGATCTGGTCCTCCACCAGGTCCGGGCTGCGCCCGGGCCACTCGGTAAAGATAATCACCTGCACATCGGACAGGTCGGGAATGGCGTCCAGCGGCGCCCGCATTAGCGCCTGCCAACCGCCAAAAGTAAGGGCGAGCATGGCCACCACGGTAATCAGGGGGTTGCGCGCGCAATAGCCGATAATCCGTTGCAGCCAGCTGATGCCCTCTCCTTCGGCGGGAGGATGAGCAGGCGGATGTTTATGTACGTCGTTTACCATTGTTCCATCCCCGCTTTGAGTCGGCTTTCGGAGGCGATCAGGAAGTTACCGGAGGTGACCACCCGGTCGCCGGCCTCGATCCCCTCGATGATTTCGATAAAACCGCCGGCCCGCTGCCCGGTTTGCACTTTGCGCGGCGCCAGCCGGCCTTCGCCCAGATCCTCGAATACCACCCGTAATTCACCAGCGATAATGACGGCTGCTTCCGGCACCGCCACGCGTCGACCGAGGTCGGCCTTGAGCTTCACTTCGGCGTACATGTCGGGCTTGAGACGGCCTTCGGGATTGGCGACGGTAAGACGCACCCGCCCGGTGCGGCTGGCACCGTCCAGATAGGGATAGACGTAGTCGACCCGGCCCTCGAACGGTTCCCCGGGCAGGTAAGGCAGGGTCACCGTCACCGGCATTCCCTCCGTTAGCAGCGGCAGTTCGCCCTCGTAGATATCGGCTTCCACCCAGACCTGTGACAGGTCGGCGATGCGCAGCAATGTCATGCCGGCCTTGTGGGCGGCACCTTCCACCACGTTCTTGGCCACCACGGTGCCGCTGATCGGCGCGTGCATGGCGACATAGTCGAAGGGCTCGCCCCGTTTCTCCAGGTTAGCGATTTCCCCGGCGGTCATGTCCCAGAGCTCGAGCCGCTTGCGAGCGGCAGCCACCAGGGTTCTTGATGCACTGCCACGGCGCTTCAGCTCCAGGTATTCCTGCTGGGTGGCCAGCAGTTCGGGGCCGTACGCCGTGAATACCGGTTCGCCCTTGGCGACGTGAACCCCCACATAATCGGCATAGAGCTCGCCAATCCAGGCATCGAACTTGAGGCTGACGTCTGTCAGGCGGGTCTCGTCGTAGGCGATCCGCCCTTCCGCGCGGATGGTCCGCGTCATGGTCATGGCTTGCGCCTCGGCGGTCTTGACGCCGATCAACTGGCGGCGACGATTGTCAAGGGTCACCATACCCGGCGGTGCCTCTTCGGCCATGCCGCCACCGTCGGTTCGGGCGCCGCCTGCCTCTTGTGTCAGGACAGTCACGCCACTGGCCGGCTGCAGCCCCTTTCGGCCCGTGGCCAGATCGAAGTTGGCACGTGCGGAGCCAACACCCTCCTTGCTGATCTGCAACGTGAGCGGCCAACTGCCTTCCATTAATGGCTCGAAAGTCCCCCGATAGAGACCGGGTTCAATTTCCTGCATATCGGCCGGGGCCTGCATGGCGGGCATGGTGCCCATGGCGGGCATTTCCGCCACGGCCTTGATGGCAGCGCCACTGACCCGCTCACCTGAGCCATCCAGCAATACCAGGGTCAGGTCGTTTATACCTACCCGGGGTGTTTCCGGCTCAATATCGATACCCAATTGAAAGGGGCCGCTCCGGTAGGAGGCACTGAGGGGCGGCCCCTCAGCGGGAGCGGCAGTGGTGGCATCCTCACCGGAGAGCCACTGAAGGCCCAATATGCCAGCGATACCTGCCAGCAACCCGAAAACAAACAGCAAAAGAAATGTGGTGCGTTGAGTCATGCTAGTTACTCTTGTTCGAGGCGCTGACCGGCGGTATCCGTCGGTGCCTGATTAATCTGGGTTGAGTGCGAACTGTCATTGGTCAGTAGCCGGCCAGCCGTCTGCTCCAGGGCCGCCAGAGCTCGAAGATAATCGGCATGGGTGCGGGCCAGGTTGTCCTCAGTACGCAGTTGTTGCCGCTCGGCATCGATGACCGCAAGGAAACTGCCCTGACCCGCTCGGTAATCGGCCACGGCGGCATTGAGGCTCTCCTCGGCGAGGGGTAGCAGCCGCTGCCGGTTGATGGCCACGATGTCCCGGGTCTCCTGTACCTGCGCACGCCCCTGTTCCAGTTGCGCCAGCAGTTGCGCCTCGCGATCCGTCAATTGCCACCGGTAGCGCATGATATCGGTCGAGGTCGCATTCCGGGTGGCACTGCGCTTGCCGGATAGATCGAAGGGCAGGTTGATGCTAAGGCCCACCGTCCAGCGTTTGTCGGCATCATCCCACAGGCTGTTGTAACCGGCGGACAACCTGAAATCGGGGAAATAGTCCTTCTCCGCTAAGCCGTGCCGGGCCCTTGCCTCGTCAATACGCGCCTGGATCCGGCGCAGTTCCGGGTGCTCCTCCAGAGCCGTCTTTTGCAACGCCAGCAACGACGGTGGTTCGGCCGGTGTGGGCAGTGGCGCTGGCGGCGGCAGCCGGCTTTGGGGAGGACGGTTCAGCAAGCCGTTGATCATCGCCTGGACTTCCCGCTGGCGTCGCTGATGAGTGACGATGCCGGTGTCGATAAGGGCCGCTTCCACATCCGCCTGCAGCACATCCTGCTGGCGGGCTCGCCCCGCCGCGTACCGGGTTTCGGCGACGCGGCGCAACTCGGCGAACAGATCCCTGTGGGCGTGTTTGATTTGCAGGGTACGATGAATATATGCCCACTCGGCGAACAGGCTCTTGGCGGCTGCCATCAGGGTCAGCCGGCCATCCGCCAGAGATTGTTTCGCACCCTCGGCCCGGGCGCGAGCCGCGTCTTCCCGCAGCCCGAGTTTGCCCGGCCAGGGGAGACTCTGACTCAACTCCACTCGTTCTTGGACGCCACGGGGTCCGCCGGCAGTTTTCGGGGCCCCGGCATAGGTCAGCATGGGGTCATCCAGAGCGCCGGCGGGCTCAATACGGTAGTTCGCCGCCTCGGCAGCGGCTGTCAGTCCTTTAAGGCCCGGGTTCCGGGTCAGTACTGCGACCACCAGTTGTTCGGCGGTCAGCGCCTTCACATCCTGTAAGGATTGATTGTTTTGTTGTAACGGCGGCGCAGCGATACCCTTCAGCGGTACGATAAGCACCATCAGGGCCATCAGGCCACCAATTCGGTTGCGCATGGGAAATACCCTCAATCGGCATAACGGAAAATCTTCGGCTTCCCAACAGGGAAAGCCATAATTCATGACAACTCGGGCGGATTAATCAGATACGCAGACGAAGGGTAGAGAAATAGACGGTACGACCACTTTCGGCCTGGGCAAGGAGCCAGCCCGGGGCAGGGGGAGAGGTCGCAGGAGACAGGGTAAACAGCGAGTCCAGGTGGGGCCAGTACAGCAAGGCGACCATACCCACCCACGTTAATACCTGATCGGCGCTTGACGAGGCAGGAGCAGCGTCTTCGAATGCGGACTGGTGCTCGACTTCACAGCAGGACGCTGACGACGCGGTCGAGCCAACATGTTCGCAACCATCCTCCGAGGGGGAAGGCGCTGCCTTGTCGCAGCCCGCCATGCCGTCTTCACAACAGCAAACCGGCTGGGGCGGCATTTCCATGGTCTCGCAGGCATAGGTAAACTGCCCCCAAAGCATGAGGAGCAGCGGAACCACTAAAAGCCAACGATTACGTTTAATCATCTGTCCTGGGTGCAACCTACTTAGAGTACAGAGTGCTTAATTTTAGCAGCGCTACCGCTTCCTGAAATACTTTTCCCCTTTTTTCTCGCTCAAAGTTGCCTGCCTTTCTATCACAGGTAAGAGTCGGGGTGAAGTGGTCTGATACTTCTGGACACCCTGGATATAGGCGGCCGTGCGCAAGGGTATGGCTTCTCCTCCGCCAGGGTTAAAACAGGCATTCACCTCACGCTCAAAGCGCACCTCGCCCATTTTCGAGGGCTCCAGGGCGGTCAGGCTACCGATCCAGGCGCCGGAAACGCCCAGAGTGATCAATACAAGAGATCCAAGACAGCAGGCCGACGCGAGCAAAGCGGCAACCAGTGGACCAAGCCCCGATTTCGCATCCGACATAACGCCCGCACCTTTCATGATTTTATTCGCTGGGATAAGGTTACATCCGTAGTCAGCTACGGAGTCAGCGCGCATGTCGGATAAAACAGGTTCAATAACCATCGGTGGCCTCGCCAGGGCAGCAAACGTTCATATTGAGACGATCCGTTATTACCAGCGGCGAGGGTTATTACCGGAACCCGAACGTCCTCCGGGAGGTATTCGGCGCTATGGTGATGCTGATATTGACCGATTGACGTTCGTGAAAACGGCGCAGCAGTTGGGCTTCAGTCTCGACCAGATCAGCGACCTGCTCCGGCTTGAAGACGGCACCCACTGCCAGGAGGCCAGTGCTCTGGCCGAGCATAAGCTGAGAGACGTGCGAGAGAAGATCGGCAGACTGGAAAAAATTGAGAGAGTGCTTGGGGAAATGGTCGACCGATGCCACGCTCAACAAGGCAATATCAACTGTCCGCTCATTGAGTCATTGCATGAGGGGATCAGAGAACAAGATTCTGAGAGGTAGCACCAACCTCAAACTGGAGTGCGGCTTCAGTACGCGCTGACCGAACACTGGTTAATCACACCGAGCTTCGGTCTTGGTTCTTTTGCCAATGGTCTGGATGTAAAGCTTGGAAGTAAACTGGGATTTCGCTCGGGGTTTAAATCGTTTTATCGGTTTCACAATAAAATGCGTTTAGGGGTTGAGCTGTTTCATCTTTCGAACGGTGGCATTGCAGATCGTAACCCCGGGACAGAGAAGGTGGCAACGCGTTGACCGGCCTGCGGACGGGTTCTATCTTTAAAAGGTGAGATTCCGTAGTAATCGCTGACACTCACGAATATCACGGACTCATAGGAGACATCCCATGAACATGCCGATGAACGCACTGCTCTTCCTGACGGCTCTGGTAGCCGGACTTCCCGCAGCCAATGCTGCAGAGCCTGCCAGGGTCACCGTGGCCGAAAAATCGCCTTTCGGCGCCTACCTGGCTGATAGTGAAGGCAGAAGCCTCTACCTCTTTGAGGCCGACGAAGCCGGCAAAAGCACTTGTTACGATGCCTGTGCTAATGCATGGCCGCCTTATACTACGAGTGGCGAACCCTGGGCGGGTAAAGGTGTTGACGCCGATGCTCTCGGCACCCTTGAGCGCCGGGACGGTACGATGCAGGTGACCTACGATGGATGGCCGCTTTACTACTTCATCAAGGACAAGGCACCCGGCGATACCCGGGGCCAGGATATCAACGGCTTTGGGGCGGAATGGTACCTGGTCACGCCATGCGGCCAAAAGGTTCACGCCGAGTGACGGCGTAATTCGGCCCAAACCGAAAGCATAAGGGGAGCTATGAGTCATACACTGGAAATTCAGGATATTCGAGAGGTTACTCACGACGTCAGGCAGGTTCGGCTTGAAAAGCCCGAGGGGTACACCTTTACGCCCGGGCAGGCCACAGAGGTGGCCGTTGATCGTGAGGGCTGGACGGATGAGAAACGACCGTTCACCTTCACCTCGCTCAGCACGGATCCCTGGCTGGAGTTCGTCATCAAAACCTACCCGGACCACGAGGGCGTGACCGATCAGATTGGACAGCTTGGCGTGGGCGATAGGCTGATCATCGGCGACCCGTGGGGCACCATCGAATACAAGGGCGAGGGCGTGTTCCTGGCCGGCGGTGCGGGCGTGACGCCATTTATTGCCATTCTTCGCGACCTGCATCGCAGGGGCGAGACCGGAAACAACCGGCTGATTTTCTCCAACAAGACCGAGCGGGACATTATCCTGAAAGAGGAGTTCGAGACGATTCTGGGTGACCGTTTTATGAACGTTATCACCCAGGAGAAACCGACCGGTGATCATATTTTTCTGAATGGCGTTATCGACAAGGCTTTTTTGAAATCACACATCGAGGATTTCGGCCAGGCTTTCTACGTGTGCGGACCAAGTCCGTTCAACAAGGGCATCATGGCTGCGCTTGAGGAACTGGGAGCCAGCCCGGACGCGCTGATCTTCGAAAAATAGATTGCCTTGCAAAATGCCCGGATTTCAGAGTAACAGAGGTTGCGTCACCGACAGCGCCGGCCGGGGCAGGGCCTGCCGCGCAGCATTCAGCCAGGCTGCAACCCCTTCTGTTGCAGCCACTGCGGGTTGAACAGCCGCGAGTAGTAGCGTCCGCCGCCGTCGCAGAGGACGGTAACGATGGTATGCCCGGGCCCGAGCTCGCGGGCGACACGGACGGCCGCAGCCACGTTGATACCCGACGAGCTGCCGAGGAACAGGCCCTCCTCGCGCAGCAGCCGATAGACACAAGTCACCGCTTCCTGGTCCTCAATGAGACAGGCATCGTCGATGGGTGTGCCCTCAAGATTGGCAGTGACGCGGCTGGTGCCGATGCCCTCGGTGATAGAGCCATCGCCCATGACCTCCAGGGTACCGGTACGGACGTAATGGTAGAGGGCGCTGCCGCTCGGGTCGGCGAGCACAATGCGCACCCGCCCGGAGCGCTCTTTGAGATAGCGGGCCACACCGGCGAGGGTACCGCCGGTGCCAGTGGCGGCGACGAAGGTGTCCACGCTGCCATTGGTCTGGGTCCACACCTCGGGGCCGGTAGTGGCGTAGTGAGCGTCACGATTGGCGGTGTTGTCGAACTGGTTGGCCCAGATGGCGTTGTCCATTTCCCCGGCCATGCGCCGGGCCACCTTCTGGTAGTTGTCGGGATCCTTGTAAGGTCTCGCCGGGACGGTATGCACCTCGGCGCCGAGAGTACGCAACAGGTCAATTTTTTCCCGCGACTGGGTCTCGGGGATGACGATAACACAGCGGTAGCCACGGGCGTTGCACAAGTGGGCCAGGCCTATGCCGGTGTTGCCGGCGGTGCCTTCGACCACCGTGCCGCCCGCGCGAAGCTCACCACGCTCCTCGGCGACGCGCAGGATGGAGAGGGCGGCGCGGTCCTTTACCGAACCACCCGGGTTCATGAACTCCGCCTTGCCGAGGATCTCACAGCCGGTCTCTTCGGAAAATCCGCGCAACCGGATGAGCGGCGTATTACCCACCGCGCCGGCGAAGCCGTCAACGATATCCATGGAGAGCCTCCTTCGACACCACACCTCTCCTGACACTAACACACGGATCAGCGACGGAGCTATATTGCGAGCGTTGCCTAACGCCTCCCGGGTGGTGATCTTCGATCATACCCCGCGCCGCGACGACGGTGGCAGTGGCGGCACCAAGACGCCCGCCGTCTGCGCAACGTGCCATTCGTGCAGGTCAACGCCTGGCGCCCCATCCGGGGACCGGTCAGACGCTCACCGCTGGCGGTGCTGGATGCCGCCACCCTTGACCCCGTACCACAGTACGGGCGTTAATCTGAACTCAGGAATCGCGAAGGTGCCGCCATGACTGACATGACAATTGGTAAAGTGGCTGACGTGGTGGGCGTCGGGGTGGAGACAATTCGTTTTTACGAACGGCGCAAGCTCATTGAACAGCCACCACGTCCCAGGGAAAGTGGCTATCGGGTTTATTCGGACGCCACGGTGCGCCGACTGCATTTTATTCGCCGTGCGCAAGAGCTTGGTTTCTCCCTGCGTGAGATCGCCGAGCTGCTTGCGCTGCGTGATGCCGACAGTGACCATGCCGACGCAAGTGATGTGCGGCGACGGGCGATGACAAAACTCCACGATGTAGACCGGAAAATTGATCAGTTGCGGCAAATCCGCCAAGGCCTTGCGGCACTTGTGGACCGTTGTCCGGGGCAGGGGCCGTTGCAATGCTGTTCCATCTTTGAGGCGCTGGAACACAACGCGGGCCCTGCCAGCGGGCCAACAATGAGTGAGGAGACAGACATGCAGACAATCAGGCTTTCAATCGGTGGCATGCACTGCGGTGGGTGCGAGGAAGTCGTACGCCACGTGCTTGAACAGCAACCAGGCGTGAAGGGATGCTCCGTTTCCCATGAAAGCGGTGAAGCCCGGGTGGCCGTTAACGAATCTGGAATTTCGGACGAGGAACTTGCAGAGGCCGTGCGCAGTGCGGGCTATTCTGCAAACATTATGAAGACGACCGAGTAGCCTCTTGGAATTTTCAGTTGCTTTGCCTCTGGCCGCCGGCCTCGGGCTACTGGCCTTTATTGAGCCGTGTTCCGTAGGCAGTCACTTATTGTTCATCCGTTACCTCAAGGGTTTGTCACAGCGGATGAAGATTGCTCACACACTGCTTTTTGCCCTGACGCGGGCCTCTTTGATGGCCGTGCTTGGCGTGATTGCCGTCTTCGTTGGAACTGCCTTCACCGGGCTGCAGCAAGGCCTGTGGGCTGTGCTCGGGAGTCTCTATGTCTTGGTCGGGCTGCTGTACCTGGGCGGTGGTACATCCCGGTTTATTGCGCTGGTGAACCGGTTTCTGCCACGCATCACCCGCATCCCTGGCGGTCCCGCGTTGGGCGTGGTGTTTGGTTTGAACGTGCCGGCCTGCGCGGCTCCCTTGCTTGCGGTGCTGCTCGGCGATGCCGCCGCCCGGGGGGCAACGGATGGAGCTGTTATCTTCGGTGCATCAACCCTGATGGTGTTCGGGCTGGCGTTTTCCGCCCCTCTGCTGTTCATTGTTTTTACCGCCCGTGGCCGTCGCTGGCTGGAATACCTCACTCGGCTCGCGGGGCGTATGCCACGATGGACCGGTGCCATAATGGTCGTGCTGGGCCTCTGGACCTTTTGGCTGGCGCTGGCTTAGGCCTTAAGACCAAGTACATCCTCCCTGTTTTGACAGCTTTCCCTGTTTAAACCGTTTGATATTCCTCGATCACTTGACTCCGTATCTTGGTACGGGGCCTACCCTTGAAATGTGACTTCATTTCATCAAGGGGACGCATCATGAACACGGCAGTGACAACCGCTGACGACGATACCCAGCCCTGGAGTCTGGAATCAACGGCGGACCCCGACATTCAACGGGTCAAGGCTCATATCGGTGGACTGCACTGCTCGCTGTGCACGGGCACGATTGAAAGCGCGCTGGGCAAGAAATCCGGCGTGCGTCGGGTTGCAGTGAGTCTGACTCACGAGCAGGCGCTGGTGGAGTTCGACTCTCGGGAGAACAGCGCCGAGGCTCTGATGGGTACCTTGCAGCAGATCGGCTACACCCTGAGCGACCCGCGCAAGGTGGAACCGTTCGAACGCCAGGAGCAAGCGCTGGCGATTGAACGCAATCGGTTTGTCGTCGCCCTGGCCATGAGCCTGGCAGCGGTCGGACTGATCGTTGATTTTACCTCGGCCTGGACCTTCGGGCTTTCCGCAGTGGTTTACGTCAGCTTGGTTCTGTTCGGCTTCGCGGTGCTGCGCGGCCAGGGTAGGTCAGCCGCGCTCACGGGCACGGCTCTGTTGGCGGCTGGCGGACTGGCATTCCTCGCGCTACGCACCGCCGGCGTTTTGGGCGGCTATGAGCCGTTGGCCGTCGGTGCGCTGGCACTGGGCATGGTGTTTGGCGTGGCACGGCAAATGTTGAACATGGCCTTTCAGGCGTTGCGCCGTGGCATCCTCAACCAGCACGTACTGGTGGAAATCGGTGCCTTCGCAGGGCTGACCGGGGGCGCCATCGGCCTGATCGTATCGCCCGAAGGTTATCCCACGGCGGCGTTTTTCGCCGTCTCTGTCATGGTACTGACCTATCATCTGTTCTCCGAATGGCTGTCGCTGATCGTCAAGACCCGCAGCTCGCAATCGGTCAAGCGGTTGCTGGACCTGCAGCCGGAGACGGCGCGCGTCGTCACCGAGGACGGTGAGCGTGACATGCTCGCAGACCAGGTTGAGGTTGGTATGCGGGTACGTATTAGGCCTGGAGAACGCATTCCCCTGGACGGAGAGGTGGTGGAAGGCGGTTCGGCCGTGGACGAGTCCCTGATCACGGGCGAGCCGTTACCAGTGGAGAAAACCACTGGCGATACCGTCGTGGGCGGCGCCATCAACGGCTCCGGCACCCTTCTTCTGCAGGTAACGGCCATCGGCAGCGAAAGCTTTCTCCAGCAAGTGATCAGCAGCATCGAAGATGCGCGTGCACTCAAGCCGGGATTGCTGCACCTGGTGGATCGCGTACTGCGGATCTATACGCCGGCCGTGCTGATCATATCGGCCCTCGCCTTTGGCTTCTGGTCGATCGGCCCCGTACTGATTGGCGGCGAGCCGGCCCTTGAACGAGCCGTTTTTGCCGCCCTGACCGTGCTGGTCATGGGTTATCCCTGCGCCGTGGGCATCTCAGCACCTCTATCCATCGTACGTGGCGCAGGAGAGGCTGCGGACAAAGGCGTACTGATGCGCACCGGCGAGGCTTTTCAGGCCCTGCGCAAAGTGAACAAGGTGGTGTTCGACAAGACCGGCACTCTCACCGAGGGCCGCCCCGCTGTGCGCTCTCTGTACAGTGTGGATGGCAACGACGATGCGCTGCTGGCGCTGGCTGCAGCGGTCGAGGCGGCCTCGGAGCACCCGCTGGGGCGGGCCGTCGTTGAAGCGGCACTTGAAAGAAATGTGGACTTCCCCGAGATCGCCGATTTTCAGGCCGAATCCGGTCGTGGTGTCACCGCGCAGGTGAATGGCAAGCAGGTACTGGTGGGCAGCCCGCGTTTTGCCGAAACGGCCGGCGTGGAAATGACATCCGTTGCCGATGCCGTGGAAGCGGACGAGGCCCAGGGCCATACGGTAATCGTGGTGGCCCGTGACGGCACTTTGTTGGGCACCATCGCACTCGGTGACGCTCTGCGACCCGATGCCGCCGACACCATAGCCAGCTTGCAGTCGATGGGCATCCGCACCGCCCTGTTGACCGGTGATAACGAACGCACCGCCCACCACATCGCGCAACAGGCCGGTATCGATGAAGTGCATGCCGGCGTGCTGCCTGAACAGAAAGCGGACCGGCTGCGAACCATGCAGCAAAGCCAGCGGGTCGCCATGGTGGGCGACGGCATCAATGACGCCCCCGCCCTGATGCAGGCGGACGTAGGTATTGCCATGGGTGGCGGCACGGACATCGCCATTGACGCCGCCGACATTATCATCCTAAACAGCCGGGTGGACGCCGTGGTGACGGCAATAGACATCAGCCGTTGGGGCTATCGTAAAATGCTCCAGAACGTCAGCCTGGCCTTTCTGTTCAACGGTATCGGCATTCCGCTGGCCAGTACGGGGCTGATCTACCCGGTCTGGGCGATGGTGGCCATGGCAGCCAGCGTGACAGCCATTTTCATTAATTCACTGTGGCAACGCCCGGCATTGTTTTTCGATACGGTCGCGAGCGTGGGTGATTGATCGGGCAGGCTCAGCCTGGCAGGCGATGATGCTGCCGTGGACGGGGCCAAAAAACAGGGGTGTTGACGCTGACCATCGTCCGCCCATTCTTGATGAGGATTCAGTTGATGGAAGAATACCGGCACCCCCTATCCCCCAACCGATGGCAGATCATTGCGCTGATCGCATTGCAACTCTTGTTTGCTGCGTGTGCGACTAGCGTTTTGATATACCGCGCGCAGGGCTGGGCGCCCGAGGTCATCAACTTTGGCTGGCTATCGTATCGGGCATTCAATATCTATATCTCGCTTGGCCTGGTCATCTATTTTATCTGGGGCATCGTGCGCAAGCATCGTTATGTCGTGCCGTTACTTTCCTTGTTCGCCCTTTTTCACATAGTCGAGGGGATGATCATCGGCTTTTGGGTCAAATCGGCACTGCAATTGGCGACTCTGGTGATCCTTGCGCGGATTGTCTATGCAAGCCGGTCGTAAAACATTACCTCGCCCGGCTCTGAGGTGGAGTCAAATCAAGGTGAAAAGCTGTGATTGTACATCCATGGAGAGAGGGTTCGTCATGTTAACAAAACTGTACGTGCTGCTATCGGCGCTGATGTTCAGCATTGCCGTGCTGGCCGCCGATAATCAATACGTGCTGGGCGTGGATGGCCTGGCCTGCCCCTTCTGTGCCTACGGCATCGAAAAACGTCTGAGCAAGGTCGACGGTGTCACTGATGTGCAGGTCGACGTTGGTGAAAGCCTGGTACGCGTAACCCTGCAAGAGGGCAAGACACTTACTGAGGAGCAGGCCCGTCAGGCAGTCGATGAGGCTGGCTTCACGCTGCGATCCTACTCAGAGTCCGGAGGCGAGACAGGAGGTGGCGATGCGAAATAACAACCATTTATTTAGCGTACCAGTGCTGGTCGGCGCTTTGTTAATGGCCGGTGTGTCTGCAGTACAAGCCGCCCCCAACACTTTCAACACCGCCCTGCCCGTGGCCCAGGACCAGACTATCTGGCGTGAGCAGTTTGTGTTGCGGGAGCGCTCGGACAATGGGCCTATGGACCGCCAAGTCTCGGTACAGACCCTGGGCAGTGTGCTGGGTTATGGCGTCACTTCGAAGTTCGCCGTGTTTGGCATGGTCCCCTACTTTTTCAATAAAGAGCTGGACGTTACCACACCCATGGGCCGGGTGGAGCGTGACACCAGCGGTTTTGGCGATATTTCGCTGTTTGGCCGCTACACGCTCTACAAGAAGGATTATACGGGCAGCACCTTTCGCGTGGCACCGGTTGTCGGCTTCACCGCCCCAACCGGCGACGATAACGACAGTGATCGTTTCGGCGAACTGCCACGCCCGCTACAGGCCGGCGATGGCGCATGGGATGTCTTCGGTGCTGTGGTAACTACCTACCAGACGCTGCAGTACCAGGTGGATGGGCAGTTACTCTACCGCGAAAACGGGCGCCACGATGGTTTCGCACGAGGGGATGAGACGCGCTTCGACGCTTCGCTGCAATACCGGATCTGGCCGCGAAGCATGAAGGGTGTGCCTGGCACGCCGAGCTTCGTCTATGCCCTGCTGGAGTCCAATGTAATCCATCGGGAACGCGACGACCTGGGGAGTGGCACCGATGCCGATTCCGGGGGTACCCAGTGGCTGCTGGCACCCGGGCTGCAATACGTTAGCAGAAGCTGGATCGTCGAAGGCACGGTACAGCTGCCTGTGGCCGAAGACTCCAACGGTGACGCCATCGAGGACGATTACATTGTGCGCGTCGGCTTTCGCCGCAATTTCTAGGTTTCGGGTGCGGCATGAAAAAAATCGCTAAATGGTCAGGCTACAGTATTCTCGGTCTCGTGGTAGTGCTCACCATACTCGGCTGCGCGGGCGGGGCGATCAACTGGAACCAGGAGCCGCCGTACGCTCTCGTTCATAGCTGGGGTGAAAAAGGCAGCGGCCCGGGGCAACTGAATGACCCTACCGGTATTGCCGTCACGGATACCGAAGTCTTCGTATCCGATGCACGCAACGGACGTATCCAGGTCTTTGACCACGAAGGGCAACTCAAACGGGCATTCGGCACCACCGGCGATGGCATCGGCGAGCTCGGACGGCCGATGAACCTGACGATCCACGACGAAAAACTTTACGTTCCCGAGTACATGAACGACCGGATTCAGGTATTCAGCCTCGCTGGCGAGCCTCTTGCGGTAATCGGCGGCCCCGGTGAGGAGCCGGGGCAGTTCAATGCACCGGGCGGTGTTGCCGTCGCCGGTAATGGCGACCTGTTCGTGGCTGACTTTTACAACCACCGTGTTCAGCACTTACGGGCGGATGGTTCCTTCGTCAAACAGTGGGGAACCACCGGGGAGACGGGAAAGAGTGCAGGGCAATTTACTTATCCTACTGATGTAACATTTGCTGATGACAGAACTCTCTATGTGGCAGATGGCTACGGAAATCGTGTCCAGAGTTTCGATACCGGAGGTGATTTTCTGCACAAGTGGGGTGGGCCGTTTGCCCTGGGCATCTACGGGCCGCTCAAGGGCTGGCTCACCACCGCGACGTCAATTGCGGTCGGCCCTGAAGGCAACATCTTTGTGGCCGATTTTTATAATGATCGTATACAGAAGTTCGCGGCGGATGGGGACTACCTCACCGCATTCGGCAGCGAGCCGGAAAACCCCGGCCACACGGCAATGGCCGTCGCCATCGAGAGTGACGGAACCGTTTGGAGCGTGAACTTTGCCGATAATCGGGTCGAGAAGTGGGAACCCGTGAAGTAAGCTGGCAAAGAGGGGATCAGAAGACAGACGCTTCACTTACGTAGAAGATCGAGGAGATTCACCATGGGTAAAACCTATCAATCAGTTGTGGTCAATGCACCGGCTGAGACGGTCTGGGCAAAGCTTCGCGACTTTCACGACATGAGCTGGGCGCCGGATGTAGTAACCAATGTTGATATTGTCGGGGACAAGAAAGGCGACCAGCCGGGCGCCAAACGGGTGCTGAACGGGGCATTTCACGAGACCCTGCATGCTCTCGACGACGATAACCGAGAGCTCACCTACAGCATCGACGAAGGACCTTCTCCGGTTTCTTCAAATGAAGTCAGTAGCTACGAGGGGCATGTCCGGGTTCGTCCGGTAACGGAAGGTGATGGCGGCACCTTTGTGGAGTGGTACTCCAGTTGGACCGGTAACGATGAGGCAGCGCAGGAATTCTGCCAGGGGATATACACGGCTCTCCTGGGTCAACTGAAAAAAGCGTTGGACCAGTAATTCTTTGACGCAGGTTGGGCGTTCCCTGCTTTTGCGCATATCCTAGGCGTTTAGCGCCCTCAAAAGGGTGATGCGTATTTAAAGGATTCGGCAAACCCGGAGCAAAATGGACGACCATCCGGCCCCGTAATGATACTGGTATGAACCCGAAATACCTGGTTGATCAGGGGCTCGGTAATCACTTCCCCGGGGTTGCCGATGCTTTCGAGCTGGCCACCGGCCAGGACGGCGATCCGGTCAGCAAATTGCGCGGCCTGGTTGAGGTCGTGGAGTGACATCACAACGGTCAATCCGTGCTGGCGATTTAGCGTGGATAACAGTTCCAGCACTTCCAGCTGGTAGCCCCAGTCCAGAAACGTGGTCGGTTCATCCAGCAGAAGAATGTCGGTTTCCTGGGCCAGCGCCATGGCGATCCATACCCGCTGCTGCTGCCCTCCGGAGAGCGCTTCCACCGGTCGCTCCGCCAGGTCCGAAACCCCCGTCATTGCCATTGCATTGAGGGTCGCGCTGTCGTCGGTGGTGAGGTTCCTTTGCCACCATTTCCGGTGTGGGAAACGACCCAGCGCCACCAGATCCCGAACCCTGATGCCATCGGGTACAATCGGTTTCTGGGGCAGCATGGCGAGCCTGAGAGCCAGCCGGCGCCGGTCCCATTGCTCAACCGGCCTGTCGTCCAGGTAAACCTGTCCTGACCGGGCCGGTAGCAGGCCCGCGAAGCTTTTCAGGAGTGTACTTTTACCGGAACCGTTGGGGCCCAGAAGACAGGTGATCCCACCTTCTGGAATGGCCAGCGAGACGTTGTCCACAACTGGCTTGTCACCGTAGGCAAGTGAGAGATGCTCGGTTCGTAACATGGCGGATCCCGGCCTCAGGGTTGACGCGATAACAGGTAAAGAAAAAACGGTACGCCGAGGACGGCGGAAACCACACCCACGGGCACTTCATAGGGTGTGAACAGTGTCCGGCCGAGTAAATCCGCCAGCACCGCCAGTACCGCTCCCAATAGTACACATAACACCAACTGGGCCGGAAGATTGGCACCGGCCAGCCGGCGGCTGATGTGGGGAATCAGTAAGCCAATGAAGCCAACCGGCCCCACCACTCCAACGGCACTGGCGGCCAGCAGGGTGGCAATCAGCAGGGCAAAGGCACGCCAGCGATTCAGGCCCAGACCCAGGGTGCGTGCGTGTTGATCGTCAAGCTGCATGACCTCCAGTGGGCGCACGAGCAGCCCGACACCGGCCAGCCCGATGAGTGTCCATGGCAACAGCGCTCGGAGATGTTGCCATTCTGCGCCGTACAATGAGCCGGCCAGCCATTGGGCAACCAACTCGGTATGGGCGTGGCCCCAGAACGCCAGGGCGCCCGTGGTCAGTGCGTGTAACATGCCGGCAATTACCGCGCCGGTCAGGGTCATCTTGACCGGCGACAGGTGGCCATGTCGCATGCCAAGGAAGTACACCGAAAGGGCCGTCACAAGCCCGCCCGCCATGGCAAACAGGGGTAAATACTGAAGCGCGAACGACGCATTGTTGTAGGGATTCGCGCTGGACACTATCCAGTCTCCGATAATAAAGGCGGCGACGGCCACCAGACTGGCGCCCGCGGAGATACCAAGAATGCCGGCCTCGGCCAACGGGTTGCGGCTCAGCAACTGTAACAGCCATCCTGACAGGGCAAAGTGAATGCCAATCAGGGCGCCGGCCAGGGTGCGGGGCAGCCTTAATTCGAAGACCACTCGTTGCACGTGTTGCGAGCTGTTGCCGGTCAGTCCGGCCCATACCTGGGACCATGTCAGGTCTACCGCCCCCAACTGGACGCCCGCGACGATGACAACAACCAGACTGAGCCCGCCCGCCAGTAGCAGTCTGGCGACAGGGCCGGCGCCTGGAATCTGCATGCCACGGCGGCCTGCCCGAGGAGGTGTCGTTGCCGGATTTGTCACCTTATGCGCTCCGGGGTGAGGTTCGCGAATTGAGCAGATAAACCAGCCAGGGCGCCCCGATAAGGGCCGTCAGCATACCGACGGGTAACTCCTGGGGAAAAGCCAGCTGTCGTGCCAGGATATCGGCTGCCAGTAACAACAGCCCTCCAAACAGGGCGCTCAGGGGCAGCCAATGCTGGATCTGGTTGCCAATCATCCGCCTGGCAATGTGCGGCGCCACCAGGCCAATAAACACGATCGGACCGGTGAAAGCGACCAGTGCTGCAGCCAGCAGTAAAGCCAGCAACAGAAAAATCAGTCGCCAGCGCCCGACGGCCAGCCCCATGGCAAGCGCCAGATCATCATCGAGTTGCAGCAAGCGGAATGGCCGCTGCATGACGAACAAGGTGCCGAGTGGAAGCAGCAGCCAGGGCAGCACCATCTGGAGCTGAAGCCATCCCCGCCCCATCAGACTGCCGGCCAGCCAATAGTAGAGCTCTGCCGCCTCCGCCCCTGACACCAGCAGAAGGCCCGTGGTCAGTGCGGTGGCCAGCGATGTTACCGCTATTCCGGCGAGCACCACGCGCTCTGGCTGAAGTTGTCGCCGACCGGCGATGGCAAACGTCAGTGCACCACCCAACAGGCCTCCGGCAAGGGCCATCAGCGGTAGCCACAGGGCGCCGGGCGTACTCAGGGTATGAAGCGAAACCACTGCCAGGGCGGCCGATGCGATCACGCCGGTCAGGCCAGGCGAGGCCAGGGGGTTTCGGGTGACGCCCTGCATGACGGCACCGGCAACCCCGAGGGCTGCGCCGCCGAGAATGCCGAGCAAGTTGCGCGGCAGCCTCAGCTCCAGCACGGTGATGCGTGTCAGCAGGTCACTGCTGCCGTCCATGGCTGTCAGCAACAGGGTCGGCGACACCCAGCGGGAGCCCGCCATCAGGCCCACGAAGAACAGCAGCATCAGGAGCAACACAGTTGCTCCGTAAATGCTGATGGGGCGGGTGGTTGAATCGTCACTCATCATTTGTCGGTTCTGTCGGCGCTGACGTCAGCAACAGGCGCTGAATGTCGTCAAGGATCCGTTCCCTGGCGATGGGGCCGGCCCCTTCTTTCCAGTATTGCGGAACTTCGTAGACGCCGTTGTTGCGCACTGCCTTCAGGTAAGGCCAGATCGGATTCATTGTGAATGCTCGCTGACGACGGGTGGGCAACAGGAGAATGGTATCCGGGTTAAGCTCCAACAGTGCTTCAAGACTGATTCTGTAACCCAGCGGGATACCGCTGTCGGGATTAGGCGGCTTTCCCCCGACATTGTCGAAGCCCAGGCGCTCCAGAAAGCGAGCGTTGAGTTCCGTGGCTTTTGCTGGCGCCCCCAGCGCTTGCCCCGCTAATTCCACGGCCCGCAGGCTGTCCTGAACCGTGATCAGGTCCAGGGCGAGCAGCGGGGCGATGGCTTCAATCTGATCACCGTCTTTCTCGGTATAACGGCCAATGGCGATGACCAGATCCGGCCGGACCGATGACAGCACTTCCAGGTTTGGCTGATGTCGCGGGCCGAGGCCATGAACACCGGTTAGTTCCGACGCCAGGTAGTCCGGGATCCCCTGGATACCGTAGTCGGTGACCGCAACCGGTGGGGTGCTCAACGCCAGTGCGACATCGGCGCCAAAGGTCGAAATCGCAGCGGGTCGGGTCGCGGGTTCGGATAACCGCAGGGTCTTCCCGCGGTCATCCGTCAGCCGGATGCCGCTGTCGTCAGCCAATCCTGAAGCAGGCGACAGCAGGACAATGATCAGGATCTTCGCGATCCGGTTCCGTAAACAGGCCATCAGATGTCGAGCTGCGCCTCAAGGATAAAGCTTCGGCCGGGCTGGGGCACACGGCCGACCGGACTGACGTCCACGCCCCGGAAGTAATAATCCTCATCCAGCAGATTGTTGACAGCCAGGCCCAGGTTAAGGACGCGATCACCGCCAACAGGGATATCGCGACCGACTCTGGCAGTGACCAGATGGTAGTCCGGCAACTCACCGGCGCTGCCATTACTGGTTTCTTCTTCTGTGTTGTCCGCATCACTGTAGCTGGAACTGACGTACACCCAGTTCAGGCTGGCATCCCAGGCCTGGTAACTGTACACCGCATCGGCGCTGACTTTATGGGTCGGCGCGTTGGGCAGTTCGTTGCCCTCGTTTTCACCCGTCAGTTGCTCCGTGTCCAGGAAGGTGTAACCAAAGCCGAGTTCCCAGTGGTTGTTGACACTCCATTGGTTCGTCAGCTCGACACCCTGGTGGCGGGTCTCTCCAAGGTTCTCGAAACGACTGGTAGTGCGATTGAACTGAATCTGGTCTTCATAGTCAATTCGAAACAGTGTTGCAGATGAGCTCAGACTGGGGGTTACCTGCAATCGTGCGCCAAACTCGTTATTCCAGGCAGTTTCATTGGCGACCGCGCCCTCACGCGTGGTCTGGGCAATCTGGACCGGCACAAGAGAGCGCTGGCTGTTGGCAAAGACAAACAGATCATTGGAAGCCTGATAACCGACAGTCAGGCCCGGCAATAACTCCTCGGCGCGGTTTCCCTCGGTGGTGCTGCTGAGGTTGTCACGGAAATCCATATCCACGTCTTCGTAGCGCAGACCCGGAGTTACGGTCAGGCGGTCATCCAGGAACGACAGGGTATCACTGGCGTAAAAAGCCATGGCCCGGGTGTCCAGGTGCCAGTCGCGCGCCACGGAACGGGTACCGGAGGAAAATTCCAGGCGATTGACGTCGAACTCCACATCCTCACTGACAAATCGGGCACCCAGCGTAATGTCGTGACGGCCATAGTTGATGGCGATTCGTGGCTCAGTGCCGTAAACGGTGAACAGTCTCGGTGAATCAGCGACGTGGGTAGAATCCAGCCCGGGATCCGCCCAGTGGCCGCTACCGCTGAGGTTCTGACCAAAAAAGAAGGTACGGTCGGCATCTTGCACGAAATTGCGCCATTGAAATTCCATGTTGTTGGCCGGCGTGTACGTCCAGGTGAAGGTGGCGCGACTCATATCCGCTTCGTATCCATCATACGGGCGCTGACTCTGGGTACGGTCCTGCTCATAGGCTTCCGGTGTCAGGGCACCGGGAAGTTCGGCATCCACACGGTAGTATTGCAACTGCGAGGCCAGTTCGTGCCGGTCGTTCAGGTAGTAGCGGGCGTCCAGGATCAGGTTATCCACCTCGGTATCGGAGTGATCGCGAAAGCCGTCACCGCGCTGGACGTTGGCCTGGAGCTGCAAGTCGAGTTTGTCGGTGGCGCGTCCGCCGACACGGTAATAGGTATCGGTGAAGACGTTGCCGGTCTCTTCGGCGATGGTGACCCGCTCGCGAAGGGTCTGGGAGGTTTTCGCCGGAATCGGCCTGGTCACGAAATTAACCACGCCGCCCACGTTGTTAGGGCCGTAATGAACGGAGGCACCGCCACGGACAATATCCACGGCTTCCAGGCTCGGAAGCGTGACCGGGAAAAGCGAGACGCCAACGTTACTGTAAGGTCCAATGGCAATCGGGTAGCCATCCACCAGAATCTGAAGCCGTTCACTGCGCAGCGGGTTCAGACCGCGCACCCCGATGTTGGGAAGAATGCCCGTACCTGTCTCATCAAGCACCGTGACGCCGGGTACCGGGCGCAGGGCATCCTCCAGATTCAGCGCCCCGGTATCCTGGAGTTCTTCTTCCTCCACCACCGTGCGGGCGCCGGTGTAGGTTTTCTCGGAGTCTTCGGTCGGCGGCCCCAGCCAGTCGGCGGTAACGTTCAGGCCGGGTAGCAGGGCGGGCGCATCAGCCTGCTTCTGTGCCAGGGCAGGTGCAGTACCAATAGCCAGAAGCGAGACCGGGAGCAGGGCTATTGCCACAGACAGTGGGTGGCGCTTAAGCGGCTTTGAATATTCGGATTTTGGCATTGGATTCTCCAGCACTAGTTCCATATTTTAGTGCGCATTTTACTGATAATGATTCGCATTACAATTAATTTATGGGTAAGGAGGGAAGCCGCGTGCTCGATTTGGAACCACCAAACCTTCACCACCGCGCCTTGCTCTCAAGGCCCTCAGTGGCTCAGTAGATTAGCGAATTAGCCAGACGGGGCACTGGCAGCCTGTCGGACTTAAGGCTGATCTACTGTGCCGCTTTCCCACCTTGCTCGTGACGATCACTTAAGTCCGACAGGCTTCTGGAGCGTGAACTTTGCCGATAACCGGGTCGGGAAATGGCAACCTGCCCTCCGGTAACATTTACCCTGTTCGCGTGTCCTGAACTTCAGGATAGGGAGCAGGGTTTTCATGTTTTCAGTCGCAATCGCACTGACCATTGCCGCGGTGATTGGTTACACCGCCCAGGTAACTGGCCTCTGTATGGTCCGTGGTGTCAACGACTGGATCAGGGGCCGACGTTTGCGCCTGACAGCTATCCTCATGGCTGGATTCTGGATCTATCTGTTCACGCCCCTGATTGAATATCATGACCATTCCTTTCTGGCGGTCTATCCTTTTCACTGGTCTATCCCCCTGGGTGGTTTTGTGTTCGGGGTCGGGGCAGCGATCAATGGCGCCTGTTCCATCTCCACGGCTACACGCCTTTCCAGTGGAGATCTGCGCATGCTGTTAACCATGCTGGGCTGGTTGGCCGGATGGGTATTGCTGATCATTGCAGACCTGAAGCCAGACCTCCGGAGCACGCCATACCAACTAGGGCTGCTGCCCTGGTTTGCGGTGGCAAGCCTGGTGCTGGCCTCGATACTGGTTTACCGGAAGTTTCGCCACCGCTGGCGCATGTGGGGCGGCATCATGCTAGTGGGAGTTTTTGCGGGTGCGCTCTTTCTATATGAGCCGGCCTGGTCGCCCAGTGATTTTGTTCGCGACGCAGGGCTTAACCTGATAGTAGGCACCTCGCCACCGCCGTCGTTCTCCCGGGCACTGATACTGGTCTCCATGTTGCTGGGCATGACCGCGGGCGCCTGGCGCTTCCGCCGTTTCCGATGGGTGGTGCCAGCCTCCGGCGAAACCGGCAAACACCTGGGCAGCGGGTTGTTGATGGGAGCCGGATCAGCTCTGGCGCTGGGGGGTAACGATTTCCAGTTGCTACTGGCCTTGCCCGCCCTGTCCCTGGCCAGCCTGTCTGCCCTGGCCGGTATGCTGGCAGGGATCTGGTTGGGGGTGCGGGAGCTATAAGAATCGCCGGTAGATCTTGTCACAAACGACTGATCACGGGGTTGATGAAAACCTCAACCACGCTATCTTCACCTTTGAACAGCCGTGGACGTGCAGGGACAGGGGGTGTAACAACCGTAAGCCTGTTGTGTCGATAGTACGTGGAATCAACGGGTACGCCAATCAACGGGAGACAGTGCAATGAGGTGGCCGGCTGGGATGGAAGCAGGTTTTGACGGTGCGAGGGAAGGCACTGGTTTCGGTCGGACCAACTGGCAATCGCTGATGAACTGGGCCAGACAACTTGTTGCCTGTCGGCTGTGCCGGAACCTGACCGTGGCCGCCTTTGTGGCGATCCTGGTCATCGAGTTCGTGATTCTGATTCCGTCTTATCGAAATTACGAAGAGAGCCTGTTACGCCAGCATGCCACCGTCGCTGAACAGGCCATCAAAACCTATCTGGCTACAAAGTCAGGCTCGGTAACCGCCGACTCGCTTGAGCATTTGCTCGAAAGCTCACGGTTAACGGGTATCGAGCTGATGGTGGGTGACCAGTGGTTACGCGCTGGTGAGGCGGTCAGGGAGCCGGGCGATGCCCTGGGGCGGCTGCGGGATCTTGAGCGGCCCGAAGGTATCCGGTTGGAGATTGCCTGGCAGGAGGGCCAATGGCTCGGCGACTACCCGGTGCGGGCGCGGGTGGACGTTACCGGTGTCTCGGCGGAGTTGACCGCGTTCGTAGCTCGCATTTCGGGGCTGTCGTTGCTGATTGCCATTTTCGTAACCATTGTCACCATGGCCGTGGTCGATCGCATGATGCTGTCACCTTTACTGAGACTACGCAGCCGTATTATCCAGGCCGGCACCGATGCCGAGCACCCCCTGAGCTACGTCCGGCAGCCGGAACGGTGTGATGAGTTCGGGGAGGTTGAGGGCGCGTTTAACGGCATGTTGAAACAGAATGCGTCTTACCTGAACCGCCTGCAGTCCCTGAACCAGCGCCTCGATCAGTTACTGATGGAGCGGACCCGTTCACTGAAGCGCACCGAGCAGGAACTGGAGATCCGGAGCCTTTACGATCAACTCACCGGGCTGGCCAATCGTAACCTGTTTGAAGAACGGATTACGCAGTATCTGGCGGAGGCGGGCAAACACGATGCGGCAGCCAGTGCGCTTGTGGTGTTTGGTCTTGATGAGTTTCAGGCACTCAACGGGCTTGCGGGCCACCAGGCGGGTGATCGGGTATTGCAGGAGGTGGCGCGGAGGCTTGGCCGTTTCAGCCGGGAGCCGGGTTTTGTATCCCGGCTGGGCGGTGATGTCTTCGGTTTGTGGTTTACGGCCCGCGAAGACAAGCCAGAGGTACATCTGGAAGCGGATATTGCTGATGTGATCAGTGCCTGTACTGCGCCAGTCCAGGTTGGGGGATTCAGTCATGAATGCCATATCAGCGCTGGTGTTGCCGTTGCTCCGATGGATGGCAGTGACGCCGAGACCCTGCTGAGCCACGCCGAGATCGCCATGCACCGGGCGAAGAAATCGCCGGATCAGAAGGTCCAGTTCTTTGCTTCGGATTTCGGCGAACAGATTCAACGGCATCAGACGTTGGTGAGGGATTTGCGTACCGCTATCGAGCACCGGGAATTCGAGCTCCACTATCAACCCCAGTTTGACCGGCTACGTCGTTGTGTAGGGTATGAGGCCCTGCTGCGCTGGCGCCATCCCGCTGATGGTCTTGTGTCTCCGGCTGACTTTGTTCCGGTTGCGGAGCAGACCGGGTTGATTATCCCTATGGGTTTGTGGGTCGTTGAACAGGCCGTTGTGACCATGAAACGTTGGGATGAACAGGGATTCGAGGGACGCATGGCCGTCAATATATCCGCCCGCCAGTTGGCAGACCCGTCTCTGGCTGAAACCATCGAAAACATTTTGCAGTCCCACAATCTGGCACCGGACTGTCTGGAACTGGAAATCACCGAAACCGCGCTGATGGAAGATGTCACCATGGCGCTGAAGATTCTTCAGCGCTTCCGGGCACTGGGCGTATTATTGGCGGTCGATGACTTTGGTACCGGTTACTCGTCGCTGGCCTACCTGAAAGCACTGCCGGTCAAACGCATCAAGATCGATCGGGCGTTTGTCATCGGATTGCCGGATAACGAACAGGATGAGGTGCTTTGTCGCACCATGATCTCCATGGCTCACAGCCTTGGCTGCGAGGTCATTGCCGAAGGCGTGGAGACAGAAGCCCAGGCCAGCTGGCTGCTGACCTCAGGGTGTGATGAACTCCAGGGCTTTCTGCTCGGTCGCCCGACACCTGAGGGTTACCGGTCCTCCCAGTCGATTGCCCGGTAATCGAAGTTGCCCTCAATGGTGGGCTTGATAATCCGGAAATAAGGTGAGGCATCAAAGTCCCTCGGTGTGAACAGGGAGGGGTGCCGGATCCGGAAACGCTCGATCTCGCAGTCTTCACAGTCTGGATCGTTGGCGGGAAATGTTTTCACCACTGGCAGGATCGGATAGCGCAGTTGTTGGAAGCCTTCGGCAATAAAGGTGGAACAGATGGCCCGCGTGGGATCTCCGCTTCCGAACGCCAGCAGTCTGTGCCGGTAACGCGTCGGCACCGGCGGTGTCGGCCACAGGTAACGCGCCAGATCAAACACGTTTTTCATGTCGTACTGGTGGCCGAGGCGGCTTAGGGCATAGTCCGTCAACGCGTGAATGTCGCCTTCATCAAGTCCGACCGGACGGCAGATGCGGGTATGGGTATTTCGGTAGAAAGATAGGGGAAGCGGGCGGATACCTGCCTCAAGATCTGCCTCTATGAGTACGTGGGCTTCACCATCGTCCGAGGTTCCGAGACCGGCATCTGGCCCCAGGTACAGTGCCGCGTGAGACCAGGTGGACTGGGTCAGATACTTGATGGCAACACTGATTCGCGTATTACCCTCTACCAGCAGAACGTCTCCGGGCTCAAGCGTGTTTACCATGGCTTCCCAGGTGGAGGTTCTGGTGGAGTGCCGGGAAACTTCCTTGGAAAGGTAGGCGGCCAAGCGCCTGGAGAGCCAGTTCAACAGCATGTTTTGCTCCGGTTTTTTCTTGGTTTATGTTCAATAGAACAGACAAACATCGGGGAACTCTGTTACATCAGCCAGTTGATATGCCTTTTGAGAGTGCCACCCTATGAGCTGGCATTTGTAACACTGTGGCAGGTGCCTGTGTCAGTAGTGCCGTAATCGTAAACAACTGACACGTGAGGCGTTGATGTCTTTTTCCTGGACTGTCCGTGAGCCGGTTCGCCAGTGCAGGGATGCCTGTGAACTGGCAGTGGGCCACGGTACGCCCTGGCGAGCCGCCAAGCTGGCCGCGGTGGTTGGAACGCTTCTGGTACTGATCAACCAGTGGGAAGCGGTCGTTGGTACGGGCTCGATGGACTGGGTGAAAGTGACGCTGACGTATTGTGTTCCTTATATGGTCTCGACGTATACCAGTGTCAGCAAGGATCTGCACCTGCGTCGGGCAGCCGAGGCAGCGGAGCAGAGGGTGCATGAGGAAGCACAAAAAATTCAGTTTCAGAAAGGCGCGTCGTAACACTTCGGTTGTTCAGGGGTCTCTCACCTTGCAGGCCACCAGGCTGGAGCAGCGTCTGATGGAGCTGGGGATATCAGGAGGTGAATCGTGAGCATGGATAACATGATTGGTTCGGTACTGATTGCTCTCTTGCTCTGGGCAACACAGCCGGCCATTGCCGAGAGCAAAAACGGATTTGATGTCAGCAACGCACGGGTGCCGGTTGATGAAATCCTCCGTGGTGGGCCACCTCGTGATGGCATCCCCTCAATAGACGATCCAAAATTTGAGCGCCCCGCCAATAGCCTGCCCTGGCGCGCCGATGACCTGATGCTGACCTTTGATGACGGGGACGCCCACTTTGCATACCCCATCGGCATTCTGAACTGGCACGAAATCGTCAATCATGACCTTGACGGTACGCCGCTGCTGATTACCTTCTGCCCGTTGTGCGGAACCGGCATGGCGTTCAACCCCGTGGTGGATGGTCGGCTCTTGACCTTCGGAGTGTCGGGCTTGCTCTACAACAGTGACTTGCTGATGTATGACCATCAAACCGAATCCCTATGGTCACAGATTGAAGGGCGGGCAATTTCAGGCCCGCTGGCCGGGACTGAGCTGACGCCTGTCGCCATTCGCCATGAACTCTGGGGAAGGTGGCAGGAACGGGTTGGCTCTGACGGACAGGTGCTCTCAACAGACACCGGCCACAGTCGCAACTACCGGATGTCGCCTTACGGGGATTACGATCATTCTGAGCGGCTTTACTTTCCCGTCACCCACACCAGCCGGAAGTATCACCCGAAAACCTGGGTGCTGGGCTGGACCCATAATGGCGAGAGCAAAGCCTGGCCATTCCCCGAACTGGCGGACCACGGTGCTGTTCTAGAAGACCGGATCGGCGGCAAGGCGGTACGAATCCACTACGATCCGGAGGTGCCGTCGGCGGAGCTGCGGGATGCGTCGGGCAAGCTGCTTCCTGCCACGAGAGCCTTCTGGTTCGCCTGGTACACCTTTCATCCCGACACCCGGATTTATGAGGCCGATTAATTTTGAAAACTGGTGTAATAGTTCCGGAACTCATGTGTCTCCTTCATGACCGCCCCTTGTGCGGTGACGGGCTCCGAGGGCCCAACCCATAACTCCATGATCAGGGAGAGAGACCATGTCCACGATACATCCTCTTAGAAAAGCCATTCGCATTTCCTATGAACATCAGCGCACTGCCTGGTGGTCCGCTGCATTGATGACTGCCATGCTTGGCACCGGCGGGCTGGCGGTTGCCGCCTGCAATCCGTGCTCTCCTTGCAAGAGCAAGTGCAAGGCCGGGCAGCACTGCAAAGCTGGTTGTAAGGCCGGTTGCAATCCGTGCGCGGCCAAAAACCCGTGCGCGACTAAAAATCCCTGTGCCGTGAAGAACCCATGTGCCAGCAAGAACCCATGCGCCACCAAGGGCTGTAATCCCTGCGCTGTGAAAGGCTGTAATCCCTGCGCAGCTACGGGCAAGTGTGGCGCCAAACCCAACCCCTGTGCTGCCAAAAAGGTCACTCGACCAGCCAACTATCAACCTTATGAGGGGAATCCCTGCAAGCTGATGGCTCTGGGGGAGAAGCTGTTTAACGATCCTTCCCTCAGCAGCAACGGCCTGTCCTGCGCGACCTGCCACAACGATGGCGCTGGCTACAACGCAACCTTTGCCAATGCCTATCCGCATTCCGTGGCCATGGCCAGGGACATATTTGGCATGGATTCGGTGCATCTGGATGAGATGGTCCAGGTTTGTATGGTTCAGCCCATGGCGGCAGAGCCTCTGGACTGGAGCGGTGAACAGCTGGCGGCGCTCACGGCGTACATGGGCAAGGTTCAGAAGCAGCTTGCAGCTAATCCCTGTGCCCTGAAGGGTGGCAAATGTGGCGCCTGTAACCCTTGCGCCACCAAAAACCCCTGCGCCACGAAAAACCCCTGCGCCACCAAAAACCCCTGCGCCACGAAAAATCCGTGCGCGACCAAAAATCCCTGTGCAGCGAAGAACCCCTGTTCGGCCAATGCCGGGAAACGATTGGCAGATGCCGCTGCCTGAGGTGAATAGACCAGTCGGACGCGCGCGGCTTCCGGGAACTCCCGGAGCCGCGCGGGTAAGGAGATAAGAGATAATGACGGAACTTGGTATTCCCAAATTGGCGAGTCTCACGGATAACCAGGTGTTGACCAGTCTGGCGGCCATTGACGATATCCGGGAGTGCTACCGGGTGCTGGAGAAAGGCGGGTTAAATGTGGTTGGTGAGGTGCTCAAAGGCCAGGGCCCTTTTTACGAGATGGACCACTACCCGAAAGAGGACGTCTATGACCGGGAAACCGCGTCCCAGTATTACTACCATGCTCACCGGGACGACCACGCCGAGCATGGGCATTTCCACCTGTTTCTTCGTAATGCGGCATTGCCTGAAGGGATAGAGCCGGTGATGGGGCCCACGGGTGAGGACAGGGTGGCGCACCTGGTCGCAGTTTCCATGGACGCCTGGGGTTACCCTACCGACCTGTTTGCCGTAAACCGCTGGGTAACCGATGAGAGCTGGCTGCCTGCGGAGACGATCATTCGAGTGCTGGATCAGTTTGCCATTGATCACGCCTACCCCAGCTGGCCGGTCAATCGCTGGCTGACGGCGATAGTGCGTTGCTTCCGGCCCCAGATCGAGGCGTTGCTGTATCACCGGGACGAGGTTATCTATCAGCGGCAGGCGCAGGGTCTGGAGCAGGTGCTGGAAGATCGTTCCCTGGAGATTACCGGGACTGTTCCGATCGATGTGGACAGTTGGGCGGATAAGCTCAAAGCGGAGCAGATAAAGCGTAATCAGGCCAAGCGAATTCAGCAAAACAGAAGCTCTGAATATACCAGGTAATCACTGACATCAAAAAAACAGGGTTTGACGGGTTATTAACTATCGCTGCCCCGGGATTTCAGTGCGTTAAGTGCCTCGGTCACACGTTCGTCGATCCTGCGCAGCAGCTCCTCGTCCGGCTGGGCCGAGGAGTGAGCCTTCATCAGCTCGGTACTCGCCCGCAGATTGCCGATAAAGGTTCGGCAGTCCTTGCACATCATCAGGTGCATTTTCACGGACAGGCTCTGCCGACCAGCCAGTTCGCCATCAATGTAATCACTGGCAATTACGGCCAGATCCCTGCACATCAGCATTCGCCCGTCTCCTGGAAGGTTTCGACCATCAGAAAGATTTTTTGCCTTGCACGGTGTAAAAGGACACGAAGGTTAGAGGCACTGACATCCAGAATGTTACAGACATCGTCGGATTTGTGCTGGTGAGCCTCGTAAAGCATCAGGGCGGAGCGCTGGGTTTCCGGTAGCGCGGAAAGGTGTTTGTCCAGGCAATCGCTGAGGGCACCATTTTCCATCAGTGTGTCCGCGGATTCGTGAAACTGCAGCTTTGGCGGCAGATCCCAGCGGCCAGTGGAATTAAAACGGCTGGCCAGCTCCGGCTCAAGGCTTTCGGAAAAATCGGTGGCCACTTCCCGTTTGCTGGAACGAAGCCTGTTTTTACAGCGGTTGGCAACAATCCGGTGCAGCCAGGTTTTCAGGCCCGACCGGCCTTCAAACTCTTGAATGGCATCGATCACGGTAACCCAGCAATCCTGGACAATTTCCTCGGCGCTGGAGTGGTCCAGATAGAACCGGGCGACCGCCAGCATCCCGGGTGTGTAAACGCGCACCGCTTCCCGATAGGACTGATTGTCGCCCGCTTTCAGGCTTTGAATCAGTGTTGCTTCCCTGGGGGTGTCTGGATCCGACATCGCTGTTTCCTATTGTGAACAACTGCTCAAGAATAGCAGTAAGTTCTGACAGCTGTCGAAAAGTTCCCTGCGTACACCATGCAAGGGGCCGTGACCAAATTGTTAGATATTCATGAGCAATCGTTGACACAATGCCGGCCTGAACGACGTACAACTTCTTTAAACCTGCGAAAGAAGCAAAGAAGCGAAACAGAAGGGCCGGATGTAACACTTCCGCAACTGGCGTGTCTCTGCGGTACTACATTATTAAGGGTAACAAGGATTATTACATGACATCGAAAAAATGGATTCTGGTCGCGTTGATCGTGGCGGTGATCATCGGTTTTATCGCCAGCGGTGGTAATGAACTGCTGACGCTGCAGAATCTCAAGGATAACCAGCAGCTTCTGGAAAGCTGGATTGGGCAGAATCTGACGACTGCGGTGCTCGGGTTTGTGGCCATCTATGTAGTGGTCACCGCGCTGTCACTGCCCGGAGCGACGATCATGACCCTGGCGGGCGGTGCTTTTTTCGGCAACCTGTACGGCCTGGCGGCGGTATCGATTGCTTCCACCATCGGTGCCTCTCTGGCGTTTCTGGTGGCCCGCTTCCTGATGCGCGATACCTTGCGCAAGCGCTATGCCGAGACCGTGGCGAAAATGGACCGTGGCATCGAAAAAGACGGTGCCTTCTACCTCGCAACCTTGCGTCTGGTGCCGGTCTTCCCGTTCTTCCTGATCAACCTGGCGATGGGCCTGACTGCCATGAAGTTGCGCACCTATGCCCTGGTGAGCTGGATTGCCATGCTTCCGGGAACCTTCGTCTACGTAAATGCAGGCACCCAGCTCGGGCAGATCCGGTCCACCGGTGACATTGTCTCGGCCGACCTGCTGCTTGCCTTTGCCCTGCTGGGACTTTTCCCGCTGATTGCCAAGTTTGTGGTGGGCTTCATTCGTCGCCGCAAGGTCTATGCCGGCTGGAAGAAGCCCGAAAGCTTCGATTACAACCTGCTGGTGATTGGCGGTGGCTCTGCCGGCCTGGTTTCGGCCTACATCGCAGCGGCGGTGAAGGCGAAAGTGGCCCTGATCGAAAAGCACAAAATGGGTGGCGACTGCCTCAACACCGGCTGCGTGCCCTCCAAGGCGCTGATCCGCAGTGCCAAGGCAGCAGATACCCTGCGCCATGCCAACCGTTACGGGTTGGAGTCAGTGCCGGTGAACGGCTCGTTCAGGAGCATCATGAACCGCGTCCAGGACGTGATCGCCCAGGTGGAGCCTCACGATTCCCCCGAGCGTTATCGCAAACTGGGTGTGGACTGCATCTCTGGCGAGGCCAGCTTCGTATCGCCCTGGGAGCTGGAAGTCAGGCATAACGACGGCCGCACCGAACGGCTGACCGCGCGCAGCATTGTTGTCGCCACCGGTGGGAAGCCAGCCATGCCGCCGATTCCGGGCTTGAAAGACATGCAGCCGCTGACCTCCGATAACCTGTGGGAATTGCAGGAGCAGCCGGGGCGCCTGCTGGTACTGGGCGGTGGTCCGATCGGTTCCGAGCTGGCCCATGCGTTTGCCCGGCTGGGCAGCAAGGTGACTCAGATTGAGATGGGGGAGCGCCTGCTGGCAAAGGAGGATGTCGATGTCTCCGAGTTGGTCCTCAAGCAGTTCCAGGCTGATGGTGTGGATGTCCGTTTGAAACATTCTGCGGTGGAGTTCCGTAAAGAAGAAGACGAGAAGGTCGTCTACTGCGAGCATGAAGGTGAGCGGGTACGCATTCCCTTCGATCAGGTACTGGTGGCCGTTGGCCGTGCGGCAAACACCGCCGGCCTGAATTTGGACAGGATTGGTGTCGATACCTTGCCCAACGGCACCGTACCGGTGGAAGAGGACATGAGCCTGCGCTACCCGAACGTGTTTGCCTGTGGCGATGTGGCTGGCCCGTATCAGTTTACCCACGCTGCCGCCCATCAGGCCTGGTACGCCGCCGTGAATGGCCTCTTTGGGCAGTTCAAACGCTTCCGGGTGGATTACCGGGTGATGCCCTGGGTGACGTTTACTTCACCGGAAGTGGCGCGGGTTGGGCTTAGTGAGGCCGAGGCCAAAGAGAAGGGGGTTGCCTACGAGGTCACCCGCTACGGCCTGGATGACCTGGATCGCGCTATAGCTGAGAGCGAAGACCATGGCTTTATCAAGGTGCTCACACCGCCGGGCAAGGACAAGATTCTTGGAGCGGTTGTGGTTGGTTCTCATGGCGGTGAAATTCTCGCGGAATTCACCCTGGCAATGAAACATGGCCTTGGCCTGAACAAGATCCTGGGTACTATCCATCCGTACCCGACCTGGAACGAATCCGCCAAATACGCTGCCGGTGAATGGAAGCGCGCCCATGCTCCCGCGGGCATCCTGAAGTTGCTGGAAAAGCTGCACGGCTGGCGTCGCGGCAAAGACACAAAAGCACCGAGGAGTCTCTATGTCCCTGACTGAAACCCCCACGGCCCGCAGAAGGCGTATTCCGGCTGTGGAGGTCCTGGAGCCCCGGGCGTTCGACAGCTGGACCCACACCCGCAACGGTGACCCCCGAGGCTACATTGATGCGCACAGGCTGAAGGAGCTGTGGATTCATACCGGCACCGCCTGCAACCTGGCCTGCCCGTTCTGTCTGGAAGGCTCCCATCCCGGTGACGGCCGCATTCCCGGCATGAAGCTCAGCGATGTGAAACCCTTTATCCACGAAGCCATCGATATGGGCGTGGAGCAGTTTTCCTTCACCGGCGGCGAACCCTTCGTGATCCGGGACTTTGTCAACATCCTGGATTACGCCAGCCAGCACCGGCCCTGCTTCGTGCTGACCAATGCCACCGAGCCGCTGCGCAAACGCCGGCACCAGGTGTTGCCGTTGCTGGACAATCCCTACCCGATCCACTTCCGGGTTAGCCTGGATTTCCCGGACCGCGCCCGGCACGACAAGGACCGCGGTGAAGGCAGCTTTGATCTGGCGCTGGAGGGTATCCGCTGGCTGATTGAGCAGGGTTTCAAGGTGTCGATTGCCCGCCAGACCGATCCCGAGGAAATCCCGTCGGATGTGGAAGCGGCTTTCCGGGCGATTTTCCGTGACTGGCATATTCCCGAGAACCTGGCGTTTACCGCGTTTCCGGGCCTTGGTACGCCCGGTTCGGAAGACGGCAGCCCGGAGATTACCGAGACCTGTATGGAGAAGTATCCGACCAAGGAGTCGCGGGCGCACTTTATGTGCACCTACACCCGGATGCTGGTGAAGAAGGGTGACCGGGTTCGGGTGTATGCCTGCACGCTGGTGGATGATGATCCGCAGTATGACCTCGGGGGCTCGTTGGCCGAGAGTATGGATGAGCGCATTATGCTGCGGCATCACCGGTGTTTTTCCTGTTACCGGTTTGGGGCCAGCTGTTCGGCTCCTGGTTAGTTTTTTTTTGGCTTTGTAGGACTGATCGCCGGGAGTTGGCGGCCTGGGTGGTGGGGGTAAATTCCCCTTGGGAAAAACAACTCGCTTTGCTCAGACATTTTTTTCCGGCGGAGAATTTACCCCCACCACCCAGACCGCGGATATCGCTTTGCTATCCGCAAAAAAAAGCGAAAAGAAATTACCAAAGATTGTTCTGGTTTCTTTGGCAGACAATTCCTTTGTCGGGGAAAGCACGATTAGAGTCGAACAAGGGGATGGTTGGGAAGGGGGTCAAAAAACGTGGAGCGCCAGGGATGGCGCGACCGAGCCCTACAGGGACGTATTCACGGGCGTTTTTTTGAGCCCCTTCCCGGCCAGCGCCGTCACCACCCAAATCAGAAACCCCGGGCAGAGCCCCGGGAATAACGAACCAGGAACAAGACAATGAATTTTACCGAAGCCTCCCTGTTCTGGGGATTCCTGCTGGTGTACGGCGTGGTGATGTACGTGCTGTCGCCAAAGAGCAAGAACGCGAATTCGTTTTACAAGGGCGCGGACGATAACGGCAATCCGGTGGGGCAGTGGTCATTGACGGCCAGTATTTTTATCAGCTGGATCTTCGCCAAGTCGGTCACCAACGCGGCTAACCTCGGTGCGGCCTATGGCGTGACCGGCGGCCTGGCTTACGCGAGTTACTGGCTGTCGATTCCCGTAGCCGGTTACATCATCTACCTGATCCGGACCCAGACCGGTGCCCGTAGCCTTCAGGATTTCCTGACCTCCCGGTTCGGGCGGTTTGCGGCGCTGGCGTTTGCCGCTGCGATTTTGATCCGTTTATACAATGAGGTGTGGAGCAACACCGCCGTGGTCGGTGGCTATTTCGGGTTGCCGGGCGAGTGGGAGTACTACACAGCGGCGATGGTGTTCACGGTATTTACCCTGGCCTACAGCCTGAAAGGCGGGTTGCGGTCCTCGATCTTTACCGACGTGATCCAGGCCTTTGTGTTTGTGTTCTTTGTCGGAGCGGTGCTGTTCCTGATTATTCCGGCCAACGATACCAGTGCCCTGCTGAGCAATGGCGAGTTCAGGCTTGATGCCGGCTTTGATCTGCTGCTGGTGGCCCTGCTGCAGATGTTCAGTTATCCGTTTCATGACCCGGTACTGACCGACCGGGGCTTTGTGAACAAGGAAAAAACCATGCTCAAGAGCTTTGTGGTCGCGGGGCTGCTGGGCTTTGTGGCGGTGTTTATTTTCAGTCTGGTTGGTGTTCATGCCCGTTTGAACGGAATCGAGGCCATGGGTAATGCGCCGGCAGCCGTAGGGCAGTCCCTGGGGCTGGCGGCCTTGTTCTTCATGAGTGTGGTAATGATGACCTCGGCCGGCTCAACACTCGATTCCACCTTCACCTCGCTGGCGAAATCGCTCGCTGTGGATCTGCCGCGGCTCGCGCGGCGGGCGCAGGATCGCCTTCCCGGCATTCGTGTGGGGGCGGTGGTGATGATTATCTTCGCCTTCGCGGGCAACCTGCCGATGTTCGCCGGCACCGATATCCTCAAGGCCACCACCATATCCGGCACCATGGTGATGGGGCTGGCGCCGGTGTTCCTGTTTTATCGCTTTACCCGTTGGTCACCCTGGAGTTTTCATCTGAGTTTCTGGACCGGTCTGAGCCTGGGGGTTCTGCTGGCTGTGGGCCTGATTCCATCAGGCTGGGCCATTGGTGAAGGCAAGTACGCCATGCTGCTGGGCGTAAACGCCTGGGGCTTTCTGATCTGTACGGCCGGGTTCTTTGTTCCGCTGGTGCTTCGACGCCTGGCGGGGCGTTCCCTGGCGGCGCGCCAGGCCAGAGGTTGGTGATGACAGAAGGTCGCAGCTGTCCGCTGGCGTATCGATACTCTGCTGCATCGCTCTGCCAGGAGCCCCGTCAGGTCTCCGAGGATGTGCTCTATATCATTGGCGGGCTCTACGGGAACCCCTGGGCCCTTGATGAGATCGAGCAGATGGCGCTGGCGGAAGAGCGGCAGGGGCATCGGGTTAAACTGGTGTTCAATGGTGATTTCAACTGGTTTAACGCCAGCGACAGCCTGTTCCAGAGCATCAATAATCGGGTGCTGGACCATACCGTCAGTCTAGGGAATGTTGACTATGAGCTGGCCAATCCCAGTGCTGGTGCAGGTTGTGGCTGCGCCTACCCGGATTTCGTGGGCCAGGGTGTGGTAGAGCGGTCGAACCTCATCATGGAACGCTTGCAGGCCGTTGCCGGCGAGCACCCGTACATCCTGAAGCGGTTGTCCCTGTTACCAAGGTATTGTTGCCTGATGTTTGGAGGCCTAAAGGTTTTGGTGGTGCACGGGGATCCGGAGTCTCTGGCGGGCTGGGGGCTGGCCCACGAATCTTTCGCCGCAGGCAACGATTACAAGCTGTCGGAATGGTTCCTGGCCTCCGGAGCCGATTTGATTGCCTCAACTCACACCTGTCTGCCGGTGCTCTGGTCGGGCCTGGTGAACGAGCACAGTCGTGTGGTGGTCAATAATGGATCCGCGGGAATGGGTAATCTGTTGTTGGATCCCCGTGGTCTGATCACCCGGATCGGTCTTTCCAGTCCTGTCGCTGAGCCGGTTGCCAGTATTGAGCGCCATGGTCTGCACATTTCCCTGCTGCCGGTATCCTACTCTCTGGAAGCGTGGTTACCGGAGTTTGACCGGCTCTGGCCGGCCGGTTCGGCCGCTGCGGTCTCCTATCGGAACCGGATTCTCAATGGCACGTCCCTGAGTCGCGCGGATATCGTTTTTCCTTCCACTGTTTAATCAATTTGTCACTGGCGAATGGGACAATCCGGGCTATTCTGAAAGAGTGAGCCGGGGCACCCCGTCGGGCGGGTTCAGGGCTTAACTTGAAATATATTTTGTGGTCTATATAATTCAACACTAACTTTTTGACACGAACTGATCACGCTATGACATCAGAAGGATCGAATACCACCGCCATCACGCTTCGCACTCCGGTGAAGGATGATGGCTTCAGGCTCCACCAGCTGGTGGCAGAATGCCCGCCGCTGGACCCCAACTCGATTTACTGCAACCTGTTGCAGTGCAGCCACTTCGCCGAAACCGGCGTGGCCGCGGAGAAGGAAGGCGATCTGGTCGGCTTTATCTCCGGATACATCCCTCCCCAACAGCCCGATACCGTGTTTGTCTGGCAGGTGGCGGTTCACGAGAAAGGTCGTGGACAGGGCCTCGCCAAGCGCATGCTCAAGGAAATCGTCGGCCGTGAAGCGTGTAAGGACGTCACCCATATGGAGACGACCATCACCGAAGACAACGAGGCCTCATGGGCGCTGTTCCGGTCATTCGCCCGTGATATGGGAGCCGAGCTCACCTACCACGAGCACTTCGAGAAAGAGACCCACTTTGGCGGGCAGCATGATTCCGAGTTTCTGCTGCGCATCGGGCCCTTCACGAAGCCAGCCTGAGAGCCGGTCCAGGATCGGTCCTACTACGTGATGGCAGGGCTGTGAACGACTGTAAAGCTGTGATTTGGATTAGCCGGCAGGCCACTGAGGTAGGTCTGCCAACAGGCTTTAACCAACGCCCGGGGCCTATCGCGACCGAATCTGCATTTGTTTGATACGCCACCGCGCACCTACCTCGAACCTGACATGCTAAGAGGCAAGACAATGGAAATTTTCAAGTCGACTGAATCCGAAGTACGTGTATACAGCCGTGCGTTTCCGGTCATCTTCAACCGCGCCAAGAACGCGCACCTGTACACCGAGGACGGCAAGGAATACCTGGATTTTCTGGCCGGTGCCGGTTCCCTGAATTACGGCCACAACAACGACATCCTGAAGAAAGCGCTGATCGAGTACATCGAAGCAGACGGCGTGAGCCAGGGCCTGGACATGTTTACCACGGCCAAGCATGACTTCATGGAATCCTACAAGAAGCACATCCTGGACCCCCGTGGCCTGGACTACAAAATGCAGTTTACCGGCCCTACCGGTACCAACTGTGTGGAAGCGGCCCTGAAGCTGGCCCGTAAGGTAAAAGGCCGCAGCGGCATCATCTCGTTCACCAACGGTTTCCACGGTGTCACCATGGGTGCGGTCGCCACCACTGGTAACAAGCATCACCGCGGTGGTGTCGGCACGCCGCTGGGTAATGTTGATTTCATGTTCTACGACGGCTACCTGGGCGACGACGTGGACAGTCTCGCCATCATGGACAAGTTGCTGAGCGATGGGTCGTCCGGCTTTGAATTGCCGGCAGCGGTGATCGTGGAAGCGGTTCAGGGCGAAGGTGGCCTGAACGCCTGTCGTGCGGAATGGCTCAAGGGTTTGTCCGAGCTGTGCAAGAAGCATGACATCCTGCTGATCCTGGACGATATCCAGGCGGGCAATGGCCGTACCGGTGAGTTCTTCAGCTTTGAGTTTGCCGGCATCAAGCCTGACATTGTCACCGTTTCCAAGTCCCTCAGTGGCTACGGTCTGCCGATGGCGCTGGTACTGTTCAAGCCGGAGCTGGACGTCTGGGATCCGGGCGAGCACAACGGCACGTTCCGTGGTAACAATATGGCCTTTATCACGGCCCGCACCGCCGTGGAGACATACTGGAAAGACGATGCGTTTGCCAATGAGGTAAAGGCCAAGACCAAGGTACTGAGCGACGCCCTGCAGGTGATTTGCGACAAGTACCCCGGTCAGTTCAAAATGAAGGGGCGCGGTTTGATGCGTGGTATCGAAGCAAGCCACGCGGATATCACAGGCCCGATTACCAAACGTGCCTTTGAGCACGGCCTGATCATTGAGACCAGTGGTCCGAATGATGAAGTCATCAAGTGCCTGATGCCGCTGACAACCAGTGAGGAGGACCTGAAAAAAGGTGCCGCACTGCTTGCCAAAAGTGTGGACGAAATCATGCAGGAAGGGCTCAGCGAGGCGTCGTAAGACGCCGCGCACCTCCGGACATTCATGCTGCAGGATAGCGAAGGCAAACCCTATGACTAGCCAACTACATACCGTTGAAAAAATCGGCGGTACGTCGATGAGTAATTACGAGGCCGTCCGCGATAACATCATTATCGGTAATCGCAGCAAGGACGACCTGTACCAGCGCATTTACGTGGTGTCCGCCTATGGCGGGGTGACCAACGAGCTGTTGGAACACAAGAAAACCGGCGAGCCGGGCGTATATGCCCTGTTTGCGGATGCCGAGTCGGACTGGGCCTGGGGTGACGATCTCACCAAGCTGGTGAAGTTTCTGACCGACATCAACGGCGAGCTGTTTGTCGATCCAATGCTGAAACAACAGGCGGACCAGTTCATCACCGATCGTGTTGAAGGCGTACGGGGCTGCCTGATCGACCTGCAGCGTCTGTGCTCCTACGGCCAGTTCCAGCTGGAAGAACACCTGCTGACGGTGCGTGAGATGCTGGCCGGCATTGGCGAGGCGCACAGCGCCTTTAACACCGCCCTGAAGCTCCAGCAGGAAGGCATCAATGCCCGCTTTGTGGATCTGACCGGGTGGCGTGACAATGAGTTGCTGCCGCTGGACGAAAAGCTGAAACAGGCCTTCGACGCGGTGGATCTGAGTCGTGAGCTACCGATTGTTACCGGCTACGCCCAGTGCAAGGAAGGTCTGATGCGCACCTTCGACCGGGGCTACAGCGAGATGACCTTCAGCCGGGTGGCTGTAATCACAGAGGCCCGGGAAGCGGTTATCCATAAGGAATACCACCTGAGTTCCGCCGATCCCAACATCGTTGGTGCGGACAAGGTGGTGCCCCTGGGTCGCACCAACTACGACGTTGCCGACCAGCTGGCCAACCTGGGTATGGAGGCTATTCATCCCCGCGCCGGTAAGGGGCTGCGCCAGAACGAAATCCCGCTGCGGGTGATGAATACCTTTGAGCCGGAGCACACCGGTACCCTGATCACCGGCGACTATGTCAGTGAGAAACCGCAGGTGGAGATTATCGCCGGCGCCAAGGGCGTGTTTGCTGTGGAAGTATTCGATCAGGACATGCAGGGCGAGCCGGGTTCGGACCGCCGTATTCTGGACGTACTGGGCCGCTTCAAGGTGCGTTTCATGTCCAAGGACACCAACGCCAACACCATTACCCATTACGTGGGCAGCACCCTGAAGCACGTAAAACGTGTGGTTAAGGCCCTGAAGGAAGAGTTTCCCAATGCCGAGATCAACACCCGCAAGGTGGCTGTGGTGTCTGCCATCGGCAGCGACATGAAGGTGCCGGGTATTCTTGCCCGTTCCGTGAAAGCCCTGGCCGATGAGGACATCAGCGTTCTGGCCCTGCACCAGTGCATGCGCCAGGTGGATATCCAGTTTGTGGTGGATGAGGACGACTACGAGAAGGCGATCGTGGCCTTGCATGGCGTGCTCATTGAGCCCCATAACCACGAATACGCCATTGTTGCAGCCTGAGCTGCAGGAGGTCAGTGGGCTGGAATAAGGAAGAGCCAGGCTGTCGCGGACAGCTGGCATACCACCACTACCGACGTAAGCACCAGGCGTAGCCGCAGATACCATACCGGCCAGTACGCCCGCATCCATCCTGCATCCACCAGGTAGAGCGCCAGGTAAGCGGTGGTGTACAGGAGGACCTGTCCCGAGGTGGGCAACAGCAAGCCAATACCGGCGGCCACAAAGAATACCTGGCTGAGCAGCATGGTTACCAGTGGCGACACCGGATAGCTGCAATTATCGAGCTGCATGGCAATGGGCCAGTACACCCCTGCCATGAAGGCCAGGACGCCGGCGCTGTAAAGGTAGAAGTAACCAATCAGCGCGACACCGTGTTGGGGCATGAAAAACAGCCCCGCGATCATCGCGATAAACGGGATCAGCCCGGCAATGCCAACGAGAATGGCGAGCCTAGCTACAGCAATCACGTTTTCTGCCTCTGAGTTCGTTGAGGGTGATTCTCATGGTCAAGCTCCGGGGTTTAAAACACTCCAGAACGTACGACCCTCCAGTCCATTGAGATCATTGGCTCAGCAAATAGCATTCCTGATGTTGCGGGCACTGTACCAAGTGGTCGTTGATCATGCCGGTCGCCTGCATAAAGGCATAGACAATGGTAGGGCCGACAAAGGTAAAGCCAGCCCGTTTCAGGGCTTTGGACATGGCCTCGGATTCAGGGGTTGCCGTAGGCACTTCTGCCAGTGAGCGCCAGCGGTTCTGAACCGGCTGGTTCTCAACAAAGGACCAGAGAAAATCGCTGAAGCCAATGCCTTGTTCCCGCAAATCCAGATAGCTCCGGGCATTCTTGATGATCGACCGAACCTTTAGTCGGTTGCGAATGATGCCTGGGTCGGCCAGCAGTTCCTCCACCCGGGCTTCACCGTAATTTACGATTGTTTCCGGATCGAAGTGATCGTAGGCGGCCCGGTAACTCTCCTGTTTTCGCAGGATGGTGATCCAGCTCAGGCCGGCCTGCTGGCCATCCAGGCAGAGTTTTTCGAACAGTGCGAGGTCGTCGTATTCGGGGCGCCCCCATACGGTGTCATGATAGTGCACGTAAAGCGGATCATTTCCGCACCAGGGACAGCGTTCGGGATTATCCATATACAGTGGCCTCTGTTACCTCTGCCTGGTTCAGGCTGCTAGCGTTTCGGGCGGATGGTGCGCTGGAACAGCGGCTCCCAGGAAGCCTCCATCGATACCGCATCCACCAGGCTGAAATCGCCGGGCGGTGGTTCCAGCAGGGTGATGTCAGGCCATTGCGGCCGGCTTCCACGGAATACCAGGGTCACCAGGTAGCCCTCGATATAACAGCAGGAAGCCTGCCAGTCCTCGTCGGGCTGGTCTCCGTAGATTTCGAAATTCTTGCGCACCTCCAGAGTCTGCAGGTTGCCGGCAATACCCCGACCGGTGGCTTTCAGCCAGGCTTCTTTCAGGGTCCAGACCTTCAGGAAAGCATTGGGATCGTCCTCCCGGAACAGCCATTCCTGTTCAACCGGGGTGAACCAGCGCCTGGCCACCTTCTGCCATTGTGGGTGGCGCTGGCAGGGTTCCAGATCCAGACCAATGGGAGAGTTGGCACGAGTGGCACAGGCGGACAAACCGTGGCTGTGGCTGAGCGATAGCTGCCAGCCATCGGGGCGGCCTGAAGCAGTGGGGCGACCGTCCACGGGGCGACATTGATGCGGAGGCAGGCTGGCGGATTTGCCAATGGCCTGGCGAATCAGCCAGCGGCTGGTCAGATATTCCCGTTCGCGGGGGCCGCTGAATTTCCCGACCGTATCCCGTTCGTACCCGGTCAGCCAGGCCGGAGGGGGCGCCTCAATTCCATCGGTCTGATGGCACAGCAAGATGGCTGGCCGGGGGTCAGGGCTGTAGCCGTTGGATGAGCCAGCCATCGCCTTCCCTCACATACTCAAAGCGGTCGTGAAGCCGGCTGGGCCGGCCTTGCCAGAACTCAATGCGCTCGGGAACCACCCGGTAACCGCCCCAGAAACCGGGCAGGGGCACTTCACCCTCGGTGAACTTGCGTTTCACCTCGGCAAGCTTCTGCTCAAGCAGCCCCCGTGAGGTGATGGCCTTGCTCTGCTCGGAGACCCAGGCGCCAATCTGGCTGCCTCTTGGCCGGGATGCGAAGTAGCGCAGTGATTCTGATTTGCTGACTTTTTCTACCTGGCCCTGAATCCTGACCTGGCGGTTGAGGCCGATCCAGGGAAACAGCAGGGCGGCCTGCGGGTTTTCATCCATCTCCCGGGCCTTGCGGCTGCCGTAGTTGGTATAGAAAACAAAGCCGTGTTCGTCAAAGTATTTCAGCAACACGGTACGGAGGTCTGGCATACCATCCCGCGCCGTTGTGGCCAGTGACATGGCGTTGGGCTCCAGAATGCCGGCCTTCCGGGCATCCTCGAACCAGATCTGGAACTGCCTGACCGGGTTGTTGTCCAGTACGTCGCGATCAAGACCCTCACTCTCGAAATCACGACGCATATCGCCGATGTCCATAAACCTTCCTCTCGCTCGCGTGTTCGTGTTAATGACACGGGATCAATACGACTGCTGAGCATATCGGGTTCAGGGCCGCCTGTCAGCGATCCGTGTGTCGTACAGGGTTGCAATTCGGCCAGTATCCCTTTGCGCATTGCCATGGGCCCGGGCGAAAGAGCGGGTCCTGCCGGATCAGCACCTGAGCAGCTGACAAAGTGGCGTCAGGCCGACTATCCTTGTGAACAGGCAGGTGGGCAAGATTGCCCCGGGATTCCGCCGCTTATGAGGAGATGTCCGTGGCTCAGAGCCGTCAACGCAGTCGTGTTCCCAGGAATCTGTTGATCGTATTCCTGGTCCTTCTGATTCTGTACACCCTTGCGGGTTTCCTGCTCCTCCCCTGGTGGTTGGAGCGGTCGATACCCGAACAGCTGGACCAGCGGCTGGGGTGGCAGGCGGAAGTAACCGACATCAGCACCAATCCCTATACGCTGAGTGTCGAAGCGCTCGGGCTTTCGGCCAGGGACAGTAACGGCGAGCCGGTGGCTGGTTTCGACCGGTTGCTGGTTGACATGAATTTCTTTCAGCTGATCCGTGGCGTTGCCGGCTTTGAGTCGATTCAGCTGGAAGAACCCTTTATCCGGGTTGACCTGCTGAAGGATTACAGAGTCAATTTTGCCCGGGACTGGCAAAATGCCAATCCTGAACCTGGCGGGGCAGCGGGACCGCCTGTCGCTGAAGATAGTACTGGGCTACCCCGCGTCTATTTCCAGCAGATCGTCGTGAATGGCGGCGAATTGCTGTTCCGGGATTTCAGCAAGCGGCAAATGGCTGAATTCCGTGTAACGCCACTGGATCTGACCCTGAACGACCTCGCCACCTGGCGCCGTGAGGGCCAGAATAGCGACTACTCCCTGAACGCCGCACTGGACCGCCAGACCGTTGAGTGGGCGGGGGATCTCAGTATCGCGCCGCTCTATTCCAGCGGTTCCCTGAAGATGTCTTCGGTGGGCTATGAAACCATCGCTCACTTCCTGGGCCCCTACTTTCCCTACGATCTGCGAGGCGGAAGTGTCACCCTCAGTTCCGACTATGAACTGCAGGCCGGTGAGGTCTTCTACCTGGAGACCAGCAACGGTCAGTTGGCGCTCGAGGACCTTGCCATTGCCCTGAATGAGGAGAGCGAGCAGGCCCGGTTGAGTAACGGAACCCTGTCTGTCGATGCCATCGGATTTGATCTGAACGCGCGTGAAATCAACGTGGGCCAGGTCTCCCTGGAGAACCTGGATCTGGCGCTGGCCCGGAGTGAGACCGGCCAGATTGACTGGCTGGTGCCACTGACCTCAGACCCCCAAGCCAGCGAGCCACCGAATGGTGGGGCAGAGCCGGTAGTCACCGGGCAGCCATTCTGGTGGTCTGTGGCGGGCGTGACCCTGTCTGGCAGTAGAATTCTCTGGCAGGATAACCAACCGGAGAATCCTGTGGAACTGACGCTGGAGCAGTTATCGGTGTCCACCGGGGCAATCAGTCATCAGTTGGAAGAACCGGTGACGTATAAGATGCAGGGCACCTTGGCCAGTGGCGGACAGTTGTCACTGACGGGTCAGGTAACCCCCTCGCCATTCACCCTGGAAGCCGCCATTTCCGGGGCCGGGGTGCAACTGGCTGCCTTTGAATCCTATGTTCAGGAGGGCGCCAATCTTGCCATTGTCAGTGGAAGCCTCGGAGTAGATGGCAATCTGGACCTGGACGGCCAGCAGGATCCACTCACCGGCACTTTCAGCGGCACCGCGGAAGTGGCCGGGTTTAGTGTGCGGTTGCCCGACAGTTCCGAGCGGCTGGTGTCCTGGCAAACCCTGCGCCTGGCGCCCATCGAATACAATGTTTATCCCGCTCGTCTGGAAATCGGCACAGTGACCCTGGCACAGCCGGTAATCAATGTGGTTCGTAATGCGGACAGCGTCCATAACGTTGAGCGGATCGTCAGAAGGTCTGCCTCTGGCAACCAGGACGCCCCCTCTTCCGGCCAGCAGAAAGCGGGCGATTCAGAGCCTGAGTTTATCTTCAGGATTGGACAGCTGATGCTTGAGGATGGCGCCCTGGCCTATACGGATCGCACGCTGCAACCGGCCTTCACGACTTCGTTTGATGAACTGAACGGCAGCGTCACCGGGCTTAGTAATATCTCCCCGCAAGAGGGCAAGGTGTCGATAAACGGCCGCGTCGGTGGCGTCGCGGATCTGGATTTTGAAGGCACCATCGGCACCCTCGGTACCGAGGGCGTCAGCGATCTCCGACTGATTATGCAGAATCTTTCCCTGCCCACGCTCTCCCCCTATTTCGGCCGATACCTGGGGTACGGAGTAGACAGTGGCAAGCTTGATCTCAACCTCGATTATCAGATTTCCGGTACTCGGATCGATGCCTCTAACCTGGTGGTCATGGACCGGCTTGAACTGGGCGCTTCGATGCCGAGCGAGCAGGCTGTCAATGCTCCGGTCAAGCTGGGCCTGGCCCTGCTGCGGGACCGGAAAGGCGTTATTGAAGTGGATCTGCCGATCAGCGGCGACCTTTCCAGTCCGGACTTCAGTGTCGGCCAGGTTGTTATGCGGGCGTTCGTGAACCTGCTGGCGAAAGCCGCAACGTCTCCATTCAGCATGCTGGGATCCGTTGCCGAGCTGGCAGGGTTCAGCGGCGAAGAGCTTGGCAAGGTGGGCTTTGTTCCCGGCAGTATTGAACTGGCAGAGGGTGAAGCGGAAAAACTGTCGGCGCTGGCGGACGCCTTGCTGGAACGGCCGAATCTGCTTCTGAACATCCGTGGCAGTGTCGCGCCTCAAGCCGACGGCCTGGCGCTACTGCGTGAAGAGTTGACCGGAGGAGGCCAACAGGGATTGTCCGGGGCGGCGTGGCAGGCGGCCCGGGAGGCATACATTGCAGGAGAGCGGGCGTTGGCTCCGGAGGCCCTGAGTAACCTCGCCTCGGCTCGTGGTGTCGCGCTTCGCAGTATCTTGCAGGACACTCACAAGATCCCGGCTGACCAGGTATTCCTGCTCGACCCCTCCCGCAATGCGGAGGTTGGTGATGATGGCAGCGTGATCGTTGCGTTTGCCCTGGACGTTCGTTGAGCTCAGGGCGCTTCGGCACCGGTCGGGAAGTCGGCAGGCAGCCGCAGGCCCCACTTTTCAACGAGGCGCTGGTACCGGCCGTTCTTTATCAGCGGTGACAGTAGCTTCAGTATTTCGTCCGCACTCGCGGTGCCGTCCTTGCGGGCAATAATACCGAGCTGGTAGCGTTGATCCGGTTTGTCCGAAATCAGCAGTGTGTCGCGGTCCTCCGGATGCTTGGCGAGGTGCATCTGCAGATAGGAGCGACTGATGACGGCCACTTCGGCAACGGAGGGCCTGTCCGCCTTGATCAGTTTAAGATTGCGGCTGTGGCTGTCCGAGAACTCGATACGGAACTTTTGCTCAAGTACTGAACTGTCGGTTTCATAACCGGCAAATCCGTAATGGTAACCGGAGATCACCACGATGGAGTGGTTGGGAAGGTCGTCGAAAAACGAAAGATCCCGGCCTGGTTTTCTCAGCGCCACGTAGAAATCTTCGTCTGCCAGAATGGGGCGGCTGATGCTCACCTCTTTTTTGTCGCGCCAGCCCCAGTCCGGGCATTCGAAGATCATCACGTCATAGAGCTTGGCGTCGAAATCCAGGAACCGGCGCTTCGGAGAGGTGTGGACAACCCTGAAAGAGATATCCTCGTGGGTCTGTTCGAGTTCTTCCAGCAGATCGCCGAGGAGTCCGGTTGGCTTGCCATCGGGACCGACGCTGGCGACCGGTGGGAAGTGATATACGCCGACCGTGATTTCGGTTTCCGCGACTGATATCGGGGACCACGCCAGCATGATGCCGGCGAAAAGTGCCGTCAGACTATTCCGAACGAAGGACACTGGACCGAACACTATGCCCCCGGGTATGTAACAATTGAATGCTTATTCAGAATAGCACGGCGAATTCCCGGATTTGAATAAAAAGATTATCAACTTTTATAAAACAGGACTGTGACTGATGGGTGATGTTGTCAGCCATTTTTTTGCCTATGTCTCCCGCCTGCGCTGGATCAAACGCTGGGGGTTGATGCGAAATGCCATTGAGGAGAACGTCGCTACCCATTCCTGGGAAGTGGCCACCCTCGCCCATGCCCTGGCGATTATCCGCAACCGGCATTTTGGTGGCCATGCAAACGTTGACCGGATTGCGGCAGCGGCGCTCTATCATGACGCAACCGAAGTGATTACCGGGGACATGCCGACACCGGTGAAATACCATTCCCGGGTCATGCGGGAGGCGTTCGGGGATATCGAACACAAGGCGGAAGCCGAGTTGCTGGCTTTGTTGCCGGCGGATCTGAGAGACGATTTTTCGCCCTACATTCGCGAGTCGCAGTTACCGGCGGAGGACAGGGAACTGATCAAGGCCGCCGACCGGCTGTCGGCGTGGCTCAAGTGCCGGGCGGAAATCCGGGCCGGCAACACGGAGTTCGAGCCTGCTGCCCGCCAGATTCGCCGGCGGCTGGATGAGGACGGGCTGCCAGAGGTTGCCTACTTCCTGAAGGTCTTCGCGCCCAGTTACGAGCAACCCCTGGATAACCTGCTGGGTTGAGAGCGCCTTTGCGGGATGCCAGGCCTTAACTGTTACCCGCAGAGCCGACCAGCCCGCCCCGCAGGCCGTCACGCTGGAGGTGCTGGCGAACCGTGTCTTCCGGGCTGCCCGCCAGTTCACGGAACATGCCCATGGAGCCCAGCAGTGCTGAGGATTCATAGGGCACAAACACCCGCTCCCCGTCCTTCGCCATGTTGGGCAGAACCTTGATGTAGCTCTGCCCCAGCAGGTAACCGATAACGGTCTGTTTGTTGTCTTCGGAATCCCCCATGGCACTGAGTACCAGACGGATGGACTCCTGCTCGCCCTGCGCCCGGAGAATGGCCGATTCCTTGTCGCCCTGGGCGTTGAGGATGGCGGACTCCCGCTGACCCTGGGCCATGGCGATGGCTGCTGACTTTTCACCCTCGGCTTCGGTGACCGTGGCCCGGCGTTTCCGCTCCGCAGCCATCTGCAATCGCATGGCTTCTTCCACTTCTTCCGGCATGCTGATGTCCTGAACCTCCACCCGGGTGAGTTTTACACCCCACTTGGAAGCGGCCTCTTCCATCTCGGCCTGGATCGCGTTATTCACCTCGCTGCGGGATTCAAACAGCTTGTCCAGTTCCATCTTGCCGACCACCGAGCGCAGGGTGGTCTTGGCCAGCACTTCCACCGCCTGGCTCATGTTGGCCACTTCGTACACGGCCCGGCGCGGGTCGATGATCTGGTAGTAGAGGGCGCCGTTGATCTTCACCGTCACGTTGTCGGTGGTCACCACGGGCTGTCCCGGAAAGTCCATGACCGTTTCCCGGCGGTCGATGCGGGTTTCGTCGCTCATCACCGGATGATAATCCTCACCCATGCGTACGTAGCGGATCATGGTGATCGGCCGTGGGCGCTCGATGAAGGGAATAATGATGTTCACACCGCTTTCGAGGATCCGGTTGAACGAACCGAGGCGCTCAATGACCATAACCTCGGATTGGCGCACGATGACCAGACCCTTGGCGATGATGAAGATGCCAATAGCGACCAGAATCAGGCTAATGATCAGCCCGGGTGAAAGATACTGTTCCATGCTTACTGTTCCTTGTGTGTGATCGTCTCAACAACGGCGGTCGTGCCGTCAAACTGTTTGAAAATGACGTCGGTTCCTTCCGGAAGGTCGGTTTCTCCGGTGTCAGTCACTCGCAGGCGATAGAAATCGCCATTGACCTTGATGCCTGTGGCTCCATCGAAATCCCGCTTCAGGGTCTGATAACGCCGGCCTTGCTCCACGCCGGTACCGGTTGTGCCATATGCCACACCTTTGGGTGAGAAGCGCGGACGGATCCAGCGAATGGCGACAGGTACCAGAATTCCCGAGAACAGCCCCATACCGGCCAGCTGCCATTCGAATGGTGCTCCCAGAAAGGCCAGCAAGGCGGTCAGCGCGGCCGCAATGCCCAGGGCCAGAAGTAACAGGACACCTGAGGCCAGTTCAGCCAGGCCCAGCACCAGCGCCAGGATCAGCCAGAAATGCGTAAGACTCCATTCCATACAGAAAATCCACAGATTCGGGGGAGGTAGAGGGCCGGTGTCGTGCACCGGCCAACGGCAAGGGATTGTACCGGAAACCGGGTGCCGCGTCAGAGGGTGGCCGGAATGCCATGTGGCCTGGTTCACTAAAGCCATATCCCGCAAGCAGGCAATTGTTAGAGTATCTGCTTTAATTGATGTGCCTACAATTAAGAGGTCTGTGACCATGAAGAATCTGAAGAACAAAGTTGCCGTTGTTACCGGTGCCGGTTCGGGTATCGGCCGCGCGCTCGCCAAATCGCTGGCGGACCGGGGCTGCCGACTGGCGCTGTCCGACGTCAATGAGTCAGGCCTGGCCGAAACCGCTGCAGCGCTAAGCGGCGCTGATGTAAAAACCTACCGGCTGGACGTGTCTGATCGCGATGCCATCTTTGCCCATGCGGAGGAGGTTGTGAAAGATTTCGGTCAGGTCAATCTGGTCATCAACAACGCGGGCGTTGCCCTGTCTGCCACGGTCCGTGAGATGACCGACGAAGACTTCAAATGGGTCATGGACATTGATTTCTGGGGGGTTGCTCACGGTACCCGGGCCTTCCTGCCCCATCTGATTGCCTCGGGCGATGGCCATGTGGTGAACGTTTCCAGTGTATTTGGCCTGATTGGAGTGCCCAAGCAGAGCGCCTACAACGCCGCCAAGTTTGCGGTGCGAGGATTCACCGAAGCCCTGCGCCAGGAAATGAAGCTGGAGAACCAGCCGGTGGCGGTGAGTTGTGTGCATCCTGGTGGTATCCGCACCAACATTGTCAATGCAGCGCGCATGGGCAAGTCCGAGAACGCCGTCGCCCAGCGTAAAGGCTTCGATAAACTCGCCATGACCACGCCCGAGAAAGCCGCAGAAATCATTGTAAAAGGCATCCTCAAGAATGAGTCCCGCATATTGGTGGGCCCGGACGCCTGGGGTATTGATGCGATCAACCGCCTGCTGGGTTCTGCTTACCAGCCGCTGGTGGAGCGTTTCTCCCGCAAGAACCTCTATATCTGAAGACTCGATGCGTGCGGCGGGCCTGAAGCTTGGGCTCGCTGTACGTTTTACAAACAGTTTTTCGGGGCTATACTCGGAAGCTGATCCAAGGAAGAGTCAGCATGAATACGCCTCACCATTCTGACCTGGGGGCCACTCTGGAACAGAGCCGCTCGGGTCTGCGCGACAGCCATCGCCGCTCACTGATGCGGCTGCTTTTTCTGATCACCGGCTCGGCTCTGGTGATTTTTGCTTGCCTGCAGTTTCTCAATGGCTACCCATGGGTGGCGGTTGCTGAGCTGTTTGCCAGCACTTTGCTTTTTTTCGGCGTCTGGCGCCTGAAATCCACTCCTCATCTGCAGCAGTGGGTCTATGCCTATCTGGTGCCTTTGTTCGCGTTCTTCCTGGTGATCATGCTGTTACCGGAAGCCTCGGTGTCCGCTTTCGTCTGGGTGCTGATGATGCCGGTTCTCGCCTACCTGTTGCTTGGCAAGAAAGAAGGCATGATTCTCAGCGCACCCTTTATGCTCGTCGGGGGCGTTATCTATTACATTCACCTTGGCCAGGTCGGCAGCCCCCACGCGATGATCGATCTGCTCAACATGGTGTTGTGCGGTGCACTGATGCTGGCCTTCATTCACCTGTATGAGGTGCGCCGCGAAGAGTCCGAGCAGCGCCTGGTGGACATGGCCCAGACTGACGCACTGACCGGCCTCGCCAATCGCAGCAACTTCCAGGGTACGTTGAATCGCACCATTGCCGAGTGCGATCGCAGTGGAGCCGGTTTTGCGCTGGTGGTGATGGATATTGACCACTTCAAGGTCGTTAACGACACTCTGGGCCATGAGGCCGGAGACTTTGTTCTGAAAAACATCAGCCGATGCATGACCGAACGGCTGAGGAGCACCGATTTTGTCGGCCGCCTGGGTGGCGAGGAGTTCGGCCTGATTCTGAGAGATGTGAAGCCGGCGGATGCCTTTGTCCTGATGGACGAGCTGCGCCAGCGGATATCTGACCTTGAACTGCCCTACGGGGAAGCCCGCATCCGGGTGACTGCCTCCTTCGGGATAGCCCAGTGGCCAGACCATGGTCGCGAGGCCGAAAGCCTGTTCCGGGTTGCCGATCGGTGGCTCTACAGTGGCAAGCGAGCGGGGCGTAACTGTGTGGTCGGCGCCGGCCACAATCCCCGCCAGCTTGAGATTCTCACTGTCGAAGCGAGTTGATTACGTTATTCTTGTGGCAGACATCCTCCGGCAAGAATGACGTAACCCATGTGCGAATTACTGGCCATGAGCGCCAACACCCCCACTGACCTGTGTTTCAGCTTTACCGGCCTGACCCGTCGGGGTGGACAGACCGGCCCGCACAAGGACGGCTGGGGCGTCGCCTTTTACGAAGGCAAAGGCGTACGGGCCTTCCACGACGCCGATGCCAGCGCCAATTCCCGAATCGCCGCAGTGGTCCAGACTCATCCAATAAAAAGCGAAGTGGCCATCTGCCACATTCGCCAGGCCAACGTCGGCGACACCTGCCTGGCCAACACCCATCCCTTCATGCGCGAACTCTGGGGTCGCTACTGGGTGTTCGCCCACAATGGCCAGCTCTCCGGCTTCGGTTCGACTCCAGGGTTCTATGAGCCGGTCGGAACCACCGACAGCGAGGCGCTGTTCTGCGATATTCTTAACCACCTTCGAACGCACTGCGATCGCAATAACGGAACCGATGAAATCATCGACCGCCTGGTCCGGTTGTCCGTCGCCTACGCCAGCCAGGGCGTTTTCAACCTCCTACTGAGTAACGGTGATTGGCTGTTCACTTACTGCACCACCAAAATGGCCAGCATCACCCGGAGAGCCCCGTTTGGTCCTGCCCGTCTGAAAGACGCCGATGTAACGGTGGATTTCGAATCGGAAACGACGCCCAACGACATCGTCAGCGTGATCGTTACTGAACCTCTGACCACAGATGAAAAGTGGGATGTTTACCAGCCAGGTGAATGGCGGTTATGGAAGAAAGGTGAGGTCATTCGATCCGGAGTGGCCAAAGCGGGCAGCTGATCTCTGCCAGATCAAGCGGATGAGTGGGTGGGGAGGTCTTTGTGCAGGGAAAAAGATGTCTGAGCGCAGCGAGTTGTTTTTCCCGGAACAAAGACCTCCCCACCTGCTTGTCCGCGTAACTCCGAAGATTACTGCAGAGTCCGGCGATTACCCTTCTGATACTGCGGTGCAATATGCGCCTGGATTTCTTCCTTGAAACGGGCAATCAGATCGCTGTTGTCGTGATCCCAGGGATGGAAGCCGGGTTTGAAGTACTCCAGCCATGTGGGAATCAGGCTTGAGAAGGTGCCGTTTATGCCCCACAGGCGCCAGAGACCGGTGGCGGTGTCCTTCAACGAGAAGTTCTTGCGGTCGTTCAGCATCATCCGGCTGGTAAAATAGGTGCTCATCACGCCCAGTGCGGCGGTGCTGAACATGAGATAAAAGGCTCTTTCGGCATAAGTGCCGCCAGCCGCCTGGAACACATCGTAGGCAACCGCCTTGTGCTCGGTTTCTTCAATCGCGTGCCAGACCCACAGCGGACGCATGGATTCATCCATGTCCTGGCGCACATCGTCACGCTCCAGCAACATGTCGGCCATCATGGCGGTCAGGTGCTCGAGGGCACAGGTGATGGCCAGCTGGTGACGCTTGGGCAGCTTCCTGGCGATCCCCAGAACCACTTCCAGGTGTTTTTCCAGCTCTTCCACCGGCATGCCCTGGTCACGAACGTGCTGGTTCATGGCGATGTGCTCCAGTGAGTGCATGGCCTCCTGGCCGATGAACCCGCGTATCTCCTCTTTCAGTTTGGGATCGGAGATCTGGTCCCGGAACGCTCTTACCGAATCCACGAAGAACTGCTCGCCCTGCGGAAACAGGACCGAGAGCGCATTCATGATGTGGCTGATGGTGTAGCTGTTATCGACCCAGTAACGGGGAACCTGCTCACCGAACTCAAAGCCCATGCGCTGGGCTGTGATGGTGACGTTATCGGGTGTGTTGGAGGCTCTGGTAACCGGAGCCGTCTTCTTTTCTGTGGTTTTAGTGCTCAGCATCTGCGTACTCCTCACTCTGGCTGATGTCATGGCTCCAGTGTGGGGCAGTCAATGTCTGGCAGGAATGCGCAAAGGGGACGGTGGTCGATCAGGATGGGACACGGGCTGGAAATTGATTGGCCATGCTGACGGCGATCCGGGTGTGCCGGGCCCCACTGTTCCGGCGGGAGGCATCTGATAGAGTCAGTTGAAGTGCTTCAGCCACCTCAATCATAAGGAATGCCAATGAGCGCAAGCGGTCCGGACAAAGAACGGCAGATGCTGGGATTGTTCCTGGTGCCGGGCGCTTACCTGCGGGTTCTGGCCGAGACAGTGCGCCAGCTGGGCTATAACGACCGGTTACTCTATGAAGGCCTGGAGTTCAGCCCGGACGATCTCAAGTCCAACGACAGTCGGGTGTTTGTCACCGATGCCATCATCATGGCCAAACGGGCCGTGAACCTGGCCGGCCAGGACGGTCTCAGCTTCACGCTGGCCAGGGAGTTGCGGCTGACAATCCACGGCACCCTGGGCTTCGCGGCCCTCACCAGCCCCACCTTCGCCGATGCCCTGGATTCTGTGCGCCGATACCTGCATCTGCGGGTGCCGTTTCTCAGTATGAGCCAGTCCGAAGCGGGGGATCAGGTACTGGTAAAACTCTGCACCGAATTCGAAGTGCCCGGCCTCTACCCGTTTCTGGCCGAGACCGTCAGCGCCACCCTGATTCTGCTGACCGAACAGCTCCTGGACCGCGAGGACGCCGCCAAACACGGCTTTGCCCTGGAAGACGGCAAACTGCCGGGTGTCACCGTTCGCCTGAGCGCTCCGGAGCCGCCCTGGTACCAGCGGTTTGCCGACCAGCTTCCGGTTCGGTTCGAGTACGGCCAGGCCGACGAAATGATGGTGTTCCCCCGGGAGCTTCTCGATGTGCGTATGCGCCTGGCCGATGCGGAAGCCTCCCGAATGGCCCGGGACCAATGCGAATTCGAGCTGCAGAAGGCGCTGAAGGAACAGGGCGATATCGTCCTGGCGATCCGCAACATGCTCCGAATGATGCCCGGGCCGTTGCCGTCACTGGAAGCCATGGCCGAACGCTTCTGCGTCTCGTCGCGCACCCTGAAACGCCGGCTGGCGGACCGGGATACCAGCTATCGGGAAATTGTCGAATCGGTGCTGAAAGACCGGGCGATCCAGCTGCTCCGGTATACCAACCAATCGGTCAGCGAGATTGCCTACGAGCTGGGCTATGCCGACCTTTCCAACTTCAGCCGCGCCTTCCGGAAGTGGACCGGCAAGTCGGCCAGCGAGTTTCGCGAGGGTGGTCCGGATCCTGCCCCAGAGGTTGGGCCCTGATTTTTTGGGCCTCTTGGTTTGGAGCGTGGTCGCAGGGTGGGGCATAAATTTTTCGGGTAAAAAGCAACTCGCTTCGCTCAGACATCTTTTTCCCCGAAAAATTTATGCCCCACCCCACGCCCTGCTGACAGCTGAGAATGCCGTCAGAAGAGTTATTGCTCGTTCTTAATTTGTTTTTCTAATCCTATGCCACAATGGTTCGACGGACGGGGGGAAGGAATATTTTCCCGACAGGAAAAAGATGTCTGAGCGAAGCGAGTTGTTTTTCCCGAGGGAAAATATTCCTTCCCCCCGGCCAGCCCCCAGCACATGCAGGCTGGGTCTATAGTGTAAATCGGCTACGAATCCAGAAGGATGAGAACGGATATGACAGAACGCCCAGACACCCACAGCAAACTGATCGGCTACCTGCTCTGGATCTTCGGATTCCTGGGCTCACACCGGTTTTACTACGGCAAACCCGTTACCGGCACCATCTGGTTCTTTACCCTGGGGCTGCTGTTCATCGGCTGGATCATCGACCTGTTCCTGATCCCGGCCATGGACCGGGAGGCGGATCTTCGGTTCCGGGAAGGTGAGGTCAGCTACAACATCGGCTGGATTCTGCTGACCTTCCTGGGAGTGTTCGGGATTCATCGGATGTACATGGGCAAATGGATCACGGGCATCATCTACCTGTTTACCGGCGGCCTGTTCCTGATCGGTGTGCTGTATGATTTCTGGACTCTGAACAACCAGATTTCCATCCGCAACGAAGAGCGCCGCTTCGGCTGACCGATCGGATCACAGGCCGGCGGCGGTTTCCAGTTCGACCAGGGCCTCTTCCAGATAGTCGAGCATCCGCTGCAGGCTGGGTAGCGTGCGGCGGCAGCCGATAAGGCCGAATTCCACCTGGTCGCCGTAGCTGGTCAGGGTCATGTTCAGGGCCAGGCGATCCATGGCGATGGAGACCGGGTACATGCCGTCCATCGTGGCGCCGTTCCAGTAGCAAGTCTCTCGCGGGCCGGGAACGTTGGAAATCACCACGTTCAAGGTCTGCCATTTCGGTGCCATGCCGGTGAGCAGATTGAACGCCGCCGGCGCCAGGGTCAGGGCGGTGTAGTTGATGATTTCTTCCGCAGACATGTCGGCGTAGCGGTCCTTGGCGGCTTTCACGTCCTCATGGATCTGCATCAGTCGTGTCACCGGGCTGGTGACATCGGTGTGCAGTGAGGCGAGGATAACGCCGACCTGGTTGCCGCCGGAGCTGTCATCCTTGCGCAGGGACACCGGCACCATGGCGATCAGCGGCTTTTCCGGCAGGGCGTCCTGGTTCATCAGGTAGCTGCGCAGCGCGGTGGCGCACATGGCCATCACCACATCATTGACCGTGGTTCCATAGGCCTTGCACACACCCTTTATCCGGCTCAGGCAGTAGGATTGCGCGGCGAAGCGTCGGGAACCGGTGATCTTCTGGTTCAGGATGCTGCGGGGCGCGTGGAAGATGGACGAGTAGGCCGGATCCTTTCGGGCGTCGTTGATGGTTCGTAGCAGTTCCCGGGCCACGGTGGGCACAGTGCCAAGCTGTTTGCCGGACTTGCCCAGCAAGTGGCCGACGCTGCGCCATAGCGAGGGGCCCCCCTCATTACCTTTCCGTGCCGGGCGGAGCGGCATGGCCCAGATCGGCGGCATGTCCCGCTCGCAGGTATCCTGGCACAGCATCTGTGTCACCATCCGCATGGCTGAGACACCGTCCACCAAAGCGTGATGCACCTTGATGTAAACCGCGAACTGCCGCTCCCCGAGCCCTTCAATCAAATGAAATTCCCACAGCGGGCGCTCCCGGTCCATCAAATGCGAATGTTCCGCCGAGACAAAGGACAATAGCTCCCTGACCCGCCCCGGTGTGGGCAGTGCTTCGAACCGAAAGTGATGCTCCAGGTCCAGATGCTCGTCTTCGACCCAGACCGGCTGACCGAAACGGTAATCCAGGCGTTGGTTGAACGGCGGAGTTACATCCGTGTACTGCCTTAACCGGTCGGCCAGCTGGGCAACATAATCGTCCGGTGCGTCGTCGGGAAAGGAGAACAGCTGAAGACCGCCCACGTGCATGGGCTGTTGCCGTTTTTCCAGCCAGAGAAAAAGCTGATCCGTAGGGCTGAGGGGTTTCACGGGAGCGTCCTTGTTGTCGGTATTGTGACAATAGTATCGCAGATAAACGCCTCCGGAATTGACCCCTGTGCAGTTTCAGACCACCGACCAGGCCATAGTTCAAGCGGCTATCGATTCCTGCCTGGTTTCGGAGATTTCCAGACGTATCTGGTTGCCGTCCAGCAGAACCGGATAGGTTTTGACCCGCACGGAATCGTCTTCCAGACAGATACCGGTGCGCAGACTGAAGTGCTGCTTGTACAACGGCGATGCCACCACCGGCTCGCCCTTCAAATCCCCGGTAATCCCCCGCGCCAGCACATTGGCCCCGCTGAACGGGTCAGTGTGACTGATGGCAAACAATGCCGGCAACCGGTGCGGCAGATAAAACACCGCCACCGGCCCGTCCGAAGTCCAGACGGCAATGCCGGACTCCGGCACCAGATCTTCGACGGTACATACCGCATCCCAACGAGTGCGTGCTTTCATGATGTCTCTCCAAATTGATCTGTGTTCATCTCGAACGGTTTTTTCTACCAGCTCTTCACCAAAACCGGAACGCTACGCAGACTCCAAAGCAGGCCGACGCTGCCCCCGCTCAACCGTCCACTCCTGCACCGGATCCGTCTGCGAAGGCGCATTCACAAACTCCCGGAAGCGCTTCCGCTTATCCGGATCCTCCACGGCGGTCTTCCACTCGCACTGGTAGGTACTGACAATGCCCTCCATATGCGCCTCAAGCTCGGCGCAAATGCCCAGGCTGTCCTCAAGCACCACCTGCTTCAGGTATTCCAGACCACCCTCAAGGTTCTCCATCCAGACACTGGTGCGCTGCAGACGGTCGGCGGTGCGCACATAGAACATCACCACCCGGTCGATGGTGCGAATCAGTTCCTCATCGGACAGGTCGGTGGCAAACAGGTCGGCGTGGCGCGGCCGCATGCCGCCATTGCCGCAGACGTAGAGGTTCCAGCCCTTCTCCGTGGCAATCACGCCAAAGTCCTTGCTCTGGGCTTCGGCGCACTCCCGGGTGCAGCCAGAGACCGCCATCTTCACCTTGTGGGGCGCCCTCAGGCCCTTGTAGCGGTCCTCCAGTCGGATCGCCATGCCCACGCTGTCCTGCACACCGTAGCGACACCAGGTGCTGCCGACACAGGATTTCACCGTGCGCAGTGACTTGCCGTAGGCGTGGCCGGTCTCGAAGCCGGCGGCGATCAGCTTTTCCCAGATCTCCGGCAGTTGGCTCAGGGTGGCGCCGAACAGGTCAACGCGCTGGCCGCCGGTGATCTTGGTATACAGATCGTATTCCTTGGCGACCTGACCCAGCACAATCAGTTTGTCCGGGGTGATCTCGCCACCGGGAATACGCGGCACGATGGAGTAGGTGCCGTTCTTCTGCATGTTGGCCATGAAGGTGTCGTTGGTGTCCTGCAGCGGCACATGGTCGGTGGCCAGGATGTGCTCGTTCCAGCAGGTGGCCAGGATGGATCCGACTGCTGGTTTGCAGATATCACAACCCTGGCCCATCCCATGCTGCTTGATAAGCGTTCTGAAGGTGCGAATACCGTTCACCTTCACCAGATGGAACAGCTCCTGACGGCTGTACGGGAAGTGTTCGCAGATGTCTTTACTGACTTCCACGCCGCGCTTCTCCAGCTCACAGTCCACCACGTTTTTAAGCAGGGCGGTGCAGCCGCCGCAGCCGGAACTGGCTTTGGTCTCGGCTTTAACGCTGCCGAAATCCGTGCAGCCAGCATCAATGGCACCGCAGATATCGCCCTTGGTCACGTTGTGGCACGAGCAGATGGCTGCAGTTTCCGGCAGGGCATCCGGGCCGAGGGCTGGTGCGCCGCCCTGGCTTTCCGGCAGGATCAGGGTTTCCGGGTTGTCCGGCAGGGCGATGCCGTTGAGGGCGTACTGCAGCAAGGTGTCGTAGTGGCTGTTGTCGCCCACCAGGATGGCGCCGAGCAGGGTCTTGCCGTCCTCGCTGATCACCATGCGGCGGTAGTGACCGGCCTGTTCATCGTTAAAGCGGATGTTGCGGGCGCCCGGCGTCTGGGCATGGGCGTCGCCGATGGAGCCCACATCCACCCCAAGTAGCTTCAGCTTGGTGCTCATGTCGGCCCCGGTGAACGCGGTCTCACGGTCGCCGTTCAAATTTGCGGATAAAGTACGGGCCATGGTGTAGCCTGGCGCCACCAGGCCGAAAATCTTCTGTTCCCAGAGCGCGCACTCGCCAATGGCATGGACATGGGGGTCCGATGTGGTGCAGTGGTTGTCGATCACGATACCGCCGCGCTCGCCGATTTCCAGGCCGCTGGCCCGGGCCAGGGCGTCCTGGGGGCGGATGCCGGCGGAGAACACAATCAGGTCGGTCTCCAGAAAGGAGTCATCGCTGAAGTTCATGCGCAGGCGGGCATCCTGGCCTTCGGTAATGGCCGTGGTCATCTTCTCGGTATGCACCTGAACGCCCAGTTCCTCGATTTTTTTGCGCAGCAGGGCGCCGCCGTCGGCATCGAGCTGAACCGGCATCAGCCGGGGCGCGAATTCCACGACGTGGGCGTCCAGCCCGAGGCACTTCAGGGCGTTGGCTGCCTCCAGGCCCAGCAGGCCTCCGCCGACAACCACACCGGTCCGGACGCCGTCCGAGCTGGCGCGAATGGCGTCCAGGTCGTCCAGGGTCCGGTAGACCAGGCAATGGCGGCGATCATTGCCCGCAATCGGCGGCACAAACGGATAGGAGCCGGTGGCCAGTACCAGTTCGTCGTACCGGTAGCTGCCCTGTGGCGTTTCCACGGTTCGGTTTTCCCGGTTGATGCCGGTCACCTGTTCATTCAGGTGCAACTGAATGCCCTGCCCGGTGTACCACTCCAGCGTACCCATGGCCAGATCCGCATGGGTAGAGCCGCCGAAATACTCCGACAGGTGAACCCGGTCGTAGGCCAGTTGCTTTTCCTCGCCAAACACGATGATCTCGAAATCGGCAGCGGCCGGGCTGGCGCAGAATTGCTCCAGGAAATGGTGGCCGACCATGCCATTGCCGACGACTATCAGGGTTTTCTTGCTCATGGGTTTGTCCTCTTTCCGGGCGGATGGCTCTCTATGGGCTGAAGGCTCAGGCCGCCGCCTCGCAGTAGTTTTTGCCGAATGCAATGTGATCCCGGTACCGGGAAATGTCGTCCTGCTGCAGAATGCGCTGGCTGTACCAGGGGCCGTCTCGGGTATCACCCAGCAGCACGGCGCCGGTCAGGCGCTGGTTCTTGATCAGCAGCCGGCAATAGTGATTCTGTTCGTGGTCCTGCCAGACCACCGATTCGGTGTCCGGGCCGGCGCTGACCTGGCCGCAGGAAAAAATGGGGACACCGCTGATTTTCAGCCGTGTTGGTGTGTCCACTGGCCGGTACTCCGCCTCCGGTGTGCTGCCATTGAGCACGCCGGCGAGCACCTCCGCCTGCTGGTACCCCGGCTCCACCAGGCCGAAGGTGGTGTCTCCGAGCTGGCAGCATTCGCCCAGCGCAGAAATTGCCGGGTCTGTGGTCCGCAGCCGGCCATCCACCAGGATGCCGCGGTCGCAAGCCAGACCGGCGTCCCGGGCCAATCCGATCGAGGGTGAGATCCCGGCGGCAATCACCACCAGGTCAGTGCTGATCAGGGTTTCGTCCTCCAACTGCACCGCACGAATCTGATGGCGGCCGAGCAGTGCCCTGGGAGAAGCCTTGGTGCGAATGGAGAGGCCACGATCTTCCATGTGCTGTTGCAGCAGGTGCCCGCCGACCGCGTCCAGTTGCCGGTTCAGCAGGTGGCCACTTCGATGCAGAAGGGTGACGGCCATACCGCGTTGCCGGAGACCTTCGGCGGCCTCCAGGCCGAGAAAGCCTCCGCCGATCACCACCGCCCGGCGGTGGCGCCGGGTGGTCTCAATCAGGACCCGGGTATCGTCCAGATCCCGGAACGTCATGACGCCCGGGAGATCCTCACCCGGCACACCCGGTTTCGCGGGCCGTGAGCCGGTGGCCAGAACCAGGTGCGTGTAGGACTGGACCCGGCCGGTTGCGGTAGCGACCGTACGGTCCTGCCGGTTGATGGCCGTAACCGGTTCGCCATCGTGTACTTCTATGGCGTTGTCCCGGAACCAGTCGCCGGGCTGCAAGGCAAGGGAGCGTTCGTCGGTTCCGCCGGCGAGCAGCGACGAGAGCTGTATCCGGTTATAGGCAGGCGTTGTTTCGCCATTGAACACGACAATGCGGGTAAACGGCCGCCCCGGCTCACGGCAAAGGGCTTCCAGCAGGCGCTGGGAAACCATTCCATGCCCGCAGATCACCAGGGTCGATTCGCTCTGTTTAGTCATCACCTTCATGCCCGTCCGTTTCGTTTCTGGCAAACAAAAAAAGCCGGAGCATCTATTCCCGAGGGAAGTCGATGGTCCGGCGCCAATGCCAACAACAATGATCTGATGGTCCGGCCTGATCCTTGGCCGGGAGGTTCGTCCTTGCTTAATGCAAAGCGATCTTCGTGCCAGTTTTTATAATTCAATAAAATCAATAAAGTAAGTGTTTTTTGTCTGTGTGTTGACCAGGCTGGCGCAAAAAAACTGCCCTGCCGCGGGGCAGTTTGCACGGCTTTGGGGCCAGAGTGCGGTGGCGCGGTAATTGCTCACATCACAACTGTCCAGAGGTTGGTTCCGTGAGCGATCTGACCTGTCATTGATTGTTGCATTCGAGGCTGCCGTGCCTCCGGAGTCTGTTATGAACACGAAACGCGCCGCCGCTCATAAATCGCCTTCAGCGGGCGATTACCTGATCGCCTCAAAGAGCTGCGAGTTGATGAATCTCCAGTATTTCCTGCAGATGGGCAAACTGGTCCAGTGCATCAGCAACCTGGTGCATGCGCTGCAGTGCGAGCGGGGCGCTTCCAATGTGTTTCTGGGCTCTGCCGGCGAGAAATTTGCCCAGGAGCGACAAACCATGGTCGCGGCATCTGATCGGCTGCGTGGAGAGTTCGATCAGGCCCTGGCGGAGATCCATCGGGAACTGACCGCCCACCCGGTGAGCAGCCGGCTGCTGAACCAGTTGGCCACTGCACTTCATAGCCTGGAGGGGCTGCCGGAACTGCGGCGTTGTGTGGTTGCCCGGAAAGTGACGGCGCCCTCGGCCACAGAGGATTACAGCTGCCTTATACATAACCTGATTGCGGTGGTGTTTGAGGCCGCGGATACCGCTGTTGACCCCACCATTGCCGGGCTCCTGGTGGCCATGGTGCATCTGATGAACGGCAAGGAGTTCTGCGGCCAGGAACGGGCTGTGGGGTCGGCGGGCTTTTCCAGCGGCCGGTTTGATCGTGCACTGTCTGAGCGCATGGCGCACCTGATTGAGGCGCAGGAGCGCTGTTTTGACGTGTTCACCAGCTTTGCGGATGATGGTTCCCTGGACCTGTGGGAAAAACTGCGCGACAACCCTCGCGAGGCCGATATCGAAAAGCTTCGGCAACGGGGTACAGCCATAGGCCGCTACAAAAGCCTCGATCCCGCCCTGGCAGACGACTGGTTCAGGTTGATGTCCGAGCGGATGGATGAACTGAAAAAGGTGGAGGATTCGGTGGAAGGCTGCTTTCACGCCCGCTGCACCGAGCGTTTTGCCGACGCCCGGAACTCCCTGGCCCATCAGGAAACCCTGATCATGTCCCTGGATGCCCAGGAACCGACCTCGCAGCCCATGCTGGTACTGTGCGATTCGGGAAACGAGCGGCAGGTGGGTGAATCCTGGGCCAGCGACGGTGTCGGGCAGCAGTTTGGCCGCTCCATCTTTGATCTGGTTCAGGAGCAGACCCGGCGCCTGCAACAGATGACCGATGAGTTGCGGAGTGCCCGGGAAGCCCTGGAAGACCGGAAAACCCAGGAAAAGGCGGTGCTGCTGCTGATGGACCATCGCAGGATCAGCAACGACGAAGCACACCGGGTGTTACGGAAACTGGCCATGGACCAGGGCCGGAAACTGCCCGAAGTCGCCCGGGCCCTGGTGTCCATGGCGGATGTATTGAAGTGATTGGGCCGGCTCAGGCCCTGGCCGCCCGGGACTCCGATTCTTTGGTCTCGGGCGCTTCGGGCTTTCCGGAACGACGTGGCGAGATGTGCTCCAGCTTGCGTTGCTTCTCGTACAGGAATCGCAAGACCTCCTGCCGGTAGTGCACGTATTCCGGGTTATCTGCCAGGGTCACCCGGTTCCGGGGCCGGGGCAGATCAATGTACAGATCCTCGCCGACGGTCGCCGCCGGTCCGTTGGTCATCATGATGATCCGGTCAGACAGCAACACCGCCTCGTCCACATCGTGGGTAATCATGATCACCGTATTGTTCAACTCCTGCTGAATCTCCATCAATGAGTCCTGCAGGTGAGCCCGGGTCAGGGCATCCAGGGCGCCAAACGGCTCGTCCATCAGCAGCACACTGGGTTTCATGGCCAGGGCCCTGGCAATCCCCACCCGCTGGGCCATGCCACCGGAGACCTCACCCGGCCGCTTGTCGGCCGCATGGGCCATATTCACCAGCTCCAGATTGTGGTGAATCCAGTCGCGCCGTTCCTGTTTGCTCATGGACCTGCGAAACACCTGCTGTACCGCCAGTTCCACGTTCTCGTACACCGTCAGCCAGGGCATCAGCGCATGGTTCTGAAACACCACCGCCCGTTCCGGTCCTGGCGAATTCACCTCATGGCCATCCAGTACGCAGCCACCCTTGGTGGCCTGAAGCAAGCCCGCCACAATGTTGAGGACCGTGGACTTGCCACAGCCGGAGTGCCCGATCAGGGAAACAAACTCTCCCTTTTTTATCTTCAGATTGATGTTGTCCAGGGCCACGAACGGCCCTTTCGGCGTATCGAATGTCATCTCAACGCCGGTTAATTCAAGATGTGATTTGGTCATGGAGAGCACCTCTCTGGTAAACGGAGCGCCGGGTGGGTTACGCCTCCCGAAACCCTCAAAAACATGGATGTTTTGGCGGAGCGTACAGGGATGTACTCGCCGCGTGTTTCGGGAGGCGTAACCCACCCGGTGCGGCTTGCTCCAAAGCGGAGTTCACTCGTTCCACGCAACCCGACGCTGAATCAAAAGCATCACCCGATCCAGTACAAAGCCAATAAACCCGATGGCCAGCACCGCCACCATGATCCGGCTCAGGGACTCACTGCTGCCGTTCTGGAATTCATCCCACACGAACTTGCCAAGCCCCGGGCTCTGGGCCAGCATCTCGGCTGCGATCAGCACCATCCAGGCAATCCCCAGTGACACCCGAAGCCCCGTGAAAATCATCGGGACCGAAGAAGGCAATACCACCTTGCGGACATGGGTCCAGAAGGACAGGCGCAACACCCGGGACACATTCAGCAGGTCCGGGTGTACCGCTGCCACGCCAACACTGGTGTTGATCAGCGTGGGCCAGAGGCTGCACAGGGTGACCGTGATCATGGAGGTCAGGAACGACTTCTCGAACATCGGGTCATCGCTCACGTAGGTGGCAGACACCACCATGGTGACCAGGGGCAGCCAGGCCAGTGGCGATACCGGTTTGAAGATCTGGATCAGCGGATTGACCGCGGCCTGGAAATGCCGGTTCAGGCCCACCACAATGCCCAGCGGCACCGCGATTGCCGTCGCCAGTACAAACCCCGCCAGAACCGTGAACAGACTCGTTACAACCTGGTCCGGAAAGGTGGGCGCGCCGGGGTAGTTGCGGATTTTTACCTCGGCCTCCGGATTGTCCGCCAGAATGCGGGCGTTCCGCTCTTCCTGCATGGCAATGAACCTGTCAGCCCGCTCGCGCTGGCTGACGTGCTCCTGCCAGAGCTGGCCCGACTGTTCCCAGACCTGGGCCGGGCCGGGAAAGCTGCCCAGGGAGGTGTCCACCTGGGGCGCGGCCAGGTGCCAGAAGCCGACAAACACCAGAATGCCCATCAATGGCAGCAATAGTTGCCGACCGGCAGCAGCCAGCTGATCGGGTGCCAGGGCATCGCCCAGGGCCTTGAGCCTCTGGGCCAGCCAGCGCGGTGACTGAGGGGTGCTGTTGGCCGAAGTGATCGTAGTCATGGTGATAAAACCTCCTTGCAAACCCGGTTACGGGGTTTGCGTGCCTTTCAGGCCAATGTCGAAACTGTCGATATAGGCGTTCGGTGTCCGGGGGGTGAAGGCCACACCGTCAATCAGCTCACCCTGTTGCGGGCGCTGGAAGTTTTCGGCATCGAAATCCGGAAAATCCGATGCTTCCAGGGTTCCGTCCGCAATCAGTGACCGGGCGGCCTGCTCATAGATATCGGCACGGTAGACACGGGCTGCCGTCTCCATGTACCAGTCGTCCGGCCTGGCCTCGGGAATCTGGCCCCAGCGGCGCATCTGGGTGAGATACCAGATGGCATCGGACGGGTAGGGGTAGGTGGCGTGGTAACGGAAGAAGACGTTGAAATCCGGTACCTCACGGACATCGTCCTTTTCATACTCGAAGGTGCCGGTCATGGAGTTGGCGATCACCGCCTCATCGGCACCGACATAGTTGGAGCGCGCGAGGATTTTCACGGCTTCCCCGCGGTTGGCATTGTTGTTCTCATCCAGCCAGTGGGCAGCGCGAATCAGGGCCCGCAGCAGGCGCAGATGGGTGTTGGGGTAGTCCTCGGCCCATTGGCGGGTCACCCCGAAGACCTTTTCCGGGTTGTTCGGCCAGATCTCGTAATCGGTAATTACCGGCACACCGATGCCCATGAACACGGCTTGCTGATTCCACGGCTCGCCCACGCAGTAGCCCTGGATGGTGCCTGCTTCCATGGTGGCGGGCATCTGCGGCGGTGGCGTGACCGAAAGATGCACGTCTGCCTCCAGGGTGCCGCTGGTGTCGCCGCGCTGTGGCGCATAGTAGCCCGGGTTCAGGCCACCGGCGGCAAGCCAGTAGCGCAGCTCATAGTTGTGGGTGGAAACCGGAAACACCATTCCCATGCGAAACCGTTCGCCCCGGTCCCGGGCGGCTTCAACCACTGGCAACAGAGCACTGGCACTGATCGGATGTTCGGGTTTTCCATCTGCATTGTCTGGAATGTGCTGGCTCATGGTGTCCCAGACATCATTGGAGACGGTAATGCCATTGCCGTTCAGGTCCATGCTGAAGGCGGTAATGATATCCGCGCGGGTGCCGTAACCAATGGAAGCGCCCAGGGGCTGACCCGCCAGCATATGGGCGCCGTCCAGCTCCCCGGTGATTACCCGGTCCAGCAGTACTTTCCAGTTGGCTTGTGCCTCCAGTTCCACGAACAGGCCTTCGTCCATGAAGAAGCCCTGTTCCCAGGCAACCGCCAGCGGTGCCATGTCCGTCAGTTTGATAAAGCCGAGCTTGAGGTCGGGCTTTTCGGCCGGACCTATTTCATCCTGGGCCAGCGCACTGCTGGCCCAGAAGGTGGCCACCAGTAGCATTCGAGTAAGCCATCGGGCAGGTTGTCGTGTGAGTATCTGCATGGGTGTGCCTCATTCTGTTTGGCCCAGACAAAAAAACGCCTGCTTTCCGTTGCCGGAAAGCAGGCGCCTGTGCCTGGGGATCGGTTTTCTGTTGAGTCGTAAACGCGCGTTCTGTAAAAGGCTCTTGCACGCCCCATGCCATATCTTTAAGGCGTCTTAAAACAGAGAGTTAGAGGTTTATCGCCAATGGGTGCCCGGGAAAGGGAATGGGTATCCGGATGGTTTTAGTGCGCCGACGGTCAGGTTTGCACCAATTTGATACCGGGTTTGGTCGTCGACGCGAGACCGTTTTGCAATCTGGCAGGAATGAAATCCTTCAGAGCCGCCGTATACGGGCGCTGGCAGGGCTTAGAGCCGATTCCGTCCGGAGTGGCCCTGTTATTGCAGCCGCGTACCTATCTGTTCAAGACAACTTAATCCTATTGGCAACGAAGCCCGCCCCTGATGGCCCCCTATGGCATCCGGATTGGCGGGCTTTTTGTTTCTGAAACAAAAGGATGTGCTGTGACCGGAACCAACAATAGACCGGCGACGGTTCAAACCACCTGTCCATACTGCGGCGTGGGTTGTGGTGTGAATGCGTCGCCATCCGCCACCCAGGGGGATGAGACCCATCCCGCGAATCTGGGCCGCCTGTGCGTGAAGGGCTCCGCCTTGCACGAAACCCTGACCCAGGATGGACGACTGTTGAAGCCGAATGTCTTCGGGCGGGAAAGCACCTGGCCCCGGGCAGTAACGGAAGTCGCCCGGGCTATCCGCGAATCGGTGGCCGTTCATGGCCCCGGGTCCGTGGCCTTCTATCTTTCCGGTCAACTGCTGACGGAAGACTATTACGTGGCCAACAAGCTGGCCAAGGGGTTTATCCGCACGCCCCATGTAGACACCAATTCCCGGCTGTGCATGTCTTCTGCTGTCGCCGCCCACAAGCGGGCTTTCGGGGGCGATTTGGTGCCCGCCTGTTACGAGGATCTGGAACTGGCGAATCTGCTGGTACTGGCCGGCAGCAATGCCGCCTGGGCCCATCCGGTGCTCTACCAGAGAATGAAGGCCTCGGGCCGGCCCGGTCGCCGGGTAGTGGTCATTGATCCCCGTAAAACCGTCACCAGCGATCTGGCGGATTTGCACCTGGCCATACGCCCCGGAACAGATACCGTGTTGTTCAATGGCCTGCTGGTTTGGCTGGCGGACCAGGAGGGCCTTGACCGCCGTTACCTGGCGGAGCACTGCGAAGGATTCGAAAACACCCTGAGGGCCGCGAAATCGGCGGCACCCTCGCCTGAGGCGGTGGCCCGACTCTGTGACCTGCCCATTGAGAGCGTCACCACCTTCTACCGTTGGTTCAGGGAGGAGCCGCGCACGGTGACCGCGTTCTCACAGGGAATCAACCAGTCCTCCGCCGGGACCGACAAGGGCAACGCGATTATCAATTGCCACCTGGCAACCGGCCGGGTTGGCAAGCCCGGCGCCAGTCCGTTTTCCCTGACCGGGCAGCCCAATGCCATGGGTGGCCGGGAAGTGGGCGGGCTCGCCAACTCCCTCGCAGCCCACATGGATTATGACAGCCCGGGTGCCCGGGACCGGGTGGCCCGGTTCTGGGGTACGGACGCCGTAGCGGAAGGGCCCGGAATGAAAGCCGTTGACCTGTTCGACGCGGTCGAGCGCGGCGATATCAAGGTGCTGTGGATCATGGCCACCAATCCGGCGGTCAGTTTGCCGGAAACCGATCGTATCCGCCGGGCCCTGGCCCGGTGCCCGACAGTCATCGTTTCGGACTGCGACAAAGATACCGACACCGCCCGCCACGCGGACATCCTGCTGCCGGCGGCGGGCTGGGGCGAGAAGGACGGCACGGTCACCAATTCCGAACGCTGCATTTCCCGCCAGCGCCGCTTCCTGCCGCTGACCGGTGAGGCCCGGCCGGACTGGTGGATCATCAGCGAAGTGGCCCGGGCCCTGGGGCACGGTGGCGGTTTCGACTATAAGGGGCCGGCGGACATTTTCCGGGAACATGCCCGCTTGTCGGGTTTTGAGAATTCCGGTCAGCGTTTCTTTGATATTTCCGGGCTGGCGGAGCTCAGTGATGACCAGTATGACACCCTTGAGCCCCGGCAGTGGCCGGTCACCGGGTCGGCCTCTGATTCGAGGCGTCTGTTTACTGATGGCCGGTTCGCCACCAGCGACGGCCGGGCACGCCTGATTCCGATAGCCTCTCGACTCCCGGCAAGGCCGCCGACGGATGCATTCCCGGTGATTGTGAATACCGGGCGCATCCGCGACCAGTGGCACACCATGACCCGGACCGCCCGGTCCAGCCGTTTGCTGGCGCACCGGCCTGAGCCGTTTATCGAGGTGCATCCCGAGGATATCCAGGCGCTTTCCCTGACGCCGGGGGCATTGGCGACACTCAGTAGCGCCCACGGCCACTTTGTCGGCCGGGTCCGAGCGACACCAGATCAGCGACGTGGCGAGGTGTTTGTGCCGATTCACTGGAACGACCAGTTTACCGGGCAGGGCCTGGCCACCGCACTGACCGACAGCGTGGTGGATCCGGTTTCCGGACAACCGGAGGCCAAGCACGGTCGCGCCACCCTGGCGCACTGGCCGGCCCGCTGGCACGGTCGTTTGCTGGTACGACGGGACCGGCCGAAACGTTGGACAGCAGACTACTGGGCCCGCCAGACGTTGGCTGATTGCGACAACTGGACCGTCGCCGGGCAGTCACCCATGGACTGGAAAACCGCAGTGCCAGACTGGCTGGGCGGCCAGCCGCAACTGGTTATGGAAGATGTCCGTGAGGGCCGCTTCAGAGCGGCCCGGTTGTACAATGGTCAGCTGGAGGCGGTTTTAATGGTGGACCGTGAACCGGACGCCCTGCCATCCATGGACTGGCTGGCCAGCTGCTTCAGCCAGCCGGAGCTCGACGAGACCACCCGGCGCGGCCTGCTGGCGGCAAGGGCAGTGGATGGAGATGATGCCGGCAACCTGGTTTGCAGCTGCTTCCAGGTGGGTGACCGGCAGATACAGCAGGCGATTGAACGGGGTGTGAACAGCGTGGACGCACTGGGTCGGGACCTGCAGTGTGGCACCAACTGCGGATCCTGTTTGCCGGAGATCCGGAGTTTGCTGGTGTCCGTTACCGAGGCGGTGTAAGCGGGCTCAGCATCTGCACCGGCACCCGGTAGCGCACCCCTTTCGAGGACCCGATGCCATCCACGGTACAGGTCTTGCGATTGACCCGGATGATCTGCCCGTGCAGCTCCCGGAGGCCGGCACCGAAACTAACGGTATCTCCCACTTGCCAGCGGTCCAGATGCTGCCGGGTGTCCACTGGCTCAAAGGGTGTGTCCGGTAACGCCAGCGCCTGTTTCCGGGCCTGGTCGGCAAGCGCCTCCCGCGTGGCTCCTGCGGCACCGCTTTCGTGCAACTCATCCAGAATGGTGTAGAAGTGCCGGTTGTGCACCGAACCCCGGCGCCGCTGCCCGGCGCTTTGCTGTAGCAGATGGGCAAACTCGTGGCAGCAGGTATGGGCCAGCAGGTTCAGGGTGCTCAGCTCGCCACCAAAGTAACCCCGTTTCCGGATCTCCCGCCCGGACAGCCAGCCGCTGGCTGTTTCCGGCTGGTGCTTGGCGGCAATCATGCGAACCCCGTAGGTGATCAGATGTTGCCTGTCGCGGGAATCGAAACGGTGGTAGGTCGCCTGGCCCGAACCCACGCGGCAATGCAGGAAACTGCCCGGGCTGCGTTTCCGGACCCATTGCTCGGCGGGTTGCCAGAGGCAGTCCCGGGTCACGGAACACATCAGTTCGCCAAGGCCAACGGCGGTTTCGGTTAATAGGGGCGTTTTCAGCAAACTTCGATACCTTGTCATCATCCGCGATAGGTTTGGTTCTCCAAGCTTAACGCCCGGAATTGCGGTTTGCTATGGTCTGGCTCTTCAGTATTGTTTATAGACGCTGGTGGGCAGATGACGGCTTGCGTTTCGATCTGGATACCCTGAACGCTGGGGCTATTACCGAGGATGCGGATTACCAGGGGCTGAGGGTGACCTTCACCGGTTTCCCCCATCGCTGAGAAGTTCCGGGCGATAGTGAACCTTGGCAAACCGAACAGCCGGATAAAGGACTTTTAATGTTCGCTTGCGTTTGCGCCAATTAGTACATGGCGACGTGGCCCGTTCATGCGTGCTATCCCAACTACATTCCGTGCTGACGGTGATGTCGGAGGTATCTCGCGGGCTCAGCCTCAAAGGCTTCACTACAGGCTTCGGAACAAAAGTAATAGGTCTTGCCCTCGTGAATGAGTTGATCAACTGCGGCGATAGGGCTGACCTCCATGCCACAGACCGGATCCTTGTGGCTGCGTTCGTTTCTTTCCCGTTTCATTTTTACTTCACTCCTCTGCTGCAAGCTCGCAGCAAGTCGGCATTGACGCAGTGTACAAAACTGCTTCATTCGAGCCTATCGCACTGGTCGCGTCCTTCTGTTGATACGCATCAATTGCACATGCCTCCGATTCAAATGACCGGGGGCCGGTCCGACAACGGCCATTGGTTAAATGCTTGAATGCGCATTTATGTGCGCATAAACTGAAGCGATGCATTAAATCGCCACTTGGAGGCTCCTATGGCCGAACTCTACAATGCAGCCGCACCCAAAAAAGCAGCGAACCTCTCAATCAATAGCGATCTGCTGCGGAAAACCCGGGAACTGAACATTAACTTGTCTGCCACCCTGGAACGAGCTCTGAAAGAAGAGCTTTCAAAACGAGAAGCAGCCCAATGGGTCGAGGAAAATCGCGCCGCGATCAAAAGTTATAACGATTTCGTCGAACAACATGGATGCTTCGGCGACGAATTCAGGGAGTTCTGATGGCACAGTTCGATGTGTATCCCAACCCAAGCAAAGTCAGCAAAGCGCACTATCCTTACCTTGTCGATATTCAGAGCAGCCTCCTGAGCGAACTGGCAACCCGCATTGTTATCCCTCTTGGCAAACGTTCCGCCTTTGGTGGAGGAGCCATGCACGGACTAACTCCGGAAATCAGCTTTGCCGACCAGGAACTACTGCTGTTAACCCCGCAAATTTCCTCTGTGCCTGAAAAGCATCTCAAAAGCCCAATTGGCTCCCTCTCGCATTTCAGAGCCCAGATTGTTGGAGCTCTGGATCTTGCTATCACTGGCTTACCTGGTAGCTAAGGCCCTTGCGGCCCTTCGCCCCATAAGAACTGTACGTGATAGTTTCCCATCATACAGCTCAAGCCCTTTGAAGGCCGCGCAGGCGACCCACCTATTCATATCCAGTAAGGCCTCCCTTCAGGCGGCCAGTTTCTCGTACGACGAACGGTTGAGGAATCGTCGGTCCCGTCGTGCGTTCATCCGCTGCTTTCGGGCTCTCGCTTCGAAGTAGTCTTTGTCCGCCAGGTCATAGGGATTGGCACCACTGCGGATTTTGCTATGATACCGAATCGGCAAGTCCCCGGCCTTGAACAACCGTATGAGCTTCATACCTGACGCGGTCGGTAATAGCACCCACACTCAATACGACCTTTGAAACGCCCTCGGTAGCGCTTTCTGATCCATGCCCACGTCTTGGATCGGTGCTCCTGCTGTAACCACTTTTTAACCAGTGGGTAGATCCTGTCATCGACGTAACTCAGGCGTTCTTTCGCTACCACGTGTCGATACGCATAGGCCCAGCCTCTGATGACGGCATTGAGCTTTGCCAGTAAAGCGTGGAAAGGGATGCCACGGTACTTCTTCAGCACACCTCGCACTTTCTCCGGCAACTCCCGGGTTTTGCCGTCTTGCGGCTGGACCAGCAAGGTACTTCGGTATTTCCTGTAGTGAAAGCCCAGGAAGTTGAAGCCTTGCCCAATATGGCGGATGCGATCAAAACAGGCCTTGATATCGGCTTCCAGAATCCACTGTGCAGCGGTTCTTTGGGCCAGTACGATAAAGCCTTGTTTGCAGGCATCGTGCAAGCTACGCTTCTCTCTGAATCCGTAGGAGTGTTGGTCTCCGGTGTTTTCTGCTATGGGTTTGAGCCCCAACGCATAGAGAGCTTGCATCGCCCGGTCGTGAAGGGTGGGTATCCCTAAAGGGCGGCGATCGCCGTTCTTTTTCGGGATGTAGATCCTGCGCAGCGGTTGCGCTTGATAACCGGCTGTCCCTAGTCTTTGCGCCGCGCGCCAGTATTGGCCGGGTGACGTCCAAAGCACCCCGTCAACACCGGCGGTGCGACTTCCTTTATTGGCTATGACTCGTTTGACCGACAGCACTTTCGCGGCAAACGAGCGCGACAACAGATGCTGCAAAGCACGCGCCTTGCCCCACCTTTGTTCGCGAACAGATTGTGCGATACGCACCTGCAGTCGATAAACGCGCTTTTCAACCTCCGGCCAGTCAATCGCCTGCCAGCGTTGTGCATCGCTTGAAGGTGCACTAGCCTGTTCGGCCATCATTTGCCTTCCTTCATAAAATCAATCCCGCAAATTCTCTCGCACCAAAGCACCAAGGGGACGTCTGCACACTTTCGCGTCGGACAAATCCTGAATCCGTATGTCTTCCATTACAGAAGACCCTTCGCTTCTTCCCCCATCTCATCGACGCAGAGTCTCCGGCTCCATCACGGGTTACCTTCTTCCTCCCTGAAGGCTCTACGACATTGCCATGGTTCATTGTCCCCAACGCTTCATACCAAGTCCTTTTCGCATGGTGGGTAGGATACTGGTGGTAGAACACCAGGTTGCACTTCCGACATCCGCTCAGTTACGGAAAAAACATCGGGTTACAACATATATTCATGCAACTTCATGTCGCAAGTAACGCTTGCAGTATGCGCGGCTTTGGAATGGAGCCGAAGGCGCAATGTAATGGGCGTCGCGGTGCCTGCACTTAAAGCCTGCCAAGCCAGTACTGCGGACGTCGCCGATCATGGGCGACCGCCAGAACTTGAAAACCATCAAGTTTCTCTCGGTAAACGATGGATAGCGGAAATCTGTGAAGGGGCGCTCTACGAATATCTGGCGGCAACTCAACTTGCCAGGCTTTTGGTGACTCGCCAATTAAATTGGCCAGGGCCTCAAATTCCTCTATGAAGGCACCACCCAATCCCGGAACTTTTGATTCGTAATAACCAACTGATTCCAGAAATTCGGCTTCCGCTGCCGGGTGAAACGAATAGTTCATTTGATCAGTGCTCTAGCCTTCCTCATGACATCTTCACCGGACACGGCCTGAACTGAGCCATTATCGAGCTCTTCGCCTCTACGGCGGGCCTCAAGCAACCAATCTGACCTGAGTTCTTCTTCTGACGGAGACTCCAGGCTCAGTACCAGTCGCTGGATCAATTGAGCTCGCTCTTCTTTAGAGAGGTGTAGCGCCTCGTCTTCAATTCTCTGGAGATTCATGAAAGAAACCTCTCGTTCGCGTATCGCTCAATTTTGACACGGATAGGTACTGGGTGCCACGACTCGGCTTTTTCGCTTTAACGCCCGCCGGTTTGGAGTGGCAGCGGAAAACCGGTCGGCTGGAGCACTTTGATGCTATAAAGAATAGGTATCAGGATGCCCCTTCTTATATACCTCTAACCATTTTTTTGAAAGATTCGTTATCCAGAAAATCAGAATCCACCTTCAAAAGTTTGCCGTTATCTCCAATTATAAAGATGTATGACTTTTCTTTATCACCGGAGTACACGATAGAATATTCATTTGAAGACCACGTCTCAACTTGCTGACCTTCCACAAAGGACTCTTGCATTAACCTAACATTATCCTGATCACATCCAGATTTATCAGTATCGAAGAAAACATTCTTAAAGAAAACGCTAGCTAGACACCCATAATCAATAGTTTGATCATTCGTCATATCTGAAAAAGCCAAGAACCTCTTGCCCAACTCATCCCCATACCTGAATATTAAAATGTTTTGGTTGTCTCCTGCATCACCCACCACGGAGAAGTTCCCGGGTATTTTAAATCTGAGATCCGAGTAAACCAGCTCAACATCTGTCTTTGAAAATGCGCTAATAGAAAACAATAAAAGAAGAACAGAAAGTCCGAGTTTTAACATTTTAAATTCCTTTTAATGCCATAGTTATTTCAGATTTATAGCTTGCGCTAATTTTGACCTTACAAACATGGTAAACCAAGGTGTTTCCAGATATTATATTCTTACCAATGCTTGCAATCTGTTTAACTATGTATGAGATCCCCGGTTTGCCACCACTGGGTCTTGGAACGAGATCCATTGATGCAGAACACGCCTGCGCTTCAGCGACTGCTTTGTAAATCACCTCTGCAGATCTCTCATTTACTGATTGAGGCGATGCTGTGCCGTCCCCCAAAAATAGTTAATAACTGCAGATATGTATTCTCTATCGTAGTAATCCACGCCCAATCTCCCTTTGGTCTGTTTTAGCGATGATGTCCTCATGGACTGCTCAGAAACTACCAAAAAACGATGGCTCCCGTCAGAGCATAACGCCCACATAAACGGCGGAGCGTCAGCGACGTCCGGCGACCATAGGGAGCGAATTTAATGCACTTGTGTACGCCCAGCATGGGCATGAACTTATGGGGTGAAAGTCCCCTGTGGGAAGATCACCGTTCAATAGGATTTACCCGATTGAACGCTAACCACTAGCGAATGACAAGGGCCAATCCGTGAGGAGCGGTCTGGAGGAAGCCGCTAGCAAAACTGCGAGCTGATGAACAAGAACATCATATGAGGCGTAGGCCGGAGGCGAGTTGGCACAAGACGACGAAGCCACGTGATCTAACGGCCACCGTAAATGATGCAGTTGTGCAGTGACAGTGCATGCTCTTATCTGGGGCGGTCCGACGCATCGGGATCTGCTCAACCAGCGATCGGTCAATTACCAGTCAGGCCCCTGGTCGATCAAGCCTGGGCGCAGCCGCTGCCATCGGTGATTGAGCAGAAGTCAGCAGACGGCATAGTAGCCAAATGCCCAGCGTAATGGCTGGGACACGGTGAAGGCCTGAACCCGGAAATCAATGAGGAGCCTGTGCAGCTCAACTGCTCTATATCCGACCGGACCCAGGAGCGTTGGCGCAAAATCAGAAGCCGTCATTGGGGTAAGAAGGAGGTAATCGGCCATTTTACTTTAAACATTTCCGGGAAACGCCCTGTGCCTGTGCGGTCCCGCATGCAGGGTGTTGTGGGGGCTGAGGGTTAGATACCCTCGGCTACCCGATTATGTTTCGTCATCACCGAGTTCAGACATCCGCAATAACTGGCTACTGCGACGCACAGTCAAAATATCAACCTGATCTTTGACGCTGTAAATAACCCGGTACGCTCCAAATATCAGCTCCCTGATGCGAGGTGACCCCACCTCAGGAACCATGCGTCCACTTTTAGGGAAATCAGCTAACCGCTCTACTGTGGCAAATAAATCATCAACCCACCGTATCGCAGTATCTGGGTTGTCTTCTGCAATATACCGAGCGGTATCCTCGACGCGCTCCAGCGCAAGCGGGGACCAAACAATCTTCATTGGGCCAGCCCGCTTAAAACCCGAGCCTTCGCGTCTTCATGCGCAATACCATCACCGGAAGTTATCTGTTCTTCCGCCTTATACACCTCTTCTAGTATTTCCAGACGTTCTTGCATCTTCTCGTACTCGTGAACATCCACCAGTACGGCAACGCCACGACCTCTTTGTGTCAGCACCATAGGACGACGGTTTTCATGGAGCTGCTTTACAAATGTGGCTACCCCTGCCCGGAATTCAGACAGAGGACGGATATCTTCATCTACACGAACCCTTGACATGGAAACACCTCGGTACGCTTAAGTGTACGTAAAAGAGTACGATACTGCGTGACGCCTGGCAAGGTGTTCAAGGGAAGGAATATAACGCTTTTGTTGAACGAAGCCGCTACGCGGCAGAGGCGTAATTCATCTGTACTTACCTGACCCCCTTCATTCCGGAAGGGCCTGTCAGGAGACGTATCATGAACGCCAACGAACACGCCCGTTTTCAAGCACTGCACCAACGCTACCTCACCGAACTCACCCTGCGGGGGAAGAGCCCCAAGACCATTGATCTGTACACCCGCTGCCTGCGGCAGATAAGCGACTATTTCGAGACCTGTCCCGATCAGCTCCGACAGTACTTCATGCACCTGGTGGAACACCGGTCCTGGAGTCTGGTCAAGATTGCTCGCAATGCCCTGCAGAGCTTCTATCAATATGTTCTCGCCAAGCCCTGGGAATACGTGCCCATCGTCAAGCCGCCCAAGGTTCAGTCCCTGCAGGATGTGCTCTCCCTGGAGGAGGTCGGGCGGCTGATCAGCCACACCCGTAAACTCAGTTATCAGGTCTATTTCCTCACCACCTACAGCCTGGGCCTGCGCCTGAGTGAGTCCCTGAACCTGACCATCGCCGATGTCGACAGCCACCTGATGCGGGTTCATGTGCGCTGCGGCAAGGGCAAGAAGGACCGGTTTGTGTCCTTGCCGCTGATGACGCTCAAGGCCTTGCGGCGCTACTGGGCCACACACCGTCATCCCGAGCTGCTGTTCCCCGGCGGGCAACCGCCCCACGAGGCAGTCGCCGCTTCCGGTTCTGGTGTATCCCGGGTCATGCCTCGCGAGGGGGTACAGAAGGCCATCAAACTGGTGGTTCTGGAGTGTGGCATTCGCAAACGGGTCCACATCCACAGCTTTGCCACTCATCTTTTGGAGAACGGCGTTAACCTGCGCTCGATTCAGACTCTGCTGGGCCATGCCAGTCCGGTCACCACCGCCCGCTACACTCGGATGACCCACGAGGCCCAGCAGAACAGTGCGCTGATGATCAACGCTCTGGTCGATCGCCTACAGGTAGACTGGGTGGCCTCATGATCACCCTGGCGCAGATTCTGCGCGATCATCAGACTTCTTTGCAGCAACACTATGGGGCGCGGCTGCGCCCGGAGCATCACGCCGCCCTGCAATCCATCCTTGCCTGTCACACACCGGACTGCGGTCAGGTGCGCTATCAATGCTCGCCCTGCCAGCAGACACAGACCGCGTACCCCTCTTGCGGCCATCGCAGTTGCCCCGCCTGTTATGGCTTTTTACGGATTGCATCGAGTAGCTTACGATCATCAAAAGGTCGGTCAAAATAGCCAATGTCTTCTAGCGTCTGCCTAATTTCAGCGGGGACGGACTGATAAATCGCTTGAAATTTCCGAATGTCACCAGAGAATGCCAGCACCTTGATGGCTGAAATAGCTTCTCGTGTATGCTGCTGAAGCTCCTCATTTTCCGTGATCAAGATTGCATAAGCGAGTTCCGTCAACTCGGGTTTTTCGCACTCCTGACGCAACAATGCGGCCTTTGACATCAATAGACGCTCGATATCACGTTGAGTGAAATCGGTCAGTTTGGTGATTATTTCTTTACTAGGTAGATCCCTACTCTCCGCGATTTGATTACAACGATCAAATGCTTGAGTGTACTCCGCGATTTTGCCAGTGATGTAGTAATGATTTCCATCCGGTGCCCCTGCCACGGACAACGACGAAAGTGCAAGCAATAGCCCAGACATAAATAGCTTTGGCATCTCAATAGCCTCCGCACCCGTTGTCTACCGCGTCCCAAAACTGCCGCTGTTCATAGCTGAGACTACCAGTGAGAATTCGGATTTTGGCAACCTGACTAACTCTCGCACGGATCATGTCAGGGAGGGTACTCATGGCGTGGGCAAACAGGACCCAATCGGTAGAGTGGATGTTGTAGGTGGCTTGTGCCGCATTATTACCGAGGAATATGGTCGCCATCACTCCGGCGGGCATTACGACTTCGAGTAGACTCCCCGCACGCTGGGCTCTTCTGATCTCCTCAAGAGCCTCTTCATCGGCCCGGTCTAACTTCAGACTGCTAATATCGGGGCATTCCATGCCAATTTCTCCTTTGGTTTTCGAGGGTTAAATCTTACACTGAATTATCCACTGAGGACCATAACGCCGCGCTTTGCGGCTGCTTTGTAGCGCCAGCGGAAAAGCAGTCCGACAACAGCGCCTTGTTACAACTTGCCTCAATTGTGGCATGCTGCTACAATTGAGGCGAGTCAACACTGGAGGTAAAAATGGCCACGAACAGCATTCGTTTAAATCAGAATCTAATTGAAAAAGCCACTATTATAGCCAAAGCGCTTAATCGAACCCCGCCCAAACAAATTGAACATTGGGCAAAAATCGGCGAGATAATGGAAGATAACCCCGATTTACCCTACGAATTTGTAAGGCAAGCCATAATTGCGCAGGCAGAGCGGGACGCCGGAAAGCTAGAGGCCTACGATTTTGGTTAAAGCCACGAGTGTATTACAGACCCCTACGTTCAAGAAAGCGGTAAAGAAACTCAAGCCCAACCAGAAAAAAGACCTTGATTTGGCTGTTAAGGACTTAATGGCCGACCCCAACATTGGTGAGCAGAAGAAAGGAAATCTGGCCTTTCTGCGAGTCCATAAATTCAAGATGAACAAGCAATTGACTCTGCTGGGTTACAGTTTTGATGATGGTGCCCTTGTCCTTGAACTGATGGCCCTGGGCTCACACGAAAACTTCTACCGCGATATCAAGCGAAACAAGTGACGTTGTAACGCCAATATTCAGCGGCGACCTTTACGCAGCGGAGCGGAGAAAAGGGCGTCCGGTGGAGGCCCTGCAGGGCCGGAACGAACTGGAATGACTTGTTACGCGCTGGCAGATACCAGGGGTGAAATATGCGTTGTCGGGCGACTAGCAGACAGGTCGTAGGTTGACTGCAAGTTGAGCCAAAATTCCGGTGATGTATTGAACGCCTCAGCAAATAACCAAGCGGTATCTGGTGTAATTCCTCTCTTGCCGCGCGCAATCTCGTTGACACGCTGAACTGATACTCCAAGATGATTTGCAAGAGCTTTTTGGGTAAGGCCTATCGGTTCGAGAAATTCTTTAACCAGTATCACACCGGGATGTGTGCTTATTCTGTGAGTAGGAATCATGGAAACACCTCAATGATAATCAACAACTTCGACCTCATGAGCGCCCGAGCCTTCCCACCGAAAAACTATGCGCCATTGAGCATTGATACGAATACTGTGGAAGCCTGTATAGTCACCTTTCAATGCCTCAAGTCGATTGCCTGGCGGCGACCTGAGCTCATCGAGAGTCACTACCGAGTTCAGGACATCAAGCTTATAAAGAGCAGGCTCCTTGATGTTCTGCGGCAACCTTCTCACGCGAGCATTGGTCACACCATTATATAGGTCTTCGGTAATTCGGTTGCCAAAGGACTGAATCATGGATATAGGTTACCGGATACACGGTATCCATGCAATACAGTGGGAAATGTGCGTAACGCCAGGCTCACACGCCGGTTTGGAGCCGCCAAGCGGCGGAAAAATTGTCCGGCAACAGCGACTGGTTATGCATTATTCGTAGTGGCTCCACAGCCTGAGGACTTTCACCACTTGCTTGTCCTCTAGCACTTGGTAGACCAGACGATGCTGAATATTGATGCGGCGTGAATAGGCCCCCGCAAGATCACCAATGAGCTTCTCAAACGGAGGCGGTTTGCGGTATGGATCTTCCGCTATCAGCGCTAACAGTTCCTGGGCTTTTGGTTTGAGGCCGCTGGAGGCCAACTTCTTTGCGTCTTTCTGGGCTTGCTTGGTGTAAACCAACTTCCATGTCACCAGTCCAGCTCCTCATCGCATTCATCCACGGGGGTATCCATCCCCTCACGAATAGACTCCCGCATACCTGGTACGGAGAGCAGGTAAAGTGTTTCCTGAATTGCAGACCAGTCTTCCTCGGAAACCAGGACGGCTTTGTTCCGCTTCCCCATGATGACGATCGGTTGGTGGGACTCGGCGGTCTCGTCGATCAACCGATATAGGTTGCTGCGCGCCTCAGTTGCTGTGATTCCGGTCATGACGCACCCCTTGTGTGTTCAACTTTTCACCAAGTGTACGCTTTTGGGTACGTACGTCAATACGAACGTCCGCATAACGCCAATATTCAGCGGCGGCCTTTGCGTAGCGAAGCGGAGAAAAGGCCGTCCGGTGGAGGGCCGCCAGGCCCGGAACGAACTGGAATGACTTGTGTACGCCCAGCATGGGCATGAACTAATGGGGTGAAAGTCCCCTGTGGGAAGATCACCGTTCAGCCGGTTTTACCCGATTGAACGCTAACCACTAGCGAATGGCAAGGGCCAACCCGTGAGGGGCGGTCCGACGCATCGGGATCTGCTCAACGAGCGATCGGTCAATTACCAGTCAGGCCACTGGTCGATCAAGCCTGGGCGCAGCCGTTGCCATCGGCGGTTGCGAGCGAACAAGGTGGACACCGATAGCGCCGATGGGGGTAACCCCACCAGTGATTGAGCAGAAGTCAGCAGACGGCATAGTAGCCAAATGCCCAGCGTAATGGTTGGGACACGGTGAAGGCCTGAACTCGGAAATCAATGAGGAGCCTGTGCAGCTCAACTGCTCTATATCCGACCGGACCCAGGAGCGTTGGCGCAAAATCAGAAGCCGTCATTGGGGTAAGAAGGAGGTAATCGGCCATTTTACTTTAAACATTTCCGGGAAACGCCCTGTGCGGACCCGCATGCAGGGTGTTGTGGGGGGCTGGGGGCTAGATACCCCCGGCTACCCGATTAACTATCACTGCCACTGCAGTTTGAGATCCCTATGCTGGGTAGCACAGTCTCGAAGATACAAGTTGATCAAGCTCTGATAGGGAATTCCCTTCCGCTCAGACATTTGCTTGAAATACTCTACTGTATCCTCGTCCAACCTAATCGTTACCTGCTTCTTAAGCTTCGCGGCGTATGGATTGGGCTTAGATTCAGTGAAATCGTAGTGATCACGCATGGCGGAACCTCTCATAAATTTTTCTTTCCCGCTTCTCGGCTTTTCTCGCGGAAATGATGCGAATCCTGTCCTCCTGTCTGGTGCAGTGGCATACAACCAGCAGGCGCGAATGGATACTCGTTCCTAACAATAGGAAGCGATCCTCGCTAAGCTCAGAGTGATCTGGATCGCTCATCAACCGACCAAACTCATCAGTAAACACTGTCTTCGCTTCTTCGAACGAGACACCGTGCTTTCGCAAATTCGAGTCGCTTTTTGTGCTATCCCATTCGAAGGTGAAATGATGCATGCATATATTGTACTTACAGTGTAGTTTCTTCGCCAGTCCTACCTGATAGTTAACGCCTGCAAAAACGGCGCCCGACTAGGGCGTCCGGTGGAGGGCCAACGGCCCGGAGCAACCTTAATGGCCTTGTGTACGCCCAGCATGGGCATGAACTAATGGGGTGAAAGTCCCCTGTGGGAAGATCACCGTTTAGCCGGTTTTACCCGATTGAACGCTAACCACTAGCGAATGGCAAGGGCCAACCCGTGAGGGGCGGTCTCCGGAACGCCGGCCGGAAGTAAGCCGCTAGCAAAACTGCGAGCTGATGAACAAGAACATCATATGAGGCGTAGGCTGAAGGCGAGTTGGCACCAGACGACGAAGCCACGTGATCTAACGGCCACCGTAAATGATGCAGTTGTGCAGTGACAGTGCATGCTCTTATCTGGGGCGGTCCGACGCATCGGGATCTGCTCAACGAGCGATCGGTCAATTACCAGTCAGGCCACTGGTCGATCAAGCCTGGGCGCAGCCGTTGCCATCGGCGGTTGCGAGCGAATGAGATGGACACCGATAGCGCCGATGGGGGTAACCCCACCGGTGATTGAGCAGAAGTCAGCAGCGGCCATAGTAGCCAAACGCCCGTCGTAATGGTCGGGACAGGGTGAAGGGCCTAACACCGGAAATAAAGGAGGAGCCTTGACCGACTTGAACGCACGAATGCCGCCCGGCAATGACGTGACTCAGCGTACGGTCACGAAGCCAGCCTTTAGTGAAGATCTACTCGATGCGGTACTGCACCGGGCTAATCTACAACAAGCCTGGAAGCAGGTTCGAGCCAATAAGGGAGCGGCGGGTATCGATGGCATGACCATCGAGGAGTTTCCCGCCTGGGTAAAGGGCGGCCATTGGAGTGTGGCCCAGCAGTCGATTCGCTCGGGCGATTATCAACCAGCGCCGGTGCACCGGGTTGAGATCGACAAACCGGACGGTGGCAAGCGCCAGCTTGGCATTCCGACGGTGACAGACCGGGTGATTCAGCAAGCCATTGCCCAGATCCTGATGCCCCTGTTCGACCCGGGATTCTCAGCGGACAGCTACGGCTTCCGTCCGGGGCGGAACGCGCACCAGGCGGTGCGACGGGTACAAAGCGCTCTCAAGGAAGGGCGACGCTTTACCGTGGATGTGGACCTGTCGAAGTTCTTCGACCGGGTCAATCACGACCTGCTGATGACACACCTGGGCCACAAGGTCCGGGACAAGCGTTTGCTGGGACTGATTGCCCGGTACCTGCGAGCTGGGATTATCGATAACCAGCTCTATCTGGAGAGTCGGGAAGGTGTCCCACAGGGTGGCCCATTGTCACCCCTGCTGGCCAACATTATGCTCGACCCGCTGGATAAAGAACTGGAACGGCGGGGCCATCGGTTTGCCCGCCACGCGGACGACTTCACCATTGTGGTGAACAGCCGCCGCGCGGGGCGACCGGGTGCTGGCCAGCATCAGCCACTTCCTCGAACACCGCCTGAAACTGACGGTCAACACCACCAAGAGCCGGGTGGTCAGAACCAATGACAGCAAGTTCCTGGGGCTTCACCTTCAAGGGAACCCAGATCCATTGGCACCCGGACACGCTGCGCAAGTTCAAGCAACGTATCCGGGAACTGACGAATCGGAACTGGGGTGTGTCGATGCACTACCAGCTTTTCAAGGTAAGCCAGTACCTTCGGGGCTGGATCAACTACTTCGGCATCGCCACCGGCTACCAACGCTGCTGCGATCTGGATCACTGGATTCGTCGCCGCGTGCGAATGGCCTACTGACGACAGTGGCGCAAACCGCGAACCAAAGTCAGGAGCCTGATGAAGTTGGGTGTGCACGTGCAGGCCGCCGTAGCGTGTGGCATTACCAGTAAAGGTCCCTGGCGTAGCTCCAAGACGCCCGGCATTCAGCAGGCATTATCCAATGACTATCTGAAAGCCGAGGGTCTGGTATCGCTGCGTGATGGATGGATCAAGCTTCACCATTCCCGGTGAAACGCCCTGTGCGGAGCGGCCGGTCCGACGCATCGGTGCAGGGTGTTGTGGGGGCTGGGGGTTAAATACCCCCGGCTACCCGATTACACCTCACGCTGATTAGTGAAGCTGATTAAAAACTTCTGGGTGTTGCTCAGCAATGCGCAAAAGAGCAACCGCTGGCCCCTGTGGTTCCCTACGTCCCTGTTCCCAATCCTGAAGGGTTCGCACGCTCACTCCCATAAGACCGGCAAACGCGGATTGCGACATATTCAACTTCAGCCTGATAATTTTAGGCGGGGAGGGCTCTGAAAGCTCATGCGTTCGTAGAGCCAATTTGCCCTTCTTGAACTGCTTGATTTCATTGATACCGTCAAGAATCTCTGCCCCAAGGTTCCTGTCACCCATTTTGATTGCCTCCGCTACCTGCTTGAGCGTATGGCCAGGAATACTGGCGCGCTCTGATTTACTGTACAGCGTGAGCATCCATATCTCGTGGTCAGACTTCTTCCAGTAGTAAATGGCTCTGATACCACCGCTCTTTCCCGAACCCGCTGGTGCCCATCGAACTTTACGAACGCCACCCGAACCTTTGATCAGATCCCCGGCATCCGGCTTCTGCAAAAGGTAGGTTTGAAGCCCACGGTATTCCTCGTCCGTGAGGTAGTTCGGCAATAGCTTGGTGAACGTTGAGGTTTCGATGAATAGCATTGTCAGAATATACGGCGATGCCGTATAAAATTCAAGGCTGGATCAGGGAGGTGTAACGCCCTGGCTTTGCGGCGTGCCGGAGCGCCAGCGTAGGTGCGTCCGCCAACAGCCACTGGTGTACGCCCAGCATGGGCATGAACTTATGGGGTGAAAGTCCCCTGTGGGAAGATCACCGTTCAGCCGGTTTTACCCGATTGAACGCTAACCACTAGCGAATGGCAAGGGCCAACCCGTGAGGGGCGGTCCGACGCATCGGGATCTGCTCAACGAGCGATCGGTCAATTACCAGTCAGGCCACTGGTCGATCAAGCCTGGGCGCAGCCGTTGCCATCGGCGGTTGCGAGCGAACAAGGTGGACACCGATAGCGCCGATGGGGGTAACCCCACCAGTGATTGAGCAGAAGTCAGCAGACGGCATAGTAGCCAAATGCCCAGCGTAATGGTTGGGACACGGTGAAGGCCTGAACTCGGAAATCAATGAGGAGCCTGTGCAGCTCAACTGCTCTATATCCGACCGGACCCAGGAGCGTTGGCGCAAAATCAGAAGCCGTCATTGGGGTAAGAAGGAGGTAATCGGCCGTTTTACTTTAAACATTTCCGGGAAACGCCCTGTGCGGACCCGCATGCAGGGTGTTGTGGGGGCTGGGGGCTAGATACCCCCGGCTACCCGATTAGGCCTCATGTGGTTAACCCCACCCAATCGTTCTTGACGTCGAACCGCAGCCAACTCTGAGCTCTGGCATGAATAAAGAATCCGACAAAATTGTTGTTCAGATCAAATTCAACGAAGACGTTCTGCCGAGCACTCACAGCGACTCCGGTAAATTGACAGCGCGGATCGAACAACAACCAATAGCCCTGAGCTGCCTGTACTGTGAACCCTACTGCATCGAGACCTAGATCAAAGAGATATAGACCAGAAATATTGGATGAGAGGTTCGGGTTGATCGACGAAGTTACCTTGGGATTGATGCTCGACGTAAGACTTGGATTTCTGCTTGATGTGAGCTTGTAGTTGATGGAACTAGTCAGCTTGGGGTTAATATTAGATGTAAGTGCCGGATTGATGCTTGAGGTCAGCTTGGGGTTAATGCTCGACGTCAGCTTTGGATTAATGCTGCTAGTGAGACGCGGATTGATACTGCTCGTCAGGTTCGGGTTGACGCTCGACGTCAGGCTGGGGTTACGACTAGTTGGAATTTGCATTTTGTCTCCCTACGACGATAGTTTTCAGCGCGCACCTGGTAGCTAAGGCCCTTGCGGCCCTTCGCCCCATAAGAACTGTACGTGATAGTTTCCCATCATACAGCTCAAGCCCTTTGAAGGCCGCGCAGGCGACCCACCTATTCATATCCAGTAAGGCCTCCCTTCAGGCGGCCAGTTTCTCGTACGACGAACGGTTGAGGAATCGTCGGTCCCGTCGTGCGTTCATCCGCTGCTTTCGGGCTCTCGCTTCGAAGTAGTCTTTGTCCGCCAGGTCATAGGGATTGGCACCACTGCGTATTTTGCTATGATACCGAATCGGCAAGTCCCCGGCCTTGAACAACCGTATGAGCTTCATACCTGACGCGGTCGGGTAATAGCACCCATACTCAATACGACCTTTGAAACGCCCTCGGTAGCGCTTTCTGATCCATGCCCACGTCTTGGATCGGTGCTCCTGCTGTAACCACTTTTTAACCAGTGGGTAGATCCTGTCATCGACGTAACTCAGGCGTTCTTTCGCTACCACGTGTCGATACGCATAGGCCCAGCCTCTGATGACGGCATTGAGCTTTGCCAGTAAAGCGTGGAAAGGGATGCCACGGTACTTCTTCAGCACACCTCGCACTTTCTCCGGCAACTCCCGGGTTTTGCCGTCTTGCGGCTGGACCAGCAAGGTACCTCGGTATTTCCTGTAGTGAAAGCCCAGGAAGTTGAAGCCTTGCCCAATATGGCGGATGCGATCAAAACAGGCCTTGATATCGGCTTCCAGAATCCACTGTGCAGCGGTTCTTTGGGCCAGTACGATAAAGCCTTGTTTGCAGGCATCGTGCAAGCTACGCCCCTCTCTGAATCCGTAGGAGTGTTGGTCTCCGGTGGTTTCTGCTATGGGTTTGAGCCCCAACGCATAGAGAGCTTGCATCGCCCGGTCGTGAAGGGTGGGTATCCCTAAAGGGCGGCGATCGCCGTTCTTTTTCGGGATGTAGATCCTGCGCAGCGGTTGCGCTTGATAACCGGCTGTCCCTAGTCTTTGCGCCGCGCGCCAGTATTGGCCGGGTGACGTCCAAAGCACCCCGTCAACACCGGCGGTGCGACTTCCTTTATTGGCTATGACTCGTTTGACCGACAGCACTTTCGCGGCAAACGAGCGCGACAACAGATGCTGCAAAGCACGCGCCTTGCCCCACCTTTGTTCGCGAACAGATTGTGCGATACGCACCTGCAGTCGATAAACGCGCTTTTCAACCTCCGGCCAGTCAATCGCCTGCCAGCGTTGTGCATCGCTTGAAGGTGCACTAGCCTGTTCGGCCATCATTTGCCCCCTCTGTCAAGGTAGTTGGAACCCCACCCGATGTTAGACTCTCTCAATAAAGTGGGGCGAGAGACAGAGGTTTTCATGAAATATTCACCGGAGCGTCGCGAAGCCATTCTTAAAAAGTTACTGCCACCTAATAACCGGCCAGTTGCCGTAGTGGCAGAGGAAGAAGGTATTTCCGATGCCACTCTTTACAACTGGCGAAACGAAGCTCGGAAAAATGGACAGTTACTGCCAGATCACGGTTCAGATCCGGAAGGTTGGAGTTCTCGCGATAAGTTCAATGCCGTGCTTGAGACCGCCGCACTGAGCGAGTCCGAGTTGAATGAGTATTGTCGCAAACGGGGCGTTTATCCCGAGCAGATTCGACGCTGGCGCCAGAGTTGTGAAATCGCCAATGATCGCGATGAAAAGGTCGAAAAACGCTCTCGTGAAGCGGTCAAGCAGGAGAAAAAAACGCACCCGGCAACTTGAACGCGAACTGAAGCGTAAAGACGCCGCCCTGGCTGAAACAGCCGCGCTGTTGGCCCTGCGAAAAAAGGCCCAGGCGATCTGGGGGGACGAGGACGACTGACCAGCACCCGAGATCGCCAGCATGCCTTAGAGCTGGTTGATGAGGCCCGTGTGGATGGCGCGCGCCTGAAAAGCGCTTGTGCCGAGCTGGGCATTGGCACCAACACCTATCGCCGCTGGAAAGCCGGTGATGAGGATGGCCGGCCAAGCGCACCAAAACACACACCGCCTCATGCACTGACCGCAATGGAGAAAGCCATGATCCTGGCCGTTTGCCACCAGTCCGATTACGCCAGTCTGCCACCGTCTCAGGTCGTGCCGCTGTTGCTGGATGACCATGGCTGGTACATCGCCTCAGAATCGTCATTTTATCGCGTTCTGACCGAACACAATGAGAACCATCGCCGGGGCACACGATCATCCGGACGAGTGGGCCCGCCACGCCGGCACGAGGCGACCAGACCGAATCAGGTCTGGTGCTGGGACGTGACTTACTTAAAGTCTATGGTTCGGGGTCAATTCTTTTATCTGTACTTCATGCTCGACGTCTACAGCCGCAAGATCGTGGGTGCCGAAGTCTTCGATGCAGAAAGCGCCGCCAATAGTGAAATCGTGCTGCGCAAAGCGCTGCTCCGTGAAGGCTGTATCAACAACCCACCGGTGGTGCATTCGGACAATGGCAGTGCCATGAAAGGTGGCACGTTACCGGCGACGTTCGAGAAACTGGGTGTCACGCCGTCCTACAGCCGGCCGCGTGTGTCTAACGACAACGCCTATATCGAATCGCTGTTCGGCACCACCAAGCAGCGTCCGGGATACCCGCCTGAAGGCTTTGAGAACCTGGAGCTGGCACGTGACTGGGTAAGGAAGTTCATCGGCTGGTATAACGAAGAACACCGTCACAGCGCTATCCGCTATGTGACACCGGCAGACCGCCATGCAGGCAAAGACGCTGACATACTGGCACGCCGAAAGATCACCTTGCTAAAGGCCAGAGAAAAGAACCCTGGCCGCTGGTCAACCAGCATCCGGAACTGTGAGCCGATCGGAGCTGTGTGGTTGAATCCATTACCAGAAGAGCAAACTGTTAAAGAACAATGCGTGGCTCATTAGAGCCCAACTGAATCAGGTGCCAACTACCTTGACAGACGACGTTTGCCTTCCTTCATAAAATCAATCCCGCAAATTCTCTCGCACCAAAGCACCAAGGGGACGTCTGCACACTTTCGCGTCGGACAAATCCTGAATCCGTATGTCTTCCATTACAGAAGACCCTTCGCTTCTTCCCCCATCTCATCGACGCAGAGTCTCCGGCTCCATCACGGGTTACCTTCTTCCTCCCTGAAGGCTCTACGACATTGCCAGGGTTCATTGTCCCCAACGCTTCATACCAAGTCCTTTTCGCATGGTGGGTAGGATACTGGTGGTAGAACACCAGGTTGCACTTCCGACATCCGCTCAGTTACGGAAAAAACATCGGGTTACAACATATATTCATGCAACTTCATGTCGCAAGTAACGCTTGCAGCATGCGCGGCTTTGGAATGGAGGCGAAGCCGCAGTGAAAAAGACGTCGCCGTGCCTGCGATGGTTATGTGCTGTGGGCGACATTCGGGAACCTTTCGGGATGCTCAATAATTTCCTCGGTAAGGTCTACGTCCAGATCAGGCCAATAGAAATGGCCAGGGAATTGCTCTTCGACATTTAGAATGGCACTGACTCGCTGCTCCTTGAACCAAGGAAAGCTGTTGTATGGCATGAAAAATTCGCGGTCGTGAGCCAAGAGCCACACACCGTGAGTCGATATATTTGTCACCTCAACTGCTGAAGTGTTGTTCCCAAGCGCTGACAAGCTCATCGCGGTGACCCTCCACCAATGACTCGATTTCTTTCAATTGCTGACGGCTATATCCGTGATTCTTGGCTAGTTCAAGGTCTGGTTCAAGCCAAAATTTGGCCTCGCCATCGCCTGAGACTATATGGACATGCATGCGAGACTCCTCCCGCGAGAAGAAAAAGAAGCGGTACCCCTTCTCCCTGAAAACTGTAGGACTCATCCATACTCCTCACACATAACGCCCTGGCTTTGCGGCGTGCCGGAGCGCCAGCGTAGGTGCGTCCGCCAACAGCCACTGGTTATACAGATTTCGCCACCAACATCTCAGTAGCGCCTTTTTGAAAACGATAGCTGACAGGCTGCAACGAGACATCAATACCATCGGTGGATAATGCCGTCATGACCGAATCCAAATGTTTGGAGATCTCCCCATCCAGCGAGATAACAGGAAAGACACGAACCTCAGAGGCAACTCTGCACAGCTCCCGCATTGATGCCAGGTGCGCAGCCCCATCCACATGGTCACTATAGAGAAACAGAAAGTGAGAGCAGAGTGCCAGATCGAACCCAGAGTTCGGGAATGGCAGCGAGGGCAAGGACGCTGGTAAATACCGTCCCTGCTGGCGACCAGTATCAAAGTCAGAGAGAAATCTCGACATGGCGTTCATCCGAACCTCGCCAAGCTGCTCAATGCTACCCATTGAATCCCAAATATAGCTGTCTGCACCCTGTTGCATCTTGGTCATGATTTCCGGATACACCTGGTCGATCCGGTGGCGAATTTCCTCAGCTTTGAATTGATATACCGGATCACATGAGATGATCTGGCATGCGCGCTCTGTCGCCTCAGCATTGAAGCTTGCAGGGCCATCGCCACAACCCAGAATTCTCTTGTCCAAATCATCATCCGACAACCCGAACATCTTCTGGTATTCGTCGAACGACCTCCCCCACGGGACTACATTAGCTAAGTCCAAATTGGACTCTCCCTAGTCTGTATAACGCCGGGCTTTGCGGCGGTTTTGGAGGAGCAAAGCGACGGAAAAACCGTCCGACAACAGCCCCTTGATACTGATTGAGCCTTCTCCCCAGCCTCGCGGTTACCCGCTAAGCTGGAAGGCGACGAAGCACTACAAGGGAGAAGACTCATGAACTTTTACCATAGCACCCACCGCCATTATTGTGGAATCGATCTGCATGCCCGCAGCCTGTATGTCTGCATCATCGACCAACAGGGCGAGGTACTTCTGCACAAAGAAATCAAAGCTCGCCCGGAACCGCTACTGGCTGTGCTTGAACTGTTTCGTGATGATCTGGTGATCGGTGTCGAATGCATGCACTGCTGGTACTGGATCTCGGATCTGTGTGAAGAACACGGCATTCACTTTATCCTGGGCCATGCCTTGTATATGAAGGCCATTCATGGCGGTAAAACCAAGAACGACCGCATCGATTCCTTCAAGATCGCCATGCTCATGAAGGGCGGCAATTTCCCCCTGGCCTACGTTTATCCCAAGGAGATGCGGGCAACCCGGGATTTACTTCGCAGACGCACCCGCATCGTCCAACACGGGGCCATGCTCAAAGCCCATGTGGTGAATACCACGAGCCAATACAACCTGCCGCCCAACAAGGCCAACCTGAAGAATATCGGCGCCCGGGAACAAGTCCGGGCGACGTTTGCCGACCGGGATGTCCAACACAACATCGATCTCGACCTGGCCATCATTGAGTGCTATCACCGGGAACTCAGCAAGCTGGAAGAACATCTGGAACGGCAAGCCAAACAACACGATCCTGCCTCTCTGAGTGTATTGCGGACCATTCCTGGTGTGGGTCGTATCCTGGCCCTGACGATGCTCTACGAAATCGGCGACATCCAGCGATTTGAGACGGTGCAGAAGTTTGCTTCTTACGCCCGGCTCATCAAGTGCAAAGCCGAGTCTGCTGGCAAAGTCTACGGCACCCAGGGCAACAAGATCGGTAATGCCCATCTGAAGTGGGCTTTCTCGGAGGCCGCCGTGCTGTACCTGCGGGGTAATGACAAGGCCCAACGCTATTTACAGAAACTCCAGAAACGCATGAACAAACCCAAGGCGCTGTCCGCGCTGGCCCACAAGCTGGGCCGGGCTGCCTACTTCATGCTCAAGCATCAGAGGGTGTTCGATGAACAACGATTCCTGAAGGGTTAGTCACGCCACGGGGTGAGCATGACGTCTAACTGGATCAAACAGGATGATGGCTGAAAGCCCGGTGTCCGCTGACTGGTACTCGATACCAAACCGGCCTTCTATCACCGCCGTTGAAGCCAGTCGCTTTGATTAGCCACCCCGTGGGCGTGCCTTAATACCATGAGCCAGTGCGCTTACACCGGTCCTGAGCCTGAAACTAACTGGAGCTACGCAGCCAGATCCTTGAATAGTGCCAGTGACCGGTTAACCGATGAATGTCTGGTGCCCCTGATCGACCGAAGGAACGACTGGCCAGGCGGTGGTCTAAAGCCACGTAAGAGAGCCCCTATATGTGTTTGCTGTGAGTGCCTGACAGCCATACGAGACTGACGAAGCAGGCGTTCTCGCTCATGGATTTAGATTGGCCGCTGGCGCGGCCAAAAAAACACTATTGCCTATTGATTCCGAGAAGGCTCATATGTGTTACGTGGTAATTGGCTACAAAGCTTCAAGTTAAAAGTGTCTTGAGGCTAGCTGTTTGCATATCCCGTCTAGTCCAGGAAACATCGAGCCCCAAGTAATTCCCATCAGACTCAAATCCCGCATGGCAACATCTCTCTCTGCAGCCGAAATAGAAACGGCCCGTATAAACTGCCCTTTAAATTCTTCATTTTCCTGAATGATAAATTCAAGATCATCGACATTGCTGTACATCGTCAAAGCCTGTTGCGGCAATACCCTCGCATTGCCAAATCCTGGAAGCTCGATAGTCCTCAAGACAATTGCTGGAGTTCTGAGCTGCGCTACGCGACCAGCTCGGTTGGCCCAACTTCGCTCGTCGAATACAAATATGCTCACCGATCCATCTTTTTTTAGTGCTGATTTATTCTGAAATGCGAAAAAGGCTGCCACATAAGGACTTTTTGTCCAATCCAACAGCGGCGTAGGATATCCATGATGTTGCGCCAAATTGAGCAAGGCACCTAATGAACGATCATTTTTAATATCGTATATATGCTCGGAGTATGCATTTATGTGATGTTCAAGTTCAGGTATTTTTTCATCTAGGTAGGAAATTAAATCGGCGTGCCCCGTTCGGTGAAATGATGTTTGGAGTCTCCAGTTTCTGGCTTGACCACGATAAACCAGGCCATCTTCTTGACTAAGCGCAAAGTTCTTAAAGTCACTCCAAGTCATTTTCTCATGCTTGATTCGTGAACCATTTGGCGCTTTCTTCTCAACGATAATTTTGTCTTTTCTAGTACCACCTGAAGGGTAATGAGACGTCCATTCGACCTCTAGAGCAGTTTCCTTAATCAGTTTTCCATGGAAAATGGACTCTGTAGGAAACTCAGTGCCGCTTTCTGTCATCAGAGTGCCCAAATTCTGATCTGTTAATAAATCACCAGATTTATCATGCACACTTGGCTGGGAGGTTTTTCCTTTAACTCTAGAGTGATCATCAACTTCACCGGTCAATACCGACCATGTCCAATAGCTTGCAACTCCATTTTTAATGGTGGTTGACTCAAATACCGATACGCGGCCCACGATTGTTGAACCTACCTGAGTAATGTTTATCAGAACGAAAGAGCCTGCGTTCGATTTACCCTTCCATTGCCCTGTCAGTACATTCCCCATCAATTCACCGTTTTGCTATAAATTCCGACACGTAACGCCCTTGTTTAGCGGCGCCCATGTAGCGCAGCGAAATGGGCGTCCGGTGTAGGGCCATTGGCCCGGAACAAACTTAATGGCCTTGTTATGAATTTCTGATTTCTTTGACTCTTTTGACGATTTCTCGGACCGATACAGAAACAAATACAAGCAAGAACCCACCCCAAGCAAGGACGCTATACCAAAAACCCGCTGGGTCCTCGGAGAGCTCACGGCTGCCATTATAGCGTCTACCGAAAGCGCTAATATCTCCAGAAAGATAGCCGCCCAACACAAGAATGAGTAAAACCACCAACATAATCAGGAAAACAACGCAAAGCCCTATGAGCTGGAATATTTTTCGTTCTTTTTCCTTGCTCATATCAGAGCCTCACCTGGTAGCTAAGGGCCTTCCGGCCCTTCGCCCCATAAGAACTGTACGTGATAGTTTCCCATCATACAGCTCAAGCCCTTTAAAGGCCGCCCAGGCGACCCACCTATTCACATCCAATAACGCATCCATTCAGGCGGCCAGTTTCTCGTAGGACGAGCTGTTCAAGAAGACTCGGTCCCGGCGCGCGTGCATTCGCTGCCTTGCGGTTCTCGCCTTATAGTAGTCGCTGTCGGCCAGGTCATAGGATTGGCGTCACTGCGAACTTTGCTGTGATACCGGATCGGTAGTCTCCAGCCTTGAACAAGCCGTATGAGTTTTCATGCCCGATGTTGTCGGTAGTGGCACCCATACTCTATGCGACCCCTTGAAGCACCCCGGTAGCGTTTTCTTATCCATGCCCACGTTTGGATCGGGTTCCCGTTGTAGCCACTTTTTCACCAGTGGGTAGATCCTGTCATCCGCGTAACTCAGCGCGGTTGTTTCGCTACCACGTGTCGGTACGCATAGGCCCAGCCCCGGATCACGGCATTGAGTTTGGCCAGCAGAGCATGGAAGGGGATGCCTCGGTATTTCTTTAACACCCCTCGCACTTTCGCCAGCACTTCTCCGGTCTTGCCGTCCTCGGGCTGGATCAGCAGGGTTTTCCGGTACTTCTTGAAGTGAAAGCCCAGAAAGTTGAAACCCTGATCAATATGACTTAAACGTGTTTTCTCTACTGACAACTGTAGCCCACGCTCCGCCAGAAAGCGCTCGACCTTGGGCCGGACTTCGTGCTCCAGAATGGCGGGGGTGGTCCCGGTGATGATAAAGTCGTCCGCATATCGAATGATATGCAGTTTGCTGCGCCCCTGACTGCGGGACGCCGGCACAACCAGATCTTCCAGGCCATCCAGTGTCATGTTGCAGAGGGTGGGCGAGATAATGCCACCTTGCGGGGTGCCGTCTTCCGTCTCGTAGCGTGCTTCCTTGTCCAAGTACCCCGATTTAAGCCACTGCCCTAACACCCGCCTGGGCAGCGGGATATGCGTCAACAACCAGTCATGACTGATGCGGTCGAAGCAGGCTTTGATGTCTGCCTCCAGAACCCACTGGGCCGCGGTTTTCTGGGCCAGTATAATGAAGCCCTGTTTGCAAGCATCGTGCAGGCTGCGTTTTTCCCTGAAACCGTAAGAGTGTTTGTCTCCCGTGGTTTCCGCAATGGGGTTAAGCCCAAGAGCATAGAGGGCTTGCATCGCCCGGTCATGAAGGGTGGGTATCCCCAAAGGACGGCGGTCACCGTTCTTTTTCGGGATATAGATCCGGCGCAGTGGTTGCGCCTGATAACCGGCTGTCCTTAGTTGTTGCGCCGCCCGCCAGTATTGCCCGGGAGCGGTCCACCGCTCTCCGTCAACACCTGCCGTGCGGCTTCCTTTATTGGATATGACCCGTCTGACGGCGATCAGCTTTGCCGCAAACGAGCGCGATAGCAGATGTTGCAGGGCTCGCGCCTTACCCCACCGCTGCTCGCGGATAGATTTTGCGATACGCACTTGCAGTCGATAAACGCGCTTTTCCATCGCCGGCCAGTCTATGGACTGCCAGCGTTGGGCGTCGGTTGAAGGTGCACTCGCCGTGGCGGCGATCATTTGTCGTTCCTTCATGAAATCGATTCTGTCAGCTCTCTCGCAACAAAGCACCGAGGGGACGTGGGCTCACTTTCGTGCCGGACAAAGTTCGAATCCGTATGCCTCCCATTACAGGAAACCCTTCGCTTTTTCCCCCATCTCATCGACGCAGAGTCACCGGCTCCCTTACGGGTTACCTTCTTCCTCCCTGAAGGCTCTACGACATTGCCATGTTCTGCATAAGCACCTTTACGAGCGACGTAGATGGAATCTGTATCCCGGCAATGCGGTGTCTACGCGCCGCCCACGTTATCAAGGCGACGACCGAGATTGCTTACCTTTTGGTGACTGCCTGTCAGCGCCTTTGGCAGATCTGGCATCTCACGGAACGTCAACGATTCTTCACTTACGTTCATCCTATCGCTCCATCCTAGCCCCCGACCGCCTGGCACTGGCAGTTCCGATTCCCCTCACGGTTCCTCTTAACAGGGTTCATTGTCCCCAACGCTTCATACCAAATCCGTTTCGCATGGTGGGTAGGATACTGGTGGTAGAACACCAGGTTGCGCTTTCGAGTACTTCTCTGTTGGGTGGGCCAATGGTGCGCAGAGCCAACAACTACGAAAATAACTCGAATTACAACATATACTTATGCAACTTCATGTCGCAAATAACGCCTGCAGCATGCGCGCCTGCGGAATGGAGCCGAAGGCGCAATGTAGTAGGCGTCGCCGTGCCTGCACTTGTTATGCGTTTTCATGGTTCGCCATTTTGTGGATGGCTTTCCCATGGCGTAGAAAGTAATAGGAGGCGATCGAGAAGATAACGAGCTGTGAAGTTGCGGTCGTTCCTTTGGCCACGACAGCTTTATTCAGAGATCTGGCCATCGATGCTAATTCTGGATAACTCTCAGCACCGTCAGCCATTTGAATCAACGCGTAGATGTTACCTATTGCATCTGGAATAGAAATAATTGCAAGAACCAACAGGTAAATTCCGAATATGCGTATAGCAACCCAAATCCATTCACTTTTGCTCATTTATAGTCCCGTATCATGATGCATAACGATATAGATAACCGTCCACCTCCCGCCAACTCTCAGGCACACCCGAACTAAGGCAGGCACGCAACCGGGCCCCTGTGGATCGGTTCATCGGCTTGTTGGACTGGTCCGCACTCGAGGTCTCAGGCTAGCCTATGGGGATTTGAAACGCCAGATTTCCGGAAGGGGCTCCGGAACAGCGGAAAGGCTCTGTGATTCCGGGTCAGTTTAAGGGCGTGGGCCTGATCCGGTCGAAACGGGCGAAGGAGAATGGCGTCGATTTTCTGCGATCTCCGGGCAACCGGCAAGACAAGCGCCCCACCGACGGCGCCTGTCATGGTGTGATTCCCTGTTATCCTGAGTCCCGACAGCTCATGGCGGAGCCCTCGAAGGGGCAATGGGGGCCATCAGTGTCAGTTGCCGCTCACAGACCGAGCAGTGGGTCTGCTTCTGACTGTCGGGAAAACGGCCAAGATAACCTTGCCACCGAACCGGCTTCGGTTGGCGAACCGGCGCTTGCCCCACGTCCGCCCGGGCCTGGTCCAGCTTGCCCCGGCAGGCAACCGCATACAGACCATAACTGCGCACAATGTTCAGCCCCTTGCGGGGCACATGCTGCAGTAACCGCCCGGCAAATTCGCCCGTACTCAGGCGTTCCTTCCGGCACCGTTTACGTCCGCCATCCGGGTTGTCCCGGTGCGCATGGTAGCGGAACAGGACATCGTTCTGGTCGGTCCGGAACCTTGACAACTGACTCGGGCGCATCGGCCGCCCCGCACGTAGCGGGCCAGGTATTCCACCACGCCTTCCGCGTTGTCATAACGCTCTCGAAGGTTCACATTCCAGGGCTTACGTCCCAATCGGTTAAACAGGTTGTGGCTGCTCGTCGGTGTCTCACCGTCCGGTAGCGACAACTCCCCGCAATCCACGGCGGATTTCAGCTGCGCCAGGAAGTGCCCACGATACTTGAACATGACCGCCCGGATCGGCAGAAAACAGTTCCTGACCGGCAACCGCCACAGCCCCTGATCGTCCAGACCACCCTCGGTAATGGCGCAATGAATATGGGGGTGCAACGTGAGCGACCGCCCCCAGGTGTGCAAAACGCTCAGAATGCCAGGTTGGGCCCCCAGGTACGCCGGATCGCTCAAAAAACACATCAGCGTCTCTCGCACGGACTGGAACAACCAGCGAGTCATCCGGTCGGTGTTGCGGCGCCAGTACGGATGCAATTCGTGCGGCAGGGTAAAGATCACATGGCGATGGGGGTGATCAATCAGGCGTGACTTCTGGCCCTCCAGCCAACGCTCAAGCTGAATCCGGTTGCATTGCGGGGCAACTGCGGTGGGGCAGGAGTTGTACAGACCCGCTGGACATGCCCTCGGGGCAGCCCTGTATGTGACCGGCCCAGTGCCGCCGTGCGGCAACAGCACCATCGCCTGGCCGCGCGATGAACATGCGGTGGCAGAGGCGTCTTCTCCGCCAGGGCCGGATACCCCCGGCCCATCACTCTTGTAGTATCGTCTTCATCCTTTGAAAACCCTACTCAGTAATCGATGATCAACAAAGATCTCAGGCGCGCTCCCGCGCTTGCGCGGCTAGTTCAACGCTAAGGTAAACCGGCGCCGGAGCGCCAGCGGAGGGAACCAAAAGCGGTACGCTTTTGGCGTCCGGTTGACCGACTTGAGTACTGATTGAGCTTCTCCCCAGCCTCGCGGTTACCCCGCTAAGCTGGAAGGCGACGAAGCACTACAAGGGAGAAGACTCATGAACTTTTACCATAGCACCACCGCCATTATTGTGGAATCGATCTGCATGCCCGCAGCCCTGTATGTCTGCATCATCGACCAACAGGGCGAGGTACTTCTGCACAAAGAAATCAAAGCTCGCCCGGAACCGCTACTGGCTGTGCTTGAACTGTTTCGTGATGATCTGGTGATCGGTGTCGAATGCATGCACTGCTGGTACTGGATCTCGGATCTGTGTGAAGAACACCGGCATTCACTTTATCCTGGGCCATGCCCTTGTATATGAAGGCCATTCATGGCGGTAAAAACCAAGAACGACCGCATCGATTCCTTCAAGATCGCCATGCTCATGAAGAGGCCGGCAATTTCCCCCTGGCGCTAACGTTTATCCGCAGGAGATGCGGGCAACCCGGGATTTACTTCGCGCAGACGCACCCGCATCGTCCAACACGGGGCCATGCTCAAAGCCCATGTGGTGAATACACGAGCCAATACAACCTGCCGCCCAACAAGGCCAACTGAAGAATATCGGCGCCCGGGAACAAGTCCCGGGCGACCGTTTGCCGACCGGGATGTCCAACACAACATCGATCCTCGACCTGGCCATCATTGAGTGCTATCACCGGGAACTCAGCAAGCTGGAAGAACATCTGGAACGGCAAGCCAAACAACACGATCCTGCCTCTCTGAGTGTATTGCGGACCATTCCTGGTGTGGGTCGTATCCTGGCCCTGACGATGCTCTACGAAATCGGCGACATCCAGCGATTTGAGACGGTGCAGAAGTTGCTTCTTACGCCCGGCTCATCAGTGCTAAGCCGAGTCTGCTGGCCAAAGTCTACGGCACCCAGGGCAACAAGATCGGTAATTGCCCATCTGAAGTGGGCTTTCTCGGAGGCCGCCGTGCTGTACCTGCGGGGTAATGACAAGGCCCAACGCTATTTACAGAAACTCGCAGAAACGCATGAACAAACCCAAGGCGCTGTCCGCGCTGGCCCACAAGCTGGGGCCGGGCTGCCTACTTCATGCTCAAAGCATCAGAGGGTGTTCGATGAACAACGATTCCTGAAGGGTTAGTCACGCCACGGGGTGAGCATGACGTCCTAACTGGATCAAACAGGATGATGGTGAAAGCCCCGGTGTCCGCTGACTGTACTCGATACCAAACCGCGCCTTCTATCACCGCCGTTGAAGCAGTCCGCTTTGATAGCCACCCGCCCGTGGGGCGTGCCTTAATACCATGAGCCAGTGCGGCTTACACCGGTCCTGAGCCTGAAACTAACTGGAGCTACGCAGCCAGATCCTTGAATAGTGCCAGTGACCGGTTAACCGATGAATGTCTGGTGCCCCTGATCGACCGAAGGAACGACTGGCCAGGCGGTGGTCTAAAGCCACGTAAGAGAGCCCCTATATGTGTTTGCTGTGAGTGCCTGACAGCCATACGAGACTGACGAAGCAGGCGTTCTCGCTCATGGATTTAGATTGGCCGCTGGCGCGGCCAAAAAAACACTATTGCCTATTGATTCCGAGAAGGCTCATATGTGTTAAAAATTAGCTGTTCACGAAAAGGTATGCGGCAATCAAACCAGCCAATATGTTTAAGAAAAGCGCCCACGCTGATGCCTTAAGAAACTTCCGTCCACGCTGTCTATTGGTGTCCGTAATTTCAGCGATTTTTTTCTTATCTCCGGAAGTGAACTCAAATACGACTTTGCTTCCTTCTAATTTTTCGAGTTTCCCGAAAACCTTGCTAGCAAGCATATGCCCAACTTTATGCATGGGATTTAATGCATAAAGACCAAAAAATATCCAGATTGCAGAGATTCGAAGATCTACGTCACCATTATAAATATTAGAGTCCATCCAATAGAAAAACGACATCCAAAGTAGCGCAAACATGAAAGGAATAGAATGATGCAATGCCTCAGCGATCCTTTGCCTTTTTCGCTTAAACCAGTAGTAAAAATCGGGAATAAGGGCTGGTTGTTTTCTTCCTTCGTACCAATCTGAAACTACATTTATAAGCTCTTTACTTATTTGTGCGTTGATGAAATCCACTCTGCAAAATGCAGGAGAGGTCAAAACATCAATTTTCTCGAAATCGTCAGAATTTCCAGATGCGATTAGTTGTAAAAATTTACCCGGCTTCATATCCGACGAAATTCGGACAAGCAGGGTATGGCGCTGTGGAAGTTCATACTGGTCCAGCCGCACCAAAAAATCCCACTTAATGACGATTTCCTCTATGCACTCAGGCTCATTCCAAGGATGCTGTTCAAATTCATGCCAAGTCCCAAACTCCTGTATCTCGGAGCCCTTATAGCCAACTGACATCGTCGTGATTTGCGAATCAACGCTGTGGGTTTTCAGCTTTCTAGTTACGCAGTCATTAAGCTCTGAGATATCCTCTTTGTTTAGATAAATGGGACGAGAGAATACTTTTATCCTCGAATCAGGCTTACCGTTAAGGAGGTAGAAAAGAGACTTTAATTGATCTCGCGGTAACTTGGCGACGACTTCGTCCGCTCTTTGAAGTTCATGTCCTTCTTGGTCTTGGTCGTTGTTTTCGTTTTCAGCCATGATCGATTTTTTCCTCTTTTTAACGCCAGCAATAAACGGCGCCCTGACAAGGGCGTCCGGTGGAGGCCGAAGGCCGGAACGAATTTGATTGCCTTGTTAGCTGAGTAGCACCGGCAGGCGATAAACCCCGATCTTTGGCAACCAGCATGACAGCCTGCTCCGCTGCTTTTTTGCACAGGCCTTGGCCGATGCACCCTGATTAAAAACACCACCACTGATGCGGCAAGTGAACCTGAACTTCAGAGTAGCAGATAAGCAAGGAACCAGGTTTCGCCGGACACCTGGTTACGGCGAACACCAACCTTTATACCAACGCCACTCGCTGATTTTCGCTACCCACTCGACGCGGATTCTGACGGCCTTGGCAAACCACCGGAATTGCCAATTTTGCTACCCGTTTGCGGCCAAGGCCCGATGGCAACCAGCCACCAAAAAAGACCAGGGCACTACCAGCTAACGCGAAGCTAAGCGGCGCCCTGACAAGGGCGTCCGGTGGAGGCCAAAGGCCGGAACGAATTTGATTGCCTTGTTAGCTGAGTAGCACCGGCAGGCGATAAACCCAGATCTTTGGCAACCAACATGACGGCCTGCTCCGATGCCCCCTGGCACCGAAAAATCCCGATGCACTTTGATTGAAACCACCGCCAATGATGCGGTGAACGAACCTGAACTTCAGAGTAGCAGGTAAGCAAGGAACCAGGTTTCGCCGGACACCTGGTTACGGCGAACACCAACCTTTATACCAACGCCACTCGCTGATTTTCGCTACCCACTCGACGCGGATTCTGACGGCCTTGGCAAACCACCGGAATTGCCAATTTTGCTACCCGTTTGCGGCCAAGGCCCGATGGCAACCAGCCACCAAAAAAGACCAGGGCACTACCAGCTAACGCCGATGTTCAGCGGCCGGTTTGGAGGCGCAACGCGCTGGAAAACCGGTCCGGTGGAGGCCCCAGGGCCGGAACGAACTGCAACTACTTGTTATGTCTTTAAATTTTTACTGGCTTATATGGAGCTAGCAATTCTCCTAGCTTTCCCAGCTCAGACATATATTTAGACGACCACCTATTGAACTCCACCTCTAGATCACGAGTATTTTGATTCACATCGTTAGCGTCGATAATCGCTTGGGTTCTAGCGATTCCTTCTATCATCAATTTGTTAATTAACCCATCTGAAAGTCCCTCTTTGTAAAGGCCGGCGCCTAAATGCCCTACCGCTATAGCAGTTCTTATTGGTGGTACCGGATATGCACCGTCAAAAATCGTTGGCCGCCTGTCGAAAAGGCAAAAAATATAATATATAACTGATGAAGAAAATATAACTAGTTCTTCGAGAATCCGTTTTTTCCGTCCAGAAAAAACTCCGCTATTGATAGAATTCTTATATCTGGAAATTACCTCGCCTACCATCAAATATCCTGCAAAAGCATCTGCATCACATTCGAACATGTGACGAGAAAAAACTTTTCCCTCAACACTCAGGCTCGCTCCATCTGCCCACATCTCGTCGATAATTGAAGCCTCCATTTTTTTATTAAGAAAATCTAAGTGGCCTCGGTAAATGTGTCCAATTTCATGAAATGCTATGAAGCAAAATGACAAAGTGAGCGCAGCGTCTTGGAGAAACTCTAATGGCAACTGATTCAAAGATTTCATATTTACCACCATTTCATCCACCGAATTCTGTGCGATAAAATGATTGGCGAATTCTTCTGCAAGCCCAGAATTTATCCCAACAATGTACTTAGGCTTTTTTAAAGAAGGCATTTTCTTTGGTGCGCCAGGCATGGCGCGTAGCGCCTTGACGGGCGCTGTTCCGGTACAGGTGGTGCTGGCCGGATGACTTGGGGGTGCAAGTCCCCTGTGGGCCCGGTAAGGGGAACCACTAGCCGGACGGCAAGGGTGTCCATCGCGAGGTGGAATCTGAAGGAAGCCGCAGGCAAAACACTGACCTGACGAACAGAAATCGCATACGAGGCGGTCACACCGGGTAAGGCGGCCAATATCGTCAAAGCCCGATACTTGCACAGAAGGTGTGAACGTAGATGCGGCGGGTATAAGTGTGAAGGTCACGCGTCTTACCCTGGGAAGTCTGGTTTTCTGCCACCGTGCTACTCACCTCGTGAGGGGTGGGGATGGGAAGCCAGAACTCAGCAGAGGCCATAGTAGGTGTGTCACCGCACACTGAAGGGCTGAACATGGTTGACCGCAAGTAGGCGATGAGTGCTCGTGGTGTGCTTATGAAGACAGAAGCGGCCCGGATGGGTCAGGGCAATCAGGGAGGCGCCGGACGGAATCCGGCAGAGACTGGTGCCCGTGTCGAGGCAGACGCGGAGGCTCATTCGTGGACGAACGCGGAGCCGAACGCGCGGATGGAACAGGTGCTTGAGCGCCCGAACCTGATGCGTGCGTATCAGCGGGTGGTGTCCAACAAGGGCGCAGCTGGCGTCGATCAGATGCCCACAACGGCCCTGAAAGGCCACCTGCAACAGCATTGGCCAACGGTGCGTGAGCGCTTATTGGCCGGACGCTACCATCCTCAGCCCATACGCCGGGTCAGTATCCCCAAGCCGCAAGGCGGCGAACGGGTACTGGGTATTCCGACGGTACAAGATCGCCTGATTCAACAAGCCCTTCACCAAGTGCTGAGCCCGATGCTGGAACCGACCTTCTCGGATCACAGTTACGGCTTCCGGCCTGGGAGAAGTGCCCATCAGGCGGTCAAGGCGATGCAGCAGCACATCAATGAGGGCCACCGTTGGGTGGTCGATCTGGATCTGGCCCAGTTCTTTGACCGGGTCAACCACGATGTGCTGATGAGCCTGCTGGCTCGTCGCATCACCGACCGCCGGATACTGACCCTGATCCGACGTTATCTGGAAGCCGGCATGCTGGACGGTGGGGTGGTCAGCCCGAGACGGGAAGGGACGCCACAAGGCGGCCCGCTCTCGCCTCTGCTCTCCAATGTTCTTTTGACCGAACTGGACAGGGAGCTGGAGCGCCGGGGCCATCGGTTCTGCCGCTACGCGGACGACTGCAATATCTACGTTCGTAGCAAGCGAGCCGGGCACCGGATCATGGCCAGCCTCACCCACTATCTGGAAACGCACTTGCGCCTGAAGATCAACACGGAGAAAAGCGCCGTGGATCGGCCTTGGCGCCGGAGCTATCTGGGTTACAGCGTAAGCTGGCACAAACAGGTTCGGCTGAGGATTGCGCCCAAGAGCCTGAAAGCTCATCAGGCCAACCTGCGTCAGTTGCTCCGACGATCACGGGGGCGATCGCTGCTGACCACCATCCAACACCTGAATCCAGTGCTGCGAGGGTGGGCGAACTACTACCGCCTGACCGACTCAAAGCGCTCGGTAGAGGCGATGGACGGGTGGGTACGGCGACGACTCCGCCTGATCCTGTGGCGACAATGGAAGCGAGTTCACACTCGAGCTCGCAACCTGATGCGGCTTGGACTGGTGGAGGAACGGGCTTGGAAAAGCGCGACAAACGGGCGCGGGCCTTGGTGGAATAGCGGGGCATCGCATATGAATGCCGCACTCCCCAAGAAGGTCTTTAACCGCCTGTCTCTGGTAAGCTTGTTGGATACGATGACTCGGCTTCAGAGCCAGCCATGAACCGCCGTATACGGAACCGTACGTACGGTGGTGTGAGAGGACGGGGGAGGTAACTCCCCCTCCTACTCGATCAAAAGCATTGATCTCAACATTTTCTAAAACCTCGAAACAGATGGATATAGAATCAAGAGGCGGGCTAGCGGCGACTTCTGAGAGATAATTAACACCTCTAAAAATGTGATCTTGCTCATAGTGCTTAACTTCACCGTCATTGACAAGCGTTAAATCTAGAGGAAACCCCTGATATAAATGCAGTTTCACATAATCCATCATTTGACGTGAAAATAGCGGAATATCAAACCCTCTTTTCATGGAGTATTTAGGAAGTCGAAAAATATCAAAAACATTCATTAATATGCGCAGCTCACAAATTTCAGAAAATTAAATGGGAAGCTTATTTTATTGATAGAATCTAAAATTCAAAAACCTTGTTAAATGTTAGTGCCCGACTTTTTATTTATATGTCGAAACTTAAACTTAGTGATTAAAATCAAGAATAACCCGACAATGAAGAGGACGGCGCCAGGAGCTGCATTGGTAATTTTTGACTCGCCACCTAGAATATTCAGACTCCAGTCAACGTCGCCAGCCACCCCTGCGATAAACAAGAAAAACCCTCCAATCATGCAACCCAGCCCCAAAATGAGGCCAGATAATGAGTAAATCAGTTGGTACTTTGCCAATTTGATCTGGGTGTTTTTATCAGTACTGGGGTCAACCAAACACTGGAGAACATCGTCTCTTTGATTTCTTCTCATTCTGTTTTTCCTTACGGGAATAATATAGGACGATATTTGACATAACGCCAAGCTCAGCGGCGACCTTGGAATGGCGACGAAGGAGCCATGGAAAGGGCGTCCGGCGGCCATCGGCCGCGTACTGCAGCGACTGGTTAGCTGGGGGTAACTGTGAACACCGATCCCCGGCAACCAACAAGACGGCATGCTCCGCTGCCCTGGCACCGACACATGCCGATGCACCGTGATTAAAACCACCGCCGATGATGCGGTGAATGAACCTGAACTTCAAAGTAGCAGATCAGGATTCAGTTTTCGGCGGATTGCCCCACGCGGCAAACACCGACTTTTATAACAATGCCGGCGACGGATTGAACTGCCAGCAAGACGCCGATTTTGACGGCCTTGGCGAACTACCCGCATTGCCGGTTTTGCTACCAGCTTTGGGCCAAGGCCACTGGCACACAGCCACCAAAATTAGACCGAAACCCAACCAGCTAACGATATAGATAACCGTCCACCTCCCGCCAACTCTCAGGCACACCCGAACTAAGGCAGGCACGCGACCGGGCCCCTGTGGATCGGTTCATCGGCTTGTTGGACTGGTCCGCACTCGAGGTCTCAGGCTAGCCTATGGGGATTTGAAACGCCAGATTTCCGGAAGGGGCTCCGGAACAGCGGAAAGGCTCTGTGATTCCGGGTCAGTTTAAGGGCGTGGGCCTGATCCGGTCGAAACGGGCGAAGGAGAATGGCGTCGATTTTCTGCGATCTCCGGGCAACCGGCAAGACAAGCGCCCCACCGACGGCGCCTGTCATGGTGTGATTCCCTGTTATCCCTGAGTCCCGACAGCTCATGGCGGAGCCCTCGAAGGGGCAATGGGGGCCATCAGTGTCAGTTGCCGCTCACAGACCGAGCAGTGGGTCTGCTTCTGACTGTCGGGAAAACGGCCAAGATAACCTTGCCACCGAACCGGCTTCGGTTGGCGAACCGGCGCTTGCCCCACGTCCGCCCGGGCCTGGTCCAGCTTGCCCCGGCAGGCAACCGCATACAGACCATAACTGCGCACAATGTTCAGCCCCTTGCGGGGCACATGCTGCAGTAACCGCCCGGCAAATTCGCCCGTACTCAGGCGTTCCTTCCGGCACCGTTTACGTCCGCCATCCGGGTTGTCCCGGTGCGCATGGTAGCGGAACAGGACATCGTTCTGGTCGGTCCGGAACCTTGACAACTGACTCGGGCGCATCGGCCCGCCCCGCACGTAGCGGGCCAGGTATTCCACCACGCCTTCCGCGTTGTCATAACGCTCTCGAAGGTTCACATTCCAGGGCTTACGTCCCAATCGGTTAAACAGGTTGTGGCTGCTCGTCGGTGTCTCACCGTCCGGTAGCGACAACTCCCCGCAATCCACGGCGGATTTCAGCTGCGCCAGGAAGTGCCCACGATACTTGAACATGACCGCCCGGATCGGCAGAAAACAGTTCCTGACCGGCAACCGCCACAGCCCCTGATCGTCCAGACCACCCTCGGTAATGGCGCAATGAATATGGGGGTGCAACGTGAGCGACCGCCCCCAGGTGTGCAAAACGCTCAGAATGCCAGGTTGGGCCCCCAGGTACGCCGGATCGCTCAAAAAACACATCAGCGTCTCTCGCACGGACTGGAACAACCAGCGAGTCATCCGGTCGGTGTTGCGGCGCCCAGTACGGATGCAATTCGTGCGGCAGGGTAAAGATCACATGGCGATGGGGGTGATCAATCAGGCGTGACTTCTGGCCCTCCAGCCAACGCTCAAGCTGAATCCGGTTGCATTGCGGGCAACTGCGGTGGCGGCAGGAGTTGTACTAGACCCGCTGGACATGCCCCTCGGGGCAGCCCTGTATGTGACCGCCCAGTGCCGCCGTGCGGCACAGCACCATCGCCCTGGCCGCGCGATGAACATGCGGTGGCAGAGGCGTCTTCTCCGCCAGGGCCGGATACCCCCGGCCCATCACCTCTTGTAGTATCGTCTTCATCCTTGAAAACCCTACTCAGTAATCGATGATCAACAAAGATCTCAGGCGCGCTCCCCGCGCTTGCGCGGCTAGTTCAACGCTGAAGCACAGCGGCGCCCTGACAAGGGCGTCCGGTGGCCGTAGGCCACGAACTGCTGCGACTGGTTAGATGCCGGAGCTGCCCGGCAATTTATTGCGGCACCCAATGCTGAATGCCTACTCCCGATACTTTGCACCAGCGCAACCCATGGCGCTAGGAACCAGAACACTGAACAAGCGGAAACAGCCCGATGTTTACGCCGGATGGCCCCGCGACCCAAACACCGAATTGGCCGCGAAAACCGTCGCCAAACCGAGGGCTGTGTTCTGCCCGAAGACAACTGACAGCCAGTGACCAAACACCAAACCCAAGAACGCCGGAGCCAGGCATTTAACAGCTAATTATACGAACGCGTTCGTATATCACCCGTTCGTAAAACTCCACTCAAGATTTCTCAGGAAAACGCCTGATTCTCTCTCAAAAACAGAGTCTTGAGAACCATTTACCATGGCTACCGCCGGAGTTATACGCTCATTCCTGAGCCACTCCCGCTCTTGGTCATGGGCGTATAACTCCACCCATCCTGTTCCAACTTTTCAACCCTATCAGATAGTTACCTTATTTTCACACTCGGTGTTTTGGAGTTTTGCGAACGCGTTCGTATAACTGCGGCAGTCCGTTCATACCTGCAGGGTAGCCTACAAACCTGGAAGCGCCCCAAATGGCGGTTTTTGTTGCGTCGTTCATGGTGTTGGCGGGGGCTGCGGTGATAGAGTTTTCGCCTATCGTGAAAGCCTTTCGTTGGTAAAGGCGCCAAGGAAGCAAATAGTTGAAAAGGATTTCTGTGTGAAAGCATTAGTGGTTTTAATGTTCCTCTGCTCCATCCCCCTCTCCGCAAACGCGGGTGTCTACAAATGGGTGGATGCCAACGGCCAAACCCATTTCGGAGATCGCCCACCGGCCCAGGCGACATCAAGTGAAGTTGCGGTTAATGCCGCTCCGGCCAATGCGGATACGGGTGCCCGGGAACGCCATCAGAAAATGACGGAATTTCTGGAGCAGCAGCAGGCGGAACGCAAGGCGCGGCGGGCGGCTGATGCCAAGGCTAAGGAGAAAGCGGAGAAGCGTGCCGATGTTTGCCGAAAACTTCGGGCGCGTCTCAAGTATCTGGCCAGCGTCTCAACTTTTTATGACCTCAACGATCAGGGTGAGAGGGTCTTCGTGAGTGAGGCCGAGAATACCCGTATTCGTGAGGATTTCCGGGAGAAGGTGAGGAGCACCTGCGGAAACGAATAACGACCTGTTGATCATTATGGCCGGAACGGAATATCTGGCCCAGTAGAGCAAAGGAGCTGCCATGCTTTCCCGATTGTTTTGTACCGTGCTTCTGGTGCTGCCTTCCTTCTTGCCTTCCCCCGTGGCCTGGGCGGAACCACCAAAGCTCACACTCGCCAATGTCTATCAAAAAGGCATGCCGCTTGAGGGCTACTGGGTCAGTGAAAAGCTCGACGGGGTGCGAGCCTACTGGACCGGTGAGCGCTTTCTTTCCCGTGGTGGTCACGAGTATCGGGCGCCCGGGTGGTTTACCAAAGGGTTTCCGGCGCATCCCCTGGATGGCGAGCTCTGGATGGGGCGTGGCCGTTTTGCGGAATTATCGGGGGCGGTGCGTCAGGTGGTTCCGGTAGCTGCCCAGTGGCGGCAGGTTCGCTTCATGGTATTTGATCTTCCGGATCAGGAGGCTACTTTCGATCAGCGTCTGGCCCGGCTGAGGGCATTGGTCGATAGGGTCGGATCACCCTATATGGTGCTTGTGGAGCAGCAGCGGGCGAGCACCCATGAGAAGTTGATGCGGCGTCTGGAAGAGGTGGTAGACAGCGGGGCAGAGGGGTTAATGCTGCACCTGGGGGCCAGTGGTTACCGAAGCGGTCGCTCGAATGACCTGCTGAAAGTGAAGCCGTACCAGGATGCCGAAGCGGTGGTGGTTCGTCACCTGCCGGGCAGTGGCAAATACGAGGGCATGATGGGGTCACTGCTGGTCGAGCTCGAAAATGGCCGGCAGTTCCGGATTGGTTCCGGGTTCAGCGATACCGAGAGGGCGTCCCCACCAGAGCCCGGAATCACGATCACATTCAAGTATTATGGTCTTACGGCCACTGGTCTGCCCCGTTTTGCCAGTTTTCTGCGAGTCCGCAATGACGAACCGATGGATTAAGTTACAGTAACGCGCGCTCGAATATACTGTGCTAATTCTCAGGCCGGTTTTAACCCGCTTCAGGCAGACCCCCCAGTAGGGTGAGTTCAGGTAATTGAGAGACAGCTTTCGGTTCTGAGGGGCGCAAGGCGCAGCCCGAAGGCTGCGCCTGATACTCCCTCCGTTACTGGAGGTTCTCCAGCTCACCAAACTGGTCAGCAAACAGGGCTGAGGAAAGATAGCGTTCTGCCGAATCCGGCAATACCACGACGATGTTCTTGCCTTTGTGCTCCGGCTGCTTGCTCACCCGGACCGCCGCGACAACGGCGGCACCGCAGGAAATGCCGCAGAGAATGCCTTCCTCCTGCATCAGCCGGTGGGCCATGTCCATGGACTCCTCATTGGAAACGGTTTCCACCTGGTCAACCAGTTCCAGGTCCAGATTCTTGGGTACAAAGCCGGCGCCAATGCCCTGAATCTTGTGGGGCGCAGGTTTGGGATCTTCCCCATTCATCACCTGGGTGATGACCGGTGAATCCGTGGGCTCGACGGCGACGGTGGTGATCTTCTTGCCACGGGTGTCCTTGATGTAGCGGGACACACCGGTCAGCGTGCCGCCGGTACCGACACCGGCCACGAAGATGTCCACCTCACCGTCCGTGTCATTCCAGATCTCCGGGCCGGTAGTGTCTTCGTGAATCCGTGGGTTGGCAGGGTTCTGGAACTGCTGGGGCAGGAAATGGTTGTCCGGGTCGGAGGCGAAAATCTCTTCCGCCCTGGCGATGGCGCCCGGCATGCCTTTGGCTGGTTCTGTAAGCACCAGTTCCGCCCCCAGGGCCTTCAGGACCTTCCGGCGTTCCAGGCTCATGGAGGCGGGCATGGTCAGGATCAGTTTGTAGCCGCGGGCAGCAGCCACGAACGCCAGTGCGATGCCGGTGTTGCCGCTGGTGGGCTCCACGATGGTCATGCCCGGTTTGAGGGTGCCCCGTTTTTCGGCGTCCCAGATCATGGCCGAGCCGATCCGGCACTTAACGGAGTAGGCCGGGTTACGGCCCTCAATCTTGGCCCAGATGGTGGCGCCGTCATTGACCCGGTTCAGTTTTACCAGCGGGGTGTTGCCGATGGAGAGTGAGTTGTCCTCGTAAATACGTGCCATGGTTTTCTCCTTATCCTTGTTTTGTGTCAATCTTACCACCACTCAGGAACTGACCGCTCGCGCCTCCAGCCGGTTCCGACCATTTTCTTTGGCCTGGTACAGGGCCTGGTCGGCCTGTCTGAGAAATTCCGCCGGTGAGTCATCCGGCCCCGGAATACCGGTCGCCAGACCAATGCTGATGGTCAGCTTGATATCGTTGCCATCGCAAATACTGCAGGCATTTGCGACAGCCTCCCGGAAACGCTCCAGGCGGTTACGTATTTCATTCCTGTCCTCGTAGCTGGCAAAAATGACGAATTCCTCGCCCCCAAAACGCGAGAGCCTGTCTGTTTCCCGCCGGAAGTGTTCGCGCATGGTATTTGCCAGAGTTTTCAGGCAAAGATCTCCGGCTTCGTGGCCATAACTGTCGTTGATTTTTTTGAAATGATCCGCGTCTATCATTGCGACCGCAAAGCCTGAATTGTGGCGCTGACACCACTGGAAGCTCTTGCGGAACTCCTGGTCAAAGTAGCTTCGGTTGCCTAATTGCGTCAGGTCGTCCGTTACGCTTAGACGTGCGAGCCTCTCATTGGCATCGGTCAGGTCTTTATTGAGGCGGTTGAGTTTCCGGTTCCAGTGAACCAGCAGAGCGGTAATCAGCACGCCAGCGACCAGCAGTTGCCAGGTCAGGGTGTAGTCCACGGATTGCTTGAGCCGTAAGTTCCGCCACTGCCGTTCAAGGTCTTTCCGCTCCTGGGCGGTGAGGCTGGAAACCAGCTTTTGCATGATGCCCAGAACAACAGGCTCGTCCTTTCTCGTTGCCACGGAGAGTGACCAGTCTGCGGGAACTCTGCCAATTACTTTCAGATCGGCAAGGCCAAGTTCCTGCATGTAGTAGCTGGCAGTTGCCAGCGTTGTGATGTAGCCGTCCAGCTCATTGCTTTGCAGTTTCCTTAGCCCGTCTTGTTCGTTCCCGACTTCGATAAGATTGAGAGAGGGGTAGCGGTTCTGCAAAAGCTCCGCGAACGCGTAATCCTCGACAACGCCAATCCTCTGGCCCCGCAGATCTCCCACGCGCTCGATGAAGGGGGCTTCAATCCGGCCAAGAACAACAGTCGGCACCTCAAGGTACGGCTCGGTAAAATTCAGGAATCGGGACCGTTCAGGGGTCTTCATTGCCATCGTGAAGATATCGCACTTGCCTTGTCTGGCGGCTCTCATGGATTCTTTCCAGCTGTCTGTGCGAACCAGCTCAAACCGCACAGGTGCACGTTTTGAGAACAAGCGGGCCACCTCGGCGGACAATCCGGTATGGTTGCCTTCGGCGTCTATGCCTTCAAGTGGAAACCAGTGTGGATCAACACACATGTTTAACTGACTGTTATGGGCTTCCAGCCAGGCCAGCTCTATTGCATTCAGAGTCACCTCACCCGTTTCAGCTACCTGCCGGTCAACGCTGGCTCCCAGCCAACGGCTCTCGATCGCATGCATCTCTTCAGCGCTGATGGCTGACAGTGCCTGATCAAGAATGTCGGCCAGCGGGGCGAGTCCGGGCCTTACCCCGAAACGGAGATCTTCGCCAGCCTGGCCCTCCAGCATCAGTTCACCCGCGATTCGTACTCCGGGGATACCCAGCTCCCGTATCCAGAAATTGCCATTGGGCAAAGCGGCGAGAACCACATCGACCTCGTCTCTGGCCAGGGCCTGGAACATGGCGTCCTGCGTTGTGAATATCCTCGCATTGTCACCCAATGCAGCTCTGACGGGTTTTTCGTAATAGATGCCGGAACCCAGCGCTACGCGTTGCCCCCTGAGGTCGTCAAGTGTCTCCAGTCTCAGGGACGGGTCATGGGTAAAGGCAACATTGGGAATCGTGTGGTAAGGCTGGGTAAAGCGAGTGAAGGTCTGACGTTCGGGTCTGAAAGACATGTTGGCCAGAAGATCAATTTCGCCGTCACGGAACAACGGTAACAATTCGATCCACTGCCCTTCGACTGGAATCACCTGCAATCCGGTCAGGTCCGATATGCGGTTAAGCACATCAATACTCAAACCGTGAATACGGGTGCCGCTTTCAAAACTGTAAGGGGCATAATCCCGCATTAAACCTACGCGAACCGGACCGGTTTCCGAAATAAACCGGCGTTGTTCCGGGGTCAGGGTAAATTCTGTGACTTTGTTGAGGTTGTTGCCGCCGAATTCCCGCCAGCGCTCAAGCAACTCCTGTATTCGCGGTTGTGGAATCTGTTGCAGGCCACGACTGATCTTTTGAAAGAGGTCCTGGTTGGTTTTCAGAACTCCAATGCGGAAATCCTCGTTAGAGAGCTCTCCGAAGGGGGCCGCACCGGCGATCTCGAGAAAGCCGAATCCAGCTTGGCTAGCGTAGTACTGGAGAGTCAGCCTTGGACCGACAATAACATCCACCCAGCCAAATGCGAGTGCCCGGATAAGGCTGTATAGAGAGTCGTAGGTAGTGATGGAAATACCCTGACCTGCCAGGGCATCGCGATAATAAACGTCACGTACCAAACCTACTCGACTGCCTTTGAGGTCCTCTATCGTGCTGATCTTTCCGATCGGTGTCTGGGTATTGTGCATCAGGAAGGTCTGACGCAGGTGGTACGGCTCAGTAAACAGGACTTTTTCAGCGTGATCCGGATGGAACGAAATTCCGTCGATAACATCAAGCTCTCCGCGCAGGAACGCATCGTAGATCTCCGGCCAACTGCCAGCTCGGAAGACGAAGTTCAGACCGGACTGCCTGGCGACCTCCCGGAGAACATCGACGGAAAAACCGGAGGCCCCCGGACCGTCATCAAAGGAATAGGGTTTGTTATCACCGACAATGCCGACAGTTATCGTTTCGTTCGACTGCTCTGCCGTTGCCAGCGGCGATGCGGGCAGCAGACACAGAACCCAGAAGAGAGCAACGGCCACGCTCAAAAACCGATGTTGGAGGAAAGTGGCATGACTATTCATTGGCGTGCCGGCGGTCCGTTACAGCTACCTTATCAGTGTAGTCATAACCACTGGCCTTGCCTAATGCCTCAGGCGCCGACCGGGCGACCGGTGTAATCGGAGAAATCCGGTTTTTTCGGCTGGTGCTGGTCGTCAGTCATGTAGGCAGAAGTCAGGATGAATTCCGCCGTTGCCCGGTTACAGGCCACGGGAATGTTCCAGAGTGCCGCGATCCTTAGCAGGGCCTTGATGTCGGGGTCATGGGGCTGGGGTTCGAGGGGGTCCCAGAAAAACACCAGCAGATCGATTTCGCCCTCGGCAATCTTGGCGCCGATTTGCTGATCTCCCCCTAACGGGCCACTGAGCAGGCAATGAATGTCGTCCCGCTCCAGATTGTCCCGCAACAGCCGGCCGGTGGTGCCGGTGGCATAGAGTTTCAGCGGAGCAAAGCGGGTGCGGTTGTCCGCGACCCAGTCCACCAGTTCCTTTTTCTTGTTGTCGTGTGCCACCAGGGCAACGGATTTTACGGCCATTTGGGGTAAAGTCTCCTTTTCAACCGGTTATAAACAGAGTGTTCAGTGTTTCACAGGCTGACACGGGACGGAATAGGAAAGAGGTGTATGTCCGGAACTGTATCTATAGACTGGCAAACCACGCCGGCGGCGGTCTGGCGCCGTCACCGCTCCGGTCTGCGGGCGATTCGCCGGCTCGATCCGGTGCAATGGCAGGATCTCGCCGGCATCCGCCGGCAGCAACAGGCACTGGCCCGCAATACTGAGCGTTTTCTCGCCGGTGAGCCTTCCAACAACGCTTTGCTTTGGGGCTCCCGGGGCACGGGCAAGTCGTCTCTGATCAAGGCGCTGCTGAATCGCTACCAGGAGCGCGGGCTGCGGATGATTGAGGTGGACAAGGATGATCTGGTGAATCTGCCGGAAATCGTCGATGACATCTGCGATTTGCCGTTCCGGTTCGTGATCTTTTGCGATGATCTGTCGTTTGATGTCGGCGAGACTGGCTACAAGGCCCTGAAAAGTGTGCTGGAGGGCTCCCTGGAATTGCCGCCGGAGAATGTGCGGGTGTATGCCACCTCCAATCGCCGGCACCTGATGCCGGAGTTCATGTCTGACAACCTCAAAAGCGAGATGCGCGACGGTGAAGTACACCCGGCGGAAGCCATCGAGGAGCAGGTGTCGCTGGCGGATCGCTTCGGCCTGCAGCTGTCGTTCTACGCGTTTTCTCAGGAGATCTACCTGCAAGCGGTGGATGCCCTGTTTCCGGAGGTGGCCGACAGGGAGAGCCTGCACCGGGAGGCCATCCGTTTCGCCACCGCCAAGGGTGTCCGCAATGGCCGCACGGCCCAGCAGTTTTACCGGCAGTTTGCCGGAGAGGCGGGCGCCGGCAGTTAGCAGCCTGTCAGCCTTAAGTCCGACAGGCTGCTGGTGTCGGCTACTGCTGTTTCGCCATTTTGATGAAGTGATGGTGAACCATCCGGACGCCAAGGAACACCAGGGTCATGACCACGGGAATGGCGACGCCGAGAATCAGTGTTTTGTTGACGGCGAAGCCTGCCTCGTAAATCGAATCCAGGCCAAACTTGAGCAGCCCGATCAGGTAGTAGGTAATGGCCACCACCGAGAAACCTTCCACGGTGTGTTGCATCATCAGCTGGATCCTGGAGCGTCGGTCCATGGAACTGAGCAGTTGCTGGTTCTGGCTCTGAATGGCCAGTTCCACCCGGGTCCGCATCATGTCCGAGGCCCGGTCCACCCGGCGTGACAGGTCTTCCAGGCGTTCGCTGACCGCTTCGCAGGTTTTTACCGCCGGTGTCAGCCGGCGGGTCATGAATTCGGTGAGGGTCAGGTGGCCGGACAGTTCGTCCTCCCGCAGTTCCTCCAGTCGGGTCAGCACCAGCCGATGATAGGCGCGGGTGGCGGAGAAACGGAAGGTGGAGTGGGCCCGGAAGGCCTCAATGCGGGCGGCGATATTGGTCAGTTGGGCGAGCAGCTTTTCTTCATCGACTTCCTGGTTCTCGGCAAGAGACTGGGTGATCACCGCCAGCTTTTCGTCCATATCATTCAGGGATGGGGTGATTTTCCGGGCTACCGGCAACGCCAGCAGCGACATCAGGCGATAGGTCTCAATCTCCATCAGCCGCTGGGTGAGGCGCCCGAGTTGGCTGTCGGACATGTGGTGGTTCATCACCATGAATCGCCCAAACCCGTCGCTGTGCAGCCTGAAGGTGCCCCACACCCGGGCGGCGCCTTCCTGGGGGCTGCTGCCGACCAGGCGCATGCCTTCAAAGTGTTTGCGGACATAGTCCAGATCCCCCTCGGTTCCGTCCGCGGCCGGTCGTATTTCCAGGTGAAAGGCGGCGATCACGGTGCCGGACAACTGCTCCAGCCAGCCTTCCGGAAGCGGTGTAATGCCAGCTTCGGTGAAGGGGGCCTTGTTGCTGGCGGCCAGATTGATGAAGGTGTAGGAGGCAAACTCCATGTGCATTTCACGGCGTACCCGGAGGGAACCGAACGTGTGCTCAAAACAGCCTGTTTCGTGCTCCGGCACCGGCTGGCCCAGCACCCGGTGCAGCTCCTGCAGGTGCCGGAACTGCTGCTGGCGCTGTTCCGGGGTGGTCAGCACCGCCATCTGGGTGACCCGTGCCGGAGTTGGCAGCACCTGGAAGGGACGCGAGTGCAGCTCGTTATAGAGTTCGTTGCGAAGTGGATGAATGTCGAGGGAGTCCAGTCGTGCGCTCACGGCGGTGCAGTCCTGTTTCAAGAATGGATGGCGGGGATAATAACGCGGAAGCATACACCGTCAATGCCACCTTGGGTGCGGTTCAGTGCGTCCACACGGCCACCATGGTAGTCGGCAATCAGGCTGACAATGAGCAGGCCCTGGCCCAGGTGGCCCTGTTCCTGCCCTTCCCGCAGTGATACGAAGGGGCTGAAGATGTCTGTGGCGGGGCTTTCCGGCAGGGCGGAGCCCTCGTTGAAAACCGACAGGCAGAGGCCATCGGTTGTGGCTTCCAGTCCGACTTCAATCAGCCCTTTTTCCGGTGTGAAATCCCGGGCATTGTCCACCAGTTTGTCGAGCAGCTGCACCATCAGCTCCG